>JAFZIP010000011.1 GCA_017554325.1 Bacteroidales bacterium
GGCAATCACCAGGCTCTCGTTGTTGCGCAAAATCTGGCTGATATGGTAGCCCTCGGCAGGAGTTGCCGTGAAGGTGTAGATGCTCTGAGGATCGTATACCACATGGACGCCGTCGCTCACACTACCGTTGCCGTGGGCCGCAGTCGTGATGTCGTACTCGTTCAGGGCGAAGGTGGCCGTGACGTACTGGGGTGCCGTGATGAACTCGGTCAACCAGGACGGAACCTCGCCGTAGGCCGTGCCGTTCACCGTCACGTTCACGATGTGGTAGCCCGTTGCGGCTGCGAACTGGCTCATGAAGTCGGAACCGTACTCAATGTAGAGGGTGTCCATAGCAGGAGCCTCCATCAAATCGCCGTTCACATAGCCGTTGCCACCATCCACCGTGTAGTAAATAGCGATGGTGTCGATACGGACCACAGCAACGATGTCGGTGTTAGCCACGAGAGAATCGATAGTGTAGCTGAAGTTGTAGCCGTCGAAGGTCACAGCAGACAGCATATCCACACCGTTCACGAAGAAGTTGCTCATGTGGAAGTGCTCTTGGATGGTACCTGCAACGGAGCAACTGCTACCGGAGAGGATCATTTGCTCGGCCGGGGCGATGGTGCCGCGCACCTCGTCGCTGCCGAGATATTCAGCATTGTTGAAGTTCTGGATGGAAGCCGTCACCTTGTGACCGAACTGTGCCATCACATATTGAGTGGTGATGAGGCTGTCGAAGTCATAGTGGTCGATGATGTCCTTGTCCACGCCGTTCACGGTCACACCCATGTTGTAGTAACCGTCGGCAGGCTGGATGGTAGAGGTGAAGTCGGAACCATAGTCAACCCAAGTGTTGTGGGTTTCGCCAGCGGCAACGCTTACGCCGTCATAGACACCGATACCGGTGAGGGTAGCGTAGTTGATAGCGACAGTGTCTTTCTTGAAGCAAGCCTGTACGTAGTAGTTGGACACGTAGAGCGTATCGAACGTGTAGGTGTAGGTACGGGTAGCTTCGTCGTAATTAACATTGGCAATTACATTGTCACCGTCGATGATAGCGCCCTCGGAAGCCGGCGGGATGATGCCCACCACGAGGCTGTGGAGTGAGTAGTGCTCGTCAGCGATCATGGTCAACACATGGCCGGAAGGATCAAGCAGAGTGTCAGCCTCTGCCGGTTCGAAACGACCGCCTACCTCGGCATATTGGTCACTGTAGTTGTAAGCATACTTGTTGATGTGGAATTCCATCTTGAATCTCACCTCGATCGTATGGGATTCGGTGATGTTTTCAAGAGTGTACATCATGAAGCTTGCGTTGTACGGGTCTTCGTTCATCACACGTACACTGTCAACCCAAACACCAGCGGTATGATACATGTCGTTCGGGATGATGTTGAGCGTGAGGTCGCCTCTGTACGGAACCTTCACGGTGCCGTTCGGAGTTACCGTACCGTTAGGACCAGCTATCACGGTCACATCGACCATAGGCATGATGGCCAGGTTGTCGAAGGTGACACCCATGTTACCCTTGACGCTGGTTGCTTCGATAGCGAAGTAGTAGATACCGGCGTTTTCGTTGTTGAAGAGGTAGTTGTAGGTGTATCCGTCGGCATCCTTGGTGAAGTTGCTGTGGGAGCCGATAAGGGTCATGGAAGCGATGTCCGGGGTAGTACCCATATAGACGTTCATGTTCTCAGGCATGTTGCTGAGTGCGTTGTAGTCGTAGGACACTTGCATTTGACCGGCCGGAATCTCGATACAATGGGTGATGACATAGTTCTGGGCATCGATGGTGTCGCTGTCCACAAAGGTCAGCACGCCGTTGTTGTTTATCCAGAGGTTCGGGTTGTTGTTCTCGGCACCTTGTGTCCAAGCGTCGCGACCCAGCACCACATTGGAGAAGTCTTGCTCGTAAGGCACCGTAGCGGGAACCACTTGACGGATGTCGTTCAGAGCGATGGTGTTGTTGTCTTCCACCTCGTCGTTTTCATAAACCACATTCACCACAATGTCGTTGGAACCGTCTATGAAGAGCGGAGTTGCAGCAAAGGTGTGGACGTAGGTCTCTAACGGCAGGATGGTAGCATTCACCGTCTCGGTGACAGGAGTTTCGGCACCGTTCACAGCGTAGCTCACGGTGAAGCCGTTCACGGCGTTGAGGTAGGAGTTGTTTCTCAGTTTCACAACCACCTTGGCGTCGCTCAAGTCGCAAGCATCGGCAATCGGCTCGATAGATTCGATAGCCAAATCGTAGTCAGGAGGACAGTTCACAACTCTTGTACTTACACCGAATACGACATTGTTACGGTAAGAAGAAGTATTTCCTCCTGTGACCGTTGCAGGATTGTAATTAGTATCGTCTTGATAAACGTATCTGGAGCAATTGGCATGACCAGTATGAACTCTGAAATAAACTGTTGATGACCAAGAGCCTGTATTATCATCTCCTATCAAAACAAGATTGCTGGTACCATCGTATTCAAACGGAGTAGTGAAATTGACCGTGACGGTTTGACCTCCGTAATAAACTTCTCCGGAATAAACCTTTACAGCATTATTTATGGGCAAATATGCTGAAATGGATTCCTCCGTAGTGGCCATCAAATATAAATCAATGTTACGGATGTCTTCAGTCGTATAGTCGCTGGAAACTTCGAAAGTTACGGAATTAATGGTACATCCATCAGGTGTATTTATTTCGTTAGCCTTGAAAATCTGTTGTGTATAGCTGTAATTATAGAGATTATAGGTCGGGAAATATCCTGAATTGGTACTCGTAGTGCCTTTGATTTCAACCGTACCTTCTCCGCTAACGATTGAATAACCCCAACAGTAGGTGGTGAATTCAACCTCATCGGTGTATTCAGATTCGTCGTATTCGCTACAGACAGTCTTCATACGCACGGTGTAAGTGGTGCGGTCGTTGAGGTTGGTAAGGGTTAAGGTGCGAGTGGTATCACCGGCCACGGTTGTCCAGGCAGTTTCACCTTCGGCCTTGTATTCAACGGCATAGTTGGTTTGGTTGTAACTATCATTCCAAGTGATGGTAGCACCGGTAACGGTTACATCAGACACAGTCAACTCAGTCGGCGTGAAGCAAGTAGTAGGCGTATGGATTTCCAGCATATCACTCCATTCGGAAAGATCTTCATTGCCACAATTGGTCTGCACTTGCACCTGATAGGTTGAGGAAGATTGGAGGTTAATAAACTCATAGGTATTGTTTGCAGTTGTAACAGTTGTCCACTCTTCATCACCTTCAATACGGTAGCGTACATTGTAACCGGCAGGTGTACCCATACTTCCGGCTTCCCAAGAAAGTGTGTCATTGGCAAAGACCAATGCATTTGGCGTGGAACATGTAGGAGGTATCATGACGGAAACATCGTCTAACAAGAACCAATATTCGTCATAATCATTGTGTCTGAAAATCACGTTAATGGTTTGACCGGCAAATGCACTCAAATCGAATGTGTATTCGGTCATAGATGCAGGGGCTTCTTGGTTGTTAACCAAAACAACTGCAGACGAAAGGTCAGACAAAGATGTGGTTACATACACACTATAATGGTCAAGATAGCTAGCAGATACACTGCCAGCTGTGTAGGTTAACACCGCTCCTGATGTGATGTTAATAGCCGGAGAAATTAACCAGTTGTCAGCATCATAAGCAACTCCGTTATCATCATCATAAGAAGCTGATGCAATCAGTGTGTTTCCATCCTGTGTATTAACGAAGAACCAACCTTGGCCATCTCCATCTAAATCCATTGCTGTCCAACAAGCCAAACTTGTGCTGGTGGCCTCGAAATCTTCCACAAACGGCATGTCAAATGCTTCGCATTGAGTGCGGAAAGACTGCAGTGCGCTCATGCGGGAGAATCCGTCATCTCCACAATCACCTTGAATTTGATACTCGTATGTTGTATTGGCGGAAAGACCTGTGAAGCTATAGGACTCTGTTGTGGTGGTAACGGTGGTGAAAGCCTCCGTTCCTGCCTCACGATATTGAAGCGTGTAGCTGTCAGCCGAGCCTGTCCATGTCAATGTGTTGTTTGAGCTGTTGAAAACAAAGTTTGCGGGCGTAGGACATGCGGGAGGAGGACAAACGGTGAAACTGATATTGTTTCTTGACGTTGTTGCTGTACCACCCGTCACAGAAGACGGATTGTAGTTGGTGTCATCATTGTAAACATAACGGGAACAACCTGAAGGTCCAGTGTGTGTTTTAAACGGAATACTGCTTACCCATGAACCTGTATTATCATCCACTATCAATACTAGATTATCAGAACCATTATATTCAAACGGAGTGGTGAAATTAAGGGTAACAACACCCTGCAGCAGCGTATTACCAGAATACACTAAAGTGGCATTATTCAACGGCAGGAATCCTGAAGAAACAGATGTGGAAGTTGTGTGCATGAGATAAACATCTATATTTCGAGTGGCGGAAGATGTGTTATTCACTTCGAATGACAAGGATTCAATCTGTCCTCCATTGGGGGCATTGATTTCGTTAGCCAAGTAAATCTGCTGAGTATAGCTATAGTTATAAAGGATGTATGTTGGGATATAATTAGAAGAACTTGTTCCTGTAAAGACTATGCTTGCACCTCCGGAGCACGGCGGCGTGTTAATGTTTAACATCTCACTCACACCCTCCGACTGCTGATTGCAGTTAGCATAAACACTGATATTGAGCGTATAAGTAGAAGAGGCCTCCAGGCCGGTAATGGTGATGAAGGTATCGGTAGCCGCAACGGTAACTTCAGCTGCGCCATCCAATGAGTAAACTACCGTCCAGGATGTTTCGCTGCCGCCTCTGTTCCATGAAACCACGGCATTGTCAATATCAACATTGCTCAACTCCACATTGCTCGGCGCCGGACAGGAAACAGTAGGGTCACAAACTTCACCTGTAATCCCAAACTGCACTTGGTTCTTTACACTCATTCTAGTACCAGAATATGAGGAGGGAGAGGAAGGATTGTAGTTTGTTCCATCGCTATAAACACGCAAAGTCTGATTGGAGGCACTATATACATAAGCATATACACTAGATTGATAAGATCCTGTATTATCGTCCACAACCAACAACAAATTATCGCGACCGTTATATTGGAAAGGAGTATCAAGGGTAATAGTATTCCATGCGTTTGCCGTTGGGCTAAAGGATCCGCTGAATACTTTGTCGGCATTTGTAACAGGAACCCAATCATACGAACCAGTGAACGTATTTTTATCTGTATGAGTAAGATAAACATCTACTGTTCTCGAAGTACTACCTGTATAATAGAAAGATACGCTATTGATACTACCCGCCATACCAATTTCACTAGCAGTATAAATTTGTTCAGTCAAAGAATAATTATAATAAATATAGGTGGGCAAATAGTAATTTGTAGAAGTACCTGAACCTAAAGAAACTGTTGTGCTTACTACTGCGGAATTCATACACCCCACATGTTCTGTGGTTGTAACGTATGCACTTTGATCAGAAGCATTACAGATTGCTCTCACGCGGAAATCATAATCAACATCGTCGTCCAGCCCAGTTATGGTGTAGCTGGTAGTGGTCACATTGTCTGTGTTCCAAGTGTAAGCACCATGCAGCTTGTAACCCACCTCATAACCTAATGCAGCATTACCACTCCAAGTGAGTTGGGCAGTAGTACCAGTGATATTCGCTGTAAAGTTTGTCGGATCAGCGCAAGCAACTCTGTCAAAGGAAATCCATTTGCCATCACCAAGTTGGCCATTGCATACAGGCATAACCGTGGCATAGTAAGTACCATTGGAGAGGTTTTCAATAGGTATAACCACGCTGGTGGTGGTAGAAGTCAGTGACTGAACCGTAACTCCCTGTGCATTTTCTATTTGGATGGTGTAGCTTTCAGCTGTTCCCCAGCAACCAGCTTCCCAAGTAAGAGTGTTCGTCAGCTCATTGTATGCCAAATCGGTCGGAGCAGAACAGGTAGGTACGGCTTCACAAGAGATCTCCAAATTCAGAGTAGGATTGCTGTTGGCAGCTTTCTTCAATTGAAGCGTCAACTCGCTTTCACAAAGAGGTGTAATGTAGAGATCAGTACGGGTACCGAAAAGCGGGACGAGAAGCTTGGAAGCATCCACAACCGGACCTTCATACACATAGAGAGTATCAGTAGTACCCATGTTCACATTGCCAGTCAAGGCCACCCAGCTATTAGGACTGCTGGCATGGATTGTCATAATGTTGGTTTCAGCAGTATCTTGTTGATACACAACCTTACCATGGCAAGAATTCACCGTAGTGGTATTGGCAATGTTGTATTCCATCAAAAGTTGTTTTTTGACCGGTCCAACCCAACCATCGCTGTATTCGCCTTCACCACACTTGGTGCGCATGTAGAACACATACCATGCACCATATTCGAGATTGTTGAAGGTACGAGGAGAGGAGTTGGCGGTGGCAAGCGTTCCGGCATAGTCGGGATCAAAGTCGGAATATTCACTATAGACTTTCATGTATTTGATTTCCCAGCGCGGTTGAGTTCCAATCTTGGTCCATTTCAAATTCATGGAGTTTTCGGTCAAAGGAATAGCCTCCACGTTACGAGGTTTCTGGCAGGCAGGAATGAGTTCCACCTTGATGTTGGAGAGACGCAAGTCTTTCGTCTCAGTGGATTTCTTCACGCGGAAGGCCAGATTGCCAGCATAATCCACATTGTTGAGGATGTATGTATAGCTAGCAGCTGTGTAAACAGCAGTATAGTCAGATCCAAGCTGTCTGAAGGTCTGGGCCGGACGGTTGATGTCGGTCACCACACCCAACTGGAACACAACATCAGGATCGTTGGAGAAGTAGGTTTCAGCTGTGAAGTTGATCTGCAATGCACTCAGGGCGGTGTCCATCATAGGCAGGATAGCATACAAATCGCCGAGAGCGGTGTTGTCGGTGGCATCAAGTGTACTGTTATAATAGTTGTACATCTGCAGTTTACCGGCATAGGTAGTAGTCACATAACTGCGATCGCTTGTACCGGTAAAGTACGGAGTCCAGCAATTCAGTGTTCTAATGCTACCGTTGAAATCTTCGTACGGCACAGAAACTGCGTCGCAACGGGTGGTCACGTAAGCCTCGTTGGAAGGTTGGCTCATGAAACCGCCAGCGCAAATGGTACGTACACGGAATTTATAGTCAGTACTACCCTCAAGACCCGTGAGCGTGTAAGTCACGGTGTCGGTGGTTTGTTCAACATTGACGGAAGTCCAGTTGTCGGTACCGAGCTCGGCGTATTCCACTACCCAACCGTTGTTGTTGATACCGTTCCAAGAAAGTTCAACTGCGTTGTTGAGCGGATTGGCAGCGGTGAGGTTGACCGGAACGAAAGCGCACTGGGTGAATTCCACATTGTCGATGCTGAAGTTTTCGGAAGCCAGGAACATGAAGTTGACGGCTTTGTCTTTCAGAGAAGCGGGAACTTCAATGATATAATGGCCGGTTTCATCGTTGCCCAAGGTGGCAATCTCGGTGAAACGGTTCATTTGCGTACCTCTGTAGGAAGCCATGAGGGAAGCAGTGCCTTGCATGTCAACCACGATATAGGTTTTGTTGTCGCCAGGGATTTGTACCGGCGGAGTCATCAACCATTCAGCGGCAGAGTCAGCCACAGCAACCGTGCCATTGAAGATGATACCATTGGATTCCCAGCAGTCGGGACGAGTTGTGGAAGCGAAGCCCTCTTCGAAAGGAAGCTCGAACGGAGCGCAACCGGAGGTGAACTCGTAGTGTGCCCAAGAGCTTTGGTTGTCTTCGTCGGTAGGATCGCAAAGAGCCATGATTTCCACTTCGTAATTCGTCTGGTCTTGCAAACCGCCGAAGGTGGTGGAAGCGATACCGCTGATATGGAGGTTCACCCATTCATTGGAGCCAACCGGACGGAAACGGAGATTCCACTCATTCTCGTTGCTACCTGGTGTCCAGGAAATGGTGGTGGTGGTGGAGAGGTTGGAAGTCTCGATGTTGGTCACCACAGGACAAATGCTGAGCGTGGTGAAAGGAACTTCCTCGGTATAGAGGCTGTAGTTGTTTTCGCCGCAGATAGCTTTCACGCGCACGAGGTAGTCGGTCTTCTGGGTCAGGCCTGTGAGGGTGTAAGTGTTGGTACTCACATTGACCACAGTCCACTCAGCTTCGCCAGTCTTGTACTCAAAGGAGTAGTTGGCAGCGTCGCCGTTCCAAGAAATGGTGGCACCATCAATGGTGATATCCGTAATGGTCAGACTGTCGGGTGCTGCGCAAGCGAGTTGGTCGGCGCAATAGGAATTATCTTCATAGAAGGCTATTTGAATATTGCCGCGTAAATTTCTTACTGTTTTACTTCCAGAATAGCTGCCTAAACTATAGGGATTGGGATCGGAGGAATCACTATAGAAAGAAATAGTAGCGGCTGTTTCATCTGTGTAAGTAAAATAACGGGTAGAATAACCACTCGTATTTTCGTGCATTGCAATCATGAGGTTGCTATGGCCATCATATTTAAAAGGTTTGTCAAGTACAATTGTAGCCCAACCTTCGGTACCGGGAATAGTCCAACTGCCACTAAATACAATATCAGATTCAGATACTGCCTCGTAGTTTGTGGTTGAGAATGTTGATCTCTCGACATTTTTCATATAAACTACTATGTTATTGGTTTGGGCAGCGGTTGTGTTATTGGGTTTGTGATAAAAACTGATGGATTTAATAACACTTTCTACATTAATTTCAGAAGCAGGGTAGATCTGCTCTGTAAACGAATATCCGTAAAGGGTGTTGAAAGGAACACCAGAAGAAGTAGAAGTTCCTGTTCCAACTGTCACGGTAGTATCAAAAATATTCGGCACAAAGTTTATACAACCAATATTGAATTGTGTTTCTGTCCACTCGCTGCTCTCGTTACCACAGTTGGCTTTTACGCGAAGGTCATAAGTGCTGTTGCCTTGCAAAGCTGTGAGGGTGGCAGTAGGAACCGTGGTGTTCATGCTGTACCACTCGTTATGATCTTCAAGTTTGTACTCGAGTGTCCAACTATTCTGGGTGGAGTCAGCGGTGTTCCATGTGATGACAGCTGTCTCACCGGTCACGGTAGGTGTCAGCGCGATAGGTTGTGCGCAAACGGCCTCCGTGAGGGAGATGTTGTCAATGGCTATCGGGAATTGCTCACCCTGTCCGTTACCGTTGTTAACCCAACGGAACACCAATTGGCCCGGGCCGGCATATTCAGGACTGATGGGCATATTGATATGGTTCCATTCGGGTTCATCATATTCCCAAAATATCGTGTAATATTCATCGGCGCTGTAGTTATATATATATACTACTAATACATCACCATTCTCACCCATTGTACGGCTGTCGAAGTTCAATACGGCACCGTTTTCCGGAATGATAACATCACGGTAGGCCAACACATCTGAATAGGCGTTGACATCATACTTGTTGGTCACTCCGTTGTTGGAGGAGATGTACAACTTGTTGTTGTCGAAACCCTGTGCCTGGCCAATATACCATTTGTCGGTGTAGTTACCGTTGGCAATAACAAAACCCGGGTCAACATTCTGGTCGAAGTCAACCATATAGGGCAAGGTCACCGCACCGAATTGAACATCTTCATTGGCTCGCGGAGCCAACTGGAAGTTGTTGTTGTAACGCAGCACAAAGCCGGTCACATTAGCCTTGAATCCAGCGGGGATGGTCATGGACAAAGTTTTGTAAACGTTGCGCACCTGCATGGTTTCACCATCCTGCTCCACATTGATGTTGGTAGCGGAACTGGTATTGAAGGAACCGCCTGCAAAGGTCACATCGGAAATCGTCACCAACTTAGACTCAAACTGGGCGTAGTTAGCTTTGATGTCGGCAACGGTGGCCACGATAGGAGCCACGGCACCGGTGTTGATGGTGGATGCGGCGAGATCTCTGGTCGGAATCAACTCAACCAAACCATTGTACAGTGTACAGGAACCGTAAACACCTCCGGAGATGACATCACCTTCCGTATAAGTACGGGTAATGACACTGGTACCTTGATCGTAAATCAGCAAACCGCCGGTCGTATCTTGAACGTAGATGTTTGCACCATTCTTAAACACGAAGGTCACATCGCCCGTGATTTTGTAAACGGTGCTGTTGGTTGCAGTGTTGGCAGCCTTGAAAGCGGCAATGTTGGCCACTTCCACCGGGAAGGTATAGGTTGCGGAAGCCACGGTGCTGCTGTCAGTGCCTTTAACAGCGATAGCCTTGATCGTGGTAGTAGTGTTCACAGCGATAGGAGTGCTGTAGATAGGAGACTGGGCTGTAGGAGCCGTGCCATCCAGTGTGTAGTGGATAATGGCATCTGCGGTTTCACAGGAGATAGCCACATTTTGTGCCGTGTAATAGAGTCCGGCCCCCGGAGCGAATGTCGGGGCGGCCACTGCCACACCTGCGGGAGTATAAGTAACCTCGATGGATTTGATGTAGAGGGCTTTTGAAGAAGTCTGAGCCCATTCCAAAGCCACTGCGCCGGAAGCGGAACCTGTAAAGGTATAGTCGGTGGCAGTGTTGGTCACGGCAATATGATCCGCTTCGCCAGAGGTGAAATAGGTGTCGCCCACTTTCACTTTGAATGTGGCGTTAACACTGTTTGCGCCGGAGGTGTTCACCTTCACAGAAGTGATGGTTCCGGCAATCTCGGAAGTTGTGAGTGTCAGTGCGGAGAACGGCTTAGAGCCGGAACCGAACTGTTGGCCTTTCGTGTTGTCGTAGCCGAAATAACCGCCATCTGTTGCGGTGCCGGTTGCAGTCCAGTTTACTCCGTTCAAAGACTGTTCGCCAAGAGCGCTCCAAGTCTTAACAGTAATGGTGTGTGAGTAGGTTGTTTGCGCTACCACACTACCAACAGCCATCAATGTCACTAACATCATGGCCACAAAACTTTGCATCGTACGAGTCAAAGTTTTCAAAGTGTCGATTTTTTTCATACTGTAGTTTTTTTGTTAATATTATATTATTTATTGATTATCAATATATTGCAATATAGTTATTCTTATACTCCTAACTATATAAAAAACGTGCGAAAATACGAAATTTTTTTAATTCACAATAAATGTTAAAAAAATTGTTGTGTTGGTTATTTGAGTATTTTTGCCCCGCAAGAAATTCATGCAAATGAAAAGGACTATTTCCCTACTGCTGTTGTGCGCGCTGATATGCTGCGCCGCGTGCCACCGCAAGGAAAAGGTGGCCACACCGTCCATGACCGCCGAACAGAAGACCAAGGTGAAAAATGTGGAGGTGAAAATATTCCGCTACGAGCAGGCGCTCTTTGCTTTGGACCGCAAAAACCTGCCCCGTGGCGTGGAGCAACTGTATGGACAAGTACCCGAAATCCTCATTGCCAAGAACAGCTGGAAAAACACGGAATACATGGGAGCACTACAAGGTTATCTCTCCGATACCGTCATCAAGGTGCTCTACCGGGATACGCAAAAGCAGTACCCCAACCTCAACGACTTGCAAAGACAGCTTACCGCCGCTTTCAAAATATACCTTACCCATTTTCCAGACGACTCCGTGCCCCAAATCATCACCATGATCTCAGGCATCGACATCCAAAAACCAAACGTGTGGGGCTACGATAATACTGTCTTCATCAACCTCGACATGTACCTCGGGGCCGATTACAAGAATTACAGCGCTGCACAAATCCCCAAGTTCATCAGCGCCCGCTACGAGCGCAAATACATGGCCACGGACTGCTTTACCAAAGTTATGGTTTACAAACACTTGCCCGACAAAACCTTAGTGTCGTCCTTGGACAACATGCTCTATGAAGGCAAGAAACTCTTCTTCACTCAAATCATGTTTCCCAACACATCTGAAATGGATATATTGGGTTACAGTCCCGAGAAGTACGAATGGGCCAAGAAGTACGAGGGCCAGGTGTGGCAATACATGATGGAAAAGAACATGATCTACTCCAAAGACGAGGATGTGATTCGCCAGTTGGTGGACGAAACACCCTTCACTCGCGTGTTCGGCAACCAGTCGCCCGGACGCCTCGGCGCCTACATCGGCCTGCAGATCATCAAAAGCTACGTGAAACAGCATCCGGAAACCTCGTTGAAAGACCTCATGCTGCGCACCGACTCACAGAAAATCCTGTCGGAATCGTATTACAAACCCGTTTTGAAAAAATAATTAAAATATTTTTAATTTCAATTGATTATATCTATAAATTTTATATTTTTGCATCGAACTTAAAAACAAATTACTATGTCAGGAATTAATAAAGTTATTCTGGTCGGTCGGTTAGGTAAGGATCCCGAGATCAGAACCTTTGAAAACAACGTCAAAAAAGCATCCTTCACATTGGCCACGTCCGAGTATTTCAAGGACAAGAGTGGCAACCGGATAGAGCAGACCGAGTGGCACAACATCTACTGTTGGCGCAACTTGGCCGAGAATGCCGAGAAGTACCTCAACAAGGGGAAGCTGATCTATTTGGAGGGCAAGTTGCGCACGCGCAGCTGGGAGGACAACGGCAGCAAGCGGTACATCACCGAGATTGAGGCCAGCACGTTCACCATTTTGTCGCCCAAGAGTGATGACAGTTCCGCCGGAGCAGTGGCCACGCAGATGCCCAACCAGGCGGCCGCCGTCGCGCCACCCGTCAACGTTCCGGAACCCACCTACGAGCCGGACACGGACGATCTGCCGTTCTAATCACATTCACCATTCCGCCGCAAAGCGGCGGAACCTCCAACGTTAACTCCGTAGAGACGGTGCTGCACCGTCTCTACCTAAAAACAACAAAATCATGGAATATGCAAAACCCATCGCGGAGGCCCGCAGATATGTGGCCAACGCAAAAGAAATTATTTTGAAATCAAAACTTGACCCTGAAACCAACACTTACAGGAACAAGAAGTATGTTCGCATTGCCGGCGGTACGCTTTGGAAAGCCTGTCTTATCGCTTTGGATGCGGTATTTGGCGTGAGCGACGGCAAGGGCCGCCCAAGTATAGAGAAATACAAGGAAGCCGCCGGCAAGCGCGACCGCAAACTCCAAACTTATGTTTCGACTGGATATGGTATCATGCACCTGACTATGGGCTACGACGGATGCAAAGACAAGAAGGTGTGCGATACCGGATTGGAGTATGCCAATCGTATCATCAACCACTGCGCCATGTTGTGTCCAGCGGATGCTAGTTGAGAAGTGTGATATCCTATTCCGCCGCGTTGCGGCGGAACCTCCAACGTTACCCCACATCATGTGAAAGCGGCGGAACCTCCAACGTTATTCACATAGAGACGGTGCACACACCGTCTCTACATATTATTGGCCTCAATATACGTTTCCCCGGTGCACACCACCAGATTGGCGCGGCGGCATTTTTCGTCCTGCGGCATCTGGCGTGCCATGCGGGCGAGGATCTGTTCGCGCGTCATCTCCGGGTTGCGTGCCAACACACGACGGATGCGCAACTCCACGGGCGCGTCGGCTACAATGATCTTGTCGAAATATTGTTCAAGGTTTCCCTCGAACACCACCGCCGACTCCATCATGACGGCGGGCGCGTCCTGACGGGCTGACCATTCCTCAAATTGTTTCATCACCGCCGGATGCACAAGCTGGTTGAGCCGCTGCAACGCCTCCTCGTCGGCAAAGACTTTCGCCGCCAATCGCTCAAAACTCAACTGGTCCGGGTGACCGGGTATAAAGACCTCTTCGCCGAAAGCCTCCCTGATTTTTTGCAGAAACTGCTGATCGGAGTAGAGTTTCTTGGCCTCGTCGTCGGCATAAAACACAGGAATGCCCATCTCGATGAAATGGGTGGACAAATAGGTCTTGCCCGTGCCAATGCCCCCGGTGAGCGCAATCTTGTACATCAGCGCAGATAAAAGGTAATCACTTCGGGCTCGTCCACCGACACCAACTCTGAACCGAAGTTGTGGTGCAATAGAAACTCCTTCATCTCCTTGTTGGAGAAAGTATATACAGAAACCTTATGTTTCGGTTTGATGAGCTCGGAAACCGAAATATAGACTTTCTTCTCCTTGTCTTTGAAGGGAGAACTTAGATATTTCAAGCCTTTCTGATTGAATGTCAATGATATGACAGAATCCGAAACGGTGACACTCTTCTTGCCCTCGGGCAGGTTGTAGCAGACAATTTTGAAATTATAGGAAACCTTATAATCTTTCGAAAACGTCACTACACCCCAAGCGATGGCGGCCACCACCAGACAGACGAGAAAGGCGATGGATGGTAGTTTGATTTTCTCTTTGGGCATTAGAAACTATTTTTGCTCCTCTTTTTTGGCTTTGAGCTGGGCTTCATCAACGGCAATGGCAGCCTTATCGACCTCAACGCGCACATCATTGGCAATCTCAATCAGGAATGTGTTTTCCTTCACGTCGCAAATCTTGCCGTGAATACCGCCGATGGTGGTCACTTTGTCGCCTTTTTCCAGACTTTTCTTGAATTCTTCCATCTGTTTCTGGCGCTTCTGCTGCGGACGGATCATGAAAAAGTAAAACACCACGATGATGAGCAAAATCATGATGAGAGTCATACTCATGCCGCCACCTTGGGCGTTACCAGCTGCTTGCAATAATGTAAGTAATAATGTCATACTAATATTTATTAATGTTATTAAAATGATGAATTCTTGATTTTTATACTACTACCCCGGCCTACGGCCACCCCTTCTAAAATAGAAGGGGATTCAATTCTTAATTCTCAATTTTTAATTCTTACTCGATGTCACATTCGCCGTAATGGTCAGAATAGTTTCTGCGGGATAGGTGTTGGCACCCACAAGGATACGTTTCACCACCTTGCCCTTTTGCGACTGGGAGTCAAATGTCACTTTGATCTCGCCGGATTCGCCCGGACGGATGGGGGCTTTTGGGGGCGTGGAGGTGGTACAACCACATGTGGCCTCCGAAGAGAAAATGATGAGGTTTGATTTTCCCGTGTTCTTGAACTTAAAGGTGTAGCTAAGCTTCTCGCCCTGCACCACCTCACCGAAATCGTACGTTGTACGCTCGAACTTGATGACAGGCATTTTGTCTTTGTCTTTTTTCGACATGCCATCGGCTGTCACGGGGATATGCACGTCCGAAACCTTGAAATCACCCTCTTGTGCGGGTTTGCGGTGGCACGCGGCCATGACTGACAAACCCAAAACAATACATATTATTATTTTGATTCTATTCATTTTAGTTTTGATATAATCCTATTCCGGTTTTCACAATCTTGCCCTCCGCCTTGAAATCCACAATGAGCCGATCCAAAATGCCGTTGATAAACTTCTGGCTCTTATCGGAACTGTACAACTTGGCGAGGTCAATATATTCGTTCATCGTCACTTTGATGGGGATAGTCGGGAACTCCAAAAATTCGCAAATGGCCATCTTCATCAGCAAAATGTCCATGCCGATGACACGCTCCAGCTCCCAATTCTGCAACTTGGCCTCAATCAACTCCTCATATTCGTCTTCGTGCTCGATGGTCTTCCTGAACAGATTGCGCAGAAACTGCTCATCCTCTTTCTGATCTTTGTACAAAGGATGGATTTTGTTCTCGTTGCCATCTCTCAATTTGAATTTGGAAACATTTTTGTAGAACATCATCAGGGCCTCGTCATAATCATCCAGCCAGTTGGTGTCCTTTTCACTAAAGAACCAGCGGATGTGATCATCTTCGCCCAAAATATGCTCTATGATATCCAAAACCAGTTTCTTGTCCTCTTCGTAACTCCGCAATGGGTTCTCCATGTAAGCTTTGTAAAAATCTGTCTCCTCAATGACATGGAAAAGTCTGGGGATGAAATCACCATCGTTAGACCAGTCAATGTGGTTGGCCTTGAACATGGGTTGCAGGAACACGTTGTCCTCAATTTGCCCGATCACCTGGTTGTCCACGAACTTGGTGTTGGGGTTAAGGTCCTCTTCGGTCGGGTTGTGCTTGTTGCGAAGATCTTCCAACTTGTTTTTCCTGTAGAAGGTCACTTCCGGCAGGATGGAGAAGAGCCAAAGGAAGAGCACATAGCTGTTCTTCACCGTTTTGACGAGGGTGCTCTGAGCGGTCAGCACATCTTCGTAGGGTTTCATGCTGTGCGCATAGAGCGCCTGCATGGTTTTGATTCTCAAGTGTCTTCGGCTAATCATTGTTGTGTTTTAAGAAAAAGGGAGTCTTTAGATTAGTTGAGAGTTTAGAGAGTAGAGTTTAGAGATTTTTTTAACCCTCTAAACTTTAAACTCTAAACATTAATTATTTTAAAGTGAAGAAGCTCTCACCCAGGAATTGGTCATCGGTGAAAACTTGTACAACGTATTTGCCTTTGACAGCTTTGTCGTCCGACATCAAATCCCAGTTCATGGTCACCGTTTGGGCCTGCTTGTCATAGTTGACAACGGTTTTGGTGGAGTACTGCAGTCGCTGTCCGTTGTGTACGAAAGAGTACGTTTCTCCAGAGCCAGGGGTGAGCACCTTGCCGGAGCCAGGGACTGCGATACGGCAATACACGTTGACCGGACCAGCCTCAATCAGCGAGTTTTCACCCAAGATGAAGGTGGTTTTGATACGCTTGACGCGCGCCGCCTTGTCGGTGGGCTCTTCGTTGCCTTTGTTCTTGATCATGTAACCAGCACTGCGGATATTGTAGGCTTTGTAAACCGCCGCACCGGAAATTTTGGCGTTGAGGGCCTCGTTCGACTTCTGGATGTTCTCTTTGTCCTGACGCTCCTGCTCCAAGTCGGCCTTCACGGAGATATTTTCTTCCTTCAAAGCCTTGTTCTCCTTGTAGAGTTTGTCCATCTCCTGCACATACTCTTGCGAGATATTCTGCAGTCGGGCCAGCTGTTTCTTGATTTTGCGATAGTCGGCCTGGGAGTTGATCAACTCCTCGATCTGGGCGGCGTTCGCCATGATGATGCTGTCCTTCTCGCTGAGCTGGTCGGAAAGATCTCCGTACTGCGCTTTGATTCGCTCATGTTCTGCCAGCAAAGAATCCAACTCTGCCTGCAATTCAATATTGCTATTCTCCACCTTGGAAAACTCCTTGTTGAGAACAGGCTTGGCAAAGAAGGCTAAATAGAGGGTGGTGGCACAAAACACGCCGGCCAAGATGCCGAGAATAATCACCCATTTTTTCAACGGGTTGGTCTCATTTTGCATCCCGTTGCTTCCTGCATAATTTGTTGTCGTTTCCATTTTTATCAATTTTAATTATTATTCACTTTATGATTAATATCGTCTTCTCCCCTATTCCAGATAATTCCGGAGGTTTTTGGGAAGATAAAAAGTATTGTTCTTGTCCACATACACCACCACCGACGGCAGTTCCACGCTCTTCTTGTTGATGGTCACCGTATTCGTGTAACTATCAGCTTCCAAAGTGTTCTTCTTGTTCTTCACCACCAACTTGTAATGATTCGGGGCCAAGCTGTCGATGCGCGTGGTAAAGCCTTCGAAAACCTGATGATGGTCAGCATAAATTTCGGAGGTGAGCTTGGGCAGCGAGTCGGTGAGGTTGAGCTGACGACACAGATACTCATGCAACTGCACGTTGGTGACATAGCCAGTCAGCACATCATTTTGCGGATGGTACATGGCATAGAAGACATTCTCGCCCGTGTGCCCGAAAGTGGTGAATCCGAAATAGGTGCGGCTGTATAGGAACTGACCGACCAGGCGCGACATATATTCGTTTCCCTTGCGCTGCTCTTCGGGCATCGGCGACAGGTTGTAGTCACTGGCCGATTGCAAGAACTCAATGTCCGGCTGGGTGATTTGAATGTTGAAATACTTTTCAAAAAGTGCGGGCCACTCGGATGTCTCCACTGCCTTCATCTTTTCGGCCATCGTCCAGGCAGAAAGACGGTAGTCGTCAATGGGCGACATGATTTGGTTGAGCGACAGTTTGTCGTAGCCGTGGTTGGATTTGGCACTGCCGATGGTGATGGCGCTGGTTCCGTGGTCGGGCAAGACCACCACCAAGGTTTGGCCATCTTGCTGTGCAAAGTCGAACGCAACCTTGCAAGCTTTGTCGAAGGCGATGAAATCGAGCAATGCGGCTTTGGCGTCGTTATCGTGCGCGGCCCAATCCACTTTGCTGCCCTCCACCATCAGGAAGAAACCATTGGGTTCTTTCGAGAGGGTTTCAATAGCCTTGCGGGTCATCTCTTCCAAGGAGGGTTGCTCTTTGGCGTCGCGCTCCAACTCGTAGGACATGGATTTTTCACAATAGAGCGACCAGAACGGGGCCTTGTGGCAATTGGCCATGGCCTGCGGATCGTTGAGAAACACCTGGTAGCCGTGGTCTTTCAGAAACTGTTGGTATTCGGGCGTGAGGTATTTGACGCCACCACCGATAACCACATCCACCAAATTGTGCACCATCTGGGGGGCGATAACACTGTACCGGCTGCGTTTGTAGGAGTGCGCGGCACAGTCGGCGGGCGTGGCGTGCGGAAACTCGCAGGTAAACACGAGTCCCGTGGCTTTGTGGTAAATCTGTTTGGAGGCTTCCAGCAAGGTAGCCAACGGCTGATAGGCGCGGGCTGCATCCACCGGCACGAGATCGTGGTCGGTTTTTACCGGATAAGTGGAAACAAAACTTGTCTGGGTCGGCTGGCCTGTCATGTAACAGGATGTTGTGGGTGCGGAATCCCCGATGGGCGCATCGGAGGAATGGGTGCCGAGCAAACCTTTGAGAAAGGGGTCTATGTTGAGATTTTTCTGCGAAGGATCTTGATAAATCTGATACCAACGGGCCGCAGAAAGCAGACTGGTGGAAGTTCCATCAGGAATCATCACAATCACATTCTTTACGGTTTTCGGTTGTGCGAAAGCCACTAAAAAAGTGATTAACAATACATTGCAGAAAAACAATCTTCTCATAAACTGCTATTTTCTTCAAATTTGCAAAGATAGAAAATATATGCAGACAAACCAACGTGGATTTCATACAATTTCGTATCTTTGCAGCCTTAAAAAATGTTAAAAGAACACTAATGACAGACAGGGATTTTCTGCCCATCATACCGAGAAGCAAGAAGACGCGATTGCGCTACCGTGTAGCCGTAATCGGTGGAGGAAGTTGGGCCACTGCCATCATCAAAATCATATCCTCCAACCTGGAGCACATCCACTGGTGGATCCGCGACGAGGAGACAGCCAAACATATCGTGCAGTTCGGACACAACCCGCGCTACCTCAGTTCCGTGCTCATCAACCCCGAGGACGTGCGCGTGAGCACCAACATCAAGGCGGTGGTTTCCAAAGCCGACTACGTCATCATTGTAACTCCATCTGCGTACCTTCACCAGACTCTTGAGCCGCTGCAACGCAGCCAGTTGCACCGCAAGAAGATCATCTTGGCCGTAAAAGGCATTGTGCCGGAGACCATGCAGCTGATCAGCAACTACATGAAAACGCAATTCAAGGTGCCCTTGGAGAACATGTCCATCATCAGCGGCCCATCGCACGCGGAGGAGATTGCCCAGGAGAAGTTCACCTTCCTCACCGCCGCTTCCGAGAATCTGGAACTGGCCAAAACTGTGGCCAAATTCTTCACCAACCGCTACTGCCGCACTTCCGTGTCGCAAGACATGATGGGCGCGGAGCTCGCCATCGTGCTGAAAAACATCTACGCGCTCGGCGCCGGTATCTACAGCGGACTTGGCTACGGCGACAACTTCATCGCCGCCTACGTCGCCAACTGCCTGAAAGAGATGAAATACTTCGTCTCCAAACTCTATCCCAACGAGAATCGCCACATTTCCGACTCTGTCTATCTGGGCGACTTGCTGGTAACCGCCTATTCTACCTACAGCCGCAACCGTCTCTTCGGTATCATGATCGGCCATGGTCTATCCGTGCGCGTGTCGCTGATGGAGCTGCGCATGGTGTCGGAAGGCTACACCGCCTGCCGTTGCGTGCACGAAATCAACAAGAAACATCTGGCCGAGATCCCCATCGTGGAGACTATCTACGGCATATTATACGAAAATAACAATGTCTCTTCGGAGATGAAACGAATAGCCGAACATTTTATATAATGATCCATTTTGTTCAACATCAGGATATTGATCCCGTTTTGTGGGATCGCGCCGTGCTGGGGGCCGCTTGCCCCACTGTGCTGGCCACTTATCAATTATTGGATGCCCTCACGGGCGATGCGCAATGGGACGCCCTCGTTGAGGACGACTACAAAGCCGTGCTGCCCCTGCCCTACCGTACCAAAGCCGGCATCGCGTACATCTACACACCCTTTTTCATGCCGCGGATGGGCATTTTCGCACCTCAACCCGTAGATGCGCAGACCACCCTGGACTTTTTCAACGCCATCCCCGACAAGTTCCGGCAAGTGGACCTGTTGCTCAACCCGGGCAACGATGCCACGCTCTTGCCCCTGGAAAAAGTGGAATTGGTGTCGCACGTGACGTACCTCAACCGTCCATACGACGAAATGGCCAAGAGTTTTTCCACCAACACGCGACGCAACATCAAAGCGGCGGAAAAACATTTTTTAACGATTGAAAAAAATAAAAAATTCTTAGAACCCATCATTTCTTTGTTCAAAGACAACCGTGGTAAAAGTCGTTCCGTACACTATAAAAGCCAAGATTATCAGCATCTTACCGACGCAGCCAAGCTATTGATAAAGGAAAAAAGATTAGATGTGGTGGGCGTGTTCAATCCGGACCAACGTTTGATGGCCGGTGCTTTGATGGTGCGCGACGTGGATCGCGTGTGGTTCTGGTTCTCGGGAAGAGACGAATCCGTAGCTGAAACCAAACCCATGTTCTTCTTGATCAATGAATATCTGAAAAAACTTGGAAATTGCGACACTTTGTTCGATTTCAACGGATCAACCAACGCAAATGTGGCAAGAATGTATAAAGGTTTCGGAGGTCTCCCCTACCCTGTCACCATGTTGACCCATTCGCGGAAAGGCCTGAGTGCCGTTATGAAACTGAAAAAGAAAATAGCAAACACTCTCCGTTAAAAACGGACCGGTATTATTTCATCATCTTTCACTTCCAAAAAGTGGATATTGATATTTTCATATCCGCCATCTGGTGTTTTGTCAAATGATATAGGAAAACAAATACTCGATTCCTTCACCCTATCCATGTCTCCTCCGCTACGGATCATCTCCACAAAGAAATGGGTGATATCGTATCCCTGAAATGCGAAATTTTCTATAGTTGGGATGCTTTTGAACTTGTCTTGGTACCGCTGGATGAACAATTGGGTTTGTTGGTCTTGTTTATCCACGTAGAAATTGGAAAAGAAATGGATGTTCAGCTTGGAATAGTATTCCACGTCGTACGTGTTCGATGAGAGCCATTTTTCGGGCACCACCAAAATGATATCCTCTGGCGTGGACTTGTACAACAAATCCCGGGACAGCATCAACATCTTGGCGGCATGGCTGCTGAAAACCACCACTATATTTTTCCTGTTCGGAGTAATCTTCTTCATCAAATCCGCCTGATTGGAAACATCCTGATAAGAAATCCCATTTCTTTTGAAATACTCGATATAGGTTGTATATTCAGCATTTTTGGCGGAAGAATCCATAAACAAAATGATGTTGCTGCCAGGAATCAATTCCGCCATATAACTTAATGTGGCGGGTTTGGAATCCTGTGACGGAATTACTTTATAGACATAATCATTATTGGCCAGAATATCCGTACGGTTGGTGAAGGGGTTCACAATAGGAATTTGGTATTGTTTGGCATATTCCGCCGCAATCTGGAACGTTTTGTTGAAAAATGGGCCGATAATCAAATCCACTTCTTCCATCAGTTCCCTGTTCTCCATAATCTCCCGAAGGTCCGCCTCATTGTCAGTCACATCCTTCACCACAACATTCAGGGCCACATTTTGTTCCTGGTATTCATCCAAGGCAATCTGCGCGCCAGCCCAGAAACCCATCAGCAAAAAAGAGTTGACAGCCTGGATATCCTGACTGCTTTGCACCGAAGAAACCACTGAACCCTGATACTCATGCGTATAGAAAGGAACAAGGAATAGAACGGTTTTCCGCTCCCCCGTCGGTTGCGCACATACGGAAAGAACGGCCAAAACCAATAAGCTGATTGAAATTATCTTTTTCATATTCCGTTAATTATCATTCAATTTAATAAAAACAAACAACATTGTGGTGAACGCCCATAGCGAGGAACCACCATAACTCAGGAACGGCAAGGGAATTCCGATGATGGGCACCAAACCTATCGTCATGCCTATATTCACAAAAAAGTGAACCACGATGATTCCGGCTATCCCGTAGCCATAATGTCGCACAAAAGGTATTCGGCTCTTTTCCGACAATGACAATATTCTATATATCAGTGCCAGATAGAGCCCGAAAATCACCAGCGTGCCCATAAAACCCCACTCTTCGCCAATGGCACAGAAGATGAAGTCGGTACTCTGCTCGGGGACGAATTTCAGCTTGGTCTGTGTGCCTTTGAGGTAGCCTTTGCCAAAGAAACCGCCCGAACCAATGGCGATTTTGGATTGGTTGAGATTGAAGTCCGCGCCCTTGGGGTCGGAAGTTTGTCCCAAAATGGTAGCCACCCTGACTTTTTGGTGCGGCTCCAAAACATGCTCATACAGCATATTCACAGAAAACACAAAAGCGATGCTGATGACAAAAACGATAATATCGCGTTGCATTTTCTTCTTATGGATTCGGTCTTTGATCATGAACCCGATAAAGACCGTCGTGAGCAATGCCAGCGCATACAATTCGTTGAATTTCAAAGTAAAAACAGCTAAAAAAGCGGCGATAAACGCCAGTATCAGCAACCCGCCACTCAAGCCTTCCCGATAGAAGAGTATAATGAACGAAGCGAACACCAAAGCGGAACCGGCGTCGTGCTGCAACATGATGATGATGATGGGCACCAACACCAAGCCGCCCACAATGAGCCAGACGTATCGCTTTTCGGTACTGGTCTTGCCCTCGTTGAAGAACTTCGCCAACGCCAATGCCGTGGCCACTTTCATAAACTCCGTCGGTTGTATGCTGAACTCCCCGATCTTGATCCAAGCCTTCGCGCCTGATATTTCCGTACCTATGATCAACACCAAGACCATCAGCAATAGGCATAGCAGATAAAAGTAATAGGCATAGTGTTGTATCAACTGCTTGTCTATAAGCAAAATGACAATGCCTATCAGCATGGAGGAACCAATCCAGATCAACTGCTTGCAATAGGGTTTGGAGATGTCGAAGATGGAGTTTACCCCATCCGGAATATAGCAAGTAGAGTATATAGTGATCCATCCTATAAAGACCAAAGCAATATAGTAGATGATCAGACGAGCATCAAACCCTTTCGTATTTCTTCTATTCAGATCACTATACATTATCTTGTGGAGAGTTCTTTCATTCGTTTTTCAAGATCGGTCCTTTTCACTTCGCCTTTCAGGTATTTTTCAGCCATCAGGCTGGCGATGGGGCAAGCTACTGACGCGCCGAAGCCGCCGTTTTCCACCAAACAGAAAATGACAATCTGCGGATCGTCGGCCGGCGCAATGAGCGCAAATACCGAGTGGTCGGCACCATGCGGATTCTGTGCGGTTCCTGTCTTGCCCGCCACTACGATGCCGTCAATTTGCGCTCCCCTACCCGTTCCTGCAGTAACCACCAGCTTCATGCCTTCCAGCACGGTTTGGAAATGCTTGGGCTCAATCTTGGAGTATATCTTTTCGGAAAATTGCGTATTAAGATTGTCTTTGGTACCGATGGCTTTCACGACGTGGGGCTTGATGTAGTAGCCTTTGTTGGCGATGACCGCCAACATGTTGGCCATCTGCAGCGGCGTCACTGCCGCCTCGCCCTGCCCGATACCCATGGAAACCACGGTATTACCGTTCCAGCTCTTGTTGTACTTCTTATCAAAATAGTCGGACGTGGGAATGCTGCCTTTCAACTCGTAGGGCAAATCTGTCTCATATCGCTGGGCAAAACCCATGGAGTGCATGTAATCGAGCCAAGCGGTGTAGGCTTCCTGTATATTCTTGTATTTACGGCGATTGGACAGGATATTGTAATATGCTCTACAAAAGTAGCTGTTGCAAGAACGCTGGATGGCACTGTAGATGTTGAGGCCACCGCAATTGTGGCAATGTACCACATGACTGCCGATGTGATAACCGCCACCCGAACAAGTGTAAACGGTGGAGGGAGTCACGATACCATCTTGCAAAGCAATTAATCCGTTAGCCAACTTAAATGTGGAGCCTGGCGGATAGCTGGCCATCAGCGCGCGATTGAACAAAGGCTTCTTAGGATCCTCCAACAGCATGACATAGTTTTTCGGGCGGGCTGTACCCACGAGCAAGTTCGGATCGTATGTGGGCGCGGAGATGATACAGAGAATCTCCCCAGTTTTAGGCTCAATAGCCACGATACTGCCACGTTTGTTGGCCATCAGCTCTTCGCCATAGCGTTGCAGCTGCATGTCCAGCGTGCTCCAGATGGAAGTACCAGGCACGGCCACCACATCCTCTGCACCGTTCTCGTAGCGTCCCACCTCGCGGTTGTGCACGTCCACCAGAACCACACGCTTGCCTTTCTCTCCGCGCAGGACCGTCTCGTAGGCTTTCTCAATGCCGCTCTTCCCGATGTAGTCGCCCATCTGATAGTAATTGTCGTTCTCCATGTCCTGCTCGTTCACCTCACTGACATATCCCAGAATGTGTGCCGCAATTGGATTAGGATAAGAGCGCAAGGTTCGGTTCTGCACGAAAAAGCCTGGAAATTCGTACATCTTTTCCTGCAAAAAGCCGTAGTCTTCCTTGGAAATCTGCTGCTCAAACAACGACGGAACGATATAGGAGTATTTTTTTGCCTTGTCGATTTTCTTCCGCACATCCTCAATGGTAATATCCAACACACGGCACAACTCCGCCGTGTCAAACTCACGCAACTCGTTGGGCACCACCATGATGTCGTAAGCCGCATCGTTATAGACCAAAAGTGAATCGTTGCGATCGTAAATCAATCCACGCGCGGGGTGTTCGGTGATATAACGCAAAGCGTTCTGGTTGGCTTTCTCCTTGTAGGATTTGTTCAATACCTGCAGATTGAAAAGACGTATCAGATACACCAACGCCAATACCGCCAAAACGGTCAAAACCACAATATAGCGCTTTCTGTCTTGCACGTTTTATTTTTCTCTATCTATTAAATTGATTACCAGATTTTTTATATCCGCCTTTTTCTTATCCGCCACCTTGATTTTTTCCAAATCCGCCAAACACAATTCAACATATTTGCGCACTTGCTCCTCTGTTTGGGCTTTTATGTTCAAATCGTCATAGATGCCGCGCACAATCTTGTATTTTTGTTCAAAATCAGTGGTCGGACGGGCAAAAAGATCTTCCAGAATCTTTTTCTGTTCAGAATTGGCCTGCTGCAAGGCCATAAGATACAGGTAAGTTTTCTTGTTGTCGCGGATGTCACCACCAATGGTCTTGCCAAAAGCCGCTGAAGAAGCATAAACATCCAGCACGTCATCGGCCAACTGGAACGCAATACCCAGGTTGATGCCCATATCATACAAATGTTGCTGGTCCTGTTCGTCTGCACCCGCCAAAATGGCTCCGGATTTCATGCAACCGGCAAACATCACGGATGTTTTCTTGCAAATCATTTTCAAATATTCATCAATGGACACCTTTGGCTGCGTCTCAAAATCCAAGTCATACTGCTGGCCTTCGCAAATCTCAAGAGAGGTCTGGGAAAAAACTTCGGCGATGTCTATGATCAACTGGGAGCCACCCTTCAAGCGAAGCAACTGCTGGAATGCCATGATGGCCAATGCGTCGCCGGAAAGGATGGCGATGTTGCTGTTCCATTTTTTATACACCGTGTCTTTTCCTCGGCGTATCGGGGCCACATCCATGATGTCATCGTGAATCAGGGTGAAATTGTGCAGCATCTCAAATGCCATAGCCACTTTCTGGGCTTCTTCCGCGTTGCCACCGAACATCTCCACTGCCATATGCACGAGTTTGGGACGGAGCCGCTTGCCTGACTGTAACAACGTATAGGATATGGGAGCATAGAGGTTGGCAGGCTGCTTATTCTCTAAAATCTGCTGAAATTCTTGTTCTATTGTGTTCACTATTATTATATTTTAAAACTTGCAAAAATACAAAAAAGGCCATGTTTCCCTTGGATAATCCAAAGAAAAAACAACTATCTTGATTTGGCCTGTGTTGAATCCAAATTATTGCAGCCGATCTTCAAATACGGATTCTCCACCGTTTTGAATAATACTCTATACCCGTCTTTGGAGAAAACCGGGATTTTCAGCGTATAGGATTTACCTTCCGACACATACAGTCTGGTGTTCTTGATCCAGGGATTGAGGTCGCGAATTTCTTTGTAGGTAACCCCTTGCTCTTGGGCAAACTGTACCAAATCCGGAATGGTTTTCTCTGCTTTGAATTCTTTGCAGGGTACAGGCTGGTACATCTCTGCAGGGCAGATTTCCACACCATACAATTGTGGGTTCTCGAACATCAGCTTGAAAGACAGGATGCGATATACATAGCGGGAAGTCTCGGCGTTGAGCCACAAATCCCAATAGTTGTTGACTTTCTGATGCTCTATGGCATTCTGCAAGCCACCTTCTCCCCTATTGTATGCCGCTGCTGCCAGCGTCCAGCTACCGAACTGGTTCTTGCAGCTTTTCAGATACTTGCACGCGGCGCGGGTCGCTTTTTCCAGGTTGCAACGCTCATCAATGTCTTCGCTGACCGTCAAGCCGAATTTTCGGGCAGTGGCGGGGATGAATTGCCAATATCCTCCCGCGTTAGCGGGCGAAGTTACGTTTTCCAGGCCACTTTCCGCCACACACAGGTACTTGAAATCCTCCGGAACGCCTTCCTCTTTCAAAATCTTCTCGATGGTGGGAAATAACCGTGCCGAAAGCTTGAATATCCTCAATGTTTTGGAGTGCTGGTAACAGTTTATAATCAATTCTCTGTCCAATCCCTCGTGCACCCAATACACATCCAGCGGCACATTTTCGCCTGCAAAGGTAAGCTTGTCGGGGATATAAGGCGAGGTTATCTTGTTGGCATAATAATTGGGTTTCGGCTCGTCATCTTTCGCGATTTGCGACACAGCAAAGGAAACCGTGGCTATCAGAAGCACGGTTAGGATGCTTATCGTAACAATGGCTGTTTTTTTCTTCATTGGATGAATAAAGTTTAGAGTGTAGAGTTTATAGTTTAGAGATGAAAATAGATTTTAAAAACATAACTGTATGTCTCTAAACTCTAAACCATCAACTCTAAACTAATTAAAAAAACCTGCAAAAATAAAAAGAAAAGGGACACCTTTACAGATGTCCTTTTCTTAATATTTGTGAAAAGATTATACTTACTTGATATTGGGCTCCTCAAGGCCGTAACCTTTCTTCTTGTCAACGGCTCTGAGGTAAATGGATATCAACAATGCAGCAATACCGAGAGCGGCCAACATGACAAGAGCCCAAGTGTAGTTGAGTTCGTGTGCAGCTGTGCCTTCAGCATTGGTCTTGTTGAGCACGAGGCCAATCAGAGTGGGGAACAGGCCGAGGCCGATATTCTGGATCCAGAAGATGGCTGCGTAAGCGGAACCAATAATCTTCTCATCCACCAATTTCGGTACAGAAGGCCAAAGGGCTGCGGGCACCAAAGAGAAGGATGCGCCGAGAACCAGGATGGTGATGTATGCCACAACCGTTCCGCCGACAGCGTTGCCTTTGAATGCAGGCAAGATGAAAGCGAAAGTGAGATGGCATACCACCAACAGAATGGAACCTAACATCAACATGGAAGCAGCTTTACCCTTGTGATCCACATAGTTGCCTAAAATCGGAGTGATGGCAACGGCGAGCAACGGGAACACAGCAAAAATGGTTTCAGCAGTGCCACGCATGTAACCCATGTAGCAATATACAACAAGCGCAACCACGGCAACGCCCATAAGACCAATTTTCATGCCTTTCTTCTTGGAAAAGTTGCTGGCAAATGAGCAAATAGCCACGAGAAGCATGATGATGTATTGGATAATGGTAACTGCGATGGGGAAATTCTCCGTACTGCCACCCCAATAGGTGGAAGGATCTGCGGGGATGAGCGTCAAGTTGCACTGAAGCATGTTGACAGCATATTTTTGGAACGGGAAAATAGCACTATAATACAACACACAAAGCAAAGCGACAAGCCAGAAACCGAGAGAGGTGAAAATTTTGCCGAGATCGCTGAATTTGAACGGATCGTCCTTCTCTTCAGCTTCACCAGTCTGTGCATCCAATTTCTTATCCATAAAGAAATAAACAATGAACATCATAAGAGCGATACACAGGAGCACGACACCAAACTTCACGGAGTTGTCAACATGCACTTCACCAACGGTTTTGGTAGCGAAATAGGGAGAGAAAATCATACAGGTGGCCACACCCAGACGGGCGAGAGCCATCTCGGAACCCATAGCCAATGCGGTTTCGCGACCTTTGAACCATTTCACGATACCGCGGGAAACGGTAATACCGGCCATTTCACAACCGCAACCGAAGAACATGAAGCCCAAGGCGGCAAGTTTGGCAGAAGCGGGCATGCCTTTCGCAAAGGGCAGGATGGCACCGATAATGGGCAGATCACCATTCCAATTCAAGTGGTTGGTGAACCAGGTTTCCATACCTGAACCGATGAAAACATCGCTGACAGCGTAGTATTTGATACATCCACCCAGGAGCATCACAGCGCCAGAAAGAACAGCGGTGAAACGGACACCCATCTTATCCAGAATAATACCGGCAAAAATGAGGAAGAACACATAAACATTGAGAAACACCTCAGCACCCTGCATACGACCGAAAGCGGCACTGTCCCAACCGCGCTCGGTTTGCATAAAATCCTTGATAGGGGAGAGGATGTCCATGAAAATGTAGGAACAGAACATGGCCAAAGCCAATAGCAACAACGCCATCCATCTGATGGTCGCATTGTCTCGTAGAGTTTGTAATTTTTCAGTCATAGATACTATTTTTAGTTAATAAATATAAATTTTCTTAGAAAGCGCAAAAATAAACTATTTTTCGGTTTCATCTTCATTTTTACGGTTCCGGGCGTTAAAAACCAGATCCATCAGAATATAACCTACTAACAATCCCCAAATCGCCATCATCACTGGACTGTTTTTCAGCCAGTTGTCGGATAAATGTCCCGATTTGGCCCAATAAATCATACTTAAGCCCACACCCAACACCATTCCGATGATGTGGTATTTGTTAAAATTGTTTTTTATGAAGCGGTTTATATCCTGCATCTAACATCTTATTATATTGATAATCATAAAATTTACTCTTAATCTGAGACTTAATCTGTTCATCACTCCAGCGAACCAGATCATAATAGCTGAACCGGCAGAACATCATGAAATTTAACAAATCTTCACCTTTCAAACCGGTAAGTTCCTGAACAATTTCCCGGTTATATTTGTCCTGTACACGCTCAACTTCCTCTTCGTAAGATTGCATTTCATTGTAGAGCTGGTGAATCTTGGATTTATGGCTGTATTTGTCGTATAAATAGGAGATAGGGGAAGTAGTAATCTTCCCGCCCAAGGACAAAATATTGCCGTTGGCTTGGTACGTGGCATTGGCTTTTTCAAACTCGGAAAGCTGTACGTCATTTGCCCGGTCATAATAATCCGGCAGCTGCATCTGGACAATATCCTTTTTGAAACCTTCGTATGAGGGATTTATAGCAAAAATGCGCACCTCTTTCAACATCGTGGATTTATAATAGAGGAAAAAGTCTTCAGCACCATAGAAAATCTTGTCGTTTACCTCCACCACCAACTGCCGGTAAATGGATTTGGAAATCACAAGTGTATCTTTTTGGGAAACTTGGATGGTAAAACGGCCATCCTTGTCAGAAAACGCAAATTTTTTGGTATTCATGTTATAGACGCTCGCACCTTGCAATGGCTGGAAAGTGATGCCGTCATACACTCTCGATGTCAAAGTTTTCTGTTGTCCTTTTCCCACTATAAAAAGACTCAGTAATATCAAAATGAGAACGCCTTTCTTCATGCCCACAAAAATACGATTTTATAAAAAAACAGCGCATAAAACGTAAAATTGATACAATCATATATAAAGCAAGTTACGATTTTATCAACTTTCAATTGTTGAAAAATCGTGGATTTATCAAAATATATGAAGTTACGATTTGATAATTCTGTTAAATTCTTTTGATAACTATTTTTATGCGCAATTTTCAGATTTTTTCAACGTTTTTTATCCACGAAAAAGAGCACAAAAGTATTAACATCTTCCCGTTTTACGAAATCAACAATAAAAAATTAACCCGTTTATTATAAATCGATTATTGCTTTGAAATCTGTTAATATTGTGTTGAATATTTTTGATAAGTCACATTTTCAAGAGGTCCTCTGAAAAATTATTCACGGTATCAACAGCATTAATACATCATTTCAAATTAATAAAAGAATGAATTATGAAATAATAGCCTGGAAAAACAAAGGGAAAAAAATGTATTTTTGCCATTCAAAATGCGTATAAGAGTATGAAAGTAGTTATTGCCTCTGATCATGCAGGTTATGAATTGAAAGAACTGGTGAAAAAACAGTTTTCAGACAGTATGGATTTTGAAGATTTGGGAACCCATTCCACTGAAAGTGTGGATTATCCTGATTTTGCACATCCATTGGCTGAAAAGGTTGGCAAAAATACAGAACTTTTCGGAATCCTGATCTGCGGAACCGGCAACGGCATGAGCATGACGGCCAACAAGCACGCCAATGTAAGAGCCGGATTATGCTGGTCGACAGATATTGCCGCTTTGGCGCGCCAACACAATAACGCCAATGTGCTGGTGCTGCCCGCGCGCTTCATTCCCACCGAAACTGCCTTCGACATTGTAGATACTTTCTTCCATACGGATTTTGAAGGTGGAAGACATGCGAGAAGAGTGGAAAAAATAAACCTGTAGTTATGATGGAGAATTCTGGTTATCAAAATTTGGATGCATTGAAAGACAAGGCGTACTACCTCCGCTATAGCTATGTGGAGGATATGGATACGCATCTGCTGAATTTTGAAACTCGTGCTACTTCTCATAATATCAATGTTTTATGGGCTTCCAATGAAAATCAATTGACAAATACAATCCTTGATTTACTGCCCAGCAAGAAATATAACAAGATTTGTGTTGACTATCCTTCTGTCCCTTTCGGGGTTGAAAATGCACCCCAGGTGAATGTGGTTACGTTGGATAATGTGATGCGTAACTTTGATGAGGTTGACACTTTGTTAGTAGATGCTGATTTTGCTATTGCGGAAAACGGCTCTCTTGTTTTTGTCAATAAGGCGTCCAAGGATGTGTTTAATACTTTCCGCAATCTGATTGTTGTCGCTTCAATAGATCAATTTTTAGTTCGGCAAAAGGATCTTTCCGTTTTCATAAATTTGAAATATGATGATTATCCAACTGATATCAAGATAGTTCAGAAGCCTTTCAAAAAAGTGGTCAAGGATCCGATGCCTTCATCAGGTTCTCTGGGATATACTGAGGATGATGTGCAAGTGAGTGTTATCCTTTATGAAAATTCCGTCACCGATTACATGATGGATCCATTTTTGCGCAAATCCCTATATTGCATCAAGTGCGGAAAATGTGAGAAAGTTTGCCCCTTGGTAGAAATCAATCAGGAACTTTCGCCCATTGACATAGTGAAGAAGAATTGCATAGATTCTTATAACAGAACTCAAGCGATTTTCAAACAAACCACACTTTGTGGCAACTGCCAAAATGTGTGTCCAGTTAGAATTCCCTTGACCGAAATGATGATTTATGAGATGCAGTTAGTGAATGAGAAGAAAGATGCATCCAATAACAAGCTGTTGCATGATATTTTCCTCAAGCGCACTAAGTTGAATAAACATAATTCCCCGTTTTTCAGATTTTTCCTGATGAAATTCTTGTACGGAAAAAACAGATTGCTTTATAATTATTTTTCTGATATCAAAAACACTTTTTTCAACATAACGCAAAGTTCGACAGGAAAGCAGGATGAACAGTTCTAACCAGCAGATATTACAAGATAAAATTAGACATTTTGTCAAGAAATACTACCTCAATGAACTATATAAGGGGATTGTATTTTTTGTTCTTATCGTGCTGTCTGTTTTCATCTTGTATTCTATTTTCGAGTATTTCTCATACTCCAATACAACGGTCAGAACCATACTTTTCTACTCATTTATTGCATTATTTGTACTGAACACCATCTTTTATATCCTGATTCCAGTATTGAAACTTGCCGGTTTGGGCAAGCAGTTATCCAAAAAGGAAATTGCGGATATAATTGGAAAACATTTCAGTGAAATTGATGACAAATTACTGAATCTGTTTGAGTTGCAAAACCAGATGGATGCCGGTGACTATAAGAGTTATGAATTGCTTTCCGCCGCTATTGATAGTAAAATCGACTCTTTCAAGACTTACGCATTTGTGCAGGCAGTGCCTGTAAAGAAAACTAGAAAGTTTGCGCGTTGGGTTATTATTCCTGTGGCCATATTTATTTTGCTTTTCTCCATCAAAAGCGAGGTTTTTACAGAATCCACCAGGCGAATAGTTCATTATTCACAGGTTTATGAAAAGCCGGCACCCTATAGTTTTGAAATCAAAAATTCCAAGCTTACCGCATTTCAACATGATGATTTTACTGTAAATGTGAAAGTTAATGGTGATGAGGTGCCCGATGAAGTTTATGTGAAGTATAATAACAGAAGTTACAAATGCAACAAGGTTTCCAATACAGAATATACTTACACGTTCTCTAACATGCAGCAGAACACAGATTTCCAAATTGTCACTGAAGAGGTTCAATCGTCTGTGTACGAGATAACTGTGCTTCCCAAGCCGGTTACTTTGGGCTTTGTCATGGAACTGCATTATCCTGCTTACCTCCATCAGCCTGATGATATTGTAAAGAATGTCAGCAACATAACCGTCCCAGAAGGCACGCGCATCACTTGGAAATTCTATACCAAAAATTCAGATAATCTGATTTTCATAGTGGATGGGGTAGAGAAAGTCTATTCTTCAGAAGAAGACAATTACGTTATAAATCTTGTAGCCAGAAATAATTTCACTTATTCCATTTTCAATAAAAACAAGTATTTCACGGGAAAAGATACGCTAACTGACGAAATCAATGTCATTAAAGATATGTATCCTGAAATTTTCGTCATTTCCCAACAGGATTCTTTGTATCAGGAAAGACTTTATTTCAAAGGTAATATCAAGGATGACTACGGCTTTTCCGGATTGCAGTTTGTATATGATCGATACAATGCTGATGGCCAGAAGATTGAATCTGAAAAGAAAGTCAATATTGCCATCAAATCGGATGTAACGATTCAGGATTTCTATTACTATTTTGATGCAGGAACCTTCAATCTCCAGCCAGGCGAGAAAATTGATTATTACTTCCAAGTTTTTGATAATGATGGTGTTAATGGTCATAAATCCAGTAAAAGCCAATCTAACACTTACCGTGTGAAAACTTTGGAGGAAATAGACCGTGACTTGGAAAAATCGGAGCAAAAGACCAAATCCGATTATTCGGATCTCATCGACCAATCTGCCCAGTTGATGAAGGACATCGACAAGTTGCAGGCGCAACTCATGCAGCAGAAAGAGTTGTCTTGGCAGGACAAAAAGAAGCTGGAAAAACTGATGGAACAATATCAACAGTTGCAGGATAAGTTGAATGAGATGAAACAAGATGAGCAGAATAAGCAAAATCTTGAAAATCAATATAAAAACATTGATGAAGACATCATCAAGAAGCAACAGGAGTTGCAAAAGCGCATGGATCAGGTGTTATCGGATGAGATGAAGGAGATGCTGCAAAAACTGCAGAATATGATGAATAACGCCAACAAGGACCAGGTGCAGAAAGAGATGCAGAAACTGAAATCCAATACGGAGGATATCAATAAGACTTTAGACCAACAACTGCAACTGTATAAGCAACTTGAGGTTGAAAAGAAACTCAATGAGGCGGTCAAAGGCTTGCGTGATTTGGCTGAGGAATTGAAGCAGAATGCCGACAGAACTGCCGATAAAAACACCAGTAAGCAATATCTGCAGAACAAGCAACAGCAGATTCAAGAGAAATATAATCAGTTGAAAAAGGATATCGATGAGTTGAAGAAGCTGAATAGCGAGTTGGAAGATCCTACCAAGTTCAAGGATACGGAGCAATTGCAGCAAGATGCCCAACAGCAGTTGAACCAAAGTCAGAACAATTTGGAGAAAAACAATCGCCCGAAATCTGCCCAAAATCAGAAGCAGGCAGCCGAAGATATGGAGAAGATGGCAAACCAGATGGAGCAGGATTTCAATGAAAGCGAGTTGGAAGATATCACAGAAGATATTGCCACATTGCGCCAAATCTTGGATAATCTGGTTAAGATTTCCTTTGATCAGGAAGATGTGTTGAACAGAACCAAGAAAACCGGCGCCCGTTCCGCTTTGGTTTCTGACATCATGTCCGACCAGTTCAAAGTCAAAAGCAACATGCGGATTATTGAGGACTCTTTGAGCGCTTTGGCACGTCGCCAAATATCTGTGAAGCCCTTTATCCAGACTGAGGTTACCAAGATTCAAGATTATTTGAGCACTACGCAGACCTATCTCCAAGATCGTAATATGTCGCAGGCAGCCAAGGACCAGCAATTTGTATTGACTTCCATGAACAATTTGGCTTTGATGTTGAAGGAATCCATGAAGGAGATGAAGAAAAAGCAGAGTGAGTGTCAATGCAAGTGCAAGGGTAAAAAATCCGGCAAGGGATCCTGTAACAATCCTGGCGGAAAGGGAAAGAGCAAAAAGACATCTGCACGTGAGTTGCAGCAACAGTTGAATCGCCAGATGCAGGCTTTGCAAAAGTCGATGCAGCAACAGGGCAAGGAAGGAATGAGTTCTCAGCAGCAACAGATGAGTGAACAATTTGCCAAGATGGCTGCTCAGCAAGAGGCCATTCGCAAAATGTTGGAAGATTACGAAAACGCTTTGAAGTCTGAAAATGGGGTAGGGGACAAGAGTTTGGAAGAGCTTATCAACGATATGAAGAAGACGGAGAAGGAGCTTGTCAACAGAACCATTACGCAGCAGACCATCGATCGTCAGCAATCCATTACGACACGATTATTGAAGAGTGAACGTGCAGACTTGGAAAGAGAAAAAGAGGAGGAAAGAAAGGCCACCGAAGCCAAGCAAACCCCGCGCATCAATCCGCCCAAAGACTGGAAATTTGATGAGGCCAAGACTCAGCAAAACGAAATGTTGCGTTCTGTGCCTGCCAACCTGAATTACTATTACAAAGAGAAAGCCAATAATTATTTTTATAACATTGAGTAAATATTACCATTATGATCAAGATAACCCATCAGAATTTAGACCAGACCAACCTATATACCACCGTGCTGCAAAGTGTGGAGGATGTATGTGACGAATATCAATTGAATAAAGAATTCGGTGTTATTTCGACTGCTTGCCAAGAGGTCGTGGACTTTCTCGCGGAGTCTCATCCCACGTTCACCACGGACTTGGAAATCTTCATTGATAACACCTCCGTGTCGTATAATTTCTATTGTGCCGAACCTCTTTTTGATGGTCTTATGTCCCATTATGAAGATGAGAATATCTTGGACGATTTGTCTGATAAAATCGAAATCTCCTCCGATAATAAGGAAGTTAGCCTTACTTTCCACGTGAAAACCCACATCCCGATTGCTACTCCCCAGGGTGCTATGCAGACCCAATATCAGGAAATGTTGCATCGCAACTTTTAACGATCATGATACAGTTTACCTTTCAAAAGCCGATACCGGTTTCTCTTACGTTATTGCATAAGCAATGGTTAAAAGAGATTATCCGCAGGGAGAATCGAGTTCCCGGTGATATCATCTATTTTTTCTGTGATGACGAATATCTCCACAGTCAAAATGTCCAGTTTTTACAGCACGACACTTTGACGGATATTATCACATTCGATGATGGGGTAGGGGACTTTGTACAAGGCAACATTATGATCAGTTATGATAGAGTGAAAGACAATGCGCGCGCTTTTCAGGTTTCGGAGCAAGAGGAATTGTTGCGAGTGGTTGCCCACGGAGTGTTGCACTTATGCGAATATAAAGACAAAACGGAAGCCGAGGCACAACAGATGCGACAGAAGGAGGCGGAGGCGCTCATGTTGTTTTCTGAAATGTTAAACCATAACAATCAATAATTTATAATCACTTTTCACGGGAAAATGAAGTTTGACTATGACATCATAGTGGTAGGTGCTGGCCATGCCGGATGTGAGGCTGCGGTAGCTGCCGCCTCTCTCGGGAGCAGCACACTGCTCATCACCATGAATCTTGCCCTCGTGGCTCAGATGTCGTGCAACCCCGCCATGGGTGGAATCGCAAAAGGTCAAATTGTCCGCGAAATTGATGCTCTTGGCGGTATGTCCGGAATCGTCACCGACCATACCATGATCCAGTTCCGGATGCTGAACCTTTCCAAAGGACCAGCTATGTGGAGCCCACGCGCGCAATGCGACAAAACCGCCTTCTCTTTGTATTGGCGTCAGGTGCTTGAACAAACTCCCAATCTTAAACTTCGACAGGATACCGTAACCAAGTTGCTGTTTCAAAAGGATCGTGTGGTGGGAGTGGAAACCCAACTCGGAAAAAAAATTTCAGCGTGCAAAGTGATACTGACTAACGGTACGTTTCTCAATGGCCGTATCCATGTGGGCGAAGTGAACTTTTCAGGAGGTAGAATAGGGGAGAGTGCCTCGTTCTTACTTTCCGACCAACTCAAAAAGCGTGGCATTCGAACCGAAAAACTCAAAACCGGAACCCCGGTCCGTATAGACGGACGCACTATTGACTTTTCCAAAATGGAAGAGCAAAAAGGCGACGAAACCCCAACCAATTTTTCTTTCACCAATACCCCAAAACTCAAGAACCAGAAAAGTTGTTGGATAGTTTATACCAATAAAGAAGTTCATGAAATTCTACAAAAAGGTTTTGAAAAGTCACCCATGTTTCAGGGTAGAATCCAAGGTGTGGGTCCGCGCTATTGTCCCTCTATCGAAGATAAGCTCGTGCGTTTTTCGGACCGTGAACGACACCAATTGTTTTTGGAACCTGAAGGAAGAAATACAGTAGAATATTATCTCAACGGATTTTCGTCTTCTCTTCCTGAGGAAATACAAGTAGAGGCTCTTCATAAAATACCAGGTTTGGAAAAGGCAGAAATTTTCCGCCCCGGCTATGCCATCGAGTACGACTACTTCGATCCCACACAATTGCATTACACACTTGAGTCGAAGTGTATCCCCAACCTCTATCTTGCAGGGCAGGTAAATGGCACCACAGGGTATGAGGAAGCTGCGTGCCAAGGCCTCATGGCTGGTATCAATGCTTATTTATCGATACAAAACTCTGAACCACTGATACTTAATCGTTCACAGGCTTATATTGGCGTGCTCATTGACGATTTGGTTACAAAAGGCGTTAGAGACCCATACCGGATGTTCACTTCCCGTGCAGAATATCGTATTTTGTTACGCCAAGATAATGCAGACCAGCGACTTACGCCTATTGGCCACCAGTTGGGTTTGGTGTCAGACGCCAGATATAAAAGGTATCAAAACAAATATCGCCTCCAGAATCGTATTTCTGAATACCTGCGCGGCCATCTGACCGAATATTCCAAAATAAACGGGATGTTGGAGGCTAAAAACTCCTCTTTATTGACCCAAAATATCAGATACTCACAGCTTTTGCTCCGCCCAGAGATCACGATCAACGACATCATTGAAAACGACGGAAATTTTGCAAATTTCCTGATTCGGTTAAAAGCTACTCCGGAAAATATCAAAAATGCGGAGACCTCTATCAAATATGAAAGTTACATCCAGAAGGAGGAAGAGTTTGTGCAGAAAATGTCCAACTTGGAAAATATCAAGATTGCCCCCGACTTTGATTATCACCAATTGGTAAGTGTGGCAAAAGAGGCAAGGGAGAAATTGTCGCAAGTAAAACCCGTGAATTTGGGACAAGCCTCCCGCATCAGCGGTGTGAATCCGGCGGACCTCACCGCGTTGATGATCTATCTGCAGCAAAAAAGGGAAAAGTAGTCCCGCCGGGAATCGAACCCGAATCTAAAGTTTAGGAAACTTTCGTTCTATCCATTGAACTACAGAACCAAAGTGCAAAAATACACTTTTTTCATTTTCCTTGCTTTTCTGTAAGACTTCCGTTACAATCAGTTGAAGTATTTAGCGAAAGATTTGTAAAAGGATCGTGTGACACGAAAGACGGTATTGTTGATGGTGACATTCTTCTTGTCGATGCGATTAACCTTGTTCGTGTTGATTACCGTGGATCTGTTGATTTTCAAGAATTTGTTGCCCGGCAGTTGCTTGACAAAATTCTTCAGGTTCTTTTTGTCATATACCACGGAACCATTCTCTTTCATCACTCTCATTTCGTTGCCGACACTTTGCGCATACAGAATTTCATCACAGAAAACCCTGCAGTATCCGTTTTTCTTGTCTTTGATGAAAATGAAATCCTTGTTGGTCTGGAATGATACCTCCGTTTGGTTGTATTGGATGCTGTCTTCCGAGGCCAGTGCCCGGTTGTCGGGAACAGAGAGCAGATATCCGTGAAAATTCAAGAATTTTCCCATCACATTCTGTACGTTGGATTTTTCAATGGGAGTGAAAATGAAATCAGAGAAACCAAGTTCCAAGTAATCTTTCAACTTTTTGTATCCGTTGATGGATCCGACGCCCACCACAAAAGGCGGTTTCTGCACGACTTTCAGAAGATCGAACATTTCCAGATCCAAAAAAAGAATCGGCGGGCGATTTTGATTGAGATACTCCAAAGTCTCACTGCTACTGTGAAGAACTTTATCCACATTAAACGAGTAAAACTCTGATAAAATGGTTTGCAGTTGTGATTGTTCCTCTTCTTTTAAAACAAACATGGAACATTTGATAGGCAATTTAGACATGGTCATTACATTTATTTATCAGAATAAAAAAGGTTAGTGCAAAAATACGATTATAAGCCCATTGTTAAGCACAAAAAATGATGAATATTAAAAATTTTTGCTAACAACAGCAAATAATATTAAAAAAGTGGGTCAGAACGGGTTGTTTTTGACATTATTAAAGTGCAATAAAAAAGAGACGTAGCCAGTAGGCAAACAAAGAAAAAAACAGTATCTTTGCCGCCTTTCTAATAATTGAAATTTGTATTAAAATTAATTAAAGCACAAAAACAATGAAAAAACTCGGTTTATTTTTATTATTGAGCGTTTTCTGCGCAAGTTTTGCATTTGCACAGGAGAAGGAAGAGGCTAAAAAGGAAGAAGGTTACAAATTCACTGATCTCAAAGTGATTCCCGTTACTTCCGTGAAAGACCAACACAGAGCCGGTACCTGCTGGTGCTACTCCGGCTTGGGCTTCATTGAAGCTGAATTGCTTCGTATGGGCAAGGGCGAGTATGACTTATCAGAAATGTACATTGTGTCCAACACCTACAACGACCGCGCCATGGCTGCTGTCCGTACTCACGGTGATGTCTCCTTCTCACAAGGTGGCTCTTTCTATGATGTGCTCTATGGCATGAAGAAATTCGGTTTGGTTCCTGAGAGCGAGATGCGTCCGGGTGCCGCTTACGGTGACACACTCTCCGATCACAGCGAGCTTTCTTTGCTCACTGACGCCATGGTGAAAGCCATTGCTGAAGGTGAACAAAAGAGTTTGCAGAAGAACGACAACAACGAAGTGCTTTGGATAAAGGCCGTATCAGCTGTACATGATATTTATCTGGGCAAATGTCCTGAGAAATTCACCTACAACGGCAAAGAATACACTCCGAAATCATTCTATGAGTCTTTGGACTTGAATCCTGACGACTACATTTCCATTACTTCCTATACGCATCATCCTTTCTACGAGAAATTTGTGTTGGAAATTCAAGACAACTGGCGCTGGGCTCAGTGCTACAATGTACCTTTGGATGAGATGATGGACATCTTTGACTATGCTGTTGACCATGGCTACACCATAGCTTGGGGTTCCGACGTGAGCGAACCGGGCTTCCGCATGGGCGTGCGCAAAGGGTTCTGCGTGCTTCCGGAGACCAAACCTTCCGCTATGCAGGGCAGTGACATGGCTCACTGGACGGGCATGAGCGCCAAGGAAATCCAGGATGAGGCTGCCAAACACCCGACACCGCAACGCTGGGTGACCCAGGAAGAACGTCAGGTAGCTTATGACAACTGGGAGACCACCGATGACCATGGCATGTTGATTTACGGCAAGGCAAAAGACCAGGACGGCAACGAGTACTACATGGTGAAGAACAGCTGGGGCGACTATGGCGACTATCACGGCATGTTCTACGCTTCCAAGGCTTTCGTGCGTTACAAAACCATGAACATTGTGGTGCACAAAGACGCCATCCCGAAGGACATCAAGAAAAAACTCGGCATCAAATAAGAGAAACAGTCGAGTTTAACACAAAATGGCGCCAACGGATTGTTCTGTTGGCGCTTTTTTTTACTCCAGTGAGTACGGCTTCTCCGTAAACCACTTCTTATTCGGCTTGCTCCCCATGGTGAAGACCAGCTCGCCGCCGGCCATGATCTGTTCGTAAGTGATGTAGCCGCAGTGGAGCGGTTTGCCATTCAACATAACAGACTGGATGTAGCAGTTTTGGTCGCTGACGTTGGGGGCTTTGATCGTCAGGGCGTTGCCGTTTTGCAGGTGGAGGACGTTTTCGGGCAGGTAGGGCGCGCCGAAGACGTACTGACCGCTGGCGGGGCAGACGGGGTAGAAGCCCATCGCGCTGAAGATGTACCACGCCGACATCTGTCCGCAGTCGTCGTTGCCGCACAACCCGTCGATGTTGTTCTTGTACATTTTGTTTATCACCTCGCGCACGCGCTGCTGCGTCTTCCACGGCTGGGAGGTCCACATGTAGAGGTACGGGATGTGGTGGCTGGGCTCGTTGCCATGTACGTATCCGCCCACCATACCCTCGCGGGTAACATCCTCGGTTTCAGCGAAGAACTCGTCCGGCACGTACATCTCGAAGAGCTGGTCGAGGCGTTGCACGAAGACCTTGTCGCCGCCCATGATCTTGATGAGTCCGTTGACATCGTGCGGCACGTAGAACGAGTAGTTCCAGCTGTTGCCCTCGATGAAGCCCTCGTTGGAGGTGGAGAGTAGGTCGGCGGGCGTCTTCCACGAACCATCCTCGTAACGCGCCTGCGCAAAGCCCGTCTCCGGATTGAAGACGTTCTTGAAGTTCAGTGCGCGCTGACGATAAGTCTCCTTCATTTTTTCGAACCCATAAGCAAATTCATGGTCAATTAGACGATAAATCACCCAATCTTCGTATGCGTTTTCCAAAGTGATGGAGGTGCCAACGGAAGACTTGTTATAAGGAACATAACCCAATTTTTTGTATAGGTCTGTATGGTCATAATAACCCAAATTGGCGCTGTTTAGGATATAGAGCATTTTTGGTTTTTCGCAATGAAAATTAGGATTGTTAAGTAGGTAATCTGCCACCACCGACACGCCGTGGTAGCCGATCATGCACCAGTTCTCGTTACCCGCATGACTCCAAATCGGGAGAATGTGGTGTGCGCTCTGTTCAGCATGTTCAAACATGGAGGAGACCATGTCCCTGGCGGATTTTGGGTCAATTATGTTCAACAGTGGATGTTCTGCCCGGTAAGTGTCCCAGAGTGAAAAGATTGTGTAATTAGTAAAGCCCTCGTCATTTTGGTGAATGTTGTGATCCACCCCACGATATTGTCCGTCAACATCTTGATAGACAGAGGGATTAATCATTGTATGGTAGAGCGAGGTATAGAACATCGCGAGTTGGTCGGGTGTTCCTTTTGCTTGGTAAATGCCGAGTTTGTCGTTCCAAGCTTTCTGCGTGTTCTGGAGAATCTCGTCGAAAGAGAGGCGGTCGAAAGGGTCTGGGTCTTTGGCATCAGCTTTTTGCCAATTATAGCGCCATCGGGTATCAGCTTTTAGATTCATCATCGCGCCATTAGTACCCACCGCGGAAAGCGCCACTTGCACCTCTACCACTGTGTCATTGTCATCTTTGAACTCTATCCAAGCCACCACTTTACGGCCTGCCATTTCGGGGAAGTCATGGTTCAAGTCGAAGCGACGCCAAAAGCCGTTGTAGTCTTGTTTTCCGAAATCCTGATAGCCATAGTGCGCCACGGGCTTGCTGAAGTGGATGGCGAAATAGACGTAATTCTCTCGCGCCCAACCGTTTGTGATGCGGTAGCCTGTCAGTGTGTAAGGGTCTTCCATGCGCAGGGAGGCCCAGAGCACTTTGCCGTCGTAGTTGTAGATGGCGTGGTTGAGATCCACGATGAGCTTCTGGGTTTCGCCCTCGGGGTACGTGTATTTGTGGATACCGCAGTGCGGGGTGGCGGTGAGTTGCACGAGGATGTCGTCGTCGCTGAGGCGCACCTCGTAGTAGCCGGGCGAGCACTTCTCGGTCGCGTGGCTGAAGCGCGAGCGGTAGTCAGCATCGGGGTTGTCGGCGGTGCCGGGGTTGAGTTGCACCTCGCCAGTGAAGGGCATCAGCAGGATGTCGCCCATGTCGGAGTGGCCGGTGCCGCTGAAGTGGGTGTGGCTGAACCCCACGATGGTCTTGTCGCGGTACTGGTAGCCAGCGCAGTAGTCATAGACCCCCGGCTGGTACTTTCCGTTGACGCTGTGTGGGATGGTGTCCGTATCGGGACTCACCTGCACGCCCCCGAAAGGGTAGCACGCCCCGGGGAATGTGTGTCCCATGCCGTTCGTCCCGATGATGGGGTTCACGTATTGGGTATAATCGTTTTGAGCAAAGAGGGTTACCGTTATCAGCAGGATTATTGGTAAGAGTACTTTTTTCATTATTGGTGGATTATGGAGCGGCAAAGGTACGAATTTTTGGATAAGGGTTGAGCAGATTAAAAGATGGAAACGACAAGGCGCAGGCAACAAATCCATAAATGGTTATTTGTAAAAATCCATTGGTGAGCAATAAATCGGAAGGGAAAATAGTTATTCCCAACATAAAAATCATCATCATGAAAAAACTGCTGTCCATTTGCCTGATTGCCATCACCCTTGCCGCCACCGCGCAGCCCCGCACTATCAGTGGTGTATTTGATTATGGGAAGGCTCGCCACATCATGAACAATATCAATAACATACGGCAGGCCAAAGGACTGAAGCCCCTACGGATGGAGACTTCCCTGACTGAGGCAGCCATGCTCCGCGCCGCTGAATCGGCCTTTCGCTACGAAGAGGAGTTGAACGGCACGCATCCCGACATGATCTGGCAGCGCCCCAACGGGAGCAAAGACCTTCAGCTTATCGCCGAACAATACCACGACCCATCAACATTCACCCAATATTACTATATCCACCACTCCCAAGACCATTACACCAAAATCAGCAAGGTCGTCAAGGATCTGAGAAACAAAAGTGATTACACGTCGGCTGTCTACAGCAGTACCATGCAAGCCATGGGGTGCGGGGCTTTTCTGTCACAGAAGGGATACTACTACTGGGTGCTGTATTTCATCCCCGGTGGTGACAAAAAGAGCGACATTCCCGCTGGTCAATGGAAAGTGCAAGTCCAAGTGGCACAAAAGAAAGAGGAACACACCTCAACAGTGTCCAGGACGAAGTCGGAAACAGACCAGACGCCCACCAGTTTCGAGGTCACAGGCTGTTTCAACTACAAGAAGGCAATAGAAGTTGTGGAGTGTACCAACAAGGAGCGTGCCGCCAAAGGATTGAAACCCTACATCATGGACTCCCTCCTCATGGAGTTGGCCATGATCCGGGCGGCGGAGATGAAATCGATAAAAGAGATGACGCACACCCGCCCGAACGGTGACAGCGGTCCGGATATCGTTTCACATCAAGATTTTGGTGTTTGCCCTATCACAAGAGAAAACATTGGCCATGGACAGTCAACCGCATCGGAGGTTGTGTCGCAATGGATGAACTCCCCTGGCCATCGTGCCGGCATTTTAGACAAGGACTGCAACCGCATGGGGGCGGGCGAGTGTAACGGATACTGGGTCCAGCTGTTTGTAAAAACCAAGATGAAATTACGCGCCTTGTCGAAGTCTGCCGCCCGTATTGATGAAGTCACAGTAATGGTGACCATCGATCCCAACGGGGAGAGCAGGGTGGTGAAACGAAAAAGGGTAGAATAAGATGTTTTTTGTGTTTTTGGCGGTAAAAAAAATGTCAACCACTTCCACGGCAGATTGCGGAAAAAAAACTAACCTTTACACCTATCAACTTTTACAAAAAAAAATCGTGGACTTTGTTTAATGTATTAAACAAAATTGATATTGTTTCATGTAAGTGTATTAAATAATTTTATATTTTTGCAACCGATTAAATTAAAAAGGATATTCACATGGATAAACAAATATTGAAACAGATTCTTCGAGAAAACCAGCAAGAAGTAGAGCGTTATGTTGTGGAGCCACGAGAACAAAATCTCAATGACTTTCCTTGCCGTGTGTTGGTGGGAGTCCGGCGGGTGGGGAAATCCTATATGCTCTATCATTGTATCCAACAATGGCTTGATAATGGAAAGAAGTGGGACGAAATTCTATATCTGAATTTTGAAGATGAACGACTGGAAGATTTTGGAACAGAAGATTTCAACAAATTATTAGAATGCCACCAAGAGATGTATGGTAAACGACCTATGCTGTTTCTGGACGAGGTGCAGAATATTGACAACTGGCATAAATTTGCCCGGCGGATGGCCGATTCCCAATACGTCATTTACCTCACGGGTTCCAACGCCAAAATGCTTTCCGGAGAAATCAACACCACCCTGGGCGGGCGTTTTCTCGTAGCAGAGGTTTATCCATATAGTTTCAAGGAATTTCTTGCCGTTCACAAAGTGCCGACCCTTGAAACAGAGGTGTTAACTACCGAAGGTCGAGCCAATGTGGTGTACCATTTTGATGAATACCTGCATTATGGAGGTTTGCCTGCGGCAGCGCTGATGCCTGCAAAACGCAACTATTTGAGCAGTATATATCAGAAAATCTACCTTGGCGACATCATTGCCCGAAATAAGATAACGAATGTGGCGGGCATCCGAATTCTAGTCAGAAAAATGGCCGAAAGCGTGTGCCGTCCCATTTCCTACAACAGAGTCAACAACTTGCTGTCGAGTGTCGGAGGAAAACTCAGTTTGGCCACCACCATCAAATATATCGAATATTGCGAGGATGCTTGGTTATTGTTAAGGCTCAAAAACTATGCGTCAACACTGGCTGAAAAAGAAAGTAATTGTAAATACTATTTTATTGATAATGGGATACTTGGGCTTTTTCTCATTGACAAAAGCACCATGCTCCTTGAAAACATAGTGGCATTGCAACTTTTCCGTGTTTATGGCCATGACAGGGACAACGAACGAGTTTTTTTCTATGGCGGCGGGTACGAAGTGGACTTCTATATTCCGGAAGACGAAATTGCCATTCAGGTATGTTATTCTTTGCACGACTTGGAAACTTTAAAACGAGAGACAGATGCTTTGCAAAAACTGCCTAAACGCGTTTCCTGTAAAAGACGCATCATACTAACATACGATGAAGAAACTATGTTTGAAGACCAGTATGGTGTCATTGAAGTTACCCCAGTATGGAAATGGCTACTAAAGGAATAAACAACAGGTTTAATCTGATTGCATATTTTCCGTTAAATTTTGTATCTTTGCCAGTTTTTTGGAAAAATCTATTTATCGATGAAATATACTGAATATAAAGGTCTTAACCTCCCTGGGATTGGGGAAGAAATGAGAAAATATTGGGAAGATAAAGACATCTTCGCCAAAAGTTTATCGACCCGCGAAGGGCATGAGCGCTTCGTTTTCTTTGAAGGACCGCCATCTGCCAACGGTATGCCCGGCATTCACCATGTGATGGCCCGCACCATCAAAGACATCGTCTGCCGCTACCAAACCCTTACCGGCAAGTACGTCGGCAGAAAGGGCGGTTGGGACACGCACGGCCTGCCCGTGGAACTCGGTGTGGAGAAGACCCTCGGCATCACGAAAGAGGATATTGGCACGAAAATCTCCGTGGAGGACTACAACAAGGCCTGCCGCCGCGAGGTGATGAAATTCAAGGACAAATGGGACGACCTTACCCGCGAAATGGGCTACTGGGTTGATCTCGAGCACCCCTACATCACCTTCGACAACAAGTATATTGAAACCGTATGGTATTTATTGTCAGAGCTTTACAAGAAAGGTCTGCTTTATAAGGGCTACTCCATCCAACCTTACTCTCCCGCTGCCGGCACCGGACTTAGCTCACACGAGCTCAACCTGCCCGGTTGCTACCGCGATGTGAAGGATTTGACTTGCGTGGCATTATTTAAGTTGAGAGATGAGAGTTTAGAGTTTAGAGTTGATGGGATTCCTACATACGCAATAGCTTGGACGACGACGCCTTGGACATTGCCAAGCAACACCGCCTTGTGTGTGGGTCCGAATATCGACTATGTGCTGCTGAAGACCGTACATCCTTACACCGAGCAACCTTGCTATATCCTGATGGCTAAAGCATTGGTTTCTACGATGTTCAAGGAAGCTCCGGAAGTTGTGAAGGAGTATAAGGGCAAAGACCTCGTGGGCATTTCGTACGAGCAACTCATCCCGTGGGTGAACCCCGGCGAGGGCGCGTTCCGCATCATCCCTGGCGATTATGTCACCACGGAAGACGGTACAGGTATCGTCCATATTGCCCCGACCTTCGGTGCCGACGATAAGCGCGTGGCCGCCGCCGCTGGCATCCCGCCGCTCGTGATGATTGACAAGGATGGCATCCGCCAACCCATGGTCGATCGTACCGGCAAGTTCTACCGCATCGAGGACCTTGATCCTGAATTTGTCAAAAACTGCATGGACGTGGAGGCTTACCGTCCCTACGCCGGTCAGTTCGTGAAGAACGCTTACGACCCCACCAAGACGGAGAAGGACAAATCCTTGGATGTCGATATCGTCGTGATGCTGAAGGAGCAGGGCAAGCTTTTCAAGAGCGAAAAGCACACCCACAACTACCCGCACTGCTGGCGCACCGACAAGCCCGTGCTCTACTATCCGCTCGACTCTTGGTTCATCAAGACGACCGCGTACAAAGAGCGCATGATGGAGCTGAACAAGACCATCAAATGGAAACCAGCCGCTACCGGTTCCGGCCGTTTTGGCAACTGGCTCGAAAACCTCGTCGATTGGAACCTCTCCCGCTCCCGTTTCTGGGGCGTGCCACTTCCCATCTGGACCACCGAGGACAAGAAAGAGCAAATTTGCATCGGCTCCATCGAGCAGTTGCTGGCCGAAATCGACAAGTCCATCAAAGCTGGTTTCATGACCGAAAGCCCCTACAAGAACTTCAAAGTGGGCGATATGTCGCAGGAAAACTACGACAACAACATCGATTTGCACAAACCTTACGTGGATACCATCGTATTGGTCTCCCCGAGTGGCCAGAAGATGTACCGCGAGAGCGACCTCATCGACGTGTGGTTCGACTCCGGCTCCATGCCGTACAGCCAGCTGCACTACCCGTTCGAGAACAAGGAGTTCTTCAAGACCAACTTCCCCGCCGACTTCATCGCGGAGGGCGTTGATCAAACGCGCGGTTGGTTCTTCACGTTGCATGCCATCGCCACGATGCTATTCGACAGTGTGGCTTTCAAATCCGTGATTTCCAATGGTTTGGTGCTCGACAAGAACGGCAACAAAATGTCGAAACGTTTGGGCAACGCTGTGGATCCGTTCGAGATTATCCACAAATACGGTCCGGACGCCACGCGCTGGTACATGATCACCAACGCCTCCCCGTGGGACAACCTCAAGTTCGACGAGGCCGGTATCGGCGAGGTGCAGCGCAAGTTCTTCGGCACGCTGTACAACACCTACAACTTCTTCGCTATGTACGCAAATATTGACGGATTTACGTACAAAGAGAAGGAGATCCCCTACGGGGACAGGCCCGAAATCGACCGTTGGATTCTCTCCGAGTTGAACACGTTGGTGAAACATTGTCAAGAGAACTACATTGACTACGAGCCGACCAAGGTAGGCCGTGAGATTCAGGACTTTGTGGATGCTTACCTCAGCAACTGGTACGTGCGTCTCTGTCGCCGCCGTTTCTGGAAGGGCGAATACAGCGAGGACAAGATTTCCGCTTATCAGACGCTTTATACCTGTATGGAGACCATCGCCAAGATCGCGTCTCCGATCGCGCCGTTCTTTATGGACAAGCTCTATCAGGATCTCAACACCATCACTGGCAAGGAGCCGTTCGAATCTGTCCATTTGGCCAATTATCCCGAGGTACATGAAGAACTGATTGACAAGGAGTTGGAGGAGCGCATGCAGCTCGCACAGCAAATCTCCTCTATGGTGCTTTCGTTGAGAAAGAAAACCAACCTGAAGGTGCGTCAGCCGTTGGCCAAGATTATGATTCCTGTGTTGGACGAGCATTTCAAACAGCAGCTTTCGTTGGTGCAGGATCTGATTCTGCACGAGGTCAACGTGAAGGAGTTGGTGTTCGTCAGCAACGAAGACGGTGTGTTCGTGAAACGTATCAAACCAGATTTCAAGAAGTTAGGACCGAAGTACGGCAAGATTATGAAGCAGGTGGCCGCCAAGATCACCGGTTTCTCACAGGCCGAAATCGCACAACTGGAGAAAGAAGGCGTGATGAAGTTCGAAATCGAAGGACAACCAGTGGAGATTACCACCGATGACGTGGAGATCCAGGCACAGGATATCCCCGGCTGGGTGGTGGCCAACTTCGACGCGCTGACCGTAGCTTTGGACATTGAGGTAAGCGAAGAGCTGAAGAACGAAGGTTATGCCCGCGAGTTCGTGAAATTGGTGCAGACCTACCGTAAGGAGAATAACTTCGAGGTGTTGGACAAGATCGCCATCACCGTGGAAAACCACGAAGTGATTACCCCCGCGTTGAAGGCCTTCGAGCAGCACATCTGCAACGAAACCCTCTGCACATCATTGACTTTCGCCGACAAGGTGGAAAACGGTGTGGAAATGGAGATGGACGATGTGAAGATCAACGCGCGGATTGAGAAACAATAACCACTAACCATTTATGTCAGAATACAAAGACGACGCTATTATAACCCTGAATTGGGATGACCATATCCGCACGCGGCCCGGCATGTACATCGGCAAGGTGGGCGACGGTTCCTCCCACGACGATGGCATTTATGTGCTGCTGAAAGAGGTGATGGACAACGCCATTGACGAGTTCATGAACGGCTACGGAAAGGCTATTGAGGTGACTATCAAAGAGAAACGCGTCACTGTGCGCGACTACGGCCGCGGCATTCCTTTGAACAAAGTGGTGGATTGCTACTCCAAGATGAACACCGGCCGCAACTTCAAAGGCGATTTTGCCTCCATCGGTATGAACGGCGTGGGCGTGAAAGCCGTGAATGCACTATCCACCAGTCTTTTGGTACAAAGCGTCCGCGACGGGAAAATCAAAAAAGCGGAATTTTCCAAAGGCAAACTGATAAAGGAATACCCGATTGAGGACACCACCGAGAAAAACGGCACCATGGCCTCTTTCCTGCCCGACGATACTATTTTCGTCAACTTCGACTGGTACACCGAATACATCGAAAACCTGCTTTGGAACTATGTGTATCTGAACCGCGGGCTCACGATTAATTTCAACGGACAGAAGTTTTATTCCAAAAACGGTTTGCTGGACTTGCTGAACAAGGAAACCGGCAGCGACCGCCTGTATGAGCCTATCTATCTTCACGACGAGAATTTCGAGTTTGCCATGGTGCACACCACCCGCAAATATGGCGAGGACTACTACACCTTCGTAAACAGCCAATACACCATCCATGGGGGCACGCACCAGCAGGCCATGCGCGAGGCCATCGTGAAAACCTTTCGCGATTTCTACAAGAAGAACTTCGAGCCCAGCGATGTGCGCAACTCCGTGTGCGCCACCATGTCGGTGAAAATCAAGGACCCGCTGTTCGACTCGCAGACCAAGACCAAATTGGGATCCGATTACATGGAACCTGGCGGCCAAACTGTCCGGTACTATGTGAACGAGATGATTGGCAGGCTGTTGGACAACTACCTGCACAAACACCAGGAGGTGGCGGATATCATCTTGAAAAAGATTCAAGAGGCCGAAAAGGAGCGCACGGCGATTGCCAATCTGAAGAAGCAATCGAAGGAGTTGCAGAAGAAAGTGAGCTTGAACAACAGCAAGTTGCGCGATTGCCGGTACCATTTCAACACCAACGATCCGCGCGGGTTGGAGACCACCATCTTCATCACGGAGGGTATTTCCGCTTCCGGTTCCATCACGCAGTCGCGCGACGCCAACACACAGGCCGTGTTCAGTCTGATGGGCAAGCCTGCGAACATCATCAAGAAAAAGAGTGCCATTTACGAGAACAAGGAATTGGCTTTGCTTCTGGCAGCTTTGAATTTGGAAGATGGCTTGGAAGGGTTGCGTTACAACAATATTGTGATTGCCACCGATGCCGATGTGGACGGCATGCACATTCGCTTGCTTTTGCTGGCCTTTTTTCTGCAGCTGTTCCCCGATGTGGTGCGTTCCGGACACGTCTATGTGCTCCAAACCCCGCTTTTCCGCGTGCGCAACAAGCAAAAAACGCATTATTGCTACTCAGAAGAGGAAAAATTGGCAGCCATCAAGTCGTTGGGCGGCAAGCCGGAAATTACACGATTCAAAGGTTTGGGTGAAATATCCCCGAAAGAATTCCAGGGTTTTATCGGAAAAGCTATTCGATTGGAGCCAGTGGTGTTAGATCCGAAAGCCAATATTGATGCGATAATCGAGTATTATATGGGCAACAACTCCATAGAGCGGCAGAATTTCATCATCGAGAACCTGCGTGAAGAAATCGATAACTTCTCGGAAGAGTCTTAATAAACATATTTTTTTTCGAAAGTTGGCTATATAATAAAAAAAATGTATATTTGCAGGCTCTTAAAATAGAAGCAAAGAAACTTAATTATAAATTAAATCTTAAACAAATGAAAAAAGTATTTACATTTTTAATGGCTATGATGATTGTCATGGCATCATTTGCTCAACACGTTCAAACGGGCAATGTTATGGTTAAAACAGCTCCCGAGAGAATTTCCAGCAAATTCGTGAAAAAGACAACGAACAGAATTCAAGACAAGAATGCAGCTTCTTCTTTCTGGTTTGAGTATGGTGAGGGTCTTGCAAACGTTATGCAATTGCCTGATGGTTTGGAAGCAGCAGGTGTGATCATGTGTAAAGACACCAATGCATATTTTCCTTGGAGCAACTCCGATCCGAGCCCTGCACAGTTCCAAGCTACCGGTCACGTGTATGACTGGACACATTCTTGCTGGGAGACTTTCTATTATGGTTCCACATTCTCCAATGTTCCCGCTTTGTGGGGCACTTCCAATTATTCCATCGACTCTCTGGAGATAGTCTATGGTTACTTGGATGGCGAAGCAGTTCCTGCTGATGTTGTGGATACATTGAAGATCATGTATCTCATCAACCTTGACAATGAGGCTATTCATCAATATCGTTCAATTGACGAGGCTACTCTTGACACCCTTTTCTACAACGCCGCTCTCTGGATTCCTATTGATCCTACTACCTGTATGCCGGCTATGTCCAACTCTCCTTGGGGTGGTACTGACAATTTGGATGCTGGCGTTCAAATTTTTGAACAAACCTTCCTGTTGCATCAATCTGACACATCTAGCATGTGGCAAGATAAAGTTTTCGCTACTCCGGAAGGAATGTCCAACCTCAGCTGCAACAGACTGGCTGTGTTCTACACCTTCATCCCTGGTACTACAGGCCACACTGTTATCGACACTACCTGCCGCCGTTTCATGTTCTATGCTACGAAAGACCCTCGTGATGAATATACCAATGGTGGTGAACTTCCTCGCGGCGACTTAAATATGAACTACAGCACATGTTATGATTGGACCCTTGATCCTGAACATAACTGGTATGCAACCGCTATGCCTGACTTGTTCTGGCTTCGTGAAAGATACCATACTTTGATTGGTCTCCACGCTGTTTGCGACGATTGCGCTATCGTGAACGTGGAAGAAATGGACAAGAACAATGTTACCATTTATCCTAACCCTGCCACCACCGAGATCACGGTGAACAATCCCAACAATGAGAGAACTCTCGTTGAAATGTTCAACTTGGTTGGCCAGAAGGTTTACAGCGAGCAATTCGTGAACTCCACCAAGATCAATGTTTCCAACATGAAGGCTGGTGTTTACATGCTGAAAGTCAACAATCACACCACGAAAGTTGTGGTTAGATAATCCGTTGGCGAATTCCAATAGAAAAAGAGACCGGAATTCCGGTCTCTTTTTTTTGTGCCTCGAAAATCCAAACACTCCTGCTTTTTTTGTACTTTTGCAACCCTAAACACAAATAGTTATGCCAGAATTATCCGAACAAGAAATCATCCGCAGAAAGAAATTAGAAGACTTATTGAACCTCGGCATTGATCCCTATCCGGCAGCCGAATACGAGGTGAATGCCACCACCGCAGAAATTCTTGAGGAATTCCCGAAAGACAATACCAAATTCCAAGAAGTGAGCATTGCCGGACGTATCATGAGTCAGCGCATCATGGGCGCCGTTTCATTTTACGTGCTTCAGGATGCCGTGGGCAAAATCCAAGTCTATGCCAAACGTGACGAGATTTGTCCGGGTGAGGACAAAACTATGTACAACAGCGTGTTCAAAAAGTTGGACATAGGCGATATCATCGGCGTGAAAGGTTTCGTGTTCGTTACCCAAACGGGTGAAATCAGCATCCATGTGAAGGAGTTCACCATCCTCTGCAAATCAGTTTGTCCGCTGCCCATTGTGAAGGAAAAGGACGGTGTGGTGTATGACGCTTTCCAGAATCCGGAGCAGCGCTATCGCCAGCGTTACATCGACCTCATCGTGAATCCGCACATTAAGGATACGTTCATCAAGCGCACACTGCTGGTGAACACTATGCGTAACTATTTGAACGAAAAGGGCTATCTGGAAGTCGAAACCCCGATTCTGCAACCGCTCTACGGTGGTGCTGCCGCCCGTCCGTTCAAAACCCACCACAACACTTTGGATATGACGCTCTATCTGCGTATTGCCGATGAGTTGTATCTGAAAAAATTGATTGTGGGTGGATTCAACGGCGTGTATGAGTTCTCCAAGGACTTCCGCAACGAAGGTATGGACCGTTTCCATAATCCGGAATTCACCCAGATGGAATTGTACGTGCCGTACAAGGATTATGAATGGATGATGAACACGGTGGAAGAGATGGTGGAGAGAATCGCTCTCGCATTGCATGGCGACACCAAGGTGCAAGTAGGGGATAACATCATCGATTTCAAGCGCCCGTGGAAGCGCTATACCATGTTTGAGGCTATAGAGCATTTCACCGGCACGGATATTTCCGAAATGGACGAGGAGCAATTGGCCAAATTCGCACAGTCGCAAGGTGTGGAGGTCGATAGCACTATGGGCAAGGGTAAGCTGATTGATGAAATCTTCGGTGAGACTTGCGAGTCGAAGCTCATCCAGCCGACCTTCATTTACGACTATCCCATTGAGATGTCACCGCTGACCAAGAAACATCGTTCCAAACCGGGTCTTACCGAGCGTTTCGAGGCAATGTGCAACGGCAAAGAGATTTGCAACGCATACTCCGAGTTGAACGATCCGATTGACCAGCGCAAGCGTTTTGAGGACCAGCTGGAACTCGGCAAGCGCGGTGATACGGAATCTATGGTTTTGGACGAAGACTTCCTGCGCTCATTGGAGATCGGTATGCCGCCGACAGCCGGTTTGGGAATCGGTATCGATCGTCTGGCCATGATCATGACCAATTCACCCTCCATCCAGGATGTGCTCTTCTTCCCGCAGATGCGTCCGGAGAAGAAACAGGAGGTCAGCAAAGACGAGGATTTCATTGCCTTGGGCATGGATGCCGCCTGGATTCCCGCGTTGAAAAAGCTCAACATTCTCACCGTTGACCAACTCAAGCAGGCCAATCCAAATAAGCTGTTGAATGACCTTGGCGGTATGCGCAAGAAGCTGAAATTGGATGTTCCAGCCGCAACGCTGGAGACCATCCAGGGTTGGATTAATAAATAGTAATAAAGACGCATGGCCGTGCGTCTCAATAAAAAGAGCAAGAAAAAATCGGAGCAAAGCAAAAAAAGTGTATTTTTGCCGCCGATTTGAGCCGAAGTGGCGGAATAGGTAGACGCGTTGGTCTCAAAAACCAATGAGGTAACACTCGTGCCGGTTCGATCCCGGCCTTCGGTACCACCAAGCAGGAACGTTAAACGCTCCTGCTTTTTTTTATGCCGTTTTTATTCAAATATTTTATGTACCTTTGCAATCCATAAATCAATTAAAAATCATGTTGTTATGAAACAATCATTTTACATTTTTCTGGTTCTGGTTTTGAGCGTTTTTTTTGTGGCAAGTTGTACTAAAACGAAAAAATGCACCTGCACATCAGGCGGAACATACGAGATAATAGATTCCGATCTGGTTCACACGTATGGGTATCCCGTTCCAATCACCACCTTTGATACGGTACTCACAACAGATTGTTTTTCATTGAATTATCATGACACCACCGACATCATTTATCCTGAAAACGGGGTGATTATGAATGAATTTCTCACATGTACTGAAAAGTAAATAGACACAATATATTTTGTATCTTTGCAACGCTTTTGAAAAAAAGATAAATAATAATAACATTAACATAATCAAAAAGTTATGAAAGAAGTACATAATTTTAATGCCGGACCTTGCGTCCTCCCGAAAGAAGCTGTTGAATCCACCATCAACGCTATCCGCAATTTTGATAACACTGGTATCGGTTTGATGGAAATTTCCCACCGTACTCCGGGTTGGGAGCGTATCATGGCTGAGACCCGCCAACTGTGGCGCGACTTGCTCAACATCCCCGACAACTATGAGGTTCTTTTCCTCGGCGGTGGTGCCAGCACACAATTCTTCACCGTGCCCGCTAACCTTCTGAAAACGAAAGCTGCTTACCTGCAGACTGGCGTTTGGGCAAAGAAATCTGCCAAAGAAGCCAAGAACTTCGGTAAGGTGGAAATCATCGCTTCTTCCGAAGATAAGACTTACAACTACATTCCGAAAGGCTGGACTGTTCCCGCAGATGCTGATTACTTCCACATCACCACGAACAACACCATCTACGGTACTGAAATCCGCAAGGACTTCACCGCTGAGGAGTGCAACAATGTGATGCTCGTGGCCGATATGAGCTCCGACATCATGAGCCGTCCGGTGGATGTGACCAAATACGGTCTCATTTACGGTGGTGCTCAGAAGAACGTAGGTCCTGCCGGCGTTACTTTCGTCATTGTGCGCAAGGACATCTTGGGTAACATTGGCGATCGTGCTTATATGAACCCGCTGCCGACGATGGTTGACTACCGTACGCACGCTGCTGAGGAAGCCAAGAACATTTCCATGTTCAACACGCCTCCAGTACTGCCTATTTTCGTGATGCACGAAACCCTCACTTGGCTGAAGAACACCATCGGCGGTGTGGCTGAGATGAACAAGATCAACATGAAGAAATCCAACCTGTTGTACGAAGAAATCGACCGCAACAGCATGTTCGTGGGCACTGTGGCTGACAAGGCCGACCGTTCTATCATGAACCACTGCTGGGTGATGGCTCCGGGTTACGAAGACAAACAGGATGCTTTCATGGCCTTCGCCAAGGAGCGCGGCATGGTGGGCATCAAGGGTCACCGTTCCGTGGGCGGCTTCCGCGCTTCCCTCTACAACGCTTGCACCGTGGAAGATGTTGAAGCTCTCGTTTCATGTATGCAAGATTTCGAAAAAGCTAACAAATAAAAACGAAAGAGATGAAAGTTTTAGTTGCAACCCAAAAACCTTTTGCAAAGGCAGCTGTTGATGGCATTCGTGCTATCGTGGAAAAGGCTGGATATGAATTGGCATTGTTGGAAAAATATGAGACCGCAGAAGAACTCTACGCAGCAGTAGCTGATGTAGATGCTTTGATTGTCCGTTCCGACAAAGTGACGGCCCAAGTGGTGGACGCCGCCAAGAACCTGAAGATCGTGGTCCGCGCAGGTGCTGGCTTCGATAACCTCGACTTGGCCGCTTGCACCGCCAACAACATCGTGGCGATGAACACCCCTGGCCAGAACTCCAACGCTGTGGCTGAACTCGCCCTCGGCATGATGATCTACATGGCCCGCAACACCTTCAAACCCGGTACCGGTTCTGAGCTGAAAGGCAAGAAAGTCGGTATTCAGGCTTACGGCAATGTAGGTCGCCTCGTGGCTGAGAAGGCCCGCGCCCTCGGTATGGAAGTTTGGGCTTTCGACCCGTTCATCCCGAAGGAGAAGATGGAGGCAGAAGGCGTAATCGTTCCCGATACGCTGGAAGATCTCTACAAGAACTGCCACTACATTTCCCTGCACATTCCGGCCAACGACCAGACTAAGAAGTCTATCAACAAGGCTTTGGTTGGCTTGATGCCGAAAGGCGGTTGTGTGATCAACACTGCCCGCAAGGAAGTCATCAACGAGGAAGAGCTGATCGCTTTGATGGCAGAGCGCGAAGATCTCAAATACTGCACTGATATTGCTCCTGAAGCAATGGAAGAGTTCAGCAAGTTTGAGAAGCGCTTCTTCGCTACCCCGAAAAAACAGGGTGCCGAAACCGCCGAAGCTAACATCAATGCTGGTTTGGCTGCTGCCAACCAGATTGTCAACTTCTTCGTCAACGGTGATAAGAAATTCCAGGTGAATAAATAATATTTCAGTAAAAGGGTGGGTGAGCCTGTCGAATCCCACCCTTTTTTGAAAATGGCCCCGTAGTTCAGCTGAATAGAACGTCAGATTCCGGTTCTGAAAGTCGTGGGTTTGAATCCCGCCGGGGTCACTTTTTTATGGATAGACCAGTCACAACACATGAAAATAGCTGTTAATACAAGATTGCTACTGAAAGACAAGCTGGAGGGAATTGGCTGGTTTACTTACGAAAGTATGAAACGTATCGTTCTGCAACATCCGGAACATACGTTTTATTTTATTTTTGACCGCAAGCATGACCCGCAATTCATATTTGCGGAGAATGTGATTCCCGTGGAGATATTTCCCCCCGCGCGCCATCCGTACTTGTGGTACATCTACTTCGAGTTTTCCATCCCCCGCGTGCTGCGCAAGATAAAGCCCGATCTGTTCCTGTCCACCGACGGATGGCTCTCCCTGCGCACAAATGTACCGCAAGTGGATGTGATTCATGATCTTAACTTCGAGCACCGGAAAGATTTTCTCAAATCCAAATATCAAAACTACTATACCCGTTTCTTCCCGAAATATGCCCGCAAGGCAACGCGCATTGCCACAGTTTCGGAGTTCTCCAAACAAGACCTCCAACGTTTCTATGGGATCCCTGAAGATAAGATTGATGTGGTCTATAACGGCAGCAATGAGGTTTATCGTCCGCTGCCAGAGGAACAGCAAAAGGTTGTAAAACAACAATATGCAGATGGACACGACTATTTTTTGTTTGTCAGTGCCATCCACAAGCGCAAGAATTTGGCGAATATTTTGCGGGCATTTGAGCTGTATAAGAAGCAAACGGGTGCCGACACCCAATTTGTGGTCGTGGGCGCGCGTGCGGGCAAGCAGGATGAGCTGGATGAGGTGCTCCGGAGCATGACCTTTGCCAAGGATGTCCGCTTTGTAGGCCGTCTGTCTGCCGAGGATCTGTCGCAAGTGATGGCTTCGGCGCTCGCGCTGGTCTATGCTACGCTCTTCGAGGGCTTCGGCATCCCCATTGTGGAGGCTTTCAACGCGGAGACGGCCGTCATCACTTCCAACGTAACCTCCATGCCCGAGGTGGCCGGTGACGCGGCCCTGCTCGTCGATCCAATCTCCGTGGAGCAAATTGCTGACGCTATGACACGCTTGGCCGCCGATGAAAACCTACGGCAGGAACTGATTGCCAAAGGCCGCGAACAACGCAAATTGTTCAGCTGGGACCAGACCGCGCAACGCCTGTGGGATTGCGTTATGAAATCAATTGATTTATCGTAGAGACGGTGCATGACCGTCTCTACATCAACCAATAAAAATAATGATATGAATATCGAAAAATATCATCAAATCAAAAATACCATTCCAGGTAATGTGCAATTGATTGCCGTTTCCAAATTCAAACCGGCGACGGACATCCAGATGCTTTATGATGAGGGACATCGTGCTTTTGGCGAGAACAAGGCGCAGGAGATGAAGGCCAAGCACGAGGTGCTGCCCAAGGACATTCAGTGGCATTTCATTGGGCACCTGCAGACCAACAAGGTCAAATACATCGCGCCGTTTGTCACGCTGATTCACAGCATAGACAGCGAAGCCTTGCTTCAAGAGGTTGATAAACAGGCTGCCAAGAACGATCGGGTGATACCTTGTTTGATCCAGTTCCATATTGCCAAAGAGGATACCAAGTTCGGATTCTCGTTAGGCGAGTGCGAAACCATGTTGCAAGGAGAGGTTTTCCAAAATCTGCATCATGTGAAGATTTGCGGCGTGATGGGCATGGCCACTTTCACCGAAGACATGGAGCGCGTGCGCAAGGAGTTTCAAAAGCTTCACAACATCTTCAACACCCTGAAAGAGAAATACTTTTCCAATAATCCAGATTTTAAGGAGATCTCCATGGGCATGACCGACGATTATCCGATTGCGATCGAGGAGGGGAGCACGATGATCCGCGTGGGCAGTGCCATCTTCGGCCCGCGCGACTATTCTCAAATGCTCTCCTCAGAGATTTGATTTTTTTGTACAGACGCACGGCCGTGCATCTCATCTATATACCGCCGACCATATTTCTTAATTACTTAGTTTCTTAATTTCTTAATTGTAATTTAACTCCTTTCCTCCAAATTTTTCATTTTATAACCATCCCTTTATGCCATCTGCCAAACCCAAACTTTTCCTGATAGACGCAATGGGCTTGATTTTCAGAGCCTATTATGCCATGATAAAAAGCCCGCGTTTTACCTCCAAAGGGCTGAACACTTCGGCCATTCTGGGCTTCACCAACATGTTCTATGAGATTATCAAGAACGAGAAGCCCACTCACATTGCCGTTGCGTTTGACACTGGTGCGCCCACGTTCCGCCATGCGGATTTTGAGAACTACAAAGCCAATCGCGAGGCCACGCCGGACGAAATCATCGCTTCGGTGCCTTACATTCAGCGAATTTTGGATGCTTTCCGCGTGACCATGGTGGCCATGGACGGCTATGAGGCTGATGACGTTGTGGGTACTTTGGCAAAACATGCTGAAATAGAAGGGTTTGATGTGTATATGATGACCTCGGACAAGGATTACGGCCAGCTGGTTTCCCCGAACATCAAGATGTACCGTCCGGGCAAGTTCGGGCAACCGGCAGAGATTCTTGGACCTACGGAAATTTGTGAGAAGTACAAGATACAAACCCCAGAGCAGCTGATTGATATGCTGGGGTTATGGGGCGACTCGTCCGACAATATTCCGGGCGTACCTTCCATTGGACAGGTGCGCGCGCAGAAGTTGCTGGCCAACTACGGCTCCATTGAGAACATGTATGCGTGCAACTTGGACAAGGACAACGAGAAAACGCGCAATTTGCTGCTGGAGTACAAAGAGCAAGCATTGATGTCGAAGCAGTTGGCCACCATCATGATTGACGTGCCCATTGAGTGCGATTTTGAGGAGATGGCCTACAAGGGTCCCGACCCCGAGAAGTTAAAAGCGATTTTCAACGAGTTGGAGTTCAGAGCGTTGTCGCAGCGCATTTTCACAGACTTGTCGCTGAAACAGCAGCAGCTTGCGCCGGAGATGGACTTGTTCCATCAGGGCATGGAGCTGACCGCCGAAGCACAAACCGACCTCTTCCAAGAAGAGAATATCTTGCTGCCCAACCTCATCCAAATCGAATCCTTGGATCAACTACTAACTACTGATCCCTGTCCCCTGACCCCTGACCCCTGCTTCTTCGATTGGATTCTGCAAGACGAGAAAATTGCCGGTTTTGCCTTTGCCTTGGATGACAAGACGTGCTATTATCATTTTGTCGAGAGCGAACACCGTTATTATCAGCAACTTATACAATGGGTTTTCACTGGTGAACATGTGGTGGTGACGTATGAGAGCAAGCCGACATACAAGTATCTGAAGGCTTTCAAGATTGAACCAACCGCCAAAATTTTCGATCTGCAAATTGCACATTATCTTATCCAACCTGAAAATCAACATGGTTTGGAAAGAATCTGCAATGCTTATCTCAACTATACTGTGAAATCTTCTACAGCAACACTGCAAGATTCAGCCATTGAGCGGGTGAGTGCGTATGTGCAGTTATATTCTATGCTGCAAAAAGAATTGGTGGACAATCAGTTGCAAAAATTATTTGAGACTGTGGAGATGCCCTTGGTACCCGTGCTGGCCGATATGGAGCGTGCGGGCGTGCGGGTGGATGTGCCCACGTTGCAGAAGAATTCCGAAACGATGAAAGCAGAATTGCAGGAGTTGGAAAACCAGATTTACGACTATGCTGGCGTGCAGTTCAACATCGGTTCGCCCAAGCAGTTAGGTGAAGTTCTTTTCGAGCGGCTCCGGATTATTGAGAATGCCAAGTTGACCAAGAGCAAGCAGTACCAGACGGGCGAGGAGGTGTTGCTGAAACTGGCGCACAAGCACCCCATTGTGCCGCTGATTCTGGAATGGCGCAAGCTTTCCAAACTGAAATCCACTTACATTGATGCGTTGCCACAGCTGATCAATCCGAAGACAGGACGCATCCATACCACTTTCACGCAGACGATAACCTCCACAGGCCGGTTGAGTTCGGTGAATCCCAACTTGCAGAACATTCCCGTGCGTACAGAGCGCGGGCGCGACATTCGCAAGGCGTTCGTGGCCTCCGATGACGAGCATGTGATTTTGGCTGCCGACTATTCGCAGATAGAGTTGCGCATCGTGGCACACGTGTGTGGCGACGAACGCATGATTGAGACTTTCCGCAAGAATGAGGACATCCATGCGTCTATGGCCGCTCACATCTTCGGAGTGCCGCAAGATGAAGTTACCAAGGACATGCGCCGCTCGGCAAAAACGGTGAACTTCGGTATTTTGTATGGCATTTCCGCATTTGGGCTCGCTGACCGTTTGCAGATTCCACAGGGAGAGGCGCGTCAGCTCATTGAAGATTATTTCAAGAGTTTCCCGAAAATCTCGGATTACCTGAGCAACACATTGGATTTTGCCCGGGAAAACCTGTATGTAGAGACGCTTTTGGGTCGCCGCCGCTATATTCGCGACATCAATGCGCAAAACGGCATATTGCGCAAGGCTGCCGAGCGCAACGCCATCAACGCGCCCATACAGGGCACTGCTGCCGACCTCATCAAGATTGCGATGATCAACATACACCGCGAAATGCGGGAACTGAACCTCCGGAGCAAGATGATCCTGCAGGTGCACGATGAATTGGTATTCGATGCACGGAAAGATGAATTGGAGGTGTTGAAACCACTGGTGGTCAAGCACATGAGTGGTGCTATGCAGTTATCGGTGCCGTTGGATGTAGATATCAATGAAGGCACCAGTTGGTTTGAAGCGCACTAAAGCAAGAAGAGGCGAAGTGCAGATTTTTTCGTACTTTCGCGCCGCAAAAAACAGGAATCACTTTTGTTTATCCCAATATTATGAAAATCATTGACGGTAAGGCTTGTGCCCAGCAGATAAAAGACCAAATCACCAAAGAAGTTGAAATGATTAAGGCCATCGGTTTCCGCGTGCCCAAGTTGGCCATTATCCTTGTCGGCGACCGCCCTGACAGTCTTTCCTACGTGCGCAGCAAGGAGAAAACTTGCAAGTCGTTGGGCATGAACTGTGACACTTATCTGCTGCCTGCCACCACTTCGGAACGGGAGATTATGGATCTCATTGACCGCTTGAACAATGACCGCTCCGTGGATGCCATCTTGATCCAGTTGCCCTTGCCGGTGCATTATGATAGTGCCAAGATTTTGGATTTCATTGATTATAAAAAAGATGCAGATGGCTTGCACCTTATGAATGTGGGTTTGTTGCACTTAGGCGAACCATACGTGATGCCTTGTACGCCGAAGGGCATTATCTCATTGCTGGAGACCAACAACATTGAGGTTGCCGGCAAGCACGCGGTGGTCATCGGGCGCAGCCAACTGGTGGGCGAGCCCACAGCTCAGTTGCTCATCCGACAGAACGCTACCGTTACGCTCTGCCACTCGCACACCAAGAACTTGTCCGACATCACGCGCATTGGCGATATCATCATCACGGCCGCAGGTCATCCTAACCTGCTGAAGCCCGAAGATTTCAAAGAGGGTGCCATTCTCATCGATGTGGCCATCAACCGCACCGACGAAGGGCTGGAGGGCGATGTCTATAGCCCGCGCACAAAAGAAGCCTTGGAGAAACGCTTGAGCGCGGCCACGCCCGTGCCTGGCGGTGTCGGCCCCATGACCATCGCCATGCTCATGCAGAACGTGCTGGACATGTACAAAATCAAAAATGCATGATGATATGTAAGGGCGAATGATTATTCGCCCCTACCACGTATTACCGCGCGTAATAATCGATTACCTCTTCCAATGTTTTCTTGCACACCGGACAAAAATCATTGTACCGGATTTGGTGCATCGTGCAATGTTGGGCGGGACGATAGACACCCTTGGCCACATAGCCGCCGCCTTCATATACACCTAATTGGTCATATTCTGGGGTTCCCTTGCCCGTGACAGGTGTGGGAATAGGCGTGTTTTCATCCAACATGTTTTTCCATTTGGAGTCAAAATCCACCAAAGTGGTGAGGTTGGGTTCCACAGGCTCCACATCGGAAGGGTAGAAATCTTGTACAGATACTTCAGAAGTGTAATACTCGTCTGCCAGACCTCCGATAAGGTGCCCCATCTCGTGTACAATCACATAATCAGGGTATTCGCCGTGGTTGTAAACCGTGCAGTAGAAATTATAGATTCCGCCGCCGCCGTATTTTTCACTGTTGCAAATAATTACGATAGCATCAAACGGGGCATCATCGGCTACATCATACAGATTCCACACGCCTAAACACATCAGATAGCGATCCAAATCCAAAGCATTGTATGCTGTGTTGACCAGTGTCTTTTTGTAAATATCGTTTTGCGGTTGTGTAATTCCAGAATCTTCAGAATAGCCTTTGATAGCGCGGATGTTCACCTTGTTTTTCATCTCCTTATAGGGTGAGCAGTTCATCACGTAGGAGGCGAAGCGTTTCATGTCTTTTTTAAGCAGTTTGGCATCGCTTTTGGCATATCCGTCAGGGATGAAAAGGATGTCGATGGCCTTGTCGGGCGTGTTGCCGATGTGCAGGTTCATCGTGGAATAGTTCTTCACCAGCGGCTCTGTCGGGGTTGTGTTAGGGTTGAAATAGCTTTCGGAAAGCACTGTCCCCAGGCGTTTGCGGTCGTAAGCCGTGAATTTCAGTTTCACTGTGTTCTTTGGGAACGGCACATTCACGGATTCTTCCATGGAGGTTACTTCGGTTTCGCCCCTTTCGGTGGTGCGGTACTCGGTAAACAGGCATGAGTAGCTGCGGCTGTAGAGCAGTTTGTTGGACACGGAGTCGAACAACTCAACCACGATGTCGCCGTACATGTCGGGCTCAATCAGAAACTGGCGCGTGCCGTTCCAAGTGCCACCGGCTGTGAAATGGTCGATTTTCAATGCTTCCTGCGTCAAATTGCCGATATGAAGATAATTCACTCGCAGGTTCTTATTTTCAAAAAATTGGTCAAAATGCTGGGCAAAGGCCATGCCCAAGAAGAAAACGAGGGTGAAAAGGGTGCAGAATAATTTTTTCATTTCTTAAAAGGGTTATGTTTCAATTTTTTTTCTATTTTTGCAGCCTCAAAAAAGCCACTTTAGCTCAGTTGGTAGAGCGACGCATTCGTAATGCGTAGGTCGCGAGTTCAAGTCTCACAAGTGGCTCCGACAAGGGACATGAAAGTGCCCCTTTTTTTTATTGCCGGTTGTCCGTCAGTTTTGGCGACAAAAATACGAAAAACTCCGTTTACACACATGAATCTCACATTCCGTCCCATACAAATTGAAGATCAATCTTTGTTCCGGCAACACTTGCAGGACTATGGGCGTGTGTGCGATCATGTTTTCGCTAATCTCTTTTGCTGGAGGGAATATTATGGCAACCAGTGGGCCGCGTGCGCCGACCGGCTGATAATTCGTTCACAGTCCGCTGCAAGCCACAGCCTGCCCAGATACATGATCTATCCCAACATCCACACACCATACTTGCCGCAAATTCTGGAGCAGATTGGAGAAGATGCCGGAGCGGACGGATATGTCCTGTTGCAACTATCTGATGAAGAGCAGAAAAAGCTTCAGCAACTTTATCCAGATGGCTTTCTGTACGATAATCTCCGTTTCAGGGCGGATTATCTGTATGAAACTCGGGCGTTTCAGACTTTCAGCGGGCGGAAATTAGCTGCCAAGCGCAATCATGTCAACAAGTTCAAGTCGCTGTATTCCTACCATTACGAAACCCTTACATCCAAGCATTTCGATGCGTGTCTGCAACTGTTGCACCAATGGCGTGAGCATTACGCGGGCGACGCAACGCATTTGAATATGGAAGAAATAGCTATTCGTCGCTTTTTGGATCATTTTGAAGAATTCGGATTATTGGGCGGCGCGTTGTTTGTGAAGGACGATCTCGTGGCGTTCACGCTCGGCTCGCCCATCAACAGCCATACCTTCGATATTCATGTGGAGAAGGCCGATGCGCGTTATGAGGGTGTGTTTCCGATGATCAGCCAGCAGTTTGCATTGCATTTGCCGCCGCAATACACCCACATCAACCGGGAGGAGGATTTGGGGTTGCCTGGCTTACGGCAGTCGAAGTTGTCGTATCAACCATTGCGGTTGGTGGAGAAGCGTACCGCCCGGCTGGCCGACGATGATTTGCGGGATATTGTGCGGTTGTGGCAGGCCTGTTTCCATGACGAGACAGCGTTTGTGCACACTTGTTTGTCGCGCTACTATGACCACCGACGCGTGTTCGTGCGCAAGATGGACGGGCGTGTGGTCGCTGTGTGTTTGCTCATCCCCTGTGAGAGCGAAGTGGGGAGGGTTGGCTATTTGTATGGCATTGCGACGGAGGAGGTGTACCGCCGGCAGGGGTTAGCGGGCGAGGTTATACGCGAGGCGATAGGGTCTGCGCGGGCGTGCGCCATGGACGCAGTAGCGCTGATCCCGGAGAATGGGGATTTGCGGAGATATTATGAGAAGTTCGGCTTCACGGCGCACGCCCTGCCCGTGCGGTTCACCAACGACTGCGACTTGGGCACGGGCGAAGTTACGCGCGACATGGCCTCCGTCTTATGGCTGAACGAAGCACACCCGGAGGTCGGGGCATTGACACTCACGGCGGAGGAGTGAAAAGGTGTGTGTTTCCGAAGGAGCCACTATGGACTGGAATAATCAAATAAAATTATTTTAAAAGATAGTGAATAATTTTTTTAATTATCTTTGCCCCGTTGTTCGCCTCGAAGTCTGAAACGGACGGAAGGGTGGGCGACTATGAACAACAAAAATATTTTTATAAGAACAACAATTACCATGAGACTGGAAGACAAGATTCTATTACAGAAAACGTGTGTTGGTGCAAAAGAAAACAAGGCAGAAGTGTCAATGGCTGAAAGCACCGAGTCCATCGGGGCGATGATCATGGAATTCCGCGGGCAGCAGGTAATGATTGACCGCGATCTGGCGCGGCTTTATGGGGTGACAACCAGTCGATTGAATGAACAAGTGAAACGGAATATTGCTAGATTTCCAGAATCTTTTCGATTTCAACTCACTGAATTTGAACGGGATAAGGTTGTCGCAAAATGCGATAACCTACAAGCAATTAAATATAGTCCTTCTTTACCGTATGTTTTTACAGAGCAGGGGATCGCCCAGTTGTCATCTGTATTACATTCCCAAAAAGCTATTGAAGTGAGTGTGCGGATAATGAATGCATTTGTAGCCATGCGACGATTTTTGATGGTGAATGCAGCTGTATTTCAACGACTGAAGCACATTGAACTTCATCTGTCAGAAACTGATAGACGAATAGATGAGGTCTTTCAAAGAATAGACAAGCATTTGACTCCTGCACAAGGCATCTTTTTCGACGGACAGATATTTGATGCGCATCGGTTTGTGAGCGATTTGATTCGGAGTGCCAAGCGGCGTATGGTATTGTTCGACAACTATGTGGACGACACGACATTGGCCTTGCTGGACAAGCGTACGGACGGGGTTGAAGCGGTTATCTACACAAAGAAGGTCACATCAAACCTCAGTGCCGATGTGCTGAAACACGACATGCAATATCCTCCGATTGAGGTGCATGAGTTCGCGCAGGCGCACGACCGGTTCCTTTGCATTGACGACACCGTGTACCATATTGGCGCTTCCCTTAAGGATTTGGGGAAGAAATGGTTCGCCTTCAGCCGAATGGAAATCCAGACCAGCGCACTATTGGAAAAGATGAAAGAGTAAGGTTGTTGATTTTTTTTCACTATCTTTGCCCCGTTGTTCGTCCCGAAGTCTGAAACGGGCGGAAGGGGAATGACATATTTTATTGAAAAGAAAGCGAGTTTTCGCTTATCCGTCTCGGTGAACCTGGACAGTTTACGAATGTTAGTACGGATATCGGGAACCAAGCTTGCCTGTTGAGTATTTATTGCCAATCAGGTGGGGCTTGTTCTTCAGTATCTTACTAACAGGGAGTCCAGCCCCACCGAGAGGATGCTGTCGGATTGTAGCTCCACTTTCTTTGTGTTTTGTTCTCTGAGAACGGATTTATTGGCAATTAAACATAAAAAGAAGAAGAAAAAGATTACAATTACTATCCTTTTCCTGCTCTGTTTTGCAGGGGTGGCGTTTGCCCAGTCCGCCATCGTGCCTGTGGGAGGCGATGTCCGGAACAACAACGGTAGCGTCAGCTATACTGTTGGGCAGATAGCAGTGCAGCGTGCCTCGAACAACGGAGGATCCACTGCCGTGCTGGAAGGTGTTCAGCAACCTTACGAGATCATGACCATAGGTGTGGACGAACTTCCTCAGATTGTCCTCAATGCTGTAGTCTATCCCAACCCGACGCAAAACCTCGCGCAGCTAAAGCTCAACGGTTATGTGATTCCCGCGGGCGGACTCCGCGCTATCCTGTACGACGGCAATGGCAAACAGTTGCAACACATCATCATCACAGAGGACATCACCCCGTTTCAGATCGGGCAATATGCCACGGGAACGTATTATCTCGAATTGCGGGATGGTAAGCGGGTGTTGAAAACGTTCAAGGTCATCCGCAAATAACACCACATCCTTGAGCAGTCTCGAAGAGACAAGACGCGCGAAGTGCAACCCCACACAAGCGCAGTGTACTGCACCCAGGGGTGTCAACCCCTGGGTGCAGATATGTAACGCCTACGGCGTTAATACTGACTGTGTTGGCCTTGACGGAGGATGAACCTGTCAACTGTGATTGAGCTTGCGAATGGTGCCTGAGCTTGCCGACGGTGTGACAGAACTTGTCGAAGTAACCGGCAATGCTAAGCAGTTTTAACGGTATTCCTGCCACCAGTCCAACGCCGTAGGCGTTGCAGATTATAGCCAGAGATGTCAATCTCCGGGATTGTGGTATATGATGACCCGTGCGCGTAATCGCGGCGCGGGAGTTGCGTGCACCGAAGCATAATGTTTGCCCGCCGCGAAATGCCCATCATTATCCACTGGCCCACCACCATTCCGCGCTTTGCGCGGAATCTCCAAGACAGTGGTTGTTTTCAAAGATTATGTAAATTCTTACGCAAAAAACTTCTCCCTTACTTCATCCCAAACCTCATCGGGCAACTTGGCGCCCACGTGCTCGATGACGCGGCCGGCCAAGAAAGCGGCCAGTTCACCAGCCTTTTCAGGAGTGTAGTCGTTCATCAAGCCGTACAGGAATCCGGCGGCGTAAATGTCGCCAGCGCCGGTGGTATCTACAGCCTTAACAGGGATGACGCCCACCTGCGTGACTTTGCCGTTCATCTTGATGTAGGAACCCTCCTTGCCGACTTTCACGATGGCCACAGGGCAATATTGCGACAGCACTTCCAAAGCTTCGCGGCCCTCTTTGCCCGTGAAGGCCTTGGCTTCTTCCTCGTTGGCAAAGATAATATCCACATAGTCCGTCAAGAGCATCTTCACGAAGTCGTAGTTGGCCTCGATGATGTTGTAGCTGGCCATGTCCATGGAGATTTTCAAGCCTTTTTCCTTGGCAATCTGGCAGACTTTCAGGATGAGGTCGTGGTTGAAAATCAAATAGCCTTCCACATGTATGCAGTCGTATCGATCAAACACGTTGGGATCCAGCTCATCGGGGGTCATCATGGCGGCGGCGCCCAAGTAGGTGGCGAAGGTGCGCTCGGCATCCTGCGAGATGAAAGTAGTGGCAATGCCCGTGTCGATATCCGATTCAATCATGTGCGGGGTCACGTGGAAGCGCTCCATCTCACGGCAGAAAAAGTTGCCCATCTCGTCGTGGCCAATCTTGCCGATATAGCCCGCCGAAGCTCCCAAACGCGCCAAACCATGTATCGTGTTGGAGGTGGAGCCGCCCGTGGCGCACGACTGTTGCATATTTTTAATTCGCTCGTGCAGCTCTTTCTTCCGCTCCGCATCAATCATCACCATGCCGCCCTTGTCCAGGCCATTTTGTTTCAATATTTCATCATTGTCAATATTCAACAAAACATCCACTAAGGCGTTTCCGATTCCTAATATCTTTTTCATATACTATCTTTTTTGAAAATTAACACTCTTTTGCTTTGAATGCCACTGCATACAACTTGATTTGCTTGATCATGGAAGCCAGACCGTTGGAACGTGTAGGGGACAAATGCTCTTTCAGCCCAATGGCGTCCAAGTAATGGAGGTCGTTGTCGATGATTTCCTGCGGCGTGCGCTCCGACAAAACTCTAATCAGCAGGTTTACAATACCTTTGGTGATAATAGCGTCGCTGTCGGCGGTGAAGAACACCTTCCCGTCGCGGTAGTCGGCGCGCAGCCAAACCTGAGATTGGCATCCCTCAATCAGAAATTCCGGCGTTTTATATTGCTCGTCAATCATGGGCAGCTCTTTGCCGAGTTCTATGATGTAATTGTATTTGTCCATCCAGTCGTCAAAGAGTTCAAATTCTTCTATCAGGTTCTGTTCCACTTCTTTCATTGTAGCCATAACGTATGTTGTTTTGTTTATTCTTGTGTATTGTCTTGAGTTTCAGAATAGGCTGATTTTTCCCAGTCCAAAGCTTGCGGTACGATGGGTTCGAGATACTCGTACACTAAGGATTGTTCTTTGGTATCTTTTTTGATGATGATTTCGTGCGGGTCGATTATGTCAATCAGATAAAAGAGAACACTGAAAACCAGAATCACTTTACTCGCCCCGAACAGCAGTCCGAAAACACGATCCACAACGCCAGGGATAACCAGTTTCACCATTTTGCACATCAGTTTTCCAGCCAGGTGTACCAAAAGTATTACGATAAAAAATGTTAATGTGAAAGAAATTTGCTTCACAAAAGGCATATCCGGCAGCCATAAGGCTAACGTGTCGGAGAAACGATAAGAAGCCCACACGCCAAGGATGAGTGCCAAAATGGAGGTCAGTTCATAAATGAGACCCTTCCGGAAACCCAAAAAGGCAAACCAGCAGAGCGGAATCAGCACAATGTAGTCAAGAAGGGTCATGGGTTACAGGGATTGTCTGATTCTTTGGGTTAGCGGTTGGGCGTAGATGAAATCATTGAGTTCTTTGCTGTCGGAGGTCAGTACGTTGTCCTTGTTGCCGCGCCAAGCCAGGTGTCCTTCGTAGATGAAGGAGATGGTTTCCCCGATGGTGATGACGGAGTTTAGGTCGTGGGTGTTGACCACCGTGGTGATGCCGAACTCGTGCGTGATGTCTGTGATCAGCTCGTCGATAACCAGCGAGGTTTTGGGGTCGAGACCGGAGTTGGGCTCATCGCAGAACAGATACTTCGGGTTGCAGGCGATGGCGCGCGCGATGGCGGCACGCTTCTTCATACCGCCGCTCAACTCAGCAGGGTAAAGCTTGTTTACATTGTGAAGATCCACCCGTTCCAGACAGAAATTGACGCGGTCAAGCTTCTCATTATCTGACATTTCCGTAAACATATCCAGCGGAAAACCCACATTTTCCTGTATGGTCATGGAGTCAAACAATGCGGAGCCCTGGAACACCATGCCCATTTCTGCGCGGAGCAAATGTTGTTCCGCAGCGCCCATGTGGTGAAAGTCGCGGTTATTGTAAAGTACAACACCCTCTTCAGGGGAGAGTAGCCCCACCAGACACTTCATCAATACAGTCTTGCCCGATCCGGATCGTCCGATAATCAGATTAACTTTGCCTTCTTCAAACATGGTGTTGATGTCAAACAAAACCTGTTTGTCACCAAAATATTTCGATATATTGTTTAATACTATCATATTACAACATTATTTGGGTGACCAACACGTTCAAAATCAAAATAATGAAACTGGAAACCACTATTCCTTGGGTATTTGCCATACCCAATTCCAATGCGCCACCATCAATTTTGTACCCATAAAAAGAGGCTACCGATGACATGACAAAACCGAAAATAAATGTTTTCACTATGGCGTAAACCACATCATATACCCGGAAAAACGAGGTTAGTCCGTCCAAAAAATCGTATGTGGAGACGCATCCTGTTATGGCCACGGTAAAATAACTGCCAACCAAGGCGAACAGAATACTGAAAATAATCAAGACAGGATTTACAATAAGTGTTGCCACAATCTTGGGTAATACCAGATGTGAGGCCGAATTGATGCCCATAACTTCCAGGGCATCAATCTGTTCTGTTACCCGCATACTTCCTATTTCCGCCGTGATACGGGATCCAAGGTTGCCTACCAAGAGCAAACTGATGATAGTGGGACACACTTCCATCACGATAGAGGTGCGTGTGATAAAACCGACGGTCCAAGTTGGGACCCAGCTGCTCTCAATCTGCATGGCCGTCTGGGTGGTAATAACGCTTCCTATGCCAATGGAGACGATGCTCACAATCAGCATGGAGCCGATACCCATGGCATCCATCTCAAACACCAGTTTCTTGAAGAAGACGCTCCATTTATCCGGCTTGGAAAACACCTTCCGCAGGAAAATAAAATAATCACCGATAGTGATAAATAAATGCTCTATCATCATGTTGTGTTAAGATGGTGCAAAAATACACCTTTTTTTGTACTTTTGCGCCTGCAAAACCAACAAGCAATGAGATCCATTGTAACCCTAATCAGTGATTGGAGAACTCGCGACCCATACGTGGCCATGTTCAAGGGCAAGCTGCTTTCTGCTGTCCCAGACGCGGAAATCATGGACATCAGCCATGTAGTGGACTTGTTCAACGTGAGCCAGACTGCATTTCTTACTATGCAGAGCTATCGCAAATTTCCCGCCGGTTCCATCCATATTATGCTGACCAATGCTTCCGCCACTTCCGATTTCACCCCTGTGGTGGTGGAATTCGACCAGCATTTCTTCATTGGGGAAGATAATGGTATCTTCTGTCTCATGTTCAACCGTCATTTTCCTGTTGCCGCTCGCCAGTATTCAGGTAGCAGCCCCCGTGCGCTGGACAGAATCATTGAGCTGGCCAAAGCGGTGGCAGACAGTAAGTTGGACGCCATCACCGTTGAATACACAAATTTCAAGAGAATGTTCTCTGCACTGCCCATACATTTTGAAATCGATAGAAAAATCGAAGGGGAGATTGTGTATATAGACGCCTATTTCAATGCCATCACCAACATTCCGCTTAACATGTTCAAGGAGGCGGTGGGCAACGGCACGTTTCAGGCCACCATTCACTCCAAAAAAGAATGGAAATGCCAGATTTATCATGAGAGTTACAGCCCGGAAGAGGAATTCTATTTTACCGGTAATGCATTGGGATGCCTTGAAATAGCCATGTATCAGGGCGATGTGTCCATACTTGCAGACTTCAAGGTGGGCGACAAAATCATCATTACATATTAAAAAATGGTTACGGTTGCGCTTATACAGTCCGATATCCGGCCTCATGATGTGGAGGCCAATTTGAGACATTATGAGGATTTGTTGAAAGACAAGATAAAGGAACCGGTTGATTTGATGGTGTTTCCTGAGATGTTCAATTGCGGTTTTTCCGGGAATTTTGGTCAACATGCCGAGTCCATGGAGGGTGGCAACGTAACCTTTTTGCAAAAAATAGCCCAACGTTATAACTGTGATGTAATAGCCACACTTCCCGTTCAGGATGGGGAGAAAATCGTCAATCGCCTGATCTGGATGTCGCCGGACGGTATTCGAGGCTGGTATGACAAAAAGCATCTTTTTTTAGGGTCGGAGCAGAAAACATGCACACCGGGTGACAAGCGCACGATTGTGGAAAGTTTAGGCCAGCGTTGGCTGCCGCTTATCTGCTATGATGTCCGTTTCCCCGTTTGGAGTCGCAACGCTTTTCATGAGGGCCAATTCCTGTATGACTGTCTGATATACACGGCCAATTTCCCTGAACCCCGTGAGCAAGTGTTGTTGAAACTGGCCGCGGCGCGTGCTATTGAGAACCAAGCATACGTATTGGTCGTGAACCGAATAGGTTACGATGGCGAGGGCCACGCGCACGCAGGCGGCACCGCTGTCCTCTCATCCCAAGGGGAAATCTTGTGCCAAGCGGCGTTTAACCAAGAAGAAGTGTTGCAGTATTCCTTGGATTTTGATGTGCTAAGGCAGTTGCGGAGTAGTTTTCCGGTGGCGAAGCAATGGGATGAGTATGGGTGCATGAGGTGAAAGGGGAACAAGGGGTAAAGGAGGAAAAGAGGAGAGGAGGAAGTAAATAATTCCCCTTCTATTTTAGAAGGGGTGGCCGTAGGCCGGGGTAGTAATATCGTTTATTACGTGTTGATTTTCAAAATATTATAAAAAATATTTTTTTCTTTGCTGTTGGAATGAAAAAAAGTGTATTTTTGCAGCCTCAAAACTGAGATGGTGCTGTAGCTCAGTTGGTAGAGCAACGGACTGAAAATCCGTGTGTCACTGGTTCAATTCCCGTCAGCACCACAGAGCCTCGAATTTTTCGGGGCTTTTTTGTTTTCATACCCTTCCTTTTTTGTATATTTGCCCCCGCTTTATTTCATCACAACCCATTAAAATCACATACTATGAAAGAAGAACTGTTGAAACGATTTTCCAAGTATATCTCATTCGCTACCACTTCTGACGAGACTTCCGAAAGTTATCCCAGCACGAAGGCATTGCTGGATTTCGCCGATGTGATGGTGGAGGAACTGAAATCCATCGGCATGACGGAGGTGGCAAAAGACCAATATGGCTATGTGTCAGCCTTGCTGCCGGGCAACGCGGATAGCAATGAGCCCACCATCGGTTTCATCGCGCACATGGACACCGCGCCCGACATGCCAGGTATTGCCGCGCCGCGCATCATCGAAAACTACGATGGCCAGGATATCATGCTGGACGCTGAAACCAACACCGCCCTTACTTTGGCCGATTTTCCGGAATTGGCTGGCTATAAAGGACAAACACTGCTTACCACGGATGGTAAGACTCTGCTGGGTGCCGACGACAAAGCCGGTATGGCCGAGATTGTGTGCGCAATGGAGTATCTAATCCAACATCCGGAAATCAAACACGGCCCAATCAAGGTTGCCTTTACCCCTGACGAGGAGATTGGCCAAGGCGTCAAGTATTTTGACGTGGAGAAGTTTGGTTGCGACTATGCCTACACCATGGACGGCGGCGCCATCGGCGAGCTGGAGTATGAGAACTTCAACGCAGCTTCAGCCGTGATCAAGATCCAGGGGCGCAACATCCATCCGGGTTATGCCAAGAACAAAATGGTGAACTCCCAGCTCATTGCCATGGAGTTCAACAGTATGTTGCCCGAGTTTGAACGGCCGCAATACACGCAGGATTATGAAGGATTCTTCCTGCTCATCCACATGGAGGGCAGCGTGGAGAACAGCCAACTCAACTATATTATCCGCGACCACGACAAAGAAAAGTTCGAAGCCAAGAAGAAACAGATTCAGCAGATTACGGACTATCTGAACGTGAAGTACAACAACCGCCTGACGTGTGAAATCAAGGACCAGTACTACAACATGCGCGAGAAGGTGGAGCCGGTATTTTACGTGGTGGAGCGTGCCATGAAAGCCATGGAGAAAGCGGGCGTGAAGCCGGTGGTGCAACCCATTCGCGGCGGCACTGACGGAGCCAATCTGTCGTTCCGCGGACTGCCTTGTCCCAACATCTTTGCGGGCGGGCACAACTTCCACGGCAAATACGAATACGTGCCGTTGGAGTCCATGGTGAAGGCCACGGAGGTCATCATCAACATTGCCACAGTTTAGTGAAACAAAAAAGGAGACGCTTGCAAGCGTCTCCTTTCTGTTATATCTGATTACTCTTTGAAAGAGATTTTCTCGGGCACGATGTACGCGTTCGGATAGGTAAGCTGTATGCGCTTTAAATCTTTGTATGCCTCCAAACGAGTGAGGTAATTACCCACGCGGATTTTGAAATAGGGCTCGGAATAGGAAAGGTAAACGCTGATACCTGGAAAATTGGCTTTGAAAGAAGCGCGTTCCGCTTCGGCCTTGTTGCGGGAATTGTTGCCTGAATAGGCGGTAATCTGAATCCGATAGCCGTCGATTTTGTCCACTTTTTCCCACGCCTTGATATAGTCGGATTGAATCTGCTGTATTTTCGGATCAACAGAATAGCGTACCTGTGCGAACGTCACAGAACAGAATAGTACAATCAATAAGGTTACCCAAAGTTTTTTCATCGTCATATTTGGCGCAAAAGTACAAAAATTGCATGTACTAATATGCATCTTGAATAGAAATAATGTTTTTTTGGCTTTTCTTGTAACAATAGAAAAAAAACATCGTATAGAAGTTAGATTTTTTATACATTTGCATTCTTAAATTTTTTAAAGCAAATTATGGGTTTATTTTCAATATTCACAAAAGAAATCGCTATTGACTTAGGCACGGCCAACACCGTTATTCTGCAAAACAACCAGGTGGTGGTGGATGAGCCGTCCATTATCGCAATAGATCAGAAGACCAAAGAGGTCAAGGCTGTCGGCAAGAAGGCCTTGATGATGCACGGCAAGACGCCGGAGGGCATCCGTACCATCCGTCCGTTGCGTGACGGAGTTATCGCCGACTTCCAATCCACGGAGTTGATGTTGCGCGAATTCATCAAGATGACGAGCAACAAGGGGCATTTTCTGCCGCCGGCATTGAAGATGGTGATTTGTATCCCGTCGGGTATTACGGAGGTGGAGGAGCGCGCCGTGCGTGATTCCGCCGAGCAGGCTGGTGCCAAGGATGTACGTTTGATCCAAGAACCTATGGCTGCCGCTATCGGTATCGGTATTGACGTGTTAGCCGCTTGTGGTAACATGATTATCGACATTGGCGGTGGTACGGCTGAAATCGCCGTCATTTCCTTGGGTGGTATCACGACGTTTAAGTCCGTGAAGGTAGCCGGCGACCGTTTCAACAGCGACATTCAGGAGTACATGCGCAAGAAACACAATATTGCCATCGGCGAACCTACTGCCGAACAGATCAAGATCAATGTCGGTTCTGCCGTGGAGGACTTAGAGAATCCGCCTGCGGATTACGAGTTCTATGGCCGTAACCTGCTCACGGGCGTGCCTACGGCTGTGAAGGTGAATTATCGCGAGGTGGCGCAGGCCATTGACCGATCTATTGCGCAGATCGAAACGGCTGTCATCAACGCATTGGAGAACACTCCGCCGGAGCTCTCCGCTGATATTTACAAAACCGGTATCTACCTGGCAGGTGGTGGTTCACTCTTGCGTGGCCTTGACAAACGTCTTGCCAAGAAGACGACCTTGGATGTTCATGTGGCGGAAGACCCGTTGAAGGCCGTGGCCCGCGGAACGGCAATATCCCTCAAGAACTTCGACAAGTTCCCGTTCCTGATGAAGTAAAAAAAAAGCTGGCTCATGGCCAGCTTTTTTTTTGCTCTTATTCTTTTATGAAATCCGAATACTTTAATTCTACAATCTTGTATGTTTTGGACAACTCTTTAAGATTGATACGGCTCTTGTCACCGGCGATGGTGATGATTAACGGGCTGTTTCCCATTTTCTGTTTGCAGAATTCCGCCACCTGCCCCATATCTTTTTCTTCAATCAATTTCAGTTGGGCTTCGCGCGGGTCGCTCTCGTAGTGCTGTTCCTTCCAGCTTTGTACCTGTCCGGGGATGTTGCGCATGCTGATGTATTTGGCCTCCATGGCGCGGAGACAAGAGGTCTTGGCCATCTCGAATTTCTCGGGCTTTTCAGGAAAATCTTTCAATAATGCACCCATAGCTTGGCATCCCTCCACGGTTTTGTCGGATTGCGTGCCCAAGAAACCCATCAGAAAACCGGGGTATCTGTTCAACTTGTCGTACCGATATGTTGCGTAAGCAGAATAACCCAAAGACCGCAATTCTCTGATTTCCTGGAAAATCACACTGGCCATGCTACCGCCCATGTATTCATTGTACAACTGACAATCCACACGCTCTTTCATGTCTTTCAACGGCTCACCCATTTTGTAGAAATAGATGTTGCTCTGCAAAAACTTGTTGTTGGAAGCAATGAAAATGGTGGGCTCCTCATATTGGACCAGTTGACGAACCTGGCGTTTGCCTTCCAAAGCTTTTTCATTCACAAAGTTGTCTTTGAGAATATCCCCAGCTTTATCCGGGTCCCAATTGCCCACGAACGTGGCGTGACCTCCGTACTTGAGGGCTTTGGAAAAGGTTTGTAACAGCTTGTCGCCAGAGATTTTTTTCAGCTCTTTGACGGTAAGACGGGAAAGATAGGGGGATTCCTGGCCATAGAGCGCATAGTAATACAAAGCGCGTCCCCAAGTGGAGGCATCATCCTTGGCCATCTTTGCCTCACCCTCTTTGTCATCAATGATGGATTGCAACACTCTTTTGTCATTGCCCGGATTGAAGAGCTTGTCATGGCATAGTTTCATGATTTTCGGAAACTCTTTCTCAAATCCGGAAATGGAGATGTGAAGCTGGTCTTCTGTGGAATACATGTCCATGCTTCCGCCCATTTCCTGTAATTGCAGCTGGAAACGGTCAAAATTCTCGTCGCGCGTACCTTGTCCGGCAATGTACTTCACCGCTGTGGCGAACAGTCTGTCATTGAGATTGCCATAATCGAAGGTGAGGTTCAACGTGAAAAGATCATTGTATGGGTTGGGAGCGCAGTAAAGCACAAAATTATCGTTCAAGGGAATTTCTATTACCTCTGCCTTAAAATCGATAATCTGAGGCTTGATGGGTTTTACCGGCATGTTTTCCATTTTTTCGGCGAATTGGGATGTCTTTTCCGTGTTTTGCGTCACGATGGGTTTCCAATTGGGCTTTTGCAGTTTGGTTTGTTCTTTGCTGCCCATGTTGGAACGATAGATCAAGCAGTTGTCGTTGAAATAAAGGTTGGCCAACTTGACAATGTCCTCTTTCGTCAGTTTGCGAATCATCCGCTCGCGCTCGTTGATGATTTTGGGATTCTGCTTGTTGGTGACCGCTGTCAGCACCATATAGAACTTTTCGTCTAACGTCTCCATATTCAACAGGTGTTCTTTCAGGCAACTCATCTTGACGGCATCAAACAGCTGGTCGCTGAAATTTCCTGTTTTGAGAGAGTCGAGTGCTGCGAAAATATATGCCTCCGCATCGTCGTGCGACTGGCCCACAATCTTGGGCACATAGAAGAACGCGAACATTCCGTGTTCCAGCATACTGTAGTTGAAGGCATTGGCAGAAAGGATTTTATTGTCTTTCACTAACTTGTCTAACAAGCCGGTTTCATCATCATTGTTCAGAAATTCGCTCAGGATGTCCAGATAAAACTCATTGCGGTCATTGGCTCCTATTGTCTGGAACCCGATGATACCCATTTTCACAGGGGTTTCCTTCACAGTAACAATCTGATGTCCCATGAACGGTTTTACCTTTTGGTTCAAATCGGTTTTCATGCGTTCCGTGTTATTGGCCATCTCTGGATTGACATTCTCGCATTCGTTACGGAATTTGCCCATGGTATTGTTCAGCATTTCTTGTATGTCTTTGTTGTTGAAATCACCTACCAACACCAAGGTCATATTGTTGGGATGATAATAGGTGTTGAAGAAATTCTGCATGGCGGAAATTTGCGGATTCTTCAGATGTTGCTGGTAGCCGATTACAGGGCGACCGTATGGATGCTTGCCGTATGCTTCAGCAAGAGCATCTTCCATGAAGACGCTGATGGGTTGGTCCTGATACATATTGTATTCTTCATACACTGCCTCCAGTTCGCTTTGGAACAGACGGAAAACCGGATGGCGGAACCGTTCGGCATATACCATCAGCCATTTTTCCAGCTGATTGGAAGGAAAAGAGTTGAGATATACGGTCACGTCGTTGGAGGTGAAGGCATTGACTCCTTCGCCACCCATTTTGCTGAGTATCACGTCCACTTCATTGGGGATAGCGTATTCAACCGCTTTGTTGCTCAAATCATTGATCTGGTTTAACAAAGTGCTTCTGGTGTTCTCATCCGTTGTACTATGCAGTTTATCGTACAGTTCGGTAATCTGGTCCATCAGTATCTTCTCCTCAGCCCAATTCAATGTGCCGATTTGATCGGTGCCCTTGAACATGAGGTGCTCGAGATAGTGGGCCATGCCGGTGTTGTCGGCAGGGTCGTTTTTCCCGCCGGCGTGTACGCATACGGCACCCCAGATTTTGGGTTGTGAATGATCTTCACATAACACTACCTCCATGCCATTGGACAGGAAAAGAGTGAGAAAATCGTTCCCTCTTTTTTCGAATTTCTTATCATTGACCAGCGGTTTGTTTGCGGCCACGGCCACTGGAATTGGACGAATGTTTTGTGCCCATGAACAGAATGAAAGGGCAATACAAGCTAATGTAAGAAGAGTCTTTTTCATAAAATTATTTTTAAAGAAGGTGCAAAAGTATAAAAAAACCAGAAAAACGCATTTTTTGTATCTTTGCGCGTTTTAACGAAAATCTATAAAATGCAGGAAATTAGAAATATAGCTATTATTGCCCATGTCGATCATGGCAAAACAACGTTAGTAGATAGAATTTTGTACCAGGCACACCTGTTCCGTGAGAACCAGCAGGTGCAGGATTTGGTGCTCGACAACAACGATTTGGAAAGAGAGAGAGGAATTACCATTCTCTCCAAAAATGTCTCCGTGCGCTACAAGGGTGTCAAGATCAATGTGATTGACACTCCGGGGCACAGCGATTTCGGCGGCGAGGTGGAACGCGTGCTCAACATGGCCGACGGCGTGTTGCTCGTGGTGGACGCCTTCGAAGGCCCCATGCCGCAAACCCGTTTTGTGACGCAGAAGGCTATCGAGCTGGGACTGAAACCCATTGTGGTCATCAACAAGGTGGATAAGCCCAATTGCCAACCCGACCTTGCACAGGAAGCCGTCTTCGAGCTGATGTTCAATCTCGGTGCTTCGGACGACCAGCTGGATTTCCCGACAGTCTATGGCTCTGCCAAGAACGGCTGGATGGGCCCCGACTGGAAAACGCCGACCTCCGACATCTCTTACTTGCTGGACACCATCGTGAAATACATCCCCGCGCCCAAGGCCGAACCTGGTACATTGCAGATGATGATTTCCTCTTTGGATTACTCGTCTTACGTGGGCCGTATCGCCGTGGGTCGCGTGAAGCGCGGTTCCATCTCCTGGGGTCAGAATGTATCCCTCGTCAAACGCGACGGCACCGTGCAACAATCCAAGGTTAAGGAACTCTATGTGTTTGAAGGCTTGGGCAAAGAGAAAATCAAAACTCCTGTGGAGGCGGGCGAACTTTGCGCCATCTTGGGTCTGGACGACTTTGAGATTGGGGACACTGTAGCCGACTTTGAAAATCCCGAACAACTGCAGCCCATCAAAGTGGATGAACCGACGATGAGTATGTTGTTCACCATCAACAACTCCCCGTTCTTTGGCAAGGAGGGCAAGTATGTGACCTCCCGCCACTTGCGCGACCGTCTGTTTGCCGAGTTGGAACGCAACTTGGCCATGCGCATCGAGGAAACCGACTCGCCCGACCGTCTGAACGTGTATGGCCGTGGCATTCTCCACCTCTCCATCCTGATTGAGACTATGCGCCGCGAAGGTTACGAGTTGCAAGTGGGTCAGCCGCAGGTCATCATCAAAGAAATTGACGGCCAGAAATGCGAGCCTATTGAGGAACTCACTGTGCTCGTCCCCGAGGAGATGTCCAGCCGTGTCATCGATCACGTGTCGCGCCGGAAAGGCGAGATGATGAGCATGGACACGCTCAACGACCGTGTGCATTTGACCTTTACTATTCCTTCCCGTGGTTTGATCGGTTTGAGCAACCAGTTGCTCACTGCCACCGAAGGTGAGGCTATCGTGTCGCACCGTTTCATGGAATTCCAACCGTGGAAAGGTGAGATTCCGGGTCGCCATGCTGGTTCGTTGATTGCTATGGAGACGGGCCAAGCATACGCTTATTCGCTGAACAAGCTGCAAGACCGTGGCCGTTTCTTCATCGAGCCCAACGACCAGGTGTATGCCGGTCAGGTTATCGGTGAGCACATCCGCCAAGGAGACTTGGTGATCAACGTGTGCAAGTCGAAGAAGCTTTCCAATATGCGTGCGGCGGGTTCTGACGAGAAGTTGGTCCTCGCTCCGGCGATCAAGTATTCCTTGGAGCAATACATGGAGTTCATCGCAAAAGACGAGTACTTGGAGATAACCCCGCAATCGCTCCGTCTGCGCAAGATCATCCTCGACGAGCTTGAGCGCAAGCGTGCCGAAAAGCGCGCCGATTCTGCCGAATAGCCGTTGACTTTCCAAACATCTCAGACATGAATGAACTGATCGAAATACTGAACCAATGGGGCACGCGCCGCGTGATGGTGCTGACAGACACGAATGTGGCTGGTCTATATCCGCAGTATTTCGAGGCGTTGTCGTCGGCTTTCGAGTGTCGGACGCTGGTGATTTCTGCCGGGGAGGAAGCTAAAAACCTCGAGCAACTCTCCCGGATTTGGGAGCGGATGCTGGATTTCGAGATGGACAGGAGTGATACGCTCATTCTGTTTGGTGGCGGCACGATTTGTGATGTGGGCGGTTTTGCCGCAGCCACCTTCAAGCGCGGGGTGCATGTAGTGAATTGTCCCACCACCTTGTTGGCCATGATTGACGCGGCGGTGGGCGGCAAGACGGGCATCAACTTCGAGCATATCAAAAACTGCATCGGTGTGGTGCGCCAGCCCGACTACATTCTGCCCGCCAATCCTGCCTTTTTGTGTACATTGGCAGATTCGGAACTGAGAAGCGGATTCGGGGAGATGATCAAGTACGCACTCATTGCCTATCCAGAGTTGTTTGAGCAACTGGGCGGTATGAAAACGCTGACCGCCGAAGCCATCCGCCCCGAATGGATAGAATGGTGCGTGGCCTACAAGCAGAAAGTGGTGGCGTTGGATCCGGAAGACCATAACGAACGTCACGTTTTGAATTTCGGACATACCTTTGGCCACGCGCTGGAGAGTTTTTATTTGTCGGAAGACATGCCCATCACCCATGGTGAAGCCGTGGCCATAGGCATGGTTTTTGAAAGCCAGCTTTCGATGCAGCATGCAGGTTTGAGTGAGATGCAATTTTTCCGGATAAAAGATTTGATTGGCTGGTTTTACGATGTGCCGGAGTTTTCAGATGACCTTCTTAAACAATTAAAACCTTTTCTTCTGCAAGACAAGAAAAACAGTGGTGGGGAAATCAATTTCACCTTGTTGCGTGAGATTGGCAATGCCACGATAAACAACTTTATACAGATATTTTAAAACAAAGAATATGCTTAAGACAAAATCAGACATTGTGCAAAATTGGCTTCCGCGCTACACGGGAATGAAATTGGAAGAGTTCGGCGAGTACATCTTGCTGACCAACTTCCAGGATTACGTCAACAACTTTGCGGAGCTGATGGGCGCCGAAGTGAAAGGCGAGGGCCATCCCATGAAGTGTGCGACGAAGGACAACATTACCATCATCAACTTCACGATGGGCAGCGCCAACGCCGCCACCATCATGGACTTGCTTTCCGCCATCAAACCCAAGGCGGCCCTGTTTTTGGGCAAGTGCGGCAGCTTGAAGACCAACATCGGCATCGGCGAACTGTTGCTCCCCATCGCGGGCATACGCGGTGAGGGTACCTCGTTGGACTATTTCCCGGAGGAAGTTCCCGCGCTGCCGGCATTTAACTTGGAGAAAGCTATCTCCACCACCATCCGCGATTATGGTTTGGATTATTGGACAGGCACGGTTTATACCACCAACCGCCGTGTGTGGGAGCACGATGAGGATTTCAAAGAATATCTGCGCGAAATCCGGGCTACGGCAGTCGATATGGAAACGGCCACGCTCTTCTCGGTAGGCTTCTACAACCGTATCCCCACCGGTGCTTTGCTGCTCATATCAGACCAGCCTATGTTGCCAGATGGAGTAAAAACGGAAGCCTCCGACAAGCTGGTGAGCAAAAACTATAGTATGCGACACTTGAAAATCGGTATTGATTCCCTGAAACAGTTGATCAACAAGGGAATGACAGTAAAGCACTTGAAATTCGATTACGACGAATAAAAAAAAGAACGGTCAAACGACCGTTCTTTTTTTGTCTTACAGGAAACCCTGTATTTAGAATGTGTAACCAATTTTAGCCTGGATACCACCATTGAAAGCATGAGAACGCTCAAGGTTATAGTGTCCAGTACCATCAAGCACATAGTGATTGATGGGATTGCTTCTCAGATAAAAGCCGGCATTAAAAGAGAGGGCTTTGTATCGGAAACCGGAAGCAATGGTGGCGTAGAGACCGAAACCGGTTTTATTCTTGTCAGCTGCAGGATAATCATAGATCATCCCATTATAATACTGTCCGTTGTAAAAATCGTCGTAGTAATCAAAGTTACCGCTGAAGATGAACGTGGTGCCCACTGCGATGTTGACAAGGGGTTTAACGGACTTGCCGCGATCAAAGTAGTGGCGATAGTTCAAGAATATTGGAGTACCGTGGCCGGCACAAATATCCACAGAGTAACCCAAACCGATACCGAGCAGATCTTGCGTACGATTGAAGAGAATGCTGTTGATAAACAAGCCTTCAAATCCGAAATTGGTTTGCTGCGTAGTACCTTGATGACCGCCGCCCAGATAAAAGCCGTATTCATTGATCATGTTATACGAGATCTTCTTTTCCTGTTTCTCTTGAGCAGATACAGTCAATGTGGCGCACAATAAAAGTGCAGTCACAAACAACGATAATACTTTTTTCATTCTTTTAAAGATTTAGAAGATTGAAAAAACGACAGTGATTTACAACTTCACGGTTTCGTTCATGCTGCAGATGAGGTCAACAACCTTGTTGGAGTAGCCAATCTCGTTGTCATACCAGGAAACCAATTTCACGAAGTGCTCGTTGAGCATGATACCGGCGGTAGCGTCGAAGATGGAAGTTCTCTTCTCGCCGAGGAAATCGGTGGAAACCACAGCCTCTTCGGTGTAGCCGAGGATGCCCTTGAGTTCGTTTTCGGAAGCTTTCTTCACAGCAGCCTTGATTTCATCGTAAGTGGCAGCCTTGCGGATTTTGCAGGTCAAGTCCACAACGGAAACGTCAACGGTAGGAACGCGGAAGGACATACCGGTGAGTTTGCCCTTGAGCTCGGGAATCACGCGACCCACAGCCTTGGCAGCACCTGTAGAGGAAGGAATGATGTTACCGAGGATGGAACGACCGCCGCGCCAATCTTTCTTGGAAGGACCGTCAACCGTCTTTTGGGTAGCGGTAGCAGCGTGTACGGTGGTCATAAGACCCTCTTCCAAACCGAAGTTATCGTTGATGACCTTGGCCAACGGAGCCAGACAGTTGGTGGTGCAGGAAGCGTTGGACACGATGGGCTGGCCAGCATATTCCTTGTTGTTCACGCCCATCACGAACATCGGAGTGTCGTCTTTGGACGGAGCGGACATAACCACTCTCTTGGCACCGGCTTTCAGGTGGGCAGAGGCGAGTTCTTCCGTGAGGAACAAACCAGTGGATTCCACCACATAGTCAGCACCCACTTCATTCCATTTCAAGTTTGCGGGATCCTTTTCAGCGGTGACGCGGATCTTGTTGCCGTTCACAACCAGCGTGCCGTCTTCGACCTCAACCGTACCATTGAATCTGCCGTGTGTGGTGTCATAACGCAGCATGTAAGCCATGTAATCCACATCCAACAAGTCGTTGATAGCCACAACTTGAACATTGTCTCTTTCGGTGGTAGCTCTGAAAACTAATCTGCCGATTCTACCAAAACCATTGATACCAATTTTAATCTTTTCCATAAGTTTTTATTTTATAAGTAATTACGTTTTAAATACAGTATTTTTTAGGCTGCAAAAATAAGAATAATATTTGTAATCGTCAATCTTTTTTCGCAGCTCGTTTTCGTAATGGAAAAGAAGATTGCGGATGTCGTTCATTTGTTCGAGGGAAAGCTGCTCAAACGGAAGTTCGGGGTTCCACCAAGATGGGATTGTTTCCGGAATCCAAGAAGACAGATTTTCATAGAGGGTAGATGACTCTTTTGCGTGGTCGTTTTTGTGCTGCCGGCGCACAAATTGGAGTATCCGCAGACCGTCTGCCTTTTCGTGAAATGCCTGTATGAAGTGGGGGAGGTCCTTTACGTTCTGTCGTATGCTCTGCCATAAGGAGACTTCGGTTTTGGCGCCCACCTGCAAGAAATCCAGAAAATCTGTATGCACATCTTGCAGGTAAAGTTGAGGTAGCAGATTATAGCTCTCTGCGATGGACTCAAAGCAGGATTGGGCGAAGATGGGGTAGCTGTCCCAGTTGCCCTCGCTGCCCTTCATCATGGCGGGGCCGGTGCCGAAGGCCACGCGGGTGGAGTAGCGGGCGGCGGGATAGACACACTCTTCATTGTAGAGCCCAACCACGGCCATTTTGCGCATTTTCTGCATCAGATAGAAATCCTCGCCGCTCTTGAGCGGGGTGATGCCTCCGATTTTGCGCAGCGCACTCGTGCGCATCGCGATGGCCGACCCGATGGCGGTGAACCCGTACGGGCTCCCGATCCGAAGCAGGTTGATGGCATAGTTGCGCATGTAGAACTCGTAGCGTAACACGGCCCTGTCGCGCGCCTCGTCGCCCGTGAGCGGATGATAGTAGGGAACAGCAATGGCAGGCCATTCAGGATGTGCTACAAAATTGTCCGCAATGGACTGCAAATAACCCTGTTTGATGCGTGTGTCGGCATCCAAGCTGATGATGAGGTCCTCAGGATTGGCTGATTTCAAGATGTTTTCGAACAACATCTTCCGCGCCCAACCCACACCGAAGTTTTTTCCTTTCCACCCCTTCCCGGGTGAAGCATAGTCAAGCACTTGCACCGGCAGCGCGGAATAGGTTTTTAAAAATGATAGAAGTTCTTGATTGTGAATACAGACCAAACGGTTTTGATCATCTTCCCAATAAGTCTCGGGCTGATTTACGCAGACATGGACCTCAAAAGGCACACGCACTTGCTGAGCTGCCAAATCTTGAAGGGTAAGCGGCAGGTCGTGTAACTCATCCATGGCCGGAATGGCCACATAGATGCGGGTGGGTGTCATTATTTCACCGTGATTACCACATCGCGGGTGCGGACGGGCTCATTGATGTTCTGGCGGGCATAGACAAACTTTATAGTCTGCGAGCCCTTTTCTTTGGCCGTGAATTTCCAGAAAAGTTCGGAGGACGCGCCCACCATGCCCTCTGGCGCATTGCTTTCATAACGTTTGTCCCCGGATTCCACCACCGTGATTTCGTCAGCGTTGGCAATTTGCCACCAGAAACCGGTAGAAGCATTGGTGCGGAACTGTATTTCGCAGGATTGGCCTTTCTTAAGTTCCACTTCGTTGGTCTCTTTGTTCACCGAAACCAATTTTTTTTGCGATTGACAACTTACCATCAAGCACAAAACAATGCCAATGAAGAGTATCTTTTTCATAATTGTATGGGTTTTCATCAAAACTAATTTCTCTAAACGCTAATCTCTAAACTCTCAACCTTTTTCAATCTTATTACATAGTTCTTCATAATCTTGTACGGTCAACTGCTCGGCGCGTTTGTTGAAGAGTGGGTTTGAGGTAATTTCCTCAGGGAAGGGGAGTGATTGTAGTGCGTTGCGCAGTGTCTTGCGGCGGTAGTTGAACGCGGTTTTCACCACAAGTTTAAAAGTTGCCTCGTCGCAATGCAGTTTCTTGTCGAAGTTGCGCGTGAGCCGTACCACAGCCGATTTCACCTTCGGTGGTGGGTTGAACTCGTTCTCGCCAACAGTGAACAAGTATTCTGTGTCGTAAAATGCCTCCAGCAGCACACTCAAAATGCCATATTGCTTGTTGCCGGCCTTGGCGGTCACCCGCTCCGCCACCTCTTTCTGGAACATGCCCACCACCTCCACGGCTTGGTCTTTGTAATCCAGCACTTTGAAAAGGATTTGCGAAGAGATGTTGTAGGGAAAGTTGCCCACCACGACAAACTTGTCGGGATAGCGCTCGGCCAGATCCATACGGAGAAAATCACCGGCGATGAGGTTGTCGCCCAATTGCGGAAAATGTTGTTGCAGATAGGCCACGGACTCTTCGTCCAATTCCACCACAGAGAGGTCTGCGAAGGGTTGTTGCAGCAGATATTGGGTAAGCACGCCCATACCGGGTCCGATCTCCAACACGTGTGCGTCGGGCGTGCGCACAGCCTCCGCGATTCTTTGGGCAATATCCTCATTTTTGAGAAAATGTTGCCCTAATCTCTTTTTTGCTCTTACTTTATCGTTATACATGGCTACTCTATGGTGTCTCCACGCAGCGCGCGGTAGTGTTTGCGAGCCTCTATCACGTAGAGACTGCTGCTGTAATTTTGCATGATTTTGAGGTAATATTCCATGGCTTGCGGAATATCCTTGAGATAATACTCGTAAAGTTCCGCCAGCTTGAATACGGCATCGTCGCCTAATAATTCCTCCCCGTGCTTCTCTTCAATCTGTTTCAGAAGAGCCTCTGCGCCCAGATAGTTTTTCTGCTTGATGTAGATGAGCGCCTTTTGATAGAGGGCATCGTCCACTAATGTGCCTAATGGAGACAGGATAATGACGGAGTCGAGTTGCACCAATGCTTGTTCATCTTTGTTTTGGAAGATGAGAAAATCGGCTTCGGCGTATTTTTTCAACGGCAGATTGGTGGATGGGTTCTCAAACAACAGATAGGTGGTGTCTTCATCATCATCTTCGTCCTCTTCATTCTCTTCTTGGTTGTCGGAAATCAGCAACGAGAAGTATATGGCGTCATTGGCCACCAGTTTGGAAGTGGCGGCGCTGAGGACATCCAATTGGCTCTTGGCCCATTCGAACTCGCCGATGTAGAATGAAAGTTTGGCGTTTTTGAACTTGGCTTCGTTGCCCAAAGCGTCATTGGGCATGTCTTTGTCCACCTGCGAATAGTTCAAAGTGGCATCCCATACGTTGCCCATGTAGAGTTGCACATCGGCTAGGTCGATCTTGAACTGGTTCTTCTCCTTGGCATCGCGCGTATAGCTCATGGCTTGGTTGAGCACATCAATGGCCTCTTGCGGTTTGTTAACGTAGAATGCCAGCAAGTGCGCATATTTCCGTATCCAATCCATGGTGCTGGACTGGATGCCATTTTCGTCAATCAAGATTTGGTAATCCTTCATCAAACGGACGGCTTCCGTCATCTTGACAGGCGAAGTGGAGGTGAGTTGGGAGTAGCGCACATCCAGAATCTTCATTCTGGCTTGGTTGTAATTGAATACGCCGTCTCCGAGGTTGATGATGTATTCCAATGCTTCAATGGCAGTGGGATAATCCCGGTTATCGGCAGCCAGACACGCCAGCTCGTAAGTCTTGACGCATTCAGTCTTCATCCGCTTGTCGATGGCTTTGGCCAGAACAAAGGCCTCGCCATACTCTTTATGCAGTTGGTTAACCCAATACAACAGAGTAAGATAGCTGAGGTTGTTGGGGTTTTTCTGGATGATCTTTTGCAGACTGACCTTCACCGTGTTATACTTCTGGTTGTCCTCATCATCCATGAGCAGGTTTTGGATAGCGGTCTTGGCTTGGTCCATATATTTCTGCTCGTTGTCATCCTTCACCATCGACAATACCTCTTCAATCACTTTGTCGGTCTGGTGCTGGTATTGATACAGGTTGATCAACTCTTTGGACAGCAGTTGCGGGTTGTTCAACAAACGCCGTCCCTTTTGGATGGTCTCGATAGCGTAATCGATTTTCAATTTGGAGTAGAATGCGCTGTAGAGTTCTTGCACCGCATACTCCTTGGCCTGAAGGTTTTTCAGCAGCTCCTGATACTGTTTCTCTGCCTTGGTATTATCGCCAGAGCGTTCATACACGTAGCCCAAATCCACTTTGTATCGCTGGACGTTCGCGAAATTCTTGATCTGTTTCTTGACCAGTTTTTCCAATTCGCTGTATCGTTCCAGCTCCAGCAGGGCGTTGTAGTAGTAATAGTAGATGTAAGAAGAGGGCTTTTTGGCTTGAATCTTCTCAAAAAGTTCGATGGCTTTGTCGTACTCCTTGTCCTTGTAATACTGCAAAGCAAGCTTCTCGTCGTCGCTTTGTTGGGCGGCGAGCGTGCCTAAAGAAATCAGTAGCAAAAGAAGGAAGAGTATGCGTTTCATCGCAACTATTAATCGATAATGTCGAAATGCGTGTACGGACGGAGCACCTCGGGTACGATGATGCCCTTGTCGGTCTGATAGTTTTCGAGAATGGCAGCGAGCACGCGCGGCAGGGCCAGTGCGCTACCGTTGAGCGTGTGCGCGAGACGGGTCTTGCCGGTAGAATCCTTATATCTCAGTTTCAAGCGGTTGGCCTGATAGGATTCAAAGTTGGACACAGAGCTGACCTCTAGCCATTTCTGCTGGGCTTTGGAATAGACCTCCAAGTCGTAGGTGAGGGCGGAAGTGAAGCTGATGTCGCCGCCGCACAAGCGGAGCACGCGGAACGGCAAGCCCAACTTGGTGAGCAGGCCCTTGGCGTAGTTGGTCATCTTCTCTAACGTTTCGTAGGAGCGGTCGGGATGCTCGATGACTACAATCTCGATTTTGTCGAACTGGTGCAGGCGGTTGAGGCCGCGCACGTCTTTGCCGTAGGAGCCGGCCTCACGACGGAAGCAAGCGGAGTAGGCGCAGTTCTTCAACGGAAAGTCGCTCTCCTTGAGGATCACGTCGCGGTAGATGTTGGTGACGGGCACCTCAGCGGTAGGTATCAAGTAGAAGTTATCGACTTGGCAGTGGTACATCTGACCCTCTTTGTCGGGAAGCTGGCCTGTTCCGTATGCAGAGTCTTCATTCACCATGTATGGCGGCTGGATCTCTGTGAAACCTGCGGCTACAGCGCTGTCAAGGAAAAAGTCGATGAGCGCACGTTGCATACGGGCACCCTTGCCTTTATAGACGGGGAAGCCTGCACCGGTGATTTTGTTGCCTAACTCGAAGTCGATGATGTCGTATTTTTTTACCAAATCCCAGTGGGGCATGGCGTCATAGTCAAAGTTGGAAGCGTCGCCTTCGGTATAGACAATCTCGTTGTCCTCGGCACCCTTGCCTGGAGCCACAGCAGGGCTGGGCAGGTTGGGCAGCAGCACCATCTTGGTTTGCAGCAGTTCTTCTTGCTCCTGCAGCTTGGCACGATCAACCTTCTCGGCTTCTTTCAGCTCGGCCATGCGGGCTTTCAAAACCTCAGCCTCTTCGCGTTTGCCCTCTTTGAAAAGCTGGCCAATCTGCTTGGCTCCCTGATTCTGTTCCATCAGGTTGTCATCCAAACTCTTTTTAAGGGTGCGGTTATCGGTGTCTAACTGACGAATTTCATTCACTAAATCAGTGGCATCGAAATTCTTGATTTTCAGTCTGTCAATTACTTCTTGGGGATTTTCACGTAATAGTTGTATCTGTAACATTGGTCTAAAATTTTAAGGGTGCAAAGATATAAAAAATGAGGTGAATGAGGTACAAAGGGTGAATGGGGTAAAAGAGGAGCAAAGGGATCAAGGGGTAAAGGAGGTGAAAGGGGTTAATTAGGATCTTTCGTAGCGTGTTTCGCGAAGTAAGCGGAAATGGTCGGGTTGTATTTCATCCTGGATGAATTCCTTGGCAGAATTCTCTTTGCCGTTTTCATCGTATGTGTATTCCGCCCATCCTTGGAGTTCGCCCTTTTTGTTGAGCAGGGAGTTCTTCACCACGAGTTTGCCTTCGTATTCCAACGTGATTTTGCGATAGTTGTCCAAATCCTCGGTTTCCGTCTCTGTCATTTGGTTGTTTTCGTTGTAGGTGCGGTAGGTTTTGGCAATGAGCTTGTTCTCGTAGTCGTAAACCAATTCTTTTACACAGTTGTTTTTGTCATCGTAGGTATATTCGTAGGTGCGACGGTCTTTGTTCTGTACCTCATCACGAATGTATTTGGAAACCAAACCTTTTTCATTGTATTCGTAGGTGTGGATGTTCATGGTTTTACCATAATCATCATTCTCGAATTCCTTGATCAATTGGCCGTTTCGGTAGTGCATTTCTCTTTCCACATAGTCTAACTTGCCGTCGTCATACATCTCGTGGCGAAGCAGATGACCCTCTTCATCATATACAAAGCGGGTGATGTATTCCGTTTCGCCATTGCCGAAATAGTTGCTTTGCTGTACCATCAGTCCTTTTTCATCGTAGGTGTTCACAGACTTTTGGAGCAGGATGTTGTCTTGGTCAAACTGCTCCGTCTGGATGAGTTGTTCAGCTTCGTTGTAATAGTTGATGGTAAGTGTGTTGCGGATTCCATCGGGGTCGAAACGTTCCTCGCGGACAATCTGTCCAGCCTCATTGTAGGAGGCTTCAGTTTCCACAAATTCCACTTTTTCGATGTCGGCTTCATCGTAACCGACACGCTGGTATTCTGCTTTGATAATCTTCAGGCTTTTCATAATGATGGTATTAAATGAGCCGCAAAGATAGATAAAAAATCGGAGCGATGAGCCAGAAGACGGTCCATCACTCCGATTGTAAAAGCATATTAACTTTTTTTAGAAATAGAGGTCGCGCTCACCGGCTTTGATGCGCTCGATGCGCTTCAGCAGTTCATCGCGGAACTTCTCATCCACATTCACGAGATTGTTCTCGATCACCTTCCAGCCTTTGGCGGCTACTTCGGGTGTGGCGTAATCCACGAGATACTCGCTCAGTGTGAGGATGGCGTTGGGCGTGCAGTAGCGTTTGATGAAGCCCGGCACGCTGAATTCCATGAAGTGCTCGCCCGTGCGGCCCAGACGGTAACATGCTGTGCAGAAACTCGGGATGTAGTTGCCGTCCAACAATTCGTCGATGATTTCGCCAAGATTGCGGTCGTCGCCGATCTTGAACTGCTCGCGGTGCAGGTTCTGGTCTTCCTGTTTGTCGCTGTTTTTCTCAGTCTCCTCGTGGTGATATTTGTAGTCACCGATTTGCAGGTTGGTGCCGCCGTCAATCTGGGAAATGCCGTATTGGATAGCTTTGGCGCGGAACTCGGCGGTCTCGCGGGCGGTCAGAATCATGCCGGTGTATGGCACGGCCAGACGGAAGATGGCGATGATCTTCTCGAAAGTGTCATCATCCACGAAATATTTCTTGTCGATATCCAAACCGGAAGCATCTTTGATACGCGGGAAGGAGATGGTGTGGGGTCCCACGTTGAAGCAAGCCTCCAGATGGTTGGTGTGGCGGATCATGGCCATTACCTCGAAGCGCCAGTCGTAGAGGCCGAAGAGGATACCGAGACCGTTGTCGTCGATGCCGGCCTGCTGTGCGCGGTCCATGGAGGTAAGGCGCCACTCGAAATTGCCCTTGATAGTATTGGCGGGATGATACCAGGAATAAGCCTCCGGATGGTAGGTTTCTTGGAAAATCTGGTACGTGCCGATGCCAGCCTCTTTCACGATGCGGAAGCCTTCCACATCCAGCGGAGCGGCGTTGATATTGACGCGGCGGATGGAGCCGTTGCCCTTCTTCACTGAGTAGGCCAACTTGGTGGTGTGTGCAATGAACTCGGGCGAATATTTCGGCGACTCACCATAGACGAGGATCAGACGCTTCTGGCCATCGTCTTCGAGAGCTTCGATGTTGCGCACAAACTCTTCATCGGTGAGCGTGGTGCGCACCTGCTCGTGGTTGGAGGAGCGGAAACCGCAGTATTTGCAGTTGTTGACGCAGTAGTTGCCCACATAGAGCGGCGCGAAGAGCACGATACGGTTGCCGTAGATGCGGCGTTTCAGCTCGCGGGCGCCCTCTTTGATCTCTTCCACCAGTGCAGGTTCGGTGGTGTTGATGAGCACAGCCGTCTCTTCCAGGGTCAGGCGGTTCTTGTCCAGCGATTTTTGGATGATTTCGCGCACACGCTCCGGCGTGCTTTTCGTGTTGTTGATGTAATCCCAAATTTCATCTACATCGATGAAAGGTTTCCCTATTTCGTCGGGAATTCTACATTTTTCAGGGTGAAATTGCATGTTGCTGTATTTTTGATTGTTAAATTATGAACTTTGAACTATGAACGATGACTATGAACGATGACTATGAACGATGACGATAACTTTGAGAAGGGGTTAGGTCTTCAGTCTTTGGTCTTAGGTCTCCCATTTCACGCGGATTTCGTCACCACGGCCTTGGCCTCAATGTTATCAATGCGGCCCAGTTTTCCGGACAGGGCGTTGATTTGGTTGGTATCGCCTTCGACAATGAGGGATATGACCGAGACATTGCTATCGCGGAACGGCAGCCCTTGGCGGGCCAGAAGGATGTCAGCATATTGGGAAATCACCGCGTTTACCTGCGGTGCCACGGCGCGGTCCTTGACCAGCACCGTAACGGTTCCAATTCTCTTTTCCATCAGTGCAACTTTTGGATTAGGTGATTGTTTGAATTACGGGTGCAAAAATAATAAAAAGATTAGAGTTTAGAGATGAGAGATTAGAGATTTTTTAAATATAAAATATCCTTTGGATTTTTGATGATAATGTCCGCCTTTGCCTCTTCCAGTTCTTCTTTCGGGCGGTAACCCCAGAGCACACCCACAGCTTTCAGGCCCGCGCCATGCGCTGTATCCATGTCCACTACCGTGTCGCCGAAATAGAGCGTTTCTTCCTTCTTGCAGCCCGTGGCATCCAAGATGTCGTACACCACCTGCGGATCGGGTTTCACGGGCACGCCTTCGCGCTGCCCGAACAGCGCATCCCATTGCACTGTGGGGAAGAAATTGGCCATCAGCGGAGCCAAAGCACTGTGAACCTTGTTGGTGGCCACCGCCAACTTTATGTGTTGCCGTTGTAAGGTTTCCAACACTTCCGTCAACCCGTCATACACGGTGGTCTTGTCGTGCATGTGGATGGTATAATATTCCAAAAACTCGTGCAAACACGTATTAAAAGTATCTTCGTCACGATGCTCTTCCGGCAAGATGCGTTGGATAAGCGTAGGCATTCCGTTGCCTACAAAATAGCGGTAGGCATCCACCGGATGCGTGGGAAAATGGTGTTCGGCTAAAACGTGGTTGGCGGCATCGGCAAGGTCCTCTAACGTGTTGAGCAATGTGCCATCCAGGTCAAATATACAGAGCTTGGTCATTATTTTTCAATATACAAAAACGGCGAGTCAAAATCCTTCAAATACGGTCCTTCCATATCCTTCTCCGAAGTCAAGGGATTCTCCACTTGCCAGTCGATGTTGAGGTCAGGATCGTCAAAGCGGATGCTGCCTTCGGAGGCTTTGTTGTAGAATTTGGAACACTTGTAGAAGAAGAGGGTATTGTCCTCCAACGCGGCAAACCCGTGGGCAAAACCCTCGGGAATGTAAAACTGACGGAAATTGTCAGCGGTGAGCAACACGGAATAATATTGCCCGTAGGTGGGACTCCCCTTGCGGATGTCCACGGCAAAATCTATGGCCGCACCCTGCAGGATGCGCACCAACTTGGCCTGCGCAAAAGGCGGTTTTTGGAAATGCAGCCCACGCACCACGCCCTTCTGCGAGCAGGACTGGTTGTCCTGCACCCAATGCTCACGGATGCCGATTTCTTCCAATCGTTTTTCATTGTAGCTCTCAAAAAAATAGCCTCTCGCGTCCTTGAAAACAGTGGGCTCAATCACCATCAAGCCCGGAATAGGCGTTTCTATAATATTCATAGTTCAAAATTCAAAGTTCAAAATTCAAAATCAATATTTACCCCATTCACCAACTTCACCCCTTGTACCCCATTCACCCCTTGCACCCTTTCACCTTGTACCCTTTCACCTTGTACCCCATGTACCTTTCAATCATCCGATTCCTCTGCCACAAACGCTTGGTATTTAGTCAGGAATTTGGCTCTGGACAGGAAGCCGAGATATTGTCGGTCGCGGGTGATGACGGGCATGTTGAAGTTGCCGGTTTTTTTGAATTTTTCCAGTGCAACGGCGGCGGTATCGTCTTCGTAAATAAAATCTTCCGGCTCAATCATCAGGTCTTCCACGCGAACCAGGTCGTAGAGATCCTGATTGAAGATGACATCGCGATGGTCGTCCATGACGAGCAGGCCTTGGAAGATGTAATGTTCATTGATGACCACAAAGAGATTTCGTTTGCTTTGGGCGATGACATTCACGTATGTGCGCAGGGAGCTGTGGGCGGGCACGGTCATGATGTTCGTGTCCATAAATTGGTCCCATTGCAGCTTGCGCAGCGCGAACTTGTTCTTGTTGTGGGTTTTGAGGTTTCCTTTGTCGGCCAAAGGTTTGGTATAGACGGAGTATTTTTCAAACGGATAGACGCTGATGTAGGAGCATGCGGCGGTGATCATCAGCGGGATAAGCAGCGTGTAACCGCCGGAGAGTTCCGCAATGAGGAACATGGCGGTCATGGGGGCTTGCATCACGCCGGTCATCACGCCGGCCATGCCCGCGAGGATGAAATTGACGTATGGGAGATGTGTGCCCAACAGGTTGTTGGAGAATCCAGCCACAAAGAAACCTGTGAATGCACCGATGAACAGGGTGGGCGCGAACACGCCACCGATACCGCCGGCGGAAGTGGTAAGCGAGGTGGCGAACACTTTCAGCAGGATGATACCCGCCACGCCGGCCAGCATCACCCAAACGCTGGACCCGAACACCCACAGCGGGGAGTTTGCAAACAAAGAGGTATAGTCTCCATTTATAAGCACGTTAATGTTTTCGTATCCTTCTCCATAGAAAACCGGAAAGAAGTAAATGAGTCCGCTGAGCAGCAAACCACCGAAAACAGCCCGCACGTAGGGTTTCCGAATCCGCCGCATCTGTTTCTCCACCCATCTTGAGAGGCGCAGGAAATAGACGGACAACAATCCAGTGAGCAGCCCGAGAATGATATAGAAGGGAATGTTGGAAAGCCAGAACTCCTGGGTGGATCCGATGGAGAACATCACATTGCGGCCCAGGAAGAGCATGGACATCACGGTGCCGGTGGCGGCAGAGATGAGCAGTGGCAATATGGCGCTGCCGGTAAGGTCGAGCATAAGCACCTCGAAGGTGAAGACGATAGCCGCGATGGGAGCCTTGAAGATAGCCGCCATGGCAGCAGTGGAGCCGCACGCCAGCAGCAAGGTGGTCTGCTTGGGCTTGAGGTGGAAGAAACGGGCCAAGTTAGAACCGATGGCGGAGCCTGTGAGCACCATGGGGGCTTCCAGACCGACGGATCCGCCGAAGCCTACCGTAATGGCACTCGACACCATGGAGGAATAGACGTTATGGAATCGCAACTTGCCATCGCTCTTGCAGATGGACTTGAGCACGATGCTCACGCCGTGCCCGATATTGTCGCGCACCACCCGTCGCACAAAAACCAGGGCTAAGATAATGCCAATGGGCGGGAAGATGAGGTACAGGTAATTGATCTCCTCCACAGGAAAAGCACTGCTGAGTGCCTTGGTGGTAATGTAAACGAGGTTTTTGATGATAATGGCGGCCAATGCCCCCAGCATGCCGATGAGCACACTGAGAATCAACACTAACGTCCGCTGGTTCAGATGCTTTTTCATGTAGCGTCTGGTCCGGGACAACAAGTAGAGGTATTTCCGCTTGGTAAGCCGTTTTTTCATCGGCGGCAAATATACAAATTAATTACATATTTGAATTATGTTAAAATTTTATCTATATTTGCAAACTCAATTTACAACGCCTTAAAAAACCGATATTTACGGTTGGCTTCAAACTATCAGATATGGAGATTAATGATAAATCCCAAAAAGGAAATAATGTTATCCGTACAGTTAACATCGTGTTGTTTTGGGTTATATTAGCGATGGCGACAATCGATACTATTTTTGATGTTTTTATAAAACCTATGCCCCTTGTTATGGTTGTTTCTCAAGCGGCATTGTATGTGTCGATGCTGATTGTTCTTTGTTTGCTTCTGTTACTGGATAAATTCAAGATATATGTGCCATGGAAACTCTCTGCTTTTATCGTGATATTCGGTCTCTTGGCGTTTATTTTCGGTGGCGTGCTCGGTTGTTACGGTAAATACAAGTGGTGGGATACTGTCTTGCATGCAGTATCCGGTGTGATGATGTCAATCGTGGCCTTCTGGATGATCCATGTGACCATGGCTGAAAATGCCAAGTTGGTTTATCAAAACAAATGGTTATTGTTTTTTTTCCTGCTGATGTTTTCTGTGGGAATGGGGGTCTTTTGGGAAATTCTCGAATACTTCTATGATGGTATTGCAGGTACCAACGCCCAACAATTTATGGTCTCCACATCAGGATCTTACATCCTTGCAGGGGATATTCCCCTATGCGGGCATGATGCTTTGAACGACACTATGTGGGACCTTACGCTGAACTTTGTAGGAGCCCTTGCGGTGGCAGTTTACGCACTTGTCCGTCACGACAAGATTATCGCAATCTACCGGTGCAATTTGCACCCCACCGTTGCGAAGAACAAGATGTAAGCGTATGACACGAACAGCAGGGCGTAGGCGTCGTGCGGGTTCACCACGTCAGCTATTCTGCCGTAGATCAGCGGCATCACGGCACCGCCCACGATGGCCATCACCAAGAGGGCAGAGGCGAACTCCGTGTGTTCGCCCAAGTCGTGGATGGCCAGCGGCCAGATGGCCGGCCACATGATGGCGTGTGCGAAACTGAGGCAGATGATGGCGACGATGGACGCCAGACCGTGCGTGCATAAGGCCACAATCACCAGTATCACCGACAGACAGAGTTGAATGATCAACGCATTGCGCTGCGAGATGACCTTCGGCACGAACAAGATGCCGCAGAAATATCCGATCAGCAACGCCACCAGCGCATAGATGCCGAAATAATGGGAAACCGAAGTGGGGATGCCGTAATAGTCGCCGTACGGAATCAGCGTGTCGATGGCAATGACTTCCGCGCCCACGTAGAAGAAGATGGCCAACACGCCCAGCCACATGTACGGGAAACTGAAAATGCTGGTTTTATGGCCGTCAATTTTCTTTTCTTCCTCAATAATCTCCGGCAAATGAGCAGTTTTGATGAAGATGACCAATGCGATAAGCACCATGGTCATAATGATATAGGGCAGAATAACACCGCTGGAAAGCTGCTGCAACATCTGCTCTTTGGCTGGGCCGGCAGGAGTTTTTTGGATATTTTCGATGAGTTGTTCCTTGCCTTTGAACAGGGCATTGTACAGAATGAGGATGCCAATCATGCCGGCCACCTTGTTGCAGATGCCCATCACGCTCATACGGCGCGCAGCAGATTCCACTGGTCCGATAACCGTAACATACGGATTGCTGGCCGTTTGCAGCAGCGACAAGCCGCTTCCCTGTAAAAACAGGCCGATCAGGAAGATAGGATAACTGCGTGTCATGGCTCCCGGTATGAACATCATGCACCCGATGGCCATCACGATGAGGCCCAATGCCATACCGTTGCCATACCCCGTTTTTTTCAATACAAACGAGGAGGGTATCGACATGACAAAATAGGCGATGTAGAAAGCGAAAGTCACCAGATAACCCTGCACCTGGGTGGTGAGTTCGCAAGAAGTACGCATGTATGGAATCAGAATGTTGTTCAGCCAGGTGACGAATCCGAAAACGAAAAACAGGGATCCGATGACGAACATGCAATAAGCCGTGCTTCTTTGTTTTTCTGTCATTATTCAGGATGTTTATTTGATTTTTTTCATCAATTCGGCTTTTTTGGCATCGTACTCCTCTTGGGTGATGATCTGAAGGTCGAGTTTCTCTTTCCATTTTTTCAGCTCTTCCAAGGCAGCGTCGGAAGCCACGTCGGAAGGATCCGCTTTGGTGATGATTTCTTTCGTGGCAAGGGCTTCTTCAAAGTTGGTGCAGGCCAAGCCGCCACGGTTGAGAACCAAGTAAATATAACAACCGCTGGTTTTTCGATTGAAAGGATCGACGGGACGACATTCAATTTTTTTGATAGTGGCCACACCGCCGGCGCGGTTTGATATGCGTTCGTTCACTTCTCGGTTAGCGGCACTGGTGGAGGCGTCAGTGTTACTGTCTTCTGTCAAGGTGCCGAGCACGCTGCCCGTGACATCCTTGAAATAGAGATAATATTTACCGTTGGTAGGATAGCCGTATGTAATCGTCGAACCTTTGGTATAGGAGACACCATTGGAGGCCACGTATGCAGTGATTTCGTCACCACCGTTGCGACCGGTCAGATCTTTGGCCGTTTTCTGGTTCAGAATATCTTGATAGGTAATAGTTTGTGCGAAAGAACACACACTTAAGGCAAAAGCAAAAAAGAGTACGAGTGATTTTTTCATTTTATATGTTTTTTAAAGTTAAAATTTCCTTTTTAGGGTCTTCGGCTTTGAAGACAGCGTTGCCGGCCACCACGGCATCGGCTCCGGCGGCCATGATGTCGGCAATATTGTCGCGGCACACCCCGCCATCCACTTCAATGAGTGTCTCCGCATTGTTGCGCTCAATCATTTCCCGCAAGGCTTCAATTTTTTTCAGAGCACGCGGGATGAACTTCTGCCCACCGAATCCGGGGTTCACCGACATGATGAGCACTAAGTCCAAATCGTTGATAACGTCTTCCAAACCGGCCACCGGCGTATGCGGATTCAAAGCCACGCCCGCCAGCATGCCTTCTTCCTTGATTTGGTAGATGGTGCGGTGCAAGTGCGTGCAAGCCTCCCAGTGCACTGTCAGCATATCGGCGCCAGCCTCCTTGAAGGCGTGGATGTACCGCTCGGGCTGCACAATCATCAAGTGCGTGTCCAAGGGCTTCTCCGACAGCTGGCGCACAGCCTTGACCACAGGGATGCCGAAGGAGATGTTGGGCACGAACACACCGTCCATGATGTCCAAATGTATCCAGTCGGCTTTGGATTTGTTCAACATTTGCACATCTTTTTTCAGGTTGCCGAAATCGGCGGAAAGAAGAGATGGGGCAATAATAGGCTTGATTTCCATAAATGTGATATTTTGGCGTGCAAAGGTACACAAAATTTGAAATCGTGACACCCAGACCCCGTCAGGGGTCAAAGCTTGGTAGCCAGGGGTGCAAACCCCTGGGTTGGATGGTGCGTTGGATAATGATCGCGGCGCAGGTGTGATTTGCACCGAAGCATGTCATCTGCCGCCGAGAAACGGAATATCGTGCGATGGCGGAAAAATATTATTTTTGCATTTTAAAAGTATTTTGATGCTATGATGAAACTCAAAACCATCCTTCTTACCGCAGTCGCTTGCCTTTTCGCGACATTTTCTTATGCCCAGGAAACCGAACTCGTGGGCGCTAATTGTACTTCCATCATGGTGGGTTGCAAAGCCTCCACCGACGGATCCGTCATCACTTCGCACACGTGCGACAGCAAATACCGCACTTGGGTGAAGATGGAGCCTGCCGCCGACCACGAGCCCGGCACCATGCACAAGGTCTATAAGGGCACGATGCACACCAGCACGCCCGACGCTATGGAAAACGTAAAGTTGGCTGGAGAAATTCCCGAGGTGGCGCACACGTATGCCTATATGAACACGGCATATCCGTGTATGAATGAGAAGCAACTTGCCATGGGCGAGAGCACCTTCTCCGGTCCCGACACACTGGAGAACGAAAACGGCATGTTCCTGGTTGAAGAGCTACAGCGCATTGCCTTGCAACGTTGTGACAATGCCCGCGACGCCATCCGTTTGATTGGCGAGCTGATTGCCCAGTACGGCTACGGCGATGGTGGCGAGTGCATCACCATTGCCGACAAAAAAGAGGTCTGGCAGATGGAAATTCTCGGCGAGGGTCCCGACAAGATCGGCGGCATTTGGGCAGCCCAGCGCGTGCCCGACGATGAGGTGGCCGTGAGTTGCAATGTGGCCCGCATCGGCAAACTCGACCGAAAGAATAAGGATTACTTCATGTGCTCCGACAACATTGAGAAGGTGGCCAAGAAATACGGTCTTTGGGACGGCAAGGGCGATTTCATCTGGTGGAAAGCATTCCCGTCATCCTACTCTGGCAACAAGAACTTCAAAGAGCGCGAGTGGTATATTTTCACGCAATTGGCTCCGTCGCAGCATTTTGCCCTGGATGCCGACGAGCTGCCCTTCTCCATCAAGCCCGACGAGAAGGTCTCCCCGCAACGCGTGATGGAACTCTTCCGCGCCAACTACGAAGGCTGTCCTGAGCTGGACCAAACCCAAAACCTGCTTTATCCTCGCAAGCGCAGAGTGAATGGCGAGATTGTCGTTGACACCATAGTGTGCCCCAATGCCAATCCTTGGATGGATGGCAATGAGCGTGCCATGTACAACATGCTGAAGCCAGGCGCAGTGACTTTCTACCGCGGTGTGGCCATGTCGTGGTGCTCCTACTCCACCATCATCCAATGTCGCAGCTGGCTGCCCGATGAGGTGGGCGGTTTGTGCTGGTTCTCCTTGGAGAATCCCGGCCAGAGTCCGCGCATCCCCATCTATGCAGGCGAAACCAAACTGCCTGCCGGATTCAACATTTGCGGACACTTCGGCTACAACGAGAATGCCGTGCTTTGGCACTATCGCAAAGCCAACAAGCTGGCCCAAGTGAAATGGGGCTACACCAAAGATTATCTGCTGAAAAACGTCGCTCGCTACGAAGAGAAAGCCTTCAACGAACTGCCCGACCTTGAGAAGAAGGCGGTGAATCTGATCAATGACGGTAAAAAAGACGATGCGGTGAACGTGCTGAACCAATACACGGCAGATTTTGCCGGCGCCACTCGCCAAACCTGGCAGGAGATGGAGCACAAATTCTGGGAGATGTTCTGGACGGGATTCTAAAAGAGGTCCATGAGGTTCAAGAGGTGCAATTATAGAGACGCAATGCATTGCGTCTCTATTTGGTTTATGGGGTTCAGGCGGTAACAGGTGGCAGAACATTATGCAACAAAAAATGTTGTGCGGAAGCCATTTTTTTCCAAAACGGAGAAAAATTCGTCCCATATTAGTCATAATATGGTCCATATTTCAATAGAAAAACGAGGTTTTTAATGTAAAAATAAAGAAATAAATAAGAAAAAATCAAATAAATCATCGTTGTTCACTGATTTGATTATTAGTGGTTTGGGACGAAACTGGGATGAAACTGGGACGAAGTCGTGATAAAGAGAGGATGAAGAGGTACGGATTTTGGGAACTTCATGGTGTTTATGTGATAAAAATGGTTATTTTAGCAAGCGACAAACCCTTTTTTTCACACTAAAACATAATATTTACGAAAAGGATCCTTTTTCTTCTGCAAACCCTGATTGTTTGCTGTGCATCTTTGCGTGCACAGGACAAACCTCCACCATGGTACACGAATGGTAATATCGGCCTTAATGCAGTTTCCATGGCAGATATTGCATGAGGTGGACAGAAACGTATTGCTGGTGCTAAACTATTCCGATTGCTTTGTAGGCAGTGGTAATCCCACATGACATCGTTTTATAATTGATATCCCTGAATCCTGCCGCCCGCAGGTGTTCGGCCATCTCCTCGCCCCAGATGAAACTCTTGACGCTGCGGTTGAGGTAGTCGTAGGCTGTTTTGTCGTGGCTCATCCATTTGCCTATCTTGGGTAAGATATGCGAAAAATATAGGTCGTAAAACCAGGAAATAAGCTTATTCTCAGGGTAGGAGAATTCCAGGATGATCAATTGTCCATCAGGTTTGAGCACGCGTCGCATCTCGCGCAGTCCCTGGTCCAGGTCTGAGAAATTGCGGACTCCGTAAGCACAGGTCACCGCATCAAAATGCTGGTCGGGGTAGGGGAGCGCCAGGGCACTGCCCTCCACAAACTTGATGCTGTCCTGCATGTTCCGCTTGGTCACTTTCTGCTCGCCAATCTTCATCATCTCCGTTGACAAATCAATGCCCGTGACCAGTTGGGCTTTCTGTTGCCGCACAATTTCAATGGCCAGGTCTCCCGTGCCAACAGCCACATCCAACAGCTGTTCACAAGGGTGCAACATTTTCACCGCTTTCTTCCGCCATCGTTTGTCAATGTTGAGAGACAAAAGATGGTTCAGCCGGTCGTATGAGCCGGCAATGCGGTTGAAAAGGGAGCCGATGTTGTTTTTTTCGTTCAAAAGGATTTCTGATTTTTTATATTACTACCCAGGCCTACGGCCACCCGTTGCAGGCAAGCCTGCTTTTCCTCTTCGCTCGGCAGAGCAAAAACAAACTTTTCCTCTGCCCTCGCTCATTCGTCAAATCTATAATAGAAGGGGAATTTATTTTTTCTTTTCGACAGAAAAACCAAATTTGCCGAACATTTTGCCTAAATCGTAGTAATGGCCGTGCGAGTAGGTTACCAAGTTGGCGCGCTGCAGCTCTAATGCATCTGTCTTTTTATTGAAAAGCTCTTCCTTGGCGTGTACGGCCACAATCTCTGCAACGAACATATCATGACTGCCCAGCGGCACAATCTCTTTGACTTTGCATTCGATATTCACAGGAGCTTCATCAATCATGGGGGCGCTCACGTGCATGGCGCGTGCGGGCGTGAGGCCGGTTTCAAGGAATTTGTTGAAATCCTTGCCAGATTTCACGCCGCACCAGTCGGCAATAGGAGCCAATTCTTTGTTAACCAGGTTGATGACAAACCCGCCGGTCCGTTTGATGATGTCGTAGGAGTGGCGCGAAGGGCGCACGGAGATGTAGCACAACGGCGGGTCGGAGCACAAAGTGCCTGTCCAGGCGATGGTGATGATATTGTATTCATCGATGGTGTCGCCGCAGGAAACCATCACCACAGGGGTGGGGTTCAGCATGTTGCCGGCGCGCAAGGGGCGTTTTTTGGTGGTTTTCATATTGTTTTTAATAACGTAGTAGAGACGGTGCATGCACCGTCTCTACAAAAAATGATAATGGAAAATTCAAAATTATCTACCCACGGAAAATGCATTGCGGTTGGGGATGATGAGCAACGGCATGGGGCAGGTGCTCAAAATCTGACGCATGTTGCGGGAAGCGGTGAAATCCGTTTCCTGTTCCTCACGCATGATGGTGATCAGGTTGGCGTCAAGATCGCTGGCGCTTTTAAGAATGGTGCTGCAAACATCATTGTTGCTCACGGTGTGCAACTCGGCGTCATAACGTACGTTGGCATCGTCGCACATGTCGGCTGCGTGGCGCAGCTGCACATTGACGATGTGGCGGCTCTCATTGTTGTTGGGGTAAACCACGCCGAACAGATAGACCTGTGCGGCAAAGCTCTTGGCCAGTTCAATGGAGAGTTTCATCTTCTGCAAGGTTTCGAAGCTGATGTCGATAGGTACAAAAATCTTGTGCAGGTCGCGGTTGATTTGGATATTTTCACGCATGATCAGCACGGGAACTTCGGCATTGTTGATCAGTCGGTAGGCGTTGTTGCCGATGTAACCCTCTTCAAATCCGGAGGCGCCGTGGGCACCCATCACGATGATGGAGTCAGGCAGGTTATTGGCGTAGCGCGTGATTTCCACGTGTACTTTACCCTCTAAAATAACGCTATTCACCTGACTTTCAGGAGATTCTTTCTTGCAGAGGTCAATCCATTCTTGCAGTTTGCTTTGTGAATGAGAGGTAAATGCACCGGATTGATTTTCATCTTCTACACTTTTGGCGCCGGGAGTTTTAACCCACACCAGATGCAAGGAGGCTTTGGAACGAATGGCCAAGGCCACAGCATGACGCATGGCCGTCATGGCGCTATTGGAAAAGTCGGTACCGACAACAATATTTTTCATAATATGCTAATTTTAAGGTTAATAATCAATTATTTGGATTCCGATGAATAGTTCGGTGCTTCGGAGGTGATGGTGATGTCATGCGGATGGCTTTCGAGCACGCCGGCGTTGGTGATGCGGCAGAAGCGTGCGTTGTGTAGATCCTCAATGTTGTGGGCACCGCAATAGCCCATGCCCGAGCGCAAACCGCCGGCCATCTGGTAGATGACTTCGTACAGGTCGCCTTTGTAAGGCACGCGGCCCACGATACCTTCCGGCACGAGTTTCTTGGCATCCTCCACGTCGCTCTGCATGTAGCGGTCCTTGGAGCCTTGCTGCATGGCCTCTAGGGAGCCCATACCTCTGTATGTCTTGAATTTACGGCCATTAAACAGGATGGTGGTGCCGGGAGATTCCTCCACACCGGCCAGCAAGCCACCCAGCATCACGGAACTACCGCCCGCGGCCAAAGCTTTCACGATGTCGCCGGAGTAGCGGATGCCGCCATCAGCAATCAAAGGAATGTTGTAAGATTGGAGGGCTTTATAGACATCGTAAACGGCGCTCAGCTGGGGAACGCCCACGCCAGCCACTACGCGGGTAGTGCAAATGGAGCCGGGTCCGATACCCACCTTCACCGCGTCGGCGCCAGCGTCGGCCAACATCTTGGCGGCCTCGCCCGTGGCAATGTTGCCCACCACCACGTCAACACCCGGGAAATGCTGTTTTACGGCTTTCAGCACGTTCACCACATTCTGGGAATGGCCGTGCGCACAGTCCAGCACCAGTGCATCCACGCCAGCTTCCACCAACGCTGCGGCACGTTCCACAGCGTCGGCGGTGATGCCCACGCCCGCGGCCACGCGCAAACGCCCCTGCGCATCCTTGCACGCGTAAGGCTTATCCTTGGCTTTCGTGATGTCTTTATAAGTAATGAGTCCTAACAAGGTGCCGTCCTCCGCCACCACCGGCAACTTTTCAATTTTGTACTGTTGCAAGATGTCCGTGGCCTTGTTGAGGTCTGTGTCGCGCGAGGTGGTGATGAGGTTCTCTTTCGTCATGACCTCTGCTATGGGCTTGTTGAAATTCTTTTCAAAACGCAAGTCGCGGTTGGTGACAATGCCGATGAGACGGTTGTTGTCATCCACCACTGGGATACCGCCGATCTTGTATTCGGCCATGATGCGCAACGCATCACCCACGGTCTTGTCGGCTGTGATGATGACTGGTGCGTTAATCATGCCGTTTTCGGCACGCTTCACAGAAGCTACCTGCTTGGCCTGCTCCGCAATGGTCATGTTCTTATGGATGACACCAATGCCGCCTTCACGGGCGATGGAGATGGCCATCTTGGCTTCCGTTACGGTGTCCATGGCAGCGGATACAAATGGCAAATTGAGTTGTATGTTGCGTGTGAAGCGGGTCTGCAAACTCACTTCTTTGGGTAACACATTGGAATAGGAGGGAATCAAGAGAACGTCATCAAACGTCAATCCTTCAAGAGCGATTCTATCTGTAATAAAAGACATAAAATTATTGTTTTTTTATTACGCGCAAAAATATAAAAAAAAGGGAAAGAACAAACAGATAAAAGTGTTATTTTTGCCCATTGCTTTGTAAAATAAACAATTGTTTAATTATCAAAATCTTATAAGATGAAAAAAGTGATTCATACAGAGAAGGCTCCGGCTGCCATCGGTCCGTACAGCCAGGCGATTGAAGCCAATGGCATGTTGTTTATCTCCGGTCAGATCCCCGTTGACCCCGCCACAGGCATTGTTCCGGAAGGCATCACGGCGCAGACCGAACAAGTGATGAAAAACATTGCCGCCATTTTGCTAGAGGCCGGCTATTCTTTCGACGATGTGGTGAAGACCACTTGCCTGTTGAGCGACATCGCCAATTTTGGCGCGATGAACGAGGTGTATGCCCAGTATTTCCTGGTCAACCCGCCCGCAAGAGCCGCTTTCGCCGTCCGCGACCTGCCCAAAGGCGTGATGGTGGAAATCGAGACTATCGCTGTAAAATCCAAATAATCAAGCTGCTATCTGTCTGCGCTGTCCAGCAGGATGGTGACTGGCCCGTCGTTGACGAAATCCACTTTCATGTCCGCGCCGAAACGTCCGGTTTCCACGGTCAGCCTGTACAATTCGCGCAGCAGCGTGTTGAAATACGCATACAACGGCTCCGCCACTTCCGGCGGGGCCGCTTTTATGAAGCTGGGTCGGTTGCCCTTGTGCGCGTTGCCGTACAGGGTGAACTGCGAAATGCTCAAAACAGCACCGCCCACTTCGCCTAACGAGAGGTTCATCTTGCCCTCTGCATCGTTGAAAATCCGCATGTTGGCGACCTTTTTCGCTAAATACTCCGCTTCCTGCTTCGTGTCGCCGTGCGTGATGCCCACCAGCAGCAGGAATCCAGTGCCGATTTGTCCAACAATTTCACCGTCAATCCGAACCTCCGCCCGGCTGCAACGTTGTATGATAATTCGCATAATCTTTTGTTTTATTATGCAAAAGTACGAAAAAATCGTATGGAATGTAATACCAAATCTCTAAACTCTAAACCTTAAACTCTAAACTAAATACTCTCATCATTTTTTGTACCTTTGCACCCTCAAAAATCGCCCAATGAACTATCTGGCTGTCAACAATCTTACCAAAGCTGTCGGGGAAAAGTTGCTTTTCCAGGACATTACTTTTGGGCTGGAGAAGGGGCAGAAGAGTGCGCTCATTGCCCGTAACGGCACAGGTAAGAGCACATTGCTGAACATTATCGTGGGCCGCGACATGCCCGACTCGGGCGAAGTGGTGGTGCGCAACGACATCGTGGTATCTTACCTCCCGCAGATGGATGATTTCAACGAAGAAGATTCTGTTCTCAATGCCCTGTTCGATGAGCAAACCCCTGTGGTGAAGGCCATCAAAGAGTATGAAACCTGTGTTTCATTGCTTGAACAAGGCAAGACGGATGAGGTTCCGCAAGCCCGCATGGATAACGCTATTTTGGAAATAGACCGCCTGAATGCCTGGGATTATGAATCCCGAATCAAGGAGATTTTGTCCAAGTTCGGTATCCACGACATGTTCAAGAATGTGAACGAGCTCTCCGGCGGCCAGCGCAAGAAGGCTGCCTTGGCCAAGACGCTGATTGCAGATACCGACCTCCTGATTCTGGACGAGCCGACCAACCACCTGGATGTGGAGATGATAGAGTGGCTTGAGAACTACTTGTCCGCAGCCAATATCACGCTGCTGATGGTGACGCACGACCGTGCATTTTTGGACAAAGTGTGCAGCGACATCTTCGAGTTAAGCAACGGCAAACTGTTTCACTACAGAGGCAAATATGACTATTTTGTAGAGAAGAAAGCCGAGCGTTTGGCTAACGAAGCTGCCGAGCACGAGCGGTTGAGAAACCTCTACCGGCGCGAGTTGGAGTGGGTGCACACCTCTCCGCAGGCGCGAACCACCAAGGCACGCGCCCGCATCAACAACTTTGAGCGGCTGCAAGAGCAAATGGACCGCAAGGTGGAGTCTGCTCCGGAGGCTTTCAAGGTGCAATCAGAAAGAATCGGGCACAAAATCTTGGAGATTAGCCACTTGGATTTCGCCTACCCCGATCAGGTAATCATCAAGGATTTCTCCTACATTTTCAAAAGAGGGGAGAAATGCGGCATTGTGGGTAAGAACGGCACAGGCAAGAGCACCTTTCTGAAGATGATCATGGGCGAAGTGAAGCCCGATGGCGGCAAAATCACGCCGGGCCTCACCATCCAATTCGGATACTTTTCGCAAAACGGCATGACCTACGCCGGCAACAAGATTGTGTTGGAGCTGGTGAAGGAGCACGCGGAGGTCATCCGCATGGACAACGGCAACTACATCAGCGCTTCGCAGTTTCTCAATCATTTTGGATTCCCGTTCAGCCAGCAATACACCTATTACGACGATTTGAGCGGTGGCGAGAAACGGAAACTCCACCTGCTCATCACTTTGTTAAAAAATCCAAATTTCTTAATCTTGGATGAGCCCACCAATGATTTTGACATTGACACGCTGAACCTGTTGGAGGACTTCCTCACCAACTTCGGCGGTTGCATGATCATCGTGTCGCACGACCGCTGGCTGATGAACAAGCTCGTGGATCACATCTTTGTGTTTGAGGGAGACGGCAAGATTAAAGACTATTACGGCAATTACACGGAGTACCGGCAGGCTAAGGACAAGGAGTTGCGCATCCAGAAATTGGTGGAAAAAGCTAATCGCCCAGTGGAGGAGAAGCCGGTGCGGGAGCCATCTAAAAATAAGTTAACGTACAAAGAGAAAAGGGAGTTGGAATCCTTGGAAGTGGAAATAGAGCAGTTGGAAAGAGAAAAAAAGGATATTGAGGATAAGATGAGTGCAGGAGAGGGCAGTTCCGAGGAGTTTGCAGCCTGGGGTCGGCGTTACGCAGAGCTCACGCCGTTGCTGGAGGAGAAGACCAACCGTTGGTTGGAGCTGTCGGAAAAAGAGGCTTAACACATTTGAATATAAATAGCACGAAATATGGTATTTGATCAATATTTTTATCATCCGGACCTGACGCAGAATGTGATCACGTTGAGTCGGGAGGAGTCGGAGCATTGTGTGCGGGCCTTGCGCCATCGTGCAGGCGACCGCGTGTTGCTGACCGACGGCAAGGGTCACGAGGCCACCGCGCTCATCGTGGCCGCCGACCCGAAGGCGTGCATGGTGGAGCTGTCGGAGGTGCGTGAGGTGCGCGCGGGCGCGTCCCATCGCCTGCACTTGGCCATTGCGCCAACCAAGAACATGGACCGCATGGAGTGGCTGGTGGAGAAGTGTGTGGAGATCGGCATTGAGTCGGTCAGCTTCATTGTGTGCGACCACTCTGAGCGGCCCAAGGTGAACCTTGACCGCTTGAACCGCATTGCTATTTCCGCCCTCAAGCAGTGCCAAACCACTTGGTTGCCTCCGTTGGAGTTGCTTACGTTCGGCGAGTTTGTCGATGGGCACCGGCAGGTGGCTGCCGACAAGTACATTGCTTGGTGCGATGATGACAACACACGCCAGTTTGCGGAGGAAGATTTCCGTCATGAGGATGTCATCCTGCTCATCGGCCCCGAAGGGGATTTCAGCACTGCCGAAATCGCGTGCGCCAAGGATGCCGGATACGTTGAGATCAAGCTCGGGAACCGCCGCCTGCGCACGGAAACAGCGGGTCTCTATGGTTGCTTGGCAGTGGCTATCAAAATGGAAAATAACTAAAAATAAAAAAAATCATTTGTATTAAAAAAATATTTGTACTTTTGCCATCTTAAAAACAAATAGGTCTTAAAGAATCTTGATATTAGAAAGAAGAAAAAAGTAAAATATTAAAAACTAAATGCTTATGAAAAAATTTATGCTCTTAGTAACATTGTTAGCAGTGATGTCTTTCGGTTTCTCAACGAATGTTGTACCGGTGGATGACGCTGTTAGAGTGTCCAAGAACTTCCTTTCCGAGCGTATTGGCTCCATGGAAGCTCAGAATTTCTCCATCACTCTGGTGGAAACGGAATATGCTACAGACGGCACTCCTGTTTATTATCGTTTCCAAATTGGCAACAAGGGATTTATCATCATTTCCGCTACGGATCAGGTGGCTCCTGTGTTGGCTTACTCTTTGGAAAGCAATTTCACAAAGGGTCCTGCTGCCTCCTATCTTTGCAGCAGATACAAATCAGAACTATCTGAGGTTGTCGCCATGCCTTCCGCCAAAGCGAACAGTGAGTGGGCTTACTATTTGTCTGACAATTTCCAACTTAAATCAACCAAGGGCGCTCCTTGCATTGAGCCGTTGGTAACGACCACCTGGACTCAGAATCCGTACTACAACGCTGAGTGTCCGTACAATCCGAGAACCAAATATGAAAATGATGACAAAAGAGCTCCTGTGGGCTGTGTGGCGTTGACGATGGCCAACATCATGTTCTATTACCGTTATCCGGCAAGTGGTTATGGCGGTATGCTGTACATCCCGGTAGAATATGATGACAACACTGGTGATGTTCTTTATACATATCCTCCTCAACAAGCTAATTTTGCACAGGCTTCCTATAACTATGATGCCATTCCTAACAGATTGGAATCTTACAACCATGAATTGGCCCATTTGCTCTATCATTGCGGTGTCGCTACCAAGATGGGATATGGTCACGATGGTTCCGGTACGCAATCAGAATATGCGCTCAATGCATTGCAGTCTAATTTCTACTATGCACAAATGGCCCAATACCAGAATCTTACCGATGTGGTAACCGATACATCTGCTACTGCTGCCGCTACAACTCTTCCTGTCTGGGAAGAAAGACTTATCTCGGAGTTGGACAACTATCGTCCTGTATTCTACTCCGGTCGTAGTGCTGCTGCAGGCGGTCACGCTTGGATTGTGGATGGCTATACCACCATTAACGATGTCCATTATTTCCATGTGAATTGGGGTTGGGCTGGTAGCGATAACGGATTCTATCGTCTTCGCAATATGAACACTTCCGGTTATGGCAACTTCAACTATCAGTTCAAAGAAGCCATGATGCTTCGTTTGTTCCCGAACGACACCAATGCTATTGCTAAGCCGACCTCTGGTTCAACAAGAGTTACAGCCGCTCAAGGTACGATTTCCGATGGTGCAGGAAATGTGAAATATGCTCCTAACACCAACCGCAGCTGGGTGTTCGCTTGCCCTGATGCCCGAGCTTATAAATTCCAATTCTCCAAGCTGAAATTGAAAAATGGTGACAAAGTAACGATCTATAACGGCGGCACAACCGCTTCCGGTATCAAGCAAGAATACACAGGCGAATATAAAATGGCTGCATGTTCCGACTATTCCGCACAAAGTGGAAGCACCGCTGGCGATTTCACTGGCCAAAACCTGCCAAGTTCTCTTACGGTTACTGCTGACAGTGTGTTGGTGGTGTTCACCTCCAATAGCGATGATGAGACCAGCTATGGTTTCGTGTTGGATTATGAAGTGACTACATATTATACTAATACTTGCTCCTTGATTGTTCCGTTCTCGAATGTATATAGTGGTTTCATCACAGATAAGAAAAACAATGAAGAAAGCGATGACAACTACAGAGCTTCTACCGTTTGCCAATACAGATTGAACGGTCTGAAATTCAACACCGGATATGATGTTGCTTTCCCGAAATTCGATCTGAAGGCTGGTGACTATGTGGAATTTTACGATTTGAACAGCAATTTGCCTGAGAGCCCGGACGGAAGAGATTTCATCGTTCGTTTTGACATGAACAATGTGCCTGCTGGCGTAATCACTATCCCCGCTACGGATGTGTTGGTGAGATTCGTCTCTGACAACTGGAAACAAGGAACTGGTTTCAAGATGGACTTCTACGGCAGATTAGGTGTGCCTTCTCATACTAGTTTCGAGGATGCAACCATTTTCCCGAACCCTGCAACTGAAAACTTGTTCGTCAAGCTGACCGCCGAAGAGCAGGATGTGCTGGCTACAGTGGTGGATCTGACTGGCAAGGTGGTTTATACCGAAAAGTTCAACCATGCTGGTGGTGAGCAACAATACACGCTCCCTGTCAACACGTTGGCCAACGGTATCTACTTCTTGAATTTGCAAGGTAAAGACGGTGGCAAGGTTACTTACAAGTTCATTGTGAAATAATCCTCGCTACAACCGACCCATAAAAAAGGCAGACTTCAAAGTCTGCCTTTTTTTGTGCGTGATAGAATTCGGTATTTAGACGTATTTTTTCTTTACCATATCTATCAAAAAACCTGGCAGCAGGAAACAGCAGAACAGGAAAAAGTAGTTGATGATTCCTGGGATTTTGCGTTTTTTGCCGTGGAACATGGCACGAAGGCCGCGGTTGGCAATCTGTCGTGGCTTGAGCATGAGACCGAAACGGCACAGCCATTTGCGCATATTGGGCGACAGGTTATAAAGGTCGGTATCAACAGCGCCAGGGCATACGCAGCAAACCTTTACCCCATAATGGCTCAGCTCGAAAGCCAGTGCTCTGGAGAACTTCACCAAAAAGGCTTTTGAACTCTCGTAGGCGGCAATGGTGGGGAAACTCATGAACCCAGTGATGGAACCAGCGTTGAGAATGTAGCCATGGCCTTTCTCTTTCATCTCTTTGCCGAACAAAATACACAAGTCGGTGGGCGTGGTGACGTGCAATGATAACATCTTGTCGGTCAGGGCGCAGGGTTTCTCTACCACCGCACCAAAGTAAAACATGCCGGCGTTGTTCACAAGAACCTCAATTTCCATGTCGTGTTCGTGGCAGTAGTCGAACAGCCGTTGGCCGGCACTGGCTTCTGCCAAGTCCATCATCAGAGTAGAGATGGTGACTTCGGGATATTTGGGTTGTAACTCCGCTTGCGCGCTTGCGTTCAGGTCTTCGCGGTTGCTGACAATCAGCACGTTGTATTTGCGTGCGGCCAGTCCCTCCGCGTATGCATATCCGATGCCTGAACTTCCTCCGGTAACCAAAGCGTATTTCATGATAATTGAGTGTTAAGAATTGAAAATTGAGAATTATTGGAGCATTTGGGCTGCCTTTTGGACGGCTTTTACCAATATGTCTATTTCTTCTTTTGTGTTGTACAGGGCGAAGGAGGCCCTCACGGTGCCCGGGATATGGTAATGGTCCATGATGGGTTGGGTGCAATGGTGTCCCGTGCGCACCGCCACGCCCTGATGATCCAGCAGCACGCCCATATCGTAAGGATGGATATTGCCCACGAGGAAGGATATGACCGCCGCCTTGTGCGCCGCCTGCCCGATAATTCGCAAACCATTGATTTTCAGCAATTCCTGTGTGCCGTATTGCAACAGTTCCTGTTCATAGTCGGCGATAGTCTGGATGCCGGTTTGCTGCATGTACTCGATGGCTTTGCGTAGCCCGATAACATCACCTACCGCTGGCGTGCCTGCTTCGAACTTGAAGGGCAGCTCGTTGTAGGTGGTTTTCTCGAAAGTCACTGTGCTGATCATCTCGCCGCCGCCTTGATAGGGTTTCATCTCCTTGAGCCACCGTTCTTTGCCGTACATCACGCCGATGCCCATGGGTGCGTACATTTTGTGTCCGGAGAAGCAATAGAAGTCACAGTCGAGTGCTTGCACATCGACTGCGCCGTGAGCCACCGCCTGCGCGCCGTCCACCATCACGGGTACGTTGTGCGCGTGTGCCATGTCAATGATCTCCTTGATGGGATTGATGGTGCCCAAACTGTTGGAGACGTGCGTCACCGCGATAATCTTGGTCCGCGGAGTGATGAGTGCCTCTAACTGGTCAAGACAAAGTTCTCCGTTATCGTCGAAGGGCAGCACTTTCAGCTTTGCGCCACGGTCCTCGCACAGGAACTGCCACGGCACGATGTTGGAGTGGTGCTCCATTTCGGAGATGATGATCTCGTCGCCTTCGTGGATGTATGTGCGCCCGAACGAGGCGGCCACTAAGTTGATGGACTCTGTGGCTCCGCGCGTGAAAATGATTTCGTAATCGTGGGCGGCATGGATGAACTGTTGCACGGCCTTGCGCGCTATCTCAAACTCTTCCGTGGCCCGCTGGCTCAGACAGTGCACGCCCCGGTGGATATTGCTGTTGATAGTCTTGTAGTAATCCGACAATGCATCAATCACCTGCAGCGGTTTCTGCGTCGTGGCAGCATTATCAAAATAGATCAACGGTTTGTTATAGACCTGTTGATTCAATATGGGAAAATCTTCTCTATTCATTGTTGTCGTTTTGTGGGTTGTCAGTCGGACTATCGGTGTCGGCAGCCCTGTCTCCTTGCATATACCGCAATTGTGTGGCAAACAAGATGATGATGAGAACCGTCATGACTACTGCGGACAGATTCATGGCCATTTTGCCGCCAATAAGGAAATTCAAAATGCAGAATTCAAAAATCTGGGCTATTGTATATATGTGGAAACCGATGGATTTCATCTTCCAGAGCATGATGAGTGCGCCCGCAAAGGAGGCAATCTCCGCCAAAATCAGCAAAAGATATTGTTGAGGTGTTACCGACAGAAAAATGTCGAAGATCTCTTTATATTCGTCCCCGCTGAACATAGGAATATTCTGTATGAAATCCATGGATTGGCGTATGAGTCCGGGAAAAAAGGCATACAGGGAGAAAGACATCACATTCATGCCTGCGTTAATCATCGTGCAAATGGCCAAAAACCACAACACAAAAGTCCTTTGAGGTTTATTATCCTGATTTTTAATTAATTCCATTATCCTGAATTTTGAAATATACTTGGGTTTTAGTGGGGTCGATTTTGTAACGTTGGTCGGAGCGGTGGCCGATAATCCAGACGATATTTCCATCTATCCTGAGCAGTCGCACCTGCTGTTTGGTGAAACGGTCAATCTTGTGGTCAGTGAAGAAGTCACTCACTTTCTGTTTCCCTTTTCCGCCGAGGGGATAAAAATAGTCGCCCGCTTGCCAGGTGTCAATTGTCATGGGAAACACAAGGCTTTCTTCTGCCAGATAGAGCGTTCGGTTGTCGCGGTCGAAATCAATCTTGCCATTGTTGACCATCCGTTCAGTGGTAAAGTAGTGTTGCAACTCTTCCATGGAACGAATAAGGATGGGCTGAAAGCATTCGGTGTCGCGTGGGCGGATGAGATATTCCTCGCGGTTGACGAGCAGCGTATGCGTGGGCGAGAGATATTGTGTGCCGGTTTTCGGGTCGCGGGCGCACAACTCGTTCACAATGTCAGCGGGGAAACCAAAGTCATCCAATATCTCGTACAAGATCAGATCCTTGTGCGGATGGCCTTGGAGGTCGTCAACATGGATAATCACAGTTTCATCCCTCTTTTCCACCAATTTTTCTTTTTCTTCCTCTATATGTTTTTGATAGAAGGCAAGTTGTTTTTGAAGAATTTCGCGGTTGCGAGAGTAGGTGTTGATGAGATTGGGGTTCAGTGTGGCGAGTGTGGGAATAACGGATTTCCGGATTTTGTTCCGTCGGATGGACTCGTCGTCATTGGTGCAATCGATGGCGAAGGCAATGTTGTGTTGTCGGGCGTAGATGCGGATCTCTTTGGCGGAGAAATTTAGCATGGGGCGGATGATGTTTCCGTTGCGTTCAGGGATAGAGGCCAGCCCCTTGATTCCCGTGCCTCGGCAAAGGTTGAGCAGGGTGGTTTCCAACGCATCGTCAGCCTGATGTGCGGTAGCTAAGAAGTCGAAATTGGCCATGAGTTCCGCGAACCAGGCATAGCGCAACTCGCGGGCCACCATCTCCACGGACTTACCTGAGTCTTTTTGCAATGCCAATGTGTCGAACTCTTTCACAAAGAGTTCGACACCCCAAAGTTCTGCAAGCTCTTGCACTAGGCGCATGTCGGCGTTGGAGTCCTCCCCGCGCAGGTGGAAGTTGCAGTGCGCCAGGGCGAAATCCAGTTCGGCCTCGCGAAACAGATGCGCCATCACACAGGAGTCGGCCCCCCCGCTGACCGCTAACAGATAGCGGTGTTCGCATGGGTCGCCCACCAAATGGATCATCTGTTCGAGAAACCGCTTTTTCATACGCTATAGGGGCATGTCGGTTGCGGTGATACCGAAATACCTTCGGATGGTCATCTGCATGTATTCGTAACTGCCGAAAGGAATGGTCTTGGGCTCTTCTCCCTTCTTCATCAGCACCATGCCGCATAGCACGTTCCCCACATACGGGGTGATGTCGGCGTTGACGGAGAAGCTGAAGTCGTAGCTCTGGATCAGCACCTGATTGTAGTTTTGGTAAGTTTCTTCATACAGAATACTGTTCTCTTCGCAGAAGGATTGCAATCGCTCCACGCACTCGTCCCAAGCGTCTGGTTTTTCGTTGCGGTTGTAGAAGAACACCACAGCATTGTAGTTGGGCAGCGTGTCGGTATTTTCCACCAGTTCAAAGCGGCCCATGTCGTTGATGATAAATTCCTCAACCACATGGTTTTCACGATGGTACCTTTCAGGGTTGTCCATCACTTCTTGGCGCGTGGCTTTGCTCACCGAGCGCACCCACTCGTAGTTTTTGTTCACCACGAAAGAACCGTCGGGCATACGGAGGGTGTTCCACTCTTCTGTTTCGAGCACGTCTTTGGATTCGTTGGCGATATTGATGGCGGCGGGAATCAGGTCCAGGATGCGCTGGGTGCCAAAGCCGGAAGTGATGACCAGATACATCCATTCCCGTGACTTGGACTGCATCAGCCATAACTCCTTGCCCTCGGGCAACCGTTCCACGCAACGCAAGCCCCATTCCTGCGGTAATGCCACTCTGGCGGTGATTTTGTACCCCTGATAGTCGTTGGCTTTTTCTAAAAAAGATTTCAGAAATTCTTCTGATAAAGGATACAGTTCTGTATTGTCCGACAAGTCTGCCCGCAGCGTGTCCGCAATAATGGAAACAGGATATTCTATGGTCTCCTCTTGGGTTTCCTGCTGCTTGTGGTGGCAACTGAACAGGATTATGGGACATAAAAGCATGAAAAACAAGCCGATTTTTCTCATATAGGTCAATGGTTTTTGGGATGGCAAAGATACAAAAGAAAAATTATTTTCAGACCTTGTTAAACTTACAGTATAAATCAGGGTCTTCAACGATTCTTTAATATTTACTTTAATGAAACATAGGATATTGATAGCGTGTTTATGTCTTTGGGTTCCCTCCTTGTTCGCCCAAAATGACGGCAGTCAGAACGCTATAGAAAAAACGCAATTTTCGTTAGAAGATTGTATCAATTATGCAGAAGAAAACAATTATTCGTTGCAAACCGCCGGGTTGAACGTCACTTCTTCTGAAATCAGTTTAAAGCAAGCCAAAGAAAACATTGCCCCTTCCATTTCCGCTTCCGCTTCACAAGGCTTGGGCACCAACCATTATCAGAAGTCGGTGTCCTGGAACGGCAACTATGGCATCAGCGCAGGCATGACACTGTTCAATGGACTTAGCAACTACAATACCATTAAACAGAGTAAGTTGCAGGTGGAACAGTCGAATCTGGAATTGGAGCAGAGCAAAAACAATATTCGCGTTGGCATTATCCAGGCCTTCTTGAATATCATGATGAATGAGGACTTGTTGCAATATCAGCAGGAGGTGTTGAAAAGCAGCCAAGAGCAGATGGAACAGGGTGAGCAGCAATTCAAGGTGGGCCAGATTCTGGAAAGCGACTACAAGATGCTACAAGCGCAATACACCTCCGACCGTTTCAGCATTGAAAACACCAAAATCAACATCCGGAACAACTACCTTACCCTCAAGAATTTGTTGGCGATAGATCCCGCCAGGGAAATCCATATTGTCCGTCCTGACAGTGCGACGTTGTTCCGCAGTTTGGAGATTCCCGGTTTGCCGGAGATGATGGACAAATCCATCAATTATCTGCCGGAGCTGAAGATTAGCCAGAACGACGTTACCAATGCGCAGTATAATGTGAAGTTGCAGAAAGCCAACTACTATCCGAGTTTGTCGTTAAACGCAGGCATCAGCACGGGTTACAACAGCAGTAACCTGTCGAATAACTTAGGTTGGGGCACGCAGTTATGGCACGGGCTTGGCGAGAATGTTGGCTTGAATCTCAGCATTCCCATCTATCAGCGGAGTTCGGTGCGCCACAATGTGCAGCAGGCTCAATTGCGCGTGCAACAAGCCGAGTTGAGCCAGAAAGAGACAGAATATCAGGTAAGCCGCGAATTGCAGCAATACTACCTCGATGTGCTTTCTGCACAGAATGATTATATGACGGCAGAAGCCAAAAAAGATGCTTACGAGGCCAACTATAATGCCTACAGTTTCAAATTCAAATATGGATCTGTGACTGCCGTGGACCTTATTCAGCAGCAGACCAATTATCTGAACCAATTGAACAATTACATGCAGGCGAAATACACCTTTGTGTTAAAGCGCAAGATTCTGGATGTGATGATGGGAGAACCGGTGAAGTTGTAAAGGTACATGGGGTGAAAGAGGAGAAAGGGTGAATGTGGTGGAGACGCGGCATGCCGCGTCTCATAGGAGCACGAGGTAAAAAGAGGAGAATGAGGTAAAAGGGGAAATTGGGAATGATGGGCATTCATTATGGACATCGAAGATGTCTCGCATTGGGTGGCCCCGCACGGAAGTGCGGGGGAAATGGGGAGATGAGATTTTTGAAAAATTGAAAAAACAGATAAAATGAAAAAGTCAAAAAAATTCTGGGTGATTTTAGGAATTGTCGCGGCGTTGATTATCGTGTTAATTGTGGTGTTTGCAGTGAAGAAAGGCAAACACGCCGATATGCAGATCAACACGGTGCGCAGCACGGTGGACAGCATTGAGGTGACGGTGACCGCCACCGGAGAACTGCAACCCGTCTATAAAGTGGATGTGGGTACGCAGGTGTCCGGTATAGTGGAAAGAATCTATGTGGATTTCAATTCCGTGGTGAAGAAAGGTCAGTTGTTGGCTGAATTGGACCGCTCCAACCTCAACGAGCAGCTCACGCAGGCGCAGACGAGTGTTTCAAATGCCAGGAGTAACCTGACGCTGGCTCAGCAGCAATATGACAGAGTCAAGGCGCTGTACGACAACAAGGCAGCCACGCAGGAGTCGTACGAGTCGGCGGTGAACTCGCTGAACTTGGCCCAAAACCAGCTCAAGACCGCGCAGTCAGAACTGTCGCGCGCACAGACCAACCTCTCCTACGCTACCATCTACTCGCCCATTGACGGCGTAATCATGGACAAGGCCGTGGAGGAGGGCCAGACCGTGGCTTCTTCGTTCAGCACGCCTACCCTGTTCACCATTGCCAACGACCTGACGCAGATGCAGGTGGAGGCCGCTGTGGATGAGGCTGACATCGGCGAGGTGAAAGCTGGCCAGCCCGTGACGTTCACCGTGGACGCTTTCCCTGATGATGTGTTTACCGGCACCGTCAAGGAGGTGCGCATCAACCCGACCGTGACCTCCAATGTGGTTACTTACACGGTCATCATCAATGCACCGAACCCTGAAACCAAGCTGTTCCCGGGCATGACTGCCAACGTGACCATTGTCACCAAAAAAGAGAGCGGCATCTGCATTCCGCTGACCGCTTTGTACACGTCTATTGATCCTACTGTTCAGAAGCAGTTCGAGAAAAAGGGTTATACGTTCAAATCGTTGTACAAGAATCAGGAAGAGCTTGCCCAGGGGTTGAAAGACATCACCAAGAAGAACATTTGGGTGAAGAAAGGCGATATGACCTACGAGCAAATGAGTGTGACCACGGGCTTGAACAATGGTGTGAAAACGTTGATCATGGATGGTTTGCGGGAAGGCGAAGAGGTGATTGTGAACATCAGCGAGGCAATGAGCGGAATGCAACAGGGGAAGGGCTCCGAAGGCAGTAACAACCCGTTCATGCCGGGTCCGCCCCAAAGAAAGAGCAGATAATTATGGCCAAAGACATTTTAAAAGTTGAAAAGTTAGAGCGTATCTTCCGCGTGGGCAGTGAAGATGTGCACGCGTTGCGCGGCATCTCATTCTCCATCACGGAGGGCGAGTTCGTGAGTATCATGGGCACGAGCGGTTCCGGAAAATCGACCCTGCTGAACATTTTGGGTTGTCTGGACACGCCCAGTGCCGGCGATTATATCATTGACGGCGTCTCCATCAAGGAACTGAGTAAAAACGAGTTATCCACCTTGCGAAATCGCAAAATCGGATTTGTATTCCAGAACTACAATTTGCTGGCGCGCACCACGGCCATCGAGAATGTGGAGTTGCCGTTGTTTTACAACAATTCCGTGCCGGCCAAAGAGCGTCGCGAGCGCGCGGAGGCCGCCCTCAAGTTGGTGGGTTTGGAGAACCGCATGGAGCACATGCCCAACCAGCTCTCTGGCGGTCAGCAGCAGCGTGTGGCCATTGCCCGCGCGCTGGTGAACGACCCCGTCATCCTGCTGGCCGACGAAGCTACCGGCAACCTCGACACCCGCACCTCTTACGAGATCATGAGCCTGTTTCAGGATCTGCACAATCAGGGCAAGACCATTGCCTTTGTCACGCACGAGCCCGACATCGCGACCTTTACCACCCGCAAGATCAAGCTGCGCGACGGACAGATCATCGAGGATGCACCCATTGACACGCAGTCGGCCGCCGAAGCGTTAGCTTCCCTCAACCTCCAAAAAGAAGACTAAGCTATGAATATCGGAAATCTCATCAAAATAGCCATCAGCTCGCTGTTCCGCAACAAGATGCGCACCGCCCTTACCATGCTCGGCATTGTGATCGGTATTGCTTCCGTCATTGCGATGGTCAGCATCGGGCAGGCCTCCACGCAGAGCGTGCGCGGGGAACTCTCCTCCATGGGCTCCAATATGATCATGATTATGCCCGCCCGCCAAAATCGCGGCGGCGTGGATATGGGTATGTCATCTTCCAAAACCTTGGATAACAAAGACTTGGAAGCATTGACCAAAAACACCCGCTATGTAGCCGCCGTTTCTCCTTTGGTCAGCAGCAACAAGCAGCTGATTTATGGAAACAACAATCACAGTTGCTCTGTCAATGGTGTATCTGCTGCTTATCTGGATATTCGGAAATACGAATTGAAGGAAGGTGTGATGTTCACCGATGAAGATGTGAAGCGGTATAACAAAGTGTGTGTTATCGGTCAGACGGTGGTGAAAGAATTGTTTACCAATGGGGAGAATCCTATTGGTAAGTCCATCCGTTTTGGTTCTATTCCAATGACGGTGATAGGAGTTCTGGAATCCAAAGGGCAGAACGGTATGGGAGACGATCAGGATGATATAGTTTTAGCACCCTATACTACCATCCAAAAGCGCTTCCAGGGCATCAACTATTTCAATATGATGTTTGCCTCGGCTACTTCAGAAGAAGAATCCGAATTGGCAGCCACCGAAATCACCTACATTTTGCGCAGCACCCACGGCATCAAATCAGGTGCCAGCGATGATTTTGACATTCGCACGCAAGAGGAGTTGGTTTCAACTATCAGCTCAATCACCGGTTTGATGACCACGTTGTTGGCCGCCATCGCCTCCATCTCTTTGGTGGTGGGCGGTATCGGCATCATGAACATCATGTATGTGACTGTTACAGAGCGAACTAAGGAAATTGGTTTGCGCATGGCTATCGGCGCACACAATCGCGACATCAAGCTCCAGTTTCTTTGCGAGAGTGTGATTTTGAGCTTGATTGGTGGCGTCATCGGCATTATTTTCGGCCTGATTATCTCGTATGCGGCCTCCAAGCTGTTGAACATGCCATTCGTGGTGAGCGAGATGGCCATCGTTGGCTCTTTCTTCGTGTGTGCGTTGACAGGTATCTTCTTCGGCTGGTATCCTGCCAAGAAGGCCGCCAACATGGATCCGATTTCTGCGCTGAGGTACGAATAGGCCACTGCCACAGGGACTTTGTTTTTCATAGTCCAAAAGTCGTTGAAAATTCCTATCTTTGCAGCCCATAACTGGTTTTTCAATGAAGCAATATCAAGACCTCCTTCGCACCATTCTGGAAACGGGCTCTTACAAGTCAGACCGTACGGGTACGGGCACGTACAGCATTTTCGGTTATCAGATGCGCTTTGACCTGTCGCAAGGTTTCCCCTTGCTGACCACCAAAAAATTGCACCTGCGTTCCATCATCTATGAACTGCTTTGGTTCCTGCAAGGAGATACGAATATCAAGTATCTGAAAGACCACGGTGTTTCCATTTGGGACGAGTGGGCGGATGAAAACGGCGACCTTGGGCCTATTTACGGGCATCAGTGGCGTTCGTGGGGCACGCCTGATGGTGGTAAAGTAGATCAGATTAGCCAATTGATAGAGCAAATCAAGACGAATCCCGACTCCCGCCGGCTGATGGTGTGTGCCTGGAATGTAGGCGAGATCGACAAGATGGCCCTGCCGCCTTGCCATGTGCTGTTCCAGTTTTATGTGAACAATGGAGAGATTTCCTTGCAGCTCTACCAGCGCAGTGCAGATGTGTTCTTGGGTGTGCCGTTCAACATCGCCTCTTACACGCTCTTGCTGATGATGGTGGCCCAAGTATGCGGCCTCAAACCCAAGGAGTTCGTCCACACGTTAGGCGATGCGCACATCTACTCCAACCACGTGGAGCAGGCCAAGTTGCAACTCTCTCGCGACCCGCGGCCCCTGCCCACCATGCGCATCAATCCGGAGGTCAAAGACATCTTCTCTTTCCAGTACGAAGATTTCCAATTGGAGAATTACGACCCGCATCCGCATATCAAGGCAGAAGTGGCCGTTTAAAAACTGCCGTTTTCAAAGGCTTTTATTGAATTTCTTGTTGAATAAGTGATGACACCTTCGCAATAAGTTGTTCAGCTGGTTCTAATAATGGCTTGACATCAGCTTCCTGTAAGTCAAAACAATCGCCATAATCACCAGTTATACGCATAGTGAAAAGCCGATTATACTGCCTCCCAAGTTCCATATCGATTTTTTCAGTTTTGATATAATGCATGTTGAACAGCCTGATGATTCCATCGTGGGTTTTGGCGTTCAATCCTTTGGCTATTAACAATGCTGAAACAGCATAATAGGCTGCATAGTATAATCTGTTGGCTGCAGTTGCCCACAATTCCAACGCGATGACCTTTTTCGCATCATCTAATGTTTTGTTCGCCTTCTCCAATCTGTAGGCGACAACGGATTGTTTTTCTTCGTCGTTCAAACTCATACCAGTACTATTGCGTCTTCCATGACATTTTTATAGAAGGGGGTGAAATGTTTCTGCTTCCATTCCTCTCTTGTTTGGATGATGGTGTTCACATCCTGTCCGAGGCTCCAGAAAAGCATGTTCAAAGGATAACCGACATTGTCGTAATCCTCCCAGGTGGAACGTCCATCACGGTTCAAAAGAACCAACAAATCCCAGTCGGAGTCAGGACGATGGGTACCACGAGCCCTGGAACCGAAAAGCAACACACTCGCGCCTGAAGGCAACAGGGTGACCATGCTCCGCTTAAGAGTGTCAAGCATCGTTTTCTGGTCAACATTGGTTTTATTGTCTATACTGACATTCATCATGTTTCCTATTAATCTTATGCGGCAAAAATACACATTTATTTCAATCATATTGGAAAAAAGATGTCGGAATAAAAAAAATCACTACTTTTGTCCCGTCAATCCGAAAGCCATAGTGCCGGAAGGTTGGCGCGATTTTATTAGACATATTGAGCTTGACGCTCTTGTTCTCCTATCGCAAAGTCTGGAAAACATTGCTTGAAACAGGGAATAAGATGCCGAAAAGTTCACGTTTAGGCGTGGATTTTCTTCGACCCTTATTTTGTTTCATGGTATTCCAGACACCAGCGGTAGAAATAAGCGGCAAAACGAAAGGATTCATGCCTTTCTTTATGTGCTTGGTTGAATGATGATGTTTTCATGCTCATTGGAGGGGAATGGTTATTTTATTGATTATCATCATTTTAAAACCTAATAGTATGAAAAACTTTTACATTCAAACGATTGTCCTGTTTTTTGTTGTTTTGGCAGGATTCACGAGCAAAACAAACGCGCAATTTGCCAGTAGCAATGAGCTTTATTGTTACCAGTATGAAAAAACGATAGAAGATGGGGTTATGATAAAAGAAACTCCTGATGGTCCCAAGGCACATTATGATGTCCTTTTTGTGGTTTTTCAAGACAATGTTGTGGGATGTAAAAGTGAAAAATATGCCACTACTGCCAAATCAAAATATGCATCTGACCCAAATTACTATAAAAATGCTGCGCTAAGCATTATTAAAAATAATCGGGAATGGGAGGAAAGACCCAATGAAATGAGGTACAATGCTTCTTTAACTACAGAATCAAAAATCACATATACAGAATGGAATTTTAAGTCATGTTCGGGGGCTTTTGGTTGGAAAGCTGGCTGGTCAGAATATTGTTATTCTTTTAGTAGGGATAAAGCAGAAATGATTATATGGAGGACTGATAAACCTCAACGGAGAGCTTATTACAAACTTGTTGATCCCAATTCTTTAAAATCTGATTTCGATTTTCTCGACTAAGCCATGAAAAAGAGCATACTTTTATTCAGCACCTTATTGTTGCTCTGTCTCGCTTCCACTGCGCAGACCACTTACTACTACAAGTTGACCAAAAAGAAGGTCAATGGTGTAGTCAGCGAGAATGTATCAGGTGGGCAGTTTATTACCATCAACAAAAATGTCTGCTATGAGTCTGACAAGGAAGGCTTTACAGTCAACCATGGTCGGATGGATTACAAAAGCACGGATGAAAACGGAATCCGTTTATATGTGGGAGGTAGTTATTATGGAAGCAACAGCATTTTGCTATTCAAAAGCGATTACAGCAGTTTCAACATCAAGACAGACAAAGGCGATGTGTATGTCTATAAACGCGCCACGCCGCCATCAGGAGTGACCACCTGTTCCCTAATCAGAAAACCCGCAGAAAAAAGTGGCTCCAGTTCCAGCGGTAGTGGATTTGTACCGCCAGTCTATTCTCAAGGTTACCCACAGACATATACTTCGCCATCATCCTCTTCTAATACCTATTCAACTCCATCACAAAGTTCCACTACAACACAATCAAAAAAGCAATGTTTTGCTTGTCACGGAACGGGAAGGGTTGTCAAAAATGATGCTACCTGTTGGGGTTCTTCGACAACAAAGTATTGTAGTGAATGCGGACAAACCGTACACTGTTCCCATTATCATACGATATGCACGATTTGCGGTGGGAGAGGGTATCGTTAGAGATTTCTTATCCCCGCACACCTGACGGCGTGCGATTTGCGACGCTGGAAGCGTTTTCTACCGAGCGCGGCAGACCTGACGGCCTGCCAATATCTATGTTTGCAACGGGTTTATCTACGCTGACCTTTCTACTCTGTGAATAAATAACGCTTTATTTTCCCATTTCTTTTTGTCCAGAAAATCTTACTTTATGCAAACATTGCATAGTAAGGATATTTTGTGTAATTTTGCGGTTTTGAAAATACGATTTTATGAACTTATAAAATATCTTTACAATGAAATCCATAGACCAATACAATTTCAGCAACCAAAAGGCACTCATCCGCGTGGACTACAACGTTCCATTGGATGACAATTTCAATGTAACGGACGCCACCCGTATCATCCGCACGAAAGAGACCGTCGGCAAAATTCTGAACGACGGCGGTACGGTGATCCTGATGTCGCACCTGGGACGTCCCAAGGGAGAGGTCAACGACAAATACTCTCTGCGTCACATTGTCAGCAAGGTTTCTGAGATTTTAGGTCAAGAGGTGGTTTTCGCCGGCGACGTGCTGGACGAAAATACCGCCAACGTGATTGCCGGTTTGAAGCCCGGTTCCATTGCCCTGTTGGAAAACCTGCGTTTCCATGCCGAGGAGGAGAAGGGTGATGTGGAGTTTGCCAAGGCTATTGCCCGCCTGGGTGACGTGTATGTGAACGACGCCTTCGGTACCGCGCACCGCGAGCACGCCTCCACGGCCACCATCGCGCAGTTCTTCCCTGGCAAAGCCTTCGCCGGTTATCTGCTCTACAACGAAGTGATGAGCTTGGAAACCGTGTTGAACGGCGGTGAGAAACCCTTCACGGCTATCATCGGTGGCTCCAAGGTTTCTACCAAGATCAACATCATCACCAACCTGCTGCCCAAGGTTGACAACCTCATCGTGGGCGGTGGCTTGAGCTACACATTCCTCGCTGCTATGGGCTACACCATCGGCAACTCTCTGTTCGAGCCCGACATGCTGCCCGTGGCCAGGGAAATTCTTGACCAGGTGAAAGCTTCCGGCAAGAACTTCTACTGTCGTCTGGATACCATCTGTGGCGACAAGTTCGGCGATGATGCCAATGTTTTGATTACCGAAGACAACAACATCCCCGACAACTGGGAAGGTCTGGATATCGGTCCGAAGACCCAGCGCAGCTTCGCTCAGGTGTTGCGCGAGTCCAAGACCATCCTCTGGAACGGTCCGGTGGGCGTGTTTGAGTTGGAGAAATTCAGCAAGGGAACCAAGGCCGTGGCCGTGAGCGTGGCTGCAGCCACGTTGGCTGGTGCCTATTCCGTCATCGGTGGCGGCGACTCTATCGCAGCGGTCAACAAATACGATCTCGCCGATTTCGTGTCCTACATCAGCACCGGCGGCGGCGCCATGTTGGAATACCTCGAAGGCAAGATTTTGCCAGGTGTGAAGGCGCTGAACAGGGAATAGGGTTCAGGGAACAGGGTACAGTAAGTTTTGTTACCCCATGCACCTCATTTACCCCATTCACCCCATGCACCTTTTGTATTAATTTCAAAATTTAAACAATCGCTAATGATCAACCCCAATTATTATTGCGTCATCATGGCTGGTGGCATTGGTGCCCGTTTCTGGCCGATGAGCAACAGCAAAACCCCAAAACAGTTCATTGACATTCTCGGCGAGGGTCAGACATTGATTCAGAAAACGTTCCATCGTTTTACCCAAATTTGCCCGAAAGAAAATATCTATATCGTTACCAGTAAGAACTATAGAGATATTACGTTGGAGCAATTGCCGGAGATTTCGGAAAACCAGGTGATTCTGGAACCCTATCGCCGCAATACTGCGCCGTGTATCGCGTATGCCAATTACAAGATCAAAAAGCAGAACCCCAATGCAGTCATCGTGGTGGCCCCGTCCGACCATGTGATTCTGAAAGAGGATGTTTTCACACGTGTGATTGAGCAAGGTCTGGATGCTGTGTCGGCCAACAACTGGCTGCTCACCATCGGCATCCGTCCCTCCTCACCCAATACTGGATACGGATACATCCAATACGACGAGGACAAGAGTTATGACAAGAACGCCACCATCTATGCGGTGAAAACCTTTACGGAGAAACCGGAGCTTGAGATGGCCAAACGTTTCCTCGAAAGCGGCGATTTTCTCTGGAATGCTGGCATTTTCATGTGGTCATTACCTTCTATCGAAAAGGCTTTCGAACAATATCTTCCCGAGGTCAACGACCTGTTCAAGCAGGGAGAGGATTTGTTTAACACAGACAAGGAACAGGAGTTTGTGGATCAAATCTATCAAATCTGCAAGAATATATCCATTGACTACGGCATCATGGAGAAGGCCACCAATGTGATGGTGTATGCAGCTGAATTCGGATGGTCGGATTTAGGCACATGGGGTTCTTTGTATGAGTTGCGCAAGAAGGACCAGAACCGCAATGCCATCACGGGTAACCATGTCAAGACGTACGACACCAACCGTTGCATCATCAACGCACCGCAGAACAAAGTGGTGGTGGTCCAAGGTTTGGAGGACTACATTGTGGTGGACAATGGCGATGTATTGCTGATTTGCAAGAAGTCGGAAGAGCAGCAGATACGGCAATATGTAGCCAATGTGCAAATTGATTTCGGCAACAAATACGTATAACAGGTAATAAAGATCACTCTATGAGACAGAAATGGGCAATCGGGCTTGCGTTGGCAGGGCTGATTGTCTTTTTTTGTGTAGTCCGTGCTTCGGCGCAAAGCGATAGCACCGATAAGCCGGCGCAGTGGCTGCCGGAGGTGCAGATTGGTGGCTGGTACTCCAAGATCGAGGCCAGTCCCGCCGCCGTGCAAACCCTCACCGTGCATCAGATCGAGAATCTGCCGGCGTTGCAATTGTCTGATGCGTTGAAATACATGTCGGGTGTGGTGGTCAAGGACTATGGGGGCACCGGAGGCATGAAGACGGTCTCCGTGCGCGGGCTTGGCTCGCAACACACGGGCGTAGCCTATGACGGCATGGCCCTCACCGACTGCCAGACCGGCCAAATCGACTTGGGCAAGCTCACCCTGGACAATGTCGGCAGCCTGAACCTCACTACGGGCTTGGATTTGGACATCTTCAAACCCGCCCGTCTCTTTTCTTATAGCAACTTGCTGAATATCAATACTACCAATATTTTTCCTGACAAACCGCTGAAAGTAAGAATTGCGCTTACTGCAGGTATGTATGGGTTTATCTCTCCGCAGCTGTTCCTTGAGAATCTTATCAAAAGCAAAAAGCAAAGTGATCGCTATGTGTTATGGAATTTGTCGGCCAACTATACCTACTCCAAGGGCGAATATCCTTACATTTTGCATTATGGTGGGCTTACCGACAGCGTCTCGCGCGAGCGCAGGCAAAACACGGACCTGTCGGCCATCAACGCCGAGGCCAACGTCAAGGTCAGTTTCAATGCCAACCAGCGATTGCTGGTCAAGTGGTATTACTATGATTCGGAGCGAGGGCTGCCCTCTGCCACGGTGTTCTACAATCTGAACTCCTCTCAAAGGCTTTGGAACCGGAACACCTTCGCGCAAACGCAATACTACCATCATTTCGGCAAAGGCTGGCGCTATCAGGTGGGCGGCAAGTTCAACTACGATTACACGCACTATCTGGATCCTGAGTATTTGAATGCGGAGGGAAAACTGGACAATGAGTACCGGCAGTATGAAGGATATCTCACGAATGTGGTCTGCTATACGCTTCCGAAAAACACCAAAGACATCGACTTTTCAGTGTCGGTAGCCAACGATTTGTTCTATAATCAACTCAATGCCAGTACGATGGAATATACTAACCCTGCACGATTCACATCCATGACCTCGCTGTCGGTGCGTGGCGGAAAGAAGATTTTTTCCATTGTGGGCAATCTACTGTTCACCACGGTCAACAACATGTCGCAGGGCGAGCAGCTGGGCAAGAACTACCTGCACCTCTCTCCGGCGGTCAGCGCCTCGGTGCGGCTCAAAGATGCGGTCACCCTCCGGGCTTTCTACAAGAACATCTTCCGGATGCCCACCTTCAACGACCTCTATTACCGCGAAGTGGGCAATCTCAATTTGGAGCCGGAAAAGACGCACCAGTGGAATCTGGGCGCCGTGTTGGAGCAGCAACGTCTGGCAGCCGGGAAAGTTTATCTTTCTACTTCTCTGGATGGCTATTTCAACATCGTGAAGGATAAAATCGTGGCCTTCCCCTCGCACAACCTCTTCTCCTGGACCATGCTCAACTATGGCACGGTATGGATTGCCGGCGCAGAGCTGAACGCCAGCTTGGAGTATCAGTTTGTGAAACACTATTACCTGCGTTTCAACGGCAACGGCACCTATCAGAAAGCTGTCGATCGCACCAACCCGTTAGGCAAAACCTTCAACCATCAGATTCCCTATACGCCTGTGTGGTCCGGATCCACGAGTGTGGGTTTGGAAACGCCGTGGTTCACCATAACGTATGCCACGATCCTGTGCGCCAAACGCTATGCTTTGGGCGAGAATATTCCCGCCAACGAGGTGCCTGGCTATGTGGATCACAGCATCACCATCGGCCATGAGTATCCGATCAAAAGTACCAAACTCGGCTTCAAGGTTGAATTTCTAAACCTCGCCAACAAGAATTATTCCATCATCCGCAACTATCCGATGCAGGGATTCGGAATGCGTGGGCGCATCAGTTTTGAGTTTTAGTAAAAGAAAAAATCCTTTTCAGAACTTTTATTATTTTTGCCCTCTTTTTGAGAAGAAGATGAAGACCTATCTGTTTCTACATTCCGAACAAGTGACCCAACAGCAATTGGAGCAGGAGATACTGCCGCAACTGCCCGTCTGGCGCCGTGAGCAAGCGCTGAAATTCCGTCATCTGATAGGGCAGGTGCTTTGCGCCGAAGCCTATCTGCTTTTGAAAGAGGGTCTTCGAAAAGATTTCGGAATCACCGATGAGGTCTCGTTTGATTATCTTGAGCATGGGAAACCGGTACTGAAAGAATACCCGGATATTCAGTTCAACCTCAGCCATTGTCTCAAAGGAGTGCTTTGTGTCATCGATGACCAAGGGCCGGTGGGTTGCGACATAGAGGCCATTGACCGAACAATCAATGAGTCGTTACTGCAACACTGCTGCAACGAAGAGGAGTTCTGTCGGATACGTACTGCACCTAATCCCGATGCGGAGTTTATGAAACTATGGACCATCAAAGAGGCGGTGCTCAAATACACCGGACAGGGCCTTGTCCAAGACCTTCCCTCTTTGCTGTCGCCAGAAATGCTGGCCACCATCCAATTGTGTACCTGCGAAAAGGATGGGGTGGTTTTCACCACCTGTCAGGCAAAATAGAGAAAACAGAATACTTAGGCTTCCAAGCTTTCGAGCATATCCACCACGTTGTCGAGATAATCCACTTCGGCATTTTCGATCTCGCCCTTGTCGGCCATTTGTGCCAGATTGGAGTCGATGGGCATCTGGGCCAGCAGCTTGAGGTTGAACTCTTTGGCCACCTCTTCGGCGTGGCTGGTGCCGAACACGTTGATTTTCTCGCCGCAGTGCGGACATTTCACGTAGCTGTAGTTTTCCACTAAGCCTAAAACAGGGATGTTCATCATGCCGGCCATGTTCACGGCTTTGCTCACGATGAGGGAAACCAGATCTTGCGGGGAGGTCACCATGATGATGCCATCCACGGCCATGCTTTGGAACACGGTGAGGGGCACGTCGCCGGTGCCGGGAGGCATGTCAACCAACAGGAAATCAATGTTTTCCCAAATCACCTCTGTCCAGAACTGTTTCACCATGCCAGCGATAAGCGGACCGCGCCAGATGACAGGTGTTTTTTCATCGTCTGTCAGCAGATTGGCCGAGATGACCTGGATGCCTGATTTGGTTTCAGCCGGAATCACACCGTCTTGCGTGCCGCCGACGATGGTGTGGAGGTTGAACATCTTGGGAATGGAAGGGCCGGTGATGTCGGCGTCGAGGATGCCCACGCGATAGCCCTTGCGGCGCAATTGTACGGCCAATAGCGAAGTGACGGAGCTCTTGCCCACGCCGCCTTTGCCGCTCACAATGCCGATGACTTTCTTGATATTGCTTTTGGGATTCGGTTTTTCACGCAAATCTCTCTGTTCACAAGTCGATTGACTGCAATGTCCGCAGTCGTGATTACATTCTGCCATAAAAAAGTTGTTGTTTTTAGTTTTGGGCTGCAAAGATAGTGGTTTTTTTTGACTGAATGTGCTGAAAGCACGCATTTGTATTTTCCAATGAAATAATTCTCAATTCTTTCGTATTTTTGCACCTCATTTAAACCCCACCATTATGAAGTACGTGATTATCGGCGGTGTGGCCGGAGGCGCTTCGGCAGCGGCCAGACTGAAAAGAATAAACGAAGACGCAGAGATTGTGCTGTTCGAGAAAGGCGAATACATCTCCTACGCCAACTGCGGACTGCCTTACTACATCGGCAACACCATTGAGGACCGGAAAAAACTCTTTTTGCAAACCCCCGTTTCGTTCGGCAACCGCTACGACGCGGACGTGCGCACGCTGAACGAGGTGACGGCCATCAACCGTGACCGTAAGACCGTTTCCGTAAAAAACCTGCGCAATGGAAAAGAATATGAAGAGGATTACGATATCCTGTTGCTTTCGCCTGGCGCGGAACCTATCAAGCCTGCTATTGAGGGCATTGACCTGCCCAACATTTTCACGCTGCGCAATGTCAGCGATTGCGACCGCATCAAGATGCAGGCCATCGACCAAATGCACGACAATGCCACGGCAGTCATCATCGGTGGTGGGTTCATCGGACTGGAGATGGCGGAAAACCTGCGCAAGATCGGCTATGACGTCACGGTTGTGGAGAAAGCCGACCACGTGCTCACGCCGCTGGATTGGCCCATGGCGGCCATCGTGCAGCAACATCTTCAGGACAAGGGTGTCCACGTCATCACGCAAAATGGTCTGAGCGCGTTTCAGGAACAGGACGGCAAACTGACCGTGATGTTGGAGGATAATACCCAATTGCCTTGCGACTTGGCCATCCTGAGCATCGGCGTGCGCCCGAACATTGCCCTGGCGCAAACCTGTGGCCTCAAAATCGGCGAGGCGGGTGGCATCTGGGTAAACGAGTACCTGCAAACCTCCGATGAGTGCATCTTCGCGGTAGGCGATGCTATTGAGTTTCCGCACCCTGTGACGGGCAAACCCTATTGCAATTTCCTGGCCGGGCCCGCCAACCTGCAGGCGCGCACTGCAGCCATGAACATGGTCTATCCCGAATCTGTCCAATACCAAGGCTCCGTAGCCACGGCCATCGCCAAAATCTTTGACCTGACTGCCGCCAGCACGGGCCTCTCGGAGTCGGCTTTGCAAAAAGCAGGCATGGCTTATCAAACTGTCATCACGCACCCCGCGCCCCACGCCACCTACTATCCCGGCGGCCAACCCATCCATCTGAAGCTCAACTTCTGTCCCGAGACCGGACGCATCCTGGGCGCGCAAGCGGTGGGCACACAGAATGTCGATAAGCAGATTGACGCGTTCTCCTTGCTCCTCAAACACCAGGGCACTATCTTCGACTTGGTGAACAGCGAGCACGCCTACGCCCCGCCATACGGCTCCGCCAAAAGTCCCGTGATGTTTGCCGGCATGGTGGCCGAGAACATCCTCTCCCACCTAATGAACCCTATCCAAGCGGCGGAACTGGATAAACTGATTGACAATCAGGAAGACTTCAACCTCATCGACGTGCGCGAGATCCAGGAATTCAAAGCCGGCAGCATCGAAGGAGCAGAAAATTATCCCGTGGATGAACTTCGTGAGTTTTTAGACGACATTGATCCAGACAAGAAGATAGTGGTGTTCTGCGAGGTGGGTCTGCGTGGCTACGTGGCCTCCCGCATCCTCATGCAATCGGGCTTTGATGAAGTCTATAACCTCATCGGTGGCATGAAGACCTACCGGCTGGTGGGGAGACACAACAAATAATTAAGAATAGTGGCGTGCTTTCTGCACGCATATCACGCTATTCATCCATATCTCCCCACACCGCGCGCTGTCGCGCTTGTGCGGGGTTATTAGAATGTTGTGCCTCCGGCACATTCTTCTCAATTCAAAACAAAAAACCTTTATCTTTGCAATCTCAAAAAATGGAAAAATGAAAATCAAGGAAGTAATCCAGTATCTGGAATCGCGTTTCCCGCTTTGTTTGCAGGAGGATTTTGACAATTGCGGCGTGCAGTGCGGCGATGTGGAGCAGGAGATCAGCGGCGCGCTCGTGTGTTTTGAGATGTCGGAGAAAGTGATTGAGGAGGCGTTAGCCATGGGAGCCAACCTCGTGATTTCGCACCATCCGCTGATGCTCAAGCGTGGCATTTGCAAGATAGAACCCACCAACCGCGTGGGCAAGGTGATCTGCAAGGCGTTGCGCCACGATATGGTGCTCTATTCCATGCACACAAACATTGACAGTGCGGAGGGTGGCGGCAACGACGTGTTTGCCGAGAAACTGGATTTGCACGATGTGCGCGTGTTGGTGCCTTCGGCGGCCGACGGCATGGCCGAACGCAATGGTCTGGGCCGCATCGGCAAGCTACCCCAGCCGATGTCCATGACCAACTTCCTGCGCTACGTGAAGGAGAAGATGGCCTTGCAGGTGATCCGCTATCATGGCGACCCGGCGAAAACCATTGAGACAGTGGCCGTTTGCGGCGGTGGTGGCGCCTCGTTCATTGAGGACGCACTATACGCAGGAGCCGATGCCTACGTGTCGGGCGACATCAAGTATCACGACTTCTTCAAAGCCGAGAATGAGATGCTCATCGCGGACATCGGACATTATGAAGGGGAGTTTTTTATTAAAGAAATAATTTATAAGGCATTAAAAGAAAAATTTACTACCTTTGCCGCCTCAATTTCTAAAATGGACAATTTAGAAGTTTTATATTTATAGATATTTGATAATCAAACAGTTAAAATAGTATGGCCACAAAAAAAGCTACAGAAAAAAAAGTTGCTGAACCGGCAGAAGAACCCAAAACCAAGAAAACTGCGACCAAGAAAGCCGCTGTAAAGGAGGCTCCTGTCAAAGAAGAACCCGTTGCAGAAGAGGCTGCTGAAAAGAAAACCGTCAAGAAAGCCGCTGCCAAGAAGACTGCGGAGAAGAAGGAACCTGCCAAGAAAGCTGCGCCCAAAGCCAAAAAGGCTGCTGTAGCAGAAGAGCCCGTTGTGGCTGCATTGGAAGAAGAAGTTACCGTGGAGAAGACCTCCGACGGAGTGGTGGAAGTGAAGAAACACGAGGACACCACCATCACCTCTGAAGAGATTACTATTGAGCAAAAACTGCTCTCCTTATACAATCTGCAGCAAATCTGCACCAAGATTGACGATATCCGCATGATCCGCGGCGAGTTGCCGGAAGAGATTCGCGACAACGAGGACGAATGCGAAGGCAAACGCACGCGTATTGCCAAGTTCAAAGATGAGATTGAGAACCTCCGTTTGAAGATCTCCTCCGAGAACACCAAGAAGGAAGAATCCATGGCTGCCATCAAGAAATATGAAGAGCAGCAGAACAATGTGCGCAATAACCGCGAGTATGAATCTCTGAGCAAGGAGATTGAATACCAGAAGTTGGAGATTCAGGTTTCCGAGAAGCACAAAGTGAAATACGAGGCTGAGATTGAAGAGAAAGAGGCTTTGATTGCTGAGACTCAAGAGAAGCTTGGCGAATTGGAAGAGGTGTTGAAGCAAAAGAAAGCCGAATTGGAAGTGATTGTAGCCGACACTGAGAAAGAGGAAGAAGAACTTTTGGCTCAGGCCGAAGTTTTGAAAGCGAAGGTTGACCAGCGTCTGCTCACCGCTTTCGAGAAAATCCGCAAGAATGCCCACAACGGTTTGGCCATCGTGAAGATTGAACGTGACGCCTGCGGTGGTTGTTTCAGCAAGATTCCGCCGCAACGCCAGCTGGATATCGCTCTGCACAAAAAAATCATCGTGTGCGAAGCCTGCGGTCGTATCTTCATTGATGACAAGCTCGTCCACAAGCAGGAAGAAGCCTAACAGGGGACAGTGAACAGTGAACAGAGAGCCGGTGCATGCACCGGCTCTTTTTGGTAAAAAAACAAACCCCGCTCCGGAATCCAGAACGGGGTTTTCAAATAATGAGTGGTAAAAAATAGGGGGTTATTTCTTTACAATCTTGGCGGTTTTGTTGCCACTCTTGACGAAGTAGATGCCGGAAGGCAAGTTGTTCACGTCCAAAGTGGTAATTTCATCCATGGCCACTGTGCTCATGACCACAGCACCTTGCAGGTTGTACAGCACTACATCATCGTTGATGTTGGTCTGGATGCGGATGCTCTCGGTGCAAGGATTCGGGTAAACGGACAATTTCTGATTGTCATAGTCATTCACAGAAACAGGAGAGGAAACCGGGACAACAGGATTTGTCCACACGTATGCATAATCCCAGTAATCGCCCCAAGCAGGATCTTCAATCCATCTGCTTTCACCGAAAGAAGCGCTCATATAGCCGCCGAATTTCACATAGTCACCGGCATGGACAGCCTGTGCATCCGCAGCGTCAGCAAAACTGCCATTTACATTGTACACTACATAATCCGGGGAAATCTTAAGTGTGTCCGTGCCATTGAAATATTTCAAATCACTCAACCAGCTTGTCGTGCCTTCATAGCTGAAGCGCGGATCTGCAGTGGCGATGTCGTCCAAGATAGTGGAAACCAGCACAGATTCGCCGTCGAAACGGTAACCCCATGCTGTTGCGGTGGAGGCACTGTTCCAATCCACGATAAAACGGACCTCGTTGCTGCCAGTGCCCACCCAGTATTGGATTTCAGAAGCGCTGATGGTGGCATCCGCTACAGGCACGCCAGGGATTTCAACGGGCTCAATGGTCGTGTTCCACACGGAAGCATACATCCAGTACTGACCCCAATCGTCTTCAACCCACACACTATCACCTTTAAGTGAACAAGAATAACCACCGAACTTGATATAATCGCCAGGATAAAAATATTGGACATTCGCAACATCGGAATAATGTCCACTTACATTGTACACTACATAGTCCGGATCATCGGAATACGAAATCTGGAAAGTGTTTGCTCCGTCCGAATATGTCAAATTGCCCAACCAACTATAGCTTCCTTCATGGCTTAAACGCGGATCGGCTGCCTCAATTGCGGCAAGCATGTCAGAAACCAACATAGAATCTTCGCTGAAGCGGAAACCCCAAGCCAATGCGGTATCCGGTTCACACCAGTTGATGATGAAAATGGCTTGATGGGAGCCTGTACCAATCCAATATTTCACATAATTGTCATTGATGGTAGCGTCTGTGTTTTGAGCTTTTGCTCCGATCATCACAGCACAGAAAATCGCGATAAAAAATAGAACTTTTTTCATAAGCGTTTGTGTTAAAATTATTTACATTTATAAATTGATTTTTGAATGAACCAAAAAAAATCCCGGCACCAGCGGCATCGGGAACAAACTCTAACGAATAACGCCATGGAAAAAACCATGATTCGCAGAAGCCTATCTCCCGAAGCTTTCAACGTTTTTTGATTTGATGGCAGGTTTTCTGACTTGTTCGCCCTCGGAAGTCTTCCCATCGTGAACGACAGTGACTTTTATTGGCTCCTCGGGGTTATTTGAACTCACAGCAGCGGGTACTGTGCAGGATTCACACCTGCTTCCCTCTCAAGATTTCCGAAGAAATCTTTCACCATAAAATCGACGGCAAAAATACATTTTTTATCACTACATCGGTTAACACACAATATTATTTGTACCTTTGCAACCTGATTTTGAGAAAAATATTCATTATTAAATACAAGGTCTATGAAAAAAACATTTATGCTAACGCTGCTTATCGGTCTGCTTTCATTTGGTACGACCATGGCATGCACCAATTTCATCGTCACGAAAGGAGCCAGCAAGGACGGTTCCTGTTTTCTGACTTACGCTGCCGACTCCCACTGCTTGTATGGCGAGCTCTATTACCATCCAGCCAAGGACTATCCCGAAGGTGCCATGATGGATGTGATCGAGTGGGACACGGGCAAGCTGCTGGGCCAGATTCCGCAAGTGCGCCACACCTATTCCGTGATTGGCAACATGAACGAGTGGCAGCTGGCCATCGGCGAGACCACCTACGGCGGTATTGAACAGCTGGAGCATGGCCAGGGTATGATCGACTACGGTTCCCTGATTTACATTGCATTGCAACGTGCCAAGAACGCCCGCGAAGCCATCAAAGTGATTGCAGAATTGATGGACACATACGGATACGCCAGCGAGGGTGAGTCTTTCTCCATTGTGGATCCCAACGAGGCCTGGATTATGGAACTCATTGGCAAGGGCGAGAAGATGTTGGACGCCAAGGGCAAAGTGATGAAAGGCTGGAGCAACGGCGCCGTGTGGGTGGCCCGCCGCATTCCGGATGGCTACATCAGCGGACACGCCAACCAATCGCGCATCACCACCTTCCCGCTGCGCGATGGCAAAACTTCCATCACCAGCAAGGAACTTGACAAGATTTTCCTGCCTGATGTGGAAACTGTCTATTCCTACGATGTCATCTCCTTTGCCCGTATGAAGGGTCTGTATCCCAGCGATCCCAAAGTTGCTCCCGATGCCGCTTTCAGTTTCTGTGATGCCTACAACCCCATCACTTTTGACGGTGCCCGTTTCTGCGATGCGCGCGTGTGGGCCTTCTTCAACCACTGTAACCCCGCAGAAGTGGCCAAATACGAGGATTATGCCCGTGGTGACAACCTCAAACATCGTTTTCCGTTGTGGATCAAACCCGCCGACAAGAACAAGATTGATGCCCAGTTCATGATGCAGATGATGCGCGATCACTATGAGGGCACATCCATGGACATGACCAAGGATCTTGGCGCCGGTCCGTTCCAATGCCCGTACCGTTGGCGCCCCATGACGTGGGAATACAATGGTAAAGGCTATATCCACGAGCGTGCCACGGCTACCCAGCAAACCGGTTTTTCCTTCGTCGCCCAGTGCCGTAGCTGGCTGCCTAACTGGTTGGGCGGTATTTTCTGGTTTGGCGTGGACGACGCTGCCAGCACCTGCTACGTGCCCATGTTCTGCGGCATCAACGAAATTCCCAAAGAGTATGCCCAGGGCAATGGCTCCATGGTTCAGTACTCAGAAACCGCTGCTTTTTGGACTTTCACCAAGGTCAGCAATTTCGTTTACACACGTTACTGCGACATGATTAAGCATGTGAACGAAAAACAGGCTTACTGGGAAGGCAAATTCGTGAAAGACATTGACCAAATGTCCATCAAGATGAAAGATTTGTTCGCCCAAAATCCTGAAAAAGCCCGCGCTACGCTCAATGAGTACTCTTTGACTGCTGCCAAAGATGTGTGCAAAGAGTGGAACAACCTCTTCATCTATCTGTTGGTGAAATACAATGATGGAAACATCAAGAAAGAGGAAAATGGCAAGTTCAAAGTTACCAACACCCAGGTTCCGCAGTGCGAGTTCCCTGAACAACCGAGATATCGTGAAGAATGGTACAAGATGATTGTCGATGATTGCGGCAAGAACATTGAGGCGAAGTAGGTTGTCGGTTATTTTGGAGATTCCGCCGCGGGCGAGGTTACGCGGTTAACGATGGAGGTTCCGCCGCTTTGCGGCGGAATGGTGATATAAAAATAAAAGGAGCATCAATTGATGCTCCTTTTATTTTTAACGAGTAAATTGGTGTAATCGCTTAGCCAATCAATGCCTGATATGCAGCGGCATCCAGCAGGGTGTCGGCTTCGGCAGGGTTGGTGACTTTGATCTTCACGATCCAGCCTTCGCCGTAAGGATCGCTGTTCACCAGTGCAGGGTTGCCTTCGAGAGCAGTGTTGAATTCCACCACTTCGCCACCCACGGGCAGCATAAGGTCGGAAACGGTCTTCACAGCCTCAATGGTGCCGAACACTTCATTCTGCTCCAAGGTCTCACCTTCGGTGGTGATGTCGAGGAACACGATGTCACCCAATTCATTGGCGGCAAATGCAGTAATGCCTACATAAGCAAATTCACCTTCCATTCTCAACCACTCATGGTCGTTGGAATACTTCAAATTTTCAGGAATATTCATAATTCTAAAGTTTATAAGTTGATAAATGATTTTTTTCTCTAGTCTCTACTCTCTCATCTCTAATCTTTCCTACACTGTCATGATTTCCTTCTCCTTAGCCTCCATAATTTTATCGACCTTGGCGATGGCCTCGTCGGTGGCTTTTTGGATGTCGGTTTCCAGCTTCTTGATTTCGTCCTCCGGAGTGCCGCCGTCTTTCAGCTTCTTGGCTTCGTCGTTGGCGTTGCGGCGGATGTTGCGGATGGAGACTTTGGTCTGTTCAGCCTCTTGTTTGGCTTTCTTCACCAGCTCTTTGCGGCGCTCTTCGGTCGGGGTGGGTACCACCAAGCGGATGAACTCGCCGTTGTTTTGCGGGGTGAGGCCGATGTTGGCTGCCAAGATGGCTTTCTCAATCACGGGCAGCATGTTGCGTTCCCACGGTTGAATCACGATCTGGTGTGCGTCAGGCGTGTTGATGTTGGCCACCTGCTCCACAGGTGTGGGGTTGCCATAATAGTCCACCTTCAGCCCTTCCAGCATTTGCGGGGAGGCCTTGCCGGCGCGTATTTTCTGTAAATCCTTGTCAAAGAAAGCTACGGTAGAGTTCATGCTGTCTTTGGCATTCTTCAAGCAGGTTTGTGTATCCATATTTTTATCAGTTTATGAGGTAGGGAGCGAATAATTATTCGCCCTTACAAGATTATTCGGTTGGGGTTTGTTGTTGGTTTTTCGTTTCGGCAATTTTAGCCTTGAGTGTTTCTATATCCTTCAGTTGTTTGGCGCGTTGCTTTTTGAGTCTGGAGAGCTCTTTCTCCACAAATGTCTTGCTCCATTTGTATGCGATGGCATAGTGGAGTATTATGATAAGCAGCCAGACGATGGTTATGCAGAGAGAAACTTTCAGAATGATGTTGCTGGTGTAGGCATCTGTTACTACGGCATCAAAAAGTGTGAACCATAAAGCCCATATTATCAGATTCAAAACAAGAAATACAGCAATGTGTATCTTGAAAATCACACGGATTTTGGATACGTTGATCATCCGGGCTTCCTCTTCCACGGAGATGTTTTCATTTGTCAGATAGTCATTCTCTGCCATAATATTTGAGTTTTATTGTAATAATGTGCCGATGGGTTCTCCGGAAAGCACTTTCAACAGGTTTCCGGGTTTGTTTGCGTCATAGACGTAGATGGGCATGTGGTTCTCTTTGCAGAGGGTGAATGCCGTCATGTCCATGATTTTGAGATTCTTCTGATATGCCTCGTCAAAGGAGAGGGTGGTGAATTTGGTGGCGGTGGGGTCCTTTTCGGGATCGGCGGTATAGACGCCATCGACGCGGGTGCCTTTGAGCAGGAGGTCGGCTTTGATTTCCACGGCCCGGAGCGCTGCGCCGGAGTCGGTGGTGAAGAAGGGGTTGCCGGTGCCGCCGCCGAAGATCACAACTTGGCCGCTTTCGAGAGTCTCCACCGCTTTGCGCCAGGAGGTCTTCTCGCTCAGACCTTCGATGGCGAAGGCGGTGAGCACTTTGGAGGATACGCCCAACTCTTCCAGCACGGCCTGCATGGCCATGGCGTTGATGATGGTGGCTAACATGCCCATCTGGTCGCCCTGCCGGCGGTCGAAGCCTTTGGATGTGCCCTGCACGCCGCGGAAGATGTTGCCGCCGCCAATGACCACGCCCACTTGAACGCCTTGTGCCACAGCAGACTGTATCTCGGTGGCGTAATGGCGTACATTCTGGTAATTGATGCCGTAATGGTCATCGCCCATCAGAGATTCGCCGCTGAGTTTGAGAAGTATTCTGTTGTATTTCATATCCTAAAAATTGAGTGCAAAAATACAAAAAACTTTTTTCTTATTTTTGCGCGTCATGCTAAATATACGGAAAAAAACACTTTCAAACGGCCTGCGCGTGGTGGTGCATGAGGACCACACCACACCCTTGGCAGCCTGCAACATCGTCTATAACGTGGGCTCCCGCGACGAGCACCCCGACCATACCGGCTTCGCCCACTTGATGGAACATTTCATGTTCACCGGTTCCAAAAATGTGCCCGATTTCGACAAAGTTTTGCAAAAAGTGGGCGCCATCAACAATGCCTACACTTCACAGGATATCACCCATTACTATGAGGTGCTGCCCGCCAACAATCTGGAAACGGCCCTGTGGATAGAGTCTGATCGAATGCTGGAACTGGCCTTCCGTCAAGAGTCGCTGGATATCCAAAAACAGGTTGTGATAGAAGAATTCAAAGAGAACTACCTCAACCGCCCGTATGGAGATTTGATGATGCTGTTCAGCCAGATGGCATACGAGCGGCATCCGTACCAGTGGCTGCCCATCGGCAAGAAACCCGAACATATTGCGGAGGTGGATATGGCGATGATCAAGGATTTCTATTATCGCTTCTATCGTCCGAACAATGCTGTGCTCGTAGTGGCCGGCAATGTGCAATACGATGAGGTTATTGCATTGGCAGAGAAGTGGTTCGGTGATATTCCGTCAGGCGCGCCGGTTTGCAAAGAGTACCCGCAAGAGTTGCCACAGACAGCGGCACGCATCCAGATTGTGGAGCGGCCCGTGCCCTCCGACTTGCTGATGAAGGGCTGGCACATGTGCGACCGCATGCACCCCGACTACTACGCCTGCGACCTGTTGTCTGACATGTTTGGCACAGGACAATCATCATATCTGTATCAGAAGCTGGTGACGGAAAAGAAACTCTTCACCGACATTTCGGCTTCCATCATGGGGACCACGGATAATGGGCTGTTCCTGATTAGCGGTCGGCCTGTGGAGGGCGTTTCCATAGAGGCTGCCGATGAAGCGTTATGCGAGTACCTGTACCATTTCCAGGCTGGTTCCACTTTCCCGCACGATTTACAGAAAGTACAAAACCGCGCCGAAGCAGTGCTGTTGAATAACGACATCAAGATTGACGACAGGGCCACCAATATTGCGGTGGGCGAGACCATCTCCAATGTGGAATATTTTCTCAACGAAAGAGAACACTATTTTGATGTGACGGAAGAGCAAATGCTGCGCCTTATCTCGGAAATGCTGACCGAGAAGAAAAGCAACACATTGTATTACAAAGCGATAAAGTAGGGGTTTTTATTTTTGTTGCGCGGCTTGCCAGGCGTAATATTCCTCGCGAAGAAGACTGTAAATGACCACATCTTTGAATTTTCCCTGATGGAAATAGTGTTGTTTCAGCCGGCCTTCCTCTTTGAACCCCATTTTCTTCAACAAAGCAATGATACCCTCGTTGTCGGGGAACACATCGTTGGTGATTTTGTTGAGATTCAGGGTGTTGAAGCCATAATCAATGAGCATGATGGAGGCTTCGTAAGCCAATCCTAATCCCTGATATTTCTTGGGGATGCGCAGGGTTTTCCAAGTAGCGCGTTGGTGGCGCTGGTTGATGTCGTAGAGTCCGACCGCACCTAACAATACCGGTTTTTCATTCGGCTTTTCCTTATAGAAAATAGAAAGGGCCACATCGCCGTTGCGGCAGATTTTCTCGTACCACTGTTGCTGGTTGTAAGAAGAAATGGGGTTGTGGATGATATAGTCGGTGAGATCGGCGTCCCAGCGTTGTTCCATCAGATAGTTGAGATCTTCCGGCTCCACCGGTTTCAGTATGATGCGTTCGCTTTCTAATATTCTCATAATAAGTTTGTTATTCTACTACTTGTTGATAAATTTCGTCTAACGACAGAATAGGGGCTTGCTTTTGGAAACACAGGTTTATGATTTCCATCACCAAATCAAAAGCACCTTTTTCTCTGTTTTTTTTCTGCTCAATCATCTCGCTGCTGATGTTGTTGAATTCCTCTCGCGAAAGGGAATCCTTGATTTGTCGCATCCAAGCGATGTACGGGGTGTTGAAGGCCATGTTGACGGGATGGAAACTGATGACTTTCAGGCCGGGAGAGGTGAAATGTTTCAGGTAAGGCTGAATAGATAATCCGAGTTGGTTATAGAGAAAACTGCCTTCTTCGAAAAACACAGGGATTTGCAACAATTTGGATTCCAGCCAATAAGGTGTGATCCGTTGTGCCAGCGTGGTGATAGTATTGGAGCAGCATTTGATGTGATACTCGTTTTTGAGCAGGTGAGCTGTGTCGGTCACATCGAAGGCACGGTGCGAGCGCGTGCAGGTGGCTTCGGGCGCGAACGAGAGGCAGGTTTCGATTACCTCGCGAAACGAGTCGCCGTGGGAGGAGCCGGGGAGGAAGTTGGGGTGTATGCCGCGGGAAATCTTGCCCGCCTTGAAATTCTCTTCAATAACTTTGGAGTTATGGGTGACAAAGGTGGTGAGTTTGATCTTGTCCAGCGGCAGTTTGCGGAAATAATCCTCGATGACAGCCTCCGAAGCCCAGTCGATGTCGGAAGTAAAACAGAAGACCGGCTGCTCGTCCCACAAATGCGGTCCGGCGATCTTGTCCACCAAAGCAGCCATCTCGTTATCTATATCGGGTTGAAACATATTCAAAATCAATAAAATAGAAAGTCTAAAAGGATGCCACAAAAATACACTTTTCTTCATAACATTTCACAATTCTTTTCTTCCACTTTTTTTGTACATTTGCACGCTTTTTGGAAAGGGGAAAAGAATGAAAAAAGTGCAAGAAATAAATGTCAAGGATACCGTTATCCAAACCATGAAGGTGGGCGATGCGGACTATATCTGCATCACTGACATTGCACGACAGAAAAACCCTTTGGAACCCAACATTGTTGTTGGCAATTGGATGCGTAACAGAAACACCATTGAATACCTCGGTTTATGGGAATATTTGAACAATTCCAACTTTAACCCCATCGAATTCGAGGGGTTTAGAAAACAAGCTGGACTTAATGCATTTACTCTGTCGCATACAAGATGGATTGAAAAAACCAATGCAATTGGATTGATTAGTAAAAGTGGCCGAGATGGTGGCACTTATGCACAACGAGATAGATTAAAACATAATGAAATCGCAATTCAGCAAATGACCGTGCTGGAAGAATTGGAGAATAGGAAAATGCTGAAATAATGATTATGGCAAAAGAGCCCACAAATATTATTGCCGATATTCAACAAATTGTTGATGATGGTATGCGGCAGGCTTACGCAAGCGCAAACCTTGCGGCTGTCCATACTTATTGGCTTGTGGGTCGCCGGATTGTTGAGGAAGAACAGGCTGGTTCTGAACGGGCAATTTATGGAACAAACCTTTTGAACAGACTTGCTTCCGAACTGTCGGGTATTTATCCTAAAGGTTATTCCGCTCGTAACCTTCGTGAGTATCGCCAGTTCTATCTATACTTCAACGATTTGGAGATTTGGCACTCGCGAGTGCCAAATCTTACATGGACGCATTGCCGGATGCTTTTACGTGTTTCTGACGATAACGCACGGTATTGGTATCTGCAGGAGGCGGCACGTGAGATGTGGAGTGTTCGCACTCTTAACCGTAACATTGGTTCACAATACTATTATCGTCTGTTACAAGCACCCAACAAGGATGCGGTGGTTTCGGAGATGCTCAATCTTACTACACCATACCAACAAGACAAGCAAGAATTTATCAAAAATCCTGTCGTTGCAGAATTTTTACAACTACCGTCAAATGCAAGTTTCACAGAGAGTGATCTTGAACGAGCAATCATAACACATCTAAAATCGTTTATCCTTGAAATGGGGCGTGGCTTTGCCTTTATGTCGGAGCAATATCACGTGACCACCGACACGGCAGACTATTACATTGATCTTGTTTTCTACAATGTTATCCTCAAATGCTATTTTTTAATTGACCTCAAAACAACGACCATTACTCATCAGGACGTAGGGCAAATGGATATGTATGTAAGAATGTTTGATGATCTGAAACGGACAGATGGAGACAACCCTACCATTGGCTTACTGCTCTGTGCAGAAACAAGTGCCGACATGGCGAAATATTCAGTGCTGAATGGGAACAATCAACTCTTCGCAACCAAATACCTTACATTTCTTCCAACTGAAGAAGAACTGCGAAATGAAATAGAACAGCAAAAACATATATATACCCTTCAAAAGCATACAAAATAGTTAATTCAAATATCAAATTCTTAAACATTAAAAAACAACAACAAAATTATGGCAGAAAAGAAATTTATGACATGTGACGGTAACTGCGCGGCTGCGCACGTGGCCTACATGTTCAGCGAAGTGGCCGCAATCTATCCTATCACCCCCTCTTCCCCGATGGCAGAGTACATCGACGAGTGGAGTGCAGGCGGCAGAAAGAACATTTTCGGTGAGACTGTGAAAGTGGTCGAGATGCAATCCGAGGCTGGTGCCGCTGGTGCCGTTCACGGTTCTTTGCAGGCTGGTGCCCTTACCACCACCTACACCGCTTCTCAAGGCTTGTTGCTGATGATCCCCAACATGTACAAGATCGCCGGTGAGTTGCTTCCTGGCGTCTTCCACGTCTCCGCACGTGCGTTGGCAGCTCAGGCTTTGTCCATCTTCGGTGACCACGCCGACGTGATGAGCGCCCGTCAGACCGGTTTCGCTATGTTGGCTACCGGCTCTGTGCAAGAGATCATGGACCTCGCTCCGGTTGCCCACCTGGCAGCTATCGAGGGCCGCGTGCCGTTCTTGCATTTCTTCGACGGTTTCCGTACCTCTCACGAAATCCAGAAAGTGGAAGCTGCTGACCAAAGCAAGATTGAGAAGCTGGTCAACTGGAAAGCCCTCAAGGAGTATCGCGACCGCGCTCTCAATCCTGAGCACCCCGTGACCCGCGGCACCGCCCAGAACCCCGATATCTACTTCCAGACCAGAGAGTTGCAGAACAAATACTACGATGCTCTTCCCGACATCGTGGCTAAATACATGAAGAAGATGAGCAAGATCACGGGTCGTGAGTACGCTCCGTTCACCTTCTACGGTGCTGCAGATGCTACCGATGTTATCGTCGCTATGGGCTCCATCACCGACGTCATCAAGACCGTCATCGACAAGGAGAACAAAGCCGGTAAGAAACTCGGTCTCGTCAGCGTTCACCTCTATCGTCCCTTCAGCGTGAAGTATTTCGGTGCTGTCCTTCCTGAAACAGTGAAGCGCATCTGCGTCCTTGACCGCACGAAAGAACCCGGTGCAAACGGCGATCCGCTGTATCTGGATGTGGTTGAAGCATTCGCCAACTGCAAAGACATCCCGGCCGAGAACAAACCGATGATCATCGGCGGTCGTTTCGGTCTCTCCTCCAAAGACACCACTCCTGCTCAGGTGCTGGCTATCTACAAGAACCTCGCTGCTCCCAAGCCGATGAACCAGTTCACGGTGGGTATCAACGACGATGTGACGCACAAATCCCTCAAGGTTGGCAAGGAGATCTCCATCCTTCCTAAGGGCACGTTCGAAGCTAAGTTCTACGGCCTCGGTGCTGACGGTACTGTGGGTGCCAACAAGAACTCCATCAAGATCATTGGTGACAACACCAACAAATACAGCCAGGCTTATTTCGACTATGACTCCAAGAAGTCAGGCGGTTACACCTGCTCTCACCTCCGTTTCGGCGACCAACCCATCTTGGCTCCTTACCTCGTGGGTACGCCCGATTTCGTGGCCGTTCACGTTCCTTCTTATTTGAAGAAATATGACTGTCTGCGCGGTTTGAAGAAGAACGGTACGTTCCTCTACAACTCTCCGTGGAGCGTGGCTGAGACCAAGAAACATCTTCCTGATTTCGTGAAGAAATATCTGGCCCTCAACAATATCAACATGTACATCATCGACGCTACAAAGATCGCTGCTGAGATCGGTTTGGGCAACCGTACCAACACCATTCTGCAATCTGCATTCTTCAAGATTTCCGGCGTCATTCCTTACGACCTCGCTGTGGAGCAGATGAAGAAATTCATCGTGAAGTCTTACGGCAAGAAGGGTGAGGATATCGTGAACATGAACTATGCAGCTGTTGACCGCGGCGGTGAGATCACCAAGGTTGACATCCCCGCTGAATGGGCTAAGCTGGATTGCACCACGGACTTCGTGTTCGAGAGCACCCCCAACGATCCTGAATTCATCAACAAGGTGATGCGTCCGATGGTGGCACAGTGCGGTAACGACCTGCCCGTGAGCGCATTCAAGGAAATCGTGGATGGTACATTCCCGGCTGGTACCACCGCATACGAGAAACGTGGTGTGGCTACCGTGGTTCCGGAATGGGATCCCACCAAGTGTATCCAATGTAACCAATGTTCTCTGGTTTGTCCTCACGCTGCCATCCGTCCTGTGGTAATGACCGACGCTGAGTTGAAGAAAGCGCCTAAGGGTATGGTTGCCATCGACATGAAGGTTCCGAAGGAACTCGCCGGTATGCACTTCCGCATGCAGGTTTCCGTCATGGACTGCACCGGTTGCGGCAACTGCGCCGACGTTTGTCCTGCTAAGGAGAAAGCGCTGACGATGAAACCGTTCGAAAGCCAGCTTGCTGAAGCTAAGAACTGGGAGTATGGTCAGAAGAAGGTTACCTACAAGGACAACCTCATCGACAAATACGCCAACGTGAAGAACAGCCAGTTCGCACAACCTCTCTTCGAGTTCAGCGGTGCTTGTGCTGGTTGCGGTGAGACTCCTTACATCAAGACCATCACGCAACTCTTCGGTGAGAGAATGATCGTGGCCAACGCAACGGGTTGTTCTTCCATCTATGGTGGTTCTGCTCCTGCTACTCCGTACTGCAAGAACTGCAGAAGCGGCAAGGGTGTGGCTTGGGCCAACAGCTTGTTCGAAGACAACGCTGAGTTCGGTCTCGGTATGGCTACCGCTACCCGCCAGATGCGTGACCGTGTGGAGCGCATCATGAAGGAAGCCATCGCCAACTGCGACTGCTGCGACAAGAAACTCAAAGCCCTCTTCCAAGAGTGGATCGACAACCGCGAGAACGGTATCAAGACCGCCGAACTGGCCGACAAGATTGTGGCTGCTTGCGAGAAATGCGGTTGCGATTACTGCAAACAAATCGTTGACCTGAAAGACCACTTGGTGAAGAAATCACAGTGGATTTTCGGTGGTGACGGTTGGGCATACGATATCGGTTTCGGTGGTTTGGACCACGTGTTGGCCAGCGGCGAGGACGTCAACGTGCTCGTGCTCGACACCGAGGTTTACTCCAACACCGGTGGTCAGTCTTCCAAGGCTACCCCTGCAGGTGCTGTGGCCAAATTTGCCGCTTCTGGTAAGAAGGTGCGCAAGAAAGACCTCGGCATGATTGCCAAGAGCTACGGCTATGTGTATGTGGCACAGGTCGCTATGGGCGCAAGCCAGGCTCAGTACTTCAAGGCCATCAAGGAAGCTGAAGCTTATCCGGGACCGTCATTGGTGATTTGCTACGCTCCTTGTATCAACCACGGTATCAAGGTCGGTATGGGTCGTTCACAGCACGAAGAGGCCAAGGCCGTTGAATGCGGTTACTGGCACCTGTGGCGCTTCAACCCCGCCGAGGAAGAAGAAGGCAAGAACGGCTTCCACTTGGACAGCAAGGAGCCCAACTGGGCCGACTTCCAGAAGTTCATCATGGGTGAGGTTCGTTACAATTCCCTGATGAAGACCTTCCCGGAAGAGGCCAAGGAATTGTTTGCAAAGACCGAGCAATTCGCTAAGCTGAGATACGAAGGGTATAAGAAGCTGAGTGAAGGGAAATAATCCTTGATTGGAATTCCATGTAGAGGCGCACTAAAAACCGGTGCGCCTTTTTTTGTTTCGGGATAATTTGTAGTTTTGCGGGGTGATTATTTAGAATATGGTTGTTATGGAGTTCAAGTTAAAAGAATGTCACAGAGATGTTTCAGACAAAGAACTATTGGATGATCTTCGGAGAGTGGCTGAGCTATTAAGCAAGGAAAACCTTTCAATGTTAGAATATCAAAAGAATGGAAAATATCATCCTTCAACTATTGCACGTAGATTTGGTGGATGGAGGAAATCTTTAAAAAATGCAGGTCTTTCATTGAAAAAGAATTGGGCTACATATGAATACTGTGACGATGAAACTATGTTTTTTGAAGATATGCGAGTGGTCGCAAGTAAATTGGATAAAGAATATATCACTACGGGAGATTATGTAAAACATGGTAAATACTCAAAGAAAACAATGCTTCATAGATACGGCAGTTGGGATGTTATACTTCAGAAGGCTGGATTAAAACCAACTCCATATAGATTGGGTAAAGGAAAGACGATTTCTGACGAAGAGTTATTTCAAGACATTGAACGCGTTTGGATAAAGTTAGGAAGACAACCTACCATTACCGATGTAAAAAATGGAGAATTTAGTTTTGGACAAAACACGTTTGCTCGTCATTTTGGTGGTTGGCGAGGTGCTTTGGAGGCCTTTATTAAATATGTGAATTCTGATGATAACGAGGTTTCTCCTCCATCTAATAATAGTGAACAACAGGCTAAAGTTGAAAAAAGAGTTAACCAGCATAAACAATCTAACCCTATTGAACGAGAAAAAAAGGTAGCGGATGGTCCTAAAAATCATAAGACCAATAGGGATATCAATCTTCGTTTACGTTTTAAGGTAATGGCACGAGACAATTTCAAATGCTGCATGTGTGGAAGATCCCCCGCAACAGACCCCTCCGTCGTGCTCCACATAGATCACATAAAACCATGGGCAAAAGGCGGAGAAACCACAATGGACAACCTGCAAACATTGTGTTCAAAATGCAATCTTGGGAAAAGCGACATCATGCTGTAACAATGAGGTTTTCACCAACTAAACCACCTGTTGATAATTATTGCCTCTATCAATCATGATGGCAATGAGACAGGAACATGTGTCTACACATGTTTGATAGGGATGTGGATATTGAATACTACAACAGATTATTTATAACATCATCTTGTAATTATTTCTGTTATTAGACATTAGGTGTTCAAGTATTTTGTATTTTTGCGATTGTAAATTTGCATGTTTCAATCTTATCGTGCACTTTATTTGTTCTTTGTTTTGTTAATACTCTATGTTGTAGCTTCATGTCATTAAATTATTATTTAGTGTGCTTTCAAATTTTCAGCTTTATAGTTGATGTGATAAGTCTTATAAACTATCTAAGAAAGGAGGTTCATCATATGAAAAATACAATTTCGGCTACTTTGGTATTCGCGGCTATCCCGAACAGGGCATTGTAGTATTAACAAGAAGGAGAACATCAAGATAGAGTGGTTGAATGCCAATGTGGGGTTCGAGTCCTCAGGTAGCCGCAATAGAAAAGAGTAATCCTTTTATGTTAAAGGGTTGCTCTTTTTGTATTGGAATATTTTGTAGTTTTGCAAGTTAATAGTTGTAACAATTGAATTATGAATAGTAAAGACATACTTGATTTCATCAATGCCAACTTCACGATGCGTGCCAACGTGAATTGCTACAACAAGTTGAATTGTTTTGTTGATGCGATGCGGGATAACCAGTATTACCCCATTACCGAAGATGAAATCCATCGTGGTGTAGAATACAAAAAAGCAGAAGGGAAGGCACTATTGAAATGTCTTGATCCAATTATTCCAGATGAAGAAAAGCATTTAGCTGAAACCATGATTGACTCTTTGTGTAACCAAAGTCTGCAGCAATTCTTGGAGTACAAACGCACGCACGAAAAATAAATAGAAAAACTCACAGTTTTTAAAACACTGTTATATGAATAATCTTAAAATATCCGATCTTGGTCCATTAGGTAAAATCAACATCAATTTTGGTGATTTAACCATCCTTGTCGGCCCACAAGCTAGTGGGAAAAGTATTGCGCTTGAAACACTTAAACTTGTCGTTGATAGGGATAGTGTCATAAGCAACCTTGACAGATACAATTATATAATTGGGCATAATATTGATAAAATCTTAAATGTTTATTATGGCGATGGTATGGCTCCCATTTGGAAAAGCCATGCATCGGTTATTTTTGACGGCGCTTATTTTGATAAAAAGCAGATACCTCTGAAGCCCAAATCGGACAACGAAACTGTCTTTTATATCCCAGCCCAAAGAATTCTTAGTATATCTGATGGTCGTCCTAAGAATTTTATGGAATTTGACAGTTCTTCTCCTTATATTCATCGTATTTTCAGTGAAACCTTGAGATTGTTCATGCAGAATGGTTTGGGACAGTCCAACACTATTTTTCCATTGAGCAACAGATTAAAGGGCCATATGAAAAAATCGCTCAATGCTTCTATTTTTCACAACGCCAAGGTGGTAATGGAAGAACGTTCCGGGCAAAAGAAGATGTTGTTACAAGTGGACGATGTCAACATACCCTTTATGTCATGGAGTGCAGGACAAAAAGAGTTTATGCCATTATTGCTGGCTTTTTATTGTTTGTCCGGACCACCATCAAAAGTAATTAAACGTGAGAAATACAAGTATGTAATTATAGAAGAACCCGGAATGGGTCTTCATCCACGGGCTATTATCAGTGTACTTCTTCAGATATTAGAGTTACTACAAGATGGTTATCAAGTGATCCTTTCCACCCATTCTCCTATGTTTCTTGAGTTTGCATGGGCTTTCAATCTCTTAAGGAAGGTCTCGACAAAATACAAAGCCCTGAATGAATTGTTTGAAGTGCCTGAAAATTCCTCCATCAGCACGATGCTTACTGGTATTTTTGAAAAAACTATTAACACCTATTATTTTAAACGAACAAAAACGGGAAAAGTAGTTTCTGTTAACATATCTTCTTTAGACGCAGGAAGTTCAAACAGCATCATAGCAGAATGGGGAGGATTGTCGTCCTTTGCATCAAAAGCATCCGAGGTTGTTTCAAAACACTTGAATAATGAAGACTGAGGAGACACCATTAGAAACAGCCATTGCACAAACCGCCGATATTGCGGGACATTTTAAAAATGGCATTCAGGCAGTCAAAAGGGCTTATCGTTCAAAGATTCAAACTACAAAGTCTCGAATGTTGACTGGCAGCGTAGATATAGATACCGCAACTCAAATATTGTATCCTAATTCAAACAGATGGGATTATGCTATTGAATATGACAATAAGATATACTTTGTAGAGTTTCATCCTGCCTCAACCAGCAATGTGGATGAAATGATAGAAAAACTTAAATGGCTTAATTGGTGGCTTCAGGAAAAAGCACCACATATCAATGCCTTAAAACCGAAAAACATAAACGCATATCACTGGGTGGCAACAGGAAGCATCCAGATTCTAAATACTTCACGACAATATAAACTATTAGCGACAAAAGGATTACTTCCTAAAAAGATAATGGTTTTCAAATGATCCTTGTACCGCTACCCGCAAGATGCGCGACCGCGTGAAGCGCATCATGAAGTATGTGGCACAGGTCGCTATGGGCGCAAGCCAGGCTCAGTACTTCAAGGCCATCAAGGAAGCTGAAGCAAGTGTTTCGCCTACTAAATTCCTTCACCCTGAATGAGACCAAGTATTTCGTCCTTCCTAATTTCTCACCTTATCATCACTACCCAAACATAATTCATCACCTTACCCAGCATTACCATTTTCATTACAAAAAATATGAAAATCAATTTTGCCAATTTCAAAAATATTTGTATTTTTGCACGCTATTATACCGATTATAGGAATTGATATAATAATGTAATTATTTATTATCGCAATAATACCATTTTCTTGTAATAGAGAATATTTAGTATGCATTATGGCAGAAAACAAGAAATCAGCAGAATTAATAAAAGATAGTGAAAAGGCACTAAAACTCTACCAGAATTATTTGGATGGGTTGGCTCAAAAAAATCCTGTTAGTTCCGAGATTTTTTCCAACAAAGGTATTGATCACGCATCCATTCTTATGGCCACATTGTTGGCGAACACCGATCACTCGATGGATATGTATTGTCAGGGATTACGTCCAGGCATATTATGTGGGGAACAAGAAGGAGACAACACGGGGGCAGAGGGGGCATATTGGTATGAATTTAAAAAATTCTTTCAAGAAAGAATCCAATCCGATGATTTCACAAATGATAGCATTCGTATACTAATTCAGAAAAAAAATTGGATAAAGAATGCTCCTTTCCGCCTAATTAGAGAAGTTCTTGCCAATCCAGATTTAAGTAAAAAAATTCAGGTTAGGATTATTTCGGATGAGGCTAGAACAAGTATTGAAAAGGCGTTGGGAGAAGATAGTGATGTGAATTACAATTTCTCTATTTATGACGGGAAAGCATTCCGTTTAGAATATGAGCCCGATAACTACCGCGCACTTGGATCTTTCAATAGTCCTTCTTGGTGTTCTCTACTTCTGAAATTATTCGATAACGCTTTCAATACTGCTACAGACATCAAAGGCGAAATTCTCCAATAAAGAGCATGATCTTTTGCGACATCTTCCTTAAGTTTGAATATCTCCCAACATTTGTCCCGTTAATCCAATTATTAGTGGGAAGTGTTTTTATGGCTAACTTCATAGCCAATAAAAATGGACTGCTTCCTGAAACGATACAATTAGGTCAGATACAAGCAGAAGGATGGGATGATGCTTTGGGATACAGACTAGCAGAGGAACCTGTGTTTAGTAATGATTTTAGGCTCTTACAAACAAGAACAATGTTTGTATTGGCTCTGTATGGATGTTTTACTCTTTTTTATTGTTCAATCTTTCGTTGTTGCTATAGGCCGTCACCATTTGGAATGGCAGTATTATCATTTATCGTACTTGTATTCCAGTTGTATTCTATAATAATATTGGGAAAAAATCGACCAAATAAAACATACATTCAAATATTCATCATAATATCTATTGTACTATTCTTTTTGTTTATAGTGCTTTTCCCAGATATATTTGTTTTTTCAGAAAAATGTAATTATATAATCACAATCGCAACCAACATATGCGTTTTATTTAATATGATTATATGGAGTGGATTATATATTAAGAAAGAGATTCTATTAAAAAGAGTTCCTTTACTAATCAATAATCTTAAATTAGATATTCAAATTGCAAGTCTTCCAGGTGTTGAGCCCCGCCTTCAATACATTGCAAGTATATTGGAATCTGAAAATAGTAATATTCTCTACCAGAAAGCAATTGACACACTAAAACGTGATGATTTATATTTTACCAAGTCTTCAACAGGGCAAACCTTTGACAATCATTTAATTGAAAGAATAAAAGACATTATTAATTCGAGTGATTTCAACCAAACAGACAAAGCAAAGATTATTGCTACGATAAACGAGCATCCACAAGTCAACACTCCGCAATCATTTATTTCTATTCCTCAAGAACGAGAGACTATCTTTAAAGAAAGTTCGAAAAGACTAATTGAATTGGGATTTATAGAGAAAGTTTCGAAATAGAACAAATATAATTATATTCTTTATTTTTTGAAAAAGAGTCTTGCTTGAAAAACATGCATTTGGAAGAGATATTGGGAACTACTGATATTATCGGCCATTGTTTGGAGTATGGACATCGCAAGCCAGAGTTCCATCAAGATGATGTTTTTCGGGTTATTATATGGCGTAGATAGATAAAGAGGTGAAGAAAGAGGTAATATAGGAGTACAAGAATCACACCGGCGGCACCGCTAACTGCACCTTGCATCACGACAAACCATCAAACTCATCATTTAGGTATTTTACTCATACAGTAATCCGTATTCAATTTTATTTGTTTGTAAAATGATGTATAATCTTTGTACACCCGAAGTGACAAACCTTTAGTTTTTATATTATACAACGAAAGATTTGCTTGTACACGGGTTAAAACATTGCTTATTCTATTGTTAGTTGGACAAACAGAAGAAAATAACGGGATTTTATGAGGATCAACAAACCCTCTTTTAATATTATCAGGCAATCTATTAATATTATCATTCCAATAATATTCTTCCGTCTTATTTTGAGGAGATACTTCCCCGGAATCATATGCCTGTTGCCATCTTTCAAAATCTCTCTTCAATTTTTCAAAAAGCGTAACATCAATAATTGTAAAATCCATGTCACTTTTTTCTGAAAAAGGCTTTCCATATTGATTTGGATCAATTGAAAAACCTTGCTTTGCACTTCCTATTAATTTGATACAGTCTACAGAAACCTCCAATTCTTTTCCTATAAACTGCTTGACCTGATCAAATAATAAAGGAATTGACATAAATGCATAAGGCGGATTATCAATAATATAATGATTAATTAAGGATTTTTGCTCTGCTTCGGTTAATTTGCTGTACAAAGCCTTCATCTCTTCGGAACATAAGAAAACATCCTTTATTAATCTACAATTTTCTGAAAGCTGAAAAAATTTATATGTGTTCATAGCGCTCTACTCTTTTCATAATATATCTTACCCGTCTTCTTATCCGTTCTTGTTGTTTATCAGTCATATTTCTTGGCTCGGGATACTTTAATCTAGCAACTATCTCAGCACAAATTTCATCAGGAATTACATTATTTTTATCCATATTGAATCGTTGTAAAATAGCTTCTAAGTTCTGGTATTTAGTTCCATAATATGCTATGTTCAAGTATGTAAAAGCAATACTTTTTTTATCAGCAATACGATGCAATCTGGATGCAAGAATTATTTCACGGATTTTCCGTTCAATGGTATATTCATAACGTCCTGTTATAACCCTAACCAATTGTTGCTCAATTGTACTAGCTCCTTCTCTGGAAGAAAAAAAAGTATGTTTGATAATGGCTCTTAATATAGCCAAAGGATCGAAACCATGGTGCTTAAAAAACCGACGGTCTTCCGCTTGAACTAAAAATAAAATCAATCGGTCTGCACATGGACTATCAATACTACTCCGCTTTATTTCATCTGGCAATTGTTCTTGTATAAATTTCCATTCTTGTGAAATAGACATGATTTTCATTATTCTTATGTATACCTAAAAAACTATTTTATTTATCATCTACTTGATTATTCAATGGTAAAACATGTTATATGTTGGATTAACGGCATTTATCCTTTTTTCATAATCCTGATACATAAGTCTGGTTATATTGCTCGGATGTTTTCTGCACAATATTTCGATCAGTGGTGTATTACCCATTTTTTAACCAATTAAACATCTTCCGTTTGCTCTCTTCCATCTTACATCCTCACTTCCCTTTGCAGCCCAAACACCCCTCCCTCCCACACACTTTCAACCCCTTCCTAATTGTCAACTATCAAAATCCCTTCCTCCTCATGCGGCACGTATGGCCCTTGCTTGCACTCGAAGATGACGGAGCCGGGATCCAGGGATTCCACGGTGTGCCAGACATTCTTTCCCACGTTCACGCCGTAGCGGCCTTCCGATGGGTTGAGGACCGTGTTTTCAATAAATGTGCCAACCCCTCCGTCTTCCCCCTTATTTTGGGTCATACAATTGGCAAAAATAAAAATTATTCTTATTCTGTTATTATTTTCCCAAAAACATGTGCCTTCCTTAAGATAAATATTCACCGTACATCTTCCGTCTGTCAACCCGCGATTTCCTCGGACTGGCCAGCAATGGCAAAGTGACCGATGCCCAATTTTTAGATATTATTCACAAATTTTAATGAAAACACAAACAAAAAATTATATATTTGCCGTGTTATAATAGACAGTTGTTAAACACTCTATTTAACTGAAAACAAATTATTTATAAAACCAACAACTAAAACCTATGAAGGCAGAAAAAGGATTTATCCCGTCTCATGGCAACTACACAGAGTTGCTCTCTTACAAGAAATCGCTCATTATCTATTCCGGCACGGTGCTTTTTTGCGAGCGCTTCCTAAACAAGCGCGACCGCACCGTTGACCAGATGGTGCAGGCGGCGCGTTCTGGCAAACAAAACATCATTGAAGGCTCAATGGCTTCGGCCACATCCAAAGAAACCGAAATCAAACTGACCAATGTGGCAAGGGCCAGTCAGGAGGAGCTGCTGGAAGATTACAAGGACTACATCCGCAACAATCGGGGCGCTATTTGGGATAAAGACAGCAAAGAGGCCTTGTTCGTCAGGCGGTTGGCTTACCGAAAGGACGAGTCGTTTGAAACATACCGCGAGTTTTTGGAAACGCGTTCCGGCATCGTCTGCGCCAACATTATGGTTTGTCTGGTGAACCAATGCAACTACCTTTTGGATAGGCAAATCAAGCGGTTGGAGCAGGATTTCGTCAAATTTGGCGGTCTGCGCGAGAGGATGAGCCAAGCCAGAAGGAACAATCGGAAGTATTAGAGCGGGGGTGACCTATAGGTCTTAGGGTCTTATAAGTCTTATAGGACCTATCGGACTCTGCTGCGGCCTTACGGCCAAGCAGCACCCAAACACAGATGATAATTCCCTCACCCGCAGAAATTGCACGGTGCGCCCAATTTGTTTTTAGAAAACTATTACCTTTGCCCCAAAATTAATCCATCATGTCAATCTCAGAAATCGTGATTCTTGTGGCGGTTATCCTGGTCTATTTCGGATGGGCGCTGTTCAACGGATTCTTGGCTAAACAGCGGAACCATTCGTTCTGGGCTTGGTTCGGCATCTCGCTGTGTATCCTGCCGCCGTTTGCAATGATCGCGGTGTTGGTGTACTGCAAGGAAGACAATACGCATATTATTCCGTGACAATCCGTTGGGCGAATCATTATTCGCCCCTACAACACCCCCATCAAAAACCTCGCCACTACCTCCCCCTGCGCCTCCATCTCCTCTAAGGTTTTCAACGCCCGCTGTTTTACCGTATCATCCTCGTTCTCAGAATGGTTGAGGATGAGGTGGCGTTCGTAGTCCACGGTGAATTCGGGATGGCCTTGGAAGGTGAGGATGTGGTGGCCGATGCGGAAACCATCGTAACGACAGAAGTCGCTGGTAGCAAGAAGTGTTGCACCTTCCGGTAACTGCATCACCTGGTCGTGGTGGTTGCAGATTAGGTGCAGACGGCCGTCGGGGAAATAGGTGCGCAGTTCCTCGTCCAGGATTTGCGATTCGCGGATGCCCACGCCCCAGCCGCCAGTAAAGCGCTCTACACGTCCGCCCAACGCCTGCGCAATGAGCTGGTGTCCGAAACAGATGCCGACAAGGGGAACTTTCTGCGATGCGGCCTTCCGAATCCATTCCTGCAACGCCTGAATCCACGGCAGGTCGTCGTAGGCAGCGTTGTTGGAGCCCGGGATGAGGTAAAGGGTCTCTGACTCAAAATCTTCCGGCAATTCGCCATCCATCACACGATAGATGTCGAAAGAGAGTTCGGAATTGATGGGTCGGAACAAGTTGAAGAACATGGACTCGTGACTCGGGATGCTTTCTGGAAGCAGCCCGGGATATGTGTCGCACATCAGAATGTTGACTTTTCGAATTGGCGTTTGGGTCAGCATAAGGATTTTTAAATTTGGCGGCAAAGATACGATGTTTTTCCGATGAGTAATTCGCTTTAAGATGTCATTTTGGCATCTTAATGAAGTCCAAACCCAACAGGCCGATAGGCTTCAAACTGCCGTCAGAATGAAAAAAAAAACAAGTACTTCTTGTGTTTGAAAATCTTGTATTTTTGCGCCTAAATAAGTAGAATGTAACAATAAAACCGCCCCCTATGCCCACATTCACCATCCGCGCGGCGCGAAAGAACGAAGCCGCCACTGTTTTGGAATTTATCAAGAAATTGGCTGAGTATGAAAAACTTGCCCACGAGGTGGAGGCCACCGAGAAAGGACTTTATGAGGCACTCTTCGTGCGCCACGAAGCAGAGGTGGTGTTCGCCGAAGAGGACGGCGTGATTGTTGGCTTCGCCCTCTTCTTTCACAACTTCTCCACTTTTGTGGGACACAAAGGCCTCTATTTGGAAGACCTCTTCGTGCTGCCAGAAAAGCGCGGTCTCGGCTATGGAAAGGCGTTGTTGCAGCATCTGGCCAAGCTGGCGCTGGAGCGTCACTGCGGCCGTATGGAGTGGGTCTGCCTCGACTGGAACCAACCCTCCATCAATTTCTACAAGAGCATCGGCGCCGTTCCTATGGAGGATTGGACGATTTACCGGCTGACGGAGGAGAAACTTAAAGTATTCGCATTTTCAAAATAGGAAAATTATGAATACCACAATCGAAAAGCCCTTGGATTACCGTTGCTTTCTGCTCGGAATCATCGTCTATTGGATGTTTGAAGCCGTTTGGACGTCGTTTGCTCCGTTTTTCTTTAACTTGGAAGGTCTGTCGGGGCATCCCGTAGCTGTGGTTGTCGGGAAATCTGTATTGTTTTTACTGGTCTTCTACCTACTGTTTAGAAAACCGAAAATGTTCAATATCAAGTGGGTACATATTGCGATATTGGTCGGTTTTCTTGTTTTGATGCATGTGTTGGATTATTTTCTGGTTGACCGTTTGGGTGATATTATACGTGACAAATGGGTTCTCAGTGACGTTCCCGACTATGTGATGCGAGACGTGCGAAAATGGGTGAATTTGGTCACGTCATTTCTCACTATCGGGTTCTTGTGGTGGCGTTACGACTTGGAGGTGACTGCTTCTGACATAGATACATCTGTCGTTGAATCGCGGAGCTATTACGGTGGAATACTCTTCTCCATCACTTTTGGATATATACTCTCTTTGATCAACAAAATTGGTGGCTTTTGCTGGGAATTTGTCTCTCATCCGGTTTTAGAGGAGCTGATCACCTGTTTGCTGCTCGTTCTCTTTACGGTTGGAGCCATCTACCTGCTTGTGAAGAAACGCCTTATGGTTCTTCCTATTGTAGCGATTTTTATCATCGTACTCGTGCACTTTTTTTCCACCAATTATTTGTATTACTTCTTAAAAGAACATTTAACCTCCGATCTTTCCGCTATTGAGCAGATGGTCTTTTTTTCCTCTGTCTTTATGATTTGTGACTGGGCTTTTTTCATCGCAACCTTTGTCCTCTACCGCAAGGAGATGAAACAACCAGCACTGTAGAGACGATGTGCACATCATCTCTACAGACCCTGTAATCGTAAAATAATATCTCTATCTCAGCAACTGCGCCGTGTGATCTTTGGTATTCACCTTGCCTATGACATCGATGATAACGCCTTGCTCATCAATGACGTAAGTGGTGCGTAGCGTGCCTTCAGTCACCTTGCCGTACATCTTCTTCTCGCCCCAGGCTTCGTAGGCCTTCAGGATGGTGAGGTCGGTGTCGGCGATGAGGTGGAAGGGTAGCTCGTATTTGGCGATGAACCGCTGGTGCGAGGCGGCGGAATCTCTGCTTACACCCAACACCTCATATCCTAAAGCGAGAAACCGCTGGTAGTTGTCGCGCAGATCGCAAGCTTCGGCGGTGCAGCCCGGCGTGCTGTCCTTGGGGTAGAAGTAGAGCACCAACTTTTTTCCTTCAAAATCTTTCAAAGAAACGGCTTTCCCGTTTTCGTCAACGCCCTCAAAATAAGGGGCTTTAGTTCCAATTTGTAGCATTTTTCTGTTTTTTATGCTGCAAAAATAGGAAAAAAACAAACAAGGAGATGAAACAACAGACCCCGTAGAGACGTTGCGCGCAACATTCTCTACATATTATTATTCTTTAATGGGTTCCGTGTGCAACGTCACGTGCGTGTCCGCGCCGAACCGCTCCTTGAGTTTTCGCTCTATGTCGGTGGTGCGGTCGTGTACCGTGTTCAACGATAGATTCCCGTCCATACGGATGTGCGCTTCGATGGCAATGCGGTTGCCGATGCGGCGCGTGCGCAGGTTGTGCGGGTCCGTCACGTCCGGAAAAGAGGTGATGATGGCTTCAATCTCATGTTCCGTTTCTTCGGGTAACGAGCATTCCGTGAGCTCGTTCACGCTGCCTTTGAGCAGATCGACGGCCACCTTTACTAGCAAAGCGCCCACCACAATGGAGGCTAAAGGATCCAGCACCGTCCATCTGTCGCCGAGCAGGATGGCGCCGCCGATGCCGATGGCCGCCCCTATAGATGACAGCGCGTCGCTGCGATGATGCCAGGCGTTGGCCACCACCGCCTGCGAATCCAAACTTTTGCCTTTGCGTATGGTGTATTGGTATAATATTTCTTTCACAAGGATGGAAATCAGCGCTGCCCACAAGGCAAGTTTGCCCGGCGCCTCCAACTGAGCCCCTTTGAGCCAGTCGGCCAGTTTCACAGCTCCGGAAACAATGATGCCGGTAGCGGCGGCCACCAGCGCCAATCCGACAAAAAATGTGGCCAATGTCTCAAACTTGCCATGGCCATAGTCGTGTGATTTGTCCTGTGGTTTTGCGCTGATGTTGACAAAGACCAATACCAACAAGTCGGTGAGAAAGTCGGACAGCGAGTGCACGGCGTCGGCCAGCATTGCAGCACTGTTGCCGAGCACGCCGGCGATGAACTTGAAGGTCAACAGGGCGATGTTGCCCGCCGAACCCACCAATGTAACTTTGTAAATATCCTTTTCCCGAGACATTTTCCCTTGATTTTGAATGTTGGATAAAAATCAAATCGCAAAAGTACATTTTTTAACTGGAAAAGATTATTTTTGCGCTTTTTCTTGAATATGGGTACTAGATACATCTTCATTACCGGCGGTGTGGCTTCCTCATTGGGAAAGGGCATCATCTCCGCCTCACTCGGAAAACTCCTGCAGGCGCGGGGTTTCAAAATCACCATCCAAAAATTCGACCCGTACATCAACATCGATCCGGGCACGCTCAACCCCTACGAACATGGCGAGTGCTATGTGACCGCCGACGGGCAGGAAACCGACCTCGACCTCGGCCATTATGAACGCTTCACAGGCATTGAGACCACACGCGACAACAGCGTGACCACTGGCCGCATCTACCAGAGCGTGATTGAGCGCGAGCGGCGCGGCGACTATCTCGGCAAAACCATCCAAGTGGTGCCGCACATCACGGATGAAATCAAGCGCCGGATCCAGCTCAATGCAACCAAAGAAGACTTCGACTTCGTCATCACGGAAATCGGCGGCACCATCGGCGACATTGAGAGTCAGCCGTTTTTGGAGGCCATCCGACAACTGCGCTGGGAATTAGGTCTGACCCAATCACTGAACGTGCACCTCACCTACGTGCCTTACCTGGCCGCGGCGGGCGAGCTGAAAACCAAGCCCACCCAGACGAGCGTGAAACAACTGCAGGGCCAAGGTATCCAGCCCGAAGTGCTAGTGCTGCGCACGGAGCATACCCTCAACGACGACCTCCGTCGCAAGGTGGCCCACTTCTGCAACGTGGATGTGGAGGCCGTGATCCAAAGCCAGGATTTGCCCAGCATCTACGAGGTTCCCATCAACATGCAACGCCAAGGTCTGGACGCCATCTGCTTGAAAAAGATGGGGTTGAATCCTGAAGACACACATGCTGTGCAAGAAGAGAAAATGGCTCCGTGGCACAACTTCCTGGATCGGCGTGAAAATGCTACCGAAATTGTAAATATCGGATTGGTAGGAAAATACGATTTGCAGGATGCCTATAAGAGCATCTTGGAAAGTCTCGCGCACGCCGGCACCTACAACAACCGCAAGGTGAAGACTACCTTCATCAACAGCGAGTTCATCACCCGCGAGAATGTGGCAGAGAAGCTGGCAGGCATGGCGGGCATCGTCATTTGTCCGGGCTTCGGCCAGCGCGGCATCGAGGGCAAAATCCTCGCCGCCGAATATACACGTTCGCACAACATCCCCACCTTTGGCATCTGCCTCGGCATGCAGATGATGGTCATCGAGTTTGCACGCAACGTGTTAGGCTACACCGATGCCAACAGCAGCGAGATGGACACGCGCACGCCGCACAATGTCATCGACATGATGGAGGAGCAGAAAAATATCACGCAAATGGGCGGCACAATGCGATTGGGTGCCTACGACTGCGAACTCAAGGAGGACAGCCGCACGTGGGAGGCGTATGGCAAGCAGACCCGCATCCGCGAACGCCACCGCCATCGCTACGAATTCAACAACCGCTATCAGAAAGAGTTTGAGCAAAACGGCATGATGTGCGTGGGCGTGAACCCTGCTGCTAACTTGGTGGAGATTGTGGAGATTCCGTCGTTGCGCTGGTACATCGGCACACAGTTCCATCCGGAATACTCCTCCACAGTGCTGCACCCGCACCCGTTGTTTATCGATTTTGTAAAAGCCTGTATTTCATAAAACGTGGCTTCATGTTGAATTTCAACCATAAAAAAACTCTTCCCGACTGGGAAGAGTTTTTTGTTGTGAGTAAGGGCAATATCGATTACTCTTCGGTTTCAGCAACCACGTGAAGCTTGAGGCTCACCTTGTTGAAATCCTTGTGCAGGTTGACAAGTGCGGTGTAGTCGCCAAGTTCTTTGATGTGATCTTCGTGCATGACGATCTTGCGACGGTCAATGTCGATGTCGTGTTGCTCTTTCAGCGCGTTGGCGACGGCGATAGAGGTAACGGAACCGAAGATGGTGCCTTTCTCGGAAGCCTTGGTCGGGATGGTAACCTCGAGACCTTCGATTTTACCAGCCATGAATTCAGCTTCTTTTCTGATCTTTTCGGCTTTGAAAGCGCGTTGTTTCAGCGTTTCAGCCAGCATTTTCTTCTTTGCAGGTGTTGCAAGTTCTGCCAATCCCTGAGGGATGAGGTAGTTGCGGGCGTAACCGTCTTTAACCTTTACGAGGTCATCGGCATAGCCTAAATTCTGTACGTCTTGTTTCAAAATAATTTCCATGTCAATTCCTCCTATTAGTTAGATTTTAAATTATCGGTTACGAACGGAAGCAGGGCCAGATGACGGGCTCTTTTCACAGCCTGGGCCACTTTCTTCTGATATTTCAAAGAAGTACCGGTGAGACGGCGGGGCAGAATCTTACCCTGCTCGTTCACGAATTTCTTCAGAAACTCACCATCCTTGTAATCGATGTATTTGATACCGCTCTTTTTGAAACGGCAGTATTTTTTCTTCTTGATGTCAACTGCTACAGGAGCAATGTATTTGATGTCAGATTGTTGTGCCATAATTATTCTGCTTGTTCTGTTTGATTAGACTCATTGTTAACTTCCTGAGGTTGCTCAACTGCAGGAGCTTCTTCCTTCACCTCGACCTTTTCAGCGGCCTTGGCATTGCGGTTGGCACGTCTCTTCTCGGCGTATGCGATGGCGTATTTGTCCATGCTCACGGTGAGGAAACGCATGATGCGCTCGTCACGACGGTATTGCAGTTCCAAAGCTTCCACCACTTCACCTTCTGCCTTGAATTCAATTAAATGATAGAAGCCGGATGACTTCTTTTGGATGGGATACTCCAGCTTGCGGAGGCCCCAGTTCTCTTGATGAACGATCTCAGCGCCTTTGTCGGTGAGAATCTTCTCGAATTTTTGAACCGTTTCCTTCATCTGTTCTTCAGACAAAACGGGCGTCATAATGAAAACGGTTTCGTACTGATTTGCCATAATTTTTTAATTGTTTGTTTGTTAAAATGTTATTTTTAAATGGGTCGCAAAAGTACACTTTTTTTCTTTTGTTCGTACCCTTGCGACTAAATTTCTTGAAAACCGCATGATTACTCGAATTGCACAGCGTTTACGGGGGAGATTTTCTTGCTGACTACCCAAGCAGGTATCAGCAAAACCGCCATGCAAACCGCAAAAACGCCGACATTCAGCAGCACCACGGACAGCCAATCGTAATGTATTGGCACAAACTCCACATAGTATGTGTCGGGGTTCAGTTTGACGAGTTGGAATTTTTGCTGCAAGAAGCCCAGCAGCAGGGCTATTGCATCACCGATCAGCATCCCCCGGAGCAGGATGTCGCCCGCTACCAGCACAAACGTGCCCACTACCTGTCGCGTGTGCATACCTATGGTCTTCAGTATGCCTATGGTCTGCGTCTGTTCCAGCACGATGATGAAGAAGATGGACATCATGGTTACCAGACACACGCAAGTGGTGATGATGAGCAGCACGGCCACGTTGGTGTCGAACAAGGCAATCCACTCGAAAATTTCGGGATATATCTGCTTGATGGTTTCGGCTTTCATCTCATAGTCAATATGATGATGGATGTAGTTGCCGATTTCGTCAATCTTGTCGTAGTCGCGCGTGAGCACCTCCACGCCGCTCACGAGGCTGTCGTTCCAGTCGTTGAGTTTGCGCACGTGTCGCAGATCCACCAGCGCGAACATGTTGTCATATTCCGGCAGCCCTGTCTCATAAATGCCGGACACCGTGAAACTGCGCTGGCGCGGCGGGTCCTGCACGAAATAGGTGCGCACCTTGTCGCCCACTTTCAGTTGCAGTTTGTCGGACATGCGCTTGGAAATGACAATACTGTTGGTTGAGGAGGTGTCTGTTGTGTTAAATCCTTCCCCTTGAATGATGTTTTTCTTGAAAAAATCCCAAGAGAAAGTCTCATCCACGCCTTTCAGCACGACGCCTTCCACTTGGTCGTCGGTCTTGATGACTCCCACTTTAGTGGCATAATTTTGCACTTGCAGAACATCGGGGTGCTGGCGCAGGCTCAGAATGCACTCGCTTTCCTTGTTGATGGGCACCTGCTCGAAAGAGTAGTTCTGGTCGTAGTGCGTGATGCGGATGTGCGAGCCCATCGCAATGACCTTGTTGCGGATTTCCTGCTTGTAACCCGCTGTGACCCCAATGGCGATCATCATGATCACAATGCCTAATGAAACACCGCCAACCGACAAATAGACAATCGGTCGGGAAAAACGGTCCCCTTTGTCTTTCAGAATACGTCTGGACAGCAAGAAATTCAAGGAGAATTGTGACATGATGAAACAGGATTATAAATCAACTGTGACGCCGATGCGCGCAAACATGGGCAGGAATCTGGCGTAATAGTCGTTTTTGGTTTGCACAGGGTAGAGGATGTACTGCGCCTGTAATCTGACCGTTTCGCTGACATGGGTTTGAAAACCGACACCTAATGCAAGCGCGTGAATGTTCTTGCGAATAGGTTGAGTGAGAATGAAGTTGTTAAATTCATCCTTTTCGTATGTAGGGTAGTTGAGAAATTCATAACCCACGTGCCCCACGATGTAATTGGCAATGATGAATTCCCCGAATGCAGAGGCACCGACGGCGTGCGCCACCATGTCTGCAATGTAGTTGAAGGTCATCTCGTAGCGTGGACCTACGCCGAAGCGGAGCCAAGGGGTGGCGTAAAGACCTCCTTCCAGATCCAGTGCCAGCTGTGGGCCGAAATTGTTATTGACGTTGCCGCTCACAAAAAAGGTCACTTTAGGGTCATTTTGCTCGCCTTTCTCAGCCTGACGGGCACCACTGCGCAAGGAGCGCGGCACATTGTAGGTCTGTGCCTCGGCGGTGAAGGCAAGGGTGAGGGCCAATAAAAGGGTTGCGATGTTTTTCATCATACCATTAATCAAAAAATATGTAGAGACGCACGGCCGTGCGTCTCTACAACAAAATTTCGGAATAATTAGAATTTGTTACCGGCAGCCTGGCAGGCGGTGATAGCCACAAGGCTCACGATATCCTCCACGGAACAACCGCGGGAAAGGTCGTTGATAGGAGCGGCCATACCTTGCATCACAGGGCCTACAGCGTCGGCACCGGCCATGCGCTGCACGAGTTTGTATGCAATATTGCCCACCTCAAGAGACGGGAACACCAGCACATTGGCTTTGCCAGCCACAGGGCTGCCCGGAGCTTTCTTGGCGGCCACCTCAGGAATGATGGCGGCGTCAGCCTGCAAATCACCATCGATTACCAAGTTGGGATCCATTTCCTTGGCGATGCGGGTAGCGTTGACTACCTTATCGACGAGCTCGTGTTTGGCGGAACCCTTGGTGGAGAAGCTCAACATGGCCACTCTCGGCTCAATGCCGGCGATGGTACGGGCGGTCTGTGCGGTGACCACGGCAATCTGGGCCAGTTTGTTCTCGTCCGTGTTCGGGTCGGCGGCACAGTCGGCAAACACCATGATGCCGTCATCGCCCCACTTTTTGTCGGGGAAGCACATGATGAAAGCACCGGAAACCACGGAGATGCCGGGCAGGGTCTTCACAATTTGGAAGGCGGGACGCAGCACATCGCCGGTGGCGTGCTGTGCGCCGGTAACCTCACCGTCAGCGTCGCCGTTCTTGATGAGCAAAGTGGCGAGATAGAGAGGATCTTCCACGAGTTTGCGAGCTTCTTCGATGGTCATGCCTTTCTTTTTGCGGATTTCGCAAAGCATTTCGGCATAGTATTCTTTCTTGGGGTTGTCCATCGGGTCGATGATTTCGGCTTTGCCGATGTTCTTCAAGCCCCATTCAGCGGCTTGCGCCTCGATTTTGGCTTTGTTACCTAACAAAACGATGCCGGCATAACCTTTGTCCAGGATGATGTCAGCAGCTTTCAGTGTTCTTTCTTCTTCGCCTTCAGCCAAAACGATTCTCTTGTTGGCTTCGATGGCATTTGCTTTGATTTTGTCGATTAGATTCATATTATCTCCTTATTTTTTTAGTTTGTTACAGAAATTATTCTTCTTTATTCATCGCTTCGTTGAAACAGTGTCGGCACAGTGGCTCGTAGGAGTCTTTCTCTCCTAGCAGCACTTGCCCACCCGTGGCCACGATACGGTGCGAGTATTGTGCTAGGTCGCCGCAGTGCGTGCAGATGGCGTGCTGTTTGCTCACGTATTCCGCCACGGCCATCAATTTGGGCATCGGGCCGAAGGGATTGCCCAAATAGTCCATGTCCAGGCCGCTGACAATCACGCGGATACCGGCGTTAGCTAACGTGTTGCACACATCCACAATGCCGTCGTCGAAGAACTGGATTTCATCAATAGCCACTACTTCCACCGACTCCATGTTGACGTACAGGAGGATTTCGGAGGAGTTGTGCACGGGTGTGGAGATGCGCGAATTTTCGTTGTGCGACACGACATCCGTCTCGTCATAGCGCGTGTCGATGGCCGGCTTGAACAGCTCGATTTCCTGTTGCGCGAACTCCGCGCGGCGTATTCTGCGCAGCAGTTCCTCCGTTTTTCCGGAGAACATGGAACCGCAGATCACCTCGATCCATCCTTTCTTGCTGTTTCTGTTTGCTTTATTTTCCAAAAACATTTTGGTATGCCGATTAAAGAATTTTGTATTTTTGGCCGTTTTTTTGAGCCGCAAAATTAACAATATTTGCGCACCTAAACACCATTAACTGTTCGTAAAATGCAAAATTCTTTTAAAAAAATCAATGAAATAGTTGATAATCTTATGGTTATCTGCGATGAGAATTGTCGTCTTCCCAAGATTGAGAAGGATATTCTGTTAGACAAAATTCGCCAATTGTATCTGAAGGCACTGGCTGTTGAGGAAGTCGAAATTGAGCCGGAAAAGTCTGAAAATTACGATATTCATCCGGGTATTGAAGAGGATGTAGATCTTTTCTTCGACACGGACCATGAGAGTTATGGTGCGCCCGAAGTTGCGGCAGAACCGCAACCCGAACCGGAACCAGCTCCTGCGCCGAAGCCGGAACCTGTTGTGGAGAAGCCCGCGCCGGAGCCAGTGTTGGAGTTGAAGGAGGAAGAGGAGCCAGTCAGTGAACCGGTACAGGCGCCTGCACCGAAGCCTCAGGCACCCCAAATGCAACCCTCACAGGCTGCCCCGAAGCCAGAAAAGGTGATTGAGCCGGAACCCTTGAACAGCGATGATGAGGACGACCTGTTGCAATTCATCCCTCAAAAAAATGCACCGAAGGTTGAACCTGCAATGAAGCCGGAACCTGCACCTGTTTCGAAGCCCGAGCCGAAGCCAGTCCAACCTGCCGCCCCGCGTTCACTCAACGATCTCTTCACCAAACAGCAGGAGGATCGTTCCCTGGGCAGCCAGTTCCAACATGCCAAGGTTGGCGATTTGACCAAAGCTATTTCCATCAACGACAAGTTTACTTTCATCAAAGAATTGTTCAACAATAGGGGCGAAGAGTTCAGTGCCGCCATCCAGCAACTCAACCAGTGCCCTAACATGGACGCAGCGTTCGATTGTTTGGAAGGCTTGAAAAAACAGTATTATTGGGATTCCACCTCCACAGCCTATTTGTCTTTGTGTGATCTTCTCAGAAGAAAATTTCAGTAAAAAAGCATGAGTAGAGGTTTTGTAAAAGAAGGCGACCAGGAGGAAACCCCGATGGTGCCTCCGAGAGCGTTTTTGCCCGCTGGAGTTGTAAACTATGTCACGCCCACTGGCATGGAGCTGTTGATGCAGGAGCGTCAACAGATTCTGGACGAGCGCGATGCCATTGATACAGGTGGGCAGGAGGCCGATGCGCGTGTGATGCGCAACTTCCTCAATGCCAAATTGGAACTGTTGGAAAACCGCATTAAAATTGCCAAAGTGATGGAGCCCAAAAAGCGGGACGAAATCGCATTTGGCTCGCGGGTCCAAGTGCGCATGAACGGTGAGGAGATGCAATTGCAGATCACCGGTGTGGATGAAGCCAACGCCGCACAAGGCAAAATACCCTTTACCTCGCCCATGGCCAAAGGACTCTTCGGCCATCATGTCGGCGATGTGTTCGACATCTCCATCCCAACCGGAATCAAGACTATTAAAGTGTTGAAGATAGAGTAACGGGGATTTTTAGTTCCCTCGTTACTCGTTCTTATAAACAGGCAGAGGCTGGTCGATCACCTCGTGCCAAGGCAGACCATAACCGCCAATTTCCTTCATAAACGGATCCGGGTCAAATTGTTCCACATTGAACACGCCCTTGCCTTGCCAGGTGCCGGTGAGAATCATCTTGGCGCAGAGCATGGCAGGCACGCCCGTGGTATAAGAAACTGCCTGTGCGCCAATCTCTTTGAAGCATTCGGCGTGGTCGCAGTTGTTATATACATAATAGGTACGCTCTTTGCCGTCCTTGATACCCTTGATCTGGCAGCCGATGGAGGTCTGTCCGTGGTAACCCTCGCCCAGAGAGGAAGGTTCTGGCAGCACGGCTTTCAGGAATTGCAGCGGCACAATGTCTATACCTTGATATTTAATAGGCTTGATGCTGGTCATGCCGATCTCCTGCAACACGTTCAGCACGGTGATGTATTTCTGTCCGAAGGTCATCCAGAAGCGGGCGCGCTTGATGGTGGGGTAGCTTCTCACCAGAGACTCCAGCTCTTCATGATAGAGCAAATAGGATTCGCGTTCGCCGATGTTGGGGTATTCCACGGCGCGGTGGATGGACATGGGGTCGATTTCCACCCACTGGCCATTTTCCCAATATTTGCCTCTTTGGGTAATTTCGCGGATGTTGATTTCAGGGTTGAAGTTGGTGGCGAAAGCCTTGCCGTGATCGCCAGCGTTGCAATCGACGATGTCGAGATAATGGATTTCATCGAAATAATGCTTGGCAGCGTACGCGGTGTAGATGCTGGTCACGCCCGGGTCGAAGCCGCAGCCGAGAAGTGCCATGATGCCAGCCTCTTTGAAGCGGTCCTGATAAGCCCACTGCCAGCTGTACTCGAACTTAGCCTTGTCGCGCGGTTCGTAGTTGGCGGTGTCCATGTAGTTGGTCTTGGTGGCCAGACAGGCATCCATCAGCGGAAGGTCCTGGTAGGGCAGAGCCACGTTGATCAGCAAATCGGGCTTGTAGCTGTTGATGAGCTGGATGGTTTCTTCCACATTGTCGGCATCCACCTGTGCGGTTTGGATGCGGTTGCCTCCGATTTCAGCGGCTATCTTGTCGCATTTGGATTTGGTGCGGGAGGCGAGCATGATGTCGGTGAACACTTCCGGCACGGAAGCGCATTTGTGTGCCACCACGGCTCCTACGCCGCCGGCACCGATGATGAGAACTTTTGCCATAGTATTGTGTTTTTTAGATATTATCAAATGAGGGTGCAAATATAAGAAAAAAGCGTATCTTTGCGGCCTGAAAACGTGGACAGATTTGTATTGCTTGCAACCACATGAAAAAATGCTAAAAAACAATCCTTTCGCACACGTTTTCCGACTTTTATTTATTCATTAAAAAAGCTAATTATGAGCTATCTATTCACATCTGAATCAGTATCTGAAGGACACCCGGACAAACTGTGTGATCAAATTTCAGACGCTTTATTGGATTCTTTTTTATCTCAAGACCCTGAATCCAAAGTGGCTTGCGAAACCTTAACCACCACCGGTTTGGTGGTATGTGCCGGCGAAGTGAAAACCAACGCTTACGTTTCCATCGACGATGTGGCCCGCGAGGTCATCAAGGAGGTGGGCTACGACAAAAGCGATTACCAATTCGACTATAAATCCTGCGGCATCCTGTCTGCCATCCATAGCCAGTCGGCCGACATCAACCGCGGCGTGGAGCGTGCGAACTTGGAAGAGCAAGGCGCCGGCGACCAGGGCATGATGTTCGGTTACGCCTGCAACGAGATGGACAATTACATGCCGCTGCCCATTGAGCTTGCCCATCGTTTGGTGCAGGAATTGGCCGCCATCCGCAAGGAAGGCAAGCAGATGCCGTATCTCCGCCCCGACTCCAAATCGCAGGTTACGGTGCAGTATTCCGACAATGATACGCCCGAGCGCATTGACACCATCGTGCTCTCTACCCAGCACGATGAGTTCGCCGATGATGACGCCATGTTGAAGAAAATCGAGCAGGATATTCGTGACATCCTCATTCCGCGCGTGATTGCCGATTGCCCCGACAAGGTGAAAGCATTGTTCAAGGGTGACTATAAATTGTTGGTCAACCCGACGGGCAAGTTCGTCATTGGCGGGCCCAATGGTGACACGGGTTTGACGGGTCGCAAGATCATTGTCGATACATACGGTGGTTACGGTGCACACGGCGGCGGTGCTTTCTCTGGCAAAGATCCTTCCAAAGTGGATCGCTCGGCAGCATACGCTACGCGCCACATTGCCAAGAACATGGTGGCGGCCGGTTTGTGCGACAGAGTGCTCGTGCAGGTGGCCTACGCCATCGGCAAGGCCGACCCCGTGGGACTCTATGTCAACACCTACGGTTCTGCCAAAGTTGACATGAGCGATGGCGAAATGGCCAAGAAAATCGGTGAGATTTTCAATATGCGTCCCTACAATATTATCGAACGTTTCCAACTGAAGAATCCCATCTATCAACCTACTGCATCATACGGTCATTTTGGCCGCGATTGGTATGAAAAGGAAATCAACGGCAAGAAAATCACCTTCTTCCCGTGGGAGAAACTGGATTATGTGGATGCGATTCGTGAAAAATTCCAATTGTCATAATTGATATGCGAGCATTTGTATTTCCCGGTCAGGGTGCCCAGTTTTCTGGAATGGGCAAAGATTTATATGATCAATATCCGATAGCCAAAGAATTGTTTGCAAAAGCAGACCGTTTGCTTGGTTTCAGCTTATCTGACATCATGTTCCATGGTTCTGAAGAGGATTTGAAGCAGACCAAGGTCACGCAACCTGCGGTTTTCCTTCATTCATACATTGCTTATCGCTGTTTGGCGGAAGGCGAGCCTGACATGGTAGCGGGTCACTCTTTAGGCGAGTTCACGGCTTTGGCAGTCAATGGCAGCCTGGCGTTTGAGGATGCGCTGTTGCTGGTGTCCAAGCGTGCGCAGGCCATGCAGAAAGCGTGCGAATTGCAGGAATCCGGCATGGCTGTGGTGCTGAAATTCGACGATGCCATCACGGAGCGCGTGTGTGCGGAGATACAGGATGAGGTGGTCGTGCCCGCCAACTACAACAGTCCCCAGCAGCTGGTGATTTCCGGTTCGCTCAAGGGCTTGGAGTTGGCCATGGAACGGTTGCGCGAGGCAGGTGCCAAGCGCATGATGCTGCTCAACGTGGGCGGTGCGTTCCACTCTCCGCTGATGCAGCCGGCGCAAGACGAGTTGGCCGAAGCGATCCGCCAATGCGAGTTCCATCAGCCGAGCTGCCCGGTCTGCCAGAATGCCACGGCATTGCCCTCTTCCGACCCGGATGTGATACGGAGAAATCTGCTGGCCCAGCTGACCAGTCCCGTGCGATGGACCCAGTCAGTGCGCAAGATGATAGCAGAAGGGGTTACCGAGTTTGTGGAATTCGGGCCAGGCAGTACACTGCAGGGATTGATAAAACGAATAGATCCAGAAGTCAGCGCTCTTGGAAAATAATTTGAAAGGATGGCACAAAAGCCATCCTTTTTTTTGAACTTTTTTTTAATGAGTTCATTATCAAAACGAAAAAATATCAACGTCATTTTGTTGATATTATAGGGCTGGGTGTCCCGTGAAATAGGTATCAAATTTCTATTTTTGAAAACTCGTAAGAATCGCGTGAAAGAATTCACAATTACTTATTAGACAATAGCTTGTAAAAATTTTTCCGAGCAAAATTTTTCATTGCCGGTTCTTTTTGGATAGAAATAGTAAAAAACCAACACAATATCAGGAACGCCTATGAATGATAATTTATCCCTTTTCAATTTTGAGGAGGACCACACAGCAGAAGAAATCGTGGATGTGCAGAAAGAAGCAGCCGCTGAATTGATTCATTCCCGTGAGCAGGTCATGCAGAAAATGGCCCAATCGATGAACATGGAAAACAATTTTGAGGCTGTGGAAGAGGAGAAAACCGAGAAAACGATTTATCAAAAAACCGAGATTTTTCCGGATGTCGTGAAGTACTTCGGTGGCGATGAGCTGGCCGCTGGCGTCTGGATCGACAAGTATGCCCTCAAGGACAGAAACGGCAACATCATGGAGCGAACACCCGAAGACATGCACCATCGTATGGCTTCCGAGTTCGCCCGCATCGAGAAGCGTTATGTGCACCCGATGAGCGAGGAGCTGATTTTCTCCTTGTTCGACAAGTTCAAATACGTCATTCCGCAGGGCAGCCCCATGGCCGGCATAGGCAACCGAGACCAGATTGTATCCCTGTCCAACTGTTTTGTGATTGGTAATGACGACAACTCCGACTCCTACGGTGGTATCATGAAAATGGACGAGGAGCAGGTGCAGTTGATGAAACGCCGTGGCGGTGTGGGCCACGACCTTTCCGACATTCGTCCCTCCGGCAGTCATGTGCAGAACTGCGCGCTCACATCTACCGGCGTAGTGCCGTTCATGGAGCGCTTTTCAAACTCCACCCGCGAAGTGGCCCAGGATGGCCGTCGCGGCGCCCTGATGTTGACCATCTCCATCAAACACCCCGACTCTGAGAAGTTCATTGATGCGAAGATGACGGAAGGTAAGGTTACCGGAGCCAATGTTTCCGTGAAAGTGGATGATGAATTCATGAAGGCTGCCAAGAACGGCACGCCCTACATGCAGCAATACCCCATCCGTTCCGACAATCCTCAGTACACTCAGGAGGTTGACGCTCCCAAATTGTGGAAGAAGATTATTCACAATGCTTGGAAATCCGCTGAACCGGGCATCCTGTTCTGGGACACCATTCAACGTGAGTCAGTTCCGGATTGTTATAAAACGGAAGGCTTCGAGACTGTCTCCACCAACCCCTGCGGCGAAATTCCGCTTTGTCCGTACGATAGCTGCCGCCTCATTGCCATGAACCTTTACAGCTACGTGGAGAACCCGTTCACAGACAAGGCCTATTTCAACATGCCCCTCTTCAAGGAACATGTCCAATATGCCCAGCGTCTGATGGACGACCTCATTGACCTTGAGCTGGAGAAGATTGACCAGATTCTGGCCAAGATTGATAGCGACCCCGAAGGCGAGGATGTGAAACGCGTGGAGAGAGAGCTCTGGCTCAAGATCCGCCGCCAGTCCACCAAGGGCCGTCGTACTGGTTTGGGTATCACCGCCGAGGGCGACATGCTGGCCGCTCTGAACATCCGCTACGGCTCCGATGAAGGTAACGCCTTCTCCACCGAAGTACACAAACAACTGGCTTTGGCCGCTTATCGTTCCTCTGTCAACATGGCCAAGGAACGTGGCGCGTTCCCAGTCTATAGCTGCATCAAGGAAGGTCACAATCCGTTCATCCAAAGAATCCAGAAAGCTGATCCGAAGCTTTACGAAGATATGATCCGCTATGGTCGTAGAAACATTGCCCTGCTGACCATCGCTCCGACTGGTAGTGTGAGCATTTGCACGCAGACGACCTCTGGCCTAGAACCTGCTTTCAATGTCTTCTACAAACGCAGAAGAAAAGTGAACCCCAACGACATGTCCATCAAGAAAAACACCGTGAAGGATACGATGGGCGACAGCTTTGAGGAGTACATTGTGTTCCATCAGAAGTTTGTCACATGGGCGGAAACACAAGGCTACACCTACGAGCAGATGACCACCATGAGCGAGAAGGAGATTCAGGATCTGATGCAGAAGTCACCGTATTACAAGGCTACAGCAGCCGATACGGACTACATCAAGAAAGTGGAACTCCAGGGCTCAGTGCAAAAGTGGGTGGATCACTCCATCTCTGTCACCGTCAACCTGCCGAACAGTATAGACGAGCAGACAGTGGCCGACCTCTACATGAAAGCTTGGGAATCCGGTTGCAAAGGCCTTACCGTGTATCGCGAGGGCTCCCGTGACGGTGTGTTGATTACGGCCAGCAAAGATGAGAAGAAACCTGAGAAACAGGAAAAACCCAAAAATTTCAAACGCCCGAAAGAATTGCAGGCGGATGTCATCCATTTTAAAAATAACAGCGAAGATTGGGTGGCCTATATCGGTATTTTTGATGGCAAGCCGTACGAAATCTTTACTGGTAAGACGGGTGACGAAAGCTTCCTGTTGCCCAAGTGGGTGGATCATGGTATCATCGTCAAGAACAGACATGAAGACGGTACTAAATCCTACGATTTCAAGTATTTGGACAAAGCGGGCTACGAAGTGATCCTGCGTGGTCTGGACCGTTGTTTCGACCAAGAGTTCTGGAATTATGCCAAGATGACCTCTGCATTGTTGCGCAACGGAATTCCCGTAAACAACATCGTCAGCATTATCTCCGGCCTCAATTTCCGTCAAGAGAGTATCAATTCCTGGCGTAACGGTGTGTGCCGAGCTTTGAAGAAATTCGTCCAGGACGGCACCAAGCAGAAAGGTGTGGAATGTCCCAACTGTCATCAACACGACACGATGGAGTTCAAAGAAGGATGCCTGGTGTGCTCCAACTGCGGTTACTCCAAGTGCGGTTCCTAAAGAATCCTTAACCTATTTCAATATATATGGCCGATAGTAAAATCGTCAACCTCTATATTCCTTGCCAGATGGACTTGTTCCAATCTGGCACGGCATATAGTGCAATGTCGGTTCTGGAGCGCATCGGCGACCGCTGTCAGTATTTTGAGGAGCAGACCTGCTGTGGATGTCGTTTTTATTTGGAAGGAGAGATTGTCTATGCAAAGGATCTGGCCATCAACGTGTTGGATTGCTACGACGAGAAACTTCCGTTCATCATTCCTGACAGCACCTGTGCTGGCTTCATAAAGACGCAATACAAGCATTTGCTCAAGAACGCCTATACGCCCACGAAGCTGGCTACTTTCACCCAAAACGTGCATGAGTTGTGCGATTATATCGTGAATGTGAAGCATATTGAAAGTCTGAACAACTATTTTGGACACAAGGTGTTCTATTTCAAGTCATGCTCGGCGCGCAATGTTTACCCTGCTAACGATGCGCCGGAGACGCTTTTGCGGAACACGCGCGGGTTGGAATTGCTGATGGATGACGACATCCACGGATGCTGCGGCGCAAATGGCCGTTTCTCCAAGGTGAACCCGGCTGCCGCCGAAGGCCTCATGGGTGAGATTATCAGCAAAATCATCAACATGGGAGCAGAGTATATCACCTCTACTGACATCCGCTGCCTTCAGCATTTGGATGCTTACAAAGTTGCACACGCTGTGGACATCGAAATCATCCACATCGCCGATATTCTGAAAGGGGAGTAAGCGGTTTACATATTCACCACCTTGAAAGTCTTTCTTTTTCCGTCTTGTATGACCGTTACAAGATACATGCCCTTTTTCCAATCGGAAGAGGTAACAGATAAAGACTCTTCAGTGCTTTCTGCTTGATATACCAGTTGTCCGGTTATGGAATGGACTTCCACTGCCATGGTTTTGCCACTCTCATTGCGGAGTGTAAACTGACCGCCGGAGACAGGGTTGGGAGAAAGAGTGACAGGCGCCGTTTCATAATCTTCCACTGCTTCGGTAAAATTGATAACCGCCACGTATGTCCGGCTTGTGCCGTGCGGCGTGGTCAAGGTGTAGCTGACAGGCTGGGTGAAGTCCTGCGGATTATCCAGTTCAGGAGAGCAGGTAACGCCCAGAGGCAGGCCGACGTGTGGTCTTATTTGCCAGAAACCCATATCTGGCACACCATTATATGTGCCATAAATGGTGTCGCTGTCTTGCGATAAGTCAAAAACAATATCTTGGTAACCCGTATTGTCGTCATATATGTGAACAATGAAATATAAAAACTTCGGTTCTATTTCCATAATTGGACTGTAGGTCACGAGTCCGTAGCTGCTGTTATCGATCTGGTGATAAATAACATCTTCCGCGTGAGTTACATCGTTGTTGCCCCAGTAGTTGCCGATGGCACTCATGTTGCAGCTGGAATTGTTGTAAAGTTCATATTCTATATTGTTGTTGCCGTTGTCGTAAAGCACATTTTCGCCGGGGTCTTCCGCTGTGCCCATGTCAATGTTGTGGTTGTAAATGGCCGTAATACCCCACAAATTTCCATGGATGAGGTTCCGGCGGATTTTGGCTCCGCAAGAGGTAGTGGTACCATAGATGCTGATGCCGCTGCCGCCGTTGTTGGGATTGGTTTCCAAGTTGTTGTTTCGGATGATATTGTCTTCTATGATGGCGTATATGTTTGTGCCGTTTTGGGTGTAGCCATAACGGTTATTCTCAATCACATTGCCACTCACCAACAGCACCGTATTGCTGGCTCCCATGTTCATGATGCCGATACCGCCCGACATGTTCTGTGCTACACCTTCAATATAGTTACCCATAATGACGATGGTGTCTTGGTCACCAGGTCCAATGTTGATTTGTGGTACGTTGGCATTACTTAAATCGTTGTTTTGAAAATAGTTACCGATAATCTTCGGGGATCCAGCTGTATTAACCGCAGAGGTGATAGCCGCTTTTTGGTTATCGTGGAAATAGCAATTCTGAATAGTCGGGTTGCAGTTCATATAGTTAATGACCGCATCGCTGAAATTGGAAAATACACAGTTGTCAAACTGGACTTGGCCGGAATTGAATAGCTGGATTTGATGTCCGTATTGGAACACAACATTTGAAAGATTTGCCGTTGCTGCATTGCCTACGCAGAGTGTAAAAAAGGATGTACCCGTAGTGTCGCCAGAGATAAACAGTTGATTGACACGGTCTTGGGTCAAAATCGCACCGTTGATGGTTATGGTAACACCGTTATCTATCAGAATATCATTAGTCGGACTTTCCAAACATAAAATATCGTTGGCAGAAATGGTAATATTTTGATGAATTTGAAATGTTCCGCTTTGCGGGCTGCTGACTGCAGGATATGCGGATATGCATAAAGAGGACAAGCTATAATACGTCCCGTTGCCCGGGCTAACCCATTGTCCGAAAGCAGTAAGAGAAACGATAGTAGCGACAAATAAGCTAAAAATTCTTTTCATATCTTTTGGTTTTTGAAGACACTTCTTTTGGGCTGCAAAGCTAAAAAATAAAATGAATTGACAGATATTAATATGAATAAAGAATAGAAATAATTTTTGGCAAATTATTTGCTTAATACTACGCCGCGGTTGTGTGAAAACAGGACCGCTGTAGGTGTATGGAATGATAAATAATTAAAAATAAACATATTATGGAACAAGAAGAGAATGTAAACCAACAACAAGAACCCATTGAAAACAATGAGGTTTTGGACGAAAAAGATTCTCAAACTGACAATTTGTCGGAGAAAACTGACACTCCGAAAAAAGGTGGAATGTTTTCCAGAAAGAATAACAAGGAGAAAGAGAAAATTAACAACTTGGAAGAACAGATTGAAAAACTGAAAGAAGAAAAGGCCGAATTGAACGACCGTTTCCTGCGTCTCTATTCCGAGTTTGACAACTATAAAAAACGGGTTGGAAAAGAAAAATTGGATTTGATTTCCACCGCCTCCGAGAAGGTTTTTGTGAATCTTTTACCCATCATAGATGATTTTGAAAGAGCCATTGCAGCCAACGAAAAGGTGGAGGATATCAATGCAATAAAAGAAGGATTTAATCTGATTTACAACAAGATGCTACAATTGCTGAAGCGTTTTGATGTGGAAGAAATCCCTGCCAAAGGCGAAGAGTTCAACACCGATTTCCATGAGGCAGTGACCCATTTTCCTACGGAAAAAGAAGAGGATAAGGGCAAAGTTATCGATGTAACCGAGAAGGGTTACAAAATCAAAGACAAAGTTATCCGTTATTCCAAGGTCGTTGTCGGCCAATAATCAGTAGAGATGCACGGCCGTGCGTCTCCACCACAATAGAATATTATGGCAGAAAAAAGAGATTATTACGAAGTGCTGGGCGTTGACAAAAATGCGTCAGCAGATGAAATAAAAAAGGCATACCGAAAGTGTGCCATGCAGTACCATCCTGACCGCTGGGTGAATGGAACCGAGCAGGAAAAGAAAGATGCAGAAGAGAAGTTCAAAGAGGCTGCAGAAGCGTACGATGTGCTGAGCAATCCGGACAAGAAGTCGCGGTACGACCAGTTCGGTCATGCAGGCATGGGCGGTGCGGCCTCCGATTTTTCAGGCTTTGACATCAGTGACATATTCTCGCATTTTGCTGATGTGTTCGGTGGCGCGGCTGGCGGCGGGTTCAGCTTTGGCGACCTGTTCGGCGGTGGCGGAATGAGCGGTGGCCAGCGCGTGCGCAAAGGCGGCAATATCCGCATCAAAGTGAAACTGACCCTTGAAGAGGTGGCAAAACCTACCGAGAAAAAGGTGAAAATCAACAAATATATTGCCTGTGAACACTGCCATGGCACCGGCGCAAAAGATGAGCATAGCAAGGAGACTTGCCCTACTTGCAAAGGACGTGGTCAGGTGTATCGTCAGCAGCGCAGCATGTTCGGCATCATCCAGCAAGCCTCCGTGTGTCCGCAGTGCAACGGCTCCGGCGAGATCATCAAGAATCCCTGTCCGCACTGCCACGGCAATGGTATCGTTCAGGGCGAAGAGGTCATCCAACTCACCATCCCTGCTGGCGTGGACAACGGCATGCAGCTCACGGTGCGTGGCAAAGGGCACGCAGCTGCCAACGGCGGCATAAACGGCGACCTCTTAGTGGCTATCGAAGTGGCCGATCATGACGTGTTTGAACGTGATGGCAACAACCTCTATCTCAACTACTACATCACCTTCCCGCAGGCTGCACTCGGCTCCACAGTGGAAATCCCGACCCTCAACGGCAAAGCCAAGATCAAAATCGCGGCAGGCACGCAGGGCGGACAAGTTCTCCGTTTGCAAGGCAAAGGTTTACCTGAACTCAACTCCCGCAATGTGGGCGACTTGATTGTCAATGTGAATGTCTGGACGCCGAAGAGTCTGACACGCGAAGAAAAAGAAACGCTGGAGAAACTGAGCACGCATGAGAACTTCGTGCCCAAGCCTGGCAAAAGCGAAAGAAGTGTTTTCAACCGCGTAAGGCAGTTCTTCAGAGACTAAAAATCTGTAAGAGGTCGGATTTCTTCCGTCTCAAAATCTATGGTGAAGAAAAAATGCGCGCTTCCATTGGTTACGCCAAGAATGGGAGCGCGTAATGTTTTGTTGTAGCGTCCGGCTTGCTCCACCACCGCCTGCGTGATTTCCACCTCCGGGGCTTTGCATTCCACCACCATCCAAGGGTTGCCTTCCGGAGCGAAAACTACCAGATCGTAACGTTTGGTCAGGCCATTCACGGTGATGGCCCGCTCCACGGAAATGTGCGAAGCGGGGATTTTTTTCCTATTCAGCAGAAACAGGATGAGCTGTTGCCGCACCCGTTCCTCCGGAGTGAGCACCAGCCATTTTTTGCGGATGGGATCGAATACCTCCTTGCGCCCATCCTTTTCCCGTTGCTTGAAAACGTATTCCATTATCCTAATTTGGCCTTATATGAAGCATAGTCACCGGGTTCCGACAGCAACTCAAACTCGCCGTCGCGGTGAATCATGCCGATGGAAGGGTGTGCCACGCCGTTGAAAAAGGTGGTTTTCACCATCGTGTAGTGGATCATGTCGTCGAACACGATGCGGTCGCCGACCTCCAGCGGCTCGTCAAAGGCGAAGTCGCCCATGCCGATGTAGTCGCCGGCCAGACAGGAGCACCCTCCGAGGCGATAGACATATTTGTCCTTTTCAGTGGGTTCGTGCGCGCCGAGCACAGTGGGCTTGTAGGGCATTTCCAGACAATCGGGCATGTGGCACGCGAAGGAGACATTGAGCATCGCGATTTTAATACCCTTGTTCACCACAATGTCCTCCACCGTTGAAGTAAGTACGCCGGTTTGCCAACCCACGGCCTCGCCTGGCTCTAGGATTACCTCTTCCAAATTGGGATAGCGACTGCGGAAGTCTTTCAGCATCTGGATGAGGTGAGGAATGTTATAGTCAGCTCGGGTGATGTGGTGTCCCCCACCGAAGTTCACCCACTTGCATTGGCGGATATATTTTTCAAAGCGTTGTTCAAAGGCTTCCAGGCAGTGTTCCAGCGCATAGCTGTCGTTTTCACAAAGCACATGGAAATGCAGGCCCTCGATACCCTCGGGCAGGTTTTCGGGCATGTCTTCGGCCAAGATGCCCAAGCGTGAGCCAGGCAGCGCAGGATTGTAAAGGTCAGTCTCGATTTCTGAATATTCGGGGTTCACGCGCAATCCGAAACTCACCTTCTTTGGACTGTTCAATGCAATTTCCTTGTACTTGTCCCATTGGCTTAATGAGTTGAAAGTCAAGTGACTGCTATAGATAAGCAGTTGCTGAAACTCATTCTCCAGATACACGGGCGCGTAGGTGTGTGCGTCGCAGCACATCTCCTCCGAGATCAAGCGTGCCTCGTTGAGTGAGGAAGCGGTGGCACCGGCCAAATAGCTTTTGATGAGTGGAAAGGAGCGCCAGAAGGACATGCCTTTGAGCGCACAGATGATGGATACGCCTGCCTCTTGTTGAACAAGATCCAGCAGTTGCAAATTCGCTAACAGAGCCTCTTCCGAGAGGATGTAGCAGGGGGATGGGAGGGTGTCGTAATTCATAATGATGAATTCAGAATTAAGAATTAGCCGTTAGCCATTGGAGGCAGCAAAGATAATATTTTTGTGGATTCGGAATTTTTGTCTTCTTTCTGTGTTGTCTTAAACTAACTGTTAATTGTAAAAAAATGAAAATAAAAATATTTTTTAAGATATGATTTATGTCTTGAAAAAATATTATCTTTGCCGCTGTATTAATAATTCAATAATTATGGAACAAAGTAATCCCATTGAAGAGGCCAGACGTTATGTGGCCAACGCAAAAGAAATCATTGAGAAGTCTAAGTTTGATCCTGAAACGAATCTATTTAAAGACAAGAAGTATGTTCGGATAGCCGGTGACACCCTATGGAAGGGATGCCTGATTGCGCTTGATGCGGTGTTTCATGTCAGCAAAGGCAAAGGTCGCCCGTCGATTGAAAAGTACAAGGAGGCGGTCGCAAAGCGTGACAAGAAACTCTTGGATTATGTGGCGTCCGGTTATGAGACCATGCACTTGCACATGGGCTACGACGGAACGAAAAACAAGAAGACATGCGATGGTGGCTTTGACATGGCCAACGCCATCATCAATCGTTGTGCTCAGCTCTACCCAAGTGCTGCCTGCGCGTAACTGCTAACTAAAACGGGAGCCCTTCCGAGCCCCCGTAATTATGCATTATGCATTATGAATTACTCCCTCACTGCCACCTTCTTGAGGTAGCCGTCGCCGAGCTTCACTACGTAGGTGCCGCTGCTGACGGGGATGGCACAGGTGGTCGAGCCGTCGTCGGGACGGTGGGCGACCAAACGGCCTTGCATGTCATAGACCCAGATCGGTTTCGGGATCTCGACACTCACCATGATGGTCCCGGGACGGGTATAGACAAGGATGTTCTCCATCGAATAGTCCTCCACACCGTCGTTATAGGCGAAATAGGCCGTGAACGTGGTGTCGGAGGTAAGGACGATGTTGCGCGGGTTCTCCGTGCTATTGTCGTTCCAATTCGTGAAGTGGTAGTTGGGGTGCGGCACCGCTTCGATGCTCACGGGATCGTCGTCCGGCCATACGCCGCTGCCCGTCGCATAACCCATCGTCTCATCGGCGGATAGCACCGTCAGGGTGAAATATTGGGTGATATGCGTGCGCACGAACGTGTCGGTCTGCATCACCGTCATCGGGGTGTTGGCACAGTTGGTGACGTAGTGGTCGATGGTGTGTGTGCCATCCGCTAATTCAAGCATGTCGAAGCTCATGGATACAGCGCCTCCTTGCGAGTTGAAGTCAACGGTCTGGAAATCACCGCCGTCGATACGGTAGTGGAAGGTGAAGGAGGTACACTGCGCAGGGACTGGTATCTTATAGAACAGGTGTTGCTCCACGCGGATGTCCGTGCCGACCATGCATTGGAGCGTGAGCGTATGCATGCCGACGGGCAGCGAGGAAGCGTTCAGCATCAGGGTGCCGTTGGTGAGTGTGACGTTTTGGGCATTCGCAGTGTTGTCGTCGAACCAGTATTTGTAGATGGCAGGGGCTGATGCAATGGAAGGAACGTGCAGGAAGAGGAACGAACGGGGTGACGACCATACGCCGGCCGCGTCTTGGATGTGCAGGTTCAAGCAGTGTACTCCCTTGCTGAGCGTGGTGGCGTCAATTTGGAACTGCAGGGTGCTATTGCCGAGCGTTACCTCCTGAGCGGCGCTGTAGTTCTGGTCAAACCAGTACTTGCACCGCGTCAGGTTCTGCGCCGACAGCGTCCCCACGGCCAACCATGCAACGATAAGGATAAATAATCGTTTCATAACGGCAGGAGATTATTCGTTTACAACTTCGATGGTGACGGGGAGTTGACCCTGATCGTTGGTCTGACCGCCGACGGTGATATGGCCGATGCTCGGGTTCAGGATTTTCGGATCAAACGGCATGGAACCACCATAGATGCCGATTTGCGTGCCGTCGCTGCCGAGATAGGTGGTGGCCACGCCAGGAAGCAAGTGATAGTCGGCATAAATAGTGACATCGAAATCGAAGCCGACAAACACTTGGTTGAAATTGCTGAAGTTGTACAGATGATTTGCCTCCGCCAATCCTGCGGGATGGAAGAAATTGTTAGCATGGTGTGTGATGCCAATGCCATATTCGTGATGTGTGCAGGTGTTTTCTGGATCCGTGGCGATTGAAGACGAGGTGTCCCTAGGCACTAAAATACTATTAGTGGAATAGATCTGGTTGATGGCAGATGATCCCCAATAATTGTTGCAGTTGAATTTAATGATACAGTGGTCGAATACACATTCCCCTCCTGTAAAAGTAGTATAATAACTCGGATCGCAGACCACACTGTTGTAAAAATGGGCGTTTTGGAATTTAGATGCATTAAATGCCGGTATAATGCAGTGTACAATATTGCAGTTGTTAATGCTTGCATTATAGTAAGGGACGTTGTCGAGACTAGCGATGAAGCACTTGGTGAATTGAAGATTCCATACGGTGTCGGGATGTACGCCGTTGAGGTAGAGTCCTTCAAAAGCAACAGATTTTGTGGAATCAAAAATCTCAATTACGAAATCGCCATTGATGAGCGTGCGGGTGACCCCGGTGGCGGTGTCGGTCATCATGCCAGCGCCGCGCACTGTGATGGCTTTGTGGATGTCACAGGCGTTGAAGACACCGGGTGAAAGGGTGATGATATCCTCGTCCTGGGCGGCATTGTAGGCGTTGATCAGCGCGTCATTGCCATAGAAAGGGGTCAAGTTCGTCCCATGTTGGAGCATGGCGATGGGCGCTTGCGCGTAGGTCAGTGCCATACAGCAGATGGCCGCGAAAAGAAATAATGATTTTTTCATACTATTGGATTTTTAATGAATGGACTTCCTGTTTAGTCTGTTTTCCGCCCCATTATTTCCAAACTTTGCGAAGTCCGTTAACAAAACATGATAATAGGGCGTGCAAAAATACAAAAATTTGTAAATGCCAATAAATTTATTTTGTTTTGTTGTAAAGGTATGAAAATCAATGTTTTGTGTTGGTTATTTCGGCGCGTGCAAGCTCAAGGGCGGCGAATTATCGGAAGATTTCTATATTCATCATTCATCATAAAAAAGGGGCCCCTTCCGAGCCCCCAATTACTAATTTCTAATTGCTAATTGAATCAGTGGTTCTCCTTGAACATCTTCAGGCGTTCCTCCAGAATCGGGAATTGGCGGCGCGGGGTCAGGGAGACGCAGGCGCGCAAGCCTTCGCTCCTCTCGCTGCCGCAGGTCACCAATGAAATGGCGCTGATGCCGTAATACAAGAACTCGTGCAACAGTTCATCGCTGCTCATGCCCGGATAAGCCACTGTGAAATAGAAACCGTCGGCCAAGTCCTTGTCACCATCCTTGTCATAGACAATCTCGAAACCGTTGTCCGTGAACATCTTCTTCATGATGGCGGCTTTCTCGCCGTATTCTTTCACGTCTTCGATATAGTTGTAAGTGCCGTCGTTGCAAGCTTTCAGGATAGCGGCCATGGCGTATTGTGCGGAGTGTGCCACGCCGGAGCTGATGGCATACACGGTGCCGTAGATGATAGCGCGGCCTAACTTCTTCATCTTGAAGTAGGGCTCCAGATCATCGAACTCGCGGTTGTAGAGCTTGTCTGACATGATCATCAGAGCGATACGCTCGCCGGCATAACTGAATGCCTTGGAGCCGGAAATCAGCAGGGCGTAGTTGTCGGTGTATTTGCCCACGCTTGGCTGGTAAGGCGGAACGCCCGGCTTGGAGATGTCCTGACGGAAGTCCATGCCGAAGTAAGCCAGATCCTCGAATACAAACACATCGTATTTGTTAGCCACCTCGCCGATGATTTGCAGTTCCTCTTCGGTGAAGCAGATCCATGACGGGTTGTTGGGGTTGGAGTACATGATGGTATGGATGTTGCCCTTTTCGAGATAGCTCTCTAATTTGGCGCGCAGTTTTTGGCCACGGTGCTCATACACGTCGAAAGTTTCGTATTTGAGGCCCATCACACGGTGTTGCTGTTTCTGAACGGGGAAGCCGGGGTCGATGAAAAGCGTGGTGTCGCGTTCTTTGCGGCAGCGCACGAAGGTCATGAAACCGGCCATGCCGCCCATCATGGAGCCCACTGTGGGGATACAGTTTTCGGGCTTCACATCCAGGTCGATGAAGTTCTTCACAAAGCGCGCAGCTTCATCTTTCAGGGCAGGGATGCCTTCGATGTCAGGGTAGATGGCGGCCACGCCCTTTTTGAGGGCCTCTATCTGGGCCTCCACGCCCACGTGGCAGGCGGGAAGTCCGGGAATGCCCATCTCCATGCGGACGAACTCTTTGCCGGAGGCGTTCTCAATCTCGTTAATCAACCTTTTGACCTCACGGATGGAGGCTTTGCCGACGGAAGAAATGCCGCTGCCGGCCACGATTTTGTCAACGATTTCTGCGGGGATGGGTGTGTTTTTCATTATAATGTATTTATTTATTGGTGAATAATAGTTGTTGAAATTGGACTGCAAAGATAACAAAAAAAGGGCAACTTGCGCAGTTGCCCTTTTGGTATGAGTTAAAGATAAATTATCTTCTTCTGACACCCTTGTTCACATTGGAAGTAGCGTCTTTTTCAGCTTGGTCGATAGCTGCATTGGCTACGTTCTCAGCTGCGCTCTGGGCGTGTTCCTTAACCGTTTGTTTCGGTTTGGTAGTTTGTTTAGCAGGAGCTGCTTTTTGCTCTTGAACAGGCTCTTCAGCAACAACGGTTTCTTCTTCCTGAGCGGGAGCTTCGGTTACTTCTTCTTGAGCAACAGGTTCTGCAACCGGTTCTTCTTGTTTGTTCTTGTTACCGCAAGCCACGAAAAGGCCAGCGCACAGTAAAACTAAAAATAATTTTTTCATTGTTTATTGAATTTAAAAGGTTAAAAATTATTTTGCAGGAACGTAAGTCAGCGTGAAGGTGTATTCTTCCTTTGTAGGATTCTCCACATCGTCAATGGTGCAGTTGAATTTGAATTCATCTTCAGTGAGGTTCAGAATGTGGCAACGCACTTGCATAATGTTGAGATCAGCATCCACGATGAAAGGAACTTGCATATACATCCAGTTGTCATCAGTTTGATCGAAGAGATACTGATAGGTAACAGCTTCTTGGAGACCATAGCCTTCAGGATCGATGTTTGCACCGGGATCGAGAGTCTGAACGCCCTCTACGGTGAATGTCATGATATCATCCAGCTCATAGTCATACAGATAACCGTTCATCAGGTTGCTCACATATTCACCAGTGGACATGTGGTAAGCAGGAGAGGATTCAGCAGCTGACAAAACCCAACCATTCTTCGGAGAAGCGAGAAGTTCAGCTTTGGTTTTCTCAACAGGGCCCGGACAAGCGGTGAAAAATACTGCGCATGCAGCAACTGCTAATGCTAAAAATGCTTTTTTCATTGTTTTAAAATTTAAGTTATTAATTAAGGTTTACAATCGTTACTTTACTTAAAGCTCGCAAAAATAAAATTTTTTTAATATCGCAATCCTTAAAAAAATTAAAAATACAATATCAAAAAAAAATAGTTAAAATCAGCCAAACGTCTGAAAAAAAAATGTACTTTTACGCCCTTAAAATACGAATGGTGCGGAACGTGTGTTTCCATGAGGTTTTAGAATAGGGATCAAGCTGTATGGAAACCGCATTCAGAAAGGAGAAAGAGGGGATGTGTTACTTTTAAGATATTGAAATTCAATTAGATATAAAATTATAAGTAATTATTCAAAAAATTAATCAAAAAAAAGTATTATGAAAAAAGTAGTCTCATTACTTGCCGTTTTAGGTTTCTTGACCTTCGGTATTGCAAACGTGTCATTTGCTGCAAATGATCAAAAAACAGACAATGCAACCACTGAACAAGTTGCTGACTCTGCAGCTGCTCCTGCTGCCGCACAAGCCGAACTGACAGAAGATCCCGATGATGCTGTCAACCACGGCTTGCATTATACTCTGAAAGAGAAATTCATCCAGGGTGGTGCCGTGTGGATGACTCCGGTGCTCATCTGTTTGATTTTAGGTCTTGCGTTCGTCATCGAGCGTATTTTCTATCTCAACCTCTCTACCGTTAACTCCAAGAAACTGCTCACCAAAATTGAGGATACCCTGAAGAATGGTGGTGTGGAGAAAGCAAAAGAACTTTGCCGTAATACCAAAGGCCCCCTCGCCGCAGTCTTCTATCAAGGCCTCGATCGTTATGATGAAGGTCTCGACTCCGTTGAGAAATCAGTCGTTTCCTACGGTGGTGTGCAAATGGCTAAATTGGAAACCAACCTTACTTGGATCAGCTTGTTCATCGCCTTGTCTCCTTCCTTGGGATTCTTGGGTACTGTGATCGGTATGGTGCAGGCATTCGATGATATCGAGCGCGCAGGTGATATCTCCCCGACTATCGTGGCTGGTGGTATGAAAGTGGCTTTGTTGACAACCGTGTTCGGTTTGATCTCCGCCATGATCCTGCAAGTGTTCTACAACTATCTGCTTACCAAGGTTGATAGCATTGTCAACGACATGGAAGATGCCACCATCTCCTTCATGGATATCTTGGTGAAAAACAAATAGTCCATTTTTCCACAGTTTTTCAAATTAATATTATTATAAATACAATATAATAATGAGAGACAAGATTATTAAAATCACGATATTTGCGGTTGCGATCTTGGATTGTATTCTCGCCCTTACCTTCGCTTTCACTTTCAATGAGGAGAAGAAGGACAATTACAGCCAGGTTCAGCTGATTCAAGCTCAGAATCCCACAATGTTGGATGACTTTGCGACCGCAACCCCGGAATCTCTTCCCGAGCTGGTCTCCAAATACCAGGCCAGCAACAAAAACCTCAGCGACTCATTGAAAGAAGTTCAGTTGCAGAAGGATATTCTCTATACTTACCTCCAAGATTTGAAAGGCTTGGATGAGAACAATTTCGAGCAATATAAAGCAGATTTCCCCTCTCGTGCTGAAAGCCTTTTCGCCAAGTGCGATAAAAAACAAGCATACGTGGATGGTTTTAATGCTGTCAACTCTTTCAAAAATTTGGAAGTCTATCTGAGACAGATTGAAAACGAGTATGCCTCCCTGAAACAGAGTTATCTGGAGGGATGCAACTATATGAAAGCTGCCAACTCTCTCGTTTCTAGAGCTGATATGATTAACACCACAGCTTCTGCCAACAAGAAAGAAGCTGACTTGGCAGAGATGCAGAATGACCTTAACAATTTCAAGTCCAGTGCCAAACTGCAGACCCTGTTCATGGTTATTGGCTACTGCCTCGGCGGACTTACCCTCTTCCTGATGGTGTTCTTCGCTTTGGTGAAGATCGTGAAGGAATTCAAAACATCCTACAAGATCCTGATCGCTTTGGCACTCGTCGCTTTGGTGGTGTTCATCGGATATGCTATCGGTTCTACCGAGCTGACGCCGTCCGCTATCAAGATGGGTCTGTCTGTTACAGGATTCAAGATGGTGAATGCAGCTGCATTTACATTGTATGTTTGTTTATTGAGCGCTTTGCTGGCTATTTTCGGCATGGCCATCGTGAACGCTATAAAAAATAGAAAATAACATGAGTAAAAGAAAAACACCGGGATTGAACACCGGCGCAATGTCAGATATATCCTTTCTGCTGTTGACGTTCTTCTTGTTGACATCCTCCATCAATACCGAGCAAGGTATTCCGCGTAAACTTCCGCCTCCAAAGACGGATGACACGCCGGAGATGAAGGCCGATATCAACAAGCGTAACGTGCTGAACGTGCTGGTCAACTATCTGGACCAGATCTCCGTGAACGGAGAGGTTATACCGGTTTCAGAGCTGAAGGATAAGGCCAAGGAATTCTTCTCCAACCCGACCAACGATCCCTCGCTGCCTGAGAAGGTGAGCAAGCCTATCGATGGTATCGGTGACTTTGCAGTGTCCAAGGGCGTTGTGTCTCTGACCAACGACCAGGGTACCAGCTATAACATGTATGTCCAGGTGCAAAACGAACTCCAACGTGCCGTGAACGAGTTGCGTGACGAGACTTCCCTCCAGTATTTCGGAAAGAAGTACAGCGCTCTTGACTCCGCCGCCCAAAGAGCCGTTACAGCCGCCATACCCATGAGTATTTCGGAGGCTCCGCCTATGGACTATAGCAAGGCCCCTGCACAATAATCCTTAAAATTTGAAAGATTATGTCAAGATTTAAAAAGACAGGAAAAAAAGAGACTCCCGAACTCAACATGGGTTCCATGTCTGATATTATCTTTATGTTTTTGTTCTTCTTTATGGTGATCACCACAATGCGTGAGGCTTCTCTGAAAGTGCATTTCACCCCGCCACAAGCCACTGAAATCCAAAAACTGGAGAAGAAATCTCTCGTGGCCAACATCTATGTGGGTGCACCTATCAGCAAGAATGAAAACACCCTCCCCCCCGGCGAGGTTTCCGTGCAATTGAATGATCAGACCATCAAGGCTGAAGAGCTGGTCGCTGATGTTCGCGACTTTATCGGTACCGAGAAAGAGTCCCGCGACGCTCAGGATCGTGACAAGCTGACCTTCTCCTTGAAAGTCGATAAGGATGTTCAAATGCGTTACGTGAATACCATTAAGCAGGAACTTCGTAAGAATAACGCGCTTAAAATCAACTACGCCGCAGGTAAAAAAGCAAACTAATCTTGCTAACACTCAATTCTATATACAAGGCAGACCATCAAGGCCTGCCTTTTTTTTGTATCTTTGCCGCACTAAAAAATTGATGCTATGATAAAATCCATGACCGGCTTCGGACGCACAACCGTCGAGGTTACCGGTAAATCCATCACCGTTGAGATTCGCACGCTCAACAGCAAACAGCTGGACCTGAACACGCGGATTGCGCCGCTGTTCCGCAATAACGAGAACGAGATACGCTCTCTTATCTCCCATGAACTTGAACGCGGCAAAATCGACTTCACAATTTCCATTGACAAGAATGCCGCTCCCAATGTCTCCATCAATTCGGAGCTGGCCAAATCCTATTTTGATGCCCTGACTGCTCTTTCTTCAGAATTGCAGAATCCCGTCCAAAGCGACATCTTCATGCAAGTGCTCCGTATGCCCGACGTGATTTCCACCCCGCAGGAGGAATTGTCGGAGGAGTTGTGGAACGCAGTGAAGAATGCCATTCAGGAGACTTGCGACAAGGTCAACGATTTCCGCATTACAGAAGGGGCGGTGTTGGCCAAGGATTTTGAAAAGCGCATTTGCCTCATCCGCGATATGATTGACGAGGTGACTCCGTTTGAAGAAAATCGCATTGCCACATTGCGTGCCAAGTTCGAGAAGGGCATCACGGAACTCAGTCCCAAGGTGCAATTCGACCCGAACCGTATGGAGCAAGAGATATTCTTTTACATTGAAAAACTGGATATCACGGAAGAGAAGGTGCGCCTGCGCAAGCATTGTAACTACTTCCTGGAAACCATGAACGAGCCGCAGGCCAATGGCAAGAAACTCGGCTTCATCGTGCAGGAGTGCGGTCGCGAAATCAACACCCTCGGCTCCAAGTGCAATGACTTCGATATCCAGCAAATCGTGGTCCGCATGAAAGACGAACTTGAAAAATTGAAAGAACAATTGGCCAATATTTTATAGTGAACAGTGAACAGGGTACAGTATCCCTTTCACCTCCTCATTTACCCCTTTTACCCTTGTACCCCCTTAACCCATTATAACCCATTCATCATGTCAAACATACTCTCTCTTATCGGTCGGCCCAACGTGGGCAAATCAACACTGTTCAACCGTTTGATTCAGGCGCGTGAGGCTATTGTGGATTCTGTGGCCGGCGTGACCCGCGACCGCCATTATGGAAAATCCGATTGGAACGGCTACGAGTTCTCGGTGATTGACACCGGTGGCTATGTGGTTGGCTCGGATGATATTTTTGAGGCTGAAATCCGCAAACAGGCGCAACTGGCCATTGAAGAGTCGGATGTGATTGTCTTTATGGTGGACGGTCGAGAAGGTCTCACCCCGCTCGATGAGGAGGTGGCGCAGATATTACGCCGTTCCAAAAAGCCCTATTACTTGGCTGTGAATAAGATTGACAGTCCGAGCAACTATCTGGATTATACGGAATTTTACGCATTGGGCGTCGAGCAGATTTTCCCCATCTCCGCAGCTTCCGGCGGTGGCACGGGTGAGTTGCTGGATGAGGTAGTGAAGCATTTCTCCAAAGATGTGGAGCACGCGCCCGACGACTTGCCCCGCATTGCCATTGTAGGCAAGCCGAATGTGGGTAAATCATCCATCATCAATGCTTTCCTGGGTGAAGACCGCCACATCGTGACACCGTTGGCAGGCACTACGCGCGATACCATCTTCACTCGCTACCGCAATTTCGGCTTTGACTTTTATCTGATCGATACTGCCGGTTTGCGCAAGAAAAGCAAAGTGGAGGAGGATTTGGAGTTTTACTCTGTGATGCGTGCCGTGCGCTCTATCGAGAATGCCGACGTTTGCATTGTGATGGCTGATGCTTCGCAGGGCTTCGACCAGCAGGATCTCAACATCTTCGGTCTTGCCGCCCGCAATCACAAAGGAGTGGTGCTGGTGATGAACAAGTGGGATCTCATCGAAAAGGATACGCATACGCACAAACAATACGAGGATTTGATCAAGAAGCGCATCGCGCCTTTCAACGATGTGCCGATTATCTTCACGTCAGTATTGGAGAAGCAGCGCATTTACAAAGTGCTGGAAACGGCAATAGAGGTGTATAAGAACCGTACGCGCAAAGTCACTACTTCGGAACTTAACGACGTGCTGCTGCCAATTATCCAACACACGCCGCCGCCAATGAACAAAGACAAGGTTATCCGCATCAAATATGTTACGCAGTTGCCAGTAGCTTACCCGTCGTTCGCCTTCTTCTGCAACTTGCCACAATATGTCGTGGATTCTTACAAACGTTTTTTAGAGAACCAGATTCGTAAAAATTGGGATTATTCGGGTGTTCCGATGGAGATCTATTTCAGAAAGAAATAGGGGAGGAATAAGTTATTCTTATCTATAATATTATGGCAATTTAGTTCTTTTCTTGGGATTATACGGCGGAAAGTTATTTTATATTCTTGTAACATAATCAAGACCAGTAAATTACGAAAAAAAATTCAGGGAAGGGTTAAACTCTAAATTTTATTATCTTTGCACATCTGTTTCCGATGCCTTCGTGTAAAGGACTCCGCGGAAGTATCGAATCAGATGTTAGTAAAAACCTTGTAGTCCTTTTAAGTTATTATGAAGAAAGTATTAGTAATTTTCGCTTCAGTGGCATTGTTGGCTGCAGTTAGCACTTCTTGTGGTAAAGGTTGCAAATGCTATTCAACTGGTGACATTTATCATTTGGCTCCCGTTTTCGAAGATGAAAGCATGAGCAAGGCCGACTGCGACGCTAAAGAAGTCGAGTTGAATGACGAAGTTGGTGGCGGTAGCTGGTACAATTGCAAATAACACAGTTTGTGTTTTAAATCCAGAGAGGGTGACCAAATATTTGGTCACCCTCTTTTGTTATAGATACAAATGAGAAAAATCGCGCTCACACGGGTGGCGTGACCCAAAATCAAAACCCAATGACATTTCAATGTTTGGGTGCACACCTCCTATTTTTCTCCGAAAAATCATCTCCAAATTTTACAAAAAAATCATAGTATAATCATAATACATTGAAAATCAGATAGAAAAAATTTTCTAAAGACTATTGACAAATAAAAGAGGTGTATTACTTTTGCAGTGTATTAGTTCACTAATACACCAAATAAGTAAAACACTTAAAAATTCATAGTTATGGTACAATTGGAAAACATACAATTTGGCTATGTCAAGAGCAGACCCTTGTTCAAGGATTTGAGCCTGACGTTGGAGCCGGGGCACATCTATGGTCTGTTAGGCAAAAACGGCGCTGGCAAGACCACATTGCTGAAAATCATGTCGGGTCTCCGCTTTCCTGACGGAGGAACGGTAACTATTTTGAAAGAAAGCGCACCCCTGCGCAAAGCGGAGGGGTTACAAAATCTTTATTTTCTTCAAGAGGAGATGTACGTGCCGCATTTGAAAGTGGATGATTTTGTAAAAGCATACGCACCCTTTTATCCGAATTTCAATCATGAGCAATTTGCAGAGTACATGCATGAACTGGAGTTGGACCAAGAGACTGGCTACATGGACAAATTGTCGCACGGTCAGAAGAAGAAAGTGCTCATTGCCTTCGCATTGGCCACCAACACCAAGATTCTCATCATGGACGAGCCTACCAACGGGCTGGACATCCCATCCAAGAGTGCATTCCGCAAGTTGATGGCTTCTGCCGCGGATGAATCACGCTTGGTCATCATCTCCACACACCAGGTGCGCGATTTGCACAGCCTGATTGACATGGTGGCTATTCTTGACAACGGCCACATGTTGCTCAACGCCTCCACTTACGAGATTACCGAAAAATTGCTTTTCGATGTGGAGAACACCAAGAGCTCCGAAGGAAAGGTGTTCTATACGGAAGAAACCCCGCGTGGCAATTATCAGGTGAAAGAGAATGTGAATCATATCGATTCCAGTCTTGATCTTGAAATGCTGTTTAATGCGGCCATTATCAATAAGAACGAAATTGCTAACCTTTTTAAATAATCGGCATTATGAAAAAATACACAAATAAAGTATTATTAGGCACACTAATATTAATTGCAGCGATTTTTGTTATTGGTGGAACGGTGGATGTACAAACGGCTTGGCATTCAGGCAAGATTAGGAAATTTGGAGTGTTTCCTAATGACAATCAGCAAGAGGAGACGTATGTTCCTGAGACTTCGACGGGCGCTGACACCACTGCTTCAGATAAAATGAAAAACAAGGATGTTAACTTTTAAAAATCAAGATTATGAATATCCAGAATATAAAAAACCTGTTAAAGACCTACTTTATTGAAAATTGGAAAACAGATCTGTTCCAATTCGGCATGCTGATGGTTATTGTTTTGTTTGGCACCATTATGAGTAGCAGAGGCAACTTGAATTTCCCCATTTTTGTGGCAAGTATCTTCTTGATGATTTATCCAGAGCGCTTGTTCCGCAACCTGCATGGCAATTCTTCAAAAATCCATTATCTTTCCATTCCCGCATCTAATTCGGAAAAAGTGCTTGCGAATTTGGTTTTGGCTAATGTATATTATGTAGTTGGATTGATTGTCTCTTGTTGTTTGGGCCTTGGGCTCGCCCAGTTGTACATAACTCTGCGTGGATTTGAGAGCCTGCATTTCTATACAGCCTTAAATGGAGTAGGTGTAATGTTGTTATGTGTCTTGTTAGCCATGTTCTTTTTCGGAAGCATCTATTTTCGGCGTAAAACCACTCTGGCAACATTAGGCGTCAGCTTGTTGATCGGAACAATTATAATAACCTTGTATGCTTTGACCTTATGGATAAACGGTATAATATTGATTCCTAAGGATGCTGTTTACAATGATTATATGTGGAGTTATTCATCATACGTCATACCAGATGCCGTACAAATGATAGTTTTGGGCTTGGTGACGGTGTTCTTTTACGCGCTCAGCTTTTTAAGAATGAAAGAAACGGAGGCATAGTATGGGAGTAGATTTCAATAATACACAGACTATTTGGATGCAGTTGGTGGATTGGGTTTTTGAACAGATCCTGACTGCTGCCTGGAAACCCGGCGACAAGGCCAAGTCGGTGCGCGAGCTAGCCGTGATGTTCGAGGTGAACCCCAACACCGTGATGCGCTCCTACGATTATCTGCAGAACAAAGAGATTATCCTCAACAAGCGCGGTATCGGCTTCTTCGTGACAGACGATGCGGTGGAAAAGATCAAAAGCCTTCGTAAAAAACAGTTCATGGAAGAAGAAGTGCCGGCTTTCATCAAGAATCTGAAATTGCTGGACATAGATGTTCAGGAGATTGTGGATATGGTGAAGAATAATTAATTGAGAATTGAAAATTGAGAATGCTATGAGAAGAATTATTTTATCTGCCATCATGATTATTGCTTTTTTCAGCATGGCACAGGCGCAGAATGCATACTGGGTGTTTTTCACCGACAAGCATAACACCACATTTGACCCCTATTCCTATTTTGATGTCAAGGCCATTGAGCGTTATCAGATCAACCATGCGGATTTGTACGACATCACCAATTATCCGGTGAATCAGAAATACGAGCAGGCAGTGACGGTGGCCACCACCGAGTATATTGGCGAGTCGCGGTGGCTGAATGCGGTGGCGGTGACGGCTACGGAGGAGCAGATTGCCTTTGTGAAGGAGCTGCCTTTTGTGGCCCGAGTACAGGAGATTGCCTCCGAAGCGAGCGCCACACAGAACCCTGTTTATACGCAAACCAACGCATTGGACCCAAGCATGAAGCAGGTGTCTTTGATGCAAGGCGAAAAGTTTCAGCAAAAGAACATCAACGGCAAGGGCGTGCGCATAGCTGTGTTTGATGGCGGATTTCCCGATGTGGACACGCATCCCGCCTTCAAGCACCTGCGCGACAATCACCAGATTATCAAGACGTGGAACTTTGCCACCAAGAAAGAGAATGTCTATGGTTACAACTCGCACGGACGCATGGTGTTGAGCTGCATTGCCGGCATCATGAACGACACCACAATGTTAGGCTTGGCACCCGGTGCAGAGTTCCTGTTGGCTCGCACGGAAGTGGAAGCCGAAAAGAAGAAAGAGGAGGTTTGGTGGGTGCAGGCTTTGGAGTGGGCCGATCAGAACGGAGCTTCCATTGTGAGCAGTTCGTTGGGCTATGGCAAAGAATTGCATAATCTGAAAGACATGGACGGCAAAACCTCCATTGTGGCCAAGGGCGCGGCCACCGCAATGAGCAAAGGCATTCTGGTGTGCACGGCCATGGGCAATGAGGGCGATGACGGCAGCTGGAAAATGTTGGTAACCCCTGCCGATGCCGATGGTGTGCTGTCGGTGGGCGCGGTGAACGCTTTGGATAGCCGTGAAACCTACAGCTCTTTCGGCCCAACCGCCGACGGGCGTCGCAAGCCCAATGTAGTGGCTTGTGGCAACGACATGGTGGCCATGGGCAAAGGCAACTACGCATACGCGCAGGGCACCTCCTTTGCCACCCCGATGGTGTCGGGCTTCGCCGCCTGCGTGAAGCAAATGCACCCCGAATGGACGACCGCCCAGTTGCTGGAGGAAATCGAAAAATCGGGCAACCATTATCCTTACTACGATTATGCCTTCGGTTATGGCGTGCCCCAAGCTGGATATTTCACCGATGGCAAGAAAGAGAGTGTCCATGCGTTCGATCTTGCTGAAGATGATGATTATCTTTACATTATTCCTGTCAATTCTGAAAATACGGGTAAACTTTTCTATAACATCCAGAACGGCGATGGCAGTTTGGAGAATTATGATGTGTTATCCCTTGGTCTCAGAATAGGCGATGTGGGAGAAACATACTTTATAGACAGCAACAAGGTTTATTTCGGCATCTCAAAAGTTTTTTTGGAAAATGGACAAACGGTGAATATTTGGTATGACAACCAATATGCACAATATGTGAATGGTAAAGACAAAGTGGCTGTTTCCGATTCTACTGTAACAATGGACAATTCCGATATGCACAGTGATTTTCGGGGTTGTGGAAGCACGGCCAAACCGGATAAAGACATCTTCAATCGTAGGCCCAAACGCTATTCCGGTGGCTTGGTGCTCAACGCCTCCTTTATGCTTCCTTCGATGTGGACGCCGCAAGGTAACATCCATCAGGCGAAAAGGGTATCCCGATCATTCTCATTCAGTATTGTCAACAACTGGCAAGTCGCCAAAGTATATGGGTTGGGTTTCCGAATCGGTTTCGGTTCCTCTTGGTATGCGTTGCAGGACGGTACATTGCTGGCACCGGGTTCCACTTGGATGGATAACATTTTGTGGTGGAATTACGAAGTGAAAAAGCATAACTTTAAAACCACCCAGTTCGATTTGGAATTCACGCAGCGGTTTGTGCTGGCCAATCTTTCCTATTCGCAGTGCTATATTGAGGCCGGTGTATTCGGTGATTGGATTACGGGCAGTAGAATGAAAACCAAGGCGATAGATGACAATCAGGTTGTTACGTATGTACAGAAGCGGTATTACAGAGAAGGTATAAACAAATTGGATTGTGGTGTGCGTTTGCGCATCGGTTTTACCAATTTCTGTGCACTTTATGGCCAGTATCGTATCACGCCGGTGATGAAAAACGGCATTGATCTGCCGAAATGGGAGATAGGCCTTCAGATTGGCGTTGGTCACTTTTCCAGAAACGGCCTGTTCGCAGGATTGCTGAATCGTTAATAAGTTGGATTAGTATAGAATATCGTATTGAGTAAATAAAATAAGATCCTTCCGCTGTGCCCGGTTCTATCATAGCCATTAACCTGACTGGGAGAGCGGAAGGGCTTTTTTTATGATGAGGTAGGGATAACTTACTCTTTCGGTCCTGCTTCTTTCTGGGGCTTGGGCTCGTGGGGCGTGACATCCGAAAAGATTTTGCGCTGGGTGAATAGCAGGATAGCTGCCAACACTGCGCCCATCACGTCGGAGACAGTACAAGCGACCCAGATGCCAGTGAGCCCGCTCATGTCCATATTCGTGAAGATTGTCGGAATGACGTAGGCCAGCGGCAGCAGGAAAATGAGCTGTCGGGAAAGACTGGTGGTAATGGCAATCCAGGGCTTGTCGATGGACTGGAAGAAGTTGGAGTTGACGATGGTGAAGCCGATGAGCGGGAACATCACCATCAGGAAGCGCATGGCGGGCTTGCCGATTTGGATAAGTTCTGTGTCCGTAGTGAAGATTTTCACCATGGTGGCGGGGAATAGGCAGGATACCACGCTGCCGAACAGACCGATGAGGACGCAGACCCTCATGGTAAGCAGATAGACATGTTTAAGCCGGTCGGGGTGCCCCGCGCCGTAGTTGTATCCTGCGATGGGCTGCATGCCTTGGCAGATGCCGAGGATGAGCATCACCATGAAACTGCCGAAGGTGTTCACAATGCCGTAAGCTCCTACAGCCAAATCGCCGCCATAGCGCAGCAGCTGGCTGTTCAGCATGGCCACCACAAACGAAGCACACACATTCATCAAAAATGGACTCATGCCGATCAGCGTGATGTTCTTGAAAATATAACCTTTGGGCTTCCATCCATGTGACTTGAAGCGGATGAATGAGGTGGGCTTTATGAAATGAAGAATGGCCACGAAGGCGGTGATGGTCATGGAGATGGTGGTGGCCCAGGCGGCTCCTGCGATGCCCAGATGCAGGCCGAAGATGAGAATCGGGTCCAGAATCATGTTGAGCACGGCGCCGCTGATCATGATGTACATGGATTTCATAGGGTAGCCGGAGGCACGGATGAGTCCGGTCAAGTTGAAAGTCATGGTGGTGAAGAACATGCCGGGCAGCACGATGAGCATGTACTCACGAGCGTAGGAGAGGGTTTCTGATGTTGCGCCGAAGCCCGTCAGGATGCGATCCATGAACAGATAGCCGCCCGTGACGAACAAGAATCCTAATATAATAGTAAAGATCATGCTGTTGCCCAGGATGTTTTCGGCCCATTTCACGTCTTTCCTGCCCAGCACAATGGACATGCGTGCACTTGAGCCCACGCCAATGAGGGAACCGAAAGCATGGATGATGTTCATGATGGGCATGGTGATGGCGAGTCCGGCGATAGCCATGGCACCCACCCCGTGACCTATGAAGATACGATCTACAATATTATATATAGAAGCGATGATTTGGCTGATAACGGATGGCAAGGCGTACATCCATAGCAGTTGGCCAATGCCTTTGGTCTCTAATTCCCGAGTTCTGTCGATTTCTCCTATCATGTAATTTTTTTGAGGCGGCAAAAGTACAAAAAAATTGAGGACAATATTAATATATATGTAAGAGGTCTTCTCGGTGGATGTCGGGGGAAAAGTTTTCGACAGGGAATGTTTTTTTCAGAAAAATGAAGAAGAGAAAATGTACGGTTTTTACAGACTTTTCCGAAAAAACTCCGAAATCGTCCCTAAACACCCCCTCAAAAATGGGTCAAAATAGGCTGTTTTTTGAGGTTTTTTACCCAAAAATTAGTATAAAAATAAAAAAAATTAAATTTTTTCTCATTGATTATCAATTAGATAAAAGAAAAATTAAAAAAAAGTAGGTAAGAGTAGGCGAATGTAATCTTCTAAAGTGTATTTTTGCGGTCCCAAATGAGAGGGAAAGAGGCGAGGGAAAAAGATTGGGAGGTTCATTGAAAGAATGAAGAAGATGTAGCAAATACTCAAGGATTTTTTTGAGATTCGCAAGCGATAAGGTCGGGACAGACAA
>JAFZIP010000012.1 GCA_017554325.1 Bacteroidales bacterium
ACCTGCACGCAGCCGTTGCCGTCCTCGTGCGCGAAGGTGTAGTCGCCCGTCTGGGTGTTTGTCTGTCCGTGCCACGTGTAGCTGTCGTACGCGGTGACCGTCTCGCTCTGGTGCTGCGGATGATTGATGGTCAAATGCAACGTGTCGGTGCTGGCGCAGTCATCGGTGTTGGTGTAGTCGTAAGTGTAAGTGCCGGAGGTTGTGTAGGTGTTGCCGTGCCACTCGTAGCTTTCGCAGACGGTGGTGTCCAGTGCGTTGTGCGTGCCGTGATTCACGGTCAGGTGCAGGGTGTCGGTGCTGGCGCATCCGTCGGTGTTGGTGTAGTCGTAGGTGTAAGTGCCGGAGGTTGTGTAGGTGGTGTCGTGCCACTCGTAGGTTTCACAGACGGCGGTGTCCAGCATGTTGTGCGTGCCGTGAAGGACGGTCAAATGCAGGGTATCTACTTGCATGCAACCATTGACATCGGTGTGACTGTACAGGTGGGTACCACTCTCGGTGTAGGAAGAATCATTCCACGTATATATCTCGCACTCAACCACGTTATAGGCCTGGTGTTCGACGTTGTTCACGACAATGGTGTATTGCGCCGTGTCGCTGCACCCGCCAGGAGTGGAGACTGTGACGGTATAGTTAGTAGTCTGCGTCGGAGTCACAGTGATATCGGGAGTTGTATCGCCAGTGCTCCAAGTATACGTCAGTGTGGAATCTGCCACAAGCGTAGTGTTTGTAAAACTACGGATGGCGCGAACAGGATATAAGCTGGATTTTGTTCTATTATAAAATGCACCTGAAGATGAGATGGCATAATCTCCAAAGTCCACGACCCATGCATTCGCAGAGGAATATTCTGCACTACTCCAATAATTTGCTTCTGACATTAGCGTACCGCCTGCTGCAAGAAGAGAATCCGAAATAAAGGGTCGCATGGCATACAACAGCGTCAACTGTGCTGGAGACGGCAAAAACCATCCATTGTCAAAGTCAACCACCCCTGCGGCATAAAGTGATGTCCCGGCATTGGCAGCCCGTATTTTTTGGGTATTGGAATAGCCTGCCGTATCATCCAACAATTGTTGGAAATAGGTAGGATAAAGATTATTCAGATTCATCACATCTGAAGAGGTGCCCCAAATGCAACCATCGGAAGCATTGTTCAACGCCACGACCAGTCCTCCGCTTCCATCCGGGTTCTCATAGAACACGACACCCTGACTTCCATCTGGTGCTGTATAAAGATCTCCGATGTGATAAGTCTGTCCGAAGACAAGCCCCATCCCCATCATCAATACTATAAATGTATATATTTTCTTCATATCAATTTCTGCAAGAGCAACCAGATTTATTCATCGAATACAAATTCCATTGTTTATTTAGAATGAGCACACAGAACGTACAGCATTTGGAGTATAATTAAGATTGTCCTTACTGTAAGCCGTGATAAATCCTTTATTTGAAACGCGCCAAGCGGTGGCATAAGATCTTTCCGTTGAAGACCAGTAATAGAAATCTGCATTCATCGGGAATTGCGTTCCCCCGACGACCCCCAAACTGGAGTTCATAACAGAAACGTAGGCAAACACAAGCCTCAATTGTCCTAATGCGGGCAAATACCACCCATTGTCGAAGTCAACTATATACGCAGCGGGAAACATATAATCACTCCCAGCTGCGCGAATGATTTGGGTGTTCTGATATCCATCCAAATCCAAATAAGCAGTTGTTCCATCAAGATTGTTCAATGGGACAACATCTACTCCAGAATAGCACCATTGTATTGCAGTTGTCTGGTCATGGAGATTCACAGCCCAACCATGTTCCCCTGTATTATCCACATAGAAGACAATTCCTTTCGCAGTTTTGTTCTGTACAGGCCATGCCGAAAGTTTCACGACGCTGCCATCCGTGCAAAGGATGTCGCCCACCGCGATATTCGGCACTTGTGGAGGACCAACAGTCACACTATTAGACACTTCGGCATGGAGCGCGACAGCCTCTCCACCGCAAGTTGTTTCCGTAGGCGATTGAATGGTTACCTGCGGGGTCTTTTCTATGGTCAAGTGCAGCGTTGACACATTTTCACACCCCCCCTCTCCCAAAGTGGAAATCGTGTATTCGCCGCTTTCTGTATAGACTTGCCCGTTCCATTCATAACTGTCACAGGCAAAGGCAGTGGTCTCAGTATTATTAGTCGCATACACCACAAGAGTTTGTTGCGCAGTCCCACTGTTTCCTCCCGTTGTGGAGACTGTCACCGTGTAGGTGGTCGTCTGAGTGGGAGAAACGGTAATAGAGGGAGTAGTGTCGCCCGTGCTCCAGAGATAGTTTAGTTCCGGTTCGAACGAGTTGGTGAAGCAACGAACAGCTCGTACTCGGTGCGGGGTTGTTTTAGGCGTGTACGACAGCCAACCCCATTGAAACGAAACGACATAGGCACTTGTCGCACTATTTTCCGCGCTACACCAGTACAGATCCTCTGCCAATGAAGCCCCACCCGCATTGGTAATAGCGGCAGATATATGAGGGAGTTGACCAAATAGCATAGAGAGTTGTGCGGCTGAAGGCAGTACCCAACCGTGAGCAAAATCCACCACTCCTGCGGCATATCCACCGTTATTATAATGAACCCGCATAGCCCGCGTATTGGCATAACCTGCAGTATCAGGAAGCATCGCATGTAAAAAAATAGGATTTTGGTTTACTAACCCTGCGACATCAGATTCACTTCCCCATATGCATCCAACGGAAGCATCATTCAATGCAACCGCCCAGCCTCCACTACCATCGGGAAACACATAATAAACAACACCCTGACTGCCATCCGGAGCAGTATAGAGGTCTCCTATTCGATAACTTTGTGCGAACAAGATGCCTCCACAACAAAAAAACAATATCGTCAACAGTTTCTTCATACTTCCCAGATCAGTTTATCAAATGAACGTAGTCATATACACTTAAAAATTTCTCACGCCACGTACTCTATATGATGAGTACTTACCACTATTATACATATCACCATCATGGCGTACATTCCAGACTTTACTTGCATCATTTTCCGTTGAAGACCAATAATAAAAGGGAGAGTCCAACGGGAATTGCGCTACTCCAACTACTGCCAACGAACTGTTAATAGGAAGAAGTTCGGAGAACAACAGCCGCAGTTGAGCAGCAGTAGGCAGATACCAACCATTGGCAAAATCCACCACATAGGCCGCCGGATATTGAGTAGCTGAGCCTGCATTGCGAATTATCAACGTATTATTGTAACCGTCTAAATCTGTCATAGCGCCACGAGCAGTAGCATAGTTGGTTAATGCAGGGACATCCGCATATTGTCCACTAGGAGTCCATTTCACACTCGTTCCTTGGTCCTGTAGATGCATCGCCCACCCATGTTCACCTGTATTATCCACATAAAACACAATACCGTAAGCCGTCTTACCCGCCACTGGCCAGTCGGAAGGTTTCACTGTGCTGCCGTCGGTGCAAAGAATGTCACCAATCGCAATCGGCGAGACATATGAAAATGCTTCCTCATTGAGTAGCACAGCTTGCAAGTTAACATCCTCCCCCACACATATTGTGTCATCGGTGGCCGTAATGGCAACATCCGGAGCTATGTTCACTGTCAGATGCAACGTCACCACGCTGTCGCAGCCATTGGCAGCAGTGAAGGTCTGCGTGTAGTCGCCGCTCTCGTTGTAGGTGACACCGTTCCAAGTGTAGGGAGTTTCGGAAGTGACGGAGAACTCGCTGGATGAGGGCATGTTCACCACAACCGTGTGCTGTGCCGTGTCGCTGCCGCCGCCGGATGTGGAAACCGTCACGGTATAGGTAGTGGTCTGTGATGGAGTCACTGTGATGTCTGGCGTTGTCGCACCATTACTCCACTGATAGTTCACCACAGGATTGCCCGAATCATAAACAAAACTAAGCACGGCACGGACACGGCAACTGCTGCTCTTGGATTCGTATGAGGCTCCACCATGTAATGAATTTTGCGGTCCAAAATAAAATATCCATGCATTATTGGATGAATGCTCTGCACTCGTCCAGTATTTGGTTGAAGCCAGACCAGTACCGCCAGCAGCTGTCATAGCAGAAGAGATACGGGGCCACTGTGCAGAAAACATACGCAACTGCGCAGGCGATGGCAAACACCATCCGTTGGCAAAATCCACCTTGCCTGCCGCATAGTTGGTATTGTTGTTTTGATGGGTTCTAATGGCCATTGTGTTTGCATATCCCGACGTGTCAGTCATCAAAACGGCATAGTGTGACGTGTTTTGATTCCCCAGTCCTGCAACATCAGAAGACGCATCACCCCAAGCACATCCAGTGGAGACATCGTTTAATGCCACCACCCAACCTCCACTACCGTTTGGATGAATAAAATAGACGATGCCTTGAGAGCCATCAGGAGCCGTGTAAAGATCTCCGACCTGATATGGTTGTCCCGACAGCACTATGCAACCAAACATTAATATTAGTATGGTAAAGACTTTTTTCATGTCAGTCATTTTTCGATTAGCTAAAAATTCCGCATACTGCGAACATGATAATCAAGCCCCGGGAGATAATGAATAATATAACCGGAGTAATCCAAGCTCCACATGTTTCGGGCAACGGCAACAGAAGAAGAACAATAATACCAAGAAGAATTCAAATCGAAAAGAGTGCCGCCACAAACAGCAAGCGACTCGTTCAAAATTGGCATCAGGGGGAACATCAGGTACAGCTGTCCGGATGCGGGGAGATACCAACCGTTATCAAAATCAACCGCCATGGCGGCTGGGTACAAGCTCGTGTTGGTCACCGACCTGATGGCAAGTGTATTGTAAGAGCCATTGTAGTCGGATATTGCCTCCGCTGGTGTGTCATGAATAATCGCATTGGGAATATTACCACTCTGGGCAGTGCTCCATGGCATCACACCTTGCTCATGCAGATGGATTGCCCATCCGTGGTTGTCCGAGTTATTCACATAAACAATGATACCCAAGGCTGTTTTGCCTGGCACTGGCCAAGATGAAGGCTTCTCGATAGAACCGTCTGTACATAGAATGTCGCCAGGTGCCACAAGCGGAACGTACAAGACGGGAGCTGGGTCCGGGAGCGTGACATCAGTTTGCAAAGTCACACTCTCTCCCTCACAAATAGTATCATCGGTGGCATTGACAGTGATTTCCATGGCGGAGTTTATAGTCAGATGCAGCGTCACCACACTGTCGCAACCGCCAACGTTGGTGAAGGTCTGTGTGTAGTCTCCGGATTGGTTGTAGGTGACACCGTTCCAAGTGTAGGGAGTTTCAGAGGTGATTGAGAATTCATAAGAGGAAGGGCTATTCACTACAATGGTATGCTGTGCCGTGCCGGCACACCCTCCATAGGAAATGTTCACCGTATAGACAGTGATCTGTGAGGGTGTTACCGTAATGGTTTCTGTGGTGTCCCCAGTACTCCAGACAACAGCATACTCAGGGGATGGAGTATCTGGCAAATAGCTGAAACTCCTGACTGCCCTGACGTGACATAAATTCGACTTGTTGCTTTGGGTAACAAGCCCCGAACTGAAATCCACTGTCTTTGCCTTTTCAGAAGAATGTTCCAAGCAAGTCCAATAGTTATCATTCTCTACCAATGCCACACCTCCGGCACTCAACAAAGGAGTCGAAATAAATGCTTGACGAGAGTATAACACACGTAGCTGCCTCACGGTAGGGAGGACCCAACCTTGCGCAAAATCCACTACACCGGAGGCATAGCTGCTGTTGTTTTGATAGTTTCTAAGAATCCTGGTGTTGGTGTATGAAGCTGTGTCACTCGAATAAAAATCACCATAATTGTAACCATTACTCAAGTTCGCCATTTGGGGCACATCTGTGTTGTCACCCCAGGCACATCCCGAAGATGCATCTGTCAAAGCCACCACCCATCCTCCGGTACCATCTGGATAAAGATAATATACAATACCTTGGCTACCATCCGGAGCCGTGTAAATATCACCGATGGAATATGTTTGGGCCGAGAGTGTCCATGCACTCAATAACAGTAAAACAACCACCCATAACTGCTTTTTATCCATAGTCTCTTGTTTCTATCTTAATATCATCTATGTCAAAAACTTCTCACACTGCGCAAACACGAATCTCCTGCCTTGCCTTCAGGGTGTATAAAACCATAAAAAACAAGGTCCCAAGCAGCATAATCGGAGAACTCGCTTGAAGACCAATATGAGTAGGTATTGAGGAACAAATGCGTTCCTCCTACAGTCTGCAAGGACTCATTCACTTTAGGGTAATCGGCATACAACACATTGAGCTGACCTATTGAAGGAATATACCATCCTTGGTTAAAATCCACCGCGTACGCCGCAGGATATGTCGCAGGAGTTCCCGCACTACGGATTCTGTGTGTGTGTCCATAACCATCAAAATCATTCAAAGCACCTTGTAAAGTGGTTGTGTTTGTTAATGATGGAATATCTATATTTGGATTAGAGGGACACCATTTAATCATCTGCGCCTGATCCTGCAAATGCACCGCCCAACCATGTTCTCCAGTATTATCCACATAAAAAACGATGCCCCGAGCCGTTTTCCCAGCCACTGGCCAAGAAGACGGTTTCTCAATAGAACCATCTGTGCACAGGATGTCTCCAACGGCAATAGGAGGCACTTGTATGGAAGGCAAAGTTGATGTGCTAGCCACTGTTGCCTGTAACAAGACGCTGTCTCCAATGCAAATGTTCTCTGCTGATACGGTGATATTAACCTCAGGCGGTTCTGTAATCGTCAAATGCAATGTCACCACACTGTCGCAACCATTGGCAGCCGTCAAGGTCTGCGTGTATTCGCCGCTCTCGTTGTAGGTGACACCGTTCCAAGTGTAGCTACCGCAGGTGTCCTTGGTGAAGGAGATGTTTACGGCATGGTTGATGGTTAAATGCAGAATGGCCATACTGTCGCAACCCGCATCGTTGGTCAAGATAATCGTATCTGTAACGCTTTGGTCATAAATAGAGCCATTCCAATAATAGCTTGAACAAGCTGTAACCGTAGTTTCGCTTTGGGTAGTAAGGGGGTGACGCTTGTAAATCACAACGTCTTGTTGTCCTGATGCGTAACAGGAGAACAGAGAGCTGCTTGAATTATACCGTATCGTATTACGTGTATTATCCCCCTGTGCCACTATAGATGCTGCGCTGTCCGTACCCAATGTAATGTACCAAGAAGCATTGTTATTGATGTTGTTTTGCATTTTCAAATGATTGTTGTTACTGCTTGCAGCATACAAATAACCTGAACCGACATTGAAGGCGAAAGTATTACTGACGGCTCCGTTTTCAAGCGTTATGATTTGCACATCATTCCCAAAAGTCACCGCATTCCCGGCTCTGGTAATCGGCGCAGTACCACGATTGTTGTTGTTTTGGGTGGTACTGAGAGCATAATCATAGTCTTTGGCCGCAATGACAATTTCAGATCCTATTGTCAAATCGGAGACATCCGTCACAAGTATCCACGGATTGCAATGATCATCACAATCTATAACCTCAATAGTAATATCATCGTTTCCGGAACAGACGCTACTATTGCTTACTGTTACCGCATAAGTAGAATTACCAACTTGGTCAGGTGTCACAGTAATGGTCGAAGTTGTTTCTCCAGTGCTCCACAGATATTGTGTCGGAGTCACATACACGACTGCCACTGAGTCTAAAAAGAAACGTTGGTGAACGTCAGAATTTCCAATAGTTATTGTGGATTGGCTTGTGGCTGCTGTAGTGGAAGTATATGTAAATTCCATATAAGGCGCATTAAATGGTAGTGGTGGTATCGCTACATGGTTTTGAACGGTGTCAGCATCAATAAGAAGATAATACTCAGGATGCTCAAGCAGGTTATTCCAGCCACGCAACCATAGTTTTACCATAAACGGGCCAGCCGAAAGATCCATAGGCGCAGAGGTGATATAACCGCCGCCGCCTGAACTCATATCTCCAAAACGTAAATGTCCACCCGCCAAAAAGATATGCTCGTTGTCGCAATTTGGAAAAGTAGGCAAGTCACATTGATATTTTTGGGAGGATCCTGAAGTATTGTTATCATTTCCAGTAGTGATATCACTGAAACCTTCGCTGAAAATCAATGATCCATCATCGGGACACGACACAGACAATGTCACCTGATCCCCTATGCAAACCGGACCTGATGGGATGGCCTGTATCATTGGACTGTTTTGCGCAACAAGGACCTGATGGCACATCAGTGCCATCATCAGCATTATCATCCAAAGTATTCTATTTCGCATCATCTTATTATATTTCTTGCTTTTACAACACCGTAACCGCACCCTTCATTCTGAACATGATACCGTCTTTGTCTATGTACTTGATCGTATAGCTATACACCGCATCCCTTTCTATGTGACCCTTATAATCCCCATACCATTTGAAATTCTTATCCTGGGAATAAAACACCATCTCGCCCCAACGACTGAATATCTTGATTTCAAAATCATCTATCTGTTCCAAGCATGCCTCCGGCAAGCGGAAACAATCGTTCAGACCATCGCTATTGCTCGGAGTGATGGCATTGGGCAAGCGGAGTTCCACTTTGCACGGAGCAAGCCTGCGGTATGCCCTACCCCGGCAATCGCCCGTGGAAGCCGTCACCGAATACTCGCCCGGCTCCGTGACCGCTATGGAGGCCGTGGTCTCGCCGGTGCTCCATACGTAATCCTCCAACGAGGTCACCACCGACAATGTCGTGTACATGTTCGGACAGAAATCCGTGGAGGAAACGATGTACAACGAGGTGTCCATCACATCCAGCGTAAGGGTCACGATGCTGTCGCATCCTGCAACAGTCGAGAGTTTGAAGTTTATAATTGAGAGCGGTGGCGTCCCCGCCGCAAATGTGGTGTCAATCTGGCCATTGACATAGCGATACGGAAAATCGCTCATGCAAAGTTCCTCTTGCAACGACGTATGCACCGATGTATTCACGTGCAGCCGCATCAGCAAGGTATCATCTTCCCCGTGGGCACCCGTGAGAACCACCTGGCTCTCACCAGCCTCCGTAAACACCACCCCATTCCAAACCACAGGCAGCTGATCGTCACAAACCGCCGTATCCACAACACTGCTGACGTTCCGCCAGACATGCAACGAGTACGTGATGACACTGTCGCAGCCCTGCGCATTCGGGATGATTACCCTGGCATTCGTAACCGAATCCGCAAAAACAACCCCGTTGAAGGTATGAGGCAGGTTATTCTCAATCACCGTATCCGGCACCGTGGAAAAAGTATTCCGATTGACATGCAAGTGCATTGACAATGTACTATCCACCTGAGAAGAAGCAATGAAAGTCAGATTCTGCGTGCCTTCCTGTATAAAGTCTAAACCATTCCATCGCACGGGAAGATCGTTCTCACACACTGTACTGTCCAAATCAATCAGAATATTGGGCAACACGGTCAGAATCATCGTCACCACGCTGTCGCAGCCATACACATTGGATATGGTGGTCTGCAAACTTCCCGCCACTGTAAAGTGCATATTCAGCGTGTCGTAAGGCAACGCATTCTGCACAATCGTATCATACAAGACGGAAGAGGTATTCGGTTTCATCGTGACATGCATGGTAATCAGGCTGTCGCAACCCATCGCATTGGGAATGACTGTGCTGTCTATTCCTCCCGGAAAATTGAATGTAACCCCATTCCATTGTAATGGAAAATCAGCCGTACATATCGCAGAATCCAGACTGCTACGCGAATTGTGAAGGATAGTCAGGTGCAATATCACCAATGAATCGCAGCCGTGTTCAGTAAAGAAATGTTGTTCATAAGTACCAGATTGAAAATATGTGGTATCATTCCATGTATAAGATTCACAAGCGGAGGTATCAACGGAGACAGTGTCGTCAAAATATAAGGTAAGGTGCAGTGTCACCAATGAGTCACAGCCTTCCCAAACATTGAAACTCTGTTCAAAATCACCGGTCGTATAGTAGATCTTGTTATTCCACACATAATAATTACAGGCTTCGTCATCAAAATCTGCATAAAGTGTATCCTGAAAAGAGAGATGCATCGTCACGACAGAGTCACAGCCATGAACATTCTGCAATACCGTGACATAATCCCCATCATTCTCACAAAAATGCTCGTACCACTGAAAAGCCATACCTTTACATCTTTGCTTCGTAAACTCCACACTGTCCTTATCGAAAATCGTCAGATGCAGCGTCACGGCACTGTCGCACCCGTGCACTGTCTCAAAGTGTCTGGTAAAATCGCCGCTTTCCCTGAAGACCTCATCATCCCATGAGTATTGATAGCAAGCCGAATCATATACATGCACATGAATGGAATCATACAGGGTCAAGTGAAGTGTATCTACCTGTTTGCAGCCATTGGCATCCAAGTGCTCGTATGTTTTGATGCCTCCTTCAGTGTATAGACTGTCGTGCCAGAGATAAGAATCACAAGATCCGACAGTATCATTGATATGGGCTGGGTGCCAAACGGTCAGGAAGACCTTCACCACTGAGTCGCAACCCGTATGGACCGATTGCAAATGTTGATACAAGATAGTATCATGATATGCCACAAAATTAAAGCCAAGCGTATCAAAAACTTCCCCTTCGCAGATATAATTCCACGAATAAGCACTATCTGGCGGATAAATCAAGATGCGTTGTATTTGCGCACAGGTATTGTCACAATCGTCCGCCACCACCCAAGTTCGGAACAAGGTATCCACACCACCGCCAATAGAAGGATGCAGGGAGTCTTGGCACGCAATAGTCATATCCTGAAGAGATGAGCAGTTGTCCGTCACCTGCTGGGGGCTGCCCATGATATTCGGATTGGCATTGTAAGAACCTTCCAAGGTCCGGCACACAAACGTGTCCGCGGGCACGATGAAGACAGGACGGGTGGTGTCGGCCACCACGTAAGTATAAGACCAGGTTTTACGGTGATTGTCGCAATCTTTGAACAACCATGAATAGGTTATATAACCCGTACAACCATCGGAATGATTCGAGATGGTCGGACTTTCGGGCACAATCGTGTCGCTGCAAACATTGACCACCACAGGCGGCACCGGAGCCACCACATCGGCCAGGCATTGTACCAAAGTATCCCGATTGGACGGCACCGAGAATTCCGACGGATTCAGATGGTAGTAATAAGTCCATGTATAAGGAGTCCCAGCCACGGTATATTGATACACGTATGCAAAATAGCCACAACCTCCGTTAATGTGGTCGATGGTGGAAGACAATTGCACCGGGACCTGATTGCCACAAACCTCGATTGTGGGAGGTGTGGGCGGCTGAATATTCCAGGAACAAGGAACCGAATTATGGTCATCAATCGGCTGCGTGAAAGAAGATGAAGAGATTGTCAGGTGCAATGTGTCCACCTGCGTACACCCGTATTCATCTTGGTGGGACCAGGTCCAATGGAAAGTGCCTTCATGATTGGCATTATGACCGTGCCACGAGTACGAACTCGCACAAGTGTCCAGTGTATAGGACTGGTGCTGCGGCTGGCGCACGTTCACTGTCACAGTAGCGTGCCCCGTACACCGCCCGGCCACCGTCTGCGTCAGCGAATACGTGGTGGTCGTGGTGGGGTTGACTGTGATCTGCTGGTTGGTCTGCCCGCCAGGGGTCCAGGAATAGGTGTTGGTATATCCACTGACGTTACTGCCCGTCAGGGTCAAGGAGCTTCCGGGGCAAATAGTAGCATCGGCAGGACTTATGGAAGTGTTCACTGAAATAACATCAATCGTGGTGGATGCCGGCGCGGAGCTGACGCCGTTCAATGTCTTAACAAGAGTATAGGTATTGCCGTTCATGGCAGCGGTGGCCGGATATATCACCGGATTCACAAGGGTAGATGTCCATCCACCAGGACCGGTCCAACTATAGGTAGCGCCTTGCTGGGGGTCATTGCAAAACAGATGGATGGTGTCGCCCACACAGTAGGGTCCGTCGTTGCTCACCTCCGCCATGATGCTGCAGTCAGTGGTTGCAGTGGAACCCGCGACTGAGTTGAAGGTGATTACACCAGGCTCCCTCTCATAATTGGTAATCAAGAGCAGGTAATAATCCCCTGTTTGGGCATTTAGAATATGGCAATTTTCAGTGGAAGCAGCACTGTAACTGCAGTCTGTCAAGTTGCCAAATGGATACCCAGTCTCCGTTGTATTACTAGAATGATAACTTGTATGCAAGGTATAGTAACCAGTACACAATTTGTTCACAAAATCAGCAGATGAAGACGCCGTGAATGGCCCCCAACAAGCAAAATCCACATCTATGCCAGTTCCGTTCATGTCTTCTTGCTCAATGTGAATCGTCATGTTTCCCTGGTGTTCTATTCGCATGTAGTACCAAGCCGGTGCCGGTGTGGAGCCAAGACAGGCCACAGAACCTGTCCCGAAAAAGTCGGCTGCCGTACCCGTCACGCCCGAGCAATAGACATATTGGCCCTCATCAGTACAAAAGGGATGTATGTTGTCCGCTGTACATGGAGAGCCTGAAACAATATTCGTATTTGCGCAACGTACACAGAGTATGCTGGCTGTCCATCCGCTCGACACCCCACTGCCATTGCTGATGAAATTGAATGTGAGACAGGTTCCGGATGATGTCAGTGTTGGCGGCAAGGTGCTACCTGTATAAGTCGCCATGGGGGTACCGGTAGCAGTGCTTCCATCATACACGCGTAAAATGTCTCCGCTGCCCAGCGAGAAAGAGTTGAAATCGACAGTCACCGCTTCCCCATTATCCGAGCAAATCGTCTGTGTCACATTCAGATTGTTGCTATAATTTCCCAGTCCACCCGGGTCGGTCCATATTGCGGAGCAAGTTGTCAAAGGATCGTTAGACATAACCGTAGGAGACATACACTGCACCCGCAATGCAAAACCAGCATAACTACAAACAGATCCGTCAGAATCGAAGCGTATGGTCAGTGCTCCGGACGGATCAGAGGAATTAATCGGTGTGGTAACAGAGCCACTACCTGTCAACGTGGCCAACAAAGCGCCTCCTGTCCCAACGCCATTATACACATACACGTAGTCCCAGCCGTTCTCCACATTATAATTTCCAGATGTAATAGACATCATCTCACCTGTAGTAGCCGGATATATCACCAGATAGCCATCCCAACTGTTGCCATAATTCGAGCTTGGTCCACCATAGTCATATATAATTGCATCGCAGGTGGTCGCGATATCGCTACCGGATGAGGGCACTGTAAAAGAGGTCTGCGCGCACAGCGGCAACGGGGCCAGAAGCCCCAGCAAAACAACCGCCATAAACAGCACTTTCCTCTTCATACAGAACGTTGTATTTTTTGACTAATATACCATTATAAAACAAACTTGCAAAAATAATGAAAATTGGCTAAATCAGCGGATGAAGGCAATAAAAAAGACCGCCCGGATAGAGCGGTCTTGAAACGTATAACGATAACGATTGTGTTGCTTTATTCAGCAGCAGGAGCTTCTGCGGCGGGAGCCTCTTCAACAGCGGCTTCAGCGACAGGGGCTTCCTCAACCTTGGCGGCTTTCTTGCCACTGCCACGACGGGTACGGGTGGTTTTCTTCTTGCCACCGTCCGTGGTGTAGGTCTCGTTGTAGTCCACAAACTCGATGATGCACATCTCGGCGTTGTCACCCTTGCGGAAACCAGTCTTCAGAATACGGGTGTAACCGCCAGGGCGGGTGGACACCTTCTGGGAGATTTCGCGGAACAGTTCCGTGACGGCATACTTGTTCTGCAACTCGGAGAACACCATACGTCTGGAATGCGTGGTGTCGTGCTTGCTACGGGTCACGAGCGGCTCCACAAACTTTCTCAATTCCTTAGCCTTGGCCAAGGTCGTGGAGATTCTCTTGTGCATGATCAGGGATGTAGCCATATTGGACATGAGCGCCTTTCTATGGGCATCCGTTCTTCCTAAATGATTAATACTTTTCGCGTGTCTCATTGTTCTATTCCTTATCTAATTTATATTTCGAAATATTCATTCCAAATTCCAGACCTTTGGACTTCACGAGGTCCTCCAGCTCGGCGAGAGACTTCTTGCCGAAGTTGCGGAATTTGAGAAGGTCGGCCTTGTGAATGGCCACCAGGTCACCGAGAGTCTCCAATTCAGCGGACTTGAGGCAGTTGAGAGCTCTCACGGAAAGATCCATGTCGATGAGCTTGGACTTGAGGACCTGTCTGATCAGCATGGCGTTCTCGTCCAGTTCTTCAGAAGAAGCAGGCTGCTCGGGCGTGTCCAACGTGATCTTGTCATCGGAGAAGAGCGCAAAGTGCTGGATGAGGATCTTGGCAGCCTCTTTGAGAGCGTTCTTCGGATGGATGGAACCATCGGTATCGATCTCCATCACCAACTTCTCAAAGTCGGTCTTCTGCTCCACACGATAGGGCTCGATGGAGTATTTGACGTTCTTGATGGGGGTGTGGATGGAATCGATAGCGATCACATCAATACCCTCATGCAAAGAGCGGTTGTCCTCCACGGGCACATAGCCCCTACCCTTGTCGATGGTGATTTCCATCACGATACGCACGGAGGGTTCCATGCGGCAGATCAGCTGCTCTGGGTTCAGAACCTGGAAGAAGTTGAGGAAACGGTTCATGTCACCAGCGGTGAAAGTCTCCTGGTCAGAAATGATGATGGTGGCCTTCTCGCTGAAATTGTTCTCAATCTTGTTCTTGAAACGGACCTGTTTCAGATTGAGGACGATGTCGGTCACATCTTCCATAACTCCGGGGATGGAGGAGAACTCCTGAGCCACACCGTCAATCTTCACAGAAGTGATGGCGAAGCCTTCCAATGAGGAGAGCAGCACGCGGCGCAAAGCGTTGCCGATGGTAACGCCATAACCTTGCTGCAAGGGACGAAATTCAAATACGCCATGAAAATCGTCGGCCTCATTCATGATGACCTTATCGGGTTTTTGAAATGTTAAAATAGCCATTGTTATGATTTTTATTGTAATAAACTTAATAATTGTGGGTGCAAGTGGAGCATGAGGTAAAAGAGGTGATATTGGTTTTTCTCTAAACTCTCTACTCTAAACTCTCAACTCCTACTTGGAGTACAACTCGACGATGGCCTGCTCGTTGATTGTCTCGGGGATTTCCTCTCTCTGGGGATAGTTCATGAACTTGCCCACCATGAGACCGCCGTCCCACTCCAACCAAGGAGAGTTCATAGACTTGCCACTCAAGGAGTTGGTAATGACTTCCATAGCTTTGGAACGCTCACGCACTTCCACAGTGTCGCCAGGAACGAGCAGTCTGGAAGGGATGTTGCAGATAACGCCATTGACGGAGATGTGTCTGTGGCTCACAATCTGACGTGCGGCTGCACGGGAAGGAGCGATACCCAAACGGAACACCACGTTGTCCAAACGGGATTCGATGAGTTGCATCAAGTTCTGACCCGTGACACCTTTCTTGCGGGCTGCAAGCTTGAACAGTTTACGGAACTGACGTTCGAGCAAACCGTAGGTGTATTTGGCTTTCTGCTTCTCCTGCAACTGCATACCGTATTCGGACAGTTTGGAGCGTCTGCGTGACTGGCCATGCTGACCCGGAGCATAATTTCTTCTCTCGAAATTCTTGTCGGGACCGAAGATGGGTTCTCTAAATTTTCTTGCTATTCTAGTTTTAGGTCCTGTATATCTTGCCATTTTTCTAACAATTTAATGATTAAACGATATAAAAATTATACTCTTCTGTGTTTCGGAGGACGACAACCATTGTGCGGAAGCGGAGTAACGTCCGTGATCTCTTCCACCATGATGCCGGTGGTATTGATGGAACGGATGGCGGATTCACGTCCTTGACCAGGTCCCTTCACATAAACTTTCACTTTGCGCAGACCGAGGTCGTAAGCAACCTTGGCACAGTCCTGAGCCACCATTTGGGCAGCGTAGGGAGTATTCTTTTTAGAACCTCTGTATCCCATCTTACCTGCAGAAGACCAAGAAATCACTTGACCGTCATTGTTGGTAAGGGAAACGATAACATTATTAAAGGAAGCATAGATAAACGCCTTTCCGGACGCATCTATTCTGACAACTTTCTTCTTGGATGATTTTGTATTCTTTGCCATAACTATATGTTTCTATCCATGTATGATTAATAACTACTTGGTCGCTTTCTTCTTGTTTGCAACCGTTTTCTTACGTCCCTTACGTGTACGGGCGTTGTTCTTGGTGCTCTGACCACGAACGGGTAAACCCAGACGGTGACGAATACCTCTGTAACAGCCGATATCCATCAATCGTTTGATGTTCATTTGCTCTTCAGATCTCAGCGGGCCTTCCACCTTGATTTCGTTAACCAATCCACGGATTACTGCCAATTCATCATCGTTCCATTCATTTACCTTCTTGTCCCAGCTGATACCGGCTTTGGTCAGAATCTTTTGGGCAGTACTTCTGCCGATTCCATAAATGTATGTCAAGCCGATTTCGCCATGTTTGTTCTTCGGTAAATCAATACCTGCAATTCTTGCCATATTACTTTATGATTTTATTTAGTTAATAATTATTTTATTCCTAATTCTCGTATATTAACCCTGACGTTGTTTGAATTTGGGGTTCTTTTTGTTAATCACATAAACCACGCCGTGACGTCTCACCACGATACAGTCTTCGGATCTTTTCTTAACTGATGCTCTAACTTTCATTTTTTCTATGTTTATTATTAATTATTAATTCTCAATTCCTATCTTATTCGATAATCTCTAATCGCCTATGCCTTGTATCTAAAGGTAATTCTTCCCTTCGTCAAATCGTACGGTGACATGGCCACCTGGACCTTGTCGCCGGGGAGTATCTTGATGTAGTGGAGGCGCATCTTTCCGGAGAGGTGGGCGATGATGACGTGTCCGCTCTCGAGCTGCACACGATACATGCCGTTGCCCAATGCCTCGGTCACGATTCCGTCTAAGTCAAATGATGATTGCTTTGCCATAATTGTCGTATTAATATTTTTCGTTAGTTCCTATGACCTCTCCCAGCAGTTTATAGGAGGAGATGACCTCCGTGCCCTTGGACGTGATGGCCAACTGGTGCTCGTAGTGAGCCGCAGGCTTGTGATCCTGGGTGCGGATGGTCCATCCGTCATTCTCCATATAGATCTTGCGGGATCCCATTGTAATCATCGGTTCGATGCAGATGCACATGCCCTCCTGCAGGCGGTCGCCGTAACCGGACTTGCCGTAGTTGGGGATGTCAGGGCGCTCATGCATGTCCTTGCCGATACCATGGCCGCAGAGCTCGCGCACAACTCCATAATTGAATTGTCCGACGTAGGTCTCCACAGTATGCCCGATATCGCCAACGGTCTTGCCAGCCACTGCCACATCGATTGCCTTGTACAAAGACTCTTTCGTTCTTTCCATCAGAAGTCGAACCTCCTCAGACACCTCGCCAACGGCGAAAGTGTAGGCGAAATCACCGTGAAAACCGTCCAGAAGAGCACCACAGTCCACGGAGATGATATCCCCGTCCTGCAGATAGTCGCCGGCCTTGGGGATGCCATGCACCACGACATCGTTGACAGAGAGGCAGAGCGCGGAGGGGAAGCCCTCATAGCCCTTGAAGGAAGGCACAGCGTGGTGGTCGCGGATGCACTCCTCCCCTATCTGGTCCAGATAGGTCAAGGGTACACCCGGCTTGATGCACTTGGCCACTTCTGCCAAAGTAACTGCCACAACCTGAGCGCTCTTTCTCAGCTTCTCGAAGTCGGATTCGGTTTTATATTTCACTCTTCTGAACATGGTCACGATTAGCCTCCGTAAACGCCGCCCATACGGCCTTTGATACGTCCTGATTTGGTCAAACCATCATAATGTCTCATCAAGAGGTGGCTTTCAATCTGCTGCAATGTGTCGAGCACAACGCCGACCATAATCAACAGGGAGGTGCCACCGAAGAACTGGGCGAACTGCTGGTTCACACCGAACATACGCACGATAGCGGGCAGGACTGCCACGATACCCAAGAAGATGGAGCCCGGCAATGTGATGCGGGACATGATCTTGTCAATGTACTCTGCGGTATGCTTTCCAGGTTTCACACCAGGGATGAAGCCATTGTTCTTTTTCAAATCCTCAGCAATCTGCTGCGGGTTGATGGTGATAGCCGTGTAGAAATAGGTGAAGAGAATGATCATCACGAAGAACACGGCGTTGTAACCGAATCTGTTATAGTCGATGAAACTGCTCCAGAAACCGGAAGTGGTCTCGGTGGAGATGTTCACGAAAGTCAAGGGGATAAACATGATAGCCTGAGCGAAGATGATCGGCATAACGCCGGCTGCGTTGACCTTCAAAGGAAGGTAGTTGCGCACGCCACCGTACTGCTTGTTGCCCACCACGCGTTTGGCGTATTGCACCGGAATGCGGCGCGTGCCTTGCACGAGAAGGATACAGAGACCGATGATGACCATCATGAGCACAATCTCGATGATGAAAACGATGGGGCCGCCGTTCATCTCGCTGATACGTGCGATGAATTCAGCACGGATAGCGTACGGGAAACGGGCGATGATACCAATCATAATGATCATGGAGATACCGTTGCCGATACCATTGTCGGTGATACGCTCACCCAGCCACATGATGAACAGGGTGGCGGCGATCAGCAACACGAAAGCGCAGAATCCGAATGCGGTGAAGCCCAGCACATGGTGTTCCAACATGGAAGGGGCGATGGCGCTCGGGAACTGGTTCACGAGGTTGGCGATGTAGGCAGGGGCCTGGATAGCCAACACGATCACCGTGAGGTAACGGGTAATCTGGTTGATTTTCTTACGGCCGCTCTCGCCTTCTTTCTGCAAACGCTGGAAGTAAGGCACTGCCAAGGTCATCAATTGGACGACGATGGATGCGGAGATGTAAGGCATGATACCCAATGCGAAGATAGAAGCGTTGGAGAATGCACCGCCGGAGAACAGGTCGAGCATACCCAACAGACCCTTTTGAGCGGCACTGGTGAAAGCGGAAAGGCCGCCGGGGTTGATACCCGGGAGCACCACGTGTGCGCCAAAACGGTAAATCAGGATGATGAAGAGCGTATAAAGGATTCTCTTTCTAAGGTCTTCTATCCTGAAAATGTTTTGTATTGTTTCGATAAATTTTTTCATCAGTTCTTTTGTTTAGAAGTGGAAAATTACTCAGCCTGAGCGGGAGCGTTCACAAGCGTCACAGTGCCGCCAGCCTTCTCGATGGCTTCTTTAGCCTTGGCGGAGAACTTGTCAGCCGTGACATTAATCTTGGCGGTGAGCTCACCCTTTGCCAGGATGGCGACGAGGTCGTTCTTGCGGACCAAGCCGTTGGCTACGAGCACCTCGCGGTTGATGTCGGTGATGTTCTTCTCGGCAAGTTTCTGCAAAGTGCTAATATTGATAGCGTTGTATTCCACGCGGTTGATATTCTTGAAACCTCTCTTAGGCAGGATTCTGTAGATAGGCATCTGGCCGCCCTCGAAACCGATCTTGCGGCTGTAGCCGGAACGTGATTTGGCACCCTTGTTACCACGTGTGGAAGTGCCGCCCTTGCCGGAGCCCTGTCCTCTACCAATTCTTCTTTCTCTATGCGTTGAGTTGTCTGCTGGTTTTAAGTTGTGTAAATCCATTGTGTCTAAAATTTCTTTCGGTTATTTAATCTCATTATAATTCTTCTACGGATACCAGGTGTTTCACGGAATCCACAATACCTAAAATTTGAGGAGTAGCCTCATGTTCCACTGTCTGATGCATTTTGCGAATGCCTAATGCCTCTAAAGATCTTTTTTGGCGGGTAGATCTGTCAACCGCACTTTTCACTTGGGTAATTTTAATCTTTTTCATCCCTTCAATTTAATTTTAGATTATTAATTATTGTTCATTTCAAAAAAAAATAGCGCACTTTTGGAAGTAAAATGCAACTATTCTATCATCAAAAACCATAATAACCTCACTCACAATTCATCAACAATATTCAATTACAGTCCGTGAAATCAAGCAGTTGCGCGCTTTTCCAACCCTCCTTGTCCATCACAAAACATTTCACTTCAAAAAGCCTGCAAAAATACATTTTTTTTTGAATGTTCAATATGTTGATAAAAAAATATTTTCGGGGGCGTCCCCATGGCACATTTGCATTCCACACATGCTCATCAGCTCATGCGGTGCAGAGCTTCGCGCAACGGTTGATGATATCATTGGCACGTTCAAAACCCGCATCGCATACTTTTCTCTCTTTGTTTCCATCATACCCCATGACAAGATGCATGGTGTCATAGCCGAGGTTAATATACTTCAGCAATGTGCGATCTTGCTTGCCTGCAGCCTCCTTGTACTTTTCGATGGATGGACGGCCTTTGCCATTCCGCACACACAACACAGCGTCAAGAGCAATGAGACAGCCTTTCCAAAGGTAGTCCCCTGCCGCTTTGATGTACTTGCTGTCGCTATAACTTCTCATTTCAGGATCATAGTTCGCTTTTTTTATAACCTCTTCAGCGTTGGCCACATAGCGACGGGCCTCGTCAATTGGATTCATTTTTTCCATTTCACTTTGTTTTTATGAATTCAGGCGCAAAGATACAACAAAAACAAAATATAGATTATCATTTTCAAAATTTTATTATACATTGAAAATGAACAATTTACAATTTTTCAATATAACAATTTTATAATTAATTGTTAATATTTGATATAGGGTTTTGCAAAAAATTGGGACGCATGGTTGTATTTACGCCACGGGCAAAACGGCACGGTTAACGCCCATCATTCCGAATGGCAAAGCCATTCGCCACCCCAACGTCAACCCACAAAAAAAACGGCCCCTCCCTACGGAGAAACCGTTGAATGGGTAATGGGTAATTAATTTTTAACTCTCAATTCTCAATTCCCCATTTCACATTACAAATTCCCAATCATCCTGAAAAACTCCTCCTCCGAAATGATAGGAATCCCCAAACTCTCAGCTTTCTTGCGTTTCTCCGGCCCCATTTTGTCGCCCGCCAAAACGTAGGTGGTGTTTTTGGATATGGAAGAGACATTCTTGCCTCCGTTTTGCTCTATCAGCCGTTTCAGTTCATCGCGAGGCACGGAAAACACGCCACTGACGATGATGTTCATGCCCGCCAGCTTGTCGGAAGCCGCCTGCGACTCCTCCCCCGCTTCCATCTGCAAACCTGCTGTACGGAGCCGCATCACCATCTCCAAGTTCTCCGTATTATTAAAATATTGTATGACACTCTCTGCCACGCGCTCTCCTACATCCTCCACCTCAACCAGCTCTTCTTGGGTTGCGCTGGCAATGGCATCAATGTTCTTGAAGCGGCGGGCCAGCTTCTTAGCCGTCACCTCGCCCACAAAACGGACACCTAACGCGTACAACACCCGCTCGAATGGGACGTTTTTGGACTGCTCGATGCCGTTGAGTATGTTTTGCGTCGTCTTCTCCTTGAAACTGAGTGTCTTGCTCTTGCCGTTCTCGTCCTCAATCACCTTTTCCAACCCGAACAGCTTGTCAAACGTCAGGTCGTACAGGTCGGCAGCATTGCGCACGAGGCCCTGGGCATACAGCACCTCGATCTTGCCTTCGCCCAGCGAGTCGATGTTCATGGCCTTGCGGGAGATGAAATGCTCTAACCGGCCTCTGATCTGCGGGGCACAGTGCAACTCATTGGGGCAGAAGACGCCCGCCTCGCCCTCGTTCTGCACCAGCGTCGTGCCACATAGAGGGCAGACATCCACAAAACGAACAGGGTTGGCCTCCGGAGCACGCTTCTCCATGTCCACCCCCACAATCTTGGGGATGATTTCGCCGCCCTTCTCCACAAACAGGAAGTCGCCTTCGCGGATATCCATGTCGGCGATGAAGTCGCGGTTGTTGAGCGTGGCGCGCTTGACCACGGTGCCGGCCAGACTCACGGGCTTGAGATTGGCCACGGGCGTGATGATGCCCGTGCGCCCCACCTGGAAATCGACACTCAACAGCGGCGTGGATACGCGCTCGGCCTTAAACTTGTAGGCAATGGCCCAACGCGGGCTCTTGGCCGTGGCGCCCACCTGCTGCTGCTGCGCAAAATCGTTCACCTTAATGACGATGCCGTCAATGGGATACGGCAACTGCTTACGCTGTTCATTCCACGTGCGGATAAATCCCAGCACGCCGGGCAGACCGTCCACCTTCTCCATCACATCCGGGAAGCGGAATCCCCACTCGTGAAGTTTGCGCAAACGGGCGTAGTGATTATCCTCGGGCAAATTCTCTCCTAAGGCATAGTATAGTTTGAAGCTGAGGCCGCGCTTGGCCACCTCGGCGGAGTTCTGCAATTTGAGGCTGCCAGAGGCCGCGTTGCGCGGGTTGGCAAAAGGCTGTTCCCCAATCTCCTCCCGCTCAGCATTCAGGGCATTGAAACTGTCGTACGGCATGATGATCTCGCCACGGGCTTCCAGCAGGTCGGGATAGTCGCCCGCGAGGCTCAAGGGCACCGAGCCGATGGTCTTCACGTTGGCGGTCACCACATCACCGCGCGAGCCGTCGCCGCGCGTGACCGCGCGCGTGAGGATGCCATGCTCGTATATCAAGCTGATGGCCACGCCATCGTATTTCAGCTCGCACACGTACTCCACGGACCCGTTGAGCAGGTCATGCACACGCGTGTCGAACTCGGTCAGGTCGCCCTCCGAGTATGTATTGCCCAGCGAGAGCATCGGGTAGATGTGCGCGGCGCTCTCGAACTGCTTGGTAATGGTGCCCCCTACCCGCTGCGTCGGGCTGTCAGGCTGCACATACTCCGGATATTGCCGCTCCAGGTCAATGAGCCGCTGCAGCAACTGGTCAAAATCGTAGTCGCTGATTTTCGGATCGTCCAACATATAATAATAGTAGTTGTGACGATTAATCTCCTCCGAGAGGCGGGCAATTTCCTGCTGGATATCGTTCATGCGAGAGGGTTGGTGAAGGTTGTTATGTTAAAATTGCTGAAACGGATTTATTTCAGACCTCTGTTCTTCAGGAGCGGCTCGATGGATGGCCCCTGACCGCGGAATGCGATATAGAGTTTCATTGCATCCTCGGTATTACCTCGCTCCAAGATGTTAGTGCGGAACGCCGTGGCCGTGGCCTGATCAAACACGCCATGCTCCTTGAAAGCCTCGTATGCATCGTTGTCGAGCACCGCGGACCAGGTATAGCTGTAATAACCTGCACCATAGCCACCTGCGAAGACATGCTGGAAGTATGTGCTTCTATATCGGGAAATGATAGACGGTATCAGGCCGATGGCATCCATGTGCTGTTCTTCAAAATCCGGCAATTTAATGCTGGTTTTATTCTTGATGGTGTGATAATCCATATCCAGCAAAGAGGCCGCAAGGAGTTCCGTATTGATGAAACCCTGCCCATACGTGGAAGCGGCTTCCATCTTCTTAACCAAAGACTCGGGGATGTTCTCACCCGTCTTGTAGTGGTTGGCGTACATCTTCAACACTTCCGGTTCGAAGGCAAAGTGTTCCATAAACTGCGACGGCATCTCCACATAGTCGCGCGGCACGTTGGTGCCGGAGAGCGAACGGTAGTGGCAGCGCGACAGGATGCTGTGCAGCGCGTGTCCGAACTCGTGGAACAGCGTCTCCACCTCATCGATGTTCAGCATGGATGGCTTGTCGCCGGAGGGCTTGGTAAAGTTGAACACTAACGACACGATAGGAATCATGTTCTCGCCTTCGCGGGTATAATACTGCTCGCGGAAGTTGGTCATCCACGCGCCGCTGCGCTTGGACGCGCGCGGGAAGAAATCCATATACACGATAGCTATCACCTCGTTGTTATCCAAAACTTCATACACTTTCACGTCCTCTTGATAGACCGGAATATCCTTATTCTCCTTGAAGGTCAAGCCATACAGGTTCTTGCAAACCATGAAAAGACCCTTTCGGGCGGTATCGATGGAGAAGTACGGGCGGATATCCTCATCGTTAAGATCGTATTTCTCTTTGCGCAATTTTTCGCTGTAATAGCGCCAATCGTAGGGTTCCAATGTTGCACCGGCATGATCTTTGGCCAACATCTTCTGATACTGTGCAGCTTCCTCCTTGGCCTTGGCCAACGCGGGAGTCCACACCTGCTTCAGCAGAGCGTAAACATTGTCGGCATTTTTGGCCATGCAATCGTCCAGCACATAGTTGGCATAATTGTCATAGCCCAAAATGTTGGCCTTCTCCAAACGGAGGTTTACTATCTCATTGATAATCTTTTCATTGTTAAATTCACCACCCAGACATCTTGTGGAATAGGCGGTCCAGATTTCTTTCCGCAAATCACGATCTTTGCAATTCATCAGGAAGGGCTCCAAGGTCGGCATATCCAAGGTGAAAGCATACTTGCCCTTGGTCTCTGCCTTCTCGTTGGCAAGCTCTGCGGCATTATGCAGTTGCTGTTCGGTCAGTCCCTCCAGTTTGGCTTTGTCGGCCACCACCAGCTGATAGCTATTGGTGGCTTTCAGCACATTGTTGCCAAACTTCTGCGTCAATGTAGCCAGTTTGGTATTGATTTCACGGAAGCGGGCCTGTTTGTCGGCTGGCACGTTGGCACCGCCGCGCACAAAGCCTTTGTAGGTCTCTTCCAAAAGGCGGAGCTGCTCCGGATTCAAATTTTCTTTATCTTTATTATTATATACGGTCTTCACCCGATGGAACAATTTTTCATTCAGCATGATGTCATCCCCGTGCTTGGTATAGAGCGGCATGAGCGTATCGGCCAGTTTTTCCATCTCATCGCTGTTGCAGCACTCCAACAGGTTGAAGAACACAGAAGAAACCTTGTTCAGCAGTTCATCACTGTACTCCAACGGGATGATCGTATTGCCGAAAGTAGGTTCCTCGGTGTTGTTTACTATATTATTAATAATCTCATTCTGCTGGCGCATTCCTTCCTCAAAGGCGGGCAGATAATGCTCAGTTTTGATCTTGTCAAACGGCGGCACACCGTATGGGGTGTTCCACTCCTGCATGAACGGATTGTCTTTCAAAGCAGAATCTTCTTTCTTTTGGCAGGCACCGCACACGACACCTGCGATAACGATACTCATAATAACAAGGTTGTTTTTCATAATACGACTTTATTAAATCAGGTTGCAAAGATAAGAAAAATTGGAGGTACTCTTCACCAACAAAAATAATTAATTTTTTATTCACAAACAGCAAAAAACTTCCAAATTCAAGAAATCAATTTAACAATTAATTATTAAATCAACACCTTGATTTTTCGTAAGTTACTAATAATTAGAAAGAAAAAAAATTCAACAAACCCCTTGACAAACCCACTTCCATGGTTGTATTTTTGTGCTGTCAAAAATCATATCGGGGCCGGCTACCCCGACATGGAGTTTGAGACAAGAAACCATCCATCACCAAAACATGAAGAGAGCCGATAAAAAAATGGAAACAATCGAGAGGTCTTTGGAGGAGAGGACCGACCGCGCCAGGCAATGCCTCTCTCCCGCGAAAGTGGAGAAATTCAAGCAAAATATTAATCATTAAAAACAAAAAAACTATGAAAAAACTATTATTGATATTAAGTGTATGTTTAATGGGTCTCAGTGTATATGCAGAAGGTGACAAGCCCATTGTCATCGTCCACAAGAGCAATGGCGGTTACTGGGCATGGTTGAACCTTTACAACGACATCATGTATATCCCGTCGGAAGACGGAATCCAACCCGCCATGTTGGAGTGCACGGGTGCAGGATTCAGTTCCTGTCGTGTGCCGAGACAGAACTCATTCATGGTAAACAATCCCGTGCATCAGAACGGCATCAACTTTGACAGCATGATTGCGGATGCCATCAATGAAATCATCGCCAAGAGCGAGGAGAACGGGCAAAGGGGCACATTACAAGGATCCACGAGCAAGAAGATTGCGGTCAGAAATGCCACCAGAGGCGGCGTTGACACCTATTTCATCCAAGGTTCCTGGAAATACAACGCCTACGGAGAAGGATACCTGAAAATCTACATAAACAGGTCAGACATTCTTGATCACAGAATCTAATGCTTCAAACCTAATACCATTATAAGAATATGAGAACACGCATAATCGCAATCGGCATAACAGCCTGGATGTCAGCGGCAAATCCGGTCCAAGGCCAGAGTTGGATAGGCGAGGCTTTCAAGTTGGACACTTCCATGATTCTATCATACTCTTCCCTGCCTTCTGACCTGTCGCATTTGCAACATTGCATCCATGACAACATTATTTACTTTACAGAACAGAAAGCGTTTCAGCATGCCGAGAACGATTATGCGGCTCATATTTATGCCTTCTCACTCACTGACCTCACCCCCTTTGAGTTCAATCTGCCCTTGCCGCCCGACGACAAACGGAAAGAGTGGCAAACGGGCACCTATTGGATCACCGATTTCTGCTTCCACGAGGATCAGTGCGTGGTGAGTGTGCAGGATCATATTTTCCTCTACAACAAACTGTCCCAAAGTAAATTCGAGTTCGACACAACCATTGATCACCCAAACGTGAAATCAGTTTACTTGCACCAAGGGGACATCTATTATCTGGAAGAGGATCATGACACAGGCTACAAATGGTTCCGTTTTGACCCGAAAACCAGGAAAGAGACTTTGGTCCGGGAGCTGCCTTACGAAGCACCGCATGTGGTTCAGGCAAGTCCCAACCGATATCTCTTCCACGATGAAAACAATCTTTACTTTTTAAGCACCAGGTATCCAGTTTTGAGCCAATACCGTCTTGACGGCACATGGCTGAAGGACGTCCGGCTGGACCTCCCTCATTGGCATCCCTTTGAGGACGAATACATCCAAAACAGTTTGCGCGTGCCATACGGGGTGGAACGGATTTACGCCACCAAGGACCATATTTTCAAATATTCATATCTCAAAATGGCATTCCCCATCGATGGACGATACTTGGTTTTCTTCACCCAATACGACACCTGTTCACAAAAGTCAGCCACCATGTTCGCCATTGCCGACTCCACTGGCGAGGCTAGCCTATATCTTCGAAAGTGTCCGAAGGATTACCGGTTTACGGAATCCAGATTCCCATTCAATGTTCTGGAGCCGTTGGAAGCCCTTGTACAGACAGGTTGGCAGGACCGGCTGGTTGAAATCACGGTGGATTGTGACGTTGCCTGGCACAACTTGACTGCTGAAGAGTACCACAAGCTCAAAGAGGATTGGTTCCGACAACACGACCCAATCATCAAAATCAGGATCATGCGTTTCAAAAACAAGGGTCTTGTTTCGGAGGCTTTCTTCTACAACGGCCGCCACGAGCTCACCTCGCTCGACCGGCTGCCAGATGAGAAACATGTGGTTATCCTTCACAACAGTTTGGAGTGCTCGGCCTGCGCACACTATCTTCTTCAGGCCATGAACAGTCTGGACACCGAACAGGTACATTTGGACATCCTACACGCCTATATTCCGGGGGCTTTGCAAGAACGTGAATTGCACAAAGACGTCAGAAAGTACGTGAGCCGCAACTACGACTTCTACTATCTGGCCACGGACAGGACAACCCAATATCCATGCTACATTTCCGATAGGGTGAGTCGCTATCCCGCCGTGTTATTCTACGAGAAAGGCAAGGCTCCCATTTTATTCTCCAACGAGCAGATTTTCGACGACGATCCTTACACGTATCGTTTCAGGCCTGCCTTCCAGGAGGTTCTGGACAAGTACTCCGCAAAATGAGCGGACGTTGTGGAGCGCACGCATAAAAATCATACTTTTGCACTCCTTTTAAGATGTGATGACATGGCATATACTATAGACCTCACCAAGGTAACGCAATACGACCACATTGAGTTTGTAGCCAAGCAGGTGGTACAGGGTTTCATTACCGGATTGCACAAGAGTCCGATGCACGGCTTCTCCGTGGAGTTCGCGGAACATCGCCAGTACAACACCGGCGAGCCCATCCGGCACATCGACTGGAAACTGTTCGCCCGCACCGACAAACTCTTCGTAAAGCAGTACGAGGAGGAAACCAACCTCCGTTGCCATCTCATCATTGACAACTCATCCTCCATGTATTTTCCCATCCGGGACAAATACACGTTGGCAACGCCCAACAAGATATTCTTCTCCGTATATGCCGCCGCCGTCCTCATGCAGATTTTCAAAAGTCAGCGCGACGCTGTAGGGCTGAGCGTATTTTCTGACAAGCTGGACTTGCATACGCAGGCGCGTGGCGGGGATGCGCACCACAAGATGATATACCGCGAGCTGGAGAAGATCCTGCAACCCATCGGCACAGACGTGCACCGCACCTCCATGGTGACGGACACGCTGCACCAGATTGCCGACCAGATCCACCGCAGATCGTTGGTCATCATCTTCAGCGACATGTTCGAAAGCCAGAAAGACCTGGACGAGCTCATGCTGGCTCTGGGGCATCTGCGCCACAACAAGCACGAGGTGCTCGTCTTCCACACGTTCGACCGTAGTTTGGAGTACGACTTTGCTTTCGAGAACCGTCTTTACCGGTTCGTTGACATGGAAACCGGCAATGAGGTCAAGGTACACGCCAACAATATCCGCGAGTTTTACCAATATGCCGTCCACGACTACTTCCATGAGATCAAGGTGAAATGTGGTCAATACCAAATTGATTTGGTACCCGCCGACATCACGCAGGGCTTTGACCAGATTCTTCTCCCCTACCTGCTCAAGCGTGAGCACACGGTGTGATGAGCCACGATTACCACCTGCCAGATACACGACTGACCATTCTGCAATGGAGTGCGGAAGACCGCCCCCGCGAGAAATACGCGGCGCAAGGCGCGTCGGCACTCTCCAACGCAGAGCTCATCGCCATACTGTTGCGCACGGGCACGGCCCGTGAGAGTGCCGTGGACGTGGCCAAACGTTTGCTTGCCTCGTGCGACAACCAGCTGAATGTGCTGGCCGACCGGAAGTTGTCCCAACTGATGGAGACCAATGGCATCGGACAGGCAAAAGCCACCACCCTGCTGGCCGCTTTCGAACTCTGCAAACGCATGAGGGCGGAACGCATCACGCAAGCCCGACATATCCATACAACCACGGATGTCGTGGAGGTAATGCAGGACAAGATTGCCCTGCTGACACACGAAGAGTTCTGGGTCATCTTCCTGAACCAAGCATCCAAGATTCTCAAAATCGAACAAGTCGGGAGAGGTGGCATCAGTAACACTGCAGTGGACATCCGCCTTATCCTCCAGGAGGCCGTCATGTTAGATGCCACGCACCTGATCGTGTGCCACAACCACCCTTCCGGCTCGGTACGCCCCAGCAGCCAGGACCGGATGCTCACGCGGCAGATACGCGATGCGGCCAAGCTCCTGAACCTGCATCTTACTGACCATATCATCCTGCACAAGGACACTTACTTCAGTTTCTCCGAAGAGGGAATGCTATAAATTTATATTTTTGCAGCCTGAAAGTTGACAAAACAATGTATATCTCATCCCGACAAGCTCCACCCTGTATTCTGACTGTCGCGCAGACACGTGCCTGCGAGCAATACACCATGGAGCACGAGCCCATCCCATCCCTTCAGCTGATGGAAAGGGCCGGGACAAGATGCGCAGACCACCTTGCCGAACTTATTCTACGAGAGCACTTCACCGACATCCGCATATTCTGCGGTGCTGGCAACAACGGTGGCGACGGATTGGTAATCGCCCGCAAACTGTCAGAGAAGATATCTGCCACGGAAGTTCGTATTGAAGTGGTAATCTGCCAGGGCGACAATGCCCGCCGCTCACCTGAGATGGAGACTAACCTCAACCGTTGGCAAGAGGTCACCAAACAGCATCTTAACGCGATGCTGACCTTTATTGATCCTCAAACCGTGGTAACACCGCCCGCCGACGCGCTCGTCATCGACGCCATCTTCGGGATAGGCCTGAGCCGGCCGATTGAGGGCATTTGCGCCGAAGCCATCCGAATTATCAATGAATCTGAAGCCTTCGTGGTCGCCATTGACACACCCTCCGGACTATGGTCGGATGCGCACACGCCAGCCGACTCGGCGGTCGTAATGGCCGATTTGACACTCAGCATACAGTATCCCAAGATGGCGCACCTCCTTCCGGAAGCCCACCCGTTCTGTGGCGATGTGCAGATCATGGACATCGGGATGTTACCACCGCCAGAACTGGCTTGGGATCGTGAATATCTCACCACGTCATCTGTCGCGGAGATCTTGCGGCCGCTGCATCCGTTCGCTAACAAAGGGACCTTCGGGCACGGATTGTTGATTGCTGGCAGCGCGGGAATGCCGGGAGCCGCCATCTTGGCCGCCACCGCCGCCCTGCGCGGGGGCATCGGGAAGGTCACCGTGCACACCGCATCGCTGGCCGCCCAACACCTCCCCGCCAGACTCCCGGAGGCTATCCTGCACCCCGACGCCAACGAGCACCACATCAGCGAGCTCGACTGGTCCACCGCGCATAAGGACATCAACGCCATCGCCATCGGGCCCGGCATAGGCACCCAGCGGCAAACGGTGACCCTGCTCAAGAACCTGCTGGATGAAATCCACTCGCCCGTCATCCTCGACGCCGACGCCCTGAACATCCTGTCGGAGAACAAGACCTGGCTGGCCTATCTGCCCCCTTACTGCATCCTCACTCCCCATTGGAAAGAGTTTGAACGGCTGGCTGGCCCCAGTTCAGACGACTTCGACCGACTGGAAAAGGCGCGTGAGTTTGCCAAAAGATACAGCGTGGTCCTCATCCTCAAAGGGCACCACTCCATCATCTCGCTGCCGGACGGCAAGCAGTTCGTCAACACCACTGGCAATGCGGGCATGGCCACCGCCGGCAGCGGCGACGTGCTCACCGGCCTGCTCCTGGCCCTGATGGCCCAGGGATACTCTCCCGTTGAAAGCGCCCTGCTCGGCGTGTTCATCCACGGCCTCGCCGGCGACCTGTTTGCGAGCGAGCACTCACCGCGCAGCCTCATCGCCTCCGACCTGCCGCAATATTTCTCAAACGCATTCCAACAGTTAAGCTTGACCAACCAATAACATTCTGACATCCGTTTTTAATTCTCAATATGATGAAAAAGGCACTCCTGATTTCCACGCTAATCGTATTCTGCATGACACTCTGCCATGCACAAATGGAAATCAAAATCCAAATAACTCCGACACATTACGACACCCTCAAGATTGAGTCTTTCCACCCTGACAAAAAGCAGATTGTCTCCTTCACCCAACCTTTCGGTGCAGAAGTGACATTCAAAGACAAGCAGTCGCTGCAACCCGGCTTCTACTGGATCATCGGGGACACCACCAAAGTAGGCTCGTTCCTGATTTCCAACAACAAAAACCAGAAGTTCACGGTCATCATCAGCGAGGATACCGTCATCTACCAAGGCAGCGTGGAGAACACGCGCAACGTGGAGTACATTTCCCACATTCAAGGATTCCGGCGCCAGCTCGCCGCGCTGGACCAGGAGTTTGCCAGTGCGCAAGCCAGCATGCCGCAGTACATGTTGCGTGTGCTCGCCGACTCGCTGACCGCCAAGGCCAGACGCATCAACAAAGCGCAGGATGACTATCAGATTGCCGTTTCCAAAGAGAACAGCGGACTGCTGTTGGGTTCCATCGTGGAATTGGCCCGAAGCATCCCTGAAATGCCACAGGAGTATTACCAGAACCGCGAGCTCTATCAAAAGTTCGTGTTAGAGCACTATTTCGACCACTTCCCCTGGAACGACCCGCGCATCTTCAAGACTCCGATTGGAGATGACAAGATCAAGGATTTCTGCAACATCATTTACCAACTAGACCGCAAGGATTTGGACACTTTCGTGGTGGCCGCACTGAACGCCGCCCGCGTCAACGAGCAGTCGCTGTACCTGTTTTACGACAAAGTGGAAAAGATTTTGGGCAGCAACATTTCGCCCTACAAAGTGGAGCACACCTACATCAAGATGTTGCAGAACATACTCTCCTACCCCAACTTGGATGAAAACCGCCAGCGGAGATGCAGCCGTGAGCTGGGTATGATCAACAAGAACCTTGAGGGCGACCAAGTGCCCAATTTCCGCATCGTAATGGGAAACGGAGACACCACTTCCCTGTACGACATCCAATGCGATTACATGCTGCTCTATCTGCAACATCCCACTTGCCCGACCTGTCGCGAAGTGCGCGGAAAGATGGCCAACTACCCGGCCCTCAACTCCGCCATCGCCAAAAAGAACCTCACCGTGCTGACCGTCTATTTCGAGGACGACGCACAGGTATGGGCCAACTACCTGAAGTCTTCCGAAGCCAATTCGAGCTATCTGCACGGCTGGAACTTCGACCAATCCATAGAGGACAACCAACTCTACGACACCCGCACCATCCCCTATATGTTTTTGCTGGACAAAGACAAGAAAGTGATTCGCAAAGACTTATTGTACAACGAGATAGAAGATTACATCAAACAATTAAGATTGAATTAAACTATGAAAAGTTTCTTCTTCAAAACCACATTTACAGCCCTGCTGCTATCCATTCTGACCTTGGGTTCCACTTTGTCGTATGCTCAAAGTGATTACCTAAAATCAATGGTCAATCTTTTTTCTGACATGATGCCATATTCTATGGGGATGGCTGGTGAACTGACTGACATATCCGTCAATGACAATGAGCTTATTTTTACGGCAACTGTAGATGAGACACTCGTAAATATTGATGCTTTACAACAAAACAAAGCATTATTACAAGAGAACATGAAACTCATTGTCACAAGCCTGAAGAGCAATATCATAATGAAATCCATTCTTGAGGAACTCGTCGAGTCTAACATGGGGCTCAGGATGACTTACATTGGTAAAGATTCCAAAAAGAAGCTCTCGTGTCTGTTAAATAGTAAAGAAATAGAATCTGCGCTTGCGGACACTCTTGACAATACTAATGCCAAGAAGCAACTGGAACTTCAAGTAAGTATCACTCGTGCGCAATTGCCCATAGATTACGGGAATGGCATGGTAAACACAAAAATCGAGTTGACAGATAAGTATATTATCTATCATATTGTCTGTGATGAGGATATCTACGATATCGATTTGTTGAACGCAAGTACATATATGATAAAACAAAACATTATTCAAACGCTCAGCAGTGGTGATTTAACACTCACTCAATTAGTAAAGCTTTGCAAAGAGTCAAACTATGGAATAGGATACTATTATGTAGGCAAAGACAGTGGAAAAATCGCCAAAGTATTTATTTCTGACAAGGAATTAAAGTAACATTCCCAGTCCATCTATTCATTGCAAACCATTAAAACAGAAGACAAAACAGAAATGACTCCATACCCACCTCCGCGCTCCCCGCGGATATCCACACCTAACCTGTTCTGGTTGGGCAAGAACAATTATCTTTCCGTGCTCCTCACCGAAACATGTGCGCCGGCGGTGGGGAGGTGGATGTTGACGCGTTGGCCTGAGCATCCTGGCAGGCACCGGATATGCCCCGGTCGTGCGCCGAAAGGCCTGGCACAGAATCACAAAACAAATATGAATCATCAAAACAATCAAACCAATGAAAAAGATAATATTAGGTGTAACAGGCACTCTCCTGTTGGCAGCTGGCATCAGCATCATGGTTGCATCCTGCGACAAAGAAGAAATCGAAAAGACAAATCCCGAACAGCTTTCTGCCACCCCAGCCACTTCTTCTGTGGACTTTAGCGCATATTACCAAGAGACGGAGGTATTAGCCACCGAATTTTGGTCGGCGTGCGACAAGGCGTATCAGAAGCACCAGCAGGAATTCCTGTCGGCGTGCCAACGCAACGACTTTGCGGAGTTCCAACGGCTCACCAATCTTGACGCCGCCTATTTTGAGCATTTCAAGGCTGTGCTTTTGAAAGCGCAGGCTGAAATCGAAGCCGACCATCCCGGCATCACAGCACAATATCGCGAGTCTCCCTGCTCTGAGTGCGCCGCCGGTGCTCTCTCCCGCGTGGGCGCCGTGATGGACACCCTGCAAGGTCACAGTGTCGATGCCACGGTGAAGCTGAACAACACCGACTGCTGGTTCGTTTGCTCCCTCTCATGCATTGCCTCCATGGAGTTGTACGCGCCTTGCGTGCTGGCCTGTGTGAGGGTTTGCAAAAAATACATGCAGAACTGGTAATCCGAGAGATAAAGAGCTAGTCGGCTGGTGCGCCAGCCGACTGGCTTTTGCATTCACATATTTACCGCTACTGAAAGAGCATTACCACTTAAAAATCAATAAATTGCATCTTTAAGATCAATAATTTTGACCTTAAAGAGTACAGGACTGTATCTCGCCATGTTCAAGTTCAAGCATTCGGTAAAGCGCGAAAACAACGATGACGAGCATAACGCTTCGTTTTTTTCAATAAAATCCCGCCAACCTTAGGGTATAACATTCCTTCGGGTTAGCGGGGCAAACTTACAAAAAACAATGATTACATCATCATTTTAGATGGAATAATGCGGTCAATCATGACGTATTGTCTTTCCGTGTGAAAAACGACAGTCCAACGATGATGAATGATGGGGACGGATTTGGCATCCGGATGTATGTTTCGAGCAAAAGTATAGGGACTTTTCTGATAAATATCAGCCGTATATGAAAGTGAGGCCAATTGCCCGAGAATTCGGTTTACAAATTTATGACCGCTATCCGGACGATAGATTTTTGCCACATAGGTTGAAATGCCATCTATATCAGACACAGCTTTCCTGCTGACTATTACGGTGTATGTTTTCATAGTTTGCATCAAGTTTTTGGTGGAAAATCTCTCCAAATTGGTCTAACGGCATATATCCATCTGGGATGGCTCCGTCATGGGCAACCTTATTTTTGCGGGAAACACCGTAAGAAACAAAAGGCTCATGGGCCTCTGCAGTGTGTGTGGCTTTTGTTTTATAGGTTCTTTTTTTCATAGCTTGAATATTTGCGGCAAAGATAATCATTTTCAAGAAACGAAGTGCTTTGAGAGCACTTTTTTCTTTCTTGCTTATTTTTTCTATTTTTGCAGACATCAAATTATATTCTATGCGAAAAATCCTTCTATACGCCATTGCAACATTCCTCTTTTACTGCAACGTTTTCGCCCAAGATTCCAAGCGGGTGTTGTTCATCGGAAACAGTTATACCGAAGTCAACAACCTGCCGCAGATGGTGGCGAATGTGGCCCAGAGCATGGGTGACGAGATAACTTACAGCTCCAACACGCCGGGCGGCTGCACCTTCATGCAACATTGCACCAACCAGTCCATGAACCTGATCCGCCAAGGCAACTGGGACGCGGTTGTTTTGCAGGAGCAGAGCCAATATCCCTCGTTTCCGCAATCGCAAGTGGAGGCAGAGGTTTTCCCCTACGCCCAGCGGCTGGTGGATTCTGTGTATGCCCACAGCCCCTGCGCAGAGCCTATGTTTTACATGACCTGGGGACGCAAGAACGGCGATGCCGCCAATGCCGTATATTTTCCTGTATTAGCAACTTACGAAGGCATGGATAGCATGCTCTGCGAACGCTACACGTACATGGCGCACACGTATGACGCCGCACTTTGCCCAGTCGGGCGCGTTTGGCATTTTCTCAGACAACATTATGCTGATCTGGAACTCTACCAGTCGGACGGCAGCCACCCCTCCGTGGCCGGCACCTACGCCGCCGCCTGCGCATTCTACGTGATGCTTTTCCACCGCGACCCGCTTCTGATTCACTTTGACGGCGGGCTGGACGACAACACGGCGCAAATCATCCGTTCCGCCGTGCGCACCGTGGTCTTCGAGCGCCTTTCCGACTGGACTCGCCCCGAACCGGAGGCAGCCTTCGAGGTCGAAAGCAATCTTGATTCCACCATTTCTCTGACCAGCCACAGCCTCCACGCCAACGAGCTGACCTGGGATTTCGGGGACGGAGAGAATCTGACCACTTCCGACATCACCGTTTCACACACCTACTCCAGCAACGGGAACTATATCATAACGTTAACTGCCAGCCGGCATTGCATGAGTGACACGGCGGCTGAAACCGTTGTCGTGCAAGGGACTGGTATTGCCGACCATGAAAACGAACAAACAAACTTCTCTTTCTATCCCAATCCCGCTCAAAGTACGCTGACCGTGAAAGCCGATGGCGAGGTTTTCATCTACGACATTACCGGCAAGCTGGTAATGAACGCTGGCCCAGTCATCGGAAATATCTTGCTCAACATCAGCCAATTGAAAAACGGCACTTATCTCATCCGTTGCGGGAATGAGTCCAAAACTTTTGTCAAACAATAGGTCCTTGAACTCTTTTCTCCAAATCAGCATTTCCAGTACACGAACAATCCATAGACAATGAAACACGCCAGATTTTTTCTCTCTGTCCTGATCATTGCCCTGATTGCCGCCATGGCCTCGGGCACCGTCCTTGAACGATTCCACGGCCCCGAATACGCCATCGAACATGTGTATGGTTCCTGGTGGTTCGTGGTCCTGTGGGCCCTGACTGCCCTATGCATAGTGATGATGCTGCTCCGGCGCAAATCTTGGAAACGACCGACTGCCTGCGCACTGCATTTCTCGGTGCTGCTGGTCCTGCTCGGCGCACTGCTGACCATGCTCACCGGCGAGCACGGCGAGATGACCCTGCAGCCTGGCGTGGCCAACAATCAATTCACCATTGACAAACACGGGGAAAATCGAGAGGTTCCCCTACCCTTTGCGCTCACTCTTGATCATTTTGAGATACAAACCTACCCCGGAACGCATGCCCCGATGGACTTTGTGAGTTATCTCCAAATCACCGACAATGGCGCTGTCACGGATGCGAAAATCTCCATGAACCACATTCTGAAGCACCGCCACTATCGTTTTTACCAAGATGATTACGATGAGCAGGGCAATTCTGTGCTTGCGGTGGCCCACGACCCATGGGGCGTCGGATTCACCTACGCAGGCTACATGCTGCTGTTTATCTCCCTATTGGGACTGTTTCTCGCTCCCAACGGTCAATTCCGCCGCCTGCTGCAAAAGACTTCTTCCAAAGCGGTCCTGCTACTCGCCTTCATCACAATCGGCTGCGCCATACCCATGCAGGCAGCCAACAAGCCGAACACGCTGCCTAAAGAAAGCGCCGACAAGATGGGGCAAATGTATGTAATGTACAAAGGCCGCGTGTGCCCGATGCAGACGCTGGCCAAGGATTTCACCACCAAGATGTGCGGCAAAGCCCGCTATCAAGGCCTCACTCCAGAGCAGGTGTTCAGCGGCTGGCTCTTTTACCCCGAGGAATGGAAAATAGAGATGGCAGACGTAATCAAGGATGATGAAGAAAAACTCCAACTCGTCAACATGCTGCACAGCGGCCAATTTCTGAAGATGTTTCCCCACTCCGACAGCCTGCAGAACATCACCTGGTACGCGCAGAACGACTCTTTGCCTGCCAATATTGCCGACAACGAATCCCTGTTTATCCGCAAGCAAACGCTTCTGTGTCAGGAATATGTGGCAAAAGGAGATTTTGATGCTTTGAACGAGCTTTTCGACAAAACCAAGATTTACCAAGAGAAATATGCACTTGGCCACGTACAACCCGAACCGCAGTATCGCGCCGAACGGCTCTACAACAAGCTTACCGTGGGCCGATGGCTGGCCATTGCCAACATCACCTTGGGTCTGATATGCTTCGCGCTGGCCCTGTATTGCGTCGGGAGAGGCCATAAACTGTTCAAGCCCGTCCGTATAGCGGCCACGCTATGGATGACGCTGTTGTGCACCTACCTGGCGCTGTTGTTCATTTTGCGCTGGATTGCAGGCGGACACATCCCCATGGCCGGACGATTCGACTCCATGAATCTGTTAGCGCTGAGCATCTGCATCATTACGCTGATCATGACCAGGAGATACGAGATGGCCCTTCCGGCTGGCCTGCTGATGACCGGTTTTGTTCTGTTGGTGCAGATGATCTTCGGGGCCAACCCACCCATCACCCACCTGATGCCGGTACTCTTGTCCCCACTGCTGAGCCTGCACGTTTCCGTCATCATGATGGCCTACGCCCTGCTGTTCTTCATCATGCTGAACGGCATCAGCGCAGTACTGGTACGTCTTTCCCAGCCCAACAACATAGTTTATCTGAAACGCTTGCAGAACATAAGCTTGATCATGCTTTATCCGGCAGTGGCTCTGCTCATGGCCGGCATTGTCATCGGTGCCGTGTGGGCCAACATTTCATGGGGCAATTATTGGTCTTGGGACCCGAAAGAGGTATGGGCGCTCATCACGCTGTTGATATACGCCGCCCCACTGCACGGCTCCGTATGGAAATCCTTCCGCAAACCCATGTTTTTCCACATCTACTGCATTCTGGCTTTCCTGAGCGTGGTGATCACCTATTTCGGGGTCAGCTTCCTACTGGGAGGCATGCACAGCTATGCATAAACAGAAGATAGAATTTCTCCGTAATTTTGTACTTTTTGCGTCATGACAACACGAGTAAGAAAAAACACCAAATTATTATTATTTTGTTTGTTACCATTGTTGCTATTGACATGTCAGCGACATAAGGTAGAGCCTTGTGACGACTATCGGCAAGCCATGCGCGAGTTTGTCATTCGTATCAGCGAGACAGCGCGCGAACGAGACGCCGATTTCATCGTCATCCCGCAAAATGGCATAGAGTTAGTGACTTTGGGTGATGATGCCGATGCAGAACTTTCCGCTGCCTACCTTGCCGCCATCGACGGGCACGGACAGGAGGATCTATTCTATGGATATGTTAACAAAAACGAACCCACACCCGAAGATGTAACCCAGTACTTGTTGACCTATCTCCGGCGGTCACAACAGGAAGGGAAAAGCATTCTCGTCACAGACTATTGTTTCAGTCCCGACTATATCGCGGATGCACAAGCCCGCTGCAATGAAGAGGGATTTCTCTCATTCACACCCCAAAGCCGCGAACTGGACATGATTCCCCACATAGCACCGCCACATGAAAGTGCTCAGGACATTGTTCAGCTGGGCGACGCTCAGAATTTCCTGTATCTTCTTAATACTGAAAATTTCAATAAAAGAACGGATTTCATCAATGCTGTATCCTCCACCTACTATGATGTCATCATCATGGACCTTTTTTTCAACGACGGCACTGCATTTACAGCCGAAGAAGTGGAGCGTTTGAAGCACAAAGCCAACGGAAGCAAGCGATTGGCCATTTGCTATATGTCCATTGGCGAAGCCGAGGACTACCGTTATTATTGGCAACCCTCATGGCAACGGCATGCACCCGCGTGGCTCAAGCGTGAAAATCCCGCATGGAAAGGCAATTACAAAGTTTGTTATTGGTGTTCCGATTGGCAGGATATCATCTGCGGTTCTGGCGACAGTTACCTCAACCGTATTCTGGATGCCGGTTTCGACGGCGTCTATCTCGACATTGTGGATGCCTTCGAGTATTTTGAGTAGTCTGCTCAAACTTCCATAATAAAAAAAACGCCCCTCTTTCCCGTCGGATAAGAGGAGCATTTAAGTATGCTTTGTCAAAACAAGCAGCTGCTTACAGCACCTGAGCTTTTAGATCAACCACTTGGATTGGGTTGGCTGGATCGTTGGTGATGATTTCAATAGTAGCTTTCTGTGCGCTGGCGCGGGTGTTTGCTCTGAAACTAACCGTAACCTCAGCCTGGCCGCCTCCCGGAATCTCCATCTTGTCTGCAGAAACCTTGAACATGCCATTGCTGGTTTGCAAAGAGCGTACAATCAAAGGATCCTTACCTTTGTTGAAGATTGTAAATGTGGTCTTCTTTTGCGCATTTTTCTGCACTTGACCGAAATCACATTCCGTTGTACTATAAGCCGACACCGGAGCATTCTTCTGCTGTTTTTTGGTCAGTTTGGAAAAATCCTCCTTGATATTCACAGAATAATAGATGATTTTCTTGGATTCGATAGAGTCGTTCGTGTTAATCAAAACCTGGTCTTTCAACTGACCGAAAGCATTTCTCTTGGAAGCGTCATATTTCAGCACCAAGATACCCTCTTGGCCCGGCATGATGTCTTTGCCAAAAGAACGATACACCTCGGTAACATAACCTTCTTTCACTTCCACCTCGTAGGTAATGGGTTTGTCCCAGAAATTATGGATCTGGAATGTGTCCAGCACAGACTCAGTGTTCAGCAGATTGTGCGTGACGCTGGACTCTTTGATGCGGGACATGCCGTTGCCGTTCTTGAAACCAGCCATCTCAAAGACTGTGGGCGGGCGCTTGATCACCTCACCTTTGATGAAAATCATGTGAGGACCAGCAGGCTTTTCGCCACGGAATTGCGGCTCATTGGTAGTCACGCGGATATTCTTGTTGAAAGCTCCTGGACGGTTGTACGGATTGTATGTAGCCTCAATGTATCCTCTCTGACCGGGAGCAACCGGATCATGGGAGTAGTTGGCTGCTGTACAGCCGCAACCGGGACGCACATTGGTCAAGACAAGGTCGCTGTCGCCGACATTGGTGAATTCAAATCTGCCGGTAACTTTGCCACCCTCCTCTTTGATTTTACCAAAATCGTAGGTGGTTTGGTCAAACTGAATCTTCGGTTGTGCGAATGCGCATACGCAAAGCACCGACATCAACAAAGATAAAACAATTTTTTTCATTTTTTATGTGTTTTTATAGTGTTTTAATTTTAAGCGCGCAAAGATATAATTTTTTCTCCCAGCTCGGCAACATCAATTCCGTTAAAATCTCCAGAAGACATCATGAGAAAAACAGTTTCTTCCGGATTGATATTCAACAATTTATCTTTCAATAAAACAGAATCATGGAATACCAGGAGGTCCTCACGCCCGAATGCTTTGAAAATCATTTCGGGAGATATGGGCGGCAGTTTTTTCAGTTCAATGGCCTCCGGGGAATAATATACGATAGCCATGTCAGCGGAATCCATCGCGCCTTTGTACTGCGCCAGGAAACCTTCCGAAAGGCTGCTGAAGGTATGCAACTCCATGCAGGCCACCAGTTTTCTGTCCGGGAACTGCTCGCGCACGGCCGCGATGGTCGCCTTGAGCTTCGATGGCGAGTGGGCGAAATCCTTATAGACTGAACAAGTGTCACTTTTGGCCACCAGCTCCAGACGTTTGGAAGCCCCCTTGAACGTGGAGATAGCCTCGTAAAAAGCCTTGTCTTCTATGCCAACTGCTGCGCACGCGTATCGCGCCGCATTGAGGTTGGTGAGATTGTGCCGGCCGAATATCTTCAGCGGATAGTCTCCGTATGGCGTTTCCAGATAGGTAATTCCGTCCATAATGTGGTATGGATGAACGCCGTAGGGATGTTTCTTCGTGTTCAGGATTTTCTCGCTGAGGGCAGGCAGTTCAGGATCATCCTCACAGTAGATAAACTCCCCGTCGGCGGGTATCATGTTGGCGAAAATCTCAAATTGCTTCACGTAAATATCAAAGGTCGGGAACACATTGACATGATCCCACGCGATGCCGCTCACGATGCCGATGGTAGGCTGATAGACATGGAACTTGGGCCGGCGGTCAATGGGTGAGGTCAGGTACTCGTCCCCTTCGATGACCATGATCTTGGCCTCTTCGGACAACTTCACCATTACTTCAAAGCCCTCCAACTGCGCACCCACCATGTAGTCGCAATCAATGCCGTTCTGCTGCAGCACATGGATAATCATGGACGTTATCGTGGTCTTGCCGTGACTGCCACCCACCACAATGCGGGTCTTGTCCTTGCTCTGCTCGTACAGATATTCGGGATACGAGTAAATTTTCAATCCGAGTTCCTTGGCCTTAACCAGTTCCGGATTGTCGATGCGGGCGTGCATACCCAGAATGATGGCATCCAACTCGGGCGTAATGCGCTCCGGATGCCAGCCGATGGACTCTGGCAGGATGCCGTATTTTGCAAGACGTCCTTTCGCGGGTTCAAAAATCTCGTCGTCGGAGCCAGTCACCTCATAGCCTTTCAGTTTCAAGGCAATGGCTAAGTTGTGCATGGCGCTGCCGCCAATGGCAATAAAGTGTACTTTCATAGGTAGTTTGGTTTTGAGTCGGCAAAAATAGTCAAAAAATAACGAAACACCCATGTTTTTATTATTTTTGCAGCCAATTAAAACAAGATGAGAAAACTACTCCCCATTATCCTGATTTCCATGCTGCTCGCCGCCTGTGGCAAACTGCCCGAACAGCACATCGAAGGCACCGCTTTCGGCACCATTTATCACATCACCTATCTGGGCGACCGTTCAGATAAACTACCCCGACAGGTGGACTCCGTGCTGAAGGAGATCAACCGCACCTTCTCCATTTTTGACACCAATTCCATCATTTCCAGAATAAACCAAGGCGAAGATTTGCTCCCAAACAAAGATTTTCTGAAGGTCATGGAAGCCTCTTCGGTAATATCGGAGCAGACCCACGGCGCCTTCGACTGCACCTGCCAGCCTTTGATTGAGCTGTGGGGTTTCGGGCGCGGGAACAAGAAAACGGTGGTACCGCAAGCGCAAATCGACTCCGTGAAGCAATTTGTCGGCAGCCAGCTGGTGAGCGTTCAAAACGGGCGTGTCGTGAAGGCCGACCCGCGCGTGCAGCTCAACTTCAACGCCATCGCCAAGGGATACGCAGTGGATCAGGTAGCCCGGTTCCTGAACGAGCAGGGCTATGCTGACTGCATCGTGGAGATTGGCGGGGAGGTAGTGGCTCGCGGCACCAAGAACGGCAAGCCCTGGCGCGTGGGCATACAGGTGCCCACAGAAACGGCCGACGGTCCCGCCGAGAGCAGCGAGAGCTTCGACCTGCAAGACCGCGCCGTGGCCACGTCTGGGAACTACCGCAACTACTTCGAGCAGGACGGCGTGCGCTACACCCACATTCTGGACCCCGTGACTGGCAAGCCCGAACAGACAAACCTGCTTAGCGTCACCGTCATCGCCCCCGACTGCCTGACCGCCGATGCCTATGCCACCGCCTTCATGGTGCTCGGCATGGAGAAATCTCAAAAGGTGCTCGACACGCACCCCGAACTCGAAGCATGGTTCATCTGCGATGACCATGGTAAATATATTGTAAAGACGTACGGCCGTACGTCTCAAAAATAAAAAAAGTAAAGACGCACGGCCGTGCGTCTCAACGTTATGAAAGACTTATCCAAAAGAATCCTCGAGTCGCTGACTCAAGGCAAAAACGAGAAACTCAACTACAAACAGATAGCGGCCAAAGTCGGCATCTACGACAAGCAAGGCCGTGAAGAAGTAAAAGAACAAATTGACCGCCTCGTGGAGGCCAAACTGCTGCTCAAGGCCGGGCGCGGCAAATACCGCGTCAACTACAAGCAGCTGAAAGGCAAGGACAACGGCCGCAACTACGTCATCGGCAGAATCGAGATGAAGCGCAGCGGCATGGCCTTCGTCATTCCGCAAAGCGAGGCCAACGACACGCGCGACGAGTCGCTGGAGGAGGACATCTTCATCGCCGACGGCAATCTGGGCAACGCGCTCAACAACGACCTTGTGAAAGTGGTCGTCTTCCCCGCCCGCAAAGGCAAACGCCCCGAGGGCCAGGTGGTGGAAGTGATGCAACGGAGCCAGAAACAGATCGTGGGCACCATCTCCATCCGCAAGGGAGTGGCCTACTTCATCCCCGACAACGCCTACTTCCGCCGCGACATCATCATCCCCGGCAGGCTGCTGAACAAAGCCAAGAACGGTGACAAGGTGGTGGTCGTGATTGTGGATTGGCCCGCCAAGACACGCAGTCCGCTGGGCGAAGTGACCCATGTACTGGGCAAGCCCGGCGACAACAACGTGGAGATGATGGCCATCCTCGCCGAAAACGACTTCCCGCTGAAATTCCCCGACAAGGTGGAAAAGGAAGCCAACAACATTCCGAAAGAGATTCCCGAAAGCGAAATCCGCAAGCGCCGCGACTTCCGCAACGTCACCACGTTCACCATCGACCCGGCGGATGCCAAAGACTTTGACGACGCCATCTCCTTCGAGGTGCTGGAAAGCGGTCTCTACCGCATCGGCATCCACATCGCAGACGTGACCCATTACGTGCGCCCGGGCACCGCATTAGACGCGGAGGCCTACGACCGCGCCACGTCCGTGTATCTCGTTGACCGCACCATCCCCATGCTGCCGGAGGCCCTGTCCAACAACCTCTGCTCCCTGCGCCCGCACGAGGACAAGCTCTGCTACAGCGCCGTCTTCGACTTGGACGACACAGCCAAAGTGCACAAGGAGTGGTTCGGGCACACCGTCATCAACTCCGACCGCCGCTTCAATTACGAGGAGGCGCAGGAAATAATAGAATCCGGCAAAGGAGATTTGGCCGAGGTGATGCTCAAGCTGAATGCTTTAGCGCAAATCATGCGCAAGAAGCGCTTCGACAACAACGCCATCAACTTTGAAACCGAAGAGGTGAAATTCAAATTGGACGAGCAGGGACATCCCATCGGCGTCTATTTGAAAGAACAGAAAGAGGCCAACTGGCTCATCGAGGAGTTCATGCTGTTAGCCAACCGGAGAGTTGCCGAGAAGATCGGCAAGAAGAAAATTGCCGGAAAGACTCCCAACGTCTTTGTGTACCGTATCCACGACAAACCTTTGGACGAAAAGGTAAACACCTTCAAGACTTTCGTCAAGAAGTTGGGATTTGAGCTGAAGACATCTTCGGCCAAGTCACTGAGCAGTTCTTTAAACGCTATGCTGGCCGACCAAAAGGGCAAAGCCGACTACGACATGCTGAGCAAGCTCTCCATCCGCATGATGGCACGCGCCTGCTACTCCACCGACAACATCGGCCACTACGGGCTCGCGTTCCCCTACTACACCCACTTCACCTCGCCCATCCGCCGCTACCCCGACATGATGGTGCACCGCTTGCTCGACCGATACCTGGCCAACAAGGAATCCGTGAACCAAGACCAGTACGAGGAATTCTGCAAGCACTGCTCGCAAATGGAGCAGCAGGCCACGCAAGCCGAGCGCGACTCCATCAAGTACAAGCAGGCCGAATATTTGGCCGACCAGGTGGGCGAAGTGTTCGAAGCCACCGTATCCGGCATCTCCAAATGGGGCATCTATGCCGAACTGAAAGAGTCGAAATGCGAAGGCATGATCCCCATGCGCAGCTTTGACGATGACTTCTATTACATTGACGAAGAGAACTATACGTTAGTCGGCTTGCACCACGGGCACTCGCTGCGCTTCGGCGACACCATAAAGGTCAGGGTGGTAGCCGTTGACTTGATTAAAAAGCAAATGGATTTTGATATAGTCCGATAAATATTTTTGTATTTTTGCACCCCTAAAAACAACAGGCTATGTTTTCTAAAATTCAAAAAATCACACTGTTTATCAGCATCTTACTCATAAGCTTCGGAGCATTTGCCCAGAACCAGTCCACCGTTAGCGTTTCCATCCGCAACAACACGTTCAAGCATGTGGATCTGATCAACGCGTACGGCAACGGCAGAACGCAGTATGCTTCCGCTGACATCAAGAACGACGCTTTTTCCATGAAATTGGATATTCCCAACGATATCTACCGTTTCGATTTCGGTGATGAGAACTATTTTCTCATCGTCATTACTCCGGGTGAAAACATGGAGCTCATCATTGATGCGGAAGACCTGCAGAATGTGGTCAGCGTGACCAACTCTCCGTCTATGGCTTTCGTGCAGGATGTGAGCAATGCCAACAACTACAAGAAAGAGGTGATTGACAGCCTGAACAACGCATTGCAGAAGGATGAAACCCAGAAATACTGGAGCAAGATGACGCAGGAAGTCACCAATCTCAGACAGACGACCAACGAGATCGACAACTATGTGACGGCAGCGTTCGGCAATGTGGACTCTCTGAATGTTCTCATCTCTCTTTATGCTCCCAACAACAAAGTCAAAGGCGGCAATGTGGACTACTTCATCACGAAAGCCCACCAATATCTCAAGGCGCTGGACAACAACTATAAACCTTTTGCCAACTATCTGGAAAACAAGAGTCTTTATTATGATTACAAGGTCAATCGTCTTCCAGGCAACAGCGATTATTACGCGATGTTGGACGATTACATCTACCAAGCGGATTCCCGCCAGGACAAGGCTTCCGAGGCACTGGCTCCGTTGGCTTCCGCTGCCAAAGCATTGGTAAGTGAACGCGACAGCCTTTCCTATCTCAACCTTTTTGATAAAAAGAGCGAGAAAAATTCTTGGATTGCAAAGGTGTTGGCTGCTTTTCCAACTGAGGCCAGCGAAAAGTTGATGCACACTGAAGCTTCGTACAAATTAAACATGAACACGCAGAAACCTATAGGGGCCAATGTGGTGAATGGTGCACAACAGCTGGTAAAGGCTGTCGTCAACAAATACCAGACCGCCTACAACGAGACCGACGCTGCCATCAGCAACCAGATCAAGCAGGCCATCTTGGACAACAAAGACGACATTGCCACGCTGATGTTCCTGGATTTGTTCCCGAAGGAGCAGAACGCCGCTTTGCACGAATCTGTGATCAATGCATTGTACAAGAAATACCCGACGCATCCCATTGTGAAGGAGCGTTACACCATCATGAACTCACCTGCCGGCAGAACGGGCATTGGCTCCATGGCTCCGGAGCTGGCATTCCCCGATCCTGACGGCAACATCCGCAAGCTCTCCGACCTGCGCGGCAAGGTGGTGTTGATTGATTTCTGGGCTTCCTGGTGTGGCCCATGCCGCCGCGAGAGTCCCAATGTGCGCAACGTCTATCAGAAGTACCACGATCAGGGATTCGAAGTGTTCAGCGTCTCTTTGGACCGTGATGCCAACAGCTGGAAGAAGGCCATCAAAGACGACCAATTGGTATGGCCCAACCACGTGAGCGACCTCAAGTACTGGTCCTCCGAAGCCGCCGCAATTTATGGTGTGCGTTCCATCCCGGCCATGTTCCTGCTCGACCGTGAAGGCCGCATCGTGGCCAAGGACCTCCGCGGCCCCGCCCTGGAGAACGCCGTGAGGGAGATGATCAACAAATAGCTGGGGATTCCGCAACAAGCAGAGTTACATGGTTAACGTTGGAGGTTCCGCCAGCTCCGCTGGCGGAATGGTGCTTGGACGTAAAAGTAAAAAAAAAACCACCCGGAAGGTGGCTTTTTTTATTTCAGTGAGTTTCAACATATTTCAAGACCCGAGGCCAATCGCAAGCTAAATCAGCAGGAAAAACATAAAACTGCTGGATGGTATCCTGACAGGACTCTACCACATAACAATATTTCTCACCAGAGTAGTAGTAGTAGTTTCCTTTCTTTAACATCGCCTTGTCATATATACAACGGATATGGTCACCTACGTGAAAGGGAGCGATTGGTAGTGCGAAAAGACTGTCCTTGACATGAATCACCCTGATTTTTTGCGTAGTGTCTGAACTTCCCCAAGACGTATTCTCGCGATAAGAAACCACTATATCCGCAACATTGGAGGTACGTCCCGAACGATGGTCCAACACAACATAAAAACCATACAGAAGATTTTTACTGCTGTCGTCGTCAAAGATATCAGGTTTGTTGCATCTACCTGATGTTGTCCATGCAACATTGTAATAGGCCCACAAACTGTCAATGGGCAACAAATACGGTAACATCGTTCTTGTTTCGTTTTGAAGATTACGATTCGATTTTTCTCCCATGATGGTGTCAGGTGCCGTCAGTCGAGCATCATCCTTGTTAGACAAGCCACAAGACATGAACAACAATAGTTCAATGCAACCAAATGCTGCATATAAAACACACTTAATGCTCTTCTTGAAAACCAAATGGGTGAATGGTGAAATCATGGCGCGAAGATAGGATTATTCAGAGAACAAGGATGGTACTGGATGTTATTTGCTTTTTTTCATCCATTTTATCAACAGAATGACCTCTATGAAAAGTGTAACAGCAGCAAACAAGATAGCAAGTTCGTTGTAAAGCATATCCCACTTTAGCTGTTGTCCATAGACACTGATACTCACCCATTCATTTATATTTTGATGAACATCAAAAGAATACGATAAAACATTACCTACCAAAATGAAAATAGATACTATGAAAAATAACACACAAAATATTATTCCGACAATTAGCAAAACACGATTATTCTGATTTCTGGACATATTCTTTTTTTAATTCATCAATGACATGTTTGTGGCTTCAAAAATACATTATTTTCCCATATTGATATTGTGTGAATTTCGCGGCGGCGGCTTCGGCAGGCTCAGCCGCCTGCACTCCGTCACACACCAACCTCGCGCCGCAATCCATCACACACGTGCCCTCTATTCCCGGGGATTCACATCCCCGGCTACCGAGCCTTGCAGGCCTGCCGGCCTGTCCACACCCACCATTCCGCGAAACGCGACAGCGTCAAGCGGAACCTCCAACGTAAACCATGTAGCTCTGCTGGCGGAACCTCCAAAACAAACCGTGTCCCTAACCGCTTGCACCCCCAACGATTCTCCCAAATCTACCACCTCACATTAACAACCCATTCTTAATTTTACACCTCGTAAATTTCTAACATACTGATTATTACATTAAAAATATTTCTTACAAAATTCTTGACAAAAGTGTTTTCGTGTTGTATCTTTGTGGCAACCTAAAACATTTTACTATGAAGAAAGACATGATATTTTTCGATCCGCTGTCCGATTTCGGCTTCAAGCGGATCTTCGCCTCCGAAAACAACAAGGACATCCTCATTGACTTCCTCAATTCCAGCATTTCCGATGAAGTCGGCATCATCACCGACATCACCTTCCTGCCCACCGAGCAGTTCGGCGAGAGGCCGGAGGACAAAAGGGTGATTTTCGACATCTATTGCGAAAACCAAAAACGCACCGGAGTTCAGAGGCAATGACCGTTACTTCCACAAGGTTATGCTCAAGGACGAGACCAATAAAATTTTCAGCGACAAAACCACCTTTTTTTTCGTCGAATTGTGTAAATTTGCAGCCGTCAAGGATAAGAGTTCGGACAGCTCGCCCATGCACAAGTGGCTTGAACTGCTCACCTCCATCGCCGGCAGTACTGACCAAGACTACGGAGCCTCGGAGAGGGGTGTCTTCCGAAAACTCATTGAGGAATGCAAAATATCAAAACTGAACAACATGGAAAAAGAAGAATACGAAAAGAGTATTTTTGAATACGAGGATGTGCAGGATGCCATCGCCTGCGCACGCGAAGACGGTGTTGAGGAGGGGTTTGAAAAAGGCACACGCCAACTCGTGCAAAATATGCTCGCTGAAGGCATTGCATTAGATATAATTGCCCGCGTCTCGAGCCTTTCCCACGAGGAAATTTCTAAAATGAAACAACAGTAACACACCCATTTCTCCAATCACCCCATAAAAAAAGCCACCTTCCAGTGGCTTTTTCGTTTCACATAATGGCCTGATTACTTCTTCAGGCCGAGGATGACTCTTGCCTCGTCGGAGGTGGCCACCTCGCGGCCGAGCAACTTGGCCATGCGGACGACCTTGTCCACAAGCTCGCCGTTGGACTTGGCCAACACGCCCTTTTCAAGGTAGAGGTTGTCCTCGAAGCCCACACGCACGTTGCCGCCCATCACAATGGTGGGAGCAGCCAGCGTGAATGCATGGCGACCAATGCCCGTGCTGGTCCACGTGGAACCGGCCGGGATGTTCTTCACGAGCCAGCAGAGATTGTCCACCGTGGCAGGCGTACAACCGGGCACGCCCAACACGAAATTGAACTGCATGGGAGCTCCGGGCACCTGGCCTTTGCGAGCCATGGTCAGGATGGTATCCAAGTGGCCCATCTCAAAGCATTCGTACTCGGGCTTGATGCCACGCTCCATCATGCGCTTGCCAAAAGCACGCATGGTCGGCATGGTGTTGTCGAAAATCTCGTCGCCGAAGTTGCAAGTACCACAGTCCAGCGTGGCCATCTCGGGCACGGGCGTCGTGTCTGTGGATTGGAGACGCTCCTCCGGAGTCATGCCCACGGCACCGCCAGTGGACGGAATGAGGATAACATTCGGGCAAGCCTTGTAAATAGCGGTCTCGCACTCCTGGAAGCGGTCGCGGCTCTGCGTGGGCGTGCCGTCGTCCTCACGCACGTGCAAGTGCACGATGGCAGCACCGGCATCCACGGCGGACTTGGCTTCCTTCACGATTTCCTCCACGGTATAAGGCACTGCGGGGTTCTGTTCTTTGGTAACTTCAGCACCGCAAATAGCGGCGGTAATTATCAGTTTTTCCATAATTATCTAGTTTAGTTGGTAAATGGGGTAAAAGGGGTGAATGAGGTGAAAGAGGTGAATGAGGTAAAAGAGGATAACTATTATCTCTAAACTCTCATCTATTTCCTCTGGCATTGCTTCGGGGTGACGCAGGTGCCGGAGGCGCGGCAAACCACGATGGGTTCTGCCAAAACGTCGGCAGCAGAAGGGCTGATGTCCGGGCGCGGGGCGATGATCTTGCGGGCCTCGAAGACCATCTTGCGGGAGGTATTACCCACATGGGTGATTTCACCTACAGCCTCGATATAGTCGCCGGCATAAACCGGAGCCAAAAATTCCACATTGTCGTATGCGCAGAAGAGGCCTTCGTCGCCGTCCTGCATGATTAAGAGTTCGGTAGCCACATCGCCGAAGAGGGCGAGCATGTGTGCGCCGTCAACCAGGTTTCCACCATAATGAGCGTCCTGTGAGCTCATTCTCAGTCTGATCATTGAAGTTTTCTTTTCTTCCATAGAAAAAATATTTTTATAAGATTATCAAAAATTTTCTGCGGTTGCAAAAGTACAACAAAAATAAGAAAAAGACTTTTTCAAAGGAAAAATTTTTATATTTGCACCCCGTATTAAGCATTGCTATTATGAAAGTAGGTTTTGATAACGGGAAGTATCTGAAAATCCAATCAGAGCACATCAAAGAGCGCATCGCTCAATTCGGTCACAAGCTTTATCTGGAATTCGGCGGGAAGTTGTATGACGACTTCCACGCGAGCCGTGTTTTGCCCGGATTCCAACCCGACAGCAAGTTGCGGATGCTCACGCAGCTGCAGGATGACGCCGAGATCATCATCGTCATCAGTGCTGTGGATATTGAAAAAAACAAAATTCGCGGTGACTTGGGCATCACGTATGACGAGGATGTCTTGCGTTTGCGCGACATCTTCATCGGGCGCGGGTTCCTAGTCAGCGGTGTGGTCATCACCCACTACAACGGACAGGCCAGCGCAATGGCCTACCGCGAACGACTGGAACGGCTCGGCATCAAAGTCTATTACCATTATATCATTGAAGGATACCCCACTAACGTGGACCTCATCGACTCGCCCGACGGCTTCGGCCGCAATGAGTACGTGGAAACCACACGTCCATTAGTGGTGGTGACAGCCCCAGGGCCTGGCAGCGGCAAAATGGCCGTGTGCCTGAGCCAGCTCTATCAGGAGAACCAGCGGGGCGTCAAGGCCGGCTATGCCAAGTTCGAGACCTTCCCCATCTGGAACCTGTCGCTGAAACATCCCGTGAACATCGCCTATGAAGCTGCCACCGCCGACCTGGACGACGTGAACATGATCGACCCCTTCCATCTGGAAGCCTACGGCAACATGGCCGTCAACTACAACCGCGACATTGAGATATTCCCCGTCTTGAATGCCATTTTCGAGGGCATCTATGGCGAAAACCCGTATAAGTCGCCCACCGACATGGGCGTGAACATGGCCGGCTACTGCATTTCGGATGACGAAGTGTGCTGCGAGGCCTCCAAAGACGAGATTATCCGCAGATATTTCACCGCATTGTGCAATGTAGTGATCGGGAAGGCCACCGAGAACGAGGTCAACAAGATCTCGCTGCTGCTCAAGCGGGCGCAGATCACGGCGGAGAACCGCAAGTCCATCATTGCGGCCCGCCAGCGCAAAGAGGAGACTGGCGTGGCCTCCTCTGCCATTGAGCTGGCCGACGGGACCATCATTACCGCCAAGACCACTCCCCTGCTCGGTCCCAGTGCCGCACTCCTGCTCAACGCCACCAAGTATTTGGCCGGCATTGACCACGACGTGAAACTCATCCCGCAGGAGATGATCGAGCCCATCCAGAAGACGAAAGTGAACCTGCTTCACGGGCGCAATCCGCGACTGCACACGGACGAGGTGCTGGTAGCTCTCTCCATGCTGAGCCTTAACGACGAGAACTGCCGCAAGGCACTGGAATGCCTGCCGCAACTAAACGGTTGCCAAGCCCACACCACCGCCATGCTCAGCGAAGTGGACCACAAGATTTTCAAGAAGTTAGGGATTGGGCTAACTTGCGAGCCAGTGAGGAAATGAAAGATGAAAGATGAGAGATTAGAGATTAGAGATTAGAGTTTAGAGTTTAGAGATAATTGGTTTCCTTGAGCAGACCCGTTAGGGGCAAGAGCTTGGTAGAAATAATAGTTAATTTTCAATTCTCAATTTTCAATTATTTTTGATGAAGAAAATAACGTTACACAGGGGCAAGGAGAAGTCTCTCCTCCGGTATCATCCCTGGGTGTTTTCCGGGGCGATAGCGAAGATGGACCGCGGCATCGCGAACGGTGCCATCGTGGAGGTGTGCGACCATAACGGACAGTTTTTGGCCATGGGACATTTCCACGACAGTTCCATTGCAGTGCGCGTCTTCAGCTTTGAGCAGACACTGCCCGACTATGAATTTTGGAAACAGAAATTCGCCAATGCGCTGCATTATCGCCAACGCATCGGTCTGTTCAACAACCCAGACACCAACATGATACGGCTGGTGAACGGCGAGAGCGACGGCCTACCGGGGCTCATCATTGACGTATATGACGGCAACGCCGTGCTACAGTTCCACTCATACGGCATGTACCTGCTTTGCGACACCTTCGTGCAGATTCTGCGTGAGCTCATGCCCGACCTCAAATCCATCTACAACAAAAGCGGGCTCACCCTCTCGGAAACCGCTGACAATCCCAGCGAAGACGGACTGCTTTACGGTAAGTTAGACAACATCATCGGCAAGGAGAACGGCATTCCCTTCCACATTGACATCCCGGGCGGGCAGAAGACGGGCTTCTTCTTGGATCAGCGCGACAGCCGCGCCTTGGTAGGACAGTTATCCAAAGGTTGCCGTGTGCTCAACATGTTCTGCTACTCGGGCGGTTTCTCCGCCTACGCGCTGCGCGGCGGCGCCACCCACGTGGACTCCGTCGATATCTCGCGCAAGGCCATCGACCTCACCGAACAGAACATCGCCCTCCTTGGCGAGGAGGCTGCCAACCGCCATGCCGCCTATTGCGAGGACGTGTTCAAATTCCTGGACAACACGCCCGACCACAACTACGACCTCATCGTGCTCGACCCGCCGGCCTTTGCCAAGCACCATCGCGTAAAGGAGCAGGGCATCAAGGGCTACCGCAACATCAACCGCCAAGCCATGCGGAAGCTGACCCCCGGAGGGCTGCTTTTCACCTTCTCGTGCTCGCAGGCCATCAGCCAAGACGACTTCAAGACCATCGTGTTCTCCGCCGCCGCCATGGAGCACAAGAACGCCCGCATTGTCCACCGCATGCAGCACGCCCTCGACCACCCCGTCAGCATATACCACCCGGAGGGAGAGTATCTCAAAGGTCTGGCGGTGGAAATCACCAACAATAATTTTTAACAGTAAATAAACCTTTATGAATATCACCGAAGAAGAACTACAACGGATTGTGGATGAGGCTGTTAAAAAAGCCCTGGCAGAGTATCAAAGCGTTGATTCCACGGAAGAGGCTCAAGCCGCCGAACCGCCCATCACATATCAGACGAAGAAAATCCAATCTTTCACAGAAGAGGAATTGGAAGAGGCCATGCGTATGATGGCTGCCAACAGGGGCAAGGACGATGAACCCAAGGTGGGAATTTTCTGGTATAATCCCCAAACCAATGAGCTTTTCGATGTGCGTTCACATCGTACTTCTGACTATACAAAGCCTAATGCCCGTTCAGAATTCGGAACCATTTCCTGTTCAGAAATGCACGAGGATGTCTGGAAGAAAGAATACCATCGCCAAAAACACAAAAATGGCGGAGTGGAACCTTATCGTGGTGCTTACGAGATGGTTCCTCGCGGTCATATTTTCTATAATCCTAAAAACGGAGAATATACCATTGCCGTGGGTTCTTGGATAGAGCAATATCCCCAAGCAATACCCTTGATAGAGGAAGAATTCAACCTGAAAGAAACACATCATGTGGTAAAAAAAGCCTATCACTGGGATATCGGCCAGAAATGGCAGTAGCGTAAATTTTCCACGGATTACGCGGATCACAAGTATCTTAAATAATTACTTTTGACTAACATTCAGTCCCACTTTTCACGCCTATCCCGTCTGCTCACTCTCGAGCGTGACTACGACCGCCAGAGTTTTGAGACTGCGGTCCGATCGGCATTACACAACAATTACAACAACACCAACTGTTGGTATCCCGTAACCGTCGGCAATGCATACTACAATGCGGTGAATCAGTATGTCGTGGAAGTGGAGTACACAGGCAAGTATGCGGTGAGTCAGGACTGCGAGTTCGAACCAGGCAAGACGGTGCGTTTCTTCTATCGGGAGGACGAGCGTGAGGAGCGCGTCACCGTACTGCCCGACAGCTGTTTCATCGTACGCTACGAGGGGCGGAAATTGCTGGTGGCGGCCAACTCCACCGACTTCCCTATTCTGCTGCACCGTCTGGCCGAGAATCACACTTTAGGCGTACAACTGGGCATTGACGAAACCACCTACCAAGTGATGAACGATGCCTTGCAGCGGGCGCAGTCGTTGGACAGCGAAAAGTGGGTACACCTGCGCGATACGCTCATCGGAAGCCTAAAGCCGGAGAACCGGAATTTGCCGCCGATGCGGTTCGAAAATCTGAACGATAGTCAGAACTTAGCAGTAAACCGCATCCTCAACGCCCGCGAGGTGGCCGTGGTGCACGGGCCGCCGGGCACAGGCAAGACCACCACCTTGGTGGAAGCCATTATGGAGACCACACGGCGTGAGCCGCAGGTGCTGGTATGTGCACCCAGCAATGCCGCCATCGACTGGATCAGCACGCGGCTGATTGCCCGCGGCGTGTCCCTGTTGCGCGTGGGCAACCCGCTGCGCATCAACAAGCCCTTGCTGGAGAGCACTTACGAGAACCGTTACGCCGCACACCCCGACTATCCGGAGCTCTGGAGCGTGCGCAAGCTCCTGCGCGAGCTGCACGCCGCACCCGTGCACGGACGCACGCGCCACAGCCAACTCCAACGCCTGCACCGGAGGGCTGAAGAGTTGGAGCTCAAAATCCACGAGGAAATCATGCAACAGGCCGAAGTGGTGGCCTGCACCTTGATCGGCAGCGCAAACCGTGTGCTGGAGCATCGCCATTTCGGCACCCTGTTCATCGACGAGGCCACGCAAGCGCTGGAGGCCGCCTGCTGGGCCGCCATCCTCAAAGCCGACCGCGTGGTATTTGCTGGCGACCACCAGCAACTGCCGCCTACCATCAAGTGTGTGGAGGCCGCGCGGGGCGGACTGGACCGCACCCTGATGCAGCGGATTGTGGAGACGAAGCCCGAAACCGTTACGATGCTGGACACCCAATACCGGATGAACGAAGCCATCATGAACTTCTCCTCCCGATGGTTTTACGACGGGCGACTGAAGGCTGCCCCGGAGGTGGCCCACCGCACACTGGCCCCGTGGGACGCACCATTGGTATGGGTGGACACCAGCGGCCAGCAGTTCACCGAAAGGGTGAACGCCTCGCAAAGCCGCCTCAACCGCGCCGAAGCGATGCTGCTCACCAACATTCTCAAAGAATACGTGCGACAGCTCTTCATCGACAGCTCACTCTTTGAAAAAACCACCATCGGTATCATCTCACCCTACAAAGCCCAAATCAGCATCTTACGACATCTGGTGAACAAAAGCCACACCCTCGCCCCTATCCGCCATAACATCAGCGTCAATACGGTGGACGGATTCCAAGGGCAAGAGCGCGACATCATCCTCATCAGCATGGTGCGCGACAACGAGCAGGGCAGCATCGGATTCCTCAAGGACCTGCGCCGCATGAATGTGGCCATCACCCGCGCCAAACGCAAACTCATCGTAGTCGGCAACTGCGAAACACTGGCCCACACCCACTTCTACCATGAACTGATCGACTATTTCCAGGAGAATGGGATTGTGAAGAGATAATAATCACTTTCCCTCATTTTTTTTGTATATTTGCGGCCCTGTAAAAGTTGCAAATTATGGCTTTTTCCAATCCTCTACTGCTCTTCGGTCTTTTCGCCATCCTTGTTCCGATCATCATCCATCTGTTCAATTTCAGACGGTACAAGACGGTGTATTTCTCCAACGTGAAGATGTTAGAGGACATCAAGAAGAAGACCAAACGGGAACAGACTATCCAACAATTGGTGGTGCTGGCCTTGCGCATCCTGGGCATCGCGGCCCTCGTACTGGCTTTTGCGCAACCTTTCATCCCCGACAAAGGGCAGAAAAACAAGCACGGCAACCTGATCACCGTCTTTCTCGACAACTCCCACTCCATGGAGGCCAACAGCGAGAACAGCGCCCTGCTCTACGAGGCCATCGACGCGGCCAAATCCATCGTCAACGCCTTCGACTTTTCCGATGACTTCGTACTCACCACGCACGACTTCTCCGGCGAGGAATCGCATATCCTGAACCGCGACCAGATGCTGGAGTTGCTGGACAAAGTGCAAATCTCGCCCAACAGCCGTTCCTTCGAAGACATCATCGCCTTTGAAAAGAACACCGCCCTCAATTCACAGAAAAGCAACATCATTCATTACTATATCTCCGATTTCCAGAAGAACGGCTTCAATCCGGCCAAACTGCCGACCGACAGCACGGCCAGCACGTTCCTTATCCCCATGCCCATCGAAGAGAGAAACAACGTGAGCATCGACAGCTGCTGGTTCCTGTCTCCGGTATTCAAAATCGGCAACCAAGTAACCTTGATGGCGAGAATCCACAACTACGGCGACAAAGACCTGAACATGCTGCCGGTGAAGATGTACGTCAACGACAAGCAGAAAGCCATGGCCGCCATCGATCTCAGGGCTGGCGACTACATGGACTGCCGCATGACCTACAGCATTGACGAAACCGGAACACAGTGCGCACTCCTCGTCATCGAAGACGCGCCCATCACCTTTGACGACAAGTTGTATTTCACCTACAATGTTACCGACAATTCCAACATTATTGCCATTCAGGACAAAGAGAACAACCGTTTCCTGCAGTCGCTGTACGGCAAGGATTCCGTCTTCAACTACCAGACCATGCCTTACACGCAGGTCAACTACACGCAACTGAAAAACTGCGACGTGGCCGTGATGAGCGAGGTTCCCAAACTGTCCTCAGGTTTGGCGGATGAATTGTCCAAATTTGTAAAGAGCGGCGGCACACTGTTGGTTTTGCCAGCCAAGGAGATGGACAAAAGTTGGAACCAGTTCCTGGGCAGCCTCGGCGCCGGCACCTACGGATCTTTGGTCAAGAAAGAGCTGAAATGCAGCCATATCAACACCGAAAGCATATACTTCAAGGGAGCTTTGGACAATCAGCACGAGCAACTGGACATGCCCGTGACGCTGCAGCACTATGAGATTGGCAACGGCGGCAGCCAAGGCAGTGAGATTGTCATGTTGCTGGAAAACGGAGCTTCCATGCTCACGGTTTATCCGGTTGAAAAGGGCAAGGTCATCCTGTCGGCGGTGGCGATGAACGACGAGTTTGGCAACACCCACCGGCACGCGCTCGGCTTCGTGGCCCTGCACAACATCGGCATCATGAGTGCCATCCAAGACAAGTTGTACAATGTCATCGGTGCGGACCAGATGCAGACCATACCGTTGCGAAGTGCCACGGGCGACGGCAGCATCACTCTGAAAGCCCGCAACTCCAAGACCGAGTTCATCCCCGAGCAGCGCAGTCTGGGCAATGAGACAGCCCTGTATTTCCACGACCAAGTGCAAGAGAGCGGCTTCTACGACATTGTCAAGGACGGAGCCGTCATTGGCACGCTGGCGTTCAACCAGGACCGCAAGGAGTCGGACCTCAGCTGTTACGACGAAAGCGACCTCAAGAAGATGGCCAAGGCCTCCGGCGACAATGTGGATGTCATCCGCGCCGACACCAAGGACATCGCCAAGAGCGTCACGGAGAAACTCAACGGCAAGCCCCTCTGGATGTACTTCCTCATCCTCGCCCTACTCTGCTTCCTTGCCGAGATTGCGGTGCTGAGATTTTGGGGGAAACCTAGAGAGATTAGAGATTAGAGATTAGA
>JAFZIP010000013.1 GCA_017554325.1 Bacteroidales bacterium
TATAGGTATCTACCGTCAGTTCCCCGCAGGCATCCTCATCGCAGGCAATGATGGCGCCATTGTGCAGCTGCAGAGCCGAGCAGGTCCATTTCTGGGATACGCCGCCCTCCACTGTAGCGGCCAGAGCCCGGGCCTTATTGTGACCGCTGATGAGGATCAGCACCTCTTTGGAATCGGTCACGGTGCCGACGCCCACAGACAGAGCCTGGCTGGGCACCTTCTCCGGATCATTGCCGAAAAAGCGGCTGTTGACGATCCGCGTGTCGGTTGTAAGGTTACGTATGCCGGTGCGAGAAGCGAGGCTGGTATAGGGCTCGTTGAAAGCAATGTGTCCGTCCACGCCAATGCCGCCCATGAACAGGTCGATGCCCCCGTAAGAGGCGATCTTCTCTTCGTAACGGGCGCACTCCCCCTCCGGGTCGTCCGTCATGCCATTGAGGATATTGATATTCTCCGTCTTCATGTCTACCAAATGATCGAAGAAATTATCGTGCATGAAGTACCAGTAGCTCTGGTCATGCTCGTGGGGCAGGCCCAAATATTCGTCCATGTTGAAGGTTACCACATTGGCAAAGGAAACCTTGCCTTCCTTGTGCAGGCGGATCAGCTCCTTGTACGTGCCAATGGGTGTGGAACCGGTGGGTAAACCCAAAATAAAAGGTTTTTCATTGGTGGGCTTGAACGCGTTGATACGCTCCACGATGTGTTGAGCGGCCCACTGGGACATTTCGTTGTAGTTGTTTTTGATTATTACTCGCATGGGATAAAAGGGTTAAAAGGGTTAAAGGGGTAAATGGGGTGTATGAGGTAAATGAGGTAAATGGGGTGAAAGGGGTGAAAGGGGGGTTAATTCTCAATTTCCTCGTATTTCTTGTATGTTGTTAAAATTTCCTTCGTTTCCTCTCGTATCTGTTTCACAAAGCTCACCTCGTCGAGTTTGCCGATGACGGCGATTTTTTCTTCTTCGTTGTGGAAGGTGGCGTTGCGGAATTCATTGTCATAGTCTTTTTTACGGGTAATATAGACCTGATCGCAGATGAATTGTTGGATGCGCATGGCTTCCTTAACTGCCTGTTTCCACAATTCAGGAGTCAGTGTCTCGGTTTCGTCCTTATGCAGGAAGATGAGCGACAGGTAGGCATGACGGAGTTTCTCCATGGTGTAGCTGCGCCATATCTCATCATAACGATGGTGGATATCCTCCCAGCTGTTGAGCACGCCGCAGTTGATGTCGTGAATCAGTTGTTCCACTTCATCGCCGTTCATCAGCTGTCCGCCGAGGTTCACCCATTCGCGCTGGCGTTTGCTCTCCATCTCTTTCCGCAGGGCATCGATGGTGAAGTTGGGGTTGTTTTCCAGGAAATGGATGATGTTCTTCACGGCGTAGTAGGTAATCATGTCACCGTAGGCGTGGTATGCTTCGCAGGCTTTGAGGATGCGCACCTTGCGGTGGCCGCACTCCATGCCCTCGCCGATAATCTCCAGACTTTTGGCGGTTTCAGGTTCGTTGTCCAGTATATTCTTGCCTATCTTACGCAGTTCTTTGAAATCCATCTTCGGGTCAAAGTTGCCTTGCTGGAGCAAATAAGCTTTGCCTGTCCATCCTTCTAACAATTTGCGACCCTCGATGGCTTCTTCCATGGTGTCGGGCGCGAAGGTCTCGAACTCAATGTTCTGGATTTTGCGCTTGCGGGTGTCGCGTTTCTGGTATTTGGAAGTGTTTCGGGCGATGGCGTACATGTTGTACATCCACCAATAGGCGGGCATTACCTCCAATTCGTTGGTCTTGGGGTTGTTGTTCACCAGGCTGAAAGGCAGTTTGATATTGAGTTCGTGCGGAAAGTCAGACTTGGCCAACAGGGTGAAGGATGCGAACTTGGAGGAGTGTTTCACGCTGGTGCACAGTCCAGGCCAGAAGCCGCGTCCAGCCACAATCTCACCGTCGGTGGCGCGACTGTTATGGTTGGAGCCCATGGTGGCGCCGGCGGCCATGTTGCTCTGTCCCATCACACAGGCGGAGATGAGGAAGGAGTTGTTGTGGTGCTGTTCGTGCGACGGGAAGATGAGGTTGTTGAGCACCTCGCAGCAGGAGATGGTGGAGTTGTCGCCTAACACAGAGTGAATCAACCGCGCGCCGTATTTCAGATTGCAGTTGTCGCCCAACACAAAGCGTGTGGCGGTGACGGAATAGAAGATATGGCAACCATAGCCGGTGATGCCGTTTACCAAGATTACGCCTTCGCCAATCTGGGTGGGCTCCTCTTCAGAGGAGTTGATGGTGACGTTTTTGAGTTTGGAGGCGCCTTTGATGTAGCAGTGTGTGCCGATTTTGGCATCTTTCAGAATCCAGCAGTTTTTGATGACGCAGCTTTCGCCGATGGTGCCGTAGAAACCTCTGTGGTTGTTGACACTCTTTTGCGTAATCTCTTTGAGGCGGGTTTGCAGTTGGGTGTTGTCGGCGTATTTGGCCCACAGGTATGCATCAGCCGTAATCATGCCGTCGAAGGGCAGGATGGACCTACCGCCATTCTCATTCATCACCTCCAGCCACACACGCACATCCTCGGGCTCGCCTTCCTTCACCACGCCGTTGCCGAATTTGGAGTGGTCCGTGGTGGAGAGTTCTTGGATGTTAAAGAGGATGCAGCGGTCGCCGATGATGTAGTTGGCCATGTAATGCACGTCATGGATGGCTGCGTCGTCACCGATGTCGCACGACATGATGCTGCTGTCGGTGATTCCCACTGGCATACGGAGGTCGTGATATTGCAGGATTTCTTTGCGCACGCGCCCGATACGCACCATGCCGAAGAAGCGGTTGTTGCGGATCATGTTGGTGTCGAACTCGTCCGTGATCCAGATGTCGTCCCAATTGGAGGCGGAATTGTTGTTGATGACCAGCCGCTCAATCTCGTCAGAGCGCAGATGCCGCCAGCCGCCTTCAGGGTGTTTCACCTGCTGGTCACGGTAGTAATACTCATCGTGTCCGTCGTGCAGATACTTGGAATCGATGAAGTTTTTGTATATCCTGTCGTAAGGAAGAATGATAACTTTGTCCATTTTTTTCTTTTTTAAATTATCAATAGAATCATAAAATGTTCACCTCGGGCGCAAGGGTCACGCCGAAGAGTTTGTTCACGTCATCAATGACTTGTTGGCAAAGTGACACAATCTCTTGAGGTGTTGCCATTCCGTAGTTTACCAGTACCAGGGCTTGTTTGTCGTACACACCCGCATCGCCGTTGCGGCGGCCTTTCCATCCTGCTTTTTCTATCAGCTGGCCTGCGGAGAGTTTCACCCGGCCGTTGTCTGCAGGATATGATACCAAATCGGGTGTTGTGAGCAATAGCTGTTCGTATTGGGCTTGCGGCACAATCGGGTTTTGGAAGAAGCTGCCGGCGCATCCGATTTTGGAGATATCAGGCAGCTTGCTGTTGCGCACGCGCAGGATGCAGTCGGTGATATTCTGCAAGGAAGGCTGTAGGTTGCAGCGGTCCAGTTCCTGGCTCAGGGCTTTGTATGTCAGGGTGTAGTGTTCGTGCTTGGAGAGGCGGAAAATGACGTGGGTGATGAAGCACTTGTGCTTCAGTTCGTGTTTGAATATGGAGTCGCGATAGCCGAAGTTGCACTGTGCGTTGGACAGTGCGAAGGGTTGCAGGGTGTCGGTGCGCAGGCCTTTCACATGTGCAATGGTGTCCTTGACCTCCACGCCGTAGGCCCCGATGTTTTGCACCGGAGCACTGCCCACCAGCCCGGGAATGCCGATGAGGTTTTCAATGCCGTAGAGTTGATGTTGCAGGCAGTATTGTTGCAGCTGCTTCCACTCCTCGCCCGCAGCCACGCGCAAGAGCACATCGTCTTCCGTTTCTTCCAACACCTCCATGCCCTTGAAAACGGGATGTATGATAGTGCCGGTATAATCTTGGGTGAACAGCACATTACTGCCACCGCCGAGGATGAAGTGCTCGGACTGGAACACGCCGTGCTCCGCCAATTGTCGAACCTCGTCAGGGTGCTCAACGCAGACAAAGCGCGCACAACGCACATCCATCATGAATGTGTTGTGCTCTTTCACCGAATAGTTTTCGTATATCTGCATGGTCCCTGTTGGTGTTTAGAACATGTAGCCCATTTTCACGTAGATGTTGGCCATACCGTCGTTGTCGCGTTTGTCGAACGGGACGGCCCAATCCACGGAGAGTACGAAGTTGTCGTTCATCATCAGCTTGAGGCCGAGACCGCCGGAGAAATGGGGACGATAGACGTTGGTCTTGTCGTCGAAAACTATGTAATCATCCAATTGTGAGATGTCAAAATCGGGATCATTGGCCGCGATGTTCTGGAGAATTTCACGTTCATTCAATCTGTAGGGTTGGAGAATCATGCCGGCATCCACAAAGGGGTTGAGGCCGATGAAGAAATGTTCTTTGCCGATGTCGAATTTGCAAATTTTGAAGCGGAATTCCACGTTGGCAAAGGCATAGCCAGGGGCGGTGATGCGGTTGCGGAGCACACCTCGGAGGGTGTTGCCGCCGCCCAGTCCTTCATAAAGCACACGTTGGATGAAAAGATTGTTGTAGTAGTTGCTGAGATAAAACGGGGATTTACCTGCCACGGTCAGTTGGGTGGCCAAGCGGTAGGCGAAAGTGATGTAGTCTTTATACACTGGCACAAAATGGCGGAAGGAGGCGTTGAGCATCAGGTTGTTGAACTCCTTGTCCTCGCCAAAGGCGGCATTATAGGTCCAGAAGATTTCCGCATTCATTCCCTTGTGCGTGTTCTGCTGGCGGTCACGGTTGTCGAAGCTCAAGCCGCCGCGCAGGTAGGGGTGCCAGCCTCCGTTGGCCTCGTTGGGCGCGATGATGCCCCACTTGGTATATTTCTCGTACAAGCCGTCCACTTCGGGAAGCATGTTCTCCGGCTTCTTGTTCTTGTTGATCATATCGATGTTGACACTGCCGATCTGGTAGCCAAGCAGTCCGATGCCTGCGTTCCAGAACCAGTTGCCACCGATGGAGCCATCTATGTCGGCGGCCACGCGGAGCAGGTCGCGCTGAGATTTGTAGAAAGCTCTGGAGATGTAGGTGTCCGTATATTTTTTCTTCGCCCAGCTGGCATTATAAACCGTCTGGTATCCATTATACCCGTAGAAATCGCACAGCGCGTCGGGTAGGTAGGAGACGTCGATTTTGAGGCGGTGGTTGGGGATGAGGTGTTTGGAGTCGTACGCGAAGCGGAACAGACCTGAACGTTTGGTGGTGTAGGCTGCCTCGAAGTAGAGCGAATGGAAATACTCAGGGTATATGGAGCCGTCGCCGAAATCATAGACATTGGCCAGCACGCCGTATTGGAAACCCTTGTCTGCATCGTAGGCCACCGAAGGCAGTATTCCGAAGGTCCACCCGGTGCGGATTGCACTTTTCTCTTTTTTAGGTTTTTTTGCTTTGGCGGTTTTCTCCGTTTTCGTTTTCTTGCCGGAGTCTGTGTTCTGGGCTTGGAGATTATAGCTACACAAGAATGTCAAGCAAAGCAAAGGGATTAAATATTTCTTCATTCAAGCATAATTTAAGATGTTGCAAAATAATTTCAGGATTATTTTAGCGGAAAGATTGTTCATTCATGCTGATTTCATCAAACAATTGCAGTATTTGAGGTTTGATGCTTGGGATATCGTCTGTAATCACATCCCATAACGCTTGCGGTACGATGTTGTAGTAGTCGTGCACCAGCACGTGCCGCATCTTTTCCATAAGTATCCATGGCAACTCAGTATGCTGGGCTTTGAATTCTTTGGACAGCTTATAGGCAGCTTCCCCAATAATCTGGATGCTGTAAGTGGTGGCAAAAAGGGTTTTCTTATCTAAAAGAAATTGCTCGTATGTCATACCTTGAGTAAAATCCTCAATGTTGCGTATGGCCATCACAATATGTTCTAATCTCCCAGGATCACGCGCTGGCTCTCTCATATATCAATTTTTTGTCGTTGTTAGCAGTTCGTTCTGCAAAGGGCAACAAGGCTCCGTCTTCTACCAAGTCAACTTTGCGCTGGAGCAAGTTTTCAAGATCTATTATTATTGCCGCGTATTTGAATAACCCAATTTTGGCATTTTTTCGATCGAATTGCACCAGCAAATCTATGTCACTATTTTCATGTTCTTCACCTCGGGCAAAGGAACCGAATACCCATACTTTGAGCACGGGTTGGGTGGTGAAATAGTCGCAAATCTGCTGTATTAACTGCTGTTTCATTCTTTATTTTTTCACCTGCAAAAATAACAAAAATCCAAATAACTATACATTTTTACAAATAAATACACATTCCGATTGAACCATAAAAAATGTATTTTTGCAAACTTTATATTGGAAGAAATATTTTATTAACATTCAACACATTAAATACTATGCCTCAAATTTCCAAAAAAGGACAAACAATGCCCTCCTCACCGATTCGTAAATTGGTGCCTTTCTCCGATGCAGCCAAGTCTCGCGGAGTACACGTTTATCATTTGAACATTGGACAGCCCGATATCGAGACCCCCAAGGGTGCTCGTGAGGCGGTCAAGACAGCCGATGTGCCCGTTATCGCCTATACACACTCCGCTGGTAACCTCAGTTACCGCAAGAAATTGGTGGAATATTACCACAGCGTGGGCATTGATATCACACCCGATGAGATTCTGATTACCACGGGTGGCAGCGAGGGTCTGCTATTTGCCTTCAACAGCTGTATGGATCCGGGCGACGAGATCATCATCCCCGAACCGTTCTATGCCAACTACAATGGCTTCGCCGTGACGTGCGGTGTGGTGGTGAACCCCATCGTCTCCACCATCGACAATGGTTTTGCGCTTCCTTCCATTGAGGAATTTGAGAAGCTCATTACACCCAAGACCAAGGCCATCATGGTGTGCAATCCCAACAACCCGACGGGCTATCTTTATACCGAAGAGGAAATCCGCCAATTGGGCGAGATTGCCAAAAAGCACGACCTCTTCCTGTTCGCCGATGAGGTGTATCGTGAATTCTGCTACGACGGTGTGAAACACTTCTCCGTGATGCAGCTGGAAGGTCTGGAGCAGAATGTGGTCCTGTTGGATTCCGTTTCCAAACGTTACAGCGCATGCGGTGTGCGTACGGGCGCGCTCATCACGCACAACAAGGATGTCTATAACACGGCCATGAAGTTCGCTCAGGCTCGTCTGTCGCCGCCCACCTATGGTCAGATTCTCGGCGAGGCTGCCGTGGACACCCCGAAGGAGTACTTCGACGCAGTCATCACTGACTATGTGGCCCGCCGCAATACCGTGGTGAATGGCGTGAACGCTATCCCTGGCTGCTACGTGCCCATGCCCAAAGGCGCGTTCTATTGTGTGGCCCGCCTCCCCATCGACAACTCCGACCGTTTCTGCCAGTGGATGCTGGAAGAGTTCAACTACAATGGCGAGACCACGATGATGGCTCCGGCTACCGGCTTCTATTCCACCAAAGGCCAAGGAACCAACGAGGTCCGTATCAGCTACTGCCTTAAGGTCGAAGACCTGAAGAAGGCCGTGAAGTGCCTCGAAGAGGCGCTCAAGGTCTATCCAGGACGCACGAACTAATTATAAATTCAGAGTTGAGAATTGGGAATTATGAATGGATAATTCTGTTTTATAATTCTCAATTCTCAATTTTCAATAATCCATTCCAATGAAAAGAAACCTCCTACTGCTATTGATCGGTTTGTGCTTGCTGCCTGCAGCGTTGCAGGCTCAGTCCCATATCCGCACGGATTTCAAGGACAAGAACTATGTGGATACCTCTGCCACGATGGTGTGGGTGGGGGTCAACATGGGCGGACACCTGCCGATGGGCTATCTGAAAGAATGGTTTAAACCCAACATGTCCGTCGGGGCGAACGTGCTCTACAAGTCCAAGAGCAACTGGACATTGGATGCTGCATTCAGCTACATGTTCGGAGCCAATATCCGCGACACGAGCTTTGCCTTCCTGGGTGACTTGGCCAACGACAATGGCATCGTATGGGACGGCAATGGCATGAAAGCCACGCTCTATTTTGAGGGCCGTTATTGGATGTTCGGTCTGGGTGTGGGCAAAATCATTCCTGTCAACAGATGGAAAAATTCCGGTATTTGGTTGCGCTTCGGGGCCGGGTACTTCGGACATAAGATCCGCATCAACGACTATGACCATCAGGTGCCCCAATTGGACAAAAACTACCTGAAAGGTTACGACCATCTCTCCGGCGGCTTTGCCATGACCCAGTTTGTAGGTTATCTTTTCAATCAGAAAAACAGGATTCTCAACTTCTACGGCGGTATTGAGTTTTACGAATGCTGGACCAAGCCGATGCGCAACTACATCTTCTATGAAGGTCCAACTGCCGGCATGAAGAGCCGCTTCAGCGGACTTGTCAGCCTGAAGGTAGGTTGGAATATCCCGTTGTACGAGAAGAAATCAGTCACTACATTCTACTATCGATAAATCATGTTGATACTCTTTTCTATTAGTATCATTTTATATACTCTCGGTATCTGCATAGCTGCCCTCTTCAATGAGAAAGCACGGTTGTGGGTGAAGGGCAGGATGGGGCAGTTCGACAAACTTGCAGAGACCTTCAAGGGCGACGAACACCCTGTGTGGGTGCATAGTGCGTCAATGGGGGAGTATGAACAGGCCCGTCCGCTGATAGAAAAGATCAAGCGGGAAAAGCCCGATGTCAAGGTGCTGGTGACATTCTACTCGCCGTCGGGGTACGAGATCCGCAAGAATGACCCGTTGCCGGATTACATTTTTTATCTACCTTCTGACACGAGACGCCATGCGAAACGTTTTTTGCAGATCGTGCAACCGCGCATGGCCATCTTTATCAAGTATGAGTTTTGGTACAATTACATGAACCAACTCAGCGAGAGAAATATCCCATTTTACTATGTCAGTGCCATCTTCCGCTCCAACCAGTATTTCTTCAAGCCCATCGGCAAGTGGTTTGCCAAACAGTTGAGGAAAGCGTCGGGCTTCTTTGTGCAGAACAAGGAATCGGAGGATTTGCTCCGGAGCATTGGCATACCGCAGGTGGAGATTTGTGGCGACACGCGTTTCGACCGAGTGTATGCCATCGCCACACAGCCCTACACACTGGATTTTGTCGAGCGGTTCAAGCAGGACCGCAAACTCATTGTGGCGGGCAGTACCTGGGGGCCTGACGAGAGCCTGCTGGCACAGTTGTTGCCCCGCATGCAAGGCTACAAATTGATTGTTGCCCCACACGAGATAACCCGCAAGGCGGAAGTGCAAAAGACTTTTTCCGATTTCAAGACGGTTTTGTTTACGGAAGCCACTGACGAAATGTTGGAGACTTCTGATGTGCTCATTGTCGATACAATCGGCATGTTGAGCAAGATTTACAAATACAGCGATATCTCATACATCGGCGGAGCGTTCAAGACCGGTTTGCACAACATTTTGGAGGCGGCCGTGTTCGGAGTCCCCTTGTTCTTTGGTCCCAAGTATAGCCATTTCAACGAGGCGGTCATGCTCGTGGAACGCAAAGGGGCGTTCTCTATCCGTTCATCGGAAGAGATGTTCAGCATCCTCCGCCATTTCGAGGAGGAATCAGATACATACAAGGCCACCTGCGACATCTGCCGTCAATATGTGGCAGAGAATATCGGGGCCTGTGATAAAATTTACAAACGAATATTTTTAATATAAACCTATTGTAAAGATGCACGGCCGTGCGTCTCAACATTAAGCCGTGCGTCTCAACCCCAAAAAACACAAAAAGATGAAAAAATCAGTCGTTACCATCATTGTTGTAGTAGGTGTCATTTTGGTTTTGTTAGCCATGATGATTATGCCATATAACACAATGGTCAAAAAAGATGAGAGTTGCTCCGGTGCATGGGCTCAGGTAGAAAATGTTTATCAGCGTCGTCTTGACCTGATTCCGAACTTGGTGAAAACCGTGCAGGGTGCCGCCGATTATGAGAAAGGCACCCTGGAGGCCGTCATCAACGCCCGTTCCAAGGCTACTTCCGTGCAAGTGAACGCCGACAACTTGGATGAGAATTCCATTGCCCAGTTCCAAAAGGCGCAGGACGAGTTGAGCTCCGCATTGAGCCGCCTCATGGTGGTGGTGGAACGCTACCCCGAGCTGAAGGCCAACCAGAACTTTTTGGAATTGCAGGCTCAGTTGGAGAGCACGGAGAATCGCATCGCCGTGGAACGTAACAAGTTCAACGAAGTGGTGAAAGATTACAACACCTACATTCGCAAATTCCCCAACAACATCATTGCCGGCATGTTCAACTTCGACAAGAAAGGCTATTTCCAGGCCACTGCCGGAGCGGAGAATGCTCCTTCTGTGGATTTTAACTTTGACTAATAGATGAAACGACTTGCGCTGTGCCTGTTCCTGTTGGGCGTGATAGCCTGTGGCTTTGCCAAAGGCGGCATCCCTCCCGCACCCAACCCGCCGAGATTGGTCAATGACTTCTCCGGCGTGCTGACCAGTGCGCAGGTGGAAGACATGGAGCACCGTCTGGTGGCATTCAACGACAGCACCACCAATGTGATCTGCGTGGTCATCGTGGACAACCTCGGCACCTATTCGGCTGCACAGTATGCCTACGAGATTGGCGACCAGTGGGGCGTGCGCTCCAAGGATAAGCGCAACGGCGTGGTCATCCTCATCAAACCGCGCAACAGCTATGGCGGCGGCGATGTCTATATCTCCGTCGGCTACGATCTGGAGGGCGCCATCCCCGATGCCATTGCCAAGCGCATCATCGAGAAGAAGATGATTCCCGAATTAAAAGAAGAGAACTATGCCGCTGCATTGGACTCAGCATTGGCTTACATTCTGCCCCTTGCAGCAGGAGAGATTTCTGCCGAGGATCTGGAGGAGGATAGAGAGCCGGATGCCCTTGCGGTGTTAATATTCTTCGTCATCATAGCTGCTGTCGTAGTGCTTATTGTATTCAGTAAGAAAAAGAACACCCCTAACGGATCCGACCCGTTCGGAGGAACTGCAGACCGTGGTTTCTTCGGTCCGTACTATACCGGCGGAGGCTATAGCGGTGGTTTTGGAGGCGGCAGAAGCAGTGGCGGATTCGGAGGTTTTGGCGGTTTTGGTGGCAGCGGTGGCTTCGGCGGCGGTGGTGCCGGCGGACGGTTTTAACCCATTTTGAACAATCTGTAGAGACGCATGGCCATGCGTCTCTACAACATATTAAAATTAATGTTATGGACAACAACACACGTGGTTTCACCTCCAATGTAGGTGCAATTTTGGCAGCCGCCGGTGGTGCGGTGGGTTTGGGCAACATCTGGCGTTTCCCCTATATGCTGGGGCAGAACGGCGGCGGCGCCTTCCTGTTGGTTTACGTTTTCTTTGTCATCCTCATAGGCGTGCCCTTGATGATGACGGAGTTCATCATTGGCCGCCGTGCCCAAAGCAATGTGGTGGGCGCGTACAAGAAACTCAGCCATGGTAGCAAAGGTTGGATTACCCTCGGTGTGTTCGGTATAGTGGCAGCCTTCCTCATCTACGCTTTCTATAGCGTGGTGGCTGGCTGGACACTCAATTACATTGTCATGGCCAGTGGCGGGAAACTGGCAGGCAAAGACCCCGTGGCGATTACCCAGCTTTTTGAGAATTTTACCCAGGGTTCCTTCTGGCCTCTAGTGTACCAAGGCTTGTTTCTCGCCCTCACGGGTGCAGTCATTATGATGGGTGTGCAAAAAGGCATTGAAAAGGTTTCCAAAATCCTGATGCCCATCCTCTTCATTTTGTTGATTTTCATGTGCGTGCGTTCGCTTACGCTAGGAGCAGGCTCCAAGGAGGGCCTTGCGTTTCTTCTGAAACCCGACTTCAGCAAGTTGAATGGTTCGTGTATTTTGTCTGCACTGGGGCAGTCGTTCTTCTCCCTTAGCATTGGCATGGGCGCCATGGTTACATACGGTTCCTATATTCGCAAACAAGACAAACTTTTCAATACCAGTCTGTGGATTGCCGGCTGCGACTCGCTGGTCGCCATTCTGGCCGGCATCGTTATTTTCCCGGCGGTCTTTGCTTTTGGCATGAATCCTGCCAGCGGTCCGGAATTGGTTTATATCGTGCTGCCCAACGTGTTCAACAGCATGCCGGCGGGCACGCTGTTTGCCATCATTTTCTTTGTGCTGCTGGGTATCGCGGCCCTCACCTCCACCATCTCCCTGCTGGAGATTTTGGTGGCCTTTGCTGTGGAGGATCTGCACTGGAAACGAAGCACGGCCTCGCTGGTCAGCACCCTCGTGGTGTTTGTCATCGGCGCTTTCTGCAACCTCTCATTCGGCCCGCTGAAAGAGGCCACTATCTTCGGCAAAACCATCTTCGATCTGTTCGACCTCATTACAGCCTCTTATCTGATGCCTATCGGAGCACTGCTTATGACCATCTTCCTGGGTTGGTGCTTCCCGAAAGTAGAGGTGAAAGACGAGCTCTCCAATGGCGGCACACTCAAAGTCAAAGCCTTTGAAGCCTACTATTTCGTTCTGCGCTTTGTAGCCCCGGCAGCGCTGCTCATCATCATTATTTCCGGAATAGTAGGATAAGAGGGGTGAAAGAGGAACAAGAGGAACATGGGGTGAAAGGGGTGAAAGAGGAACAAGAGGTAAAAAGGGTACAGGGTACAGGGATCAGGGAACAGTCTCTAATCTCTAATCTCTCATCTCTAATCATCAAAAGACTGCATATTGGCTTGTTACTCCTTTTCCCTTTGCTTTTGCAAGCGCAGGGGACGATTACTTTTTCCAAGCCGGGCGGGCGCTATGAGCATACCTTTTTCCTGACGCTGCATTGCGATTATCCTGCATGCCATATTCATTATACCACTAATGGCGGCACGCCGTCGGCATCCTCACCTTGCTACAACGCACCCATTCTGCTGAATGCCAGTTATCAGTCGTCATCCAGCATCTATAAGATACAGCAGGGACCCGATGCTGATTTTTACATCCCAGATACTATCATCAAGGCTATTGTAATCCGCGCCGCGGCTTTTGATGAGTCGGGTACGTGCGTGAGCTCGGTGGTTACGCAGACCTACTTTATCCGTGATCTGGGTTGCACGCTTCCCAATCTGCCGGTGGTCTCCCTCTGTGCAGATTCCTTGGCTCTGTTTGATTACTACACGGGGATTCTGGTTCCCGGGTGTTATTTCAACCCGAATGATCCGGACTGGTCGGGCAATTACCACATGACGGGGCGGGAGTGGGAACGCAACTGCAATGTGGAGTATTATGATACTGACAATGCCGGATTTAACCAGCGGGCCGGCCTTCGCACACATGGAGCCAAGTCCAGAAAACAGGTCCAGAAAGGATTGAAAATCTATGCTCGCGAGGAGTATGGCAAAAAACGCTTCAAACACAAGATTTTTGATGATTGTGAGATTGTCAGTTTCAAACATTTGGTGCTGAAACCCTTCATGAGCGCGTGGACCGCAGCCGGACTGCAAAACTATCTGAGTTATTCCGTGGCCCGCGACCTCGACATTGACGTTCTGGCTACCCGGCCGGTGGTGCTGTTCCTGAATGGTGAGTATTGGGGCATCTATTTCATCCAAGAGAAACCCGATGAGCGTTATCTGGAAAACCACTATGGCCTTGATTCGGAATCATTCAATGTGATTGGCAATTGGACAGGTCTGGTGGATGCGGGCAATAATGAGAGTTTTCAGGAACTCATGGATTATGCCGCTACAGCGGATTTTTCTGCCGAAGAGCAATATCGTCGCGTGTCCGATATGGTGGATATCCATAACTTCATTGATTATCAGATTTTGGAGATATTCACTGCCAATGCCGACTGGCCGGCAAACAATATGCGCTGTTGGCAGGCCCCCGGATACAAATGGCGCTGGATATTTTTTGACGGTGACGCCTGTTTCACTTATCCCAATGCCAAGAGTTTTAAAAACGCCACGGATGAAGGAGATCGCGAATGGCCCACCAATGCCCTGTCCACGCTACTTTTCAGGGCACTGTTGCAGAACGATACCTTTCAAAATCAATTCATTTTCAGATTCAATCAATTGCTCAGGACAAATTTTTCATACCATCACATCAATCCACAATTGCAACGTATCAGAAGTGAGATAAAACCCGAAATCAAAAACCAGATTCATCGTTTCCATGAGCCTGTCAATGAAGTGACTTGGGTGAATGCAGTGAACAATATGGAGAAGTTTCTGAAAAAACGCCAGGATATCATTCAAAAGCAGATGACTGATTATTTCGGAATTCAGGATATAGAGTTGGAATCCTTCTCACTTTATCCTAATCCTGCAGCCGATCACGTATGGCTGAAATTCATCACCGACCACGCCGCTTTTATGCCCGTTTATATCATGGACATAAAGGGAAGTGTATATTATGATGCACAATTATACTGCTTCCAGGAGGGAGAGAATCTTCTCCGTCTGGATTTCGACCTGCCTTCAGGCGTGTATTTAGTGAGGGCGGGTGGAAAGAGTATGAAGATGGTGGTGAAGAGGTAGCGTTACGCTCTTTTTCCGTTCAAGAAATATTGATCCACTTTGTTGCTGCCGAAGCCGTAGCTCATGTAATATATGGTATCCATCGGCTTGGTGATGTAGAAGTTGGCCTTTTTCCCTTTGGTGATGGAGCCTACTGTTTCGTGTTCGCCCAAGGCGTATGCGGTGTTGATGGTGGTGGCGTTGATGGCCTCTTCCGTCAGCATCTTGTACATGATGGAGCCCATGGCGAGCACGAGCTGCATGTTGCCGGAGGGGCAGGATCCAGGGTTGTAGTCGGAGGCGAGGGCCACAGGCAGGCCGCCTTCCATCATCTTGCGCGCTGGGGCACACACCATGCCCAGGAAGAAGGCTGCGCCCGGCAGGATGGTCGGCATGGTCTCGCTGCCCTTGAGCACGGCGATTTCCTCGTCGCCGGTGTACTCCAGGTGGTCCACTGAGAGTGCATTGTACTTCACGCCCACTTGAATGCCGCCGGAGCAAGCCATCTCGTTGGCGTGGATTTTGGGCCGCAGCCCGTATTTGATGCCCTGCATCAGGATTCGCTCCGTCTGCTCGCAAGTGAAGAAACCTTGGTCGCAGAACACATCCACATAGTCGGCCAGCTCTTCGGCGGCCACCATCGGGATCATCTCGTTGATGATGAGATCCACGTACTCGTCGGGGTTCTGCTTGTATTGCAACGGCACCGCGTGCGCGCCCAGGAAGTTGGCCTTGATGGTAAGCGGCGATTTTTCCTTCAGCTTGCGGATCACGCGCAGCATCTTGAGTTCATCCTCGGTAGAGAGGCCGTAGCCACTCTTGATCTCCACGGCGCCCGTGCCGAACGAAGCCATCTCTTCGAGACGGAGCCACGCACTGTCGAACAGCTCCTCCTCGGAGGTCTCATGCAAACGTTTGGCAGAGTTCAGGATGCCGCCACCACGCTTGGCAATCTCTTCGTAGGAGAGTCCCTTGATCTTGTCGATGTACTCCACCTCGCGGCTGCCCGCATACACGATGTGCGTGTGCGAGTCGCAGAACGACGGGAACACCATGCGCCCCGTGGCGTCGATCTCTTCAATATTCTCTTTTACTTTATTCAGTTTTTCGGCTGTCAGCTCCGCCATCGGCCCGAAGTCCTTGATCTTGTCGCCTTCGGTCAGCAGATAGGCGTTGTCGATAATGGGAAGATGTTGCATCTCCTTGCCCGCGCGGAACTTCACCGCTTTGGGCTCAGCCTGTACCAGTTGCTTGATGTTCTTTACTAATATTGCCATGTTGAATAGTTTATAGATGAGAGATTAGAGATTAGAGACGGAAGATTTTCTTTATTCTCTCATCTCTAATCTTTAATCTATAATCTGTTAATCTCCATAATCATACCCGAACTTCTTCATCAGCAGTTCGCTGTTGCGCCAGTCTTTGAGCACCTTGACGGACAAATCGAGGAAGATGTGCTTTTGCAGGAAATCTTCGATGGAGGTGCGGGCGTCGGTGCCCAACTTTTTGATGGCGGCACCCTTGCTGCCGATGATGATGGCCTTCTGCGTGTCGCGCTCCACATACAGCGTCGCACCGATGCGGATCAGGTTTTCCTCTTCTTTGTAACTATCTACCACTACCTCCACACTGTACGGAATCTCTTTCTTGTATTGCAACAGAATCTGCTCGCGGATGAGCTCGGAGACGAAGAACCGCATGGGGCGGTCGGTGAGGGCGTCTTTCGGGAAGTAGGGTGGGCAAAGCGGCAGCAACTCGATGATGCGGTCGCGCATGGCCTCGATGTTCAGTCCCTTCAATGCAGAGATGGCGAATACATCCGATTCGGGGAAGATCTCCTGCCAAAGTGCCTTGGATTCTTCCACCTGCTCGGCCGTGAATTTGTCGATTTTATTGATGATTAAAACGATGGGTCTTCCGAGCTTTTTGATTTTCTCCACCAGTTCGGCGTTGTATTTGGTCTCACCGCACTCCACCAGATAGAGGATGATGTCGGCATCCTGCAAAGAGTCGATGACAAAGCGCATCATCATCTTCTGCATCATGTAGGCAGGGTCGAGCACGCCGGGCAGGTCGGAATAGACAATCTGGAAGTCTTCTCCGTTCACGATGCCTTTGATGCGATGGCGCGTGGTCTGCGCCTTGGAGGTCATGATAGAGATTTTCTCGCCCACTAGCTGGTTCATCAGGGTGCTCTTGCCCACGTTGGGGTTGCCGATGAGGTTCACGAAACCGGCGCGGTGGTTGGCGGGTATTGGGATATTAGGGTCTATTGTCATAATCATTTTTTTATTGTAGAGACACATTGCAATGCGTCTCTACTTATTATTATGTTTGTCATCATTCAAAAACAGGATGGGGGCGTCATCATTCTCGTTATATACCAGATAGGTGAAATGAGTCAGCCAGTCGCCAGTGTTGTAATAGCAGGAAGTGTCGGTCAGCCGATACTCTATAGGGACATGCCGGTGGGCAAAGATGAAATAGTCCACGGGTTCGGTTTGCAGCACTTGGCGGGCGTATTGGATTTGGAATTCTTCTTCTTTTCTGAAGATGAAGACATCAGGTTTGTGGGATGCGCGGCTGCGGGCAGAGAAGTGGCGTGCGATAGCAAAGGCGTGTCTCGGGTGCAACATACTGTAAAGCACACGGTTGGGCTTGTAGCCGAAGATGCGTTTGATGAGGTTGTAACGCCGCTGTTTACCACCGATTCCGTCGCCATGGCCGACAAGACAGCGCTTGCCGTTGATGATGAAAGCCTGCAGCTGATAGAAGACATGACAGCCGAATTGCTCCTGAAAATAGTCCTGCACCCACATATCGTGGTTGCCGGTGAAAAAGTATATTTCCACGCCTTCCTCATGCAGTTCATACAGCGTATTGAACAGGCGGAAACAGCCTCTGGGGACTACATCGCGGTATTCGAACCAGAAGTCGAAGATGTCGCCCAAAAAGAAAAGATGTTGGATATTTCCTCGGTGGGATTCCAACAGTTGAATCAGCATAGTTTCGCGCTGTTTGCTATCCGCATCTTCCGGCATGCGCAAATGTGCATCGGAAATGAAAAGGGCGTTGCCTTGTATGGTAATGGGATGGTCAAACAGCATAGTGAAAAAGCGTATTAGAATTTGTTAACCCAGTCGGCCACCTCAGTAGCGGGGATGTTGAGCATACATTTGAAATTTCTCCGTGGACACGACTTTCTACCCAGCTTGGAACAGGGACGGCAGTGCAGAGGGCAAACTTCGAAGTTGCGGAACAATTCGCGGTTGCCGGGCATATATGGATACATGCCGAATTCGGGGATTGTACTACCCCAGAGCACCGCGATGGGCTTCTGAAATGCCGCTGCCACGTGCATCAGTCCCGTGTCCCCGGTGATGACACAGTCGGCTTGCTTGAGGATGGAACATGACTGGTAGAGATTGTATTTGCCACATCCGTTGTAGGCCCGGTCGCCGAGCGCGGAGACAATCTCCTCGCCCGTTTCGTACACATCTTTGCCACCCAACAGCATGATGGGCTTGTGCAGAATGCTGCCAATCTCCACCACCTTGGATAACGGAATTCGCTTGGTGGCATGAGCACCGCCCAGCACCATTGCCACAAAACCGTCCTCGAACACCATGGGCAGGTCTTCCTCGTCAAAATCCGCACCTTCAGGGATGAAGAAGTCCAAACCCTTATGGTCATTGTGCACATTGAGTGGGAAAACAGCTTCGAAGTAGCGGTCCACCACATGATTGTAGGGCAAGAAGTTCAGCTTGAGCCACACGCAAATATCCCTTTTGAAGGTCACTTTGTTGTATCTGAGATAAGGACGTTTCAGCCTGCGTGTCAGCTGGCGCGAACGATGGTTGTTGTGCAGGTCAACCACACAGTCGAAATTCTCATTTTTCAATACCTCCACAATGGCTTTGGGGTTGGAAGTATCATATAGGTGTACTTTGTCGATGTATGGATTGGCTGACACCACTTGTTCGTGGGATGTCTTGGTCAGAAAATGCAGTTCAACATTCTGAATCTGATTTTTCATGGCTCTTACCACGGGCGTGGTCAGCACGATATCTCCGATGGAACTCAATCGGATTACCAGAATCTTAATGGCCGACGGGGGTTGTAGTTCATCCATTTTGAAGATTTGTTTTTATTGTGAATTATGGATATTCGTATTGTAATGATTGTCAACGGGTGTGGCGTAGATACGCAGCAGATAATCCATCATTTTCTCTTTCCCCACGTCCTGGATGATGGATTTTCTTTGCAGATATTGCTCGAAATTCTGTTTCTGATCTTCAGTATAATATTCTGCATAAAGATTGTTTCCATCCCTCATATCGTGGGCGATGTAGTTGTTGGGGTAAAGCTGGTAGTTTTCGTAAATCTGTTTGTCAATCAGTTTGCAGATGAAATAGAGTTTGTCGTTGTAGTTGAGTTCGGCGGGCACACTGTCCAGCTCTTCTTGCAGCGGCTTGCCAAGCACGAGGTTCACCCGGCCTTTTTGGTCGAAGATGCCCTGCTTGATGCTCTCAAAGTCCTCGCCCGGACGTTTTTCATAGTGCTTGCCGTTCTCGCTCAGGGCCATCTCACGGGCCTTCAGCTGTGCGCAGGGCTCGTATTCGTACGAAATGGCCATGGGGACGATATTCATCCTTCTGATTTTTTCTACCAGATCTTCGTCATGGCCCATGGAGACCATCTTCAGCAGGCCTTGCTTGGTGTAGTCGTTGCCATCCTTGGTGCGACCATCGCGTTGGGCAATCCAGACGGATTCGTGCTCCTCAAACAGGCTGTACTGGATGTAAGCGGCAAGACGTTGCGAGTTGGCTAACTTTTCCCGCAGGGAGCCGGAGCGGATAACCTTGATCATCTTGTTCAAACGACCTACCTCACCCAACAAAGGGGTTTTCAACAGGTTGTCGCCAATGGCAATTTTGGAAGTCTTCCAATGGGAAGTGAAAAGATAGTATTGGAGTACAGCCGGATCGAAGGTGATGTCGCGGTGGTTGCTGATGAACAGGTATGCTTTTTCGGGATCGAGATTCTCAAGGCCGGACGTGAAAAAACCGTTGGTAAACTGCTTGATGAAAGTTTCTATCCATCGCCTGATAAAGTTTGCCTGCACATCATCAACGGTTTGAAACTGGTCAAAGTCCCTTCTCAAATCATCTACGGTATAGCCTGAAAGAAACTTTGACACGGCATCTTGGAATCCAGGTTGGTCCATGAGCCTGAAATAGGCTTCGCGGAATTCGCTTTGATTATAAGGCCGAATGTCATCGAAATTATACATGCTGAAAAGATGCTTTCAAAATCAACGTGCAAAGATAATAAAAATACAAAAAAAAGCAGGGTTGAGCCCTGCTTTTTCAACTATAACTCAAATGTATTTAGTCAAGTTCCGGGAAATCGGGCAGCTCAGGAGCGGCGGGAGCCTGCGGCTCTTCGCGTCTCGGCTGGGCCTCGCGGTTGTCGTTGTGCGGGCGACGGTCGTTGTTGCGCGGACCGTGATTGCCGTTGCGCGGGCCACGGTCACCACCATTGCGGCGGTCATTGCCGTTGTTACGAGGACCACGAGGGCCGTTGTTGCGCGGCTTCTCCTCGGAGTAACCTTCCGGCTTCGGAAGCAGAACCTTGTGCGACAGTCTGAACTTGCCGGTCTTCTCGTCAATCTCGATGAGTTTCACCTTGATTTTGTCGCCGACTTTCAACACATCTTCCACATTGTCAATGTGTCTGTATGCGATTTCCGTCACATGCAACAAACCGTCGGTGTTGGGCAGGAACTCCACGAATGCACCGAAAGCGGTGATGGTCTTGATGGTTCCTTCATACACTTCGCCCACTTCGGGTTTGGTGCAGATGAGGTTGATGCGCTCGATGGCGGCGTTGATGTCGTCCACGTTGGGAGCTGCAATGTCAATGACACCGAAATCACCCACCTCCTCGATGTTGATGGTGGTGTTGGTCTCACGCTGCATCTCTTGGATGATCTTGCCTCCAGGTCCAATGACGGCGCCGATGAACTCGCGCGGGATTTGCATTTGGATGATACGAGGCACGAACGGTCTGTAGTCCTCACGCGGAGCAGGCATAGCCTCTTTGATTTTGCCGAGGATGAACATACGGCCTCTGTGTGCCTGAGCCAAAGCCTCTGCCATCACTTCAGGGGAGAGACCGTGGATCTTGATGTCCATCTGGCAAGCGGTGATACCGTCTTCGGTACCGCAAACCTTGAAGTCCATGTCGCCGAGGTGGTCCTCATCACCAAGAATATCGGAGAGGATGGCGTATTTGTCAGAGCCCTCATCGGTGATCAAGCCCATGGCGATACCGGAAACAGGCTTCTTGATCTTCACACCGCAGTCGAGCAAAGCAAGGGTGCTGGCGCAGACGGTGGCCATGGAGGAACTACCATTGGATTCCAGGATGTCGGAAACGATACGAACCGTGTAAGGGAAGGTAGGATCGTCGAACGGAATCATGGGCGTGACGGCGCGCTTGGCCAAGTTGCCGTGACCAATCTCGCGGCGGCCCGTGCTACCGATGCGCTTCACCTCACCCACGCTGAACGGCGGGAAGTTGTAGTGCAGCATGAAGCGGCTGGAACCTTCGATCACAGCACCATCGATCATCTGCTCATCCAGCTTGGTACCCAATGTACAGGTGGCCAGAGCTTGGGTTTCACCACGGGTGAAAATGGCAGAACCGTGTGCGGAAGGAAGGTAGCCGGTCTCGATCCAGATCGGACGGATGTCCTCGGTGCCACGGCCATCCAGACGGATGCGCTCGTTGAGGATCATGTTACGCATGGCGTGATATTGCACGTCGCTGTAGTAACGTTTCACCATGTTTTCTTTCTCGGCACGCTCTTCTTCCGGAATGGTCTCCATGAATTCGGCGAGCACCTGGTCGAAAGCATCGTTGCGGGCTTGTTTGCCCATGAAGGACTTAGCGATAGCGTAAACCTTGTCGTAAGTCTCTTTGTTGATGCGCTCACGAATCTCTTCGTCGTTGGTTTCGTGGCAGTATTCGCGTTTCGGGAATGCGCCGGGAACTTTGGCGGCGAGGTCCATCTGGGCCTGGCATTGGATTTTGATGTTTTCCTGTGCGAAGTTCAACGCAGCGACCATATCTTCTTCGGAGATTTCCTTCATCTCACCTTCCACCATCATGATGTTGTCCATGGAGGCGGCCACGATCATGTCGATGTCGGAGTTTTCCATCTGCTCAACGGTGGGGTTCACCACGAACTCGCCGTTCACGCGGCCCACGCGCACTTCAGACACTGGGCACTCGAACGGGATGTTGGAAACGGCTATAGCGGAAGAAGCAGCCAAACAGGCAAGGCAGTCGGGCAGCTGGTTCTTGTCACCGGAAATGAGGGTCACGATGACCTGTGTCTCAGCGTGGAAGTTCTCAGGGAACAGCGGGCGGATGGCACGGTCAACGAGACGTGCGATGAGGATCTCATATTCGGAGGGACGAGCCTCGCGACGGAAGAAACCGCCGGGGATGCGGCCCAGAGCACCGTATTTCTCCTGGTATTCCACCTGGAGGGGCATGAAGTCGGTGCCCTCAACGGCCTCTTTCTTGCAACATACAGTTGCCAAAATCATGGTGTCGCCCATTTTGACGACAGCGGCACCGTCGGCCTGTTTGGCCAACTTGCCGGTTTCGATGGTCACTTCACGACCATCGGCTAATTTAAAGGATGTGTTTATTCCTAACATAACAAAATTCAGCTAAATGGTTAAAAATACAGAGCAGCCACGTAAAAATCAAAAAAAAGGCAATTTTATAAAATTGCCCCTTTTTTTATAAAACGTTTTTCTGAAATTATTTTCTAAGACCTAACTCTTTGATGAGTGCTCTGTAGCGTTCAATATCTTGTCTCTTCAGATATTCGAGCATTTTCTTTCTCTTACCTACCAAGTTGATCAAGGCGCGTTTCGTCACTTTGTCGCTGCCGTAAGTCTTCACATGCTCGGTGAGGTGTTTGATACGGTGGGTGAAAAGTGCCACTTGTGCCTCGGGAGAACCGGTGTCGGTTGCACTCTTACCGTATTTTTCAAAAATTTCTTTCTTTACTTCGCTTGTTAAATACATAATTTAAACATCTAATTTTTAATACTTTTTACCTTTCTTTTTTCGGGCGGCAAAAGTAGTGTTTTTTTTTATATGTTTTTATTTATTATAGAAAATTATTTTTCAGGCTTTGAAGCACGTCTGTGGGGAGGATGTTATCAGGACAGGTACATCTCGATCAGTCCTTCCGGCGCAAGGATGTGCAGCACGCGGTTGTCGCGGTCCACTTGAGTGATAAATTGCTGGCTGGCAGGGATTAGCACTTCCTTGTCGCCGTGCGCCACCACCATGATGGGGTTGTTGCTCACCTCCAAAAACTCGCGGCAGGTGCCCACTTCGCCGAAAAGATCGTCCATGACCTTGAAACCGATAACCTCATGGAAGTAGAAGCGGTTGCCCGGCAGTTTCGGGAGGTCGCTGATGGGCAGATACAGCTCCACGCCCACAAAGTCGCGCGCCTCGTTGGCGTTCACGCCGGCAAATTGGATGATGAACTGGTTGTTGCCCCGGTAGATGATCTCTTCGATGGAGTAGGGGATCTTCTCGCCGTCAAGGTCCAGGAAGACGGCCGGAAGCTTGGCATAATTTTCCGGGTTGTCGGTATCAAAAAAGGCACACAGGCCTCCTTTCAGTCCGAAAGGTTTGGTCAGTGTGCCCAAATAGAAGAATTCGTTGTCCATTATGCTTCAGGAGCGGCTTCTTCGGTTGCGGGAGCTTCTTCAGCAGCGGCAGCGGCTTCTTCAGCAGCCTTGGCGGCAGCCTCTTCTTCAGCGGCTTTAGCGGCAGCAGCTGCGATTTCTGCGTTGCGGGCAGCAATCTTAGCCGACATGGCTTCCTTAACCTTCACTTCTTCAGCAATACGTTTCTTCACGATGTCGCGTTTCTTGTCAGCTTCCTCACGCATGACGTTGCTGAGCTTGCTGTTCTTCTCCTGCTTCCAGGCTTCGAAACGTTTTTGAGCCTCGGTCTCGGAGAAAGCGCCTTTGGCGACGCCGCCTCTGAGGTGCTTCATCATGTAAACGCCCTCGCGTTTGAGAATCGAACGGGCGGTATCAGAAGGCTGAGCACCTGCTTCCAACCAATACAAAGCACGTTCAAAGTTGATGTTGAGCGTTGCGGGATTGGTCAGTGGGTTGTATGTGCCAAGATCTTCAATAAAACGTCCGTCACGTGGTGCACGACCATCCGCAATTACGAGATGATAAAAAGGTTGGTTCTTTTTACCTCTTCTCTGTAATCTGATTCTTGTTGCCATAAAAATTTGGTTTAATGTTAATTAAATGAATTATACCAATCAGGAACTCTGTCCTTTTTTGGGGCGGCAAAAATACATTTTTTTTTGAATCAGCAATTTTATTATTTTTGCCCTCTTGAAAAAGATGACAAACAGGACCTGCCCATCATATCGTAAACGGCTGTTTCACATATTGCTCTGTATGTGCCTCGGTCTCTCGCCGCTCTTGTCGCGTGCGCAGTTCTACAACGGCTCGCAGATCAGTTTCGGCAAGAACCGCGTGCAACACCAGAACTACAACTGGCAGTACATGCGCGCTGAGCAATATGATGTCTATTATTATCCAACAGGCAAGGCTTTGGCACAATATGTCTATTACAAGGTCCCGCAAGTCCTCTCGGAGATTGAGGAGATGCTGCATTATAACTCCAAACGTAAATTGCAGCTCATCGTCTATAACACGCAGGAGGATTTCCGGGAGTCCAACTTCGCATACGACGACGATGATTTTTACAACCAGGGCGGCGTGACCAATGTCTATGGCACGAAAATCTACATCTACTTTGATGGCAACCGCGCCCACCTCGACAGGATGATCCGCAGCGGTGTCATGAACGTGTATGCGCATTGGCTCGTGCAGGGCGCGACGGTGGGCTCCAACATGACCTACGACTATCTGATGGATGTGTCCAACTGGTATTTCAGCGGATTGGCTTCCTATTACGGAGAATCGTGGAACAGCGATGTCGATGCGCACGTGAAGGACGGCATCCTGACCCAGCGCTACGCCGACTTCGACGACCTCTCGCCGCGCGACGCCACCTACGCCGGCCACTCTTTCTGGAAATACATTGCGGACACCTACGGGATGGACGCCATCCGCAAGATTCTCTACACCACTCGCGCTACCAAGAGCATGTCAAGAGGTTTTACCTACGCGACCCAAGTGCCATACCAGACGCTCCTGTACAGCTGGTACAAGTACTACTGCGTGATGTATTACCCCGATTTGGAGCGGCAGATGCCGAAAGGCAACGGTATTGTGAACCGCCCGAGGGCCAAGCGTGAGTACACCGATTTTCACTTTGCCCCTGATGGCAAAAGCTATGCATACGTGACCAACGAGGCGGGGCAGGTGCGCGTGTGGCTGAAGGCGGAGCATGACAAAAAACCGAAGTGCATCCTCAAACGGTTTCAGAAAATCGAAGACAACCCGGATCTTACTTATCCATTGTTAGCTTGGCATCCGCAAGAGCCTATTCTCGGTATGACTTTTGAGTCGAAAGGCCACTGCTATTACTATCCATACGATGTAACCACCCGCAAATGGCAGAAACGGTTCTTGGTGGATGTGGAGAAAATCACCTCTTGGTGCTATTCCGACGATGGCAAGATGATGCTGTTTTCGGGTTTCAAGAACGGACAGTCCGACCTTTTTCTGTATAGCTTCCTTTCGCGATCGTTCCAAAATCTGACCAACGATTTTTATGACGACTATGCTCCCATCTTTGTGCGCGATCAACAGCAGATTGTCTTTTCGTCCAACAGGCCAAGGGACACAATTATGTTGAAAGACGGGATGATGGAAGCTACGCCGCAGCCGACGTATGATCTTTTTCTCTACTCATTTGCCCAAAATGACCCGGCCCTGCTTCGTGTCACGGATTCCGAGTTGGGCAACAACTACGAGGCACGTCGTGTGGACCGCGACCGTATAGTGTTTTTAGGAGATGAGAGCGGCTATGTGAACCAGTATGTCGCCCGCTTCGACAGTACCATCAGCCGCATCGACACGGCCATACACTACATGTCGTTTGCCACCACGCACCCGCTGACCGACGTGGGCGTGAGCGTGCTGGAACACGATTTTGACATGGAAAACCAACAGACAGCAACGGTCACGTTGATGAACGGGGCCCAGAATATCCATGTCAAAGATTTGGATTTGGACCAGAATCCGAAAGTGGAGCCCTCATTTTTCCATCAGAAGATTTTGCTGGAGAAAGAAAGAGAGATAGCGAAGAATAAGCCCGATACTTTGCCGGTAGATAGTTTGGCTCAAGATTCTCTGCAAAAGGAAGAGAAATTCCAGATACCAGTCGGCAGTGGCTATCGGGTGCAGTATTCCATCAACAAAGTCATTACGCAAGCCGACTTCAGTTTCCTGAATACCTCGTACCAGCAATTTGAAGGCGGCACGTCGCCCATCTATCTCAACACGGGATTCAATGCTCTTTTCATGTTGGGAATAAACGATTTGTTCGAGGACTATCGCGTCGCCGGAGGTTTCCGTGTGGGCGTGAACCTCAACAGCTACGAGTTTATGCTGAGTTATGAGAATTTGGCCCGGCGCCTTGATCGTCAGATCGTGGTGTATCGGCAATCCATTACCTCTAGCATCAACGATTATGTTTACAAGCAGCGTTCCAACAGTTTGTTCTACATCCTCAAGTTTCCGTTCAATAAAATCCATAGTGTGCGCTTGACGCTGAATGGGCGTTATGAGTCGAATGTGATTGGCGCGTTGAGTGACAACACTTTGCAGATGCCGGAGGAGCGTCATCTCTGGGCTGGCGTGAAACTGGAGTACATCTTTGATTCGTCGAAAGAGCTATATACCAACCTGTGGCGCGGCACCAAGATGAAGATTTTCGCCGAATACAACCAGCGTGCGGAAAGGGAGACGCAGAACTTGTTGGTGGTGGGTTTGGATGCACGCCACTCGTTCAAATTGTACAAGAACATGACCTTTGCGGTGCGTTTAGCTGCTTCCGCTAACACGGGCTCAGCGCGACTGGTGTACTACATGGGCGGTGTGGACAACTGGATCAATGCCAAGTTCAACAGCGACATTTGGGTGGATCAATCGAAAAACTATGCCTACCAGACGCTGGCCACCAACATGCGCGGGTTCAAGCAGAACATCCGCAACGGCACATCCTTTGTGTTGTTGAGTGGTGAATTACGTGTACCCTTCGTGCAACTCATCATGGGTCACAAGGTCTCTTTCAACTTCCTGAACTCCCTCCAATTGAACATTTTTGGCGATTTCGGGACAGCATGGACCGGCCTGACGCCATATTCGGAAGAAAACTGCCTGTACACACGGTACATCACCAGCGGACCGATTTCCGTGATGGTGAAACGGCAGGTGGATCCGTTTGTGGGAGGCTTCGGCGTAGGAATCCGGTGTAGCCTGCTCAGCTATTTCCTGCGTTTCGACTATGCTTGGGGTGTGGAGGATTTCAAGATTGCCAACAAAAAGGGCATGTTTCTGTTCTCTATCGGAACAGATTTCTAAGATTTACTTACGGAGTGGTTGAACGGCTCTGTCGAAGATGCCGTTCAGGTAGGCTATGGTCATGCCGTAGTTGGACACGGGAATGCCGGCGTCTATGGCGGGTTTCAGCCGGTTGAGGATCTGCTTGCGCGTAATCATGCAGCCGCCGCATTGGATGACCATGGCGTATTGCCGGATGTCAGGGATGGCGTTGAGACCGGACACGAAGTCGAAGTGCAGCTGTTTGCCCGTGTGTTGCTGAATCCAGCGGGGCAGCTTGCCGCGTCCGATGTCCTCGCAGGAGGTGAGGTGCGTGCACGACTCCAGCATCAGGATTTTGTCGCCGTCTTGCAGTTGGTCGAGGTGCGGGGTGCCTTGCAGGTAGTGCTCGAAGTCGCCCTTGTGGTGGGCCAGCACGATGCTGAAGCCCGTGAGCGGGATGCTTTCGGGCACTTCGAGGGCTACGCGCCCGAACATCTGGCTGTCAGTTACCACCAGTTTCGGAGCGGGGTTTTGATTCAGCCAGTCGGCCACCTTGTCCTCTTTCAGCACCACGGCCACAGCGTCGTTGTCCAGAATGTCGCGGATCATTTGCACTTGAGGCAGGATGAGCCGTCCTTCGGGCGCCTCCGAGTCGATGGGGGTCACGAGCACCACCGTGTCGCCCTCGCCGATGATGTTGCCCAAGAGCGAGTGCGAGATGTAGGCCGTTGGCGGCATCTTCTGCACCAGGGCCTCCAGCATGGCGGGAATGCCTGCACCGGTCTTCGCGCTCACATCGTACATGTTGTGTGCGACAACGCCGTCTGGCAACGAAGAGCTCTTGTCGAGGTCGGACTTGTTGTTGGTGATGAGGAAAGGAATCTCGTATTCGTGGAACTTGTCCATCAGCGCGCGCTCGGGCTGCCCGCACACATGGTCGGTGGTAACGAGGATGGCGAAGTCGATGGTCTTGAGCACCTCCAGGGTTTTCTGGATGCGCTTCTGGCCAACCGTGCCCTCATCATCGATGCCGGCGGTGTCGATGAGCACCACGGGGCCGATGCCGAAGATCTCGATGGCCTTCTTGACGGGGTCGGTGGTGGTGCCGGCGGTGGCGTCCACAATGGCGATGTCCTGCCCCGTAATGGCGTTGATCAGGGAACTCTTACCGTTGTTCCTCCTGCCGAAAATGCCGATATGCGGTTTGTTCTCTTTTCCTTTCATCATGGCGGCAAAAGTACAAAAAATCGGGGAAGGTTGGTTCGGCACAACGATCCTCCTGTTGCGGAAAACCAACCGCTTTTTTTGTTGGAGTTTCAATTTAATTTGTATTTTTGCAACGTCATACCGGAGGCGGCTTGGAGTGTAAGCGTAGCGCATAGGCGGAAGGCACAAGGTTAAAGCCTTAGCGGGGTTCGCTCCCGTTTCCAAAGCAGCTTTCTGGATTTTACAACGGCGGTTCTTACAGGAATCGCCGTTCTTATTTCCCAAAACTGTTTTTTAAAATTGTAATTCAGGGTAACAACAGCCACAAAGTTATTTCCTTCAGTGTTTTGTATTATCAGATCTAACGCTTCATCTGGCGCCTTTCGAATTTCATGATAATTTGATGCAATCAATTTCACGAAATTCAGAGCATCGATGCCAAGCATTTCTAATTCCTTGCAGTGTTTGTGCTGAATATGCCATATATGGTCATTGTCAATCATAATGTCTGCACATTTTACGTGAGCTTTACGTGCAATGGGTAAAGTAATTCTGCCAACTTTGATGTATCCTGATGTTAAAGCTTCTGGTTTAGCATTCATTAGTTTTCTTCTTGTTTCTATGGTTTGACTAAGCCCCCGGACAACGCCAAGCAATTTGGCGCCATCAGAATTTGAATTCACTTGTTAATATTTGAGGGTGATAATCTTGTTCTCAATATTTATGTTTGTCATGATTATAATGTTTTTGAGGTTTAAAATAACGCAGCAAAGATACAATACGAAAAGGATTTTGACAAGAATAATGAAAAATAAAATCACCTCTGATAATCAATACAATGCAAAAAATAGTTAACCAATTAAGTATTAATAGTTAAATTTATACATGTGATTTCGCAGTAAAGAAGTGTTATCTCGGCAAAATGAGATTCTTGGTGTTTGCAGTTTCAGAATTATTCCTATATTTGCCCCGCCAATCCCAATAAGAGTTTGATGTAATACTAAAAACAGCAATGATGTGTTCTAAAAAGATCATAATACACAACTTATTTTTCTTGTTGATTCTATTGCTTCCAGCTTGTAAATATACCGCACAAATTTGTGATTATAATCCCATATATCAAACATCCGTTGAATCCGCAACGGTGAATGATAATATAGTTGAAGTTACAACAAGAACCTATAATAGTCTTTATGAAGATGATAACATCAGTGTCTTATTGATTGCTGAAGATTCGACACAAGTGTTCACTGGAAGAGATTTAGGAATAATTTTAACTAACAAACGAGGTAATTTGATGTTCATTCCTTATTATGAGATGACATTGGATGCTCATATTCCTGATGTTTACCTGGGTCATAAACAAGTGTCGATACATGATGATTCACCAAGAATTCCAAAAAATGAATCTTTCAGTTTTATTGTTAAAAATGTGTTTCCCAAAAGTGAATCTGCTGGGCGAGAAATTTTAGAAGATCGCCGAATGTTCGAGTTCCCTGATCAATACAATTTTGCATTATCAAAATTTAATAACCTTGTTTCTGAAATCACTAAAAATTCACCCCAAACTATCATTTCTCCATATTTTTCTTTCGTCGTAAGGTTTAATGATGGTGAAATGGTTCATTATAAATTTGTGTTTAAAAAAGAAGGAATACGATATGACTATCGCCTGTATGAAAAAGAATATTATAATGGGAGTTTGTTGTATCAAGACTAGTTTTTGATAAATAGATGCCTTCATCACCCCATCCTTCCATAACACACAATTTCCAGCATCTCAGAAAAGAAAACTGCAAAAAATTGTTTCATAGTTTGTGTTTTGTTACTTTTCTTTTCGGTAATTTTGAATTTCCTGGTTGATTTCTTCCAAACTCATATCGGATAATCCGTTTTTTGTGCTGGAGGTACGCATCATCACGTGTCTCACTTTCGCACCGAGCACGCTCAGTGCTTTGGGGCAAGTGTTTCCCGCGATGCGATAGCTGTATGCTGCGGCCTCCCACACCAGATTACGCTGCGCTTATCTGGTATTGCGGAAATATGACCTCTCCGAGGTCGGCACTGCAGATATTGATTAGCTGCCTCCCATGTGTCCCGAAGGGACATCCCCTTGTTTACCTCACATGGAAGTGTGAGGTGCAGGCCTTGCAGCGCAGGCCCCTCGCGGCGCGGGAGTCGTCACATAGATGCTCTGAACTTGCCCGCCGCGAAACGGACTCGTCGGTAGAGATGATTACCTCCTAACTGATCGTCTTCGCGATCTTCTCGATGTTTAGGCTCCGGGCGGAGGCGTCGATGATGTCTTTGTAGATGCCACCCTTCTTGTAGATGGTGTCGGGGTCGCCGTCCTCCTCCACGCGGCCGTCCTTGAGGGCATAGATGTAGTCCGCATCGATGATTTGCGAGATGCTGTGCGAGATGATGATAACCGTGCGGTCTTTCTTGATAGCGTCGATGCTGTTCTTGATCTGCTCCGTGGCGATGGCGTCCAGACTGGCCGTGGGCTCGTCCAGGAAGATGATGGGCGGGTTCTTGAGGAACATGCGGGCGATGGCCACGCGTTGCTGCTGCCCGCCGGAGAGGTCGGAGGCGTTGCCCTCGAATTGCTTCGGCAACTCCATGATCTGGTCGTACAAGTGCGCCTTCTTGGCGGCCTCCACCATTTCCTCGTGCGTGGCATCGGGCTTGCCGTAGAGGATGTTCTCCTCAATGGTGCCGTCGAAAATGTGGTTCTTCTGTAACACCAACCCGATATTCTCGCGCAGATACTGGGTGTCGTAGTCGCGCAGATCTACCCCGTCAAGGGTGATGGTGCCCACCTGCGGCTCGTAGAACTTGTCGAGCAGGTTGACGATGGTGCTCTTGCCCGCGCCCGAAAGTCCCACCAACGCGGTGATACGGCCCGGTTCTATCTTCATGTTCACGCCGAACAAAGCCTGCGTGCCGCTCGGGTAGGTGAAATCCACCCCGCGCAACTCGAACTCGCCGCGGATTTTCTCTGGACGATACTCGCCCGACGGCTCGATCTCCTTGTCGGAGTTGAGGATGCCGAAGAAGCCCTCGGCGTAAATCAACGCGTCATTCACATCGTCGAAGATGCGCTGCAGCTGCGTGATGGGCGCGATGACATTACTGAAGAGCATCACATGGTACATGATTTTACCGATGCTCATGCCCGGGTATTCAATAAGCACAAGGTAGGCCGTGAGGATGATGACGAGCACCGTGCCCACCTGCCGCACAAAACTCTTCAGACCATTGTAGTAAAACGCCACGCGACGGGTCTTCATCTGGTTCTCCGTCACCTGGTTCTGGATGTCAAGCTGCTTCTGCGCCTCTATTTTCTCGCGGTTGAAGCTCTTGATGACATTGATGGAGTCGATGATGTTCTTGATGCCCTGGCTCTTGGACTCCAGGTGGCCGCGCATCTCGCGTCGCCAGCCCTTGAGCCGCCGTGCCTGCCGGTAGGTAATCCAGAAATAGATGGGCACAATGCCGAGGGCCACTAACCCTACATACACATTGGCGGCAAACATCAAGATCAAAGCCAACAGAGCGCTGGTAAATAATGGCAGCAAATCGATGAAGAAGTTCTGCACCGTGCGGGATAACGAGCTGACACCCTGATCAATACGCGATTGGATTTTGCCTGTGGCGTTCTCGCCGGTATTGAAATAGGCCATCCGGAAGGTGAGCACCTTCTCGATGACACTCTGCGCCAGATCACGGGAAACGAAGATGCGCATCCGCTCGCCGTAGTAGTTTTGCGCAAAGGTGACCAGCGCGGAGAGCACCTCCTTGCCCAACAACACGACGGAAATAATGGTCATGATGCGCGCCGCCTTGCTCCAGCTGAAGTCAGTGCCGATGAGTGCATTAATGGCATCCACCGTCCGGTCGAGCACAATGGCGTTCACCTGCGCCATCAATGATCCGACCAAAGTCAGGACTAAGGTTATAAAAACCAGCCACTTATAGGGTTTTACAAAGGGGCGTACGTTTTTGAAGAGTTGGAATAGGTTCATGGGAAAAGGGGTGAAGAGAGTAAAAGGAATTTGAAATTTGGAATGGGGAATTATTTTTCAATTCCTAATTCTTAATTCTCAATTTCCCCGTATAGATCGTAATCTGCGCCCTCCGTGATTTTCACGTTGTAGAATTCGCCGATTTTCAGGGCTTTGTCTTTGCGGATGAGGACGCTGTTATCGACATCGGGGGAGTCGAACTCGGTGCGGCCCACATAGAAGTCTTGCTCTTCTCCGTCGATGATAACTTTAAGAGTTTGGCCCACTTTGGCCTCGTTGAGTTCGCGGGAGATGCCCTCTTGCAGTTGCATGATTTCATTCACGCGGCGGGTTTTGATGTTGCGGCGCACAGGATCGCCCAATTCGTAGGCGGGCGTGTCTTCCTCCTGCGAATAGGCAAAAACGCCGAGCCGCTCAAAGCGGTTCTTGCGCACGAATTCCACTAACTCCTTGTGTTGCTCATTGGTTTCTGTCGGGTAGCCGGAAATCAGCGTGGTGCGCAGCGCGATGCCGGGCACCGTTTCCCGTATGCGCGCGATGAGGTCGTAGATGTATTGAGCGGTGCCGCCGCGGCGCATGCTCTTCAGGATGTCGTCGCTCACATGCTGGAACGGGATGTCCAAGTAACGGCAATATTGCGGGTAGGCGTTCATCACATCCAAAATCTCGTAGGGGAAGTTGAGCGGGTAGGCGTAGTGCAAGCGTATCCACTCCAGCCTCTTCACCTGCGCTAATGCCTCCATCAGGTTGGCGAGCTCGCGCTTGCCGGTGAGGTCGATGCCGTAGTAGGTAAGGTCTTGGGCGATGAGCATGAGTTCTTTTACGCCCTGGTCGGCCAGTTTTTGCGCTTCTTCCACCAACAACGGGATGGGCTTCGACACTTGTTTGCCGCGAATCAGCGGGATGGCGCAGTAGGAACACTGGTGGTCGCAGCCCTCCGAAATCTTGAGATAGGCATAGTGCACCGGAGTAGAAAGCAGTCGCTCGCTGGTGCCCAGCAGGTCGAAGTCGGCCGATTCAGTCAACTTCTTCAATTCATCAAAGGTGAAGAAGCCGTCCACTTCGGGCAGTTCGGCCACCAACTCCTGTTTGTTTCGTTGGGCCAGGCAGCCTACTACATATATCTTTTTTACTTGTCGGCGCATCTTGCGTTCTATCTGTGCCAAAATCTCGTTCACAGACTCCTCGCGCGCGTCGCCGATAAAACTGCAGGTGTTGACGATGACCAGGTCGGTCTTCATAGTGCCTTCAAAGAAAACGCGATGTCCGAGTTTTTGCAAACGCGCAGCAATGATTTCAGAATCCACGATGTTTTTGGAACATCCCAAAGTAATGATGTTGATGGTCATATTTATGCTAATTTGAGCGGCAAAGGTACAAAAAAAGCCCCTGATGGAGGGGCTTTTCTTTAACTTTCAATGAATGATTAGAAAGTGGTTTTGCATTTCACCTCAGTGGTGATACCCAGAAGGCTTACAGTGCTGTTGTAATCCGAACATTTTTTACCAGATTCAACCTCGAAAGCTTCTCCTGTGGAAGAAAGAGCACCATTGACGTAGGTCTTACATTGGCATTGTTTGTTACAGGATGTGGTAAAGAAACCAAGCAGTAAACCAGCTGCTACGATGCATAATACTTTTTTCATTTCTTTAAAATTTAAAAGTTTATAATTTGGCGGCAAAAGTATGATTTTTTTGAATTACATTTGCTAAAAAAAGTTAACGCTTGATTTATAAGATATTCCACGGTGGATTATCTATAGCATCTCAAGATGGGTTGTCCAAATGCTGGGCGCAGATGCATGGCGCCACCCAGGCACTGCTTGAATTCCGTGCACTTAGTGCAGGGACCGCATCGCATCCAGTCGCGGTTGCGCATGAGGTCGAACTTATGATCCCAGACTTCCAATAGATTATCCTGGTAGATGTTGCCTTGAGCGAATGAGCGATTGATGTTGGGACAAGCGGAAATGTCGCCGCTGATCAACACGGATGCGATGTTGATTCCGGCACGGCAGAAGAAATAGCTGTCACGGACATCTTCCTCATAGTCGCCTGTATAGGCCTCGCAGCTGAATTTGAGGTCAATGCATCCCTCACGGCGCGTGTCGGCGATGAATTGCAGCATTTGTTTCACTTGCGTGCGGGAAAGTTGTAGCTCGGGGTCGCCTGCCGCCCGCCCGATGGGCGCGATGGTGAACAACCGCCAATGTTGAATGCCGTGTTCAAAGAGAAGTTGCTTGAGCACCGGCAGTTCGGGAAGATTGCGCTGGTGCACGCAAGTGACTACATCATAGTTGAGCTCCGGAGCAGAGGCGATGAGCCGTAAGGCGGCAAGGGCCCGCTGGAAACTCTGGGGATGGTTGCGCAACCAGTTGTGCGTTGCTTCCAACCCGTCCAGGCTGACCGTCACCGAGCTCATGCCGGCATCCAGCAGCTCGTGGTGCCGCGCCTCATCGTACAACATGCCGTTGGTGACTATGCCCCAGCGGAAACCGTGCTCACGCAGAACCCGACCGCAATCGGCCAGATCGGGGCGCAGCAAGGGCTCCCCGCCCGTGATGGCAATGATAGTTGTATCGCGCTTGTAACGCCGCTCCAACGGTTCTATGGCTTTCAGGAAATCTGCAAAGGGCATGTCATGCACGCTTGCCTCTGTCTTGCAGTCGGAACCGCAGTGCCGGCACGACAAATTACAACGCCAGGTACACTCCCAGAACAGATAGTTCAACTCGTGTATGGCTGTTTCGTTTTTTCTGAAAATACGGAACAAAAACCTGCGAAAAGATTTTCTCTTACGAGTTTTCACTTTGTTTCTTGACTTTCAGATGAATAGGGTTTTGCAAGTCTCTTGCAGAAAAGACAGTGTCCAGAGTCTCATAGAGACCGTTATCTGTACTGTCGATATCAGTAACCCGAATAGGATAATCGGCCCACTCATCAAGCATCCGTACGCCCGCAGGATCTTCAAAGTTGCCATCTTGATTAGTAGTGTCGGAAAAATTAATGCGTTCAGAAGTAACCTTTAATCCACCAATGGGTTCCCCTGTTTCAGCATCTGTGACCGTACCGCGGACAGAGACGTCCACATACGACTGCGGCATCCCGTAGCAGGCTTGGAAGGTGAACATCAGAGCAGTGGCCGAGAATGAGCCGAACAGGAATCGCAGTAACTGCTGTTTTTTCTCTTTGATTCTTTGAAATACCTTCATTTTCTTGTTGTGATAGTTCAGCGACAAAAGTACAAAAAATCAACTTCTTGTAGAACTCATCTTCGATTGTTCATAAAAAATGATAACTTGTTGAAAAAACCATGCCAAGAAAAACCTGTAAAAATTTATTTTTGCCGCTTTAAAAAAGTACAGTAATATTTTTATTTAACTATTTAAAATTCAAATCATTATGGGTGGATTTTTTGGCGTGGTCTCTAACGGACCTTGCAATCCTGATTTATTTTACGGCATTGACTACCATTCCCATCTCGGCACGAAGCGCGGAGGTATGGTCACCATCGAAAATGGCGTGTTTCACAGGTCAATCCACAATATTGAAAACTCCTATTTCCGCACCAAGTTCGGCGATGACCTCTATAAATTCATCGGGAATATCGGCATTGGTGTTATCAGCGATACGGATGCGCAGCCTATCGTGGTCAACTCGCATCTGGGTCGCTTCGCCATTGTGACGGTGGCGAAAATCAACAACATGGCCGAATTGGAGCAGGATTGCTTGGACAAGAACCAACAATTCACGGAGTTGAGCTCCGGCAGCACCAACCCCACCGAGCTCATCGCCCTGATGATTACGCAGGGCAAAGATTTTGTAGATGGTATCCAGAATGTCTATCGCAAGGTGAAAGGCTCCTGTTCCATGCTGATTCTGACCGAAGATGGTATCATCGCTGCACGCGACTACTATGGACGCACCCCGATTGTAATCGGCAAAAAAGAAGGTAGCTATGCGTTGGCTTTCGACTGCCACAGTTTTGCTAACCTTGACTATTCCATTGAGCAGTTTGTGGGTCCGGGCGAGGTGGTCAAGGTAACCATGGATGGCGTGCAACAGCTGCTGGCTCCTAACCCCAAGATGCAGATTTGCTCGTTCCTGTGGATTTACTACGGTTATCCTTCTTCCGAGTACGAAGGTGTGAACGTGGAGAACACCCGCTACATGTACGGTTACGAGATGGGCCGCACCGACGATGTGGATGTGGATATGGTGTCTGCCATTCCTGACTCAGGCATTGGCATGGCATTGGGTTATGCTATGGGCAAGCAGATTCCTTACAAGCGTGGCATCATCAAATACACGCCCACCTGGTCTCGTAGTTTCATGCCTGTAAACCAGGAGACACGCGAGCACGTGGCCCGCATGAAACTGCTGCCGAACACGAAGATTCTGAAAGGCCAGCGCATCGTTTTCTGCGACGACTCCATCGTGCGTGGCACGCAACTCCGCGACAACGTGAAAAAACTCTATGGGTACGGCGCAAAAGAAGTGCACATCCGCATCAGCTGCCCGCCGCTGACCTACGGCTGCAACTTCCTCAACTTCTCTGCCTCCAAGACCGAGATGGAATTGATAACCCGCCGCGTGATTAAGGAACTCGAAGGCGACAGCACCAAAAACCTGCACCTCTACTGCGACGACACTACAAAAGAGTATGCCAACATGGTAGAACTTATCCGCAAGCATTTGGGCGTGGATACGCTGAAGTTCAACAAATTGGAAACGATAGCCAAAGCCATCGGCCTGCCGAAGGAGCGCATCTGCACGCATTGCTTCGACGGATCCTCATACGGTGATTAATCGGGAAACCCATCCCAACTTTGTTGGTTTCGATAAAGTTGTCAAATGAAAAAAGCGCACCAGTGCTGTGGCACCGATGCGCTTTTTTTAGCTTTAAAATCTTGTTCAGATTTTAGTTTTTGGACTCACCCTTAGGACATTTGTGGTCTTTCGGGCAGGGACCTTTAGGACCGTGGTGAGGACCACCTTCCGGGCAACCGGGCTTGTCGCCGCCTTTGCAACAGCCAGGGCCTTCGCCTTTCTTGCAGCCACCGCAGCAGCCCATCTCATCGAAAGCGGCTTTCTTTTCAGCAGTGGTGAGATTGTCCCAATTGTTCATGGCAGCCTCGAATTTGGCTTTCTTCTCTTCTTGAGCTTTCTTCATCTCCTGCATCTTGTCGTAATCGGCTTTGCGTTGGTTGAGCAGTTCCACTCTGCGCTCCTCGGTGATGTTCTCCCAGTTCTTCCAGTCTTCGCAGGCTTTTTTGTGGGCTTCCATTTCGGCTTTCTGCTCCGGAGTCATATCCTTGCAGCAGGGATGATCTTCGGCTTGCATCTCAGTATTTTCAGCAGGCTGCTCGGCAGGTTTGTTGTTGTTGCAGGCAGTGAACGCCAGACAGCACGTGGCTGCCATCAAAATAAAAAGTTTCTTCATTTTTTTTGGGGTTTTAGATTTTTTTTCGGTGAATGTTAACGTCGCAAAAGTAAAATTATTTTCCTTACTTTTGCCGCCGTGAAATTTCTTTTTAACATTAATAAATATGAGTAAAAAATTATTTGTAGGCTTTCTGACAGCGATTTTCTGTTTCCTCGCTGTCAGCGTCGATGCCCAAAACTACAAGAAGGAGACTTATCAAAACGACCCGATGAACGTGATTCACTACACGCTCGACAACGGTTTGCAGGTGTTTATGTCCGTCAACAAGGACGTGCCACGCATCCAGACCTACATCGCCGTGCGCGTGGGCAGCAAGAACGACCCCTCCGAATCCACGGGTCTGTCGCACTATCTGGAGCACTTGATGTTCAAGGGTACTAGCCATTTCGGCACACTTGACTGGGCTAAGGAGCAAGAGCAACTCAAGAAGATTGAGGCACTGTATGAGGTTTATAACCACACCACCGATCCTGCACAGCGCAAGGCTATCTATCACCAAATAGACTCTGTATCCTACGAGGCTTCCAAATACGCCATTCCGAACGAATACGACAAGCTGATGTCCGTGATCGGCGCGCAAGGCACCAATGCCTTCACCTCCAATGATATGACGGTTTATCAAGAAGATATTCCCAGCAATGAGCTGGATAGATGGCTGATGATTGAGAGCGACCGTTTTTCCAATGCTGTCTTCCGTCTGTTCCATACGGAGTTGGAAACCGTCTATGAGGAGAAGAACATGAACATGGCCAACGACAGTCGTACCGCCCGCGAGAAGATGAATGAAGCTCTGTTTCCGCACCATCCTTATGGCACACAGACTACCATCGGAACGGTGGAACATCTGAAGAACCCTTCTCTGACGAACATCAACAAACACTACCAGACCTATTATGTACCTAACAATTATTGTATTGCCATGTCGGGCGACTTCGACCCTGATGAGGCCATCCGATTGATTGATAAATACTTTGGTAAACTCCAACCCAGATATATTCCCGATTTTACCTACGTGAAGGAGAAACCGATCCGCGAAGTGAAAGTGGTGGATGTGTATGGTTTGGAACCGGAGAATGTGCAAATCGGCTTCCGCATTGATGCTGGCACCGGTTCTCGCGACGTGCTTTTGGCTGAGATGGCAGACGCCGTGCTGATGAACGGCTCCTGCGGTATCATCGACGAGAACATCAACCAAAAACAATTGGCCCAATATGCGTCTTCTGGCGTGAACGACCTCAACGATTACGCCTATTTCCGCCTGTCGGGCAAACCCAAACAGGGCCAGACCTTGGAGCAACTCAAGGAACTCTTGCTCCAGCAAATCGAGATTCTGAAGTCCGGCAACTGGGACGAAGATTTGCTCACCGCTGCCATCAACAACCGCAAGCTCAGCGACATGACCTCTCTGGAGAGCAACCGCAACCGCGGCATGAAGATGGCTTTTGCCTACATCGCACACCAGAGCTGGCAGGACGTGCTCAACGAGACAGAGAACATGAGCCTCGTGACCAAAGAGGACATCATTGATTTCGCCAACCGCATCTTCAAAAACAACAATTATGTGGTCGTCTATAAGCGCCAGGGCGAGCAACGCAATGTGCAGAAAGTGGAGAAGCCCGAAATTACACCCGTGGTCATCAACCGCGATGTGGAAAGCGATTTCATGAAGGAAATCAAAAACGTAAAAGTGAATCCCATCGAGCCTGTTTTTGTGGATTACAACAAGGACATGAAGAAAGGCAAAGCCAACGGCAATGAGATTCTCTACGTGCAGAACACCGAGAACGGTCGTTTCCAGATGATCTATCGTTACAACTATGGTTATCTTTACGACAAATACGCCAGAATCACCAATGAGTTCTTGGATCAGTTGGAGAGCGAAAATCGCACCCTCAGCCAGATCAACCGTGAGATGTACGACCTCGCCTGCAGCTACAACATCAGTTTCAGCGACAAGTACGCCCGTGTGAGCATCAGCGGTCTGAGCGAGAACATGGAAAAAGCCATGGCCATCGTCGAAGACATCTTGAGCCATCCCAAGATTTCCGAGGAATCTGTTCAAAACTCCATTTCTGACATCTTGTTAAGCCGCGAAGATGCCAAGTCGCGCCAGAACAACATATTCCAAAAAATGCTGAGCTATGCTTCCTACGGCAAGGACAACATTCGCAAGTACTTCGTCAACAACGAGGAACTAAAGAACATCAAGGCTCAAAATGTTATCAACCAAATCAAGACGATGACCTCTCAGCCGCAACGCATTCTCTATTACGGCGATCTGACGCTCAACGACTTGCAGAAGGTCATAACCGACAAGCACAGTGTGCATCCAGCCAAAAAACCTGTGAAGATGGGTCCCGACTTCGACCGCTTGCCCACCAAAGAAAACAAGGTCTATTTCGCACATTACGACGCCAAACAGTCATTGTGCCGCCAGTTGAACACCTCCGTGCCCTATAACCCGGCCATGACTCCGCAAGTGAAAATGTACAACGAATATTTCGGTGGTAGTATGAACTCTATCGTCTTCCAAGAGATTCGTGAGAAACGCTCTCTGGCCTATACTGCTGCTGCCTATTTTGTAGAGCCAAATGAAAAAGGGCGTTACGACTACAACTTGACCCACATCGGCACACAAAACGACAAGCTACCTGAGGCTTTGGCTGCTTTCACCGACTTGTTGGAAAACATGCCGGTTTCCGAGCTCAACTTCGACTTGGCCAAGACTTCCCTCATTTCCGAGTACCGTACCACCCGCGTGCGCAAGATGTCCGTCATCAACTCCTATCTCACATGTGAAGAGGCCGGCTTGAAGGAGTCTCCTGCCAAAGCCAACTATAATGCTATCAAGAACATGACTTTGAACGATGTGGTGAATTTCAACAAAAACTACATCAAGGGTCAGAAACGAGTGGTCGTGGTGCTGGGCAACAAGGATGAGGTCAATCTGAAAGCGTTGGAGAAATACGGCAAGGTGACGACGCTTACGCTGGAGGAAATTTTCGGCTACTAATGGTACACGGTTGGCCAAAAACCAACTAATAGCCAACAACCAAAAACAGGGCTCCAACCAGGGGCTCTGTTTTTTTTGTATTTTTGCCGCCGTTTTGAAAGGGGTGCCTGTTAAGGCTGAGATCAGACCCGTTGAACCTGATGCGGATAATGCCGCCGTAGGGAGATAAACGCTTCTATTTTCAAATCCCTCTTTCAGTATTGTTTAATCTATTAATAATCAAAACTGTAAGAGTATGTTTAAAAGTTTAGAGTTTAGAGTTGAGAGTTTAGAGTTGAAAGGTGTTCGGTTGGCCGTAATGTTCATGACCGTTATCCTTTTCAACATAGTCACAACATTTGGGCAGGTGCAAGACACCGTGCAACGCGGCGAGGTGGACGAGGTGACCATCGAGTTCACCAAGCCCACGGTGCAAACCGCCGCCAATGTCACCACCATGTCAATGCAGCAAATTCGTGCACAGCAGGGCAACGGCAGCGTCAACAACCTGTTGGAGTTCATGCCCTCTGTGGTCACCACCTCCGATGGCGGTAACGGTCTCGGTGCCACTTACATGTTTATCCGTGGCATTGACCAGACCCGCATCAACACCACCCTCAATGGTGTTACCATCAATAATGCCGAGTCGCAAGGCTCCTGGCTTGTTAACCTCCCCGACATGGCCGCCTATATCGGGCAAGTGAGTGTGCAGAACGGAGCCAACTCCAACGACGGCAGCACCCTGTTCAGCACTCGTATCGATTTTGTTACCAAAGAGATTCCAGACAAACCCTTTGCCGAGGTGCGCAGCTCTTATGGCTCGTACAACACATTCCAAAACATGGTGAGTGCAGGAACGGGCCTCATCGGCAAACGCTTTTCCATGCTGGCTTCCTTCTCCGACATCCGTAGCGACGGTTTTCTGGATTACTCCGGCGTACGCCTCAACTCCGGTTTCCTCACCGCCCAGTATAATTTGTACAATTTTAAGAAAAACAAGGATAACGGCAAACTGAGATTCCACATGCTTTATGGTACAGAGCACACTGGCCTTGCATGGAATGGCATTCCGTACGACAGCCTAACCACCAACCGCACCTACAATACCTGCGGTGAATATTATACGGACGATGGTCAACGCCATTATTATGTTGATTCCAAGGATAATTATACCCAAACATTCTATCAACTGGAATACCTGAAGGATTGGATTCGCCAGGACGGACTTCAGCACCACAAGTTGCAGGTGATGCCTTACCTGACACGCGGCAAAGGCTATTATCAGCAATACAAGGATGACAAGAAAATCAAGAACTTCGGGCTTGAACCTTTGTATGATTCCATCAAACGGGCGGATTTCATCACGCAGAAGTATCTGGATAACTATTTTTATGGAATCCATGCGCAATATACCGGCTCGCAGGTTTTCCGCAACCACACCGACCAGGGTTTGCGTTGGGTAATTGGTATAGACAACAGCTTCTACACTGGCAAGCACTTCGGCAATGTGCTCTGGTCGCAACCCAATCGCGTGCAGGATTTTCCGTGTGATTACCAGTGGTATTACGGCACCGGACGCAAGACGCAGATCAAGAACTTTGCCGGACTTCGCTATTGGTACAAGAAGTTCAGTGTGACGGCAGAACTGCAATACCGCCACATCAACTATGTGATCGATGGTACTAACGATGATATGATGGATATTGCGCAAAAATATAACTGGAATTTCATAAATCCGAGGATTGCGTTGCACTATTATCTGAATGGAGGCCGGCTGAAACACAGCTTCGACCTCTCCTTCTCCACGGCCAACAGCGAACCTACTCGCGATGACCTGGTAGGTGCTCCCGATGACAGAAAACCGATTCCGGAAACGCTTTACAACTTGGAGTTCAGCTACTTGGCTCATAACGACAAATTTTTCCTCAACGCCACGTTGTATGGCATGAACTACAAGAACCAGCTGGTGCGCACCGGTGAGTTGGATCAGACTGGCGACGCGCTGATGACCAATGTGAAAAAGAGTTATCGTGCAGGCATTGAGTTGTCTGTGGGTTACCGTCCCGTGCGCTTCTTCACGTGGCACTTCAACAGCAACTTCAGTATCAATAAGATTTTGAATTACGTGAACTATTTGGAAGACTGGGACAACGGCGGCTATGTAGAGCAGCATCTCGGCAACACGCCCATCTCCTTTTCTCCGAATGTGATTCTGGGCAACGACTTCACGTTCACCCCGCTCAAAGACTTCAACATCTCCTTTGTTACGAAGTTCGTCAGCAAGCAGTACATGGACAATACCGGCGACGATACTTACTGTCTGAAACCCTATTCCTACAGCAACCTCCGTCTTTCATACGTATTCCATTTCAAATGTCTGAAAGACCTGGAACTGTTCTGTCAAGTGAACAACATTTTCAATGCAAAGTATGAGAGCAACGCCTGGATTTACACCTATTATTACGGTGGCGAGAAGGGTTATAATACGGGTTACTTCCCGCAGGCAGGCATCAACGCGTTGGGCGGCGTGAGATTGAAATTTTAAGTTGGGTCTGAAAGACCTGCAAGTGGCTACTAACCAAAAAATATTATTTTTGCAGGTCTTAAAAGATTCCTATATGAAACGATTCTGGCTTATCCTTCTTGCACTATTATGGACGACAGTGATGTTGACCGGGTGTGAGAAGGATAGCATTATATGGATTGACCCGATTGAAGATGATGTAACTGTCATTGATGTGGATTATAGCATGACGGTTGATGTGGTGTTCTCTGCATCCGGCACCGCCACAGTAAGTGGGACAAATGATGATTTTGATGTTACCATCAATGGGAATGATGTCACGATTGTGTATAGTGGCGACTCCATCGTGATGTATGCGCTTTCGGGATCTGCCAGCGATGGTTTTTTCAAATTGTACAGTTCCAGCACACAAGGTGTTACGCTCAACAATCTGACCCTCACGCATCAGAGCGGGGCAGCCATCAATATCCAGGGGCCGAAATCAGAACCTAACGACGGCAGCCCTACCTACCTTATCGTGAAGGGTAGCAATACCCTGGCCGACGGTTCTTCCTATACGGCTACGCCAGCCAACGAGGATGAAAAAGCCGCAGTCTTCAGCGAAGGGCCTTTGGTTTTCAGCGGCAATGGCTCCTTGGCGGTCAATGCCACTGGCAAGTCGGGCATCATTTCCGATGAGTTTGTATATTTTAGATCTTCCCCGACAATAGAAGTCAGCTCCTCGGCAGGACATGGCATCCGGGGCAAAGACTATGTGGTGATTACAGGTGGCGCATTGGATGTGAGTGTTTCCGCTGATATGAAAAAAGGCATTGGTTCGGATGGCTATGTCCAGATTGACGGTGGTACCACCACCATCCAAGTGACGGGCAATGCCGCGTACGACAATGAGGGAAATGCCTATTCCGGCTCGGCTGGTATCAAAGCGGATGGATATTTCAAGATGAACGGTGGCACGCTGACCATTACCAACACGGGCATTGGTGGCAAGGGTATCAACTGCGACGGAGCTGGTTATTTCAATGGCGGCAACGCCACCATCACAGTCACGGGCTCTGACTACACCACGGGCGACATTTCCGCCAAGGGCATCAAGACCGATGGTAATTTGATGTTTTCCGGTAGCACCGTAACGGTGAACTGTACCCATAACGAAGGCATTGAGTCCAAGGGCACCATCACCATCTCTGACGGGGTTGTCTATAGCTATTCTGCCAGTGACGATGCCATCAACTCCGGCAGCACATTCACGATCAGCGGTGGGTATGTGTATGCATACGCGCCGAACAATGACGGCATGGATGCTAACGGCAACTTCTACATTACTGGAGGCGTGGTCTATGCCATAGGCGCCAGAACCCCGGAAGTGGCCATCGACGCCAACACCGAGGAGGGCTATAAACTCTACGTGCAGGGCGGCACGCTGGTGGCTATCGGCGGACTGGAACGCGGTTCCTCCTTGACGCAGAGTTGCTATTCGGCCAATTCGTGGACGCCCAATACATGGTATTCCCTCAAGGTCGGCTCGGAGACGTATGCGTTCAAGACCCCGGCCAGCGGCGGCACACCCCTCGTTGTTTCCGGTTCCTCCACCCCCACGCTGAAGTCTGGTGTGTCGGTTAGTGGCGGCAACACGCTGTTCAACGGAATGTTTGTAGAAGACGGAACTGTTAGCGGCGGCACGACGGTGTCTTTGAGTTCTTACACAGGAGGAAATGGAGGTGGACCGGGGGTATGGTAGTTGAGAGATTAGAGATTAGAGATGAAAGATGATAGATAATATTTTTCCATGAGCAGCCCCGTTAGGGGCAAGAGCTAGGTAGAGATGATAATTGTTTTTTTTTGGATTATGAAATATAGATGGGTTTTTGTTTTATTGGTTGGATTTATGTTGAATTGCGAATTTTCAATTTTCAATTCTCAATTCTCCATTTTGAATTCCGCCAGCGCTCAAACGGACGTGGTGCTCGACCCTGAGGTAGGTGGCAGATTGTCAGTGGGTTTGGACAAGAAGATTGTGAAAGGTCTGCATGTGTCGCTGGAAGAAGAGGCCCGTTTTGACAAGAATTTCCGGAGTTTTGACCGTCTGCAAACCACGCTTGGTCTCAGCTATAAAGTGAACAAGTATTTCAAGTGCGGCATCGGCTACGTTTTCATGAATCCCTACAGCAACTCTTCCAGCTCTTTCGGCGACTTCCGTCATCGGCTGTTTGTGGATGCCACGGGTACAGTCAGGATGGGCAAGTGGAGCCTGTCGTTGAAAGAGCGTTTCCAGTGGACCTACCGTTCCGGCGATTTCAACGAATACCAGTATCCGCGCAACGCCCTGACCTTGAAAAGCCGCCTGACTTTGAAATACAGGGGCTTTGCCAAGGTTACCCCTTACGCCTATTTTGAGATTCGTAATTTCCTGAACGCTCCTGTTATCCATGCTCTTTACGATGGCACAAGCTATCTTACAGAAGAAGGTTCGGAGGTGGGAGAGGCTGGCTGGTTTCTGCAGAGTTTCAAAGGTGGTTATATCAACCGCTACCGTGGCTCCGTCGGGGTGGACTGGAAAATCAGCAAGCATCACCAACTGAACTTCTACTTTTTGGGAGATTACGTGAGCGACAAGGTGGTGGATGCCAATGCAGATGGCACGAAATTGAAGTCCTATACGAAAGAAAAAGGCTTCAGGGGTACGATCGGAGCTGGATATGTTTTTGCTTTTTAACTGATTAAAATATTGAAAAATGACTTTTTTGAACACTTTGTGCACGATTACATGGAAAGTGAATCCCGTAGCGTTTCATCTTGGATCTGTGGAGGTGAGATGGTACGGCATTCTGCTGGCTACCGGTTTCCTGCTGGCCTATTATACCTTGCAACAGATTTTCAAGACAGAGAAACTCTCTCAGAAACTATTGGATAAGATTTCCATTTGGACGATTGTGTGGACCATCATCGGTTTGCGCCTCGGGCATTTTCTGTTTTACGAACCGGAGATGTTCGTCAAGGCACCGTTGCAGATACTGCTGCCCATCGATAGCCAAGGCAACTTCATCGGCTATCAGGGTTTGGCGAGCCACGGTGCCGTCATTGCCATCATCTTGTTCGTCATCTACTACACTTGGCGGCACAAAATCAACGTTTTGTGGCTGATGGACCGCTTGGCCATCGCCATCCCCATCGCGGCAGCTTTTGTGCGCTGCGGTAACCTCATGAATCACGAAATCGTGGGCAGCATCACCACCGTGCCATGGGCGTTTGATTTCACTATGGGTGGTCCGGGCGTGGCTGGCACTCTGCGCCATCCGGCACAGCTCTATGAGTCGGTGGTCTATTTTCTGCTGTTCATCGGACTGATTACGTATTATTTCAAGTTTGCCAAAGGCAAAGTGGCTGCTGGTCGTGCTTCGGGCATCACGCTCACCGTCATCTTCACGGCACGTTTCATCATTGAATTTTTCAAAGAGGTTCAGGTGGAATCTGAAATCGGACACGTCCTTAACAATGGGCAATGGCTCAGCATCCCCATTATTGTGATTGGTATAGGGTTGCTGATATACTCTTTTGTCAAGACAAATTATCCTGAATGCCCCTACAAAGAGGATCCTGTGGAGGAGAAGAAGAAATAATCGTTACGGAATACTATTCCCATTCAATTGTCGCGGGCGGCTTGGAGCTGATGTCGTAGCATACACGGTTGACACCTTTTACCTTATTGATGATGTCGTTGGAGACTTTCGCCATGAAGTCGTAGGGCAGGTGCGCCCAGTCGGCGGTCATGGCGTCGGTGCTGGTCACGGCGCGCAGGGCCACCGCACGCTCGTACGTGCGCTCGTCGCCCATGACACCCACACTCTTGATGGGCAGCAGGATGACGCCCGCCTGCCAAATCTGGTCGTAAAGAGAAACTTCAATTTCTCCGTTGGTCATGTTGGCAGGTACGCCGGCGGCGAGCACCTTGCGGGCCTCTTCGCCGCTCAGTTTCACTTTCCAGTCGCGCAGACCTTGGATGAAGATGTCATCAGCATCTTGCAATACACGCACTTTGTCGCGGGTGATGTCACCCAAAATGCGCACGGCCAAGCCCGGCCCGGGGAACGGATGGCGCGTAATCAAATGCTCGGGCATGCCCAACTGGCGACCCACGCGGCGCACCTCGTCCTTGAACAGCCATTTAAGCGGCTCGCACAGCTGCAAGTGCATCTTTTCTGGCAGTCCGCCCACGTTGTGATGGCTCTTGATGACCATGCCCGTGATGCTCAGACTCTCAATGCGGTCGGGATAAATAGTGCCTTGTGCCAGCCACTTGGCGTCCGTAATCTTCTGCGCTTCCGCATTGAACACGTCGATGAAGCCGGCGCCGATAATCTTGCGCTTGCGCTCGGGCTCGGTCACACCTTCCAGTTCCTTGAAGAACTTCTCGCTGGCATCTACGCCAATCACGTTGAGGCCAAGGCCTTCGTAGTCGCGCATTACATTCTGGAACTCGTTTTTGCGTAGCAGGCCGTGGTCCACGAAAATGCAGGTGAGATTTTTGCCGATGGCGCGGTGCAACAGCATGGCGCACACGGAGGAATCCACGCCGCCGCTTAAGCCGAGGATCACGCGGTCGTTGCCGATTTGCTCTTTCAGTTCAGCCACCGTGGTCTCCACAAAAGAGGCGGGGCTCCAGGTCTGGTGGCCACCGCAAATGCCGACCACAAAATTCTTCAGCAGCTGGGTGCCTTGCACCGTATGGAATACTTCCGGATGGAACTGCACGCCCCAAACCTGCTCGCCCTCAAACTGGTAGGCGGCATATTGCACTTTGTCGGTGGAGGCAATCTTGCGGCAGTTTTCTGGCAGTTTCGTGATGGTGTCGCCGTGGCTCATCCACACCTGTGTGTTGTCGGAAAGTCCTTGCAGCAGGGGATTGTCATGCTCGAACTCGGCCAAATTGGCGCGGCCATACTCGCGGCTGCCAGCGGGTTCCACGTTGCCGCCGTTGGTGTAGGCCATGAACTGGGCGCCGTAGCAGATGCCGAGAATGGGCAATCGTCCGCGAATGCTGGTCAGATCGACCTTGAAAGCACGCTCGTCATACACGCTGAATGGAGAGCCGCTCAGGATGACGCCGATGACGTCTTTATCGTCGTGCGGGAATTTGTTGTAGGGCACAATTTCGCAGAACATGTCCAGCTCGCGCACGCGGCGGCCTATCAGTTGGGTGGTTTGAGAACCGAAATCCAGAATAATGATTTTTTCCATGAGGTGTATGATTTATTCGTTGATGACTTTATTGATGGTGATGGGGAAATATTGATGTTCCAGTTGGTGGATTTGCCGTTCTATGTCTTCCAATGTGGCGCCGTCATTGGCATGGAAGGCGAACTGGTCGATGATTTGGCCGGTATCGACGCCCTCATCGACAAAGTGGATGGTAATGCCGAACACTTTCACGCCGTGGTGGAAGGCATCGGCGATGCCGTGCGCGCCGGGGAAGGAGGGCAGCAGCGCGGGGTGCAGGTTGATGATCTTCATCGGGAAATTGCTGAGCAGCACTTCGCCGATGTAGCGCATGTAGCCGGCCAGCACGATGTAGTCCACGCCCCGTTGTTGCAGTTCTTTCAAAATGGCCGTTTCGTAGGCGGCCTTGTTCTCGTAGTCTTTGGAGGAGAAGGCGAACACGTCGATATGGTTCTCTTGGGCGCGTTCCACGGCTTTGCATGTGGGCTTGTCGGACACCAGCAGGGCGATTTCTGCCTCCAGCGTGCGATTTTGTACTGCCTCGATGATGGCTTGGAAGTTGGAACCGAAGCCACTGGCGAACACTGCTATCTTTTTCATGCTGAGATTATTTTGTATTTTGTTCGGGTGTGGTCACGGGCTCTGCCTTGGCGGAGTTGGGAGCCATCAGGTCAATGGCGGCTTTCTTCTCTTCGAGTGTGAGGTTGTCCCAGTTCTGCATGGCGGCCTCGAACTTGGCTTTGCGCGCCTCGCGTGCCTCTTTGATGGCTTTTATCTCATCGTATGTAGCCTTATAATCCTCCAACAACTCGTTTTTGCGCTCATCGGTGAGGTTGTCCCAATTTCTCCAATCCTCCTGGGCCTTCTGCTGTTTTTCGTGCAGAGCCTCGGTTGCCGGGTCCGGTTGAGGTTCATTTGCAGGGGCCTGTGTATTGTTGTTACAAGCGCAAAGCAGTGTAAATAAAGCAATTGTGATAAAAATTTTTTTCATAATAAGGGTAGGAATAAGGTGTCGTTTTAGGAAGACGCAAAAATAGCAAAAAAACAAACAAGGGCTGGCCGTGATTTTAATTCCATAGACAAGAAAGGTAACAAGGTCATTGAGCCCATTGGGGAGGATAACACCTATGTGTTCAAGCAAAGAACAAACGCCTGTTAAAAAATAGATTAATATTGTAGCGCGAATACAAAAAAAATTGCAATTTTGTAGCTGTTTTTTAACATATATAAGAGTTTTTGTAACTACTTGATAATATGATATTTACCCCCCCCTACAACACCGAGGCATTTTTGCGAGGTGAGTGTTTTTTTTGCTTTTTTTTTGCAAAAAAAACACCTTCATTTCATGCACTAACCAAAGTTGTGAGGCAGGGTTCTGCTTTGTAGTTTCTTAACATACGAATAATATGACACGAAAATTACTATTTGTATTTTTGGCTATTACTTCTACGGCAATACTTCACGCCCAGACCGACTTCGCCCATGGTTTCAACTCTGGCGGCGGTATGGCCGGCAATGTCAGCTTTTCCTACGGAAACCTGTTCTATAGCCAGCCAGCGAACACCAATCTGTCCGCAAGTGAAGGCGTGATGCACGCACAATTGATCCGCAAGGACATGGAACTGGCCGGCTGCCAGAATTCAGGAGAAGTGAGCCCCACTCATGTGAAGGACACCTCCCGCTTCTTCTTGGGCTACGACGGTGAAGAGATAATCTTTGACGGCAACACCATCCACGTGTTCCCTGCCGGCATCTACGACTCCACAGGATACGATGCCCTGCACTACAATTGGGATGCCCAGTACAACTACGACAGCCTCACTACGTTGATGATGTATGTGTGGCCTATCTATGAGTTGTGGGACACGCTGTATCTGGACTCTACGGAGATTGTGACAGACTACGCGCACAATGTCCTGCACATCCCAAGCAGCATTGACCAGCCTTTGCACGGCGGTCCCAACAAATACTACCTGCTGACGAAGGTTCACGACTGCGACAGCATCCAGCACTTTTTCGTAAACCTGTGTGGCGGTCTGGTCGCCGATGGCAACGGCAACAAATATCCGTCCCTTTATGTGGGTGAAATCCCTCACCGCTACTGCTGGACCGGTAGGAATATGCACAACACCCTTGACTCATACGGCAATGATGTGCCCAATATGATCTACTCCTCCCCCACTCACCCCAACATTGAGCAGAATTTGGACACTTACGGCCGCCTCTACACTTGGTATGCAGCGGTGGGACTTCCCGAAAACAGCGAAGACCAGCCTGCCACTACCACCAATGGCAGTTTCGTAACCGGAATCTGCCCCAAAGGGTGGCACATCCCCGACAGAGACAACATCACGTCCCTGACCAACCTCGATGCTTTCACCATCATGGCCGACTCCTTATGGCTGATACCTGGCAACAACGCCACAGGGTTCAACGCCCTCCCTGCCGGTTTCTTCAATCCTTTCACCGGAAGATTTGAAAACATCCTGGGCCATACCTCTTTCTGGAGCTCATCGCAGGTTAACCATAAGCTCATGCTGGTGTGTACCATCAATTTCGGATGTGACATCATCTCGGAAGACGAGAGACTGGGTAACTACGGGCTCAGCGTGCGTTGCGTCAAAAACCAGGTATTCGACGATGACGGCAACGAACTCAATGACTAATTCCTCAAGATTGCAAATAACAATAAAAACACTAATATCATGAAAAAACTACTACTATTTTTCTCATTCTTGCTGATGACTGTGGCCATCATGGCACAAAGCAGCCCCTTTATCAGCTACCAGGCCGTAGTGCGTGACGGACAGAATCGTCTGGTTACCAACCAGGCCATCACCGTGACCATCCAGGTATTGGATGCCAGTGACAACGTGCAGTACAACGAGACTGACGATGTAACCAGCAATGCCAACGGCTTGATTTCCCTGACCGTCGGTGACAACGACCCAACACACTTTTCCACCATCAACTGGGAAGGCGCCAAATTCAAGACCACTGTCAAGGTAGTGAGTACCAGCTACGAAGTAACGAGCATCACCCCGGTGACCGCTGCACCGTTAGCACTCCACGCCATTTATGCCTCCGATGTAAACCCCGCAGGCTCCACCGTGCAGGCCATTTACAACAAGATCCAGGGCGACAGCCTTGTCTTGGCAGACAGAATCCAAAACGACAGCCTTACATTGGCCAACAGAATTCAGAACGATAGCCTTGTCTTGGCAGACAGAATCCAGAACGACAGTCTTACCTTGGCCAACAGAATCCAGAACGATAGCCTTACCTTGGTTAACAGAATCAAGAGCGACAGCACGGTTTTGCACAATGCTCTAATAGATACGGCTGCTAACATCCGCGGTGCATTAGTGGACTCCGCCAACGCCATCCGCAACAGCATCGGCAACGGCACCCTGACGATCACATACGGCACGGAAACGCCGGTGACCTTCACCGCCAACCAAAATACGAACAGCAGTATCGCCATTCCCGCCCCAACCTCGGCCAACGATGCTGAAATCACCATCACGAGTAGCACAGCAACTATAACAAACGGTTCGTTCACCCTTAACCAGAGTGGAAATCAGAACATTGGCATTGAAGTTCCTACGAAACTCTCCGAAATGGTTAACGACGGAGGCCATTATGCCAAACGCGACAGTGTGAATGTCTTCACTGAGGCCAACGACTTCACCAATAAAATCACGGTGCCCAGCAAATTCGACATCCACAATCCTACCCCCTGTACACAGGATGCCGTCAACATCTGCGACCTGGTCGCCGTGTTTGACAGCCTGATGAGACGCATAGATTCCATTTCGCAAGCGCTGGCAGAAACTCAGCAGGCTCTTGAAGCGCTGAAACCTTCCCTCACTGTGGCCGCTTCACTCGACGCAGTGACCATTTGCAGCGGAACCACCCAACCCATAACTTACACCGCCACGTTCCACAACTGCAGCAGCAGCGATTACACCATCTTATGGAAGGTGAATGGCACAGACTCTGCCAATGTAACGGGCCAGACCCTTACGTTAAATGCAGAGAACGCAGGCGATCATAAGGTGGTCTGCATTGCCACCCGCTCCGACAACACTTCAGTAAAAGACAGCGTGACCACCACTGTGGTTGTTGACATGAATGTACCTTCATTCACCGCGACAATCAATGCGCTGACCGTATCCTTGTCTAATATTGTGAACACGGATATGCTTCAGTGGGATACCGACAGTCTTCCTGTAGTATTTGACGCTTCTTCCACTACCGCCGAGCACATCTATTCCGTGGCCGACACCATCACCATTACCGCTACCAGTACAACCGGATGTACGTTCGTCATGGGCCTCCGTCTCCAGCCGATCGCACCTACGGTAACCACGGACAGCATACCTACAAGTACTATTGCAGCCAATACGGCCAAAGCATTCGGCACGGTGACTTCCGATGGTGGCAAGGCCAATACGCGTCGCGGTATGGTGTATTCCACCACCGCCTCCACCGAAGTGGCTCTTGTACTCGATGCTCCCGGCGTGGATTCAGTGAAAGCTACTGGCACGGGCAAGGGCAGTTACTCTTGCGACCTGACCAAATTGGTTCCCTGCACACAGTATTATGTACGCGCTTATGCTATCAACGAGGTGGATACCGCATACGGTGATGTGATGAACTTTACCACGAAGCCATTCACCTGCGGCAGCACGCTCACCGACATCGATGGCAATGAGTATGGCACTTTGCAGCTCGGCAGCCAATGCTGGATGCAACAGAACCTGCGCACCACCCATTTTGCTGACGGAACCGAAATTCCATCAAGTACCTCAACGGCTCCCTCTTCTTCACCACGCCGTTATGCATCTGGGTCATGGTCAAACGATGATCTAAATGCCTACGGTTACCTATACAACTGGGCTGCAGCAATGCACGGCAGCGCCTCATCCTCTGCCAATCCGAGTGGCGTACAAGGAGCGTGCCCTGATGGATGGCACCTGCCGAGCGATGCCGAATGGACGCAGCTGACCAGCTTCGTTGCCTCTGATCCTGATAACGTTTGCGGCAACAATCCTGACAATATTATACAATCTTTGGTTTCCCAGGAGAGATGGGATAATGATTGTCCAGGCAATAGTTGCCAAATTTGTACCGATGTCACCTCCAATAACCGCACTCAGTTCTCTGTTCTGCCCTCTGGTACTTGGAATAATGGAGGAGGCATTGGTGCTCCATTGGGGTATAATATTGGTACTGCGATGTTCCGTACGGCCACGGAATATGAAGCAGCGAATGCATTTATTAGGTTGTTCGATCCGGATTATACGGAAGTTCGTCCAGACGCTACATACAAAATGGATGGTCTCTCAGTACGTTGCGTGCTCAACTGTCCGACGAATTCTGCCTATCTGCCCACCGTCTCTATCGTGACGTTAAGTAGCACTGCTGGTACGGTCAGCATGACAGCCAACGTGATTTCTGACGGCGGTGTAGCCGTGACCGAGCGTGGTGTATGTTGGGGTACTACACAGCATCCCACCACCACTCATGCGGCCAGCGGAACGGGCATTGGGAGCTTTACCGTTAGTGAGGATCTTACCCCTGGCGAAACCTACTACGTTCGTGCTTACGCCATTAACAGTGAAGGTACAGCTTACGGTCCAGAGGTAACCTACGTTATGTCAATTCCGGCGTCCCTTCCTGTGGTAAGCACAGCTTCGCAGTTTCTTGCATTGAAGGAAAGTTTTGAGGGTTCGTCACTTCCTTCCACTTGGACGATCATTGACAACGATGGCGATGGTAAAAATTGGTATAGATTATCATATCTACCTCACGGCGATGGTGAGGCCTGTGCTGCGTCAGCTTCTTTTGATTGGGATGATGGACCAGTGACACCTGACAATTACCTGATTACTCCTGACATCACCCTTCCTTCAGGTATTTCACCAATTCTGTCTTTCTGGTACAGAGGCTTGGATAGCGAACTCTACTACGCTAAAGAGCATTTCGAGGTAAAAGTTGGCGATGCCGGTGCTTCTACTGTCGGAGACTTCAACACTCAGTTGTTTGAAAGAACCTCTTCCAATGGATATGTCAATGAAAATTTCGACCTGAGCTCATACGCCGGCCAAACCATTCGTTTGGCTTTTGTTCACAACAATGTAACCAACAAGAGCCATCTGCTTATTGATGATATTGAAGTTGGTGTGGCTGGTGCCGGTGCTACTGCTGTCGTTAGCGATATCACAGCTACCTCGGCCAGTTGCAACGGATACGTTGCTGATGACGGAGGTGCCACTGTAACTGCTCGTGGCGTGTGCTGGAGCACTTCGCAGAACCCGACCATTAGCGACAGTCACACTACCGACGGCACCGGCACGGGCAGTTTCACCAGCAATATCACGGGCCTCAATGGCAACACAACCTATTACGTCCGGGCGTATGCCACCAATAGTGTAGGCACGACGTATGGTTACCAATTGAGTTTCCACACAACGGAGGCATTGCCCGTGGTGTCCACAAGTGATGTAAGTAATATCACCGTTGACAATACCAGTATCAATGCTACTTGCGGCGGCAATGTGACTGAAGAAGGCGCATACGCTGTCACTGCTCGCGGCGTGTGCTGGAGCACTTCTCAGAATCCGACCGTTAGCGACAACCACACTACTGATGGTACCGGAACTGGCAGTTTCACCAGCAACATCACGGGTCTCACAGCTAGCACCACCTATTATGTGCGGGCCTATGCTACCACCAGCGCTGGTACAGCGTATGGTAACCAAGTGAGATTCACTATCCCCATAGTGGATACAAAGTCCTGTACCTCTGCGCCTGTGGTCACCGACCACGAGGGTAATGCGTATGCCACGGTGCAGATCGGCGAACAGTGCTGGATGCGTGAAAACCTACGCACCACCACCTCGCCCAAGACCGGAACCTACTTGGTGAAACCCAATAAAAATCCTGATAATAATACATATTCATCACTTGGTTCTAAAGTGGCATACTGGTACGTGGACGATTCGACCACCTACGCTCCTAAAGGCTACGGTTTGCTCTACAACTGGAATGCGGCGATGGATACCGCCAATTCCGTTAACTATATGGAGGTGCCCACTCCAAGCACCCCAAATGGTAATAACACTGCATTCACCTTCTCTGTTTCTGGCAACCACAGAGGCATCTGCCCTGTCGGCTGGCACATTCCGAACTATTCAGATTGGAATACACTCAAGAACAGTGTAAGCTATGCAGGCGAGCTTGCCGGCGGTAATGACTGGATGAGTTCGACCAATGACTATGCTCCTGGCAACAATAACTATGTCAACCGCAACGCCAGCGGGTTTACAGCACTTCCTGCGGGCTTTCTCAATTCCTCCAATTGCCAGGATGGTACCATTAAAGCCTGGTTCTGGTGCTCTATGCAACATGGTAGCAATCCTACTGCGCGGTATCTGGCTCTATATTATAGTGATAACTATGTGATTTTCGCTAGTAATAGTTTCAAGGAAAGGGAACATGGTTTATCCGTCCGTTGCATAAAGGATTGATAACGAATAGACATTTTATGGCAAAAGGCCGTCCTGAGTGGGGCGGCCTTTTTTTACACCGTCATCGGCGGCAGAATCCCTTTCCTTGGCAACATGCAAAAGAAAATCAAAAAAAAGTGAAAAGAATTTTGGTTGTGTTGAAAAAATGTATTTTTGCAATTGTTAATCAGAAGCAATTATTATCATGGAATACAGTATCATTATAGAGAAGAATCCACAAACAGGGTGGTATTGCGGACAATGCTCGCAACTTCCTGAAGCGTTAAGCCAAGGTAAAACAGTTGATGAGCTCATGGCTAACATGAAAGAAGCCATTGAACTTGCCATTGAATGTAGAAAAGAAGAACTCAGGACATTATACGCAAACAGAAAAGTGTTTCATAGAAGATTGACCGTAAAAGCATGAAAAAAGAAAAGTTGTTGAAGCATCTTAGGCTGCATCAATGCTATCCAACCGGAAGACAAAAGGGAAGCCATGCCCAATTTAAAAACAATGTGAATGGATGCAAAACCATTATTCCGCTGCAAAAATAGCGAATGTATTAATATAAAAATAATGTTTATAAAAAATATTTTTTAATTATTGATAATTATGTCAGAAACAAATATATCTTTTTGGAGTAAATAAATTCTTCATTTAAAATCACAAAGAATATGAGAACAAAAGTTAATTATTCGAGACAGTATCCTGATTTTGGGATGCTGCTGAAATCAATACAGGAAAGCGGCCTCCCCATGGACGAAAAGGGCCTACCAAAATCACTTTTTGGTAGGCCCTTCTTTGAGACTTCAAGGCGGTCTAATAGCCCTGACACAACTCGCCTTGTTGTTTTTGGGCAGGTTATCCTCCAGACAGGGAGGATAAGGAATGTTGCCCTTGGGATTGAAGAATAACTGTTATTCTTCGTCTTTGTGCTCCTCTTCGTACTTCTTGATGATTTCGCTCTGGACATCGGCGGAAACTTGCTGATATTCGGCGAACTTCATGCTGTAGGAAGCACGGCCTGAGGTAATGGAACTCAGGGTGGTGGAGTACTTGTTCATCTCAGCCAACGGAATCTTGGCGTGAATCATCTGGAAGGCGCCCTCGGCGTCCATACCCATCATGATACCACGACGGCCCTGAAGGTCGGTCATCACATCACCCATACGGTCGGAAGGAACGAAGATATCCACATCATAGATGGGCTCCAGAATCTTCGGACCAGCATTCTTGAAGGCCTCTTTGAAGGCGTTACGGCCGGCCAATTTGAATGCCAACTCGTTGGAGTCAACCGGGTGCATTTTACCGTCGTAGATGTTCACCACGATGTCGCGGGCGTAAGAACCGGTAAGCGGGCCCTCTTCCATCTTCTCCATGATACCCTTGAGGATAGCGGGCATGAAGCGTGCATCGATGGCACCGCCCACGATACAGTTGTTGTAGATGAGTTTGCCGCCCCAAGGCAGATCGTAAGTTTCCGTGGCACGGATCGGGTATTTGGTCTGGGTGGGCATGCCCTCGTAGTAGGACTCGATGAGCATGTGCACCTCGCCGAATTGACCGGAACCACCGGATTGTTTTTTGTGACGATACATGGCCTCAGCGGATTTGGTGATGGTCTCGCGATACGGGATCTTCGGAGCATAGTATTCAACCTCGATCTTGTTCAGCTTCTCAATCATCCATTTCACGATGTTGAGGTGTTGTTCACCCTGACCGGAGATAATCATCTGCTTCAATTCCTTGGATTGCTCCATCAGGAAGGTCGGGTCAGTTTTGCGGATTTCGTTGAGCACCTGGCCGAGTTTCTCATCATCGGCGCTGTTCTTGGCGCGCACGGCGGTACGGAACTTGGGATCCGGATAAACCGTCGGTTCGATGATGTCCTCACCCTTGGCTACCAATGTGGTGCCAGTCGGGGTGGATTTCAGCTTGATGGTGGCGATGATGTCACCAGCCACAGCCTTGTCAACTTCCACTCTGTTCTTGCCGGCGAACACTAACAGCTGGGAGATTCTCTCCTTGGTGTTGGTGTTGTTATTGGTAAGGTCGGCAGCCTTAGATACTTCACCGTCAGCGATCTTGATGAAGGCAACCTCACCAAGGTGTTGCTCGATGGCAGTCTTGAACACATAACCCACGAAAGGCTCAGCGGCGTTGCACTTGTGCTCGTTGCCGTTGGTGGCTTTCATTGCAGGAGCTTCGTCCGGGGTGGGGCAGTTTTTGACGATGAGGTCCATGAGGCGGTCGATGCCTTGGTCATTCTTGGCGGAAACGCAAATCACCGGGAAGGTTCCGCGGTTGGCGATACCGAGTTTCAAACCTTTGATCATGTCGTCTTCGGAAAGGGTGCCTTCCTCGAAGAACTTGTCCATGAGGGCTTCGTCGTTCTCAGCAGCAGCCTCGATTAGGGCGCTGTGCATTTCCTCAGCCTTGTCAGCTTGGTCAGCGGGAATGTCTTCCACCACCATCTTGCCACCGTTGGCGGGGAACTTGAGGAGCTTCATTTGCAGCAGGTCAATGACGGAGTCGAAGCCGACGCCGGCGTTGACGGGATACTGGAACGGCATCACGCTGCCGCCGAAGTATTCCTTGAGCTGATGCAAAGTCTCGTCGAAGTTGGCTTTCTCGTGGTCGAGTTGGTTCACGACGAACATCACGGGAACGTGCATCTCTTTGGTGCGACGCCATTGGATTTCTGCGCCCACGTCCACGCCGTTCTGGGAGTTGATCACCATCAAAGCGGTGTCCATGACTCTCAAAGCGCCGATGGTCTCACCAATGAAGTCATCAAAACCGGGACAGTCGATCATGTTGATTTTCTTGCCCTCGAATTCGGCATACATTACGGTGCTTTGGATGGATTGTTGTCTTTCCAATTCGACGTCACGGTAGTCGGAAATGGTATTCTTGTCCTCTACGGTACCTCTTCTGCTGACTACGCCTCCGTGGAATGCCATAGCTTCGGCTAACGTGGTTTTACCCACACGGTTACCGCCTATCAAGGCAATGTTTCTGATTTCTTTTGTTTGATAAACTTTCATCGGTGATTTTAATTATTTGATTGATAAATGCTTGTTATTATTTTTTAAGGGCGGCAAATATACACTTTTTTTCCATACAAATTATATAATATGCATGAAACTTGCCGATTGTTGATACTTTAGGGAAGAAAAGCCTTGGTTTTGTCAGCTGATGACGCTCCAGTTGGTCTCACGTTGCATGAGTTTGGCCACGGTGGTGGCGAGGCGCACGTGCTCGGGTTTGCGGAGTTCCGGGTCGTTGTCCAAGACTTGCATAGCCAAGTTGCGGGTGTAAGCCACTAATTTCTCGTCTTTTACAATGTCGGCGATTTTGAAATCGAGCATGCCGCTCTGCTGTGTGCCTTGGATGTCGCCCGGGCCGCGCAACTGCAGGTCGAAGTTGGCGATCTCGAAACCGTCGTTGGTGCTCACCATGGCGTTGAGCCGCTTCTTGCCGTCGGTGCTGAGCTCGTATTTGGACATGAGGATGCAGTACGACTGGTTTCCGCCCCTGCCTACGCGCCCGCGCAGCTGGTGCAACTGCGAAAGCCCGAATCGTTCCGCATTCTCAATCACCATCACCGTGGCGTTGGGCACGTCGATGCCCACCTCGATGACTGTGGTTGAAAGTAAAATCTGCGACTGTTTTTTAATGAACCGCTGCATCTCGAAGTCTTTGTCCTCGGCCTTCATCTTGCCGTGCACCACGCCGATGCCGTACTTCGGCGGCGGGAAGGCGCGCTCGATGGCCTCGTATCCCGCCATCAGGTCCAGCAAGTCCATCTTCTCCGACTCCTGAATAAGCGGATACACCATGAACACCTGCCGTCCCTCTTCAATCTGCCGTTTCATGAAGCCGAAGAGTTTGAGGCGGTCTTTTTCGTATAGATGTTTGGTTATGATAGGTTTACGACCTTTCGGAAGCTCATCGATGACGGAGATATCAAGGTCGCCGTAGAGCGTCATGGCGAGGGTCCGCGGGATGGGTGTGGCGGTCATCACGAGCACGTGCGGGGGGATGGTGTTCTTGCGCCACAGCTTGGCGCGTTGCTCCACGCCAAAGCGGTGCTGCTCGTCAATCACCACGAGTCCCAAGTTTTTGAACTGCACATTGTCCTCAATCAGCGCGTGCGTGCCGATGAGGATATCCACATCGCCGTTTTGCAAGCCTTCCAGAATCTGCCGGCGCTTGGCTGTCTTGGTAGAACCCGACAGGAACTCCACGCGCAAGCCCAGCGGCGCCACCTGTTTGCTGATCTTCTCGTAGTGCTGCGTGGCCAATATTTCAGTGGGGGCCATCAGGCACGACTGATACTGGTTGTCTTTGGCTATCAGCATGATGAAGAGCGCAATGATGGTCTTGCCGCTGCCCACATCGCCCTGCAAGAGGCGGTTCATCTGGTGCCCGCTGCCCAGGTCGGCGCGTATCTCCTTGATGACCCGCTTCTGGGCATTGGTCAGTTCAAAAGGAAGATAATTCTTATAGAAAGTGTTGAAATAATCGCCCACCTGACTGAATACATGGCCTTTGATGCGCTTGGTGTTGATCTGCTTGAGTAACAACATTTTGAGCTGGGTGAAAAACAGCTCGTCGAACTTGAGCCGGAGCGCGGCGCGAGAGAGGTCCTGGTTGCTGGCCGGGTAGTGGATTTGACAGAGCGCGTCCTTTAATGGCATGAGCTTGAGGTTGCTGAGCATGTCGTCGGGCAGCGTTTCTGGGATAATATCATGCACGATGGGCAGAAGATTGGCCACCAGCTTGGAGATGGCCTTGGAGTCCAGCGTCTTCTTCTTGGCGAAGTCGGAGGTGTTGTACAGCGGTTGGAAGCGCATGGGCACGGGCGAGTCGCTTTGCGCGTTGGGATCGATCATCTCGGGGTGCGTCATGTTCCAGCGGCCGTTGAAGACGGTGGGCTTGCCGAAGATGATGAACTCCTGCTTGCTCTGGAGGGTGTCCTGCACCCACTTGATGCCGTTGAACCACACGAGGTCGATGCTGCCGGTTTCGTCGGAAAACTGCGCCGTGAGCCGCTTGGCGCGCTGCTGGCCCACCACCTGCGCGTTGGTGATGCGCCCGCGCAGCTGGATGTAGCTGCCGTCCTCGATGATGTCGGCCACATGATATACATGCGACTTGTCGATGTGCCGGTAGGGATAATAGTGGAGCAGGTCGTTGAACGTGCTGATATCAAACTCCTTGCGCAGCACCTCGGCGCGCTTCGGTCCCACTCCTTTCAGGTATTCAATCGGGGTTTGCAAAATGTCATGGTCGGTTGTTGTCATGGTCGGGGCATGTTTTTATTGTTTAGGGTGCAAAGATACAAAAAATGGGGTAAATGGAGTAAAGGAGGGCAAAAGGGGATTCTATAGAGGGCTGCCAGAGGCAGCACCTTCTTTAGGGCAACGCCACACGGAAGTGTGGCGTTCGGGGGCGGCTTCTATCTACAGGCTCTCGAAGATAGCCACCTACTGGTCAAGGGGCGCTCTCTCCGAGAGCTTATAGGGAGCGGGGCCTGTCACTAACTTCACACTCCCGTGTGAAGTTGCAGGAAGAGGAAGCTGCCTCCGGCAGCCATCCCTTGGGTAAAAAAATGTGTAACCTTTTTACTACTTTTGCATCGTATGTAAGAGCAATTCAAAAGAAATACAACATTATGAAACAAACATTTTTCACTACATTACTCTTTATCCTGCTGTTGTGCGGCGGTGTGGCGAGTGGACAGGAGACGACCACTCCTCAGGGAGAGCAAACTCGGCATCACGAGGTGGGTTTCTCATACGGGTGTCTTCCGATTTCCATAACCTCTCTATACCCTCATAGCATGTATTTTTGGAATGATGGCTGGGATGAGGTGGTGGAATCCTTCAATCCCAAACCCTGGGTTAACTGCCTGAATCTTCATTACAGCTATCATTTCAACCGGTTTCATTCCATTATTGTAACAGGGAACTGGTTTATTATGCAGCATGAGAGACTTGGCTATTCATGGACACCTCTTCTAAAATACCATCACTTGGTTGGCTTGCAGGTGGGTTACGGCATTACGTATTTCACTAAAGGGATTGTTTCATTATACTCAACTGCAAATGTGGGTTTCGTAGTGGATTTGGGGACACCTGGAGTTTTTGCCTACAGCTACCTTGTTGGCGGTCTTCGTCCGGAAATTTGGCCGGAATTCCAGGTGTGCCTGTTGGGAATTCGTCTTGGCAAAGCCAATGCCGCCAATTTCGAGCTTGGTTTTGGCACGCAGGGTATGCTGAAAATAGGATATGATTACAGATTTTAATGAAAATCAAGGATTATGAAAAAAAGAATAATACTTACATCCATCATATTGGCTTTGCTCACGACATCCTGTGTCAAGCACAGTTGTGAGTTCGGGCAGCCAGCCAAGATTGTCTTTCTGAAGGAACCATACAAGGCTCAGTGCTGGATAAACAAGAAATACTACAAAATCAACGCCCATGTGTTCATGGATTCGCAGGGGAGTTATACTTTTAAAATAACGGGTCCGGTACCAAAGGAGTTTCAGACAGGGGATACCATAAATGCGAGGCTGTTGCTCAAAGAAGTTCCGTATCAAGAATATATATTGGCTTATGTGTATGTTCCAGGGCCGGATGATGACCCGAACGGCGCAGAGGTTTTTTATGATCTCTATTGCATCGAGAAAGAGTAATAATTAATACCCCTTTTACCTCTTGCACCCCTTTTATCTCATTTACCTCCTTCACCCCTTGCTCCCCTTCTACGTGCACAGCACATACAGGTCATCCCGCTGGTTGATGCAGAGCACGGGGAACTGCTGCGGATTGCCGATGATTTTCTTTTCGCGCTTGCCCGTGAGCAGCGTGGCGGGTGTGAGGTACTTGGTCATCATGATGACCGTGAGCGAGGCGCCAACCTCCGGCGCATACTCGATGGAGTAGCGGTCAATGTCGCTCATCGGCGCAACTTCGTGGATGGTGTAGCCAATCTCCAGGTTCTTATACAATTTCTCCACAAAGGCGATGTTGTCGCTCACCTGCTTTTGCAAGCCGCTGTCCTTGTAATGTGGCGCGAGGATATGGATGGTGGCCTGGTAAAACCGACTGAAATAGCCCGCCCACAAGGCCTTCTCCTTGGCTTGCCGCTCAATGTCCAACGGCAGCAGCACATGCTGAAACACATCCTTCTCCGGCAACTTTTTCCCCACCGTCATCACAGGCAATCGCGAGGGTTTGATGAATCGCATGGCTTTCCGCTTGTCGAAAAAGCCCTGTTTTTCCTCACCATCCACCCCGAGGACAAACATGATGGTGTTCGTCTCCTCGGCGTAATGATATAGTCGCTCAGGGAAGAAGAAGTCGGTGAGCAGGATGGTCTCGATGTCGTGGGCGAGAAGTTGCTGCACATTCTGGAGCACGCGTTCGGCATTGAACCGCCCTTTACGCTCCTCCAGCGTGAAGTCGAACTTGGTGATGATTGTCAGGGAAGCGCGGAACACAGCGGCCAGCATCCCGCCGTAGCACACCGCCGAAGTGCCGTACTCGGAATCGTCGGCAATGGCAATGATGTTCAGCTTCTTCTGCTGGTCGATGGGCTCGTTGATTTCCATAATCGTTTAGTGCAATCCTTTTACATTGGGTTTACCGGCCACATACTCTTTCAGATAGAACGGCTCGAAATAGGCGGTGTCGGCGAAGTCTTTGGCCTCCCATTTTTTCAACGCAGCGGGCAGCATGTATTGCGCCGACAAGGTGAAATCGGCAAAACGGGCGTTCGGGAATTGGGATAGCAATTCTTTGCATTTCGGCATTCCATTGCCGCAAAACAGAACTTCTTTTTTCTGCAAAAGTTCCGAATAGGCGTTTTCATCCACAATGACGGCGGTCACCTCATCCAGCAGATTCATGTCGCTGTCGTACCTTGCGGCAAACACCTCCATCCGCCGTGCGTCAATCATGGGCACAATGTCGCAATTGTTGGCTCCGGCGTGCAGTTTCGCGCCCTGCGCAATGCTCTCCAGCGTGCTTACGGTGATGACTGGGATGCCGAGCGAGTAGGCCATGCCCTTGGCGGTGGAAACGCCGATGCGCAAGCCCGTGTAGGAGCCCGGTCCGATGCTCACCACAATGCCTTGCAAGTCGGCAGTGGTTTTCCCGTTCTCACGCAATACTTGGTCGATGAACGGAAGGAGGTTCTTGGAGTGGGAGTTGCCGTCCGCGCTCTCGCACACGCCCAGCACCTTAGCACCCTGTGTCAATGCCACCGAGCACACATCCGTCGCAGTCTCTATATGCAGTAAAATCGGTTCCATAATTCTCTTTTTTGTCAGTCATTAATAATCCCCACACACTTTAAACTCTAATCTCTAATCTCTAAACTCTAATCTATTTTTCAATTCCCTGATATATCATTTCATGCGCCTTCAACCGTATTCCACTCTGCGACAATTTGTTGGGATAGCAGGTAGGGTAAACGCGGTTGGAGAGGAACACATAGATGAGTCGGTTGTCGGGATCGCACCACACTACTGTGCCAGTAAAGCCCTGGTGTCCGAAGGTTTTCTTGCTGGCCTTGGCGGGCACGATACTGCTGTTGCCGGGATGCTTGGGCGTGTGGAACCCGAGCCCGCGCACCTTGCACTCGTGTTGTGGGTGGGCGGAGGTGAACAGGTCAACCGTTCTCTCCGAAAAATAGCGTTTGCCATTATATTTGCCGCCGTTCAGCAACATCTGGTAAATGGCGGCCAGCTCTTCAGCGGTGGTGAACAGGCCCGCGTCGCCCGCATTGCCGTAAAACAGCGCGGCGGTCTGGTCGTGCACATAGCCCTGCACCACTTGCTTGCGGAAGGTCTCATCCTTCTCCGTGGGCGCAATCTCCGATTTGACGAAACCGTGCTCCAGCGGATTGAAACAGGTGTGTTTCAGCCCCATAGGGCGGTAGAAATGCTCCGCCAGGAAACTGTCCATGGGCTGGCCGGTGATGGTTTCCACCATGTCTTTCAGCAATACCATGTTGAGGTCGCTGTATAGATATTGATGACTGCCTAATCTGCAGTGGGCGATGGTGTGGCGCATGGTGTCGGGGTAGTCGTTGCGCAGATAGAGGTTGTCGGCCACCTTGATGGAAAAGTCCGGAGACCACTTGTTGCGCAAGTAATTCGTGTCGTTCTGGATTTTGGTGTAGAAGGGGATGAAGGCAGGCAGACCGGAGGTGTGCGTCAGCAATTCCTCCAGCGTGATGTGCGCCTTGTTGGTGCCGTGCAAATAGGGCAGAAACTCGCCGATGTGGTCGTGAAGCTTGATTTTGTCCTCATCGTACAACTTCATCACTGCCAAGGTGGTGGCAGCGGTTTTAGTGATGGAGGCCACATCGTACATCGTGTTCGCGGTCACCTCATCCTGCTGGTCGTAGGTGTAGTGACCAAAGGCTTTGCGGTAGATGAGTTGCCCGTCCTGCATGGCCAACACCACACATCCGGGATAGACTTTGTCTCGAATGCCTTGCTGGAGCAGATTGTCTATTTGCTTGGTGCAGGCTTCCGGCAGCAGCGAGAAGTTGGTGTCGGATTGGGTGTGGGTGAGGCCTGTACCACTTGGGTATTCGTTGATGGAAACGGGAAGCGTGCCCTCGCAGGCAATCTCTCCGAAGCAAGCTCCCAATGCGGATTTCAGCGTGCTGGGCGTGAACTGATAGGCAACCATCAGCGCTTTGTAATCCTGGGTGGACCCGAAATAGTTGAGGGCGTACGGATTGCCTAGATGTAACAACACCGTTTTCTTGTCTTTGGCGATTTGGCGCATCAGGGCTATGACATTGTTGTCAATGCCGTATTTTTTGCCGGCCATCTGATTGGAGCCGCCGTAGGCGATGATAACAGTCGAGTAGGGGGCAAGTTTGTCCGTTATCTGCTTGCAGACAGTGGCTTTGGTTTTGTCTGAGATACTTTTGTCTTGCCAAACGTATGCCAGCCCATAGTGATTCACAATCTCCTTGTACTCTTTTTGGCATTCGCTGCGACCGATGCAGAGAAAAACAATGCTGTCGGAGCAAGAAGACTGTTTCAGAGGCAGGATTTCTTCGTTTTTCAGCAAGGTCAGGGCTTTCTGCTCCAGCTTGTCGTTAATGCAGATGGCGTTGGGGGTGGCTATGGCTTGCGGGATGGCGGTGAGGTCAACGGGTTTGCTGTCCAGCACCCCTTTGTACTCCTTGAATTGCAGCACGCGCAGGCAACGTTCGTTGATGAGCTCGATGGGGACAAGGCCGCTATCCACGGCGGTTTTGATGGCTTGGATGGCCAAACTGGGCTTGTCGGGCAGCAGCAAGATGTCCACGCCGGCCAGCAGGGCTTTGATTTCCACATCGCCCTCGAAGCGGTTGTGTTTGCGCACGCCCTGCATCTCCAACCCGTCGGTGATGATTATGCCCGTATAGCCGTATTCGTTTTTCAGCAGTTCGGTTACGATGGGGTAGGAGTGCGAGGAGACCGAGTTGCGGCTGCTGTCGAGGGCAGGAATGTTGAGGTGTGCCACCATGATCATATCTACTCCTTCATTGATGAATTGGCGGAAAGGATAGAGTTCCAGTTCATCCAGTTCGGCGCGGCTTTTCTTGATGACGGGCAAGCCCAGATGCGAGTCGGTTTCGGTGTCGCCGTGCCCTGGGAAGTGCTTGATACAGCCGATGATACCTCCATCCATCATGCCTTGCAGATAAAGGTTGGCCTTATGGAAAACCTTGTCGCGGTCCTCACCGAAGGAGCGGCTGTTGATGACGGGGTTTTTGGCGTTGTTGTTGATGTCGATACAGGGAGCGAAGTTGAGGTTCACGCCGATGGCTTTGCACTGGGCAGCTATTTCGAGGCCCATTTGGTAGATGAGCGCGTCGTTGTTGGCAGAGAGTGCGCCGAGGGTCATCTGGCGTGGGAATGCGGAGCAACTGTCGAGGCGCATGTTCGGGCCCCACTCGCCGTCGATGGAGACGAAAAGGGGCACTTTGCTGAGCGCTTGCATCTGGTTGGTGAGGGCGGCCTCGCGCGCGGGCCCGCCCTTGAAGAAGCACACGCCGCCGGGCTGGTAGCGCGCAATGTCGTCTAGCATGGCCTTGGTCTCCGCCGCCGTGCCCGTGGAACTCACGCGCACAATCATCAACTGCGCAATCTTTTCCTCCAAGGTCATTTTGGAGAGCATCTCTTCGGCCCGCGACTGCGCCAAAACCGATGCCGCTGACAACAGCAGTGCCAGTGCAATCAGAAACACTTTACATACACCCCGTTTCATGACAGGATGTTTAAAAAACCATGGGCTCGTACAAGCCCTGCTCGTTGATCTTGATGAAATCGGCCATGGAATACTGGCTAAACTCCGGCGCAATCTTGCCCGGACTGTCCATTTTGATCTCTTTTGTATCCCAGTTGATGGCCATTGCCACATCGGTAGGATATTGGGTGTGGTGTGCAAGATATTCTTTTACAGCGTCATACAATTCATCGCTGAGTTCATGAAAACGATTGATTTCTTCCATAGGTGGTTATAGGTTTTTTAGGTTTGCAAAAGTAGTGAAAAAAGGATATGGTTTTATTCCGGCATCCGTTTTACGAAAAACTGGAATTTTTGTTCTATTTTTTTGTTCTGTGTTTTAAGAATGATGTAGTAGATGACGACGCAGGCGATGCTGACGATGACGCCGGCGAGTTCGCTTTTGGTGATGGCGTATGTGCCGAACAAGGTCACCATCAATACGATGAAGGGCAGAAGATAAGCTAAAACCACGGCTTTGTTGCCCGCAGAGCCCTTCAAGACCAACTGCACCTTTTCGCCGGGTTCAAATTGCTCACCGTAAAGACTTTGCGCGGTGACGGTCTCCCGTCGGTGGTCAGTGGGGATGCAGATGCTTTTGGCGTGGCACTCGCTGCACGCCGAGCTGACGATGATTTCCACCTCGATGTTGTCCCCGTTTACGGCCCGGACGATGCCCTCTTTGCAAATGGTGTTATCCATGATGGTTATTCAAATAATGTTCTGAACATCTCCTCCACCTTGGTGATGGGAATGATGCGGATGTGGTAATCGTTGAGGTTGAGGCCCTTGAGGTTGTATTTGGAGACAAACATACGAGTAAATCCCAGTTTGTCGGCCTCGGCGATGCGCTGGGCGATACGGGTCACGGGACGCACCTCGCCGCTGAGGCCCATCTCGCCCGCGAAGCAGGTTTTGGCGTCAATGGCAATGTCGGTGGCGGAGGAGAGGATGGCGGCCACGATGGCCAGATTGATGGCGGGGTCTTCCACGCGCACGCCGCCCGCGATGTTGAGGAACACATCCTTGGCGCCGAGCTTGAAGTGGCACCGTTTCTCTAACACGGCTAACAGCATGTTCATCCGGCGGATGTCATAGCCCGTGGCGGAACGTTGGGGCACGCCATAAACGGCGGAACTGACCAGCGCCTGCGTCTCGATCATCATCGGGCGGTTGCCCTCCAAAATGCAGGCCACGGCGTTGCCGCTGTAGTCTTCCTCATGCTGAGAGAGCAAAATCTCCGATGGATTGTGGATTTCATTGAGCCCGCTTTGCGTCATCTCGAAAATGCCGAGCTCGGCGGTAGAGCCGAACCGGTTCTTGATGCAGCGCACGATGCGGTAGCCGTAATGCTGGTCGCCTTCAAATTGCAAAACCGTATCCACAATGTGCTCCAGAATCTTGGGTCCGGCCAAACTGCCCTCCTTGGTGATGTGGCCGATGAGAAATACGGGGATGCCGGTGGTCTTGGCCAGATGCTGGAATTCGGCGGCACACTCCTTGAGTTGGGAGATGGAGCCCGCGGCGGAGTCCAGCAGGTTGCTCTGCATGGTCTGGATGGAGTCGGCGATGATAATGTCGGGCTGCAGCTCTTCCACATGCTTGAAGATGTCCTGCGTGCAGGTTTCGGTGAGCACGTAGCAGTTGGGTGCCAAGGTGTCGGAGATACGGCTGGCGCGCATCTTGAGCTGCGCTTCGCTCTCCTCGCCGGAGACGTAGAGGATTTTGCGGTCGTGGATGTTCAGTGCCATCTGCAACAGCAAAGTGGATTTGCCGATGCCGGGCTCGCCGCCGAGCAGCACGATGGAACCGGCCACAATGCCGCCGCCGAGTACACGGTCGAACTCCTCAAAGGTGGTCGAGATGCGCGGAAGCTGCAGCAGCGAGACCTCGTCGATGGGCTTCGGCGCGTTTTTGGTGGTCACGGCACGCGAGCGGCCCTTCGCCGGCGTCTCCTCCCGCTGCACCACCTCCTCAACGAAGGTGTTCCACTCGCCGCACGACGGGCAACGGCCTATCCATTGCGCCGACTGTGCACCGCAGTTCTTGCAGAAATATAGGGTTTTGCTTTTTGCCATAAGGTCTTTTTTAAAGAATGCAAAAATAGTGAAAATCCATCAATCTTCAAAATCCAAAAGACAAACTTTATTGTATTTTTGCCGCCGTGATGAAACCGCAGAGATTGTTTTATATTCTCTTGATACTGTGGGTGTTGATGGATTTCCTGCAGGCAGTGTTCACGCCCGTGCACGCGGACGAGGCGTACTACGCGCTCTATGGCGCGCATCTGGCGTGGGGCTACTACGACCATCCGCCTATGGTGGCCCTGATGACCGCCTTTAGCAGTCTGCTCTTCAGCAAAGGGCTCTCTATCAGGTTTCTCACGGTGTTGCTGCACGGAGCCACCGTGTGGCTGGTTTGGAAAACCCTTCCCGACAGGCCGAAGACAACCCGCGAGGTGTGGGTGTTTTTCGCCATCGCCGCCTCGCTGGTAATGTTTGTGGCATACGGCATTATGACGACACCCGACGCGCCGCTGCTGTTTTTCGTGGCACTCTTCTTCTTCCTCTATCGCCAATATCTCCAGAAACCCGGTTGGGGAGTTGCCCTATGTCTCGGTCTGGTGATGGCTGGAATGCTTTACAGCAAATACATGGCGGTGCTCGTGGCCGGTTTCGTCTTGCTGTCGAATCTGCGTCTGTTAAAGGATCCTAAGATTTGGGTTGCCGGTGTTGTTGCCCTCGCGCTGTTCTTACCCCATATTCTGTGGCAGGTGCGGAATGGCTTCCCCAGCTTCCAGTACCACCTGGTGGCGCGAAACACCGGATTCAATATTTTGCACCCACTTGAATTTTTGCCCAATCAGTTGTTGGTCTTCAACCCCGTTTGTTTTTGCTTGGCATTGTTCCTTTGCTGGCGCTATCGCGGAACGGGGGATTCTTTCATGCGAGCCTGCATCTATTCCATCGTCGGCTTCATCCTGTTTTTCTGGCTGATGACGTTGAAAGGTCATGCGGAGCCGCACTGGACGGTGGCTGCTTCCGTGCCGATATTGTTGCTGCTCTATCACGACCTTCGTCAGCCTGCTTGGGAGAAATGGCTGCGATACGGAGTTGTGCCGATGGCTTTCATATTGTTGATTTTCAGAATAATATTGCCTGTTTTGTCTGTGGATAAGATAGGTGTTTTGGGTAACCAAAAGAAAATGGAGACGATTCAAGAGTATTGCAAGGGCAAGCAGGCAGTTTTTGTGGGCTCGTTTCAGAATCCGTCGCTTTACAGCTACTACACAGGTGAGCAGCCAGTACAGTTGAGTTCCCTCTACATGCGGCGCACACAGTTCGACCTGTGGCAGTTCGACCGCCAATGGCAGGGCAAGCCTGTCTGTCTGATTGGCAATGTCAATGCCAAAAGCCCGATTCGGGATGCCATGGATCTCTTTCTGCCAGGCGCGGAGTTCTCTTTCCGTGAGGTGAAATCCTTCCAAGGGGCGAACCGGATTGAAATTACCGTTGACCAATATCGTGTTGCGGGCGACACACTCTTTCTGGATTTGACTTTGTACAATCCCTACGATGTCCCGTACGATTTCAATCATCCCGAATTTCAAACTACGTTGTACGTGGCTTACAAGCTGCAAGAATATTTTGCGATTACCTGTCCCGTGCCGCCAGGGCTTGTGATTCCCGCCGGAGGCAGCGTCAAATGTTCCACGTATTGCAATTTTATCCCCAATACGCCGTTTGTGGTGTGTCTGGATAACGGAGCCTGTCGTTCTGTGAACAGTAAACCAATGGTGATCAAAGACCATGATAGATAGAGCGTTGATATTGAAATTCCTGAAATTTTGCATTGTCGGATTTTCTGGCATGGTGGTCGATTTTGGGTTTACGTGGCTTTGCAAAGAGAAGCTCAAATGGAATAAATACGTCTCCAACTCCATCGGTTTTGTTCTGGCCGCCACCAACAATTACATCTGGAACCGTTGGTGGACGTTTCAAAGCGATAACGCCAATATTCCAATCGAATATGGAAAATTTCTCGTGATTTCTGTTATCGGCCTTGGACTTAACAACTTGGTTATTTATCTGTTGCATGAGAAACTGAATTTGAATTTCTATTTGGCCAAACTCATCGCCATTGGAGTGGTCACCGTTTGGAACTTCGTGATGAACTACCGTTTCACTTTTTAGGATAAGGTTTGCCGCTTTTTTGTATCTTTGCCAACTTTTTAAAGATACACAATGCGCAAAACAGGCCTTTTTTTCGGTTCGTTCAATCCCATCCACATCGGGCACCTTATCATAGCAGAGTATATGCTGGAGCACTCCGATTTGCAGGAACTTTGGTTTGTGGTCTCGCCGCGCAACCCGCTGAAAAACAAGGCTTCGTTGCTGGACGACCGCCAGCGGCTCCACATGGTGAACTTAGCTATCGAGGATGACGACCGTTTCCGCGCCTCCGACATTGAGTTTGGCCTGTCACAGCCATCGTACACCTGCCATACGCTGGCGCATCTGTCTGAAAAATATCCTCAACGAGAATTCTGCCTCATCATGGGCGAGGACAATCTGGCCACCTTCGACAAATGGCTGAACTACGAATGGATTCTGGAAAATTTTCATCTATATGTCTATCCCAGACCTGGTTACGATGCTGCTGAAAGAAAGAAACATCCCCATGTCACCTTTGTAGATGCTCCCCAAATGCAACTCTCCTCTACTATGATCCGCGACAACATCCGGCAGAAAAAATCTGTCCGCTACATGCTCCCCCCGAAAGTGTGGCAGTATCTGGACGAGACGGGATTTTATGAAAGTTTAGAGTTGAGAGTGTAGAGTTGAGAGTTTTTTTGACCTAAGACTTTATTCTCTAAACCCTAAACTTTAAACTCTAAACCCTAAATCTAAAAATGTCATTCAAACGATACAACATAGAAAACTTAGAGATCATCTCCGCGGGTGCGGAGGGCAAGGCCGTGGCCAAATTGGACGGTCTGACCATTTTTGTCCCCTTTGCCGTCCCTGGCGATGTGGTGGATGTGGAAGTCTATAAGCGCAAGCATGGTTATGCGGAGGCCAACTTGCTGGCGGTGCGCAAACCCTCGCCCGACCGCGTGGTGCCCCCGTGCGGACACTTCGGCGTGTGCGGCGGTTGCAAATGGCAGATGCTTGACTATAGTAAGCAATTGGCTTACAAGCAGAAGCAGGTGGAAGACAACTTCAAGCACCTCGGCAAGTTCGAGTTTCCGGAGCTGATGCCCATCATCGGGGCGGAGAAGCAGTACTATTATCGCAACAAGCTGGAATACACCTTCTCCACGATGCGATGGCTCTCGTATGATGATTTGAGACGCTACGAAGACGGCGAGTTTTACGAGCAGCGCTGTCTGGGCTTCCATGTGCCCGGCATGTTCGACAAGGTGCTCGACATTGAGCATTGCTGGTTGCAGGCTGCCCCGAGCAACGACATCCGCCTCTTCTGCCGCGAGTATGCGCTGACCCACAACCTGGCGTTCTACAACCCGCGTGAGCAGAAGGGCTTGCTGCGCAACATCATCATCCGCACGGCCTCCACCGGCGATTTGATGCTGGTGATGGTGATCACGGATTTCAACGAGAAGACACGGGACATGATGCAGGCTATCGCCGACCGCTTCCCGGAAATCACCTCGCTAGTCTATGTGGTGAACACCAAGATGAACGATGCTATCTTTGATTTGCCGTTCCATCTGTTTAAAGGACAAGACTTTATCATGGAAGAGATGGAAGGGCTGCAATTCAAGGTGGGCCCGAAGTCGTTTTATCAGACCAACAGCACGCAGGCGTACAACCTGTACAAGGTGGCGCGTGACTTCGCGGACATCCATCCCGACGATGTGGTGTATGACCTCTTCACGGGCACGGGCACCATTGCCAATTTCGTGGCTCGCCGTGCCAAGCGAGTGGTGGGCATCGAGTATGTGGATACTGCCGTGGAGGATGCCAAGATCAATTCGGCGCAGAACCATATTGAAAACACGGAGTTTGTGGCTGGCGACATGGCCAAGATATTTACGGACAGCTTCATCAAGGAGCACGGCAAGCCGGATGTCATCATCTCCGACCCGCCGCGCGCGGGCATGCACCCCAACGTGATTGAGCAGTTGCTGAAACTGGAGGTGCCGCGCATCGTGTATGTGAGCTGCAATCCGGCCACGCAGGCCCGCGACCTCACCCTGTTGAACGAGAAGTACAAGGTTGTCGCCGTGCAACCCGTCGATATGTTCCCGCACACCCACCACGTCGAAAATGTGGTGAAGTTGGAGCTCAGAGGGTAGAGGTTACCGAATAGTGTATCAATGTAAGAGTCTGCGGAACCACCCAGTAGATTATTTTTTTTTGGTAATTTTTTTTTGGTAATCTGAAAAAATAGTATTTTTGCCATCCAATATTTACATGTATGGTAAACAGTATCAATCCCTTTGTGATTTCCGGAAAGATTCCTCCGGCATATTTCTGCGATCGGCAGGAAGAAGCGGCTGTGTTAGAAAAAACCCTTGTCAATCAGATGAATGTGGTGCTGACCTCATCGCGCAGGATGGGTAAGACTTCTCTCATTAGTTTTGTGTTCGACAAGCCGCAAATCAAAGATGAATATATCACTATCAATGTGGATATTTTGCACACTACGACGTTCAGGGAACTGATTCTTGCCCTTGGAACAGCTGTGTTTGAGAGCGTGGCCACACGAAGCGAAAAGCTACGCAAACAGTTTGTCTCTTTTCTCAAATCGTTGAGTGCCAGCTTCGGCTACGATCCCATCCAAAACATGCCTACTTTTGACATCAAATTGGGAGATGTTCAGCATCCAGACCACACTTTGCAGGAGATTTTCAATTACCTTGAATCCGTTGACAAGCCTTGCTTGGTTGTCATTGATGAATTTCAGCAAATCACCCGTTATCCTGAAAAGAATGTTGAGGCATTGCTTAGGACCCATATCCAAAAACTGTCCAATGCGAACTTTGTTTTTTCGGGTAGTCGCCGCCGACTGATGGAAGAGATGTTTTTCTCGTCCAAACGACCATTTTACCAGAGTGCGAAACCCCTTCGTCTTGAGCCTATCCAGCCTGAAAAATACTGTGATTTTGCTAAGCGGCACTTCCAAGAAGCTGAAAAATCGATTGACACAGATGCTTTTCTATACGTTTATAACACATTTTGGGGTGTTACTTTCTATGTTCAACGGATTATGAAGGATGCTTTTGCTGAGACTCGGGTGGGAGAGACCTGTGATTTGGAGAAAGTTCAACAATTGATTGAGGATTACATTGATGAGAACGACTCACGTTTGCGCGAGCAGCTTGCTTTTATCACGGAAGCACAAAAAGAATTACTCTATGCTATCCATGCAGAGCGTGAAGCACAGAATATAACCTCCATGGCCTTTAACAAAAAATACCGGTTGCGCTCACCCAGCTCAACTCAATCGGCTGCGTTGAAACTGCTTGAATATGATTTTATTACTCGTACTGAAAATACCTATACTATTTCCGACCCTCTGCTAAGCCTTTGGATGTCTAAACGGAACCTGTAATCAATTACATGCTGTCTTTTCCTGAAAAATGGGGACAGCGCAAGCATCGTTTTTACAGTGAGTTTTTCAGAAAACAATATGTATTTGAAATTTATGTACCTTTGCGCGCTTATATTGGATAAAAATATTATTAAAGTTACACCTATATGACAAGACACAAAATCTCTACCAAATTCCTCAGTATTGAGAAGGTTGAAAAAATCATCGACCGCAAACAGAAAATAGAACTGTCACAGGAAGCTATCGACGCCGTGCAGAAATGCCGCGCCTACCTGGACAAGAAAACCGATACCGAGAAGGAACCCATTTACGGCGTGACCACCGGCTTCGGTTCCCTCTGCAACCGCAGCATCTCCAAGGAGGATCTTTCCACCCTGCAGCGCAACCTCGTCATCTCGCACGCGTGTGGCGTCGGCGCAGAGGTGCCCCAGGAAATCGTGCAACTGATGCTGCTCATGAAAATCCAATCGCTGTCGTACGGCCACTCCGGCGTGCAGCTGGCTACCATCCAACGCTTGGTGGATTTTTACAATAAGGGTATCTATCCCGTTGTCTATCAGCAAGGTTCGCTCGGCGCATCCGGCGACTTGGCCCCGCTAGCCCACCTCAGCCTGCCCATCATCGGCATGGGTGAAGTCTATTACAGAGGCAAGAAATACCCCGCTTCTGTCATTAATGAGAAATTTGGCTGGGAGCCCATCACCCTGCAATCCAAAGAGGGTCTGGCGCTGCTCAACGGCACACAGTTCATGAGCTCGTACGCCGTGTGGTTGCTCATCAAGGCCAAGAAGCTCTCCTGGATGGCCGACATCATCGCCGCCGTTTCCCTGGATGCCTTCGACGGTCGTATCGAGCCGTTCAACCTGAACGTGCACATGGTGCGCCCGCACGCCGGCCAGATCATCACAGCCTCCCATATGCTTCAGCTGCTGGAGGGCTCCGAACTGATCAAGCGCCACAAAGAGCATGTGCAGGATCCGTACTCCTTCCGCTGCATCCCGCAGGTGCACGGCGCCTCCAAAGACTCTATCCAACATGTACAGGATGTGGTGGAAACTGAGATCAACTCCGTGACCGACAACCCCACCGTGTTCCCGGATGAGGATATCGTGGTGTCGGCAGGCAACTTCCACGGCCAGCCGCTGGCCCTGGTGCTCGACTTCCTCTCCATCGCCATGGCCGAGCTGGGTAATATCTCCGAACGCCGTATCTATCAACTCATTGCCGGTAAACGAGAACTACCTTCCTTCTTGGTCAAGAACCCGGGCCTCAACTCCGGCTTCATGATTCCGCAATATGCCGCAGCCTCCATCGTGAATCAGAACAAGGCATTCACGATGCCGTGTTCCACCGACTCCATTGAGTCGTCGCAAGGTCAGGAGGACCACGTGAGCATGGGCGCCAATGCTGCTACCAAGTGCTACTTAGTGGTCAACAATGTGGAGAAGATCCTCGGCATTGAGCTCTTCAACGCTGCGCAGGCGCTTGAGTTCCGTCGTCCGCTGAAATCCTCCCCGTTCATCGAGGATTTTGTGGCCGCCTACCGTGAGTTTGTCCCGTTCGTGGAGAACGACACCTACATGCACGAGCTTATCCAGAAGTCCATTGACTTCGTGAACGGCGTGCACATCCTGATGGATTAGGAAATATTAACTTTTGATGAAGAAACTGCTGCTGCTCGGACTTTTGGCTCTGCTGTTTTTCGGCTGCCGTCATCCGGAACCCATCTCAGAAGTTCCGTACATCGAGTTTGTGCGCCTTGAAAAGGTGGATGAAGGCACGGGCGTGGACAACCAGGCCAACTTGGTGGTCCGTTTCCAGGATGGCGACGGCGACATTGGACTGAATGATGCCGACACGACAGGTCACTTTTCAAAGGATTCTGTCTTTTACTACAATTTCTTCATCGATTATTATGAAAAGCAAAACGGCGAGTGGGTACTCGTGGAGCTTCCCACACCGCTGCACGCCCGCATTCCCCGCTTGAGCGACAATGAGCCCGAATCCATAGAAGGGGAGATTACGATTTTAACCTTTATTAATAATTATTTTTCTTCCTACGATACGATAAAACTGTCTTGTTGCTTGTACGACAGGGCGTTGCATCAGAGCAATACGATTGAAACACCCGAAATAATTGTAAACAAATGAAAATAGACGATAGTATTCAGCATCTCATACAGATGACCTTGGCCGAAGATATCGGCGATGGTGATCATTCTTCATTGTCTTGTATCCCCGTTGAGGTGCAAGGGGAAATGAAACTCTTGGTGAAAGCGGATGGCGTGCTCTGTGGCGTGGATGTGGCCCGCGAAGTGCTTCGGCAGGTGGACTATACCATCCAGATGGAGCAGTTCATGCACGACGGCGACACCATTCACAAGGGCGACATTGTGTTCAAGTTGCGTGGCTCGGCGCAGAAGATGCTGACAGCAGAGCGCACGGTCCTGAACTTCATGCAGCGCATGAGCGGCATTGCCACCACTACGCGTCAGTATGTGGAGATGGTGAAAGACACTTCGGTTACGTTGCTCGACACGCGCAAGACGACCCCCAACATGCGCATCTTTGAGAAGTATGCGGTCAAGGTGGGCGGTGCACAGAACCACCGTTTTGGCTTGTTTGACATGATGATGCTCAAAGACAACCATATCGACTTTGCCGGTGGCATCGAGAAGGCCATTGATGCTGCCGTCGCCTATCAGAAAGCCAAAGGCTTGAATTTGAAGATTGAGGTGGAAACCAGAAGTCTGGAAGATGTACAGCGTGTATTGGCCCATGGTGGTGCGCATCGCATCATGTTCGACAACTTCACGCCGGCGCAAGTGCGTGAAGGCGTGCAACTTGTAAATCATCGTATGGAAACTGAAGCATCTGGCGGAATCACGGATGCAACACTGCACGATTATGCCGAGACTGGCGTCGATTTCATTTCCATCGGTGCTTTCACGCATCATATCGCCAGTTTGGACCTGAGCTTGAAAACCGTTATACTGTAAAGCATGAAAAAAGGACTGAAAATATTGCTCATCACGGTTGGCGTCATTGTTGGCCTCATTCTGCTGATTAACATACTGGCGGGCCCCATTGTCAAAGCCTATGTCGAGAAACATAGCGTTGAGCTTTGCCATCGCCAGGTGACGATGAAACATGTCCGTATCAATCTCTTCACCGGTAAGGTGGCGATTATCGGACTGAAGGCACAGGAGGAGAATGGCAAAGACAAGTTTTTATCTTTCAAGAAGTTGAAAGTGCGCGTGTCGCTACCGAGATTGTTGGGCAAGACGGTGCGTATCAATCGCATCCTGCTGGATGGTTTGGACGGACATGTGGTACAAGATGGTATCCAGTTCAATTTCAGCGACATCATCGATTTCTATACGAAAGACAAAGACGAAAAAGAAGAACCGGATAAAGAGCCATCCCAGTGGAGGGTTGATATCCGAAACATCGAGTTGCGCAACTGCACTGTTCTGTATGAGGATATGCGTATGGGCAGCTGTTTCGACACTCGGCACATATCAGCCAAGGTGCCGCGCCTCGACCTGGAAGGCGGCCCGTCGCACATTGACCTTGTCACGGAGTTCAAAGACGAAAGCGGTTTCAACCTTGCCGGCGACTACAACATTAAGGAAGGCGACTTTGATGCGCATGTCAAAATGCACCAACTCTCTTTGGATTTGGCATTGCCCTATCTGAAAAAGCTGACCAGTTGGGGGAAACTGAGCGGTATCCTGAACGGCGATGCTAAGGTTGTTGGAAATGTGAAGCACATCGAGGACATGGTCTTTTCCGGTACCATGGCATTGAACAATGTGAAAGCCACCAATGCGGACAAATCGCCGCTGGCCTCGTTCAGTGCTTTTGAGCTCAACATGAACAAAATGGATTTGGGTTTGATGGAATTCGATGTCAACAGTGTGTCGCTTAAGGATTTGGTGTTCCATTATGACGTGTATGAGGATGGAAATACCTTGACCCGCTTGCAGAAACACACAACGCAGGCTGACTCTTCGGCTGTTGCTCCGGTGCAGGAGGATACCACCCAAAATCCGAGCATGAAAGCCTCCGACATCCATTATCTGCTAAAGAATTTGGAGGTAACCAATGGCAAAATAGTCTATTCTGACCATACGGTCGCGCCGCAGGAGCAGACCTTCGAGGTGTCGGGAATCGAGATCCATGCCGAGGACATGCGCAACGGTAGCAACTATCCGATTTCCCTCAGGGCCAAGCTGGGCAGCCTCGGCGAGCTGCTTTGTGATGCTAATCTGGATGTGCTCAACCTGCGCAACGCGGAGGCGGACATCTCCATCCGCAACCTGAAAATCACGGACTTCAATCCGTACTCGCTGTATTACCTGGCCTATCCGGTGGAAGACGGCCTGCTGACTTTCACAAGTTCCATCTCTGTGAAAGACAATTGGTTGGATAGCCAGAATTCTTTGGATATTTTCAAGCCTACCTTCGGAAAGAGGGACAAGAGTATCAAACCGGCAGCAGCCAAGATACCCATGAAGACGGCCATGTATGTCATTACCGACCGCAAGGGACACGTGAAGATGGATTTGCCTGTTACGGGTGACGTGTCCTCTCCGGAGTTTTCCTTCCGGAAGGTGATATGGAAGACTTTCCTCAATCTCGTTGTCAAGATTGCCGCTTCGCCGGTGGATTTCATCGCGAAAGCGGTGGCTGGTGACGAGACCTTCAAACCGATGACGGTGACCGCCGACCAGACGTCACTGAACATTGAACAGACGCACCAGTTGGGCGAGATTTCGGATTTTATGAAGGAACGGGAACTGATGCAGATTATAGTGAATGTATGCCCTCCACAGGAGGAGTCTTCTCAAACGAAAACGGAACAGTATTTTCGTTTAGTGAAGGATCAGCTGGTGAAACAGGGAGTTGCAGCCAACCGCATCACTATGGGCACGGAGTGCAAGAACTCTGATTCCAAGAATTATCAAGTGGAGTTTAACCTAATTATGGAGGAGAAATAATGCTTGATATTGGGCATATAAAGAAAAAGATACAGGAGGCGCGAGCTGATCTGGACAAAGCTCCGGTGGTCGGGAAGTACATTAGCAAGTCCAGGAAAATCTCTTTGCCGGGCTTCCAGCATGTACCCCTGTATGACGCTATGCGGTTCTACATTGAATCCCTGGGCAAGGGAATCATCTTCCAGCGTGCTGCCGCCCTCACGTACCGCATCTTCATCGCACTTATTCCCATGATTATCGCCCTGTTCTCCACAATCTCCTTTTTAGGCGAGGGCATACAGAACGTGTTGCTGGACTTCATTCAGTCTATTGTCCCCAGCTACGCATGGACAGCGATTTCCGATGTGGTTACCGATCTGTTGACGCAGCAGAATGGAACCCTCTCACTGTTCATGTTTGTCATCGGTATCTATTTCACCATTGTGTGCATGAACGGCATACTGGTGGCACTGAACACGGCATATTATGATGAGATAAAGCGAAATTTCCTGAAACAGATCGGGTTCAGCTTCGTCCTTATGTTCGTTTATCTTGTGGTGTTAGTGATTGTGTCCATGTTGTTTATCTTTTCATCGGTTTTGATAAATGAGGTGCATGACCGGCTGTTGGGAGGAGGCTCTGGCAGTGGCTATATCTATATCATCCATGCCGTTAAGTGGATTCTGATTTATACTGCCATTTATTTGTTGGTCAGCTTTACATACTATATTGCGCCAGTGGATAAAAAGAATTACCGTTTTTTCTCGGCTGGTTCTACTACCTGTACCGTCTTGTTGGTGGTTCTGCTGTGGGTGCTGAATGTCTATTTCTCCAACTTCTCCAATTACAATGTGATATATGGGTCATTGGGGGCGCTGTTCGCCATCTTGTTGTGGATCAACTGGAGCTCTGTGGTGCTGCTCATCGGCTATGATCTGAATGTGAGCATTGCCAAAGCAAAATCCATCAGGACTGAGGAAATGAAAGATACATAATTAATTATTTATAACAATAAATAATATGGATAATTTTTTAGAAGTAATCATAACGATAGCTATGGTCGCGCTGTTTTTGTTTCCTTCCTTGGTGAAGAGTGTCAAGGAGGTGAACAAAAAGCCGGCAGCTCCTGTCCATCCGAATGCGAAAAATGGCAAGCCGAAAAAGAAGACGGTTTTGCAGAAAAATGCGTCGGAGATTCCGAAACAGGAGGAATATTTCACATACGAGACTCTGGATGCCGACGCTGGGAGCATGATGACTCAGACTGAAAATTTTTCTGATTCGGGAATGCAACAGGTTGTAAATAAAGCAGAAGAAAACACTTTGCTGACCTTGGAAGACGATGAGGTGCTAAAAGGGATTGTTTATGCGGAAATTCTAAAAAGAAAATTCTAAACATTTGATTTAAAATATTTTGAAAATATTTAATGAAAATAAGGAGGAACAAAGCAAATTTTTTTGTAGTTTTACCGCCCCAAAAAATATACAATGGATATAAATTTTAAGTTTAATATAAATTAATGGCTATGATTAAAAAATTACTCTCAGTTCTAGGAGTGATCATCCTTTTCACAAGCATGGCTTTTGCGCAGACCAGTACCATCAAAGGTAAGGTCACTGACCAGAGTGGCGAACCTTTGGGATACACAAGAGTGTACCTGAAGATTGCCGATAAGGTCGTGAACATGGCTATGGCGGATGACAAGGGTGAGTATTCCATGTTCGGTGTCGAACTTGGAACTTACGATCTTGAAGCGGATGCTCAAATGACTTGTAAGAAATCACTGAAAAAGACGGACATCAAGGTGGGTACCAGCCAGGTGCTCTTCATTGATTTCGAAATCAACTGTTCCAGCGACTTGGATGAGGTTGTGATCAAGTACGAACCGCCGGTATTCGACCCGGATAACACGAGTTCCACCAGCCGTATCAGCGGTGACAATGTGAGAACAACGCCCGGTCGTTCCGTCACCAGCGCTTTGGCCAACCTTGAGGGTGTGTCCAGCGTGGACGGTGCCATGACCTCTGTGCGTGGTAACCGTTCCGATGGTCAGCAGACCATCATTGACGGTGTGCGTGTTCGCGGTAACGCCGGTATCTCCATGCAGTCCATCGAAGAGGCCCAGTTGATCCAGGGCGGTATTCCGGCAGAATATGGTGATGGTACCTCCTTCACCGTTATCACGACGAAATCTGCCCCGAAGGACTTCCACGGCTCTGTTGAGTTAAGAGGTTCCATCGACGGTTACAACAACTTCTTGGGTGCTGTTTCCATTTCTGGTCCGCTGTTGAAAGGCAAGAAGAAAAGCGATCCTACCCGTATCGGTTTCATGTTCAGCGGTGAGGTCTCCTACGATCACGATGCTTCCCCTGCCCGTGGCGGTGTATGGGTGGCCAACGAAGATGTCAGAGAGGCTATCATTGCCAACCCTGTTCGTTATTCCAACGAAGGATTTGGTGTCAACTATCAGGAAGCTCTTTACCTGACCAGCGAGTCTTTCCACAAAGAGCGCGTCAGAAAGAATGCCGGCGCTTGGGATTATTTGGGACAATTGAAGTTCGACTTCACCATGGGCAAGAAGCATAACATGCGTCTCTCCCTCGGCGGTTCCTACGAATACCTCAAAGGCAAATCCTGGAGCACTACCTATGCGTTGTTCAATGGCGACAACAACCCTATCTCCACCAATGCCACTCTTCGTTTGAATGCCCGTTTGAACCACCGTGTCTTTACCGACACTACCGGTACTGGCATTCTTAAAAACGTCATGTATGACTTGAATGTGAACTATACCAAGTTCAACTCCTATAGCTATGCAGCCCGTCATAAAGACAGACTGTTTGAGTATGGCTATGTGGGCAAGTTCACGACCCAAAGAGCAAGAGGTTATTCAGATCAACCCGAAGAGGTGACGTTAATGATTGACAGCGTGGAGTACAAAATCCCGAAAGCATACGTTTTCCAAGGTCTCTATGACTCTATCGTCACTTTCCAGATCAACCCCGATTTCAATGTAAACCCCATTCTTTCCCAATACACCCTGAACTTCTGCGAACAGTATCCGGCTGAGGAAATTTATGGTTACCTCTATGAAGGTTATCCCATCGACTTGAATCTTTATCAGATGTTCGGCGCTTTGAGAAATGGTGATTCTCCTGACAATATCTACTCCATGTATGTTTCTCCTGGTGCAGTTTACAATGGATACAACAAATCACAGACAGAGCAGTTCGGTGTGAAGGCCAGTATTTCCATGAACTTGAAGAACCATGAGTTGAAATTCGGTTTCGACTTTGAAAAGCTGACCTATCGTGGATATGGTATTGCCCCTGTGTCTTTGTGGACGCTCATGAGAAACGAGACCAACTCCCATATCAAAGAGTTGGATACGGATCACCCCATCATTACCCCTGTTGACGGTACCGACTATTTCATGGTGGACTATGATCAGTTGATCAAATTGGATGACCAGACCACTTTCGACAGAAATCTGCGTAAGTCCTTGGGCTTGGATCCCAATGGTAGCGACTGGATTGACATTGACAATTTGGATCCTTCCACTTTCAATGTCGGTATGTTCGATGCAGAAGAGTTGCTTCTTGGTACTTCCGCCGGTGAATATCCGATGGTCAGCTATTATGGTTATGACTATACCGGAAAGGTTAACCGTAACAAAACTACCATTTCAGACTTCTTCAACAATACGAATTCATCAGGTAAGCGTACCTATTCCATCGGTGCTTACGAGCCTGTTTACATGGCATTCTACCTTCAGGATAAATTCTCCATCAACTCCCTGTTGTTCAACATCGGTTTGCGTGTTGACCGCTTCGATGCCAACCAGGAAGTTTTGAAGGATCCCTATTTGTTCCGTGAAGCTTATACTGTGGGCAACATCATGGAAATCCTCAAGAAGAATCCCGCTTATGCAGACGCTACCATTGCTGATGTGTTCACGGGTAACGCCCAAAGCGACTGGGTGGTCTATTATTCAGGCAGCGACACTTATCTGAGTGAGGCTGACATTGCCGGTAGCGAGTTCAACAGAACCTCTATCGCAGGTTACCGTAGCGGTGATGTTTGGTACGATGCCGCTGGTAATGAGACGAGCGATCCTGAAAAGACTCTCTCTCTTAACGTAAATGGTCCTATCTTGAAGAACCCGCTTTATGATGATGACAACAATCTGATCGGCGGTATCACGAAAGTGGAGTCCGGCGCCTTCACCGACTACAAAGCTCAGTGGTCTGTGATGCCTCGTATCTCCTTCTCTTTCCCGGTATCCGACAACTCTTTGTTCTATGCTCACTACAACATCATCACTTCTCGTCCTACCAACTTGCAGATTTCTCCTGTTGACTATCTCTTCATTTCCCAAAGACAATCTGCGAACGAGATTATCAACAACCCGAACATGAAACCTCAGCAGAGTATTGACTATGAAATCGGTTTCCGTCAGAAGATCGGTAACAAGTCCTCTATCAGTATCAGCGCTTACTATTCTGAGAAACGTAACCAAATCCAATCATATCGTTTCACAGGTGCTTATCCGAATACCTATTATTCCTATAAGAACATTGACTTCGGTACTGTACAAGGTTTCACCTTCGCATACAAGATGAACAGAACGCACAACCTTACCCTTTCTGCCAACTACACGTTGCAATATGCAAAGGGTACCGGTTCCAGCACCACATCTCAATTGTCAATCTTGGCTGCTAACCAACCTAACCTCCGTACCCTCTCCAATCTGTCATTCGACCAAAGACACAGAATTGGTGTGAACCTTGACTATCGTTTCGAAAGCGGTGTGGACTATGAAGGTCCTGTAACCGAAAAGACAGTCATGGTTGAAGGCAAACCGACGACGAAGACCATCCAATGGCTGGCCAACACAGGATTCTCTCTCCTGTTCTCTGCCGCTTCTGGTACTCCTTACACTCGTTCCAGCACACCTAACTCCACCATCGTGTCTGGTACCACTTCCAGAATCGTGGGTTCTCTGAACGGTTCCAACCTGCCGTGGCAGTTCCAGTGTGACTTCCGTATTGACAAGACTTTCATCTTCAACTTGAACAAGAATGCCAAGGATAAGGATGGCAACGCCAAATCCGCGAAACCTGGTTACCTGACCGTTTATGTTGATATCCAGAACCTCTTCAACTTCAAGAACGTGATTTCCGTGTATGACTACACTGGAAACCCGGATGATGATGGTTATCTCTCCGCCACTGAATATCAGGAGGCTATCCAAGGTCAGATTTATACTCCCTCATACATTGACTACTATCGGATGAGAGTGCAGAATCCGTATAACTACAGCCGTCCGATCCGTGCTAGTTTAGGTATCCAATTCGGTTTTTAATAGAAGAAATAAAATAAAGTATATATGAAAAACATTAGTAAAATTTTATGCTTAACGCTCCTGATGGTGTGCATGGCGTTCACCTCCTTGCATGCCGAGAAATTGAAAGGAGAACGCAGATCTTCCACACCGAAGGCTGAATCAGCTACCTGTCTGCCGGCAAGTAGTTCCAATGAGCTTACGGTGAACAATGTCCGTGCATATATTGAAACTGGTGGTACTATGTGGTTCAAGGAACTCGCCGAATACGAGGTTCCTGCTGGATCAGGCAAGACCTCCATGTTCTGTGCCGCTTTGTGGATTGGTGGATATGATGCCAACGATGTTTTGAAATTGGCTGCTGTCCGTTTCAGACAAGTGGGTAATGACTATTGGACTGGTCCTCTGAAGGTAACGGGTGCCAGTACCACACAGTCCATGTGTATCAAGTTTGACAAGCACTTCAAAATCACCCGTGCCGAAGTTGACCAGCACATTTCCGGTTACAACACCTCCGGTTATGTGATGCCGGCTTCCATCGCCAACTGGCCGGCCCATGGCGATGAGGGTTATTCCTATTATCTGGCTCCTTTCAAGGATGTCAATGGTAATGAGGTTTATGATCCTGAAAACGGTGACTATCCTTACTATGATATCAGCAATGAACTCTGTCCCTGGACGGAAGACAACATTGCCCGTGCAGCTGCCCATCAGTTGCCGAGAACCCCGGAAGATTTGTGGACTGAACGTCGTAACTACGGTGGCTCAGGTGAAGGCGATTTCCAGTATGATTGGAGACGTTCCAACGGTATGGTGTATGCCGACCATGTGCTTAAGGGCGATGCCACTCTCTTCTGGATTTTCAATGATAACGCAGGTGCTCACACCGAGTCACAGGGTGTTCCAATCGGTCTTGAGATCCGTGGACAGTGTTTCGGTTTCTCTACCAATGACGAATTGAACAACATGACGTTCTACTCCTACGAGATTATCAACCGTTCCACCTATACTTTGACCCAGACCTATTTCTCCCAGTGGGTTGACCCTGATTTGGGTTACGCTTACGATGACTACGTAGGTTGCGATGTGGGTCGTGGTTTGGGCTACTGCTACAACGGTACCAATGTGGACGGTACGGGTCAAACCTGGGCATACGGTGATCAACCGCCTGCGATCGGTGTTGACTTCTTCCAAGGTCCCTACATGGATGCTGATAACAGAGACAACCCGAAATTCTATGCCGACAGTGCCTCCTTCCCGGGATATTGCGACAGATACCTTAAGAGTTCCTACGAGATGGACCAGATGGCTATCAATGGTGTGAACTTCGGCGATAGCATTATCGATAATGAGCGTTTTGGTATGCGCAGATTCGTGTATCACAACAATACCGATGACCGTGTCAGTGGTGACCCCAAAGTTGCCCAAGATTACTACAACTTCTTGATTGGTAAGTGGAAAGACAATACGAAGATGCAATTTGGTGGCAATGCCGTTCATACCGGCGGCCCTGAATGCGACTTCATGTTCCCTGGCACTTCCGATCTCTGTAATTGGGGTACGGGTGGTGTTGTTCCTAACTATAACAAAGATGGTGGCTGGACTGAAGCTAACGAAGGCAATGCTCCTATGGACCGTCGTTTCATGCAGTCTGCAGGACCCTTCACCCTGAAACCTGGTTCTGTCAACTACATCACCGTTGGTATTCCATGGGCACGCGCTACCCAAGGCGGTGCACTTGCTTCTGTTGAATTGCTCAAGATTGCCGATGACAAATGTCAGGCTCTGTTCGAGAACTGCTTCAAGACTCTTGATGGTCCGGATGCTCCCGATGTAACCATCCGTGAGTTTGAAAATGAACTCGTGCTTTACCTCTCCAACGAGGACCCCAACAGCAACAACTATCATGAGACCTACGTTGAGCTGGATCCCCAGATCACGAAGACCCTCCCCATTACCGAATATGTGAACGATACCATTTTCGCCTATCATGAAGACGGTACTCCTGACACTATCGTCCGTCAAGTACCTTCCGTCAGAGAAGACACTTTGACTACCGAGCAAAGACAATATCATTTCGAAGGTTATCAGATTTACCAATTGGCTAATGCCTCTGTGAGCGCCACTGATATCGGCGACCTTAGCAAGGCTATCCTGATTGCCCAATGCGATATTGAGAATGAGGCTGGTCACATTGTAAACTGGGTTTACAACGACGCTGTGGGTGCTTCTGTTGCCACTGAGATGGTGAACGGTAGCAACTCTGGTATCTTCCACTCTTTGCAGGTGACTGAAGACAAATTCGCCACGGGTTCCAACAAGAAACTCGTCAACCACAAGGAGTATTACTTCATGGTGATTGCATACGGTTACAACCAGTATAAAGAGTTCAAAATGGATGCCGACCACCTCGATGGTCAGAAGACCCCGTACTTGGCAGGTCGTCGTAACATCAAGGTCTATAAGGGAATTCCGCATAAGAATGTGGAGAACCTGACCAACTGTGCATACGGAGACCAACCGATGATTACCCGTATCGAAGGTCATGGTAACGGAGGCTACTTCTTGGAAATGACGGAAGAGAGCCGCGACAAAATCTTGGAGAATAATGTATATAACAATATTCAATACAAGAACAACTATGGTCCTTTGAGCATTAAGGTCATTGACCCGTTGCAGGTGAAACCGTACGATTACTACATCAAGTTTTTGCCTAATGAATTCAGCGATGACGTGAACGACAGTACGACTTGGAAGCTGATCATCTCTGACGAGGTGACGGATGAGGAATTGGCAGAGCTGGGTATTGACAGAGAGTTTACCGCTCCCATGCCTATTTCCATGACCAATGAGCAGCTGTTCCCGGATCTTGGTATTTCAATCTCCATCAAGAACTATGACTTCAAGTTCTATCAGCAGAATGTTGATGATCACTTGGTAGCCAATATGGGTGGTCACAATTATATCAATAAGATGTGGTACGGCCAGGTTGATTTCGTTGGTTCTTCTATTTCTTATAGTGGCGACGAACAATGGTTGACTGGTGTAACCGATATGGAAGGCGATTATCCTTCCAACTGGATTCACTCCGGTCAGCAGGCTTCCGGTAAATGGGATGACTGGAACGGTCAGACCGGTGCCGAGGCTGATTACATGGTATGGCGTACTGAGGATATGTGCTCCATCATTCAATTGCCTTCCGGTACATCATCCAATGGTGTGGAGCAACACGAAAGTGTACGTGCCTTCAAGGATCCTCAACAACAGTTCGAAAGTGTTGTTGGTGGTACGTGGTCTCCGTACGTACTCTCCTCTCCGTATGATGGTGGTCCTCAGGCCAAGTTCCTTGTTCCCGATGAGTCGATTAGTACAACAGTTCCTGCTTCTAACTATTCCTACTTCTCATTTATGGACCTGACTTCTCAATATGCTTGTCCGGGTTACAACCAGACTATGGCTAACCTCTATTCTGTGGATATCGTCTTAACGCCTGATAAGAGCAAATGGACAAGATGTATCGTGCTTGAGTCCGGTTCCGGCGAGCCCACCAACCAATACATGGTTAATCAGAACTTCAACGGACAGACTTACAAGAATGTCCGTCATGAACCCAAGAAATGTCCGTCCGTAGGTAAAGACGGTCAACCGGATAACAGTGGTACCACTGGTATGGGTTGGTTCCCTGGTTATGCTATCAACGTGGAGACGGGTGAGCGTTTGAACATCATGTTCGCCGAGAACTCAGCTGATGAGTTGAACAATGGTAATGACATGATCTTCAACCCCACGAATGTCTATGCTTATGCGAAGGATATGAGTACAGGCGACCTGTTGCTGGATACACTTGGAAATCCGATTGCACTCAATGTGGCCACTTACAACGCTTTCCGTGATAATTACAGTGTTACTTATGGTGAGCCTTGCAATGGCGGTCGTCACTATGTATATATTGTCGGCAGCTCCGGTAATACGGCCAGTACATATTATTCTTACGGTAACAGCTCCCGTACCTTCAAGCGTAATTACAATGATGACAATCAAATGACCAACGCTGACGGTAAGTGGCATGGTGGCACGATCACCGGCAACGACGGTAACACGTATGCATTCTACGATTGCGGTGCTTACGATGAGGGCAGATGGCTGAGAGCCAAGTTCGACCAAGTGGAAAGTGTTTCCAGTTTGAGAAATAACACCCGTAAGCAATACAAGATGCAGCTCTTCAACAATGTGATGTGGACGAGTATTCCAATGCCTTCTTACAGAATGGAAGACAGCTGGTTGTCCTCCGACGCTACCATCAAATTGCGTGTGAGCCGTCCGTACTACAGATACTCTTCTCGTTGGTACGATGATCCTGCCCAGGCTCCTAACGCTTCGCAGAACCAAGGCTATCCTATGTATGAGTTCACCACCAAGAACATTGTTCCTACGAAGGTGACGAATTCTGAAGAGACCGTACAAACTCTCCTCGATGAAATCAACATCGTTCCGAACCCGTACTACGGATTCTCCCAGTATGAGCAGAACGCACTGCAGAATTATGTCCGCATTGTGAACCTGCCTGCTAACTGTACCATCTCTATCTACACCGTTAACGGTACTCTGATTAGAACCCTCACGAAGGGTGATGCTGGTACGTCTTACGTACAATGGGATTTGAAGAACCACGCCAACATTCCAATCGCCGGTGGCGTTTACATTATCCATGTGAAGGCTCCTGGAATTGGCGAGCGTACCCTCAAATTCTTCTGTGCTATGCGTCCTACCGACTTGAATGGTTTCTAAAATTATTAATTACGTAAAAACAGAGATAATATGAAAAATATATTTAAATCATTAATAATTTGCACAGTGCTTGCCCTGTTGACCGTGGGTTCTTCCAACGTGTGGGCAGGTAACAGAGACCGTTCCGGTCAGTCAGGTGCTTCCCATTTGTTGATTGACCCATGGGCACGATCCAATGGTATGGCCAATGCCGGCATTGCCGAGATTCGCGGTTTGGAGTCCATGTATTCCAATGTGGCTGGTTTGACCTACGTAAAGAAGACTGAGTTCAGTTTCAACCGTACCCAGTATCTGGTTGGCTCTCAAGCCGGCATCAGTATCAATTCTATCGGCTTTGCCCAGCATCTTGGACGTAAAGGCAAGGATTTCGGTGTACTCGGTGTTTCCTTCTTCTCTATGGGCTTCGGTAACGTGGATATCACCACGGTGGCCCAGCCTGAAGGAGGACTCGGTACTTTCAGCCCGAACCTTATGTATATCGGTTTGCATTATTCAAAGTCTTTCAATAACTTCATCAAGGGTGGTATCTCCCTTAAGATCATCAATGAGAGTATTGCAGACTTGCACGCTACGGGCTTCGCAATCGATGCAGGTGTCCAGTATATCGCCGGTAAATTTGAGAACTTCAAAATCGGTGTGGCCTTGAAGAACATCGGTCTTCCGATGAGCTACAAGGGCGACGGTATGACCTATACCGGTGTTATCAATGGTACTCCCGTTGAGCAGACCCTGGCAGTTCGTTCCGCTGAGTACGAAATGCCTGCGCTTCTGTCCATCGGCGTGTCCTACGACTTCCTCTTCTTCGGCGGCGAATATGCTTCCATGTCGAAGGAAGATCTCGAGGCTGAAGGTCTGACCCGTGACGATGCCAAACACAGAATCACCCTGGCCGGTTCTTTCATCGCTAACTCTTACAGTCGCGACATCTTCGCTCTCGGCTTGGAGTACGGTTTCATGAACTACTTCATGATTCGTGCCGGTTATGCGTTGGAGAACGTTACCAAGAAGACTGAGTCTGTGTATGATGAGAATGGCGTTGAGACCCAACAACTCTCCGCTATGCTCTTCAACAGCGACTCTTTCTTTGCAGGCCCGTCTGTGGGTGCCACCTGTGTAATTCCTTTGAAGAAAGGTAACACTGGCAGCAGAATCTATATCGATTATGCCTACAGATTCACCAAGCAATGGAAAGGTAATCACTATATCGGTCTTAAATTCACCTTGTAATATTGCATAAACCTTTTTGAATAAAATAGAAGAGGCTTGCAAAAGCCTCTTCTATTTGTGTAATAAAAACCACTGTTATGGAAGATTTGAAATATTATACCCAAGAGGGTCTTGATGCCTTGAAAAAGGAGTTGAACGAATTGGAGTCTGTGGAGCGTCCCAAGATCTCCCAGGCCATCGCGGAGGCGCGTGACAAGGGCGATTTGTCGGAAAATGCGGAGTATGATGCGGCGAAGGAAGCCCAGGGCCTATTGGAACTCAAAATCGCCAACCTGCGCAACCTGATTTCCAAGGCGCGCGTGTTGGATGAGTCGAAAATCGATGTCACCAAAGTGCTGATATATTCCATTGTCACGGTCAAGAACGTGAAGACCAACGCGGTGATGACCTACACCATCGTTCCGGAGTCGGAATCCGATTTCAAAGCCGGCAAGATTTCCGTCACCAGCCCGTTGGCTAAATCTTTGATTGGCAATTCCAAAGGTGACACTGTCACCATGCAAGCCCCTGCCGGTGCCATGGATTTTGAAATTTTGGAAGTCACACGTTAAAAAACCAAGATCATGGAAGATACCATCTTTACCAAAATCGTCAAGGGCGAGATCCCTTGCTACAAGATAGCCGAAAACGACAAGTTCTTCGCCTTTTTGGATATATCTCCCATCGCGAAGGGACACACTTTGGTCATCACCAAATTGCAGAACGACTACATCTTCGATCTCCCCGACGATCTGTTGGGCGAGATGATGGTGTTTGCCAAGAAGGTGGCCGTCGGCATCAAGAAGGCTATTCCGTGCAACCGCGTGGGCGTGGCTGTGATCGGCATTGACGTGCCGCACAACCATATCCATCTTGTGCCTATCAATGGCGTTGGCGACCTGAACTTCAAGGCCGAACGTGTTCAGCTGACCCAGGATGAGTTCCGTCAGATTGCGGAGCAGATTTCTTCGGCTGTTGAGCTATAAGTTAATGTACAAAATTACAATATTATGGATATAAAGGAATTACAAGATGTTGCCGCTCAAGTGAGACGCGACATTATCAGAATGGTTCATGGTGCAGCCTCCGGTCACCCGGGCGGCTCATTAGGTTGCGCTGATTTTCTGACCGCCCTCTATTTTCAGATTATGGACATTGACCCAGCCCGTTTCACCCGCGAGGGCGAGGGGGAGGACATGTTCTTTCTGTCCAATGGCCATATCACGCCTGTGCTGTACAGTGTGATGGCCCGCAGAGGCTATTTCCCCGTGAGTGAACTGGCAACTTTCCGCAAGTTGCATACCCGTTTGCAGGGACACCCCACTCCGGTGGAAGGGCTTCCCGGCATCCGTGTCGCTTCAGGTTCTCTCGGACAGGGCATGTCGGTTGCCATTGGCGCAGCGTTGGCCAAGAAAGCCAACCAGGACCCGCATCTCGTGTTTGCCCTTACTGGTGATGGCGAGTTGCAAGAAGGCCAGATTTGGGAGGCTGTCATGTTCGCAGGAGCCAAGAAAGTGGACAATCTGATTGTCACCGTGGACTACAACGGCAAGCAGATTGACGGTCCTGTTAATGCTGTATGTAACCTGGGCCGCTTGAGAGCCAAATTCGAGGCCTCCGACTGGATGGTGCTGGAGACTGACGGCAATGACATGAAAAAGTGCGTGCAGACACTCACGTTGGCCAAGACGTTGGCACATCACCAGAAACCTGTGGTCATCATTATGAAGACCGAAATGGGCAAGGGTGTCGATTTTATGGAAGGAACACACAAATGGCACGGCAGTGCCCCTAACGATGAACAGGCACAAGCTGCCCTGGCTCAACTGCCGGAAACCCTCGGTGATTACTAATCTTTCAGTATCACCATGAAAATCATTAACCGGTATCTGTGTAAGAACTTCCTCGGGCCCTTTATCCTGACCTTCTTCGTCGCATTGTTCGTGCTGCTGATGCAGTTTTTGTGGAAATGGGTGGATGAACTGGTCGGAAAAGGATTGGAGATCAATGTGCTCTTGAAACTCCTTTTCTACGCCTCCATCACGCTGACGTCCATGGCGTTTCCATTGGCGGTGCTCTTAGCCTCCTTGATGACGTTTGGCAACATGGGTGAACGTTACGAGATTGTGGCGTTGAAGTCGGCGGGTGTGTCTATCCGTCAGATGATGCGCCCATTGGCGTTCCTCTCCCTCATTATCTCGGTGGTGGCTTTCGAGTTCTCCAATGAAGTCATCCCCCGTTCTGCTGTCAAACTCCGCATGATGCTGTTCGATATTCAGGAACAGAAACCCGCGTTCAATATCGATGAAGGTGTCTTTTACTACGGCTTCGACAATTACACAATCCGGGTGGGGAAGAAGAAGGCGGACGGCGAAACTATTGAGGATGTGCTCATCTATGACCACTCCAAGCACAGAGGCAACACTACAGTGACCTATGCCAAAAGCGGAACCATGAAGATGACGCCCGACAAGAAATATATCATGTTCACCTTGTATGACGGCTCCTATTGGGATGAGGCGGCATATTCATCGGGGCGCTCTTCAGTCAACAAGTATCCGTTGACGCGGGCTACTTTCAGCAGGCAATACAAGCGTTTTGACCTGTCAGAGTTCTCCGGTATGGGCAACAATGACGAAAGCCTGTTTCAAAGCCATTCCACAGCCATGTCCATTGGCCAACTGAATGAAAAGATTGACACGTTGAAAACTGAGATCAAAGATTTCGCATCTTCCGCGTCTGAAGCCTTTTTGGCACACTTGTATTTTTATCATAATATAATTCAAAATGATACGAACTTTGATACAATTACCATGCAGACCCGTCACTATGATTTGAGCAAGGTATCTCCAGAATTGATGCCAAATATTTTGCAAACAGCTGACAACAGGGCTCATGCGGCCAATTTCGCGGTCCGATTCTCATTTCAGGACATGTCATTCCGGATTTCTCGCCTTTGGTCTTACCAGATTGAGTTTTTCAGGAAATTCTCCTTGTCGTTGGCCTGTCTGTTGTTTTTCTTCATCGGTGCACCGTTGGGCTCCATTATCCGCAAGGGCGGTATCGGCATCCCTCTGGTTATCACAGTGGTCTTCTTCACGCTCTATTTTGCCATCTCCATCATGGGGGAGAAAATCGCCAAAAACAGTCCGATGCCGGTCTGGTTCGGCATGTTCTTGTCCTCTTTTGTGCTGTTGCCGATTTGCGTGTTCCTGACGTATCACGCCACCACCGACTCCGCGGTGCTCTCGCCGGAGACTTATACCCGTATGGTAGAAAAAATCAAAAATTTTAAAATATTCCGAAAAAAGTCAAATGAAAGTTCTTCAACTTTGTCATAAGCCCCCTTTGCCGCAGGTGGATGGCGGTTGTATTGCCATGCACAACATTACGCGCGGTCTGCTTGAGAGCGGACAGGAAGTGCGTGTGGTTGCGGTGGAGACGCAAAAACATCCCGTCAAAATAGACGCTTTTCCTGCGGATTACTTGCAGAAAACCCGTTTTGAATCCGCCTTTATCGATACTACTCCGCATATCACGGACGGCATACGCTCCATCTTTATGCGGAAATCCTATCACATCGAGCGGTTCAACTCCAAGGATATGGCATCCAAGTTGGAACATATCCTGCGGCATGAGCATTTTGACATCATCCATCTGGAATCCATCTATGTGACCCCTTATTTGGATGTGATAAGAAAATACAGCAAAGCCAAGATCGTCATCCGTATGCACAACATCGAGCATCAGATTTGGGAGCGACTGGCAGAGAATGAGTCCAACCTGATGATGAAGATGGTGTATCGCGTGAACAAAAAACAACTGGAACATGTGGAGAACACCATCCTCAAGAAAATGGATGGCTATATGACGATTTCGGATCCTGATTTCCAATATTTCCAGCAGACGGCTCCTGCAGTGCCAGGCGTGGTCATTCCATTCGGCATTGACATGGAAAATTACGAGCTGGAAGATGATTATATTGCCTCTGACAAGCCGTCGCTGTGCCACATTGGCAGCATGAACTGGTCGCCCAACATGGAGGGCATCGAGTGGTTTTTGGACGACGTGTGGCCGCTGATTCACGAGGCACACCCCGAGCTCCAGTTTACGGTGGCCGGTCATGGGACTCCCGACAAGCTCCTGCAGCGGCAGGACCCGAACGTGCAGTTTGTGGGCGCCGTACCCAGTGCCAACGAGTTTATGCTGGATCATGACATGATGATTGTTCCGCTTCTCTCAGGCAGTGGCGTACGCGTTAAAATCGTAGAGGCTATGGCTTTGGGCCGCGTGGTCATCACGACCTCTGTGGGTGCAGAGGGCCTCGCCGTGGAGAATGGCAAGCATCTTTTCATCGCCGACACCCCAGAGGAGTTCCTGTCTGTCATTGACAAGTGTATCCAGACCCCGGACCTCTGCTCCATCATATCGGAGAATGCGCGGGATTTCATTTCCATGCATCATAACAATGAATTGATCACGCAAAAATTATTGGAATTCTATCAACAAGTGCTCGCTAAGTAATGGGATATTTGGAACACATACAAACACCGGAAGATTTGCGCAAGCTTTCTCTTGACCAGTTGCCGCAATTGTGCGATGAACTGCGGCATTTTATCATAGAGCAGACGGCTCAGCATCCCGGGCACCTTGGCTCCAGCTTGGGTGTGGTGGAGCTGACGGTGGCCATTCACTATGTGTTTGACACACCCAACGACAAGCTGGTATGGGACGTGGGGCATCAGGCATACGCACACAAGATTCTTACCGGGCGCAAGGACCAGTTCTCCACCAATCGCTGTTACAAAGGCATTAGTGGCTTTCCCCGCCGCGAGGAAAGCGAGTACGATGCTTTCGGTACCGGACACTCCTCCACCTCCATATCCGCCATCTTGGGCATGGCTATGGCAGCCAAAATGGACGGCGATACCAAGCGTAACCACATTGCTGTCATCGGCGACGGTGCCATGACAGGCGGTATGGCATTTGAGGCCATGAATCAGGCCGCCTACCGCAATGTGAACATGCTGGTGATTCTCAATGATAATAAAATCTCCATCGATAGCAGTACAGGTGCGATGAGCAAGTATTTGCTCTCCATTACAGCATCCCCTGCATACAACCGGTTCAAGAACCGCATGTGGAATTTGTTTACCTTCCGTACCAAGCAATCCAACCGGTTTACGGATAGATTAGGTAGATTGGGCAATGGTCTCAAAGGCTATCTGTTGGGCGGCAGCAACTGGTTCCAGAGTCTTGGCTACCGTTATTTCGGACCTGCCGACGGTCATGATGTTATTCATCTGGTGAAGACCTTGCAAGACTTGAAGAAGCTGCCAGGGCTCAAATTGTTCCATGTGCTGACCATCAAAGGCAAGGGTTTGGATATGGCGGAGAAACAGCAGACGGCGTATCATGCCCCGGGCAAGTTCGATCCTGCCACCGGGCAGATCATCCAACCCGACTGTGCGGGTATGCCTCCGAAATACCAGGATGTGTTTGGACACACGATACTGGAAATTGCCCGTAAAGATGAAAAAGTGGTGGGCATTACGCCGGCCATGGCCACGGGCTGTTCGCTGACCATCATGGATGCGGAATTCCCCGATCGCGTGTTTGACGTGGGCATCGCCGAGCAGCACGCCGTGACCTTTGCCGCCGGACTGGCCGCCGAAGGCTATATCCCGTTCTGCAACATATACTCCTCCTTCCTGCAACGCGGCTACGACCAGGTGATTCACGATGTGGCCCTGCAAAACCTGCCCGTAATCTTCTGCATCGACCGTGCAGGCTTGGTGGGCGAGGATGGCGCCACACATCAGGGCTCGTTCGACTTGGCTTTCCTGCGCTCCGTGCCCAACCTGATAATCGCTTCGCCGCTCAACGAGCACGAGTTGCGCAACATGATGTTCACTGCCTATCAGAATGCCAAGAACGGTGGCCTGCCCTTCGTGATCCGCTATCCGCGCGGGCGTGGCGTGCTCACCGACTGGCGCAATGTACCCCAAACCCTGCCCATTGGCAAGGCAGAAATGCTGCGCCAGGGCGAGAAAGTGCTGGTGCTCTCGTTAGGACCGCTGGGCAACAACGTGCGTGCCGCATTGGATGCCTTGCAAGAGGAAAATATCAAACCTGCCCATCTCAATGTGCGGTTCCTGAAACCTCTGGATGAGGAAAAACTGCAAGAACTGGCCGCGCAATATCCCGTCTGGCTCACCGTGGAGGACGGCACCGAAAAAGGTGGACTCTTCTCCGCCGTGGCTGAATTTTTGGAAGATCATCAGCTTTCCAACCAGCTGCATCACGTGGCCATCCCCGACCGCTTCATTGCACAAGGCGACATCCCGAATCTCTACCATGAGGTGGGTTTCGGAGTGGAAGACATCAAACAGAAAATCAAAGAGATATTCTAATCGGTTTCAGTTCAGTGGTTGGACTCTGCCGTAAAACTCTTCTTCAACAACAAGTTTATCAAACCCCGCAAGTATCCCCAGCCGTAGCTGACGTGGATCACGAGGAATGTGACCATCAGCAGGATGATTCTTTTCAGCCCCTTGACTTGGCGTATGCTGAAGTAGGCGGCCAGAAAGAGATAGAGCGCCAGCACGGCGATGTACAAGATGAAAAACAACTTGTTAATGAAGCTGAGCACGAATCCGATCATCAGTCCCAAGACAAAGAAAAACGGGAAAAACTGTCGCACGGTGGCCGGGTTCCCCAACTTCTTATTCACTAATGGTTTGAAAAGTCCATACTGGTAGAACATCTTGGATACCTTGCCTATGCTGTCGCGGCCGTAGTAGTCGCAGACAACAGAGGGGATGAGGTAGATGTGACCGCCGTATTTGATGATGCGCCCGTTGAACTCATCGTCCTGGTTGCGGACCAGATTCTCGTCAAAATAGCCGATTTTGTCAAACACTTCGCGCCGGAAGCAGCCGAAGGGAACGGTATCTACCTGCATTTCCTTGTTAGTGCCGATGCGGAAGTGCGAGTCGCCCATGCCGAAGGGTGAACTTAATGCTGCAGCAATAGCCTCGCATACGGGCGTCTCTTTAGCTGGCAGGGTTCTGCATAGTCCGCCCACGTTGTCTGCGTTGAGCGCGTAGAGCTTGTCCACCAGCACGGAGAAATAATTGTCGGGATAGATGGCGTGTGCGTCCAGACGGATGATGACATCCCCCTTTGCAACCTGTATGGCAATATTCAGGCCCGTGGGCACAATGTGCTTGGGATTGTCCAACAGGAAGATGAAAGGATATTGCGCCGTGTATTGTTGCACAATCTCGCGGGTGCGGTCGGTGCTCATGCCGTCCACCAGCAAAATCTCCATTTCCTCCTTCGGGAAATCCTGACGCAAAATGGAGTCCAGACAAGCGGCAATGTGCTTCTCTTCGTTGTATATGGGGCAGATAACAGACAGTTTCATACGCTTTTCAAAGAATGATTAACAATTTTGTGCTTCGGCGGAATACAATGCCTGATATTTTTGAGCAATGCTGTGCCAGTCGAAATCCGAAAAACGCGCTTGGGGCACGGTTTGGTAATCTTCGGGACGGGTGAGCAAAGCCCTCAAAGCATTCACAATGCTTTCCAATGAGGTTGGAATCACTGCTTCTCCGATATGTTCCTCAAATAAGCCGTCAATGCCCTCGCCCTTGGTGTAGAGCACGGATAGACCTTGCGACAGGGCTTCGACATAGACTAATCCGAAAGTTTCTGTCAAAGAGGGCATGGCGAAAACGCTGTTTTGATCATAGACTACTTGCAGCTTGTCTTTCTCGTAAATCTTACCGAGGTAGGCTAACGTTTCGGGATGTTGTTGCACCAGGGCCAGCACTTTGGCTTCCATATTGCCCGTGCCACCAACCAAATCCAGATGGATGTCCGGAATCTCCTTTTTGAGCGAAAGTACCGCCTCGGCCAGTCTGACCACGTTCTTGTTGCTGTCGAAGTTGCCCACGAAGACGATGCGGTGATTTTGTGCATGTTGTTCCGCTTCGGGGTGCAAGTTTTGGAGCCAGTAGTCGTTGATTCCGTTAGCGATGACGATGTTTTTGGCTTTCACGATGTTACGCATCCCACATAGGGTCCAGTGGTTGTTGAGCCGGTTTTGCAAGGCGGGGGTGATGGAGATAAGGTGGTCGGCCTTGCGGATGACGGCGCGGTGAACCCACCAAAGGTGCGGCGTATAGCGCAGGAACGCGTTCACATCGGAGTTGCGCACAGCGGTGATGTACGGAATGCCGTACCGCTCTTTCAGGCGCAGGGCCACGGCACCATCGCTGAACAGGTTGGTGGCATGGATGTAGGAGATCTCCGAAAGATCGACCTGCTTGGCGATGTCTTTGCAAATCTTGTCGATTTTCAGATTGAAGAAAAATTTATGGAGCGGTTTCAGGATGAACGAGTAGATGATGCGGGTGTGTTCGCCTTCAAAACGATTGAGACCCTCCAGCTCTTTTTTGCGGATGGGCGTGTAGATAATCTGTTCCATACCCTGCTGGTCAAGTTTCTGATAGAGTTCGGTGTGTACTTTACTGTGTGTAAAGTCGTTGCAGATGTGCAGTACTTTGCCACCCTTGACAGTTTCGCGCTTCGGAGGCACTTGTCGCGCATGGAACGTCGCGCCCAGCAGCACGAAGGCCAACATTTGCACAGAGCCCGGCCCGTAGGGGAAATTCGGCTCCACAAAACTGACGAGCAAGGGCACTACGCAAGCCACAAAGCCCGCGTCGCGGATGTCGGTCTTGCGCTCCCGGAAGAGGGCTGCGATGGTAAGAATTCCAAAATAGATGTAGAAACCGACCAACGGCAGCGACCAGATGCCATAACGCACTAATCGAAGTAGTATATAGTTGTGTATCAATAGAATACCAGATTCTTCTTCCATCTCGCCGGCTAACGGGTCATGGATGAGTGCATCGATGCCCATCTTATTGCGCTCCATGCGGTTGGAAGTCAGCACGTCCAGCTCGGAGGAGGACTTGCCGCCCACCATGAAGCGGGTCAACTCGTCGCCAATGAAGCCCGTGTAGAGAATGTAGCCGATGACCATGATGCCGAGGATAGTCAGGACCGTCTTCAGATTCCATTTCCAGCTCCAGTCCAAATCTTTGCCGGCTATGAAAAGGGCACACAATAGCACGGCGAAGAAGTCGGAGCGGGCGCGGATGAGCAGCAGGGCGAGGAACGCCAGGGCGAACACCACCATGAAGTGCGTGCGCTGCTCTTTGATTTTTACGCCGAAGAAGAAAGTGGCCGCGGCAGCGATGGCCAGCATCCCGCCAATCTGGTTCTTGCCCTCATCCAGCATATAGTGCTCCGGAATGTACAAACCGCCTGCCCAATAGAAGCAGTTGATGAGCGTCATCACAATCAGCACGAGCGTGTAAAAGTAGGTTACATTGCCCCAGAAGCGGATGTCTTTTTCCATGCCCACGCCAATGCCGACACACAGGAAGGCGACAATCAGTTGGCTCAGGTCTGCAGGACGGTAGCGGTGCCCGAAGAGATGGAAACACACAAACTCGATGCCCACCAGCACGATGGTCAGCAGAAACAGCCGCATGAACCGTGCGGAAAAGTATTTCTCAACCGAGAAGGTGAGCACTACCGAAGTGCCCATCAAAGCCATAATGATATAGCGGAAGATGTAGTAGATTTTGGTCAGATAGACCCATGGCAGGTAGGAGGCGGCCACCAGCGCAAGGGTGATGAAGAGACAGTATTTTGCGATTTTCTGTTTCATAATCCGAGAAAATTAGAGTTATTGTTTTTCGGGCAGTTGCACCATCTGTCCGAAATGCAGGTCTGTTTCCGGCAACCGTCCGCGGTCGAAGCCGCCGCCAGGTGTGAAGGTGAGCTCGCCGAAGTAAGCTTGGCCCTTTTCCAGGTAGAAGTCGGCACGCACAAATGGGAACGGCTTGGAGAGCGTCTCCGCATATTCGAAGAGCTGGTCCATACCTTCCGGCTTGGGAATGGTGAATCCCTCCGGGGCAGCCTTCCCCTGCCGATTCAGGCGTTGCAGTTGCCAATCACGGTCGAAGAAGTAGAAATCGGGCTTCTCTTTTGTCCCTCTGCCAATGCAGCACAAGACATACTTGGCTTCGCCGTTGAAACAGTAGAACTTGTAATCCACGGGCGAATGTCCGTCTTCCGTCTCGATAAAGTGCTCGCATAGGATGCGTTTTGGGAAATCGTATTGGGGCTCGGCAGCGATGAGGTGGAATTTGATTTTCTCAAAGCGGTTCAGGTCGCGGATGGTGGCGCGGACGTCCAGTTTGGCCTTGTCGGGGCAGATGACATTGCCGCCGCAACCGAAGTTCCACTTCAGCACGAACTTTTCAGGAAGCTCGTCCCAGTTGATTTCATCAGCGTGATTGTAGGTGCCGAGCAACGGGTTCAGGATGTGCTCCAATCCGCACTCCTGCACGTACTCGCGAACACGCAACTTGTCGGCGCATTTTTTCACCAACTCGTTGTCTTTGTAGTAGTTGATTTTCATCCATTGGATCTTCTCATCCAACGTCTGCGGATTGTCGAGGTCCAGCTTCCGATGATGATAGATGCGGAACAGCGTACGCACGCTCAGCTTGGGCGAGATGTTCGTGAGCAGATAGCGGAAGGCTAAATTAGTTCTGGAACGGAATTCCATATACTGAGTTTTTTATGTTTTTACCAATATTCGTTTCTTGAATTATTCTTCTTGTATGCCTCGCGGATGATGCGCTCGGTGTTTTCTCCGAAGGCAGGTCCGTAGGCGGTTTGGCTCAGGTCGGGGTTGGCGTTCCACTCGATGAAGATGGGCTCGCCGTCCTTGCCCACCGCGAAATCCCACGCCGCGATGTTGAAGTAGGGCAGCCTGTAGTGCAGTCGCTTGGCGGTGGCTACCACTTGGTCGAAGTTGGGGATGGTATAGCCTTCCAGCGTGACGCCGACGTCGGTTTTCTCCACCATGTCGTTGCCGGGCGCGCCGTAAGCGTACTTGGCCAACGTGCCGTCCAAGTTGATACGGGCGCTGATGCCGCCGGAACTCTCGTTGTCAATCACCTGGTCCTTCTGCCCGATACGGATGACGGCATAAAGAAGGATGACTTCCATATCCGAGCGGTAGGTCAGCAACCGTATGGTGTTGGCCGAGGTGGGGTTCAAGGCGCTCATGGCCTCATGCTGTTGCACCACCTCTTGCACCAAAAAGTCTTGGCCGTAAGAATCGAACACTTCCCCGATGGTTTTCCCGTTCAGGTCGGTGATTCCGTTTTGAACACGGATTTTGCGCACGCCGTGTCCGCGCGTGGACATGGAAGGCTTGATGATGGCTGCTTCCAGATTGTTGCATATACGCTCTGCCTCTTCCCGCGTGATGGCTTTTCCATCTGCATAGAAATACCCGTTCATGTTCCTGACGAAAATATTGGGCTGCTTCACATCAGGGAAAAGCAGGTCGGAGATGTTCTTGTCGGCGTACGCTTCCATCATCCAGAACTGGTTCATTCTGCCGATGAGTTCGGTGCGATACAGACTCAGCGGGATGTACTGCTTGGAATAGACGTTGGTTCTGGAATAGAGGAATTTGTGCCAAATCAGCGGCACGCGATGGCCCGTCAGCTGCTTGTAGTAGGCTTGTATCTCCTGCTTTTGGGCACGCGTCAGCTCCCGGCGCACGTGCAGTTTATGGTATTTTCTCGTCAGCTCCGACACAAAGGAGTGGATGGACACCTGCTTGGTGAGCTTGGCGAGACAGCGTTTGTACAGATTCATGAACATGGCGGTCGGTTGTTATGGTTTTGCAATGATTTTCTGAAGGTGTTTTTTAGACAGGGAATGAGAAAGTCGTCCCATACCGTATTGTTTGCCGGTTTTCTGCCAAGCCAGATAGCAGTCGCGGATTTCCTCGCGCCAGCCCCGGCGGATGAAATATTGCCCCGTGCGGTCCCAGAAGTCGTTGACCTCAATCACCACGGGACCTTCGTCCGTAATGGCAATGTCCCAGCCGGAGGCTTTGATGAAGGGGAGGGCCTGCTGGAATTGCAGCACTTGCGTTTTGATGTTGTCCCAATTCTGGATTTGCACGCCGTTGACGGGGTTACCGCTGTCGGGGTGGTTGTCGATGTCCGTGATGTTGCGCCAACCGTCGTACTGGATGGCGTATTGCAGCGTGCCGCTCTCGGTGTCGATGCCGGCGTCCACGTTGCCGCCGCCGCCCGCGTTGTCCACGCACTTGCCGGCGCGGCCAATCTTGATGAAGGTGGCGATGATGCGCGCCTCGCCATTCGGATACAACGTGGTCATGAAGCGCACAGTGTTCACGGAGCTGGCGTTCAAAGCGGCCATCTGGTCGGTTTGGGTCACCAAGCTTTCGAAGATCAGCGGCTCGTCGGCCAGCATCTCCGACATTTTCATCACTTTCCCGTTGTGCAGGTGCAGCAGCGCCTCCGACTCCTTGTAATCGATGGCCGTAACCACATGCACATTGTCGCCGTGCGAACTCTCAGTGGTTTTCACCACACAGGATTGCACACCCTGACTGTGCAAAATGCTGCAGATGCCGGCCACAGAGGAAGAAACACTGCCGCTCTCACATCTTCCCTCCGGCTGGTAATAGGCATACAACTCCGAAGTGCGGATGCCGGCATTTTCCAAAATCCGATGGGCAATGTATTTGTTGCGTCCTAATGTGTAATATTTCTTCGGGTTAAGTACATCCAAATACCAGCGTTGCTCGTTGACCCCCAAAAACTGCTTACGGAACTTTTCGCTTCTTTCATGCATGGAAAATTCATAATACTCTTCCATGGTGAGACCTTTTTCCCGGTAAAGATGGAGATAGTCACGCAGAATGCGACCCCGTTGGTTGCACGGATATTGTCGCAGCCAGTTGCGGAGATGATGTATTTTATGAAAAGCAGCAGATATTCCCATGATTACAAATGTGTTCTTGAATAACCGAATTGTTTGTCTAACTCTTTCTCGCGTTGCACATCGAAGATGCGGTGGCAACCCGTGGCTTTCACTGTGGCGGGTGTGCCGGCTAACAGTGTGTCAGGATCAATGCCCGTGAAGTCCTTGTTGACCACGCTGTTGGAGGCGATGACCGTCTGGTCGGGCACGATAGCTCCTTTGGAGAAGGTGGTCCGATTGCCCACCCAGATGTTGTCGCCCAGCACGATGGGCTTGGTGAGAGGTTTCACCAAATTGTCCTTCTGGGTCAGCTCTATGTAGTGGAAAGAGGAGTCCATGAGTTGGATGTCCCACGCCATGCGCACGTTACGCCCGATGGTGATGCGCTCGAAGCAGAAGATGCGGATGTTAGTGCCGAAAATGCCGTCCTGTCCGCCGATTTCGAGCGTGCCGTTGTCGGCAATTAGCAGGTAGGAGCCTTGCAGGAACTTCACCGGTCCGTGGAAAATCAGCGTGCCCGAGATGGTCCAGATGCACTTCTGCACCGCCGTGGCTATGTAATAGTCCCGCTTTCCGATTTTGATCATGCTGGAATAGATGTCCGGAGTATCCAGCACGATTTTCCCTTTCATTCTTCTGAATTCCGCCCGGCCATAAACATAGATGGGCAAATGCAACGCCTGCTGGAAAGGTAGCATCTTGAAATTCAACCACAAGGTCTTGATGAGGTTGGTTTTGAAAAGGATATGGAAAAGCAGTTTCAGGTGACTCATTTTTTGAATTTGCTTAAAAGAATCTCTTTATAAGTTAGATAGCCTTCCATCTTGCTGATGATGGAAAACAGCCAGTACAAGCCAACGAACAGGATGATTTGGATGAACATGACCCAATAGGGGTGCAACGGAATGAGGGTGCCGAGAAAATAGACGGCCAAGCCGATGGCGGCAGTGCCGACGTAACAAAGTCCCACATCTTTCATTTGCTTGAGAATCCCGTAACCAATCAGTTTGCCATTCACGATGGCATTGATGATGAAGCTGATATAGCCGACGGAGGTCACTGCCCACAGCAAGCCGTAGATGCCGAACTGGAAGCCGGCGACGATGAGGCCGATGCCAATGAGCCGTTTGGAAAGTTGGACAACGAAGTAAATGGCGCTTTTTCCCAACGATTTGATGACGTTGGTGTTGAGTGTGTTGAGCGTGTAGATCATGCTGGACACGCACAGAATCTGGAAGAATGGGGCTGCTTGCGACCACTTGGCTCCGTACAGGAACACGATCAGCGGTTGGGCAATGACCATCAGCAATACCATCAGCGGGAAGTTGAGGTAGGTGATGGCCTTTACGTTCTTGCGCACGCCCGCCAACAACTTCTCCTTGTCGTCCTGCAATGCGGAAAACACGGGGAAAGATACCTCGTTGACGATGGCGGACAGCGAGTTGGTGGGGACCTCCTCCAATTTCTTGGCCTGTGTGAAGTAGCCCAAGTCTTTGGCGGAATAGAACTTGCCGATGATGAGGCTCTGCAGGTTGGTGTAGATGGTCTCCACCAGTGAAGAGAGCAGCATCAGGCCGCCGAAGCTGAAGAGCTCTTTCAGCGACTGGAAGCTGAACTCCAGAGTGGGCCGCCACGTGCTCATCTTCCAAAGCAGGGCCACGCTCACCAGTGCGGTGATGAGTGTAGAAGCCACCAGACTCCATACGCCGTAGCCTAAGAAAGCCATGATGATGGCCACCGTCATGCCCGCCAAGGCGGAAACGATGTTCCGGGTGGAGAGTTCTTTGAAGCGCAGCTGCTTTTGCAGTTGGTTGGCCTGCACGATGGCAAACGACTGAATGAGGAGCACGATACTCTGCACCCGTAACACGTCTTTCAGCAGCGGGATGTCGTAGAATCGGGCAATGGCTGGGGCGCAGAAAAACAGGATGAGGTAGAATATCACCGACATCACCAGGTTCCAGTAGAAGACGGTGGTGTAGTCGATGTGGGTAGGCTCTTTCTTCTGGATGAGGGCTTGGCCTAATCCTCCGCTGACGAAGATGCCGGAGATGGCGATGAAGACGTACAGCATGCCGATGCAGCCGAAGTCGTCGGGCATGAGCAAGCGGGCGAGGACGATGTTGGAAATGAAGGAGATGCCCACCGTGCCGATTCGCCCGATGCCGCTCCATATCATTCCGGAGATGGTCTTCTGTTTCAAGTCGCCTTCTGCCATGGTCTATTGTGTTCTATTGTTATTCCCCTTTTGCAAAAGGTTCCAAGTAGTTGAATTTCGGGGTAAGCGTGCCGTTTTCGAGGATGGTGGCGCGTTGGATGATATTGGAGTGCTCCCGTTTGAGCAGCGGGGTAAGCACGTGTTGCATGAGCATGTCGCCGAAATAGGCGCTGGTGTCGAGGGCCAGTGCGTTGGGGCAGGTGTCCACAGCCATCACGGAGATATTGCTATCGTTGGAGAATGCCGGTTCCTCTTGGCCGGTGATGGGGTTGTAGTCGTAGTAGGGCTCGGCGTGGGTGGAGGCGCGCAGGGTGCTCTGGATGCTGCCCTGGATGTCGCAGGTGATGTCGCCGATGAAGCGGATGCGCAGGGTAGGGTCGGCCAGGTTCTCTTGGCTGAGGTAAACGGGGGCCTCCGGAGCCCAGAAGTGGGCGCACACCAATACGTCGGCTTGGCGGGCCCAGTGCATGAAGTCGCTGTGGTAGGCAGACGGGTTTTGGGTGAAGTGGTCCCACGAGAAAGCCCCGCCATCATTGCGGGCCACGAGGTGGTCGGCATCCACGGCGCAGAACGAGAGGCTATTAACGGGCCCATCGGCGAGGAACTGCTCTTCCGTGAGGCGACAGGCACCTACGGTTTCAAGCAGGTGTTGGGCGCCGTGCGAGACACGCCCGTTGCCGGTCACCAGCATTTTGATGGGTGGCAGTTGCACTGACCTCAAAGCCTGTGTGAGTTTTTCCAGGGTAAAATGTTTGTCGGGTTGGGGCAGTTCATAGAGATGGTGGCGGAGGCCATAGCCGCGCAGGGTGTAATAGACGCCCACGATGCCGGCCCACCAGCCGAACGCGCACACGCGACGGTTGTCGTCATCCACTAAGTACTCGTAATCCGAGAAGGTGATGTGTTTGGCCATCAGGGTTTGCAGCAGCGGGCGGTTGTAAGCCTGCATCTTGGCAATGTGTCCGAAGAAGAAGTAGTGCTTGTTCGGAATCAGCGTGTGGATGTCCGCCTCCTTGATACCGAACAGGATGTCGCAGTCGTCCACATTTTCCGCCACCTGCACGCCGGCGTTGCGGTATGCCTCGTCGCTGTAGGCGCGCGTCTCGCTCGACTGCACCACAAATTCATCCTGCGGGAAACAGCGTTGCAACTCGGCTAAATGGCTGGGTGTCAGCGCCACGCGATTGTCCTCGGGAACCTTCGTCTCTCTAATCAGTCCGATCTTCATACAAATTAGATATTTTTACCCTAACATAATATATGGGCCGCAAAGGTACGAAAAATCTGTAGAGACGCACGGCCGTGCGTCTCTTTTTGGTACATGAGGTGCAAGGGGAAAAAGAGGTGAATGGGGTACACGGGGTAAAAGGGGTACATGGGGTGCAAGAGGTTCTGTGTCTGTTTTTGCGTGCTGGAAGCACGCCATCCCAATAACCCCTAACAAGCGACTGAAAGGAGCGCAGTTTGGGGGAGTAATGATCTCTATGGAACCCAGCGTGCCGAAGGTACGCAACTGATTCCCAACACCTACCCCCAACACCTACCCCAACTTCTAACACCTAACCCTCATCTCTCAGCTCTAATCTCTCAACTACCCTGTATCCTCCATATCTCTTCGACCCTGAGTATTGCACTATCCCCATAGCTTTCAGCGCACTGAGTTCCCGTTCAACTGTTCTGGTCTTCTGGTTTGTTCCTGCAGCAATCTCGGGGACCTTGCATCCCGGATGTCCGTCTATGTAATCCATGATGCATTGCATGATTCTGTTTGCGGATAGATTCGTTTTTTCTTCCAAAAAAGAACCTCCAATTCCGCCAATTGGCCGATTTTCGTCACGCAAAACCTCTTCCAATTCCGCCAAATCGTGATTTTTTCGCATGATTTCGGTGTCGGATTGCTTAGAGAATTTCTTATGATTCCAAACCAGTAGTCTGGACAATACTTTTTCGGATTCCTTTTGATAATAGGGCAGAGGTTTTTCCATTCCCTGCAGGAAAACGCCGTTTACCGTGTAACAGTCAATGCTGTCAAACAAGACGAGAGTGTTCCTGTTGATTCTCAGGCATTTGTCTTTAGATAGACAGTCCTCAATGGTGGAAAGGGAGACGTATTGTTTGTATGACTGCCCGTTTTTAAGATATATCGTGGTGGTATTTCCGTCACACTGCGCATATCGGATTTTGTCGGTATCAATAGTGGTCAACCTGTTGTGGCTAAGCATGATGACGATTTTGTTCTCCTTTTCCGAAAGCATTTTCCGCTCCCCCCTTAATGCATTCATTAGAATATAACTGGTATGCAGGAGAACGAAAAAGCAGACAAAGGCGGAATCACGCAGAAAAATATTCTTCAAAACAGCTGACAGATAATCGTTTAGAATATCCATGGACACAGAAGCCGCGCACAGGGAGACAATGCTGGGTCTGACAATGGAGTATTCCACAGCGGTGGCTGCTGCAACAGACACCATAATCATGAAAATATACAACAATGATTTGTTTTTCAATAAGATATAAGGGGTAAACAGAAACTTTTCCGCATAGACGACAAGAGCGATTATCCCTACAATAGCGCATTCGACAGCCGGGCTTTGCATAGGACGCAGAAATGCGTTGTTTAGAAAGAAGTAGATTGTGACAACCCAAAAGAGGGTCTCGAAGATATATCCGACAAGTAGCAACTGTTTTTTCATAACCATTTTTTTGCAAAAATAGTCAAATGACGAAAAAAATTCGTCACATTTTTCCAGACATGCAAAAATCGCCAGTATTTTTCTGATAAAACTTAAACTCCAAAGCTATGATGAAAAACTACAAAAAACAACCTGTTATTATTATGATGGCAATATGCCTGTCGTTCACATTTGTATCATGCGGCGACGACATGTCGTCCGAGAAAAACATTTTAGTAGCCACTTCATTCGCGGAGAAAACAGGCTCCGCATGCACAGTGTTTGTCGAAGTGGGTCACTATGCGAGTGACTGTAAGAATTCGTGTGTTGTGGTCAATGGACAGAGTATCCATGTGGATTGTCAGGGATTCGGTCATCAGTGCAACACTTCAACCTCCGTCACCCTCCAGCAAGTTGGCTCGGCCATCACGGCCACGACCACGGACACGTTCGGGTTGACGAGCCTTGATTTTTTCAACATGCCGGCACGGTCTTTGAGCACGGGCGAGAGCGGCAACAATGCGTACCTTAACATCCCTGCTCAGTTGGTGGAGCGCGACACCGCCACCCTCCAGTTCACCTTCACCGGGCTGTTCTACACCAACAAGCCGGAGTATAATAACTTTTAATTATTGGGAGCAAGGGGGGCAAGAGGTGAAGGGGGACAGTGATCAGGGTACAGTCTTCAGTCTCTAGTCTTTGGTCTTCAGTCTCAAAACCTTTACTACCTTTGCCTCAAAGAAAATATTAACCAATAAAACACACACTTTATGAAACGAGCATTTTTTACCACAGCAATCCTTGCCTTGCTGCTGTTATGCGGCGGGGTGGCGAGGGGGCAGAATAACCCGTATCCCCCGTATGATTTCACCTCTGTGAATGCCGACGGTGACACGCTATATTATCGTATCACCTCGTCGGAGGCTCCCTTCACCGTGGCCGTGACGCGATGTCATGACTCCATATTTCACACATTACAAATTCCGTTTTACGCATACCAAATTGGACAGCCCGGTTTTGTATATCCCGTGTATGACTATGATTCTCTCATATCCATTCCTTCGAATGTGACACACAACGGTGTCAATTATACAGTCACAGCCATAGATAACGAGGCATTCTATATGCAGAAATCTATGCATACTGTTATACTCCCGCCCACGGTTTCGACTATAGACACAGCCGCCTTTTTTGGTGCCTCCGTAGTGCATGTTGAAATGCCTGAGGTGACGCATATCCGCTATGGTGCGTTTCAGAATTCTCGCTTGTCTTCTGTAGATATTCCCGCATGCATAACTGTGATTGAGAAACTGGCCTTTGAGGGCAATCCGTTCACAACGGTGAGTGTCCCGTCTTCCATCACGGTTCTTGAAAACAGTGTATTTGCATTTTGTGAGGAACTTATCCAAGTGAGTTTGCCCGATCATCTTGACAGCATAAAGGAAGCTGCGTTCTATGGAACCCCGTCATTAAAGAAAATCACCATACCGTCGGAAGTGACATATATAGGCCCTTTGGCATTCACAGATGGATTTGGTAGCGATGGAGTTTATGGCTTTCTGGATACTATAATTATGGAATGTGCGACTCCTCCGGAAATAGATGATTATGCACTTCAAACCAACAAGGACTTGTTGGTTATTGTACCTTGTCACGCGTCAGAATTATATCAGACAACTCCGATCTGGTCGTATTATTCCAATTTTACATATCATGAGGATTGTACGGGGGTAGAAGAATATGAACTGGGCCCCAATGTCACCATAGCGCCGAATCCTGTGACGGACGTTTTGCACGTGTCGGTGACGGACGGCGAAATCGCCCGGATTGAAATGTTCGATGCGTTCGGGCGTATCACCATGGTGGGGACGCAAAATCTTGCGTCTCCACCATCCCCGACAACGACGGTCAACACATCCGCATTGCCCTCGGGCGTGTACGTTCTGCGCGTCAAGTTGCGCGACGGCACGGTAAGGACCGAGAAGGTGGTGAAAAGGTAATTTTTACTATCTTTGTCCTGGACTAATAATCGTTCTCGTTAATTCTCAAATTTCAATAAAAACATATCGCATTATGAAAAAAGCAATTTTTTCCACAGCACTTTTCGCTCTGCTGCTGTTATGCAGCGGGGTGGCGAGGGGGCAGAACGATACGCTTCCTGATATATTCATAGGTGGTGTCGCCATATTTGAAACCAATGATAGTATCAGCGGAGAAAACATTTCTGGAAAAGCTTCATATGATGCGGAAACGCAAACGTTGACTTTGGATAATGTTACCGTATCGGGAAGTATAGATATCTGGCGTAAGCATATCCGAATCACATTGCTGGGAGAAAACACAATCCAGAGTTTGTTTATCGCTCCGGACTCCTGCACTGTTGTTGGTCCCGGGATACTCAATATAGGGACTGCCACGTTATCCATCGCGGTGGATGCAGGACGTACTGCATATCTGGGCCTCAAGCAGCAGGCTGTATTAAACATCACGGCTTCCGAAGTTGGAATATCATGCATGTATGATTATATTGGAGATGTTAACCCGATTTATCCTGTGTTTGATATAGACAACAGCGCATTGAGTATTTCAGCGCCCACATGCTATTATTTAATACCTTGGTGGAGATTGGAGTCCAGTCATCTTGCCGTCCCTTCCGATGTGAATTATGATTCGGAAACGCTGATGTTCTCGCAAGACGGGGAAATCTTATATTCAATACATGATTATATGGAGATCAGACCCGGAACGGTAGGTGTTCGCGAAGATAGAAAAATCGAATGGCATGCTTGGGGAATGGATGGCAGAATTCGGATTGACGGATTGGGTGAAGGACAAGTTGTTGAAGTTGTGAATCTTAATGGCCAACAGGAATATCTTGAAATTGCGACAACTTCGAATATTATTATTCCATTGGTAAAAGGAATCCATATTGTCCGTATAGGAGGAATGGCAGTTAAGACAATAGTAAAATAATAACACAATACCATCTTGAGATTATGAATAGAATAATATTTTTTTAGGAACCATAATTATATATTTTCATTCATTTGCACAAGCACCGTTTTATTATTATCAAAATGAACAAATACATCTAAATGAAAACCAATTAGTTAGGTATATTCAAGTAAGACAGTCTGTTCCAATTGATCTAGTTCAGGATTTTTATGCCGAGCTCAGCGAATGTTGTAGGCGAACAGATGAATTTACCCCATACTTCGTCAAATACTATATTAATCAAGATAAATACCCAACATTTTTACAGATTTGTAATACGTATGATTCAATAATAAGTCTTCACACACCTAATTATGCCAACAACGACACATCTATTTATTATCCAGAAAGAATAGTGCTGGCGAAAACAAATTCCAATGTTGATATACAAGAACTTTTAATGGAAAACAAGGTTTCCTTTTACAATGTTGTTCAAAGTAAATACAATAATAAAGAATATTGCATTTATTTAACCAATGATAGTGCATTGAATTATGCTGCACAATTATATGAAACAGGTTATTTTGAATATTCAGAGCCCAATTTTGTTGGTGGTATTACATTTTTAGGCTATGAGGACAATCCTAAGTTTTTAAATCAATGGGCTGTACATAATCCGACTGTTAATATGAATTTGTTGCAGGCATGGGAGATTACGACAGGACACTCAGACGTTAAAGTTGCTGTTATTGATAGTGGTGTTGATTTATATCATTCCGATTTGAAAGATAATTTATTGGAGGGTTATGATGCGGTGAATGATTCTCAACATCCATCAGTTGTTTGCTGTGGTGAATTCGAAAACAATTATGATTATCATGGAACATGTTGCGCAGGGGTTATTGGTGCGGTTAATAATGAAATTGGTCTCGTAGGAGTATCCCACACGTCAAAAATCATCCCTATTCGTTGCGGACATACTGTGCGAATTAATAGTAGGGAGGAACCTAACAACCTTCCAACTCAGCAATGGGTGTTGATGATAAGCTCGATGTGGGTATCAGATGCGTTAAATCATGCGTGTTACGAAGATAGTGCAGATGTTATTAATTGTTCGTTTGCTGTATATTCACCGTCAAGTGTAATACTAGATAAAGTAACTGAAATATGTGAACAAGGACGAACAGGTAAGGGATGTATAGTTGTAGCAAGTGCGGGAAACACTGATTTTGATGATAGCTTTCCAGAAAGGGATACATTGAGCTATCTTTCTAATCATCCAAGTGTTATTTCTGTCGGTTCAGTCACTCCTTGTGGTGAAAGGGTAAAGAAAGGCGTTTATTGCGAAATTAACTCTATATACAATAGTTGTTATGGCGATAGCTTAGATGTGGTTGCACCGGGTATACGCATTCCCACTACTTTTATAGGACCAGATTATGTAGATATCTTTTCAGGTACATCTGCTGCCGCACCTCACGTAGCAGGATTAGCTGCATTGATTCTGTCAGTGAATCCGTGCCTGACAAGGGAGGAAGTAAAATATGTGATAGAAGCCACCTGCACAAAAGTGAGACCAGACATTTATTATTATTCTTCTAATCCCAATCATCCTAATGGAACATGGAATGTTGAAGTTGGTCATGGATTGGTTAATGCTGGTGCCGCATTGGCTTTAGTGCAGCAGATGGGTGGCTATAATTATGTTAATGATACGTTAATTTCTGTAGATACGACATGGAATACGAACAGATTAATCAATCAAAATCTTGTGATTGACTCTTTGGTAACCTTAACGATTACAGACACAGTGTATATATCATCTTCTTCCCGCATCATCGTGCGCCCCGGCGGCAAGCTTATTGTTGACGGCGGCACGCTGACCAGCGCCTGCGCGGGCGAGATGTGGCAGGGCATCTATGTGGAGGGCCACCGCACTCAACACCAGACAGCCAACAACCAGGGCACTGTGCAACTGATTAACGGAGCGGTTGTGGAGAACGCCCTCCGTGGCGTGTACACGGGCGCACCCGGCGAGAATTGGCACACCACCGGTGGCATCATCACCGCCGACAGCGTGACGTTCCGCAACTGCGCCAAGGCCGTGGAGTACCTGTCATACGCCGACACAACATACCCCGGATTTATAAACGACAACTGGGGCTCGTTCCAGAACTGCACATTCACGGTGGACGACAACAACCTCTTCGCCGCCAACAACACGGACTTTCTGGCCCATGTGACGATGTGGGACGTGAAGGGCGTGGGTTTCACACGCTGCCGCTTCGAGGACGTGCGCACGCAAAGCCATACGCGCAAGACGGCCATCAACACCATAGATGCGGGCTTCAAGGTGCGGACGGGCTGCGACTATACCGTACCTAATCCTGACTGCAACTGCTATCTCACCACCAACACGTACTGCTCATTTACGGGCTTCAACACGGCTATCAATGCCACCACGTCGGGCAATCCTTATGCCGTCACCATCGACGGGGCGCGTTTCATCAACAACGAGACAGGCGTGAATATAGTAGGCAACAGCCATGCGGAGGTGACCCGCTGCACGTTCGACCTGAACGTGCCAATGGGGATTTCCTTCAAGCCGGCGACAGGATTGTCTCTGGATACCTGCACAGGCTACCTGGTGGAGGGGAACACGTTCATCTGCTCCGCCACGTCCCCCCAATACCAGCGATGCGGAATATCGGTCGGGAATTCAGGTCTGGATGCCAACACAATATACAGGAATGACTTTTCCAACATGTCGGTCGGGGTGTATGTCCAGGGCGACAACGGGAAGAAGCTCACGGGTCTGCAGTTCGCATGCAACGGGTTCAGCGGAAACGAAAACGACATATACGTGGCGACAAGCGCCACGATAGGCGCCAGTCAAGGCAGTCCCTCAAAAGGCGCTGACAATACATTCAGCTCCAGGGCGACCAATAACCTGTACAATGGCGGGACTGTGCCTGTGAACTATTACTACAGCACAGGGAGTGGCCACGCCCCTTCCCATACGACCAACGTGAATGTGTATGGTACTGCCACAGCCAATACATGCGGTTCCACCATTTGTGGCTATAATCCGGACATTCCGATACCGCCTCCAGGCCCCAAGTCACCTACGCCGGGATTTCTGGCTCTGAAACAGCAATATGAGAACCTTCAGGCAGACTTCGACCGTAACGGCTACGCCAACCTCTTAGCGACCGCCATTCCGCCGCAGGCGGAACCCCCAGCAACATCCGATGAGCTTGTTGCGGCCCAATATGCCGCCCAGCAGATAAACGCCATAGCCACGGAGCTGTATGCCCAGTCGCACGCGGCGGTGCGCGCGCTGATGGCCGACACGCTGGAGGATGTGCAGGCGGTCCACGCCTGGCTGGACGCCACACCGGGCTTGGCCAGCAGGTATCTGGCGGTGGAAACGGGGCACACAATGGTATCCGATATAGCCAACTACCTCACCACCGCGGCGGAACGTGACGAATACGACAATTACGTGACGTTCCAGACATTGAAGGACGCGTTGTCATACGGGAACGGCCATGTGGCATGGCCGCACGCCACTGATGCTCAGGTCTGGGAACTGGTGCGCATTGCGGATGCCAACACGGGCCGTGCGTCATTGTTGGCGAAAAACGTGTTGTGTTTCTTCTTTGAGATCTGTTATGATGACGATATGGAAACGCGCGTGTTGGCCACCACCACCATTCCGCCGAAGGCGGAACCCCAAACATTAACGGGTCAACAAAACGTTATCGTCCACCCCAACCCCACGGACAACGTTTTGCACGTGTCGGTGACGGACGGTGAAATCGCCCGGATTGAAATGTTCGATGCGTTCGGGCGGAATATTTCCGTAGAGACGCAATGCATTGCGTCTCTACCGTCCCAACAAACCACGGTCAACACGTCCGCATTGCCCCCGGGCGTGTACGTTTTACGCGTCACGTTGCGTGATGGCATGGTACGGACCATGAAGGTGGTGAAAAGGTAAACGTTGGAGGTTCCGCCGCGGGCGAGGTTACGCGGTGAACGTTGGAGGTTCCGCCGCAAATGCGGCGGAAGGTGGTGTGGTTATAAATGTAGAGACGCACGGCCGTGCGTCTCTACATTTGGTTTATGCCCCATCGTGCCTATATCCAAATATTTTACCTATCTTTGCAACCCCAAATATTGCAAAAAGTAATTTATTATAAATCAATATTTTATCGGTATGAAACAGCTTATTGAATGCGTTCCCAATTTCAGTGAGGGAAGAAATCCCGAAATCATCAATCAAGTGGCTGACGTGATCCGTCAGGCCGAAGGTGTGACCTTGTTGGATGTAGATCCCGGTGCAACGACCAACCGCACGGTGGTGACCTTCGTCGGCACCCCCGACGCAGTGGTGGATGCAGCCTTTGCCCTCATCGCCAAATGTCAGGAACTCATTGATATGCGCTTCCATCACGGCGACCACCCGCGCTTCGGCGCCACGGACGTGTGCCCCTTCGTGCCCGTCGCCAACATTACCATGGAAGAAACAGCCGAGTACGCGCGCAAACTCGCCAAGAAGGTGGGTGAAGAATTGCAAATTCCCGTGTTCTGTTACGAAAATGCCGCCTTTGAGGAAAAACGCCGCAACCTCGCCAACTGCCGCCAAGGTGAATACGAGGCTCTGAAAGAGCGCATCACCACCAAGGAGTGGAAGCCCGACTTCGGCCCCAACAAGTTCACTGACAGCGTGGCCAAGAGCGGTGCCACCGCCATCGGCGCCCGCGATTTCCTTATCGCCGTCAATTACAACCTGAACACTACCTCCACCCGCCGCGCTAACGCCATCGCGTTCGACGTGCGCGAAAAGGGCCGCCCGAAACGTGAGGGCAACCCCATCACGGGCAAGAAAGTGCTCGACAAGAATGGCAATCCCGTCATGATCCCCGGCACGCTCAAGGGCACCAAAGCCATCGGCTGGTACATTGCCGAATATGGCATTGCGCAGGTTTCCATGAACATCACCAATACCAACCTCACGCCGCTGCACGTGGCATTTGATGAGGTGTGCGACAAGGCTGCCAAGCGCGGCGTGCGTGTCACGGGCACCGAAATCGTGGGCCTCGTGCCGAAGAAAACCCTCATTGACGCCGGCAACCATTATCTCGCCAAACAGCACCGCTCCCTCGGTATCGACGAGCGCGAGAAAATCAAAATCGCCATCAAGTCCATGGGCTTGGACGACCTCAAACCCTTCAATCCCGATGAAAAGGTGATTGAATATCTACTTGAGAAAGAGGATACTACGCCGAAGTTGGTGGATATGACCTGCACGGGCTTTGCCAACGAGACGGCCTCCGAGAGTCCGGCTCCTGGCGGCGGCTCTATTTCCGCCTACATGGGCTCGCTGGGTGCGGCGCTCGGCACCATGGTGGCCAACCTCTCCTCTCACAAACCGGGTTGGGACGCCAAATGGGAATACTACTCCAAGTGGGCCGAGAAAGGCCAGGCGCTGAAAGATACACTGCTCGCTCTCGTGGACGAAGATACCAACGCTTTCAATGTGATCATGAATGCTTTCGGTATGCCGAAGGGTACTCCCGAAGAGAAGGAAGCACGTTCACAGGCCATCCAAGATGCCACCAAGTATGCCACCGAGGTGCCGATGCGCACTATCGAGACCTCCTTCAAGGTGTTCGAGATCTGCGAGGCGATGATCAAGAAGGGCAACCCTGCCAGCGTCTCAGATGCCGGTGTGGGTGTGCTTTGCGCCCGCGCAGCTGTTCACGGTGCCTACCTCAATGTCAAAATCAACGCCTCCTCATTGAAAGACAAAGCGTGGGCCGAGATGATGATTGCCAAGGCACACGACTATGTGGTGAAAGCAGACCGCATTGAACGGAGATTGATGAGATTGACAGAGAAAGTGATAGGGTAACCTATAAAGTTTAGAGTTGAGAGTTTAGAGTTTAGAGTGAAAATTGGTGGATGATGAAGATTCTAGTGGTACTATCGCGCTTTCCTTATCCGCTCGAAAAGGGCGATAAGCTGCGTGCGTACCACCAGATACGCTGCCTTGCAGAGCACCACGACCTCTACTTGGCTGCCATGCACGACAAGCCGGTGTCGGATGATGCTCTGAATCAGCTCAAACCGTTCTGCAAGGAGATTTTCCTTTTAGAGAATAATAACATAAAACGCTGTTGGAACATGGGCAGGGCCTTTTTCAAGGGCTTGCCCATCCAATGCGGACTTTTCTACAACAAAACCAATGCCCGCCGTTTGCAGCAGATTGTGGACAAGGTGCACCCCGACCACATCTATTGCCAATTGTTCCGCATGGCGGAGTATGTGAAAGACCTGCCGGTACGCAAGACACTTGATTATCAGGATGTTTTTTCCAAAGGCATGGCGCGTCGCGCAGAGAATTCAAAAGGGCTGGTCAAGTGGTTCTTCAACATGGAACACCGCCGCGTGGCGCGCTATGAGGCGGAGATTTTCGACAATTTTGACCACAAGACTATCATCACGGCAGTGGATCGCGACCTCATCCCGCACCCGCGTCGCGAGGAGATAGCCGTGGTGCCCAATGGCGTGGAATTCGACAAGTTCTCTTACCAGGGTGAGGAGAAAGAGTACGATTTGATTTTTTCGGGCAATATGGGCTACGCGCCCAATGTGGATGCTGCCGAGTACCTCGTGCGTGAGATTCTGCCACCATTGCTGGTGAAGTTCCCGCGCTTGCGTCTGGTCCTTTGCGGAGCCACGCCCTCGCCGCGCGTGCAGGCCCTCCGAAGCGAGCATGTGGTGGTGACCGGCTGGGTGGACTCCATGACGGAATGGTACGCCAAATCCAAGATTTTCATCGCGCCCATGCGCATGGGCACGGGCTTGCAAAACAAACTGCTGGAAGCCATGTCCATGCACCTGCCTTGCATCACCTCCCCGCTGGCCGCTCGCCCGCTGGTGGAGGCTGAACAGCACCAAGCGGTCCTCTCATGCCCTGAAACCAAAGATTATGTGGCTGCGGTCACCCAAATGTTGACAGAAGAAAATGCCTACAGCCAATTGGCTGCCAGCGGTTACAATTACGTGCACCAGTACTATGACTGGGAGAATGCGGTCCGGATTTTGGACGATTTCATGAAATCGTAATAGAAAATTTGCTTTTTTTTGAAAAAAGAAGGGTGGCGCATTCTCTCATTTTTAAGTATATTTGCAGCCGTTTTCTATTCCAAAATATCGCTGCCATGTATATGAATGAATCTCTCTTTAACGATTTTCTCAATTGCAGGGAGATTCTATGGACAGGCATCAACTTCTCCAAGGCGAAATTTACCAAAAGTGCCTTCAATTTCACGCAGGAAATCATGCAGCACTATTTCCACGACTGGAATCTCTTGATCCTGAACGACCAGAAGAAATACGACATCCGTATGAGTTTCCGCAAGCCGATCATGCAGTATGACCTGTCGGTGGTCACCAAGGCCAACAAAAATGTGCGGGTCAACAGTGTCCTGACTGAACGAATCAATTTGAAAGACACTTTGACGGAGCAGACAATCAGCTCTTATATGCCGCAATTGGTCATTCACTCCAAGCAGCGCTTCGCCCTGACCTTCATCGTGGAGTCGTTCGACGCGGTGGCCAAGGTGGCGTCTGTGTGGGTGGTGATTTACAGGACTGACAATGGCGAAACAGTGCTCTGCGAGCAATTCCTTAAAGTGCCCAGCGGTATTGGAACGCGCAACTACTGGGCCAGAGTGTTTTACAATATCCTGTATGATATCAAGACGTTCGCTTTTTTGCGTTGGGAAAATATGGTTAAAAACTCCACCGAGGTGGTGGATGATTCAGATAAATAACAAAATATTCAAAATTTATGGGAGCATTCAAAGCATACGATTTCAGAGGTGTTTTCGGCAAAGATTTCGATTTGGATACCGTTTATAAGTTCGGTTACTTTCTGCCTTCGTTATTGAAAACGGACAAGGTGTTGGTGGGACGCGACATGCGCGTTTCTACCCCGCAGATGTTCGAGGCCCTGTCGCGCGGCATTGCCGACGCGGGTGCGGACGTGTATGACATGGGGCTGACTACCACGCCGATGGTCTATTATTTCACGGCACAGCATCATTTTGACGCTTCCGTGATGATTACTGCCTCGCATAATCCAAAGGAACACAACGGGTTGAAGGTGTCCGCCACCAATGCGCTGCCCGTGGGCTATGACACTGGTCTGGGTGAGATTGAGCGCCGCGTGAAAGAGGACCCCGTGGTGCCCGTTGCCAACAAAGGCAAAATAATTCCTCATGAAGTAAAGGATGAGTATCTCCAATTCCAGAAACGTTACCATTATGACCTCTCCAACCTCAAAATCGTGATGGACTGCAGCAACGGCATGGCTTCCATCCTCGTGAAGGAAATCTTCGGTGAGTCTCCCGTATATCTGTTCGACAATCTGGATGGCACTTTTCCCAACCACGAGGCCAACCCGCTGGAACTGGAAAATGTGGTGGCCTTGCAGGAGAAAGTACGTGCTGAAAAAGCCGACATTGGCGTGATTTTCGACGGTGATGCCGACCGCGTGATGTTTGTGGATGAGCATGGCGATTTCATTGCCCCCGACTTGATGATTGCCGTGTTGGGCCACTATTTCATTGAGGAAAAAGGCTATGAGGGCAAGGTGATTCAAGACATCCGCACATCAAAATCTGTGACGGAATACATAGAGAAGATGGGCCGCGAGGTGGAGATCTGGCGCGTGGGGCGGGCCTATGCCGCGCTCAAGCTGCGCGAGATTGACGGTGCCTTCGGCGGCGAATTCGCTGGACACTATTATTTCCGTGACTTCTTCTACTCGGATTCCGCCATGGTCGCCGCACAGGTTCTGCTGCATGTATTCAGCGATATGAAACGCAAAGGAATTTCCGTTTCCCAACTCATAGGCAAAATCAAGCAATACGCCAACTCCGGCGAGATCAACTTCACCATACAGGAGAAAAAAGAGGCCATGGAGGCCGTGAAAGAGCATTTCTGCGCACAGGAAAAGCCTGAAAAGGTTATGGATTTCGACGGCTATCGTGTGGAATTCCAAGACTGGTGGTTCAATATCCGGCCCTCGAACACGGAACCGTACCTGCGTCTGTTGATGGAAGCGCGCACCGAAGCTATGCTTCTGCAAAAGCTGGCGGAGATAAAAGAAATACTGCGTCCGTTTATGCTTTCCTAAGCTGTATGCGCATCACTGTGCCCTGGTTGATGACCGAGGATTTGACAAACAGTTTCCCACGGTGATATTCGTTGATGATACGCTTGGCCAGTGTGAGTCCCAAACCCCAACCACGGTTCTTGGAGGTGTAGCCGGGTGAGAATATCTTCTTCTGCATCTTGGAAGGTATGCCCTTTCCGGTATCCTCTACATCCACAAACACAAATTTCTTGTCTTCCGTGATGGAGATGTTGATGGACCCTTTGCCATCCATGGCATCTACCGCATTTTTGCACAGATTTTCAATCACCCATTCAAACAGATAACGGTTCAAGGGGAGTACAATGCTCTCCTGTTCCGGCTTGTTGAAGGTGATTTTCACCATGGAGGAGATGCGGGATTGCAGATAGGGGACAAACTCGCCTACTACTGCGATGAGGTCGGTGTCGTCCAGTACCGGTGCAGAACCGATTTTGGAGAAGCGCTGCGCGATGGTCTCCAGACGCTTCACATCCTTGCCGATTTCCGTAGGGATGGACTGGTCCACATCCATCTCCTTGAGCAGTTCGTTCCAGGCCATGAGGGAGGAAATGGGTGTGCCCAGTTGGTGCGCCGTCTCCTTGGACATGCCCACCCAGATGCGGTTTTGCTCCGAGCGGCGTTGCGTGCTGAACAGCAGATAGGCGATGATGATGAAGACGATGATGAACCCCATCTCGATGAACGGGAATATGCGCAGCTGCTTCAGCACTGCCGATTCTTCATAGAAGACGTAGCACGTGCCGTGGTCCAGCAGGTTGATTTCTATCGGGGCGTTGGCATCTTTCATCTTGCTCAGTGTGGAAGCCAGCAGGGTGGGGTTGGACAGCTTCGCGGAGTCAATGTTACCCGTGTTGATGATATGGGTTTTGGTGCTGTCGGTGATGATGACCGGCACAGAGGCGGAATTGATGACCGTTTCCTGAAAAAACGACTGCACTAAGTTGTCAATCACCACATGCAGGTCGCTGTATGCGGGTGACTCCTGGTAGTAGATGGTTAGATAGCGGTTTCGGAGGTAGGGGATGGTCAGGCTGTTGTATTTCTCCAGCTCGTCGCCCATTTCTTTCACATTGCGCATACGGGACACGCTGTCGGGTACATTGACGGAGGCATCTATATTGCCGTTGCTGCTGGTGACCAGCAGCGGGACGGTCTTGTTGGCGGAGATGATGCTCTGGTAGAAGGTGATGTCCTCATCTAACGGGGCCTCGATGATCTTCTGGATGGCGGTGGCCAGGATTTTGGCGTGGTTGTCCTCCTCCAGCTTGATGGAGTTGAAGAAGTTCTCGGTCTCATTCACGATTTGCGCCTTGTAGGAGATGGCGCCGGCCCAGATCTCGATACGTTTCCGTTCCTCTTGGGCGATGTTGTTGATGAGTTTGTTGGAATAAACGATGATGACCACAAAGACTATGGCCGCTGAAACGAAAAGCAGCCATTTCCAACGGGCGCTATGTTGGTCGTTGCGTGCCATGGTAACGGTTTACTCGGCGGCCACCAGCAGTTTGTCGATAATCTGCTCGACGGTGATACCTTCTGCCTCTGCCTTGTAGTTTTTGATGATACGGTGACGCAGGATGTTGTGGGCTACGGCCTTCACGTCCTCGATGTCGGGAGAATACTTGCCTCCCAAAACCGCATGGGTTCTGGCACCGATGATGAGGAATTGCGATGCACGCGGACCAGCACCCCAGGAGAGGTAGTCGTTGGCCCACTGGTGCGCCTGGGTGGTGCCCGGGCGGGTCAATGTGGCCAATTTAACTGCATAGCGATAGACGTTCTCAGGAATAGGAATCTTTTGCAACAGCTTCTGGTAGAAGATGATATCCTCGACGGTGAGCACGCGCTTGGGCTCCTGCATGGCGCCATGGATGGTGCTCTTCACAATCTGCACCTCCTCTTCCTGTGTGGGATAGTCTAACATGATGTTGAACATGAAACGGTCCTGTTGTGCCTCGGGCAGCGGGTAGGTACCCTCCTGCTCGATAGGGTTCTGGGTAGCCAATACGAAGAACGGATCGGGCAGTGCGTAGGTGGTACCGTTCATACTGACGGAACGCTCCTGCATGGCTTCCAGCAAAGCGGACTGCGTTTTGGGCGGCGTACGGTTGATCTCGTCCGCCAAGACGATGTTGGCAAAGATGGGGCCCTTGACAAACTTGAAGTTGCGGCTGTCGTCCAGAATCTCCGCACCCATGATGTCGGAAGGCATCAAGTCGGGGGTGAACTGGATACGGTTGTAGCTCATGTCCACAGCCTTGGCGATGGTGGTGATCATCAAAGTCTTGGCCAATCCCGGCACGCCGATCAAAAGTGCGTGGCTGCGGCTGAACATGGCCATCAAGATGTTTTTGACCACTTCATCCTGCCCCACGATCACCTTGGCGATCTCCTGCTTTAACTCTGCATATTTTTCAACGAAAGCCTCAATGGCTTCTACGTCAGTTTTCGTATTCAAGTCCATATTTAGTTATTTTCTAACGTCTTATTCTCTAATCTCTAATCTCTCAACTCTAATCTCTCATCACGGAATCTGCCATTTGCTAACGAACGGACACTCTTTATATTGTTCATTCAGTTTGATGCTGGTGACTTTGACTTTTTCCAGCACCCATTTCTGCAAGGCATTGTATTTTTTTTCTTCCAGTGCGGCGTTCTTGATCATGTCGTAGTCCTCCACGATGTTGGCCCTGTGTTCGGCAACTTTCTCCTTGAGGTAGATGAGCCGGTAGCCCATGATGCCGTCCTCGTTGACGAAGGGCACGCATTCGGAGAACTCGCCGGGGATAAGCTTGTTGAGCGTGGCAAAGGTGGCCTCGTCCAGCGACTGTCTGTCGAAGCTATAGGAGTTGGTGTAGGGGTTGACCACCATGCCGCCGCTGGATTTGGTGGGTCCTTCGGAGTATTTCTTGGCAGCCTCGTCAAGGCTGAGTTTCTCATTGATGATAATGCCTCTCACACTGTCGAGGTAGGAGATGGCGTTCACCTGCTCGTCGGTGGAGGGTTTGGGCTGGATGAGGATGTGGGCCACGTGGATGGATTCGCCCTTGCGCTCAATGAGTTGGATGATATGGTAGCCGGCGCGGGTTTTGAGCACCTGGGAGACTTCGCCGGACTTGAGGTTGAAGGCCACGGCTTCAAATTCGGGGTAGAGGGTGCCGCGTTCCACGAAACCGAGGTCGCCGCCCTTGGAGGCACTGCCCGGGTCGTCGGAGTACAGGCGTGCGAGCATGGAAAATTTTTCGCCCCGGAGCACGCGCTCGCGGTACTCGTTCAAACGTGCCTTCACGGCCTCCGTCTCCTCCTCGCTCACGGGCGGAATCTTCACGATTTCTCCGAACTGGTAGCTGGTGGGCACGATGGGCAGACTGTCGGCGCTCAGGTTCTTGGCGAACTGCTTCACTTCAGACGGGGTGATGGTAATGTTGCCCGTGATCTTGGCCTGCACCTGCTCGATGAGGGCCTGGTCGTACATCATCTCCTTCAAATCCTTCTTGATGTCGGCTATCGACTTGTGGAAATATTCCTCAATGTATTTGGTGTTGCCGCCCACTTGCTGCAGAAAGTAGGAGAGTCGCGCGTTGACCCGGTAGTCAATTTCCTCGTCCGTTACCTCGATGCTGTCCAAATCGGCTTGGTTCACCATCAGCTTGTTGTACATCAGGGTCTCCAGAATGTAGCAACGGGTCTCTTCCGGGTCCTCCACCGTGTTGAACTGGGAGGTGTAGTCGAGATAGTGCTTTTCAAGGTCCGACTGCATGATGATCTCTTTACCCACGACCGCCACGATGCCGTCAACGGGTACACCTTTGCTTTGTCCGAAAAGGACGAAAGTGCAACAAATCAGCAGACTGCCTAAAATAATTTTTTTCATCATCATGTTCAGCTGAAATAAAAAAAACGCGTCAGCGAAACGCGGGGCGAAAATACAAAAAAAAGAAGACAACCGCCTTCTTTTCCTTGATAAAAACGCAATAATGTGGGCAGGATTATTTTCTGCCGAGACTTTCGTCGGAAACAGTCAGTTTCTTTCTGCCTTTTGCTCTGCGGGCAGCCAACACGCGGCGGCCATTAGCAGTGGACATTCTCTCTCTGAAACCGTGTTTGTTTCTGCGTCTTTCATTCGAAGGTTGATATGTTCTTTTCATCTCTCTAAATGTTTATTTTTTTCTCTGTTTTTTGGGGGTGCAAAAATACACTTTTTTTTAAATAATCCAGCTTTTGAAAAAAATAACCCTAAAAATGTGTCCGCTTAGATTTTTTTGTTATTATTGCTTTCCTTTTGTAAGAATCTAAAAATTTATACTTATGATAAAAAATACCACCTTTGTATTTACGGTTATTGTGTTGTTTTTAAGCAATATAGCTTTTGCACAAACCGAGACGCCCTATATGAACTTCAATCCGGTGAAGCTCAAGGAAAATGCGAAATACGCCAAGAATTTTGCACCGAACAATTACGACAGCAAGGTCCTGTACAATTGCATGAGTGACATGGTGGATGCCGCGCGTGCGGAATACCGATTCCTGCCCGCCCTGAAACATGATCTCAAGATCGACTCCACCGCCCAGTTTCAGGCCGACTTCATGGCTTCCAAGGACGAGAAGACGGAAGATAACTACGCACCTTACAAGACTTTGCCGTATCGTTTGCGCAAGTACGGACTCGCTGGTAACGGTGTGGAACTGCTAGCCAAAACCAAAGCCTATCTCGGCGAACAGGAGTATTCCTACTATGACCTCTGTCTCTCTGCTCTGCAAACCCTTCTCAAGAACGTCAAGGTTGCCGATGTCCTGCTGAACAAACAATATAGCTACATTGGCATCGGATTGAATACCGATGCACAGATGAAGAACATGTATGTTTCCATTATCCTGGGCAATGATCGCACTTTCAATCCATACAAGCCGGCATACGGAGCCAAGGATCTCCCTTATTCCAAAGGTATGTCAGGATTGAAAGCATACGATGATAAGATTTGCAAGAAATGTGCTTCCGATCCCGCATTGGAGGTTCTTTCCGAGTATGTCAGCCTCAACAAAAAAGGCGAAGTTTATATCAACTGTGACGATTACAAGCAGTTGAAACGACTGATCGGCAAGGAGGGCGATGCCATTGCCATCGACTTCGTGCAACATAGCCAATACGATTGTGGCAACTTCAACGTGGATTACGATCATGCCAATCGCGGTTTCGTCACCAAGCCCATCACGTTTGAATTCATGATGGAGAAGAATGAGAATGCCAATCTTAAGAACGGCAAGCTGATTGCCAAAATCGCGGACATGCCCGAACAGATTGAACTCAGCAGCGCAGTGGATCTCCATGTGCTGGTGCTGAAAGAGGGCAACCGTGTCTGCCGTACGGTGATTGCCAAGAATGTGGAGACTAAAAACGCCGCATACGATGAGAAAATCAACTATCTGAAAGACGAAAATGGCATCAAGAGCACTGGAGAGTGGGTCATTGCCCCTGAAGAGAGTACATTCAGTGTCTCATTTCCGTATGATCTGAAGAAAACAGACTACACTACCGCCGCTTTCGACTCCGCTCTGACCAACATGGATGTACCCGAATATACCGTCAACAGAATTGAGGTTATTGCGCACAACTCCCCGAATTACTACAAAGATGCCAACTATCAAAAAATCCAGACCAAGCGTGCTGAATTTCTGAAAAAGGACATGTTGGCCAAGGCTCCCGGCGCCGACATCACCATCAGCTATGACTACTGCTGGGAGGATTTCAAGAAGAGCGTCGTCAACAACGGCGAGTATTACGATTTGAGCTTCCTCACGCTGGATGAGGCTGCCCGCCAGCTCCGGAGCGACAGCTGGGCGGTGAAATCTCTGGACAGTGGATGGCTCGCCCCGTGCCGCTACTACGAAATCAAATACTATGTGACGTACAACGTCTCCACTAAAGAGCAGGAACAGACCTTCGCCACTTGGAAATTCAACCAGGCTATCAAAAACAAGAACAAAGGTTTGGCCATGTCCATCGAGAATTTCATTCTGGACAAGGTTGAGAAAGGGGAATTCAGCGCGTCTGTGTTGAAGGACATGCAGATACCGATGAACAAAGAATATCAGACATTGCTGAACAACAGATTGTATATGCAGTATTTCTTGGCACCGAAGTTGACAGAACAAATGGCTGACGACATGAAACGCATTTACAATCTGAACACCGCGAACCAGAAACTGCAGTTCAACACCACGGTGGGCGATGTTTTCCTGGGCAAGATCGGCTCTACGGCGGATGTTGCCAAGACACAGGCTGCCATCGACCGTCTCTATTCCGTGCCCGGCGTTCAGAAGGACCGTGTGAACAGCCTCAATATGGAATACCAACTCAAGGTAGTGAACTATTTGGATACCGCTGCGCCCAATATGGAGAATGCGGCGCTGCAGACAGCCACATTTGCCAAGATCAAAGAGATCCGCAACCCTGTGATGGACAGCTGGCAGAATGCCTATAAGCTGGCTTCCTATTTTGTGAAGAAATACGACTATGACTATGCCCTCTCATTGATGGATCCGTTCTTGGATGATCCCACCATCTCCGAGGATTTCATCATGTCATACGTTTCCATCGCGGCCCATTGCGAGCAGACCTACCTGAGCTCCTTGTTTACCAAGGCTGTGAAAATCGCAAGTGAGAAGAACTCGGGCCGTTTGTGCGACATCTTCGACAAAATCCCGTACTGTGTGATGGAGAACGAAGAGGTGAAGGCTATTTTGTGCAAGAATTGCGACAGATAAGATGAGCGATTAGAGATGAGCGAAAAAGCATCTCTAATCTTTAATCTCTAATCTATATGAATGAAGTAGAAGACATTTCCAGCAAGGATGCATTGTACGAGCATTTCCGTTTCGTGGTGGATCCCGGAACGGAAATTATCCGCATAGACAAATATTTGTTCAATCTCATTCGCAACACCTCCCGCAACAAGATTCAGCAGGCGGCCAAGGCCGGTTGCATCTTGGTGAATGAGAAGGTGGAACGGCAGAATTACAAGGTAAAGCCCGGCGATGTGATTTCCGTTCTGATGCCCAACCCGCCGCGCGATACCGAGATTCTTCCTGAAGACATTCCTCTGAATATTGAATACGAAGACGACGATATTTTGGTCATCAACAAGGAGCCTGGTATGGTGGTGCATCCCGCCTTCGGCAACTATACTGGCACAATGGTCAATGCACTGTACTACTACCTCCGAGACCAGAAATTGCCTGACGGCACGCCCGTGAAGCCGCTGCTGGTGCACCGCATCGACAAGAATACCTCCGGATTGATCGTGGTGACCAAGAACGAGCTTGCACAGATGCGCCTGGCCAAGGTCTTCTTCGACCACGACCTGGAGCGCAAGTACTGGGCGCTGGCGTGGGGTGACTTTGAGGAAGACGAGGGGACCATCGTGGGCAATGTGGGCCGCAACCCCAAGGACCGCATGGTGATGACCGTGTTCCCGGAAGACAGCGAGCAGGGTAAACATGCCGTCACACATTGGAAAGTGCTAGAGCGGTTTGGGTATGTCACGTTGGTGGAGTGCCAGCTGGAGACGGGCCGCACGCACCAGATTCGCGTACACATGCAGCACATCGGTCACCCGCTATTCAATGATGAGGCCTACGGGGGCGACAGGATATTGAAGGGTACCACGTTCTCCAAATACCAGCAGTTTATCCGCAATTGCTTTGCCCTGATGCCACGCCAGGCCCTGCACGCCAAGTCCATCGGCTTTGTGCATCCTATAACAGGCAAGCCTGTGCTCTTTGAGTCGGAGCTGCCAGCGGACTTCCAGGCGGTGGTTGACAAATGGCGCGGTTATGTGAGCAACCGTCCCGCTGAGGAGTTGTAGTCTTTTCCTACATTATATATTATAGTCACATCTGATTTTTTTCAGGTGTAAATTTGTGGTGTTCGCTGCACACAATATTCACTGTTTTTGCTATCTTTGGCGGAAAACGATACCATGAAACTGTCGAATTATCCGCTGTTGAAAATCCTTTTACCCTATATTGTGGGTGTTTTGATAGCCTATTTATACCAATTTCCGTACAAAATGTGCCGGTTATGGTTCGCTTTGGCTTGCACTTTTTGGCTAATATGCTGTGTTTTATCGCTCGTTAAGACGTATAAGTGGCAGTGGGTGAAAACGCTATTGCTCCTTGTAACCTTCATTTTTTGCGGCATGGTGGCCGTTAATTTCCGATTTTCCTCTCATCTTACCGAAAAAGAGTCAGGAATTATGACGGAAAATGAGAGTTGGATGGTCAGGGTGGAGGACTTTCCCGTGGCGCGGGCCAAGAGTGTGAAGATGAAAGCCAGGGTGTTGCGGACGCGGGAGGGGTGTGCGTTGGAGGAAGACGTGATGCTATACGTGCAGCAGGGCGCCGGAGCGGATACTATTGAGTATGGAGATGTGCTCTTGTTGAACACTCGTTTTTCTGAAATTGAGCCGCCGAAGAATCCGGATGCCTTTGATAACCAGTTGTATATGAAACGGAAGGGTATCTATTACACGGGGTACGTGCAGCAGGGTTTCTGGCTGCCGGCGGACCATGCGCCTGCCCATCCCGTGAAAGCCTTGGCGCACCAGATGCAGAGCCGGTTGTCTGCCCTGTTCGCAAAATCTGGAATGTCGGGCAAAGAACTGGAGATTGTGAAGGCCATTTTGCTCGGTGATGACGATACGATGGAGCCGGAACTCAAGGCTTCGTACGCCGCCGCCGGCGTGAGCCATATCCTCTGCGTGTCTGGTATGCACGTCGGCGTTATCTTCATGATACTGAACTTTCTGCTCCGCCCGCTCGACCTGTTTAAAGGTACCCGCTACGTGAAAACCTTACTATTGTTGCTGGCCATTTGGCTGTACGCGCACATCACAGGCCTGTCGCCCTCGGTCACGCGCTCGGCGACGATGTTTACCTTTGTGACCATTGGACAGCTGATTCAACGCAATACCAATGTGTTCCACAGTCTCCTGGCTTCTTTGTGGATTTTGCTGGTTATTAATCCTTTGTTGCTGTTTGAGTTGGGTTTCCAACTTAGTTATCTGGCGGTGTGTGGCATCGTGCTACTGCAGCCGCTGTTGGCTGGCATCTACAGCTGTCGCACACGCGTAGGGGACTATTTCTGGGGCCTGGTTACGGTCTCTGTGGCGGCGCAAATCAGCACGTTCCCCATCTCGGTGCACTATTTTGGCCAGTTTCCCAATTATTTTCTACTCTCCAACATGTCGGTCATCATACTCTCCTTCGTGGTGATGATGACGGGCATCCTGTTGCTGTGCGTGACGTTTGTGCCACTCGTGGGTGGTTATGTCACCGTTCTCTTGACTTGGGAAATCCGGGTCATGAATGGCATCGTGACTTTCGTGGAAGGGTTGCCGGGTTCGGTTACGCGGGACATAGATGTGTCTGTGGGGCAGATGCTTTTGTTGTACGCAGTGATTATTTTGGGCTATTGGGCGATACGGCATCGGAAGAAAAGAATTGGCATGGTGGCATTCACCTGTTTTGCGCTTTATGCGGGTACACTTTTGTGGCGCAAGGTGGAGTTATTGCGGCAGGAGGAGATGGTGGCTTATTCGGTGCCCAAGACCAGTGCCCTATCTTTTTGCCATCAGCAGGAGTGCGTGGTTTTTTCCGACTCAATCACAGATGTTGGCGACAAGAGATTCCAGTATGCGGCGGGCAATCACGTGCGCCGGCAGCACGCCGCGTGCGTGTTAGTGCCTGTGGATACTGTGCGCTACGACTGCGACTATCTTTGCAAGCGGGGCCCGTGGATTCGGTTCAACGGTAAAACCTATTATCTGTTGAAGCGGAAAGAGAAAGTCTTCTCTGCTGCGGCGCCCTTGCCGGTTGACGTGTTGATTTTGCAGCACAATCCGGTCCAATTACCCGACGAAGTAGCTGAGGTTTTGTCATTCAAGGAGGTGATAGCCGATGAAACTAACACGAAATTTTATATCAAGCGCTGGCGGAAATGGTGCGAGGAGCGTGGGGTCCCATTTAGCTCGTGATTGTTGCCGTGGGGCTGTGCCCTTGGTTTTGTTTGTGGGTTAACGTTGGGTGGTTCGTCACAAGCAGAGCTACATGGTTAACGTTGGAGGTTCCGCCAGCTCCGCTGGCGGAATGGTGGGTGTGTGGCAGGCCGTCAGGTCTGCAGGGCTCGGTAGCCGGGGATGGAGGGCACGTGTGTGAGATCGCGGCGCGGGTGTCGTGTGCACCGGAGCACGATATGGACCCGCCGCGAAAAAGTGAAATAAGAATAGAAAAAAAAATGTATATTTGCACCGTTGTTCCGTCAAGATGGCGGGCAACGGATTTTTATTGAAAAGAAAGCGAGTTTTCGCTTATCCGTCTCGGTAAACCTGGACAGTTTAAATGTTAGTACGGATATCGGAAATCAAGCTTACCTATGAAGTGTTTAATTGCCAAATAGGTGGGGCTTGTTCTTCAGTATCTTACTAACAGGGAGTCCAGCCCTACCGGGAAGATGCTGTCGGATAGCGGCTCCACTTTCTTTGTGTTTTGTTCTCTACGAATGGATTTATTGGCTGTTAAACATAAAAAGAAGATTAAAAACGAACATATTATCCTAATCAATATTCATTATTAATTTTAAATACACTTACACATGAAAAAAATTTTCTTTTTTATTGTAATGAGTCTGCTTGGCTCTTACGTCATGGCGCAAAGTAGTGTGACGCTGACATTTACTTGTCAAAGTGATAGCGGTACCTATGTTCAGCCCGATTACATCATCATTAAAAACCTGACCCGAAATTGGTCGGACACCATCTATTTTCCGGATACGGTTTATACACTTGATCTGACCACAGGCATTAGTTCATACAGTAATGCGATTACATCCCAAGTGGTTCCCAATCCTTTCCATGGTACATCTATGGTGAACTTAAGTTTGCCCGAGCAAGGTTTGGTATCTATTAAGGTTGCGGATATGATTGGACATGTTGTTGCGGCAAATAAATACCAAATCCAAACGCCGGGTTTGCATCAATATCGTGTCACATTGCGCAATTCTGGCACATATATTTTTACTGCTTGGCAAAATGGAAAAACCACATCAGTCAAGATGTTGAACCAGAATGATGGGGGACGCGATGCAGTGGAATATGTTGGCACTATTGAAGAGACTCCAAAAGGCGGTGTTGCTGGACCCAAATCCATGAAGAGCGATTCTCTTCATTATACCCATATTGGTGATCAAATGAGTTATGTGGGCTATATACACAGACATGCCAGTGCGGAAATACTGCAAGAAATTAATGACAGTGAGACGGATACGCTGACGCTGACTTTCAATAATGATGGTCTGCCCTGTAATGGTGTTGCCACTATGTCTGATGTTGATGGTAATGTCTATAATACGGTTCAGATAGGTACCCAATGTTGGATGAACGAGAACCTCCGTGTCACGCGTTATGCGGACAGCACAGAGATTCCTGTCGGTGTCAATGGGCGATATGACTCCCCTTATCGTTATATTCCGGGCAATGAAAGCAATGTTGCCACGTATGGCTATTTATACAATTGGCCTGCTGTAATGCGTGGAGCTACATATAGTGACAATAGGTTGCAAGGTGTTTGTCCAAACGGTTGGTATGTGCCGAGTAATGAGGATTGGTTGCAACTTGTTAATTATGTGGGAGGAATTGATGAGAATCTCTGTAATGGTGATACTTCACACATTGCCAAGGCGTTGGCTGCAGTTATCGGTTGGGAGAACAGTGGGACACCATGCGCGCCGGGTAACGACCTTTCCTTGAACAATGTTTCTGGCTTTGCGGCGTTGCCGGCTGGCTGGTATGGAGATATGTTCAGCTTTTTTGGCGAATCTACCTATTTCTGGAGCTCTACGGCTTACGATAATTTTAATGCGAAATATGTCAGTATGTATCACAATAGAGAGAATGTGGTGAACTCTTATTACGACAAAACTTACGGTTTTTCCGTTCGATGCCTGCGCGGTATTACAGCACCCACAGTTGTTACTGATACGGCCTTTCAAATCACTGACTCAAGCGCGGTTTGTATTGGTCGCGTTGTTGCCGATGGCGGAGATTCTGTGACTGTACGCGGGGCTTGCTGGAATACAACTCCAAACCCAACTACGGCCGACAACTTCATGGTAGATACCACGGGTGTTGATATATTCCAGGTCATCCTTACGGATATGTCACCGGCAACAACATATTATGTGCGCGCATTTGCCGCTAACAGTGTGGATACAGTATATGGCAATGAAGTCAGCTTTACTACAGTAGCCGCTTCTGTTGGTCAGGATGGCCATCCTTGTTTCGGCGTGCCAACGGTGAGTGATACCGATGGCAATATTTATCATACGGTCCGAATTGGTCAGCAATGTTGGATGAAAGAGAACTTGCGGACCACAAAGTATGCAGATGGTACGAATATAGTTTTAGGTTATTCCCCATCCACCACGATGGCATGCTACTACTATCCGAATAATGACTTTTCTGTCGTGGCCGAGTACGGTTATCTTTACAACTGGCGTGCCGTGATGAACGGAACATCTTCCTCCGAGGCAAATCCCAGTGGAGTGCAGGGTATCTGTCCCACGGGCTGGCATGTGCCGAGCAATGAGGAGTGGACGCAACTGACGGATTATGTTAGTGCCCAGAATCTGTACGCCTGTGGTGATGATAGCACTGCTATTGCCAGGGTCTTGGCCGCCACCTCTGGATGGAATGCTAGCGACATTGCGTGTTCAGTGGGCGAGATGGTATCCACCAACAATGCTACGGGATTTTCTGCTCTTCCTGCTGGAAATTTCCTTTATGGTTCTAGTGCTTTCGGTGGGAATGCCTATTTCTGGAGCTCCACGGAAAACGATGGATTACATGTTTTTGCCCGTTCCATTTTCAATAGCCTATCGAATGTTGGCATGCCGATGACCACCAAGGATTTCGCCTTGTCCGTCCGTTGCTTGCGTGATGAGACCCCGGTTGTCATCGATTCAGTATATCAAATCACAGACACAAGTGCAGTTTGTTGTGCCCATGTCTCTGTTGATGATGCAGATACCATAACTATGCGCGGAGTATGTTGGAATACGACCCCTAACCCAACCAAGGCTGATTCTTACAAGTTGGATAGCACCAATACGGATAATTTCCAATTATTGCTTACAGGGTTGACACCGGCAACAACATATTATGTTCGGGCATTTGTTGCGAATAGTGTGGATACAATATATGGCAATGAAGTCAGCTTTGTTACAGTAGCCGATACTGTTGGTCAGGATGGTCATTCTTGTTTAGATATGCCAACAGTGAGCGATGCCGATGGCAATGTCTATAACACCGTTCAGATAGGTCAGCAATGTTGGATGAAGGAAAACCTCCGCGCCACGCACTACAGCGATGGCACCGCCATTGCCGCTGGCAATTCTTCTTCAAGTGAGACGACACCTTACTATTACGACTACAGTTCCTCCAGCATCCCGCTGGCGCAGCGCGGTTACCTTTATAACTGGCCTGCCGTGATGCACGGAGCTTCCTCCAGCAGTGCCAACCCCAGCGGTGTGCAGGGCATCTGCCCAACAGGGTGGCACGTGCCGAGCGATGCGGAGTGGACACAGCTGACCCAGTATGTTGGAAGCCAGAGCCAATACCTGTGCAATGGTGCCAGCAATTATGTGGCCAAGGCTTTGGCATCCAATACAGGTTGGATTACCAGTACAAACACATGTGCTGTGGGCAACACGCCGGGCAGCAACAACGCCACAGGCTTTTCGGCTTTCCCCGCTGGCAACTACAACTACTCCTACTACGGAGGTTACAACGATTTCGGCGACAACGCTACCTTTTGGTCTTCTACGGAGAACAATAGCAACTACGCGTGGGGACGGTACCTGTACTACTACTACGCAGATGTGGACAGGACCGGCCACAGCAAGAACTTCGGTTTCTCTGTCCGCTGTCTCCGCGATTAGAGCAGAGGACAGTAATCAGTAGTCAGGGTACAGTAAACAGTCAAGGGCGTGGCCGTGAGGCTGCGCCCTTTGTTTTGATTGTGGGTGTGGGTTAACGTTGGAGGTTCCGAATGGCGTACGCCATTCGGAATGGGTTTTGTTAATTTTGTTGCATCCCGATGATTTCTTCGTGGTTGAGACCGGAGATTCGGGCAATGGTGTCCAAATCAATACCCTCCGTGAGCATGTTCCGCACGAGCTGCCGTTTACCTTCGTCCAATCCTTCCATCCGCCCCTTTTTAACACCTTGCTCTAATCCTTGTTCCAATCCCTTTTCCATCCCCTTTTCAAACCCCTCCTCGACGCCGTCTTCTCGGGCGCAGATGATGGCCCCTTGCACATCTTTGTACTCCAAAACGCTCTTCTTGTATTCTTTTCGTTCCATGTTGTTCAGTTTTGTTATCCTGCATTCCTCTATGAACTTTCGGAAAACGCCCTGTTCCTCTGCGCCATAGTCCCGATTGGTGCAGCTGCCGATGGAGGTGAGCAGTTCGAGCCACCTGCGCATGGGGGCATTGTCCAAAGTCTTGTCTTTGACGGCTGCAAATTTACACAATTCGACGAAAAAAAAGGTGGTCTTGTCGCTGAAAATTCTGTCGGTCTCGTCCTTGAGCATGACCTTGTGGAAATAACGGTCGTTGCCTCTGAACTCCGGTGCGTTGTAGTCCAGCAGGTTGAAGGAATAGACGGAGGGGATGGCGTAGTCGTTTTCGCCCTTTTCCATTTCCCTGCTGATGACCCTGCTGACGTACGAGATGATTCTGTCGGCGAAGAAGGGCTGGCGGGCCCGCTGCATCTCGATGATGAATCGGTCGCCGTTTTGGTTTTCGCAATAGATGTCGAAAATCACCCTTTTGTCCTCCGGCCTCTCGCCGAACTGCTCGGTGGGCAGGAAGGTGATGTCGGTGATGATGCCGACTTCGTCGGAGATGGAGGAATTGAGGAAGTCGATGAGGAGGTCCTTGTTGTTTTCTGAGGCGAAGATCCGCTTGAATCCGAAATCGGACAGGGGATCGAAAAAAATCATGTCTTTTTTCATAGTAAAATGTTTTAGGTTGCGGCAAAGATACAACGCCAAAACACTTTTGTCAAGAGTTTAGCAAGAAATATTTTCAATGTAATAATCAGTGTGTTAGAAAATTACAAGGTGCGTAATTAAGAATGGGTTGTTAATGGGTGGTGGTAGATTTGGGAGAGTTTGTGGGTTAACGTTGGAGGTTCCGAATGGCGTACGCCATTCGGAATGGTGCGTGGATAGGCGGTGCGTTTGTGGCGTTTCGCGGCGGCGCGTGCCGTGCTCCGGCGCGCACCAACCTCGCGCCGCGACCATACACACATGCCCTCCCTCCCGGGGTTTGACATCCCCGGCTACCGAGCCTTGCAGGCCTAGCGGCCTGCCCACACGCACCATTCCGCGAAACGCGACAGCGCTGAGCGGAACCTCCAACGTTAACCCCATCTTTGTTTTTTTCGTATTTTTGCACCCCGTAAAAACCGACCTATGATAAGCTACATTAAAGGAAAATTAGTGGAGAAGAATCCCGCGTGCGTGGTCGTGGAGACGGCTGGCGGCATCGGGTTCAACATCAACATATCATTAGCCACTTTCTCCGCGCTCCAAGATGAGGGCGAGGAGGTGAAATTGCTCACCTATTACATTGTAAAGGAGGATGCGCACATTCTGTACGGCTTCATGGAAGAGGAGGAACGTGAGCTTTTCAAACTTCTGATTACCGTGAATGGCATCGGCCCGAATACCGCCCGCCTGATCTTGTCATCCATGAGCGTGGGCGAGGTGCTGAACGCCATCGCCACGGAAGATGTCAGGGCCATACAGTCCATAAAGGGCATCGGGGCCAAGACCGCACAACGTGTTATCGTTGAGCTGAAAGACAAAGCCAAGAAGACAGAATTGTCAAGTGCAGCAAAAATTTCAGTCACGTACAATAATAATAAATATGAAGCGTTATCTGCCTTAATCGCTTTGGGATTTGCCAAGGCCGGCGCAGAATCGGTGTTGGATAAAATCATCAAGGCGGAAGGGTTAAATTTAACAGTGGAGGAGCTCATCAAACGAGCATTAAAACTACTATAGTACTGAAAGTCAATTGAAAGCGACAAAGATAAAACACTTTATATATATTCTTGTTATCGTGATGGCGTGGTGTGTCGCGGGCATACAAACGCTGTCGGCGGAGGTGTATCACGGTACACCTATGCCGGACTACAGCTGGCCTACCACCAATCTGATGCCGCCGGACACCGATCCGCCTTTGGTGCCGCAACCTGACAACAATCCCTTGAATCAACCATTTACCAGTCCGTTCTCCCTGCACAATCCTCCGGGAGTGGGCACGGTTATTGAATACGACCCCAATACCAATACCTACAACTTCCAGTACATGACAGGCAATACGCCTTTCGGTCCGGGAGCCTATATGGATGTGAATGAGTACATTGATTACGATTTGAAGAAGAGTATCAATGACTATTGGCATAACCACAGCAGCAGCTATAATGGCGGCAACCGCAGGGGTGGGGGACTGATTCCCGAATTGCATGTTGGCGGCGATATTTTTGAAAGTATCTTCGGCAGCAATACCATTGATATACGACCTTCCGGTAATGTGGAGCTGAAATTCGGCTTTAAGTATGTTCAGACTGACAACTACTCCATTCCGGTAAAACAACGGCGTACCCCCTCTTTCCTTTTCGATCAGGATATCCAACTCAACCTCATTGCCAAGATCGGCGATAAGATAGAGTTCAATCTTAATTATACCACCGATCAGTTGACTTTGGACAACAACATGGACAAGATCAAACTGAAATATGCTGGCAAGGAGGATGATATTCTTCAACTTATTGAGTTTGGTAATGTTACCCTTCCGCTCAATAGCACGTTGATAACGGGTAGTCAGAGCCTCTTCGGCGTGAAAACGCAGTTGAAGTTCGGCAACTTGATGGTGACGGCAGTGGCTTCACAGAAAAACAGTACCTCGGAAACTATCACCATCACGGGCGGTGCCGAGGAGAATGATTTCTACTTCAGAGCCGATGAGTACGAGGAGAACAAGCACTTCTTCTTGGGGCAGTTCTTCCGCGATCATTACAATGAATACCTGAGCACCCTTCCGCTGGTGGGCTCTCCCATTGTAATTACAAAGATTGAGGTATGGCGCACCACGGTGGGCGCAGCCACGACCAACAACCGAAATATCGTGGCATTCACCGACTTGGGAGAGGCTGATCCGGAATTCGGTGCATTGTCATACAACCCCATGTACAGCGGAGGGCAGTATCCCGATGACCAGATCAATAATCTGACCTCTTATGTGGACACTTCCATGATCCGGAATATTTCCACTGTGAACAACAACTTGCGCTCGTTGGGAATGACAGCGGGTGTTGACTATGAGAAAGTGGAGAGTGCGCGTCTGCTGGCATCTTCCGAATACACGTTCAATTCCAAGTTGGGTTTCATCTCTCTGAACTCCGCGTTGAGTTCCGACCAGGTGCTGGCAGTGGCATTCCAATATACGGTCATTGGCGATACGACCGTGTATCAGGTGGGTGAGTTCTCCAACGAAGTCTCCGCCCCGAGCTGTCTTCGCGTCAAGTTGCTCAAGAGCACTAACCTGAACACCAAGTCCCCGTTGTGGAATTTGATGATGAAGAATGTGTATAACCTGTCCGCATATCAGGTCTCTTCTGAAAAGTTCAGACTGAATGTGCTATATACTGGTGACGAGGAAGGTATCGCCAATGGTTTCTTCACGAAAGGCAAGAATAAAGGTGTCTCCCTGATCAAGCTTTTGGGTTTGGACCGATTGAACCAGCAACAGGATCCTCATCCCGATGGTATCTTCGACTTTTTGGATGGTGCACAGACCACAGGAGGAACCATCAATGCCTCCAATGGTAGGATTTTCTTCCCCACTATTGAGCCCTTTGGCAAGGATTTGCGGGCTATCTTTGATGAGGACGAGGCGGAACTGGCTGACATGTATGCGTTCGACTCTCTGTACACGCTCACCAAAACACTGGCCCAGCAGATTACCAACAAGAACAAGTATTATCTGGAAGGTAGCTACCGTTCCTCTTATGGTTCTGAATACCACTTCAACACTACCAATGTGGCGCAAGGCTCTGTGAAAGTCACTGCCGGCGGTATCCAATTAACGGAGAATGTGGATTTCACGGTCAATTATGACATGGGTACTGTGACCATCATCAACCAGGGTATCCTCAACTCCGGTACGCCGATTTCCATCACTGTGGAGAACGACAATGACTTCGGGGCCACCGACCAGACCATGTTCGGAGTGAATTTCGACTACATGTTTTCCAGAGACTTCACGGTGGGGGCAACTCTTTTGAATTTGCGTGAGCGTCCAATTACCAATAAAGTGAATTACGGTGATGAACCGATTAACAACCTGGTGTGGGGCATGAATTTTGCCTATAAGACGGAGCTGCCTTTCATTACGAAAGTGATTGACAAAATCACATTCCATAGCACGACCACCCAATCTTTCTTGAATTTGGAGGGTGAGTTTGCGCATTTCGTGCCAGGCCATTCCAAGGCGATCGGCAAGCAAGGGACGACATATATTGATGACTTTGAGGCATCGAAATCCACGATTGACCTGACTACCATGTCCAGTTGGGTGCTGGCATCCACTCCGCAGGGCCAGCCCGACCTTTTCCCTGAAGCACAGGCCACGTTCATGACGGACAATGCCCGTAGAAAGCTGGCGTACGGCTACAACAGAGCATTGATGTCATGGTATATCATTGATCCGATATTCTACAATCGAAACAATGCCACTCCGAAAAACTTGACTCCGGAGGACCTATCGAGGCCTTACGCACGTGCCGTGTATGAGCCCGAGCTGTTCCCTTACAAACAGAATTCCGGTACCACGGCCCTTACCACGCAGATGACGGTCTTCAACATGGCTTTCTATCCGTCTGAAAGAGGACCCTACAACTACGATGTTGCAGGTACAGAAGGCTTTTCAAAAGGTTTGAATGACGACGGTACCTTGCGCGACCCGAAGACACGTTGGGGCGGTATCATGCGTAAGTTTGACAACACAGACTTTGAATCATCCAACTACGAGTATATCGAGTTCTGGATGATGGACCCGTTTATTGAAAACCCCAACCACACTGGCGGTAAGCTCTATTTCAACTTGGGTGATATCTCTGAGGATATCTTGCGCGACGGTGTGAAGTTCTTTGAGAACGGATTACCCGCCGACGGTTCTGATGATGACGTGGAGTTTACGGTCTGGGGACGCGTGCCGACCACACAGTTGATTGTGAATGCCTTTGACCAGGACGAGAATGCGCGGCAGTATCAGGATGTCGGTTTCGACGGTTTACAGGATTCACGAGAGCGCGAGTATTTCGATGAAACCTATTTGAATTTGCTTTCCAACCATTTCGGCACATCATCACCTGCATTTCAGAAAGCATACGAGGATCCATCCGGAGACAACTATCACTATTTCAGAGGCACCGATTATGATAACGCGGACATGAAGGTGGTGGAGCGTTACAAGTTTTTCAACAATGCCGACGGCAATTCTCCAACCGACTCCCAAAGCCCTGAATCCTATCCCACACAGGCCACACAAATACCGAACCTGGAGGATATGAACAATGACAATACGCTGAGTGAGGATGAAAGATACTATCAGTATGTGATTGACCTCTCGCCGCAGCACATGACGGTGGGAGAGAATTACATTAACGATGTATATGAGGCCGTTCCCGACATATTGCCCGACGGTACCCGGCCGACAACCCGTTGGTATCAGTTCCGTATTCCCATTCACAACCCCGACAAAGTGGTGAACGGGATGACAGGCTGTAATTCTATTCGCTTCATGCGTGTCTTCATGCGTGATTTCGAGGAACCTATTATCTGTCGTTTTGCCACCTTTGAGTTGGTGCGCAGCGATTGGAGAGCCTATAATCTCAGCTTGCAGGAGGAGGGAGACTACCTGCCCACGCAAGGTGATGGCGAAGGCTCTTTCTATGTGGGAACGGTCAGCTATGAGGAAAACGCCAACCGCGTCCCGATTCCGTATGTGCTGCCCCCTGGCATTGAGCGTGAGCAGCTGAACGGCCTTACCTTGTATGAGATTAACGAGCAGGCCCTGTCCTTGAAGGCGGTTGACCTGCCCGATGGCGACGCACGCGCCGTGTATAAGAGCACAAGTTATGACCTCCGCCAGTTCAACAACCTGCGCATGTTTGTCCATGCGGAGGATGTGTATAGCTCAGGAGATTTGAAGAAAGGCGATGTGACCTGTTTCATCCGTTTGGGTTCGGACTATACCGAGAACTACTACGAATATGAAATGCCTGTGGATATCACTCCGTGGTCAGTGGGCAAGGATACCAACGCCATCTGGCCAGAGGCTAACCGCATGTTCATCTACCTGGATTCCTTGGTGGCTTTGAAACAACGTCGTAATGTGGAGGTGCGTAGAGGTACGTGGCAGAGCAATCAGGTGCCTTATTCCAAACTGCTTGACAATGGAAACAAGATGACCGTGGTGGGCGTGCCGAACCTGGGCGACGTTACCACCATCATGATTGGTATCCGAAACCCCAAGAAAAAGTCACAGCATGACGAGGATGACATGTTGCCGAAATCAGTGGAGATGTGGATCAACGAGCTGCGTCTCTGCGGTTTTGACGACAAACAGGGCTTTGCCGCCACGATGCGCGCCCGTGTGAACCTTGCCGATGTGGGTGACCTGTCCGTGTCGGGTTTGTACTCCACACCGGGCTTCGGCAGCATTGAGCAATCGGTGACCGAACGTTCCATGGAGACCAAGTACAATTTGGATATTGCCACCAATATTGACGGAGGAAAGATCCTGTTCCCGCAGAAATGGAATATCAAGATTCCGTTGCACTACGACTATTCCTTGGGCGTGAGCCAGCCCGAGTACAATCCTCTGAATCCTGATGTGAAGTTGAAGGACGATCTGGCTACCTACGAGACTGTCGGCGAGCGTGACTCCATCCGCCGTCTCACTAATGTCTTCACACAACGTCAGAATGTCAACTTGATGAACGTCCGCAAGGAACGTAATTTGGAGGGTGGCAAGCTGAAGATGCGTCCTTGGGACATTGAGAACCTCGACCTGTCCTATTCCTATTCTGAGTTGCTGCAGCGTGATGAGGACCTTGAGATGAACAATGAGTATATCCATAACGGAGAAATCGGATACACCTTCAGTACCAACCCCAAGAACTATCGTCCGTTCTCCAAAGTGAAATGGATGAAGTCGAAATGGTTGCAGATTGTTCGCGATTTCAACATTACCCCTATGCCGAAGAACGTGACCATACGTACCAGCCTGCGCCGCGAGATGCAGGAGTTCAAGTATCGTCCCAAGAGCAAGGGTAACATTATTGTAGATACCAGTTTCGTGAAGTCTTTCGACTGGTCGCGCAACTATTCCGTGAATTGGGACATCTTCCAGAGCCTGAAACTCGAATACCGAGCTACTGCTTCTGCCCGTATTGATGAACCGGATGGACTGATCGATACCCGCACGGAGAAGGATTCCGTATGGCATTGTCTGGGCCGCGGCGGCCGTATGACCGACTTCCGCCAGAATTTTGCCGGCACCTACCAGATTCCGATCAACAAGATTCCGTTGTTCAAATGGATCACTGCGAGCGTGCGATACAACTCCAGTTACACTTACACGGCTTCTGCCTTGTCGTTGGCCTATCTGGGTAATACCATCCAAAACTCCAACAGCATCCAGGGCAATGCCTCTGTCAATTTCGTGACACTGTACAATACCATTCCCTATTTGAAGAAGGTGAATCAGGGTGGCAATAATAATACAAGGAACATCAGTGAAAAGAACGCTTCTGGCCGTAACAAGCCCAAAAACCCGGAAGAGGACGGTATAAACGAAAAGGATTCCTTGAAGGAGAAACCGAATTACGGCAAGATTATCTTGGATGGAACCTTGCGATTCCTGATGATGGTGCGTAATGTATCCGCCAACTACTCGCGTGGCAGCGGAACCATGCTGCCGGGTTACATGGGCACGCCGAACATGTTCGGTATTGACTTCGCCAACCGCTCTCCTGGATTCCTGTTTGTGTTCGGTGGCCAGCCTGACATTCAAGCGATGGGCGCGCGTGGCCATTGGCTCACTACTGACTCGCTCATGAACAGTGCTTACCAAAGAACCTATAACGAGGTGCTGAATATCCGTGCCTCTGTGGAGCCGTTCAAGAACTTCCGTATTGATGTGTCTGCCAACCGTAACTACACGCAGAATTTCTCCGAGTATTTCCATGTGGATGAGGCTGGCAACATTTCACACTATACCCCGCAGCGCAACGGTTCTTTCAGCATGACGTATTGCGGATTGAAAACTTTCTTTGGCGATTATGACAAGTTGTTTGAAGATTTCAAGGAGGCTCGTTTGACGATGGCCTATAGACTGGCGGAAAATGATAATCGCGCTACCGGTGAAATTGATCCTGTCACTGGATTCCCGGACGGATACAGCGATGTGTCGCAGGATGTGCTCATGTACGCATTCTATGCTTCCTATATGGGCAAAAATGCCGATAACATGAAGCTCTCAGGCCCGTTCTTGAAAATCCCTCTTCCGAATTGGCGTATCAACTATAACGGCTTCTCCAAGATCAAGGGCGTGGACAAAGTGTTCCAAAGCCTTTCGCTGACGCACAACTATACTTGTACCTACCAAGTGGGCGGGTATGCCACGAATGTTAACTACAAAGAAGGCGGTGCCGTCCGGAATAATCTGGGTGATATGATGCCGGAATATGAGCTTAACCAAATTGCCCTGTCCGAGCAGTTTGGCCCGTTGATCGGCTTTGACATGACACTGAAAAACAGTATGCTCTTGAAGGTGGAATACAAGCAATCCCGCAACGTGGCTTTGAGTTTTGCCAACAACCAGATTACGGAAACCTCCGCCAAGGAATTGTCCGTGTCGGGTGGTTATCGATTCAAAGACCTGAAGTTGGGTTTGGTATTCTCCGGCATGAAACGCCAGTTTGTCAGCGACCTGAACCTCACTGCCGGTGTGGGTATCAAGAGCAATGCGACCATGCTCCGTAAGATCCAGGAGGAAGTGGATCAGGTTACCTCCGGCATGTTGACCGCCACAATCAATGTTGCAGCCGAATACCAGTTCAGCCAAATGGTGGGAGTGAAGTTTTTCTACGACCATACCATCAATCGTCCGAAAGTGCTCAATCAATACAACAACATGAATTTTGAAGTGGGCATTTCCATTAACTTGATGCTATCACAATAATTTTTTATTATCTTTGCCGCCTCTAAATCATATTAATATGAAAAAGTTTGGATTTTTAACACCGGTTATTGTCGCCATGTTCATGGTGATATGTTTTGTCCAATGCCAGAAAGAACAACCTCTGGGATTCAAGATTACCTGCTATTATGAGGGTACGGACTCTTTGATCAACGACTTGGACAAAGGCTATTTCTATATTGACACCAGTAGGTATCTCTTGTATGATTCCGTGAATGCAAGATACAATTATTGCGACCCCACGTTGGCTAATCTTGAAGGGAAAATCGTCAAGGGCGTGGCCGAGTTCAAAGGGCTCCAGTATCCCGCTTTGCTCCGAGTGGTGTTGTCCACCGACACTATGATCAGTGAGGACAGCTTGTCCCGCTGGGTATATCGTGACACGATTGAAGTCAAGATTGAGGAGGACAATATTGTTAATCAGAAGAAATTTAGCGATAACAAACCCGCCGAAGCCAAAGCTTATCTCGACAAGATTCTAATTCGATAGTTTTATTTGCATTACTCCTGTTATCTGCTGATGCTGCCCTCACTCGTTGATGAAGTTGATGAAATAATGCTAAAAACATTATTTTGAAACGGAAACACGTTAGTTATATTTTTATTGCCGTCGCCGTCATCGCCCTGGTTGTCATATTGTTCACACATGACAGAATACAACCGTTGTCTTTGATGAATAAAAAAGAAAAGGAAGTGCCCCAACTTGTGGGGCACGGTGACACAATCAAGGCCCTCATCTTCTATCATGCGGCGGATTATTTCGTCTATCAAGGTTCTGTCATCGGGTTCCAATATGATCTGCTTCGTCAGTTGGGAGCTGATTTGAACCGCCCTGTTTCTATTTCCATTGAGTCGGACCCCAAACAGATTTTTCTGAAATCGTTTAGCGGGGAATATGACATTGTGGGTTATGATTTTGATAAATCAAATTTCATACCCTGGTATATTTCAGAATCCGAGCCGCATTCCTATACTTACCCAGTGTTGATTACACGGAAGAAAACTGCATTGGATGACGATACAATCCACATAGTGCATGCTCCTGAGAATTATATCCATCCGGTTGATTTTTCCATTTTAGGAGATTTGAACAAATGGAAACTGCAAGAAGACGAAGGGGTGGAGATGGAGGATCTTTTTGACATGCTGGAAGATAAAAAGGTGGACTTTATCGTATGCAATTACAATGAGGCCATCACGTTGCTGCCTTTTTACAAGTCGTTGTCCTTGGGACCGAGGGTGGGGGAGAATTTCCCGCGCACATGGGTGCTTCACAACTCCCGTGATTCGCTCAACCGGGACATCAATGAATGGATTAAGGAGTTTGTGACGACAAAGCAGTACCAGAAACTGTGCACGAAATACCTGTCGGCGCACTCGTATGTGATCCAGCGCTCGTTTGGCGCCAGACGCAACAACATTTCTTCGTATGACAAATGTATGCAAGCGGCCTGCGCCCGTTACCACATCGACTGGCGTTTCATGTCGTCAATCGTCTGGCAGGAGTCCCATTTCAATTCTGACTTGCTGGGCATGGGCGGCAGTTTCGGTATCATGCAGATGATGCCGGCCACCGCCGCGCGCTATGGCATTACCGACACCTCTTCCGTGGAGGAACAGCTGTGGGCCGGTGCCCGCTACATCTCCTATCTGTACAAGATTTTTGCCAATAAGGTGGATACGGCCGATATCTACTATTTTGTGGCCGGCTCCTACAACTCCGGCCCTGGCCATGTCCTGGATGCCCAGGCCTTGTGCAAGAAGCACGGCGGTGATTATACCCGTTGGCTTGAGGTGGCCGACTACCTTGCGCTGAAATCCCACAAAGATTACTATACTGATCCTGTCGTGAAATGTGGTTATTACCCAGGTAAACATACTCTTAATTATGTGAATGAGGTGATGACCCGTTATCATGGATATGTCATAACTAAAAATTAGAAATGAAAATACTGATTGTCGGTCGTGGCGGCCGCGAACACGCCATCGCTTGGAAAGTGGCTCAGTCCACTAGGGTATCAGAACTGTTTATAGCTCCCGGCAATGAGGGAATGCTGCTGTTGAACAACACTTGCAATGTGCCCGTGCATCGGGTGGCAGTGGATGAGAATGATACGGAGGCATTGCTCGCCTTTGCCCTGGAGCATCGCGTGGACCTGACCATCGTCGGGCCTGAGGCTGCCCTGATGAACGGCATCGCCGACGAATTTCAAAAGGCGGGCTTGCGCATATTTGCCCCCACGAAGGCTGCCGCCCGCATCGAGGGCAGCAAGCAGTTTGCCAAGGAACTGATGGAGAAATATGCCATTCCCACTGCCGCATATCGTACTTTTGAAGATTATGACGCTGCAAAAGCCTATCTGGATGAGTTTGGCGCTCCCATCGTGATTAAGTACGACGGACTGGCTGCTGGCAAGGGCGTGGTGGTGGCCATGACTGTGGAGGAGGCCGATGATGCCCTCAAGGACATGTTGCTTGACAACCACTTCGGCAAAGGCAAGGTTGTGATGGAAGAGTTTCTGCAAGGCCCCGAATTCTCGCTGCTGACACTGGTGAATGGCGAGCAAGTTGTGCCGTTGGCCATTGCACAAGACCACAAACGGGCTTACGATGGCGACAAGGGCCCGAATACCGGCGGCATGGGAGCCTATTCTCCGGTGCCTGTGATTCCGCAAGAGCAGGTGGAATGGGCAGTGGAACATATCATGAAACCGGCCGCCAAGGCTATGGTAACCGAAGGCTGCCCATTCTGTGGCGTCTTGTACGGCGGTCTGATGCTGACCAAAGAGGGCCCGAAAGTGATAGAGTTCAACGCCCGCTTCGGTGACCCCGAAACCGAGGTGGTGCTGCCCAAGATGCAAAGCGACTTGGTTGAGGTGATCATGGACCTCATGGAACATAAAGAGACGAAGGCGGAGTTCTATCCCGATGCGTTCCTCGGCGTCGTGCTTGCGGCCAAAGGCTATCCAGGCTCGTACGACAAGGGTATTGAGATTAACAATCTGGAGACTGTCAGGCAGACGGTCTTCCACATGGGAACCCAACAGAAGGAGGGCCAATGGCTTTCCAACGGAGGCCGGGTTCTCTTTGTGGTGGGCAAGGGTGCAACGCTGCGCGAGGCTCGCGAAGATGCCTATAATGGTGTGCACACCATTGATGCCCAGGGCCTGTTTTATCGCGAAGATATCGGGTGGCAAGCTATTTGATTTTTTGTATCTTTGCGCCTTAAATTTTTTGACGCATGAAGAAAATCTCCATACTTGTCACACTGCTTGTCGGTGTGGCATCCCTGTTCGCTCAGAATACAGTATTGAAAGGCTTTACCTACGACGATTCCAACGGCGAGGTGCTGCCTTATTGTACCATCCAGCTGATGGGTACATCATACGGTGCGCTGTCCGATTCCAAAGGAGCTTTCATGATTAACAAGATTCCGAAGGGAACATACGCCGTCAAGGTTTCTTTCTTGGGTTATAATGACATCATCGACACGATACGGGTGCGCAAGGATACGGTTATCACCAAGCGCTACTCTCTTCCGCCTTCCTCCACAACACTGGATGCCGTGCAGATTCAAGGCGAGGGCCAGCGCAAGGAGCAGGAAACGCGTACATCCGTCATCAGTGTGACGCCCAAGGACATGAGCAAAATGCCGGCCATTGGCGGCCAGCCCGATTTTGCCCAGTATCTGCAGGTGTTGCCGGGTGTGATTTCTACCGGTGACCAGGGTGGTCAGTTGTATGTGCGCGGCGGTACGCCCGTGCAAAACATGCTGCTCCTCGATGGCGTGCTCATCTACAATCCGTTTCATTCCATCGGTATCTTTTCTGTGTTTGACATGGATATCATGAGCAGCGCGGATGTCTATACCGGCGGTTTCGGTGCCGAGTTCGGCGGGAGAATCTCTTCCGTGATGGATATCCAGACCCGCGACGGTAACAAGAAACATATATCCGGCAAGATTGATGTCAGCAATATCCAGTCCCAGATTCTATTGGAAGGCCCGCTGGTGAAGTTGAAAGACAATCGCAAGACTGCGTTGAGCTTCATCCTCTCGGGCAAAGGTTCCTATCTTGAGCCGGCCTCCAAGTTCTTCTACCCGTATGTGGGTGAAGATGGGCTTCCGTTCAGCTTTTGGGATCTGTATGGCAAGTTGACACTCTCCACGTTGAACGGAACCAAACTGAATGTGTTCGGCTTCAATTTCAACGACAAGGTCAACTACAGTTCCATTGCGGCATACTCCTGGAACAACTGGGGTGTGGGCTCGAACTTCCAGATTGTGCCCGGCGACGTGCCCATCACCATTACGGGTGCATTGGCTTATTCCAAATACACGTGCGAGTTAGACGACAAATTGTACCAGCCTAAGAGCAGTACCATGGATGGCTTTACGTTCAATTTGGCCTTCAACTATTATATAGGAAGAAGCGTGCTGAATGTGGGCGTTGAGGCTGTGGGATTTAACACGCAATACACCTATTTCACTCAATTCGGCTCCAAGGTGGATATTGATGACCACACGACGGACATGTCGTTTTTCGCCAAATTCAAATACAATTTCAGAAACAAGTTGCTGCTGGAGCCGAGTTTCAGGTTGCAGTACTATTATTCTCTGGGCGAAGCATCACCTGAACCCAGATTGGCTATCAAGTACAACATTTTGCGCAACCTCCGTCTCAAGCTGGCGGGAGGTCTCTATTCCCAGAATTTGGTGGCGGTCACTTCCGATCAGGATGTCGTGAATCTGTTCAACGGATTCATCTCCTCTCCTGTGAGCGGGGACCTGCTTGCTTCTAACATGCTCAATGATGGTGACAAGATGAAGGGCCGTCTCCAAAAGGCACAGCACATCATTTTGGGCTTGGAATATGATCCCATTTCACAGATTAGCATCAATTTGGAGGGCTATTTCAAGAATTTCTCCCAGCTGATTTCTGTCAACCGCTATAAGATGTTTGATACTGATGATGAGTTCATTTGGGAAAAAGGTCGTGCGTATGGTGGCGATGTGACGGTGAAATACGACAACAAGGGCTTTTATGTGTGGTTGGTCTATTCGTTGGGTTGGGTGAAGCGTACCGATGGAGTGGTGGAGTACAATCCGCATTTCGACAGACGGCATAATGTCAACCTGTTGGTGTCATACGCTTTTGGCAAACGCAGATCATGGCAGATTGATGCCCGCTGGAACTTCGGTTCAGGATTCCCGTTCACGCAGACTCAAGCCTATTATCCGCATTATATGCCCACCACTATCAACGATGATTACGTGACGGCCAATGAGGATTTGTACTTTATGCTGGCAGATCTCAACCAGGCTCGTTTGCCGAGTTATCACAGATTGGATATTGGTGCCAAGAAAAAATTCCACATCGGAGAGCGGAATACGCTTGAGTTGAGTGTCTCTTTCTCCAATGTCTATAACTACAGGAATGTGTTTTATGTAAACAGAATTTCCAATGAAGTTATCTATCAGCTCCCATTTTTGTACTATTTTGGTCTGACCTGGAGATTCTAACTGAAAGGTGAAGTGGGTGAAGGAGGTGAAATGGGTGCATGAGGTAAAGTAGGAGAAGTGGGTAAATGGGAGAAAATGGCGAATCAAATGAAAAATGCTTCGTTTTTTTCGCATAGAATAATGTGAAAAAGGAGGAGAAAAATGCTTGTTCTATTCTATAATACTCAAAATCAATAGTATATAGAATAAAAAAATATTTTTCAAAAATATCGTGCAATTGAAAAAAAGTGTATTTTTGCGGCGTTGAAAAAACAAACGGATCGGTAGTTCAGTTTGGTTAGAATACATGCCTGTCACGCATGGGGTCGCGAGTTCGAGTCTCGTCCGGTCCGCCAACATTGTAGAGACGCAATACGCTGCGTCTCTATTTTTTTTATGTTCCCATACCTTTGTTAGAAGCGCGTCCCCATTATTTTCTCCTCGTATATTTTTAAAGAAAATATTTTTTTTGAAAACTGCGTTGAAAATAAACAAAAATGTGTACTTTTGCAGAAAAAATTAAATATGCTAAACTATCTTGAAAAATTCCACGAGTTGAGGATATTCACTATAGATGAAGCTGGAGCCATTGTCGGCAACAAGCATTCTGCTCTGGTGCTGTTGAACCGCTATGCGGGAGCGGGACTCGTCAAACGTGTCCGCAGGAACCTATATGCTGTGGTCAATCTCGGGACAAAGGCGATGGAGGTCAACCGTTTCCAGATTGCATCCCACCTCACCCCGACAGCGTGTGTGGCATATCATTCCGCCTTTGAGTACTATGGTTTTGCACATCAGGTGTTCTACATTACATACGTTGCAAGCGGTTCTCTTTTCAACAGATTTGAATGTGACGGAATGGCCTACCAGTATTGCGCGGCCAAAATTGATATTGGTGTGAATGCCCCACCGATGGATGCATTGGTAAGGGTGACGGATTTGTCCCGTACCGTTGTTGACTGCATTGACCGGATTGACCGATGTGGAGGATTGGAGGAACTGTGCCAGTGCCTAATTGCAATCCCTTACCTTGACGGGAGCCAGATTGTCCGATATCTGGATGCCTACAACAAACGGGCACTGTACAAGAAAGCCGGATATGTCTTGTCTCACTTTGTGGAAAAACTCAAAGATGGAGAAGTACTTTTAGATGTCTGCCATCAATACGGAGCACAGGGCGTTGACCGCATCCAGCCCGATTCTCAGGGAAATGTTTATCATAAGGAATGGGGACTCTATGCTCCTGAGAATATCTTAACATTTTTAGAACAAGGAAGTTATGTCAATATTTGATAGATTCCAGTTGGAAAAGATGTCGCAGAAGACCGGTTTTGTCCGCGACAATTTGGAAAAAGTGTATCGGTTGATTGATGTTCTCTCTTTCCTCAACCAAGATGAACTCCTCAGTCAGAAGTTGGCTCTGAAAGGAGGAACAGCCATCAATCTGACCATATTCGATATGCCGCGTCTGTCTGTGGATATTGACTTGGATTACGATCACCATTGCACACGGGAGGAGATGCTGGAAGAGAGACCGTTGATAACCGACACCATCCAACGGTATATGTCTCTCAATGGTTATGCTCTTCACCCTGGCACCAAGACCCAACACTCATTAGATTCGTGGGTATATATGTACACTAATGCAGGCGGCAATCGTGACAACATCAAGATAGAGATAAACTATATGATGCGTAATCACATTTTGCAAATAGTGGAATCTAACGTTACTATAGCAGAACTACCTGCTTTTACAGTCAGGACACTCCATCCGCCCGAATTGTTCGCCAGCAAAATCAAGGCTTTTGTGGAAAGACACACATGCAGGGACCTTTACGATGTGTACCAGATGGTGAACAGGGGTTTGGCACGGGATTTTGACCACGACTTGCTCCGCAAGATGGTGTTGTTTTATTTGGCCGTGGGCGGCTCCGACATGACACAAGTGAAGTACGACCTTTCTTTTTGTGACACAATAGGATATCCGCAGATTCGTGCAACCCTGATCCCGATGCTTCGGAAATCTGAAAAGTTTGATTTTGAAGAAGCCAAGTGGGTCGTGTCGTCATTCTTGACGGAATTGCTTGACTTCTCCGATCAGGAGAAGCGGTTTGTTGAAGAATTCAATACCGGTCACTACACTCCCAACTTGCTCTTTGACGATTCCACCATCATCGAACGAGTGGAAAGCCATCCGATGGCAATATGGAAGATTCATCACTTGGCGAAGAAATGAAATAACCCTACTCAGCGATATATCAATTTATGATGTCCCCACGGTCAGCAGCGTAACTTTTCCTCAACTTGTGGAAGATTTCTACTTTATTGATAGGTAATGCCATATCTCGTCTCTTTTCAAGAAACGCAAAGATACTCCTTTTTCAGATATTCTGTAGGGTGTATGGTTGTGATGACTCAGCCCAATTCGCCCAACAGTCCTACGCGGCGGTATGTGCTCACGGAGGAGGAACGGAAGTTGCTCGAATGATTCGTTGTCGTTTGTGTAACAGGGTCTTTTATTTTTACATTTGAGATACAAGACTATCTGCGGAAATGATGGAATATTGGATTCCAAATTTTTTGGCTATTCCTTTCCGTGAAGGATAGTTGAACAAATTTTCCAGAATCTTCACCCCGTGCATTTTTCCCCCTAAAAAAATGCACCGAAACAATAAGAAGGCATCATTCTGCCAACCCATACACAGTGTGTTTATTTAACTAATTGTGCGTGTTTTGCTGGCATTCATTTATTTGCAAGGTAATTAAAAGAATACAAACAGCTGCACAATATGGGTGATAACGGAGAAATGAGTCTCGTCCGGTCCGCCAAAAAAGTAGAGACGTGCTATAGCGCGTCTCTACTTTTTTTTGTCACTTTCTGATTTCCTCGATGAAGTTGTCACTATTGCGGTGGTTGATGATATACACCGCATCGTCAGTCACCCTCAGCAACTGATCGAAATATTCACCCATGGTAAACGGCACATTCGGGCCAGGATTCCTGATGATTTTGGGACTAAAATGCAGATCGTCATCCAATGTGCCCAAGACCAGACAACGTTCATTCAACTTAGGGGCGAACAGCACTTTCCACTCGCGCTTGGGACCACCCGTGTAGTTCGACACCTGACCGTTAAACAGCAGCCTTATCCCTCCGTCCCATTCGAACGCGACAGGCAAATCCTCGTGATTGTTCCCAATGCTTTGAGTGCCGAATGGTCGCGTTTCAAATGTCAAAGGTTCCAACTCTTTGTCAAACAGATAGAGGTAGAGATTTTTGTGATCATTATAGGCCGTGACCGAGTTGCCATACGAGGAAAGGATGTACCGATGTCGGTGAGCCAACACCAAAACACGCCCATCCTGCAAAGACAAAATCTGATACGGTTTGAAAGCGAGACTGTTCTCATTGTAAAAGTCGAAGTCATAGGTGACTCCCTCCGGCAAATCAGGGATTTCCACTTCATAAATGCCAAATTTGGCCACCTCTCCGGTATTGTCCAAAACAATCATCCCTACGCCGTCTTTTGCAGCACCGAACATCATCAGACGCTGATCGGCAAGCAATTCTGCATGCATGTTGTGCATACCCTCCATATCTTCCTCCATTTGCATGGGCTTGTATTGTTGGTCTGTAGTAACCGTGACATACTGTAAAGTCTCTTTTTGATCAATATAATAATGCTCTTCCACATAAACGGTACCGTCATTGGCAAGGTATCCCTTCACGACATGCGGGAAATTCCCCTTGATTCTTTCCCGTGTATGGGCAACCTCATGCCCATCGACACCACACACCATCACATCAAGGGTATATTCTTCAGCATTATTATTCGTTGGTCTCAAGTAGGTCAGATAGGCGAGTTTCTGGCCGTCAGATGAGCGTAAGACACGGAATAAATTGTATCTTGTGCTTTCGACAGGCACAGAATACGTCACATTGGGCGCAATTTTACCTTTCTTTTTGTTCATGACAGGGAATGCGTATTGGAAGAAATCCACACATTTGTTCTTTTTGTTGAATGATGAACCTACCAGCACCACCTTGTCATCTGCCATAAAGGCTGTGGAAAAACCGTAGTCTTCGTCAAACTCATGCTCAACAACAACGGAACGGCTCCTTTTGTCATATACAGTGACAAAAAATTCGTCATCTTCACCATAATTGCTCTTGTCCACTGCATAAAAGTAAATATTGTTGTCATCCTCACCCAAGACAGTAATCCTGGCTCCGTCATCCATTCCTATTTCGGGTCCTTTGGTCGTGATATGCTGGGCATTGCCAACAAAAAATGAAGTCAAGAAAACGAGGATGAACAAAAATGCACTTTTAACACGCTGTTTTTCAGAAAATAGTATATCCATAGTGTGTTGTAAGGGAGGACTTTTAATTTCACTTCTTTCTGTTGCTGCCGACTATGATGTAAAGTCCATTAATCATCAAAACAGGCAAGCAACGCTGCAAAATTACATAAAATATTTTGGATGACATTATGAAGTGCTGCTTTCTTGGTTGGATTATGTCGGTATCGTTTATAGTCTTTTTTATGCTGACTGGAGGGGTATAGTTTTTTCATTCTATATCAAGTGCTTTAAAAAGGTCCTCTACGCTACCATAAACTTCATCTGTAGGATAATCTTTACGATTCATTGCCTCTTCGATGGCGGCTTTGGTGGCGGCATTGGGTTCGTGGTACACAACATCCAGTAAAACGCTTTTCACATAGTTGTTGAGCGTTCTGTTTTCACGCGCTGCATTCCGTTTCAATAATTCCAATAAATCTGCTCTAAAGCGGAAAGATACTGGTTTTCTGATGATTGCTGTCGGTTCCATAGCTGTATTTGTTTGTATTACATTTGCATGCAAATGCAATACTTTTCTGAATACGTTTCACTCTCCCAACAAAATCTGATAAAAAATCTTCACGCCTACCGGCACAAGTTCATCTGGAAAATCAAAGTTTTGATGGTGCAAGGGCGGCTGGCTTTCGCCGGAGCCGAGGCCGAACAGCGCGCCGTCGTAGTGCTGCGTCAGCAGGCCAAAGTCCTCGCCCCAGGAGAAAGGAACCTCCTTGTTAACGTATGGCAAGCCGCATTGTTGGGCGGCATTCCGGATGCTCTCCACGGCATCCTTGTGGTTTTTGGCAGCGGCGAAGTACTCTTTCCAAACGATGCTGCTACTTAACCCTTCCGTTTGGGCGACCTCTTGCTCCACTACTTGCAACAGCTCCGCTTTCGTGCGCTGGAGCAAGTCATCGTCTTTGGCACGCAACGTGAACCGGAGCACGCCATGGCCGGCGGTCACCCCGTAGGCCTGCTCCCCGACCTTGAACTCCACCAATGTCAACAGCCGGAAGTCCTCCGCCCGCATGTCGTACTGGTTCATGGCCAGCAACCGGTCGGTGATGGCCCTGGCGGCCGGATATGGACTTACCGCCTTCAATGGCTCCGCCGCATGCGCCGTGCGCCCGTGCAGTTCTACGTCGCAACTGACGACCGAACAGGTGAAACTGTCCTCTTTGCAGATGACACTGCCCAGCGGCTCGCCCGGGATGTTGTGCAAGGCATAGACCTTGCCGGGCTTGTATTTTTCCAAAATGCCCGTCTCCAACAGCTGCGCGGCACCTTCGCCCGTTTCCTCCGCGGCTTGGAAGAAGAGTAGCACGCGGCCCTTTACCAGCGGGTGCAGATGCAGTTGCTCGGCAAGCCCCAACAGGATGGTGGCGTGGCCGTCGTGGCCGCACTTGTGCGCTACGCCTGGCGTGTGCGAGGCGTACGGAAGATCCAGCGTCTCCGGCACGCGCACCGCGTCAAAATCCCCACGTATCAAAGTGGTTTCGCCGCCCGGACCGAAGTCGTAAACCGCCAACAAATTCTTGCTGTTCTTGAAAACGTGAATATGCGTGGGCTCAAAGGTGGCCAAACTGTCGATGATGAACCGCTGCGTGTTGACCTCTGCGCCGGAGGGCTCCGCCAATTGATGCAATTGATGCCGAATATCGTTGTAATTCATATTTTCATTTTTTCGTATTACCCTCACCACCATTCCGCTGCTTGCGGCGGAATCCCCAAAATATTAATGATGATATGGTTCATTGTGCAAAATCGTGAAGGCACGGTACAGTTGCTCGGCGAACACCAGCCGCGTCATAATGTGCGGGAAGGTGAGCTGCGACAAGGCCAGCTTGGCGTTGCCGCGCGCATAAACCGCCTCTGAAAAACCGTAGGCACCGCCAATGATGAATACCACCGATTTGGCTCCGCTGTTGGCCTGCTGCTGGATGAATTGCGCGAATTTTGCAGATGTGTATTCTTTGCCGCGCTCGTCCAACAAAACCACATAGTCGCCCGGTTCCAGTTTCTTAAGGATAAGCTCGCCTTCTTTCTTCTTCTGCTCTTCCTGGGACAGCGATTTGGTGTTTTTCAGATACGGGATGGCGATGGGCTCATACACGGTGTAGAATTTGATTTTCTGTGTGTATTGCTGGATGGCGGTGTCGAAGACATCGCCATCGGTTTTGCCGATCCAGATCAGCTTGATTTTCATCGCTGTATTTTACAATTTGGTGGGGTCGATGGGGAAGATGAGGCCGCCGTTGTCCGCGTTGTGGAGCATGCACTGGTCGCAGATGGTGAGCTCGCCGTTCAGGCGGCGTTGCACCATGTCGCTGAGGCGGTCTTTCAGGGCCTGGATATCGACATGCTGGCAGATCTCGTTGGCAAAAGCGAACATGAGCAGCTTGCGGGCGCTGCGCTCCCCGATACCACGCGTGCGGAGGTAGTACAACGCTTCGTCGTCCAGCTGTCCGACCGTGGCACCGTGACTGCACTGCACATCGTCGGCGTAAATCTCCAAGAATGGTTGCGTGTTGATTTTTGCCTTGTCGGTGAGCAAAATGTTGCGGTTGGTCTGGAAGGCGTTGGTGCGCTGTGCGTCGGGCTGCACCACCACATGGCCGTGGAAAGTGGCCTCCGCCTCGTCGTCCATGATGCCCTTGTAGAGCTGGAAACTCTTGCAGTCGGGGCAGTTGTGGCTCACCTTGATGCGGTTTTCGCACTGCTGCGTCTTATCGACCAGATAGAGACCATACAGCTGCGCTTCGGCAAATGGCTCATTGAGGTTTACGTGGATGTCGTTGCACACGTAGCCGGCGTTGAAGGTGATGGCGTTGGAGTGGAAGAAGGATTCCGCGCACTGGTTGACGTACAAGTGGTTGAACAGCAAGGATTCTGCCTCTTTGTTCTCCGTCTTGTAGTAATGCAGTCGGGCCTGCTTGTTGAGGGTGATGGCGGTCACGACGTTCAGGAATGTCTTGCCGTATTTCGTGGAATCATCACATTGGATGACAGACAATTCCGCATTCTCTCCGAGATGGATGAGGTGGCGGTTCTGTACCAGCAGGTCCTCGCGGGAGTTGACAAGCGACACAATCTGGAAGGGTTTCTCCACTTTGACGTTGTCGGGCACATACAGGAAGATGCCGTCGGTGAACTGCTCTTGGTTGGAGAGGGTGAGCTCGTCTTGAACGTGGTCTTTCAGCGGTTGCAGGCTCGCCTGCACCAGTTCGGGATATTGTGCCATGGCGGCTTTCAGGCTGCCGGCGATGACTCCGTCGGGATAGATGGTCAGCTGCGAGTCTTTGTGCACGTACCAGCCATTGAGCAGCGGCAGCATCACAGAGCCCATGTTGGCCACCTGGCAGGTGAAGTACTCCTCCACGGGCTGATAAGGGTCGGGCTGAAGCTGCAGACGGTAGTTTTTCAGCTGTTGGGTATATTCTGCAAAAGACTTCATTTAGCTGAGTTTATGTTGTTCATACTCTTCTTTGATCCAGTCGTAGCCGCGTTTCTCCAGCTCCAGGGCCAGCTCTTTCGGGCCGGTTTTCACTATCTTGCCGTCAAACAGCACGTGCACCACATCGGGCACAATGTAGTCGAGCAGGCGCTGGTAGTGCGTGATGACGATAGTGGCGTTGTCTTGGTTCTTCAGCTGGTTGACGCCGTTGGCCACGATACGGAGTGCGTCAATGTCCAGACCGGAGTCCGTCTCATCCAGGATGGAGAGCGTGGGCTCAAGCATGGCCATTTGGAAAATCTCGTTGCGTTTCTTCTCGCCGCCGGAAAAGCCCTCGTTCACGGAGCGGTTGCTGAGTTTCTCGGTCAGTTCCACCACTTTCTTCTTCTCATTCATCAGCTTGAGGAACTGGGCGCCGTTCAGCGGGTCGAGGCCGCGGTATTGGCGGATTTCGTTTAGCGCGGTGCGCATGAAGTTGGCGATGCTCACGCCCGGAATCTCCACAGGATATTGGAATCCGATGAAGATGCCCTCGCGGGCGCGGTCCTCGATGCTCAAATCCATCAGGTTTTTGCCCTTGTAAATGATCTTGCCTTCGGTGACTTCATAACCCTCCTTGCCGGCAATGACGGAGGCTAACGTGCTCTTGCCCGTGCCGTTGGGACCCATGATGGCGTGTACTTCGCCCGCGTGAACTTCCAGGTTCACACCTTTCAATATTTCTCTTCCTTTGATGGAAACGTGCAGGTTTTCAATCTTTAACATGATGTTGCTCAATTAGGGGTGCAAAGATAGTATTTTTGTGCTATCTTTGCGTTCTCAAAAACCAATCCTATGTTCACCACCTATTCCGCTTCTGCTGGCTCCGGCAAGACCACCAATCTGGTGGCCGATTATCTGGCGCTTTGCTTCAGATTTGACAGTCGGAAGGTCAGACAGGACCCCCAAGAGTTCCAACTTGACCTTTATCAGCGGATTCTGGCCATTACGTTCACCAACAATGCCAGCTGTGAGATGAAGGATCGCATCGTGCGAACGCTTTATGCATTCGCCTTTGAGGATCGTTTGAGCTTGAATAAAAGAAATACCCCCATCTATAATATGGTGGTGAAAAAACTCTTCGGCTTGCAGCCGGATGAGATTACCGCTGACATTGAAAAATTCATGCAAGTGGAGTCTCTGGAATTGCTCCGGCGCATCATCTACGATTACGCCCGCTTTACCATCTCTACCATCGACAGCTTCTTCCAGCGCGTCATCCGCTCCTCCGCGCTTTCACTCAACCTCAATCTCAACTATACCGTCCAGATAGACATGGACGAGTTTTACCTGCAGGCCATCGACCAGCTGCTGAACGAGCTTTCGGCGGAGACCGAACTGGCCAATCGCGTTCTCTTTGTGCTGGATAATGCCATGGAAGATTCTGGCAAAATAGATGTGGATAGGGAGTTGAAGGCCGCCTTGAAAATCCTGTATGAAAATGCAGAAAAAAATGTGGAATATCTGAACATCCTCGCTCGGGAGGATCAGGAGGAGATTAGCAAGTATATCGTGTCGTTGAGGGAAAGTATCAAAAGAATACCTGCTGACTTGAAGGAGAAGATCAAACCATACGCCCAGGAAGGGAGTATGTGGCTGGAGAAACTTGACCTCAAATTCAAGCGCAGATCATTCAATACATGGTTTGAGGACGTCCAGAAGGATCCGATCAAATATTACATAAAATCCACAGATGAGATTCCGGGCTCCGGAGGGCAGATTTTCAGCAAAACCAAGCTTTCTGATGAGGAATTGGCCCGTATTGAAGAATTTTGGCCGAAGGTGGAGGCCTCTTTTGGGAAGGTGGCAGCAGCGCAACACGATTTGCGCAAACGCTATCTCGATAGTACCATCCGCCACCGGAATGCCGATAAGGTGCTGATGCTGATGGATTTGAAACGAAAAATGGAAGAGATTAAACTGCAGAACAACTTTTTCATTCTCGGTGAATCCAACACGCTTATCTATGAAACCATCCAAAACAGAGGCTTCGAAACACTCTTCGACCGCGTGAAGTTTGACAACTTTTTTATCGACGAATTTCAGGACACTTCCAAGATGCAGTGGGAGGATCTGAAACCCATCATCATCAATAATGCCCTGTCGCAGTTCGACCGGCAGGTGTCGCTCTTCGGCGATGTGAAGCAGGCTATCTACCGTTTTCGCAATGGCGATGCGGACCTGTTCTACAAGCTGCTCGACTACGACCGTATGCAGGAGGATCCTGATTTGAGGCTCGTGGACAGGGATCACTACCATCAGGAGTGCCTGGACACAAACTATCGCTCACTGAAGAGCGTGGTGGAGTTCAATAACCAGTATTTTGAATATTATTCCACAAAGAGAGGACTGGATAAATACTATGCCGAAGGTTTGAAGCAGAAGGCTTTCAACGAAAAGGAAGGGCAGGTGCAAGTCTGTTTTTATGCCGACAAGGAGAAGAAAAATGAGTTGAAGCCGCAGTTCCCTGTTGATGATTCTGTATGGGCAAGCATGGTGGAAGATAAGAAGATTGAGGTGCAGGACATGGAGGTGTTGCTGGCGGTCATGGATGCCCGCCGGCGCGGATATTCCGATGGGGACATTGCCGTGCTGTGCCGTAACAATTTCAAATGCGCCCATATTGCGGATATCATGCTGCGGATGGGCTGGAATGTGATTACGGAGAAATCGCTGAACCTCAGTGCTTCGGAGGAAGTTAACCTGCTCATCTACACACTCCGCTATCTGTTGCACCCTGACGACCAAGTGGCCAAGAGCACCATTCTCTACTATATGGCCCGTTTGCAGGGTAAGGAGTCTCTGTTGCAACAATTTATGCCTGCTCTGAAAGAAGAAGGTGTTTTTGAATCCTTGCTGGAGAAAGAGTTCGGCAAACCTTTGCCCCGAAACCAATGGCTCTCCGAACCCCTGTTCCTGCTGGTGAAAGATGTGATGCTTTACTACGGCATGGAACATTTGCAGAGTCCCTTTGTAGTGGATTTCGAAAATCTGGTATGGCAGTATTTGCAGAGCCGCAACGGTGAGCTTTCCAAGTTCTTGACCTGGTGGCAGCAGCAGGTGGAACTGGACAAGCTGCCCTCTTTGTCGCTGCCGGCCGGCCAGGATGCCATCAGGATCAGTACCATCCATAAATCCAAAGGATTGGAATACCCGGTGGTGATTTTTCCGCACAATCTGCCCCGAAAACAGCTCTTGCCGGTTTGGGACAAGGTGGATGACCGGACGGTGGCCTACGTGGAATTGACTTCCAGTTGTGTGGGCTCTTCGTATGAGGAACGCTATGAGGAGGAGTCGCTCAGCGCGGAGATGGATGACCTGAATGTGCTCTACGTGACGCACACCCGCGCCCGCGACATGCTCTACGTGATTGCCAAGTGGTCAGAAAAAGAGAACAACTCCTACGGCAATGATCTCCATAAGTTCATCGCCGACAACATACAGCAGGAAGATGGCTTAGATTTCTTCCATGAGGAGGCTAATACCCGCTATTTCTTTTTGGGAGACCAGGATTGGCGCAATCCGAAGAAAGAAGCCAAGGGAGAGGTGCAGCATTCCATTCCCGAGGTTGTCGCTTCCGATTTTGAGCTGGACCAAGTGCAGGTGCTCTTTGAGACTTCCTTGCCGGAGGACGACCCGCGCGCCGAAGGAACCTACGTGCACGATTTCCTGTCCGGTTTGGCCGACTTCCCGCAGTCGGAGGATGCGTTTGAACACTGTCTGGCAGATGTGCCGGAGGCGAAGAGGCCCCGTTTGCGGGCTGCTTATCGTCGCATTATGGAAGATGCAGACTTGCGTCCCTGTTTCGCGCCGGGTGTCAAGGTGCTCAATGAGGTCAACATCCTCGACGAGGCGCACCGCGAGCACCGTCCAGACCGTGTGGCTTTTTTAGACGACAGGGTAGTGGTCATCGACTACAAAACGGGCGCACCGCACGAGCAGTACCAGCAGCAAATAGACGAATATTGCGCATTGCTGCGCAATATGGGGTATCAGAATGTGGAGGGAAGGTTGTTGTATGTTTAGATTAACAATTCCCTTCCCTTGTGATTATTGTTTCACCACCTTGCGAACTCCCATCACGTGGCCATTGGCCACGGCCTTGATGAAATACACGCCGTTGGCGTAACGCGACAGGTCGATTTGGGCGGTTGCCCGTTGTAGGGGCGAATCATCATTCGCCCCTACAACGGGCACGCCCACCAATTTCCCATACACATCGTACAATTGGATTTTCACATCGCCCAATTCCCCATTTCCCATTCCAAATTCCACATTGACGATATTGGAGGTCGGGTTGGGATAGACAATAAGAGGATTGGAGACAATATGATTATCAATACCTACATGATTGTCTGTAATAATTATGGAGTTATCGTTAATCATATTGCTATAGTTTTGCACACATCCTTCTGGTACGTAAATGGTATCTACAATACAAGAAAACACATCGTAAAATGCAGATTCAAAGTGGGGAGGTATTGTACCTTCAAAAGTTATTGAAGTTAACTCGTCGCATCCGTAGAATGCACCTCCGTAAATTGCGCAGACGGAATTCGGGATGGTTACAGAAGTCAGGCTGCTGCATCCATAGAAAGCTTCGTAGCTAATATACCAGACGGAATTCGGGATCACTGTTGTTTGACACCCTCTAATCAGAGCATTATTTTGCGTGAAGATGATGGCATTGCAGTTGTCACGGCTGTCATAAACAGGGTTGCCCGATTCTACTACAATTGAGGTCAGGCTGCTGCATCCTTTGAATGCATAGTCGTAAATTGTCGTGACAGAATTCGGGATGGTTACAGAAGTCAGGCTGCTGCATCCAGAGAAAGCACTCTGGCCAATTTCCGTGACGGAATTCGGGATGGTTACAGAAGCCAGGCTGCTGCATCCTTCGAATGCATAGGGGTAAATTGTCGTGACGGAATTCGGGATGGTTACAGAAGCCAGGCTGCTGCATCCAGAGAAAGTATACGATCCAATTTCCGTGACGGAATTCGGGATGGTTACAGAAGCCAGGCTGCTGCATCCAGAGAAAGCATACCTTCCAATTGTCATAACGGAATTTGGAATGGTTACAGAAGCCAGGCTGCTGCATCCACGGAAAGCAGACCATCCAATTTCCGTGACGGAATTCGGGATGGTTACAGAAGTCAGGCTGCTGCATCCTTCGAATGCATAGTCGTCAATTTCCGTGATGGAATTCGGGAGGGTTACAGAAGCCAGGCTGCTGCATCCACGGAAAGCAGACCATCCAATTTCCGTGACGGAATTCGGGATGGTTACAGAAGTCAGGCTGCTGCATCCTTCGAATGCATAGGGGTAAATTGTCGTGACAGAATTCGGGATGGTTACAGAAGTCAGGCTGCTGCATCCAGAGAAAGCTCCCCAGTAAATTGTCATAACGGAATTTGGAATGGTTATAGAAGTCAGGCTGCTACATCCAGAGAAAGCATACCATACAATTTCCGTGACGGAATTCGGAATCACTGTAGTTTGACACCCTCTAATCAGAGCATTATTTTGCGTTTGGATGATGGCATTACAGTTGTCACGGCTGTCATAAACAGGGTTGCCCGATTCTACTACAATTGAGGTCAAACCGCTACAACCTTCGAATGCATCGCCGCTAATTGCCGTGACGGTATTCGGGAGGGTTACAGAAGTTAGGCTGCTGCATCCAGAGAAAGCAGACCATCCAATTGCCGTGACGGTATTCGGAATCACTGTAGTTTTACACCCTCTAATCAGAGCATTATTTTGCGTTTGGATGATGGCATTACAGTTGTCACGGCTGTCATAAACATGGTTGCCCGATTCTACTACAATTGAGGTCAAACCGCCACAACCTTCGAATGTATTGTTGCTAATTGTCGCGACGGAATTCGGAATGGTTACAGAAGTCAGGCTGCTGCATCCAGAGAAAGCACTCTGGCCAATTTCCGTGACGGTATTCGGGATGGTTACAGAAGTCAGGCTGCTGCATCCAGAGAAAGCATACTCTCTAATTTCCGTGATGGAATTCGGGATGGTTACAGAAGTCAGGCTGCTGCATCCAGAGAAAGCATACTCTCTAATTTCCGTGATGGAATTCGGGAGGGTTACAGAAGCCAGGCTGCTGCATCCAGAGAAAGCATACCTTCCAATTGCCGTGACGGAATTCGGGATGGTTACAGAAGTCAGGCTGCTGCATCCAGAGAAAGCATACTCTCTAATTTCCGTGATGGAATTCGGGAGGGTTACAGAAGCCAGGCTGCTGCATCCAGAGAAAGCATACTCTCTAATTTCCGTGATGGAATTCGGGAGGGTTACAGAAGCCAGGCTGCTGCATCCAGAGAAAGCTCCCCAGTTAATTGTCATAACGGAATTTGGAATGGTTACAGAAGTCAGGCTGCTGCATCCACGGAAAGCATACACTTCAATTTCCGTGACGGAATAAGAAATCCCATTGTGCACAACAGTAGAAGGAATCACCAAGTCGCCGGATAATTCACAATCACCCCCTGCGGATACAGAAACAGAGTCTGAAGAAATAGAAATTACCGAATATCTCAATAATTGCCCAGTACTGCAGATATCGTAAAACACTTGAGCCTTTGCGTTAAAAACAACGAAAACACAGGCCCAACAAATAATAAAATGTAAAATCTTTTTCATAAGCTTTTTTTAATGTTTGTAATAAATGCCGTTACCTATTTCATCATGATGAAATTTTGGTTTATAATTTTCAAAACAAGACAAAAAGAAAGTGGAGCCGTTATCCGACAGCATCCACAGAGTAGGGTCTGGACTCCCGTTTGCAAGATACTGAAGAACAAGCCCCACCTAGTCGGCAATTAAACACTTCATAGGCAAGCTTGAATTCCGATATCCGTGCAAACTCGGTAAATTGTCCAGATTTACTCTGCCGGATAAGCGAAAACTCGCTTTCTTTTCAATAAAAAATCCGTTGCCCGCCTTTCGGTCGAACAACGGTGCAAATATAACAAATAAATCAACGGCTGCCACAGATTTTCACCCGCAACAGCCGATTTTATAAAAAATGGGAAAATGGGATTGATATTTCAGGGGACGAAATTATTGGGTTGACACCTCACTGTTCTGCAAAAGCGATAACAGTTCGCGACCTTTGTCGGTAAGCGAATATTTCTGGCGCGGATGGCGCAGATTGTTAGGGAAAGTCGGCGCGATGATGGCATCGATTAATAGCGGCTTCAGAACGTCTCTGTCGAACGTCATTCGGGATCGAATGCCACTTGTTTTCATCATCTCTTTTACAGAAACGGCATTCTCACATAGAAGGAACAACGATACCATTGTTTGGCCCACTTTATCCTGAACTTTACCAATATTTGGGCAAGTTTGGTAGAGCTTGTTTATAAATGCTTTATATTCAGTTTTTTTAACTTTACCATTGTTGGAAACACTTATTGTGTTGTCCTGATTTTCAGACATTCTCACCACCACGCTGAATGCGGTAAGGTAACTGACATTGAACTCGGCAGGTGGGTTTTCATTTTCGTGAAGTTGGTCTTGTACCTCTCGGATGCCATGGTTAAACATGTTCACATAATTCAAGGTTCGCATCATTTCTGCCACCACACTGTTACGGTAGTCGTTGACATTGGGGAAATTCTCCGGCCGTGCTTGACCATATAGCCCGCCTGGGTTCATCACCTCAATATGCCGGTCATACTGATACAACCGTACTGGCATATTCGATTGATAATCGCGATGCATTACTGCATTCATCATCAATTCACGCAACGCCTTAAACGGATAGTTCAACACATCCTTTTCCCTCAAAATACTAACTGGAACAGGTCTCTTAGTGACAACTCCGTCTCTGATAAAATTTTCCAATTGAGGCAAAACTGTGTATAATCCACCTTCAAAACGCCGCTCATTCAGAATTTCACTGCCATTATCATTACCCTTGAAACGCACATACTGAATGTAGGCACCCGGCATAAAATACTTCGGACATTTACCAAACATTATGACAGCTGCATTTGTTGGACAGTTCCACTGAACATTATACAAATGCAAAGATGCCAGTTGCTCCTTCAAATGGCGTTGATCATTGTGCAACACCTCTGGGTCCATGGCGCGGGGAAGATACTCCTTCTGTATCGCAACCACGTCAATGTCATCCAATTTTGCATTGCGACAAGGATGAGTGTCGAAAGTTGGCAGACTGGCAGCACAGCGTTCAGAGAGTATTCGTTCTTCTTCGGCACTGGCAATGTCGCGACGCGGACCTATGCGCACATACGTTCGACCTTTGAATCGGACTGGTGTATCAAACGATGGAGTAACCTCCACAACCAACACGTCGCCATGTTCCGTACAAATCTTTTCGGTTGTCATCACAGGAAGAGGAAGAATATTGCCAGCTGAACGGATACCGCTAATACGCTTCATTAATGTGTCGTCAACCGTTAATCCACTGATATATCCGTCATCCGAGACACCTATCAGCAGATAGCCTTTCTTGCGACCGCCAGGCAAATCATTGGCGAAGGCACAGATAGCCTCCTGGAACTTGTCCATATTGGAAGTGGATACCGTACGCTCAATACGATAACTCTCATCGCATGAAATCAAATCATACAATTCTTCTTTTGTCATGGTTGTTTTGTTTTATGATATTATCTTAAACGCTTTATGTCAACATGTTAAAAATTTTGTTCTATACGCGATCTCTAATTTGCTCTCACATTGGTATCGTTTGTGCAAAATTACATTTTTTCTTATAATAACCATAGAGACGCAAAATTTTGCGTCTCTATGGGATGTGTCGTTTCGGGATAATAGGCCGTTTATACGCCTATCGGTAATTTGTCGCGTTTTTCGGTTTTTTGTTTTCGCTGGGTTTGGTGAAGTTCCGGGTTGGTGATTTAGACCACGTCCTCTTTCAGTCTTTCGGCGTTCTCGGCCACTTGCAGGGCCTGGAGCACCTCTTCGATGTCGCCGTTCATGAAGTTGGCAAGGTTGTACATCGTGTAGTTGATACGGTGATCGGTGACGCGGTTCTGCGGATAGTTGTAGGTTCTGATCTTCGCGGAACGGTCGCCGGTAGATACCATGGTCTTACGCTTGGAAGCGATTTCGTCCAGATATTTCTTGTACTCCATCTCGAACAAGCGGGTACGCAACACGCGCATGGCCTTTTCGAGATTCTTGATTTGGGATTTCTCGTCCTGGATGGAGACCACGATGCCAGTAGGGATGTGCGTGAGGCGCACGGCGGAGTAGGTGGTGTTCACGCACTGGCCGCCGGGGCCGGAGGCGCAGAAGGTCTCTTTCTTGATGTCGCTCTGCTTGAGCTCCACGTCAAACTCGTCGGCCTCGGGCAACACGACCACCGAAGCGGCGGAAGTGTGGACGCGGCCCTGTGACTCGGTTTGCGGCACGCGCTGCACGCGGTGCACACCCGACTCGTATTTCATGATGCCATAGACGCCCTCACCGTTCACGGCGAAGTCAATTTCCTTGTAGCCACCCACTGTGCCCTCCGTCATGGAGAGAACCTCGATTTTCCAACCCTTCTTGTCGCAATAGTGTTGATACATGCGGAACAGGTCGCCGGCGAAAATGCTGGCCTCGTCGCCACCCGTGCCCGCGCGGATCTCCATCTGCGCATTCTTGCTGTCCTGCGGATCGGAAGGCAGCAGCAACAGGCGGATTTCCTCTTCCAATTTCTCCTTCTCTTCGACGAAATTGTCCAGCTCCATCTTGGCCATCTCGCGGAACTCCTCATCCTTCTCGTTGGCCACGATGTCCTTGGCGTTGGCGATGTTGCCAATCACGTCCTTGTATTTCTTGTACGCATCCACCACAGCCTGCAGGTCCTTGTAGTCCTTGCTCATCTTGATGAATTTCTTCATGTCGGACATGGCATCCGGCTGAGCAATGTCCTCACCAATCTGCAGCCAACGCTTGTATATCAGCTCTAATTTCTCCAGTAAATCGTTCATAAAACGGTGTTTTCAAATTTGGGCGCAAAATTACAAAAAAATCCCGTAGGCAGGAATAGGCCAGTTTTGCCCCATTTTTGTTATCTTTGCGCCCTGTTTTTGTCACCTCGGATTGTATGGAAGAAAACGCGTTTGCTGAAGATTCACTGATTGTTTCCGGTGCACGGGAGAACAACCTCAAGGATGTGTCGGTCACGATTCCGCAGCAGCAGCTGGTGGTCATCACCGGATTGAGCGGCAGCGGCAAGTCTTCACTCGCCTTCGATACCATCTATGCCGAAGGCCAACGCCGGTATATGGAGACCTTCTCCGCTTACGCCCGCCAGTTCATTGGCCATCTCGAGCATCCCGACGTGGACAAAATCAGCGGTCTTAACCCCGTCATCTCCATCGAACAGAAAACTGTAAACAAAAACCCGCGTTCCACTGTGGGCACCATCACCGAGGTCTATGATTTCCTGCGCCTCTTGTATGCGCGTGTCGCGGATGCCTATTCGTACAACACGGGTGAGAAGATGGTGCATTATTCCGAGAAAGAGCTTATCGACTTGGTGATCTCCCGGTATGATGAGTGCCATGTAACCCTGCTTGCACCCATCATCAAAGGTCGTAAGGGCCACTACCGCGAGCTGTTCGAGAACCTCCGTAAGCAAGGCTTCACGCGCGTGCGCATTGACGGCGTGATGCGCAAACTGCTGCTCAACATGCAGGTGGACCGCTACAAGATGCACGACATTGAGTTGGCTATCGACACGCTGAATATCACGCAATTTTCCAAAACGCGCGTCAGCAACAGCGTCCATATCGCGATGAAATATGGCAAAGGCTCCATCATGATTTTGGATAATGACACGGGAGAGGTTAAGAATTACAGCAAGTTCCTGATGTGCCCCACCACGGGCATTTCCTACCCCGAACCCGAGCCCAACAGTTTCTCGTTCAACTCCCCGTATGGTGCCTGTGAACATTGCAGCGGATTGGGTTTTGTGTCGGAAATAGATATCGAGAAGATGATTCCCGATCCGTCGAAATCCATCAAAAACGGCGGTATCGTGGTGATTGGTGAATATAAAAACACATTGCTATTCAGAGAGTTGGATGCGCTGGCAGAGAAATATCATTTTTCTTTGTCGGATCCCATTCAGGATTTGTCGGAACAGAATCTGAACATGGTTTTGTACGGTTCTCCGGAGTGGCTGTATGTGAAACGCGAATATGAGGGCTTGGCCCCGATGAAGAAGTCGTTCGAGGGCGTGGTCAACTATATCCGCAATCTCAATTCGGACAACATTCCGGCTTCATTGCGCAAGTGGATCAACCAGTTTATCAACATGGCGCCCTGTCCGGATTGCCACGGCACGCGCCTGCGCAAGGAGGCGTTGCACTTCCGTATCGACGGCAAGAACATTGCAGAGTTGGCCCACATGGACATCTCGGAATTGTATGAATGGATGGAACAACTGCCCAAGAAGCTGGATGCTTCCAAAAAACGCATTGCTTCGGAAATCATCCGCGAAATCACTTTCCGGCTGAAATTCCTGTGCAACGTCGGCATACAATACCTGTCGTTGGATCGCTCGGCGGCGTCGCTCTCTGGCGGTGAAGCCCAGCGTATCCGTCTGGCTACCCAGATCAGCTCGCAGCTGGTGAATGTGATGTACATCCTGGACGAGCCGAGCATCGGCTTGCACCAGCGCGACAACCACCTGCTCATCCAGTCGCTCAAGGACTTGCGCGACTTGGGCAACTCGGTGATTGTGGTGGAACACGACCGTGACATGATGGAGACGGCGGATTTCATCGTCGATGTGGGCCCCGAAGCCGGCAATCGCGGCGGCCACATCGTGGCTTCCGGCACGTACAACGACATCCTGAAGGCTGACTCGCTGACCGCCGACTATCTGACTGGCCGCAAGAAGATAGAGGTACCCCAAATCCGTAGGCCTGGCAACGGCCATACACTGACCCTGATTGGCGCGTCGGGCAACAACCTGAAAGATGTGACCGTCAGCTTCCCGTTGGGTACGCTTATTTGCGTGACGGGTGTGTCGGGCAGCGGCAAATCCACCCTCATCAACGAAACGCTGTATCCCATCCTCAACCGCTATGTCTATCGTTCCGAGAAGAAACCTTTGGACTATGCCGCGATAGAGGGTTTGGAACATATCGACAAGATTATTGAAATCAACCAGCAGCCCATCGGGCGCACGCCGCGCTCCAACCCTGCCACATACGTGGGCGTTTTTGATGACATCCGAAAGCTGTTTTCCGATATGCCCGAATCCAAGATCAGAGGCTACAAGCCCGGACGTTTCTCCTTCAATGTGTCCGGCGGACGCTGCGAGGAGTGCAAGGGTGCCGGCGTGCAGAGCATCGAGATGAATTTCCTGCCGGATGTGTATGTTACCTGCGAGAAATGCAACGGCAGACGCTATAATGATGAGACACTGGAGGTTAGATACAAAGGAAAGTCCATCAACGATATATTGGAAATGGACATTGAGAGCGCCATTCCGTTCTTTGAGAACATCCCCGCTATTGTTCTGCCTTTGAAGACGATGGCAGATGTGGGATTGGGTTATTTGCGATTGGGACAATCCTCCACCACGCTCTCCGGCGGCGAGGCGCAACGTGTGAAACTGGCCGCTGAACTTTCCAAAAAGGAAACCGGCCAAACGGTCTATATTCTCGATGAGCCCACGACGGGATTGCATTTCCACGACATCGCCATCCTCATGGATGTGCTCAACAAGCTGGTGGACAGGGGCAATACGGTGATTGTGATCGAGCACAACATGGATGTGATCAAGATGGCCGACTGGATTATCGACATGGGCCCTGAAGGCGGTCGCTCCGGCGGCGAGGTGGTGGCCGAAGGCACACCCGAGGAGATTGTGGCCAAGGGCGTCGGATTCACCGCCGAATATTTAGCCAAAGAACTTGCACAATGATAAAGCACATGACCAGTTTCCTCGATATGGACGAGGAATTATATGAATTGGAACACGCCCGCTACGTGCTCCTTCCCGTTCCGTATGATGGCACCAGCACGTTTGTGAAGGGTGCGGACAAGGGCCCGCAGGCCATCCTGGATGCCTCCGACAGCCTGGAGCTCTACGATGTCCAATATCAAATAGAAGCCTGCAATGCCGGCATCCATACGGACCAGCATGCCTACGACTTGTCCTCTCCGGACAGCATGGTGCAATCTGTTTATCAACGGGTTAAGCATTTTATGGAGATGCAGAAATTTCCCATCCTGTTGGGTGGCGAGCATTCGGTTTCCGTAGGGGCCATCAAGGCGATGAGCGAGCAATATGAGGACTTGACGGTGCTGCAAATCGACGCACACGCCGACTTGCGCGACGAGTATCATGACTCCATCTACAACCATGCCTGTGTGATGTGCCGCGCGCAGGACTACGCGCGAGTGGTACAGGTGGGCATCCGCAACGTGTGCACGGAGGAGATGCACAACCTTGTGCCCGAAAATGTCTTCTATGCTCATGACATCTACAATACGGAAGAATGGATGGACAAGGCGGTTGCGCGTCTGACCCAAAATGTATATGTCACGTTCGATTTGGACGGGCTGGACCCGTCTATTTTGCCGGCTACTGGCACGCCGCTGCCGGGAGGTTTGCAATGGTATCCTACGCTGAGATTCTTGGACAAAGTGTTCCGCCAGCGCAATGTGGTGGGCTTTGATGTGGTGGAGCTCTGCCCACAGCCTGACAACAAGGTCTCCGACGTCCTCGCCGCCACGCTGGTCTATAAGATGATCAACATGCAAGAGGCAAGATAGGGTGCATGGGGGACAAGAGGTAAAAGAGGTGAAAGGGGTACATGGGGTGAAGGTGGTGAAAGAGGTAAAGGAGGTTCTCTAATCTCTCATCTCTAATCTCTCCACTATCCTGTATCCTCCCGTCTTGTTCGCCCCGACGTGCTCGATGAGGCCCTGCTGTTTGAGGCGTGCGATGTACTTGGCCACGGAGCTTCTGGACAGGTCGGTCCGGGCCATGATGTCCTCGGCGGAGCAGAGGGAATTTTCCTTGATGAACGCATATATCGATGCGGTTTTTGGGCCCGGCGTTTCGTTAGGTGTTGTTGGGCTTTCCGGAAGGTCTTGCAGCACCTCATCTGCCGGCTTTTCCGGATTCTCTGCCGTGTTCAGGGGGCTGGCCAGCTGCTGGGAAACACGTTTCGCATATGCCTTGGAAATGCTTAATGTGATTGTTTCACCGTTCCCTTTCTTGAGGGTTACGGTGTTTTGGTCAAACGCGGCGATGTGGCGGAGCATGACAAGAATGCTTCTGGAGATTTGCACGCCGCGACTGCCCATCATGCCGGCCATGTCGTTAAGACTGCAATTCATGAAGCCCGAGTTCCCGTCGGTGAGGTGGAAGCGGGTTTGGTTCCCGCATTTCTCGCAGTACTCCACATGGTCGATGGGGACCTCGAAAAGCATGTTTTTAGTGTTGGTCAGGACCAGGCGGCCGTGCCGCTTCATCCAGAAGCCGTTCCTCATCCGGCCAAGACGCATTTCATTCTTCAGGGCGATGAAGAGGAAGACAAAGGAATTGATCCCGATGTTGCGGAACATCACGAGCATTGCGGCGTGGAAAAAATACCGGTATGCGAAATGAACAGGGAACTGTCTTGTCAGTAGGGCAATGACCTGCGGGTACACCATCGCCATTTCGGCGGCAGTGGACACAATGATGCTGATGAAGCAGAGCAGGGTGTACCGCAGGAAGTTCAGGCCCGACAGGATGCGTGGTACCAGCACGAAAACATTAAAGTAAATTGTCGCCAGCACGATGACACCGCTCAGGAATTCTTTGTAGGCGCAGGGGTACGCAGCAGGGCGAACAGAGCAGTTCCTACCGAAATATAGCAGGAACAAAGCAGAAAGCAGAATGTTTGCCGCAATCTGAAAAAACAACTTTTTCTTCTCTTTCACAGGTGGATTTTTGTGGCAAAAATATGCTTTTCCGATGGATTTATTGTGTAAATTCCATTCATTTCGTCATTTTTTCAAAAACGGATTACACAATAAATGCAAAAAAGCCGGATTCGGGCCATAGCGGACATATTTATTGTGAAAGCACGCAAGTATTTGATTTACAGAAAGAAAATAGGAAAAATCGGAACAAATTTTAAGATTATATTGTGTAATGCCTTTTCACTTTCGCCATTTTTTCAGTGAAACACTCGAAAAACTTACACAATAACCCGGGAAACAAACGATGTAAACCCTATCTTTGCACCAGATATAAAGTGGTACACTTTTTAATGATATACACCTCGAATAAAAATAATTCTCAATTAAAACATAAAGCCTTATGAAACGGACAATTTTTTTCACACCAATCATAGCTTTTGTTTTCATCCTGTGTTCATGTGAGCGGGAGGGCGTTTATGCGCCAGAAAAAAGAATATCATCCATTACACACGATGAAAATGGTTATTATAAAGAAGTATGGGTTTGGGATAAGGATTTGTTGAGGGAAATCTATTTTCAGAATAGCAATGTCAGTTATCGTTTTTACTACAACAAAAAACAACTTACAGCTATTCATGTTTTTGCCCAAACCAACATGTATTATCAATTTACCTACGACAAACAGGGCAAACGGTTGCTATCGATGGATAGTTATTTGTCCCAGAACGACAATATGTCCGCCCGCCTCTTTGAACGTACGGATTTTACCTACAATGATGACGGACTAATCAACGGTTTTGAAACTAAACACTATTGGGGCAAATACAAAAACTGTGATCAGGAGCGCCATACACAGTACATCCTGCAACTGCTATTTCCGATTATTCCAAACACAAGCCCCGAATTTAAACATAAAGGATCAGGAGACTATTACAGTACCACAGCCTCATTCAATTACAAAGATGGTAATATTACAGATGGCTTATACATTGAAACATTTGACACCTGTTATATTCATTATTCCTACACTCAAATTCCCAATCCATTCCGTGAGTTCTTCCATTATGCCTATCTTGATCCCACAGTTGTGAATCAAAGTGCCCATAATTCCACTATGATACTACATGCCACACTTGAGCATCATTGTCATCCCCAATTCTCAGCCAATTATTCCGAGGATTTTGACTTTTCATATGAGACGGATAAAGACGGCTATCCCATCAAAATAACACGTAGTATGACGATATCGAGTGAGAATTATCCGATTATAGACGGCGGTACGCAAACATATTCTATTGAATACGAACAATAACGATTGTTGACTAAACTTTTATCATTATGAAAAACAAATTCATTAATTGGATGGTAATAAGCTGTATGATGGTTCTTGGGTGCACTTCCTGCCATCGGGATGGTACCATGAATCCTCCCAGAAAAATTGCCCGCATCTATACCATAACCGAAGATGGGCCGAAGACTGTTGCGGAGTGGGTTTGGAAGGGCAATCGGCTTTCAAAGCTTTCGACGTTATACCGCACTTACGAATATGAATACAAAAACGGACAAATACATGCCATAACCTTTAGCAAATCCTACAATCAGGATACCATTTGTTATTATTTTCATTACGACAAAAGTGGCAAGTATTTGGAAAGAATAGAGGCATACGCAAAAAATAATATTCCGGATTTCCAATGGATTCCGTATGAGCATTGGGATTTTACCCATAACGATCGTCATCAGATTTCAGGATATACGCGTGAATTCTTCCATAGTACTTTGTCAAAATCATCTTGCGAACAGGCAGATATTCTGGCTTTGTTGACAGGTAATGTTTCTTTTAATACAATCTTCCCTTCCAAGAATGAAACCCAAGGAAAAGAGTATCACAAAGAGATTGTTTCTTTCAAATATGAGGGAGACAATATCGTAGAAATAAGAAAAATAAGGACCAATTCCGATGTTGAAGAGGTCTCTCAATATTATTACGTAGATTATGCCAATCCATTCTTGCCGACCATCACGAATCATTACCATTACTTTCTTCCAATAGGAAATAGCCAAAATTTGGTCTCAGAAAGCTATCATACACGAATTTATCCAGATCATTTTCCGCAGGCAAGACCTTTATATTATCACTTTGAATATGAGATGATCGATGGATGTCCTGAGAAAATAACCATGCATTCAGAATATCTTAACAACTGGGACAAAGCAAATAAAAATTCTGAAAAAAGCACTACAGTTTATTATTGCGAATATGTGAAGTAAAGTGTCCGAAGTAAAAGAGGGGACAATGAACAGGGTACAGTCTCAATTTTCAATTAAAAAATACAACATTATGAAAAAATCAATTATAGCAATTATAGCATTGTGTCTTGTTCTGATGAACGCTTGCAAAGATCCAGAACCAGAACCGGATTACAGAGATCAATGGGCAGGATATTATAGTTGTGCTGTCAGCAGTAGCGTTAGTATCGGCACGGGGGGAGGTGGCGGAGGCAACTATACCGATACGATGATGGTAAGCCTGGCGGCAGATTCTTCTTGTTTAACAGTCTCGTCTCTTAAACGCAATACGAAGTGGGTGATCTCGGTGGATGAGTCTGGAACAATCCTTTCAGGAAGGTTATTAAAATTCGGGCCTAATTGCAGTGGCGCCTTTTCAAAGGGTAAATTTTACTTTTCATATATGGATGGTGGTCCTAATGTTGTCCGCCGCTACGAGGTAGAGGGACGTAAAATCAGATAAAAACTAAACGTACAAAACATGCTCTTCCAAAGCGGCCAGTTGTTTTTCTGCATCTTGCTGTTCACCACGGTTTTCGTGGTGTGTAAGTGGGTGTTCCGGAAAGGCTGGCTGAACAATGTGGTTCTGCTGCTGGGCAACGCGCTGATACTGACCAACATCGTGCGCCCGCAGTCGGTGCTCATCCTGCTGATCGTGGCCACGGTGTGCTACGGAGCAGGCGTGCTCCTGCAACGGAAGAAATGGCGCTGGCTGCTGGCCCTCACCCTCGCGCTGCTGATCGCCCTCTTTGCCATACGCTCGTATCCGCTCGTGTGGAAGTGGTTTGGCGAGTTCTGGACCACCAGCATGAAAAAGCCGTTTTTCTCCGTGGAAAAACTCGGCCTCTCCTATATCCTCTTTCGCCTCATCCACTGGCTCGTGGAGTGCCGCCGGGGTACGTTGCGCACCCGAGACTTCCTCACCTATGTCAACTATCTGTTCTTCTTTCCCACCTTCATGGCCGGACCCATCGATACGCTCAACAACTTCCACTATTGGCTGCATACCACCCGCGTGCGCTTCAACGCGCGGATGCTGCTCGCGGGCGTGGGCCGCATCTTCCTGGGTGTCGTGAAAACCCTGCTCATCGTTCCGCTGATGCTGCCGTATGCCACCGACTACCAAACCCTGCTTCCCAACATGGGACCCTGGAGCGCGGTGATTTGCGCTGCCCTGCTCTATTCCTTGTACATTTACATCGACTTCTCCGGCTACTGCGACCTGGCCATCGGCATGGCTTACATGATGGGCATACGCACCCCCGAGAACTTCAACAACCCCTACCTGTCCGCCAATATCGCGGAGTTCTGGAAACGGTGGCACATCACCTTCTCCACCTTTTTGAAGATATACGTGTTCAAGCCCGTCATTGGCTTGCTCAACCAGTTCCCCATTCGGAAATACCGCATGGTTGTCTCTGTCACCGCCTACATGATAACATTCTTCGTGTGTGGCCTCTGGCACGGCTGCACCCTCAATTTCGTGCTCTGGGGCCTGTGGCACGGATTGGGCCTTTCGTTGTATAAAATCGGCATTGACATCCATCCCCCAAAACCCACTCGTCTGAACCGCGCGCTCGGCATCGCCGCCACGTTCCTGTTTGTCACGGTGGGATGGATTTTCTTCAACTACCCGATGGATGAATTGAGTAATATGATAAATCTGCTGTTCGGATGAAAAGGATGTATCAATTGAAAGTTCTGGCCTGGATAGGTTCGGTGGCGCTGGCTTCGGCGCTTGCCTTCCTGCTGCTGGCATGGTTCATACCTCCGTTCAAAGCCCTTGAACCGGACAGACAGCTGTACACCATCCGCCATCAAGAGCTCCGCGACAACAACCCGCTCTACACCAATCTGTTCCTGCAGAGCATCAAACATCACAACGGTTATCTGGTGCTGGGCACCTCGGAGAGCAACGACCTCACAGAAGGCAACTACTACGATTTTCTGAATGCTGACACCACGTTAAAAATCGGTTTTTCCCTCGTGGCAGGCGCGGGAAGGACACCCTGCACCTACTTTCCCTTGATACAGAGCAATGATAACGTGCGTGGTTTGAAGGTGATTTTCATGATTAACCCGCGCTATTGGTGCAATCCATACGCCCGAAGCAACAAACAGTATTTCAGCCGTTATGTTTCCACCGCCGAATACAAACGGGCAAACCACCCCAAGAACAAGTTGGTGAATGACATTTTGAAAATCAACCGGCCGCATGTCCCTCTGGTTAACAGAATAGGTGATGGCATGTGTCTTTTTTTAGACCGGTTGCGCCGGAAATACTATCAGGATCTGGTTTTCGATTTGAAACCGGACAAATTCAGCAGAAGCCTCCATTATCTTGTGCGTCAGAAAAGTTTTGATGAGTATCCTGGTTTCGGGAAACTGGACAGCACGCAATACGACTTTGAACACAATGTGGCAAAAGGCTACAATGTGAGCGATAACCTCTTTTACGTGGACACCTCTGTCGCCTACCGGTACGATGAACTGCGGGCGATGATATCAGTATGCAAAGAGCACGACGTAGATATTACCTTTGTTGTGGGACCGTATAACAAACTGGCATTTGAGAAGGCCTGCCCCGAACAAATTCCTATGTTAGACGAGGTGTGCCAAAACATCATAAATATTTGCCGTCAAGAAAAAGTGCCTTATATAGATGCCACGGACCTGTCCGATACACCGGGAGTCTTCAAAGACACCCAACACCACAGCTCGTATGGCGCCTATTTTATCTATCTGAAAATCAAAAACTATGTTCTGGAAAAAGAAAATCGTTAGAATATTGGCAGCCATCCTCATCATCGTATTGGTTTTCTTCATGCTGTTATTGCACAGCAAAGGGGACATATCCTGCCTGTACACGAATTTTTAAAAGATGAACGATGGGGATTCCGCCGCAAATGCGGCGGAATGGTGGTGGCTGCAGAGACAGTGCCAGTTCAGCTGCCGGAGGCAGCCGTCAAAAAGAATTAAGTGTTGATGAGCCCCAGCAGCTCTTCGTTCGTCACACCGTTGAGATATTCTTGTACGTCAATGTTACACAGAACCTCCTTCAAGGCCGTTTCTGTATGCGCAATCCCAATGAGTTTTCCAATTAGCTCGTCGGGATTCTTTTTGGAGAAGAAATCGCCGTAAATCCGCAAATCGGAAATGATTCCGTTTTTCACGTCCATGCCAATCTGCACGGTGCCGCCCTTGGTGCGCACCTTCCGCTCAATCGCATACTTTGGGGAGGCACCGTAGTTCCACTCCCAAGTGGAAAATTTCTCGTCAGCACGCTTCTGGATGCAGGCCTCCTCTTGCGGCGTGAGCGGCTCAATGGTGGTGCCCGGCTGCTGTTTCAGGATGAAGTCCATCAGATAATCCTTGAACTCCATCACCGTCATGGGTTGGGGTAGGTGCTCCGAAATATTGGTTACGCGGCTGCGCACCGACTTCACCGCCTTGTCGTTGAACTTGTCGGGATCCACTTTCAGGGCCTGCGCGAGGTTGTGCTGCACGGTGGAGAATAGCAATGTGCCGTGCTCCAGCACGCGGTTGCCGTAATAGACCATGGCGTTGCCCGAAATCTTCTTGTCGTGCACCACCAAGTCGTTGCGCCCGGAAAAGGCTGCGGGCACACCTAATGATTGCAACGCATCCACTATCGGTTGCAAAAACTTCACAAAGTTGATCTCTTTCTCCTCCGGCGCGATGTTTCGGATGAAGCTAAAGTTCAGATTCCCAAGATCATGGAAAACGGCGCCGCCGCCCGTGAGCCGACGGGCCACCACAATCTTGTTTTCCTCCACAAAGGGCTGGTTGATTTCCGCTAACGTGTTCTGATGCCTTCCGATGATGATGGCGTTGGCGTTCTGCCATAACATGAAAACCTCTTCCTGTGTCTGTGTGAGCAGGTACTCCTCGGTGGCGAGGTTGAAGTAAGGCGATTGGGTGGGGAGCCAGATGTAACGCATAGGGCAAAAAAAACGGGCGCACTTCGGTGCGCCCTCATTAAGATTTATTTCTTGAAATATCTGTTGAAAAGACCTTGGAATCCCTGGCCGTGACGGGCCTCGTCCTTGGCCATTTCATGAACGGTGTCGTGGATGGCGTCCCAGTTCATCTCCTTGGCGCGTTTGGCGATGCGCATCTTGTCGGCGCAGGCACCGCTCTCGGCCATCATGCGCTTCTCCAGGTTGGTCTTGGTGTCCCAAACCACCTCGCCGAGCAGCTCGGCGAATTTGGCGCAATGCTCAGCCTCTTCGAAAGCGTAGCGTTTGAAAGCCTCGGCTATTTCGGGATAGCCCTCGCGGTCGGCCTGGCGGCTCATGGCCAGATACATGCCCACTTCAGTAGCTTCACCCATGAAATGTGCGTTGAGGTCCTTGATCATCTCCTCGTCAGAGTTCTTGGCAACGCCAAGCACATGTTCAGTGGCCCAGGAGAGCTCATTGTCCTTTACTTCCTCGAATTTTTCAGCAGGTTGGCCGCATTGAGGACATTTTGCCGGCGGAGTGTCACCCTCGTGCACATAACCGCAAACTTTGCATACAAATTTCTTCATGTTTTTTTAATTTTATTGTTGTTTTTAATAAATTGATGTCCCATTCACCTCATGTTCCCCATGCACCTCATGTACCTCCTTCACCCCATTCACCTCTTGCACCCCGTGCACCCTTGAGACGCAGCATGCTGCGTCTCTACTCTAAACCCTAAACTCTAAACTCTAAACTCTCAACTATCTTTCGTCAAATTCTCCAGCAGCAACTGCCTCAACGTGGAGGACGTGATGTTGCGGGTGAGCTTGCCGTTTTTGCAGAGGGAGATGGCGCCGGTTTGTTCGGAGACCACCACGGCTAAGGCATCTGTCAGTTCTGTGGAACCTAATGCGGAACGGTGGCGCAGTCCCGCGCTTTGGGGCAGTTCGTTGCTCTTGGACACGGGCAGGATGCAGCGGGCGGCCACAATCCGGTGGTCCTTGATGATGACGGCTCCGTCGTGCAGCGGACTGTTCTTGAAGAAGATGTTCTCCAGCAACTCCGGTGTGGGAACGGCGTCAATCGTCTTGCCACTGTTGATAAACTCGTCCAACGGGGTCTTGCGCGCGAAGACAATCAGTGCGCCGGTCATGCTGTCCGACATGTGATGGCACGCCTCGCGCACCGCCTCCACCTCGACCACATAGGCGCTCTTCTTTTCCTGCTTGCCGAATTTGTCGCTGAAGAAATGCAACAATCGTCCATCGCCGATGTAGAGCAAAAACTTCCGTATTTCAGGTGCAAAAAGGATGATGATAGCCAGAATGCCGACGTTGATGACTTCGCCCAAAAGCCCGGACAAAAGGGTGAAATGGAAATATTCCACCACTTTCCATATTATGTAGAAAATGACAACCACCCAGAACAACTTCACGGCAGCGGTGCCTTTGGCAAGCCGGTAAAGCTGATACAGCACCACCGCCACGATGAGGATGTCGATGATGTCAATAATACGGAAGTCGATGAAACTCAGTGCTTCTGGCATATCTTCCTTACAATATATAATGTGTTACTTAGCGAGCAGAGCAGCTAATGAGATGGAGTAGAGTTTGGTCTTGGCGCTGTCGCCACGGGAGGAGAGCACGCAAGGTACCTTGGCACCCATCAGGATGGCACCGATCTCGGCGTGGTTGAACTTGGAGCAGCATTTGTAGAAGACGTTGCCGCTTTCGATGTTCGGGAAAAGCAAACAGTCGGCGTCGCCGGCCACATCGCTCTTCAGCTTCTTGATTTCGGCGGTCTCCTTGTCGATGGCGATGTCCAATGACAGCGGACCATCTACGTATGCGCCGGAGATCTGGCCGCGCTCGGCCATCTTGGCGATGATGGCAGCATCGACACAGGCCTGCATGCCGGCAGACATCTGCTCCGTAGCACATACCAGCGCCACTTTCGGTTTCTCGATGCCGATGGCCTTGGCTGTGCCTACCAGATTGCGCAAGATAACCTGCTTTTGTTTCAAATCGGGCAGCAAGATGATGGCCACGTCACCCACGATCAACAATTTGTGGTAGGCGGGATTCTCAATCACAGCCACGTGGGAGAGTGTTGCGTTGGGCGGGCAGAGGCCCTTTTCCTTGTTCAGGATGGCGCGCATGTATTTGTCGGTGGGCAGCAGACCCTTCATCAGGATGTCGCCCTCGCCGTTGTTGATGAGGTCGCAGCTCATGGCGGCAGCCTTCACGTCAACGGTCTCGTGGATGATCTTGAACTTGTTGATGTCGATGTTCAACTTCTTGCAAACCTGCTCAATAGCAGCCGTATCACCCACTAATGTGGCATCCACTACGCCCATTTCCACAGCGGCGTTCACAGCCTCGATGGTGTGTTCGTCGTTGGCATTTGCAGCCACCAATCTTTTTCTGGGTTTTGTCTTGACTAATTCTACTACCTGATCTAATTTCGTAATATTCATATCATTATGTTTTAAAAATTGTTTTATTTCGATAGGCCGCAAAAGTACAAAAAAAAGTGTACTTTTGCACACGTTCAATTATAAGGAATACTTTATGTTTGATTTTTCCAAAGTTCGTATTGTTGAAGACTTTCCAACGCCTGGCATTCACTTCTATGACATCACCACATTGTTGAAGGATGCGGATGAATTCAGAAATGTTATAAATGACATGTTGGAGGTTGCCAAGAAGTTCAATCCTGATGTGATTGTGGCTTTGGAAACCCGGGGCTTTTTCTTCGGCCCCACGTTGGCATATCTGATGAACATACCGTTTGTGCCCATCCGCAAAAAGGGCAAACTGCCCGCCGCAAAATATTCCGAATCCTACGATTTGGAATATGGCACCGATGTGATCGAGATTCATCAGGACGCCATCAAGGAGAATCAACGTATCCTTCTGTTGGACGATGTGCTGGCCACCGGAGGCACCATGAGAGCGGCGACCAAGCTCATGCGCCATTTCAACCCCTCCGCCGTGGACACCCTCTTCCTTATCGAACTGAAGGACCTCAATGGTCGCGAGAAACTCAAAGATTGCACTATAAACAGTTTAGTTCAAATATAAAAACATCAATAACAAACACAAGTAGAAATGAAAAACATTGATTGGAAAAGTTTGTCTTTCGGTTATGTGAAAACCGATTACAATGTTCGCTGTTATTTCAGAGACGGCAAATGGGGCGAGTTGGAAGTGACTTCCGACGAGTACATCCCGATGCACATGGCAGCCTCCTGTCTGCACTACGGTCAGGAAGCTTTTGAAGGAATGAAGGCTTTCAGAGGAAAAGACGGCAAGGTCCGCTTGTTCCGCTGGGAGGAGAACTGGAAACGTCTGAACAGCTCCGCCGACACCATCATGTTGGCTCCTATTCCGCAAGATTTGTTCTTCGCCGCTTTGGAGAAGGTGATCAAGCTGAACGCCGAGTTCATTCCGCCTTACGGAACGGAAGGTTCTCTCTATATCCGTCCGCTGTTGATTGGTACGGGTGCCACCATCGGTGTGAAACCCGCTGATGAATACCTGTTCGTGGTGTTCGTGATGCCGGTTGGCCCGTATTTCAAAGAGGGTTTCAAACCCACCAACATGCAGATTGCGAAGGATTACGACCGTGCCGCTCCGCTGGGAACAGGTCACGTGAAAGTGGGTGGCAACTATGCAGCTTCCCTCCGCGCAGGCGAACGCGCTCACCACGAGGGCTTCAGCGCCTCCATCTTCGCCGATGCCAAGACCAAGACCTACATCGATGAGGCTGGTCCCGCCAACTTCTTCGGTATCAAGGACGGCAAATATGTGACTCCGGACTCCGGCTCCATCCTGCCTTCCATCACCAACATGAGTTTGCGCCAGATTGCCGAAGACCTCGGCCTTGTGGTGGAAAGACGCCATGTCAGACTGGATGAGATCGGCACTTTCGAAGAGGCTGGTGCCTGCGGTACCGCTGCTGTCATCTCCCCGATCCACATGATTCAGGATCGCGAAACGGGTGAAGAGTATGTCATCGCAAAAGACGGCAAACCCGGTCCTTGGAGCATCAAGATGCGCGAAATCCTCATGGGCATCCAATATGGTGAAATCGAAGACAAACACAATTGGTGCACCATCGTGGAGTGCTAATCGTAAAGATTGTCGAAACAAAAAAGTCCCGCCAGCGGCGGGACTTTTTTTATGCAGATAAACTCAAATTACGAATTTAAATTCCGAGCTACTATTTTACTAAATCAACAATAGCCTTAAATGCCTCAGGATTATTCATCGCGAGGTCGGCGAGAGCTTTGCGGTTCAAAGCAACACCCTTCTTGGCCAAATTGCCCATGAGGACAGAATAGGACATGCCGTATTCGCGTGCACCCGCATTGATACGGGTGATCCACAAACTTCTGAAGTTTCTTTTCTTAGCTTTTCTATCGCGGTAAGCGTACTGTTGACCCTTTTCCCACGAATTGACTGCAACGGTCCAAACGTTTTTACGTTTGCCGAAGTACCCACGGGTACGTTTCAAAATCTTTTTTCTTCTTGCTCTTGAAGCAACATGATTTACTGATCTTGGCATAGTTAAGTTCCTTTCTTTTACGTCAGCGGTTTAATTCTTAAACTCTTCGATAGCTGATAGTAAAGTTTTTTTTTATGGGTTAATAATTGATTTGACTAGCACTGTCCAAGCATTTGCTTGACGGTACGTTCCATGTTCGGTTCGACAATAGCGCTGTAAGCCAGGTTACGTTTTCTCTTGATGGATTTCTTGGTGAGAATGTGGCTGTGGTAAGCGTGATGTCTCTTGATTTTTCCGGTGCCGGTCAGAGTGAATCTCTTCTTGGCAGCGGCTTTCGTTTTAATTTTTGGCATTTTCTCTAAGTTTTTAAAGTTTATATTAAGAGTTTACTGCATTCTTATTTCTTTGTCGATTTCGGACTGATCATGATCGTCATGTTCTTGCCTAACAACGTGGGCATTTGATCCAGTTTTCCGAACTCTTCCAGACTCTGGGCGAAGCGCAGCAACAGCAGCTCGCCTTGGTCTTTGTATATGATGGCACGGCCCCGGAAGGTGACCATGACCTTGACTTTGTAACCGTCTTTCAAAAACTTCTCCGCGTGCACGCATTTGAAGTTGAAGTCGTGGTCGTCCGTCTGCGGTCCCATGTGAATCTCCTTGACCACCGTCTTCGCACTGTTGGCTTTTATCTCTTTCGCTTTCTTCTTCTGCTCGTAGAGGTATTTCTGGTAGTCCATCACCTTGCATACAGGCGGGTTGGCGTTGGGAGAAATCTCCACTAAATCAAGCTCATACTGGTCGGCAATGGCCAATGCTTCTCTCAGGGAAACAATCTTTGGCTCGAAATTCTCGCCCACCACACGGACGGTCTGCGCCGTGATGTAATTGTTGATTCTGTGCTGGGCTTCCTTTTTGGGTCTGGGACCGAATTGTCTCGGTCTGAAATTTTGAGGCGTCGTGTTCAAGGCTCCTTTCTTTTTGTTTTTGTTTGTAATAACTTTATTTATAATATTTTTTGGGGCGGCAAAAATACACTTTTTTTAATATTTTGATAGGTGTCATGTAATTTTTTTATTTTTGCAGCGTTAATTGGTTCCAATCCAATGTTTGGCATGAAGTTTTATTCTCATTTTACATATATCCTGCTCCTGCTTGGCCTGCTGATTGTCGCTCCCGTTCGGAATTTGTCCGCCCAGAAATCCGAATTCGGCGGCTGTGTGGGCACGATGTTCTATCTTGGCGACCTCAACCAGACCAAACTCTTCAAACTGAACCTGAAAGATCCGACCCTTAACCAGTTGCATCTTGCAGGAGGTTTTATGTATCGCTATAATATCTCTCCCAGATTTGCGATTAAAGCAGACTTCCTTTTCGGGAAAGTCTCCTCCACCGACAAGGGCACGGATATGGCCGACCGCAATTTCAGCTTCACTTCCCCTATAACGGAATTCTCCGCTGAAATTGAACTGAACTTTTTTGAATTGTACAATATCACGGGCAAGAACCGTTTTTCCCCATACATTTTTGCAGGATTGACGCTGTTTTCCTTCAATCCGCAAACCGCTTATAACAATCAGGTTTACGATTTGCACAGTATGGGCACCGAAGGCCAGGGGCTTGAGGGTGGCCCCAAACCCTATTCCCTGACCACTGTGGCCATTCCGTTCGGCTTCGGCATCAAGGCCACCATTGGCCGCTATTTCGCTATTGGTGCGGAATGGGGACTGCGTTGGACATTTACGGACTATCTGGATGATGTGGGCGGCAGGTACTATGACAACGACGTGTTGCGCGCCGAATATGGGGACTTGGTGGCTGACTTGGCCGACCGCTCGCCCGAAATCCTCAACGAGCAAGGTGAACCCTTGAGCCGTCATGTCGCGGGCCATGCGCGTGGCAACGAGACGACCCACGATGCCTACTCCTTTGCCGGCATCACCATGACTGTGAAATTCGGTAACGAGGACAAGGCTTGCCGACTGAAATTGCCCAGACGTAAAAAATAAGGATTATGGATACTTCACGCACTCTTGATATGAGTAGAATCCCATGTCACATCGCTGTGATTATGGATGGCAACGGGCGTTGGGCCCAGCAACGCGGACACGAACGCACATACGGACACAAGGCCGGCCTGGATGCCGTTAGAAGCGTCATCGAGGGCGCTGGGGAAATGGGGGTGAAATACCTGACCCTCTATACGTTCTCCACGGAAAACTGGAACCGCCCGAAAGAAGAGGTGGATATGCTGATGGGGCTGCTGGCCCAGTCCATCCACAACGAGCTGGAAGAGCTGATGGCCAAACACGTGCGGCTACTCATACAGGGCCAGATGCAAGACCTGCCGGAATCCTGCCGCGAAGCCATGCAGTCGGCCATTGACCAGACAGCCAACAATGACGGCCTGACCCTGATTCTGGCTTTGAGCTACAGCGGCCGCACCGAGATTGCCCGCGCGGCCAGGGCCATCGCGCAGGAGGTCAGTCAAGGCACTCTGCGCGTGGAGGACATCCGGCCCGACACCGTCTCGCAACATCTGTATCACAGCGAAGTCCCCGACCCGGATGTGCTTATCCGAACTGGCGGCGAATGCCGTATCAGCAATTTCCTGCTCTGGCAAATGGCCTATACCGAGTTCTTCTTCGTGCCTGTCATGTGGCCCGATTTCCGCAAGGAGGATCTGCGCGAAATCATCATCGATTTCCAGAGCCGCGAACGCCGTTACGGAAAAACGGGAATGCAAGTCCGTGAACATTGATTTTTTCATTATCTTTGCTGCCAATTTTTTTGAACGTAATGAATTTTTATAAACGGATTGTTTTACTGTTACTGGTGATTGCAGCAGCTTGTATGTCAATAACATACGGTCAGGTTGTAATAGGCGGTGACGGCGAGAGCGATCCTATAAAAATTGATTATTCCAACCCCAAACAATATGAAATCGGCGGTATCACGTCGTCCGGAACCGCCCCGCTGGACCAGCGGCTCCTCTCTTTCCATGTGGGCGATTTTATTGAAATCCCTGGTGAGCAGATTTCCAAAAGCGTGAAAACCCTGTGGAAAACAGGCCTCTACGATGACGTGGAAATCACCGTCACACGCATCAACGGCAATGTCGCCTTCCTGGATGTGCGTCTGGAAGACCGGGCCCGCCTTATCTCTTTCGGCTTCAAAGGTACAACCAAGAGTGAGGAGAACGACCTGCGCGAAAAACTGAGAATCTCGCAAGGTAACATCATCAATGACAACATGAAAACCACCTGTATCAATACCATCCGCAAGTATTATGTGGACAAGGGTTTCTACAGCTGTACGGTAGATGTCAAGGAAATTGATGATGAGAAAATCAAGAATGCGAAAAACTTGCTGTTCGATATCAAAAAGTCCAAGAAGGTCAGAATCAGCAAGATAGATATTATCGGAAACGAAGGCGTTACGGATGCCGTGCTGTTGCGTTCCATGAAGGAGACCAAGGAGAAATTCATGTTCAGGCCGTTTTGGAAAATGGATACGGCTATCGCTTACTGTCTCAAGCATCCCGGATACTATGAGTCCAAAGATATCAAGGAGCACATGGACGACTATTTTTCCGACCGTGTCAAGTTGAGAATCTTCAAGAAATCCAAATTCACCAGGGAAACCTACGAGGATGATAAAGTCAAGTTGATAGAACGCTATAACGAGCTGGGCTATCGAGATGCTGTGATTGTCCGCGACACGTTCTATCTGGAAGATCGCGACATGCGCATTGATATCGAAGTCAATGAAGGTCCGCAATACTATTTCCGCAACATCGATTTCGTGGGCAACACCATTTATCCGACCTCCCTGCTCAAACAACTCCTGGGTATCGAAAAAGGGGACGTGTATAACCAAACGCTCCTGAACAAGAGCCTGACGATGAAGGAGGATGGAGAAGACATAGCTTCGTTGTATATGAACAACGGATACTTGTTCTTCAATGCCAATCCCGTGGAGGTGGCCATTGAGAATGACTCCATTGATATCGAAATCCGTATCCGCGAGGGCAAGCAGGCACGTTACAACAAAATCACCATTTCGGGTAATACGAAGACCAACGACAATGTGATTATGCGTGAAATCACCACCATTCCCGGACAATTGTTCAACCGTTCCGACATTATCCGCACGCAGCAGGTGATGATGTCATTGGGCTATTTCAATCAGGAGAAAATGGATGTGCAACCCAAACCTAACGAGGCGGACGGTACGGTAGATATCAATTACGTGGTGGAAGAGACTTCCTCCGACCAATTGTCGTTGAGTGCCGGTTATGGTGCAACTGGATTTGTGATCACGGCAGGTATTGCGTTCAATAACTTCTCTACGAGAAAGTTGTTCAAGAAGGATGCCTGGACCCCGATCCCCGGCGGTGACGGTCAGCGTTTGGCTTTGAATGTTTCCACCAATGGTTTGTACTACCAGTACTATAACGTGTCGTTTACCGAGCCTTGGCTGGGAGGCAAGAAACCCAACGCACTTACCATAGGTGCTTATTATCAGAAACAGACCAACGGAAAGAAGCGGAAGACTGACGATGCGTACGCTTGCTCCAGCATTGCCGGTGCGTCCGTGTCTTTAGTGTCTAAACTGAAATGGCCGGATGACTATTTCCAGATGTCGCACACCTTGTCATACGAATACTACACGGTGAAAAACTGGTCCGGATACTATGTGTTCAACAATGGTTATGCCAACAGTCTCAGCTATATTTTCTCCCTGACTCGTAACTCTGTCAATGCGCCCATCTATCCGCGCGAGGGTTCCAACCTCACATTCAGTGTGCAGTTGACGCCGCCCTATTCGCTGATAAGCGGCAAGGACTTCACGAATGCGTCAGATCAGGAGAAATACAAATGGTTGGAGTTCCACAAGTGGAAATTCAATGCCTCTTGGTTTACGCGTATTGTAGATAACCTGGTGCTGAACATCCGGTTCAAGATGGGCTTCATGGGCTGCTACAACAAAACTATCGGCATCAGCCCGTTCGGCCGCTTCTATCTGGGTGGCGACGGTCTGTCTAACTTCTCCTACGACGGCCGCGAGGTCATCGGTATGCGAGGCTACGATGACGAATATCTATCTCCGTACTTGGATGGAACCTCCATCGGTGCAAGCATTTACAACAAGTTTACTGCGGAGATCCGCTATCCGATCACGCTGAATCCGTCAGCCACAGTTTATGTGTTAGGATTCTTTGAGGCAGGCAAGGGCTGGATCGACAAGCGCCAGTACAGTCCGTTCAACTTGTACAAGTCCGCGGGTCTGGGTGTGCGCGTGTATCTGCCCATGTTCGGTCTGCTCGGCTTCGACTGGGGTTATGGCTTTGACGAGGTGCCCGGAAGAACCAACGGCAAGCCCAGCGGTAGTCACTTCCATATTTCCATTAACCAATCCATAGATTAGCATATACTAAAATTGATTTTTATCCGTTACCCCATAAATTTGACAAAAATGAAAAGAATATTATTATCTGTTTTGATTGTCCTGATGGCTTGTACGGCATTTGGTCAGAAATATGCATACATCAATTCTGAATACATCCTCTCCAATATGCCGGAATACAAAGAGGCTCAGGCAGAGTTGGACCGAGTGGCTGTTCAGTGGCAACGTGAAATTGAAGCCAAGTTTGCCTCCATCGATTCCATGTACCGAAAGTATCAGGTGGAAGCCATCACCATGCCGGACCAGATCAAGAAAAACCGTGAGGAAGCTATCATAGCTCAGGAAAAAGCGGCCAAGGATCTCCAGAAAAAACGTTTTGGCCAAAATGGCGACTTGTTCAAAAAAAGAGAAGAGCTCGTTAAACCCATCCAGGACAGAGTTATCTCTACCGTCAATGACTACGCCAAGGAGAAAGGTTTTGCTTTTGTTTTTGATACCGCCGGTGAGATGTCTATCATCTATGCAGATCCGAAATGGGACATCAATGCGGTGATACTCCAGAAGCTGGGCATCTCTGTCAACTCTGAGCTGGATGATTAGGAATTAGAATTAATTAGAAACATTATCAAAAAACACAATTCGATGAAAAAATTGTTATTACTTGTTGCAGCTGCCCTCTTGTTCAATATCGGCACTGCTGATGCGCAGAAGTACGGACACGTGAATTCGGGCGAGATTTTGGAAGTGATGCCCGGCATTGATTCCCTGCAGATCAAATTGAAAGCTTTCCAGGAAGACCTTCAGAAAATGTATGAAAGCATGATGACGGAGTATCAGCAGAAGAAAGACAAATTTGACCGTGAGGTCGGTACGATGTCTTCCGCTGTCCGCCAAGTGCGCGAGAAGGAGTTGCAAGATCTGGCTACCCGTATTCAGGAATTCCAGGCCAACGCTCAGGATGATTTGGAAGAGAAACAATACGAATTGGCCAAGCCGTATCAGGATGCCATCCAGGATGCCATCAACAAAGTGGCCAAGGCAAATGGTTACGCCTACATTTTCGACACCAAGATTCTGCTGTATTACGGCTCAGGCGATGACATCACTCCGCTGGTGAAGAAAGAGTTGGGAATCAAATAATGCTTACGGCTATGAAGAAATACATAATCATACTCTTTGCGATTGCCTTGTCGGTGACAGGCTATGCACAGAAAGCCAAATTCGGACATGTGGACTATGCGGCCATCATGAAAGAGATGCCCGGCATAGATACCGCACAGACCAACTTGCTGAGCCTGCAGAAGGAGTTGCAGGAAACCGCCCAGCTGATGGCCGAGGAACTGAAAGCCAAAGAGGCTGAATACAACCGGTTGGCTGCTGGCGGTGCTTCCCCTGCGATTCTGAAGGTTAAGGAAGATGAAATTACCAAAATGTACGCCCGTTTCCAGGAGTTCGCCAGCAATAGCGAGCAGGAACTCCAAGCTAAGCAGATAGAGTTGCTGAAGCCGTTTCAGGACAATCTGATGGCGGCCATCAAAACAGTGGCAGAGAACGGCAAGTACACTTACGTGTTTGACATCTCCACGCTGGCGTTTTATGCCGACAGTGATGATCTGACAAAAGCAGTGAAAACAGAGCTTGGAATTAAATAACAAGCGAATGTGCAACAAAAAAAGCGGGTTTCGAAACCCGCTTTTTTTTCAGTCCATGAATCTTAAAAGACTACTCTAAGCTGATTGCTTCGCAGGGGCATACGTCAGCGCACGCGCCACATTCGATGCAGAGATCAGGGTTGATAGAGTAAGCAGCACCTTCAGAAATAGCTTCTTGAGGGCATTCGCCTTGGCATGTGCCACAAGCGGCGCAAAGATCCGGATTAATTTTGTAAGCCATTGTGTATTAATTTTAGTTGTTGTTTTTAATGCAGCAAAAATACATTTTTTTTAATACCCCCGAAAAGAAAAATTAATTAGGGCTGAATAGAATATATTTTCCCTGGTTTACAATAGATTACGCCTTTCAATTCCAGTTCGAGAAGTAAACCTGCCAGTTGTGACGGGGTGTGATTTGGCAGCAGTTCCGATATTTTGTCCACAGATAACCGATTGTGTTCCCGTATGATGGAGACGATTTCCTGTTCTTTCTCGGACAATTCCACGAACAGTTGGGTCTGGACGTTGGAGCGCTGGGCTTGCCAGTTCATCAGTTCGAGAATGTCTGCGCCGGAGGTGACCAAAGCGGCGACATTCTTGCGGATGAGGGTGTGGCAGCCGCTGTGCGTTTCACTGTGTATCGTGCCGGGCACCGCCAGCACATCGCGGTTGTAAGACTGTGCAATGTAGGCCGTGATGATGCTTCCGCCTTTTTCTCCGCTTTCCACTACCAGCGTTGCGTCGCTCAGGCCGGCGATGATGCGGTTTCGCTTGGGAAAGTTGAGCCGGTCGGGTGGGGTGCTGTAGGTGTATTCGCTGATGAGTGTGCCGCCATTTTCGAGAATACGTCGGGCCAACTCGCGGTTCTGGTAGGGGTAGATGACCCCCAGTCCGCTGCCCAGTATCGCGATGGTGCGCAGGCTATTTTCCACCGACTTCTGGTGCGCCTCTGTGTCGATGCCGTAAGCCAGCCCGCTCACAGTGACTACATCCGTACCTTGCAATTCGGCGAGAATCTTGCCCACGCACTGCCGCCCGTAGTCGGTAGCGTTGCGCGTGCCCACGATGGCCATCACGTGCGGCATGTTGAAGTCTCCGTTCCCTTGATAGAAAAAGGACAACGGACTGTCGCTGCATTGCTTCAGCCGGTATGGGAAATCCCGGTCGGTGTAGAAGCAGAGCCGGATATCCGCTCTGTCCATGTTTTTCAATTCCTCGTCCACCAATCTGCGCAGCGCATTCGTGACGGTCGGCGGATGGATAGTCCTTTTCGGACTTCTGATATGGCTTCGCCAACTGTCGGGTTCTTCAAAAATGCGTGTGGCATTTCCGGTCCAAGACAACATTTTCTTGATGGTGGAAGGCCCATACCCTTCCTGGTGCTGGATGGCCAGCCTGTAAAAATCTTCTGAGTAGTTCATGATGAAAAATGTGTTTTGCTTTCATGTTGCAAAGATAGTATTATTTTGTATTTTTGCCGTGTACAATATTAAAGTCCTATGAAAAAGATTATCAGCATTATTATGGTTGCTTTGCTTGTGGTGTGTGTCTCTTGCAAGCAGAAATCCGTTCCTGCCTTCAAGTCCGACAACTTCTCCACCGGCAAGGCGGGCGAGATGATTCTGGCCATCGACTCCAATTATTGGACTCCGGCGGCAATTAAAACCATTTATGGTGTGCTGCAGCAACCACAGCCGGCCATCAACCAGATAGAGCCCATGTTTGATGTGATTCAATGCAGCAATAAGGATTTTCTAGCCTCCTTTACGCGCCATCGCAATATCGTGCAATTCGACTGCAAACAGCAATATGCCGGGAATTTCTTTGAAATACAGAAGAATCCGTTCACTAATCCCCAAATTCTGGTGAAGATTTGGGGCAATAACCAGGATTCCTGCCTCGCCCTTTTCCTGCAGCATAAGGATGAGATTGTCAAAGCTATGTATGACAACGACCTGGCTCGCTTGCAGAATGCACATCGCAAGTTGAACAATCCTCAAGTGGAGAAAATAATCAAGGAGAAATTCGGTATCTCCATGACCATCCCGACCGACTATTTCGTGGGCCGCGAAGAGAAGGATTTTCTCTGGCTCTGCTACCGTACTCCGAAAAACGACCGCTTTATCATGATATACCAAACCCCGGCATATACCGTGAATACGGCCAATGTGGTGGCCAAAAGAGATAGCATTACCAAGGCATACATAGCCGGCGCAGTGCAGGGTGCGTATCCCAAAGTGGCTGATGTGAAAGACTTTCCGTTGGCGCAAAATATCCAATTGCATTATCATAGCGGTTTGGAGTTGAGGGGCTTCTGGGATTCCGTGCGTGACAAGATGGGTGGTCCGTTCTACAGCTTTACCATGCTCAGTCCGGACAAGAGCACCTGCATCACTATTGATGGGTTCGTATATGCCCCGCAGGAGCACAAGCGCGACTACATCCGCGAGGTGGAGGCTATTGTGAAGTCAATCAAATAATTTTTCCGTTCATGTAACATTTCCCTTCTATTCTGCGACTTATTATCGTGGCAACAACAATACAGGAAATAGAAGAGTTAATTGCCGGTTGTCAGAACAACAATCGGGATGCTCAACGTAGGCTGTATGAGAAGTTTGCTCCCACGATGTTGGGCGTGTGTATGCGGTACGCCAACAGCAGGGAAGAGGCGGAAGATGTGATGATGGACGGGTTTATGGGCGTTTTCAAAAACATCTCCACCTATCGTGGCGAGAGTTCTTTGGAATCCTGGATTCGTTCCATCATGGTGAAGACGGCCATTTCGCATTTCCGGACAGAGAAAAAACATCTGATGAATGACAGTTTGGAGGAGAACGATGCCGCGGAATGGAGCTCTTCCGTTTCGGAAACCCCGATTCTGACGCGTCTCGAAGCGAAGCAGGTGTTGGAGATGGTGGCGCAGATGCCGGAGGATTTGAGGGTGATTTTCAATTTGAGATTGGTGGAAGAGTTTAGCTTCAAGGAGATTGCGGAAGATTTAGACAAAAATGAGAATACCGTCAGGGTGTATTACCAACGGGCACGACAATGGTTGATTAACCGAATTAATGGCTAGAGACGCACGGCCGTGCGTTTCAACAAAAAGATAGATGACTGACATAAAAGACATATTGACACAACACGAGGTTACCCCCTCTCCCGATTGCTGGGATAAGATCAGCGGTCGGCTGGACGTGGCGATGCCGCAGGGCACGGAGCAAGCCGTCTCGCAGGCGGCAACCTCCAGCACGGGACATGTGCTGGGCTCGCTGACCGCCAAGATCGTGGCGGGCGTGGTAGGCGCGGCTGCGGTGGCCACCGTGGTGACGACCGTTGTGCTCATGAATGACAAGAAATCTCAACCCGTTGAGACGTCTCCCGTAATCGTTGCGGACACCATAACCGATGGGGTAAACGATGAAGATGCAGTCTTATATCCATCTGTACCTGTTTCCCCTTCGACGCTAGCATATCCCGAAACTCCGTATTCCAGTTCTGTCAAGACTTCTGAATCGGCTGATAATCCGTCGGTTCAGGATAATATTCCGACAACAGAATCTGTACCGCCTACTCCCTCATCTCCCTCATCTCCTTCACCTTCTTCACCTCATGCACCCCATTCACCCCTTGTACCCCATACACCCCTTGTACCCCATACACCCCTTTCACCCCATGCTCCCTCTTCACCCTCTATTCCGACAAGGCCTCAGCAGGTCGCCCAGGCTGTGCAGCAAGATCCTGTAGTGCAAAATCTTTCCGAAGATGCCGTGGATTGGACTCCACCCGTTAAGTTGGAAATTCCCAATGTGTTCACTCCCAATGGAGATGGTATTAACGACAAATTTGTAATAGACGGATTGGAGAATTGCATTCAGCGTCAGCTCGTTGTGCGAAACCGAGCCGGACAGATGGTTTATCGGAACAATAGTTATGAAAACACTTGGGATGGTGGCGATTGCCCCGATGGTGTGTACAATTACCAGTTTACCTACAAAGGCATCAATGGCATAGAACAAACCATGTCAGGCATCGTGTACATTATTCGCCGTTAGCGGGATAGTTGTTTTTGATGTTTCGAATCATTTCCACCGCCTTGATGTTGCGTGGGGAAACGATGTCTATCCATCCACTTTCAATGGGATACACGCGGTTTTCTTTCACAGCTTTCAGCAAAGTGTAGGGATGTTGGGAACAGAATGCGTCCTTGTCCTCTTTGCGGATCAGAATAATGTCGGGATTGGCTTTGAACAGCACTTCGCGGCTGATGTTCCAGGAAGAGAGTTTCTTACCAACATTCTCACAGCCAGCCAATTCGATGATTTCGTTGATGTGGGTGTTTTTCGGAGCGGTGAAATCACCTGCATCGCCAAATCCCACCACATAATAGACTTTCTTTTTGGTGACGGAATCCTGCGCGTTCTCCTGACGCATTGCCTTAACTTCTTCCCGCCATTTGGAGGCTTCGGTCTTTGCCTTTTCCTCGCATTGCGTGATACGACCAATGACCTCCATCATGTCGGCCATACCTTCCATGGAGGTCTCCTCGACAATGCATATAACCGGAATGCCCATCTTTTCAATAGCATCCACATCCTTTTGCGAAATCATGGAGCCTATCAGCACCACGTCAGGGTGTAGCGAAAGGAGTACTTCAAAGTTGATGTTGTGCATGCCGCCAATTTTGGCAATCTTTTCAGTTTCAGGAGGATATACGCAAAAATCGGAGATGCCGACCAGCTTGTTTTGAGCGCCCACGAGGAACATCACTTCGGTGATAGCAGGCGAGATGGAAACGATGCGTTCGGGGGCTTTTGCCAGCTCAATGTGGCGTTTGTAGGAATCCTCCCACGTGAAAAAAGCTTCCTGATTTTGGTTGGTTTTAGGAGAGTGACAGGCACTGAAAACAATAGCCAGCACCCCAAACAGGGTGATGAGTTTCTTGAGAATCTTCATTGTTCAAGCAAACAAGAGAGGGTTTTAAGAAAAATGTTTTGATTATTTCAACAACATCTCGTTGTATTTCTTCAGACTTTCCAAGATGTTGACACGCACGTGGATGAAGTCGTCGGTGCCAGCCTCTTTGAGGGCATCCAGGCATTCGGTCGGGTTGCCGGCCACGAGGAACGGCGTGTTCGGGAACTGGGCCTTGCACTGCTTGGCGGCCTCCACACCGAGGGTGGCGTATTCTTCATCAGAGCTGCACACCACGATGAGGTCGGGTTTCGCTTCGCCAGCGGCTTTCACGCCCTCTTCCACAGTGGCAAAACCGGCGGGCTCCACAATCTTGTAGCCTGCGCAGCCAAAGAAGTTGGTGATGAATCCGGCACGTGCCTGGCGCATGGCCAGGTTGCCGAGCTTGAGCAGATATACCGACGGACGGTGATTCTCTTTTGCGTATTTTTCGGTGTCCAGACGCAACTCTTCGAAGGCCATCGCGCCGCGGTAGGTCTTCAAACCCTCGCAGTCGTCCTTCTTCAAGTGTTCAATCTTGTCGGCCATCGTCTCGTTGATGTTCGGATATTGGTTGGTGCCCAGCAGGATGTAACGGCGGGTGGCGATGTCCATGTCACGTTTCTGGCAACTCTTCTCGATTTCGGCTTGCAGTGAGCCGTCCTCGATGGCTTTGAGCGCGCCGCCATTAGCCTCTACACTCTGGAACAGGGTCCAGGCGTGCTCGGCAATAGCGTTGGTGAGGGTTTCCACATAGTATGAACCTGCGGCAGGATCCACCACGCGGTCCATGAAGGCTTCTTCCTTCAAAATTACCTGCACATTGCGAGCGATACGGCGGGAGAAATCATCGGATTCCTTGTAAGCCACATCGAACGGCTGCAAAGAGATGGCATCGGAACCGCCGATGACGGCTGACATGCCTTCCGTGGTGCTGCGCAGCATGTTCACGTACGGGTCGTACAGCGTTTTGTTCCAAGTGGAAGCCACCGTGTTGATGCGGATTTTGTATGCACAGTCGCAGGCGGGCTTGTACTGGGCTACGATGGTGGACCAAAGCAAACGCGTGGCACGCAATTTGGCGATCTCCATGAAATAGTTGGAACCGACGGAGAGCGTAAGCTGCATACGGGAAGCCACCTTCTCGGGTTTGATGCCGTTTTCGGTACAGAAGGCCAGGTACTCATTGGCCAGTGCCAGCGTGTAGCCCAACTCTTGCACGATGGTGGAACCGGCGTTGTGCAGCACGATGCCGTTCACATTGATGAGCTTGAAGTTCTTCATACCTTCCACCATGTTCAGCAGTTCCACAGCCTGCATCATGTCTTCCTTTTGAGAGAAGTAGAACTTGTTGTGTCTCAAGCGGTAGGTCAGCGGGTCAAAATTGATACTGCCGGATACAGAGTCCTTGTCGTAGCCCTTTTCTTCCACATACTGAAGAAACAGTTTCATCAAGTCGAGGTAGCTTTTCACGTGGTTGAACTGCACGCCGGTTTTGTTCAGATCGATGTTGTTCAACAGGGTGGCTAGAGCGTTGGCGTTGTCCAGTTGCTGGGCATTGACGGCGATGGTAGTGGCGCCGCGTTTCAGGGCGTCCAGCGCGATGGCGTTGGCCTTCGCAGGGTCAGCCTCTTCAATTTCCTGTACGATTTCCCATTTGTTGTTGTCAGCCTTGGCGCCGCGGGTGTAAGGAAATTCAGCGGGCAAGGTGTTGAGATAGTCAATATCTTTCAGATTTTCTGCACGATAGTAAGGGCGTACATTGAAGCCCTCATCGGTGCGCCACACCAACTTTTTCTCATAGTCGGCGCCTTTCAAATCCTTATTAATAGTTGCTTCCCATTGTTCGGTGGAAATGGGCGGAAATTCGGTGAAAAGTTTTTCTTCAGCCATAATTGGGTCTATTTTTTACGGGTGCAAAGATACAAAAAATGATGAGAGATTAGAGATGAGAGATTAGAGATTAGATTTTTCAAGGTGAACTTTTTTTCTTATTTTTGCGCTTCAAAAATTGAGTTGAAATATGAAAGCACGAGTAAGCATTATCATGGGGAGCACCTCCGACCTGCCGGTTATGGAGGCGGCTTGCAAGTTTTTAGACAGTAATGAGATACCTTTTGAAGTGTTGGCGTTATCAGCGCACCGCACACCGGATGAGGTGGCCGAATATGCCAAGAACGCGCACACGCGCGGCGTGGAGGTCATCATTGCCGCTGCCGGCATGGCAGCGCACCTGCCGGGCGTGATTGCCGCCATGACCCCGCTGCCCGTGATCGGCGTGCCTATCAAGTCCTCGCTGGAAGGCATGGACGCAGCTTTGGCCATGCTGCAGATGCCGCCGGGCATACCTGTGGCTACCGTGGCTATCAATGGTGCACAGAATGCTGCTATCTTGGCCATGCAAATACTTGCTGCCGGC
>JAFZIP010000014.1 GCA_017554325.1 Bacteroidales bacterium
CATGTGGAACAACTTCTTCAATCACATTGACATCAAGAAAGAGAATGTCAACATTTTGAATGGCAACGCTGAAGATTTGGAGGCAGAGTGTCAGCGTTACGAAGACAAGATCAAGTCCTACGGCGGCATTGACCTGTTCATGGGCGGCATTGGTCCCGACGGGCACATTGCATTCAACGAACCCGGATCCTCGCTCACGTCGCGCACGCGTGTGAAGACGTTGACAATGGACACTGTGATTGCCAACTCCCGATTCTTCGACAATGACATCAACCAAGTACCCAAGACGGCCCTGACCGTGGGTGTAGGCACCGTAATGGACGCCCGCGAGGTAATGATTCTGGCCAACGGCCATGGCAAGGCCCGCGCGCTGGCCGCCGCCATCGAAGGCTCCGTCAGCCAGATGTGCACCGTCTCCGTGCTCCAACTCCATCCCAAGGGAATCATTGTATGCGACGATGCCGCCTGCGACGAGATTACCTACGGCACCGTGAAATATTTCAAAGATATAGAAGGCAGGTAAACAATTGGTAGGGACGCATAATTATGCGTCCCTACCCAAATAATAAACAAAAAACAACATTTATATGAACATTTCAGTTGCCGGCACCGGCTATGTCGGACTTAGCATCGCCACCCTTCTGTCCCAGCACAATCATGTGACGGCCGTCGATATTGTGCCCGAACGCGTGGATTTGGTAAACCAAAAAAAGTCCCCTATCCAAGATGACTATATCGAGGATTATTTAGCGCACAAAACGCTGGACCTTACGGCCACCTTGGATGCCGAGGAGGGATATAAAGATGCGGACTTTGTGGTGATTGCCGCACCCACCAATTACGACAGCCAGAAGAACTTCTTCGACACCTCCGCTGTGGAAGACGTCATCCGCATGGTACTCCGCGTGAACCCCACCGCGGTGATGGTCATCAAGAGCACCATTCCTGTTGGCTATACCACGCAAGTGCGCGAGAAGTTCAAAGGCGCGGACGGGAAATTGCCGAACATCATCTTTGCGCCCGAGTTTCTGCGCGAGAGCAAAGCCCTGTACGACAACCTATACCCTTCCCGCATCATCGTGGGTTACGACAACTCCAATCCCTTCCTTGAAGAGAAGGCGCACGTGTTTGCCACACTCATCAAGCAAGGGGCGCTGAAAGAGGATGTGCCTGTGCTGTTCATGGGCAGCACCGAAGCCGAGGCTGTGAAACTGTTCGCCAACACCTATCTGGCCTTGCGAGTCTCCTACTTCAACGAGCTGGACACCTACGCGGAAATCAAGGGACTGAACACCCAGCAAATCATCGAGGGCGTGTGTCTGGATCCGCGCATTGGCACGCACTACAATAACCCGAGCTTTGGCTACGGCGGCTATTGCCTGCCCAAAGACACGAAACAGCTGCTCGCCAACTACGCCGACGTGCCACAAAACATGATGTCTGCCATCGTGGAAAGCAACCGCACCCGCAAGGACTTCATCGCCGACCGCGTGCTCAACATGGCCGGTTACTACGACTACTACAACCGCGGCGACTTCAACCCCAGTGAGGAACGGCAGTGCGTCATCGGTGTCTATCGACTGACGATGAAGAGCAATTCCGACAACTTCCGTCAATCCTCCATCCAAGGTGTGATGAAACGTGTGAAGGCCAAAGGTGCTATCGTCATCATCTATGAACCTACCCTGCCCGACGGCACCACATTCTTCGGCAGTCAAGTGGTGAACGACCTCGACAAGTTCAAACAGCAGGCACAGGCTATCATCGCCAACCGCTACGATGCCTGCTTGGACGATGTGGCCGACAAGGTCTATACCCGCGATATTTTCAAAAGAGACTAGTAAGAAGAGATTATATACAAAAATGAAAATCAAACAGCTGATTCTGTTTGTCTGCCTGTTTATTTTAATGAAAGTCCCTCTGAATGCGCAAGACTCTCTGCTGTCTCCAAAGGATTTCGGTCTGTACGAAGCTGCATCGGATTCGGAGCGTTACGAGGTGCTGTACAAAACCCACATGGCCGCCTTGAAAGCCAACGTGCCGGTGGATTACAGTGGAATAGACACTCTTACAATAGAGATCACTGCTTCGTCGCAAAGGATTCCGCTGGGCAAAACCACCGACTTCAAAGGCTTGCGCCTCACCGTGCGGAACAAAAGCAAGCTCTGTTATCTCTTCGAGCGGCAGCAAGCGGCCACAAGCATCACCATAGATAAAGGTTTGCTGGATGGTGAGGATTTTTCCTCTGTGCCTGCACTGGCCAACGGCTTGTATCAGCTGGTAATAGAAGATGAAAATCCGTGGGTGGCAAAGCGAATTGGGTACAATTATAGTGCCATCCGCCGTGATATTTTGCTCATCTGCGACGGGCAAAGTCGCAACAACCCTGTCATGCCCTACAACAACGAGCAGTCGAAACCCAAGTGTTCTTTCGTTGCGGTGGATGAAGACGAAGAGCCTGTGATAATCCAGAATCTCACTTTCATCCGCGACAAGGCAAACTCCTACAAGGTGATGCCTTTCATCATCAGCGGGCAGAACAACCTGCAGATACGGAACGTGACCATCAACACCCCTGAAAGCAAGTTAGTGGCCGATGCAGCCATCGACATCCAAAACTGCACCAACGTGACGATGGATAATGTCACCATCAACGGCACCTACTCGCGCAGCGACTACTACGGTTACGGCATTCAGATGAACAACGTATGGAACAGCCGCTTTGTGCGGCTCAACGCCAAGGCCAAGTGGGGCGTGTTCGGGACCAACAACATCAATACGGCCTACCTGCAGGATTGCGACATCAACCGCTTTGATATCCACTGCTATGGCCGCGATGTCTCCATGAAAAGTTGCAAATTCAGCAATCTCTACAACCAGTTCTCATCCATGTACGGCACTCTTTCCTATCAAAAATGCCGGTTTGTGAACTTCATCCCTGTCTTGTTGGAGCCTTCCTATAACGCCTACACCCAATTCAACCTCAAGATGGAGGATTGTGTATTCGACGCGACCAACAACCGCTACTTCCTCATATCCGCCGGCCGCCTCGACTCCGTGAAAAACAGCCGCCCCGAACTGGCCAAGAAGTACTGGCCCGATATCATCATCAAAAACATGACGGTGAATGTGCCCGACAATGTGGAGAAAGTTGCCATTTTCAATCTCAACCACAAGCAGGAAAAAGAGGCTGCCACACCTTATATCAAAACAATTTCCATTGATGGCATGAAGTTCAACTACTCGGGAAGCGGACACGCCGCCGACCTTTATCTGAGCAACCGATATGTGAAATTGGCACAAGCCTACGCCTGCAATATCAGCCATCTGGATATCATACCGGTCACCGACAACCGGATTGCACAGGCCAAAACCAAATACATCTATCCAGCCAGTCTGCATCCCAACATCCGCTATTCCGCCAAAGATGTCATCCGGATCAGCAAATCAAGACTCAACTACAATGTAAAGGCCAATGAGGCATACAACATAGTTTTTGAACGCTGTACTTTAGGTTTTGTGCGTTACACATCTGCCGTCAACACGGCCAAACGCACCTATAAAAACTGCAACATCTATCTGAACTGTTCCGATGACATCTATTATTATATCGACAATCATGCGGATTATATCGGCACACTGTTCATCCCCTGCAACCCGAAAATGCAAATCAACTTCATTGGCAGTCACAACGATGTGGTTTTCAAGGATTGCCGGGTACGCGATAAGGTAAAACTGCTCTACAAGGGGTCTTCTGACAACAAAGAATTCAAGGATTTCCGCCTGAAGGGAAAGAGATAGATTGCCTGCTACCGGTTTTCTAAATTGAACTGGCCCTTGTGCAAGCCACGCATACCATAATAATATTGTTCAATCTCGGCCAAGTCCTGCTCATAGTTCCCTGTGGGATGGAAAATCTTGCCCACGCCAGCCGTCCGGGTCTTGAAGTCTATATGGCTGATACAAATGGGCACGTCGGCCTTCTGCGCAATCTGGTAAAAACCGCGCTTCCAATGCTCCACATATTGGCGAGATCCTTCCGGACAGATGATGAAGGCAATCTCCTCGCGACTTTTGATCAAGTCCACGGCAAAATCGGCAAAGTGCAAGGCATGTTTACGGTCAACGGGCACACAACCTATCCTCGTCAAAAAACCTTTTAACGGGAAAACGAAAAACTCCTTCTTCATCACCATAACCATTTTCAAGCCCAAATATCGTATTACAAAAAGGCCGACCACAAAATCATAAACAGAGGTGTGCGGAGCCATGATGATGACACATTTTTTCAATTCAGGGTTATTCTGGAAGTCCTCCGGCGTGTAACCCGTCACCTTGAAACGGCATAGTTTAAGTAAAAAGGAGTATTTCGACATAACGCTTAATTTTCTATGATGATTTGTTGATTTTGAATTTGGCAATTCATCCGACAGCCCATTCGGATGGCTTTGTTGAGCACCTCGTGACCTGCAGGGAAGTTGAAGATTACAGGGAAACCGTACTTCTGGCAATGCTCCGCCACAATCTCTTCCGCATTTTTGCCATACGGGATGGTGTTATCGTGCATATCGCTCAAATACCCCACTATCAAACCAGCCAAGTTCCGCAGTTTGCCGCTTCGGTCCAGATTTGTCATCATGCGGTCGATGTGATACAGATACTCGTCCAGATCCTCAATGAAAAGCACTTTGCCATCCGTATCCAGCTCCGACGGAGAGCCCATCAGCGAATAGAGGATGGAGAGATTGCCACCCACAACGGGAGCGGAAAACTCGCCCAAGCGGCTGAGAGGATGCTCTGGGATTTCGTAACGCAGCTGGCGGCCCGTCAAGGCATCGATCAAACTCCGGTTGGCCGGTGAGTTGAATTCCCCGTCATGCACATTGATGGGCATGGTGCCGTGCAACGTGGCCATGTCATACCGCTGATGCACATGTGCATGGAACACTGTAACATCGCTAAAGCCCACCAGCCACTTGGGATTGCGGCAGAAAGCGGAGAAGTCAAGGTTGTCGATGATGCGGGCGGACCCGTAGCCGCCGCGTGCGAACCACACGGCCTTGATGTCAGGATTGTCGAGCAGTTCCTGGATGTAGCCTGCGCGCGTCGGCTCGTCACCGGCAAACTGATGGCACTCAGCGAAGAGGCGCTCGTCGAGATGCACGTGGAAGCCTGCTTCCTGGAGAAAACGCACCGCCGGCAGCATCTCCTGTTCGGAGACCTTGCGCGCCGGAGCCGCAATGGCTATGGTGTCGCCGGATTCCAGATAGGGAGGTATGATCATAATGCTATACCATTACGTTCCAGGGCCTCACGGGTGATGCGTCGTAACAGTTCCCGCTCGGTGATGTTGTTGTAAAATTTCTTTTTATGTGCCTTCACCTTTTTCTTCTTGAAATAACATCCCGTCACCCCTTCAAACTCGGGGTTCAAGGCGGCAGCCAGCATGGTGGCTGCTCCTTCCTCCGGCGTGTTGATGACCGGACGGAAGAACCAATCGCACAGCTTGTCCACCACAACATTGCCCTGGCGGATGATGCCAGTGCTCACAATGTCCGGGTCGGCCACGTTGATGCATATACCCCGCTTCTTCCACTCGTCTGCCACGTCGAGCATGAAATAATAGAGTGCCCGCTTGGAGTTGCCATACGTGGTGAACCGGTTGAACTTCTTGTCGTTGGTTCCGGAAAGAAAATCTTCCTTGATTTTTCCCATGATATAGGCAATGGAAATCATGCTCACAATACGAGTGCCTTGGCCCATGATGGGCAGCAGGGCGTTGGTAAGCGTATAGTGTCCCAAATAGTTCACTGCGGCGGTGTACTCCACCCCGTTCACACTGTTCTTGGCACGATGGCACAGCACTCCGGCATTATTCAACAAAATCTGCAAGGAGGAAAATTTTCCCTTGACCTCATCGGCAAAACGGATAATATCTTGCAGATTGCCGAGATCCACCTGCATCAAATGCAAAGTTGCTCCTGTCTCCTTTTGAATTTCCTCATACACGGGTCTCGCCACTTCAGCATCATAGCAGGCCATAATCACTTCATAACCGGCTTTCGCCAGCGTGCGGGTGTGGATGGTGCCCATGCCTCCGTCGGCACCCGTCACCAATGCTAATTTGTCATTCATTAAATTGCGAAAATTTCAAAAGTATTTATCGATTATGAGTTTTATTAGTTCTTAATCACGCGGAGGGTTTCTGTACCCATCTCGGTGATGACACGAGCGAAATAAACTCCGGAAGCGTTGCCACTCAGATCAATGTTCACACTGTTATCGCCAACCTTCATGGTCATGATCAGCTTGCCATACACATCATAAACCTCCACATTCTCAATCATCAATTCTGAATTCTCAATTCTGAACTTTCCTGTGGTCGGGTTAGGATAGAGTACAGAGCTGCTCATCAGATAATTATTGATACCCGTCAGAGTGAACGTAACATGGTTGGATTCTTCACTTATCTGTTCCCCACAGTTAGCTACCACAAAGGCCTCGTACTCAACACCACTTGCCAGATTGGTAAGGGTATAGGAGCTGGTGGTGGCAGTTTCTGTTGTCCAACCGCCCGAAGAAGCCTGTCTGTAGTTGACAGTCCAGTTGTCGGGTTCGCCCTGTTGATTCCAAGAAAGTTGAGCCTCAGCACCATTCAAAGGTATATAGACGGTTAGATCGGTCGGTGCCTCACAGCTTTCAGGAGTACTGCCTCCTTCGCAAGTTACCTGAATCGCAAAACCACTATACTGGATGCTCTCATCAGACTCAAAGTGGAGCGTAAGCGGACCCGTAGTGGATGTCACATTAAGGGTTGTGTCCTCGTCGCTGTTGAAGAGCACCGTGCCACTATCATCGCTGCCGTCATAGATGATAAGTTTGTCATAGCCATCCTCAAGTTCAAATGTACCCGTCATGTGAACCATCATACCATCCATATCAGGATTGATAACCACAGTCACATCGCAATCGGAATCGTAATGAGCATCAGGACCGCCGTTGTCGTAGAGATAGCCGCCGCACATGGTCAAAGTGTATTCGCCAGTTGTAGGCAGATTGTAGGATCCTGGTGTTGCCTGAATAGGACCGACCCAGTCGCTGAAATCATTGTTGCCGCAATTGGCGCGCACATAGAAGTCGTATGTAGCTGCAGAAAGATTATCGATAGTATATGGGTTGGTGGTCACAGCAACTGTAGTGCCTGTGCCTGGCGTGAACCCTTGTGCACCATACTCAATCTCCCATGCGGTGGCAGAGCCAGTTTCCGTCCACGACAAAATCACAGAAGAACTATTGCTTATTGCGGACAAGTCGCGCGGCTTCAAACATGAAGGCATGACATCAATCACCAAACTATCCAGGTATGCAAAAGCAGCGTAGGTTGAGGCTTCGTTCTTGAACGCAATGTAGCGTCCATTACCTTGGTAATTATTCAAATACACATCTCGCTCAATCCAGGATGATGCGGCAGATGATGCAGGATAAGCCGTATCAACTGCAACAAAGGTGTTGACATCTTCAGGATCGGACATCACACCGACAACAAGTTTGTCGTTGGGAGAGGTAGCAGCGTACATGAACGTCACTCGCAGGCTATTCATGACAATCGATGTGTCAAACTCAGGAGTGATAGCAATATTACGGGTACCCGGTGAACCGGCTAAGAAGTACAAAGCACCCGGAGCACTATAATTATAGGTGCTGATAATCGGCATGTCGGAAGAGTGATTGTTGATCTTACTCCAACAAGGAGGATATGCATGTTCACTTGTGCCGTAAAAATCGAAATTCTCCTGGAATGGAAGCGTACTAATCACATCACATTCGGTCATGAAGTCCATCGTCTTGTAAGAGCTGTAAGTAGCACCGCAGTTGGAACGCATTCTCACCGTATAGAGAGTGCTGGATTGCAAGTTGGTAAGATGTGCTGTGAAGTTGGACAAATTGGCAACTGGTGTCCATGTGCTCTCTGATGACTTCTTATATTCCATCTCCCATGAGCTCTCTGCACCACCGTTAGTCCATACAATGTCGGCAGAGTGGGTGCTGATGTTGCTCACATAGAAGTTTGGTGGAATACAGGAGACCTGGTTGTTGCATTCGCCACCGAAGATTACATCGTTACAATATTTAGAGGGACCTCCAGTGGTAGTTGTCGGTGTGCTGTTGATGGTATAGTGATTATAATCTGAAAAAGTGTAAAGAGATGCACCCATTCCTGAAGGAGATTCGTGTACAAACCACGAATTGCCGTCGTTATAGCTTCCTGTTTCATCAATGACAATAACCGCCAAGTTATGAACACCATCATACACGAAAGGTGTCTGGAAAATGAAAGAATTCCATCCTTGAGCCAAAGTAGGCACACCCGAAAACACTAGCGTTGCATTGGCTGTAGGCAACCAAGTGGAAGGCGTGCTTTCCGTTGTATGCATCAAATAGATGGATAAAGTTCGGTGTTGTGCCCAATTGGCCATGTTGAATGAAATTGAGCTAAACGTATTGGCACCACCCATTTCATTGGCGGTAAATACTTGCTGTGAGTAACAATAGTTATAGTAACTATACGAAGGAATATAGTCATTGATTTCAGATCCGTCGCCTATTGTTATTTCACCGCCAGCCAGACAAGTTGTCCTAAACGTCTGGGAAACAACAATACTGTAACTGCTGTCACAATTGGTGATTACTTTCACTTCATAGTCCGTGTTGGGAATCAAGTTGTTAAGCATATACATGGCACCTGTGATGTGGCTGCTTGCTGTATCCCAATGGTTTTGTCCGGCTACAGAATATAGCAACGTGTAGCCTGAAATAGTGCCGTGATGAGCAGGATCCCATGAGATCAGGGCCGAAGTTCCAGCCACATTTGAAGCTTTCAGGTTGGAAACAGGCGCGCAATCAGAAACAGGGGACAATACCACATCATCAATATAGCCATAGTTATAGTTACTGATCGGTTTCTTCACTCTCAGCACTATGTACCGACCGTCTCCTGTGTAATCATCAAAACACACAAGCTGGTTGGAATATACCGTTCTTGTGGTCGTGACCGTCCGTACAAGAGTAAATGTAGAGGGATTGTCAGGATCGGACATAACACCCACATCCACCTGGAACGGATCGTTGTTTGAGCGCGCAGCCATAGACATTGTCAACTCCAAGGTATTGATGGGCAATACAGCGGTATCAATCTCAGGCAAGATGGCATATTGGTCACCAAAAATGGAAAAACTATGTGTATAGAATGCCAGACAGTTGGCTCCGGTATTGGCTCCGGAGGCATATACTGTCGGGAATCCAGTACAAGTGTTTCCGTTGTTTATTCTGCTCCAGCAGTTAGGCAAGACATTGTCAACTGTACTTGTGGTGCCCATATAACTGTCAAAGTCTTCCGTATAAGGCACATGTTGCATAATGCCACAACTGGTACGGAAAGTGAATTGCGACCATGAACTTTGGTCAGCTGTGTCACAATAAGCTTGGATATGAACAGTATAAAGGGTATTGGGGATAAGCCCGGTTAATACCAAAGAATTCGTATTGCAGTATAAAGGCGTGTCCACAGCGGGATCTACGGTGCCGTTGGGTCCGTACAGGTATGCCCATTGTGTCTCCTCGTTGCCGGCAGTCCATCTGATAGTTGCCGAAGTGGCCGTGATGTCGGCTGCATAGATATTGCTCACGTGAGGACAAGTGGAATTTTCTTGAATATCCACATCGTCAATATACATGGAGTTGGAATACCACTTCGGGATCCTGAATGCCAAATAATGACCATTACCATTATAGTGATTAGTGATGATTTCGCCCATTTCCCAATTATTGATGACAGAAGGAGAAAACTCACCGAGCAATACAAAAGTAGAAGGATCCGTAGGGTCTGTCATAATACCAACATCTATTCTGTGAGCATTGACAGTTTTGAATGCTTTGAACTTCACTTGCAGATTGTTCATCGGCACTTGATTGTTGAATCGCGGCAGAATACCGTATGCGTAATTGTTGGTAACAGGACAATTGAAAAACAGCGACTTGCTGCCAGAAGCGGCAAATGTAGCGTTGACAACAGGCGTTGGATTGGTCGTGTTATTCTGTATCATCCAGCAAGAAGGCGTCTGGTTGACTACTTCATTTTCAAAATTCTCAAAATATGGAATGCTGACAGATGCGCAAGGCGTGTATGCCGTAGTATAGGCCCATTCACTGCTTTCTGTAGCAGAGCACAAAGCACACAAACGAATGTCATAGTTAACATCGGAAACCAAGTTTCTGATGGTGTACGGAGAAGCTGAAACCGAGTCGGCAGTAATCCAGTTATTGCTATTTTCCGGTTTATACTGAAGCGACCATGCGTTTTCGCTACCGTTGGAAACCCAGGCAACTGTGATACTTTGGTCATTGGCACCTGTGGTGTAAACCATGGGCTCAGGGCACGAAATCGGTGCCACTTGATTGCACAAGAACAGCTCCATGTCACTGACGACAAAACTGCGAGTACCTGTCGGCGGCTCCGCTGGATTAGGATTATTTACGTCACTGAAGTAAAACAACGATTGGTATGTAGTGCCCGTGCGGCTACGGAAGACATAGGAGGATGTGTTGTAAATACCAGAGTTGTTATCCACGATAACAACTAGATTGTCATTGCCGTTGTATGTGAAATACGTGTCAAAATTAAAAACATTCCATCCCTGGGTGCAATTGAGGCCACCCTCATATACCAAGGTGGCTTCCGATATTGGAGTCCAGTCGGAAGTGGAAGCAAAAGTGGATGAGGCACGATGTGCCAGATAAATCTTCACATTGTTTCTCTGATCAAGAGGTGAACTATAGTTATAGTCAAAACCAATACCCGTGATAACGACGGGCGCGTTGGCCTGAATCTGAGAGGCAGGAATAATCTGCTGAGTATAGGAGTAGTTATAGTAGGTGTTAATTGGGAGCTGGAAGGTATTGGTAGGATCAAGAGTGTTGTCCACAAGATTCAACGGAGTGGGATTGGGTTGCTGACAGGTAACAAAATTGGCCGTGGTAAGCACAGTACTGATCGTGTCGGAGGAACCGCCAACGCAGTTGGAGACGAGTTTAACTTCATATTCAGTGTTAGGAGTCAGGCCTGTAAGCATATATTGACAATCTGTAGTTGTGACTGTTCTGGGTGCCTGCCCTGCCGCTTCATATTTAAGAGTATAGCCTGTGGATCCATATTGGGCCGGCGTCCATGAAAGCGTTGACGCTGTACCCGTAACATTCAAGACGGTCAGATTTGACGGATTGGAACAAGTAGGTACATAATCCACCCGCACTTCATCCACATTTACAAAGTTGACGGTGCTGGCTACAGGAGCCGGGGCATAGAAAGCCAAGAAAATGCGTGATGGGTATGATTCCGGAAGGGTGATATATTCATGCATCCATTCACCGACAACAGGAAAATCGCTGGGATAGTAGGACTTAAGCAGTGTGAAAGTACCCAGATTAGTAGGATCCGTCATCACGCCCACATCCAATCTTCCGTAACTTTCATTGGTAATTCCGACAAGAAAATCAAGTGCCAGCGTGCCTGCAGGGTAAGTAGAAAGATTTAAAGCCTGGGACACAGCCAAAGAATAGAGATTCTCGTAAGAGTAAAGAATCAACTGACCATAGGAAGACACATAGGGATATTGAGTAGTGGTATTATTGGTTTTTCGTCCCCAGCAGAAAGGATAGGTGTCTTCACCACCTTCGCCATAATTGTTGAAAGTTTCCACATACGGAATGGTTTGATGATCTGCACAATATGTGCGGAAAGAAAGGTGAGCCCAGTTGCTGGATTCCGATGCGGAACAAACAGTGCGGACGTACACATCATAATCGCTGTTGGGAATAAGATTCGACAGCGTACAGGTGCTATTACTGACAATGATTGGCGTCCCGCTGTTAATACTGTTCCCCGATAACACGCATACCACTTCCCATTGATGGTCGGTAGCAGAATGAGGATGCCAAGATACGATTGCAGAAGTTGGAGAGATATCGTAATCGTGGATTATTACATGGTCTGGTGTATAGCAAGTGGTCTGAGGGCCGAAGCAGAATAGGATGTTATTGCGGATATTGGCCAAAGAACCGGACGTCGGGGTGGAAATACTGTATGGAGAAGCATCTCGATAGGCATAAAGGGAAGTGCTGCCCGTCGTCGTGTGGCAATAGAAACGAGGATCATTCTCGTAGAATGTGCCCTCATTGTACACGATGGCCACGACCACATTGCTTACACCATCCCACTCAAAGGGGGTGTTGAATGCGATGGTGGAAAATGTATCCGCAGCATTGCAACTGTATGGACCATCATAAACCAAGGTCAAATCATTACCTGGAATCCAATCTGTAGTAGAATTGAATGTTGTCTTCAAGATATTGGCCATATAGACCTGGACATTGGAGAAAACTTGAGGAGTGGCATACATATATGGCAGACCAAGCGAAACAATGGTTCCTTGTTGCGTGCCTATTTCGCTGGCAGTAAAAATCTGTTGGGAATAACTATAGTTGTAATAACTGTTGAATGGCAGATTCGTGGTAGGAGTAGTGTCCGCACCAATAGGTGTACCACAGGTTGGCGTAGCGGTTGTAGCAACACAAATGGGAGCAGAACTGTTCGTGGTGGATGAACAGACGGACTCTACTCTGTAACAGTATTGGGTCTGCGGGGCAAGGACAGCATCTGTATAGAAATGATCTGTTATAGGAACCGTATTTAACTTTGTGGTGTCGCGATACACGTTGAAACCACTGATGTCAGGCACACTTTGGACGAACCATCCGGAAATTAACCACCCGAAGCCCTCAATGCCAGCAGTTGCCAACGTCATCCAGTCTCCAGCATACCAGAGATTGTTCAGGTTGTCATAGACCGTGTTAGTGGCAGCTGCTGGAAATCCATTGCTTCCCGCGGAGGTCAACACCTCATAGCCAATCCATATCTCTTGGTTGGAGTTTACCAAAACCGGCGTGTTCAGTGTTACTGTATTCTCTCCAGCCACCAAAGTGGACACATCGACCGGCGTTGAAGAAACCAGCGTGCCTTCATAGAAAATATCATTGATACTGTCATAACTACCGCCCTGCCACACTTTGATAGTCAAGGTTGAAATGGTATTTTGCCACAGCGTAAACTTCACATGGGAGAGATACTTGCCACTCACCCGAATCAAACTGTCTGGGGTCAGTCTAATAGCTGCGGTGAACGTGTAGTCTCCTAATCCGACGCCAATAGATACATCACCGCCATACGATATAACATCGGTGGGAGTGTAATTGAGCAATGGCGATTCCCAAGTAAGCTTCACTTGATCCCAACGCGGGGTGGCTTGTACGTATGAAGGCGCATCACATTGGGCTGTCAATTGCAAAACGGCAAACGAAAGTAAACCAAGTAAAAGTAGTGTTTTTTTCATAATTGTGTAATTATCACGTATTTAATCAAATTCTATTGCACTTTTAGTTGCAAGTTGCAATAATAAGTAATTTTTTTATAATTATGTTTAAAAATAAAAAAAAAGACCAACCCCAAAAAGTTGGTCTTAAAACAGGCAATAAACCCGCTTTAAATTATACTTTTTGATGAGGGATTTGGTGATTCTTTCGTCGCACATTATGCACACAATACACATGCCGGAAGCGGACATTTTCATGGACTCGTTTCGCCCACACCACAACACAAACAGCCCTTACATCACGTAAATATCCTTTAAAATGGATTCCTCATTCTCCCAAGTGAGTTCATGGGCTGCTTTCAAACAGTTGCTTTTGTATTGCTGGTGAAGCTGGGGATTGCTCTGCAAAGTGCGCACCGCCTCCGCAATGGCTTCGGGGGTGATGGTCTCCGGCACCAACCCTATCTGGTACTGCCGCACAATGCGTGCCCGCTCCGGCAAGTTGGACACAATCTGCGGAATGCCGGCCTTGATGTACTCGAATATTTTGTTGGGGAGACTATATTGGGCGTTGGGGCCCACATCGTGATCCATAGCCAGGCCGGCATCCGCCAAGGCTGTGTATTGGAACAACATCTCCTGGGTTTGCCGGGGCACGATGGTCACACGGTCGCCGAGTTGCAGCTCAGCCACCATCTGGTGCAATTTGGGTATGATGGTGCCGCCGCCGATGATGAAAAGATGCGCGTCGGGCAACTGCTGCATGGCCAGTATGGACTCTTCACAGCCGCGCCCCTCATTGAGGCCGTTACCCTGAATGATGAGATTGAACTTGTCGGCTGGCATACCTAAATCGGCTTTCGTTCGTATGAGCGGAGGCGTGCCCGCGGGCGGGATGTTGCGCACCAAGTGCGCGCGTATGCCGTACTCCTGCTCGTACTGGTCCACGATAGACTGGCTCACCGTGATGACGGTCTTCAGCTTCGGGAAGCAGTATCGTTCAATGGCTTTCCATACCTTCAGCGCTTTCGGGTTACTGAGCACAGACAGCTCGCCACAGAAGTACTCGTGGCTGTCATAGACCAGTCGCTTGCGCCTGAGGCGACTCACCAAAGTATTGGGCAACAGCGTGTCCAAGTCGTTGGCGATGAGTACGTCACACTTTTTGAAAAGCAGATAGAAGAAAAGACGGAGGTTGTATTCTGCATAGAAGATCCAATTTTTGCGGAACAGGAGTCTCATGCGGTGCGTGTGGTACGCGCGTGACACCAATTTCGGCGAGTCGGCATAACAACGGCCCACCAAGGTAACCTCATAGCCATTTCGGGTAAGGAACATAGCCACCTTGTCCACACGGGCGTCCGTGTAGAGGTCGTTGGTTACCGATAGGATGGCACGCTTCATTATTCAGCGCTCATACGGCCGTGGCAGTTCTTGTATTTCTTGCCGCTGCCGCACGGGCAAGGATCGTTGCGACCCACCTTTTTCTCCACGCGGATAGGCTGGCTGCCCTTGCCACCCGGAGCCACCTGACGGCCACCGCCAGCCACCTCCTCGCGGCCGGTGGTCAGCTTCTTGGCATCCGATTGCGGCAGCTGAGCCTCACGCACTTGTGGAGCCTGCTCCTCTGCCATCGGGATTCTGCCCTTGTTCAGGAAGCTCACAATTTCCTGGCTGATGCGGACCAGCAACTGGTCAAACAAATTGAAGGATTCCAGTTTGTAGATTAACAGCGGGTCTTTCTGCTCGTAAGAAGCGTTCTGCACACTCTCTTTCAAGTCGTCCATGGCACGCAAGTGCTCTTTCCATGCATTGTCAATGACAGCCAGCGTGATGCCCTTCTCAAAGGACAAGCCCACCTCACGGCCCTTGGTCTCGTAGCACTTCTTCAGCGGAGCCACGATGCTGATGTTCTTGTTGCCATCAGTGAACGGGATGGCGATATTCTGGAACTTGTCGCCATGCTCCAGATACACACGCTCCATCACCGGATAAGCCTGCTCGCTGATCTGCTGCAACTTGGCTTTATAGTGGTCATACACCACAGGATAGAGTTTCTCCACCAGAATATGGGGACGCTCCTGCAGGAAGTATTTCTCATCGAAGGGAGACTCGCACCCGAAAGTCTTGATCATGTCCATGCTGAAACCTTCAAAATCTTTGGCCTCCCAATTGTTGGTGACCACGGTTTCGCACACATCCTCGAACATCTGGGCAATATCGATAGCCAGACGGTCGCCGAACAAGGCATTGCGGCGCTTGCGGTAGATGGTGGAACGCTGCTTGTTCATCACATCGTCGTATTCCAGCAATCGCTTACGAATACCGAAGTTGTTCTCCTCCACTTTCTTCTGGGCACGCTCGATGGACTTGGAAATCATGCCGTGTTGGATGACATCGCCGTCCTGGTGGCCCATCTGGTCCATGACTCTGGCGATACGGTCGGAGCCAAACAAACGCATCAAGTCGTCCTCCAAAGAGACGAAGAACTGGGAGCTACCGGGGTCGCCCTGACGGCCGGAACGACCGCGTAACTGGCGGTCCACACGACGGGAATCATGACGCTCCGTGCCGATGATGGCCAAACCGCCCTTCTCGCGCACCTCTGGTGTAAGCTTGATGTCGGTACCACGACCGGCCATGTTGGTAGCGATAGTCACCGTGCCCTCCTGACCGGCCTCTGCCACAATGTCAGCCTCCTTCTTGTGCAACTTGGCGTTCAACACGTTGTGCTGGATGCGGCGGCTGGTCAAGATACGGGACAACAACTCGGAAGTTTCCACCGAAGTGGTACCCACCAAGACAGGTCGGCCCTCTTCGTGCAGCCGGATGATTTCGTTCACTACGGCAGCATATTTCTCGCGCTTGGTCTTGTAAACCAAGTCGTTGGCATCGTCACGAATAACGGGTTTGTTGGTCGGAATCACTACCACATCCAGTTTATAGATGTTCCAGAACTCACCAGCTTCCGTTTCAGCGGTACCGGTCATACCGGCCAGCTTCTTGTACATACGGAAGTAGTTCTGCAATGTGATAGTGGCGTAGGTTTGTGTGGCGGCCTCCACCTTGACGTTTTCCTTGGCTTCGATAGCTTGGTGCAAACCGTCAGAATAGCGGCGGCCCTCCATGATACGGCCTGTCTGCTCGTCCACAATCTTCACCTTGTTGTCAATGATGACGTATTCCACATCTTTAGCAAACATGGTGTATGCCTTCAACAGCTGATGGATAGTGTGGATACGGTCGGAAGCAGCGGCAAAATTGTTGTAAATCTCTTCTTTACGGGCAGTTTTCTCTTGCGGAGTGAGGTTCTCTTTCTCCAGCTCGGCAATTTCGGCACCCACATCAGGCATGATGAACATCTTGGCCTCTTCCGCATCGCGACTCACCAGCTCGATACCTTTGTCCATGATATCGACGGTGTTCAATTTCTCTTCAATGACGAAATAGAGTTCGTCGTCGATGAGGTGCATGTTGCGGTTCTGATCCTGCATGAAGAAGGATTCCGTGCGTTGGAGCACCTGTTTCATGCCAGGCTCGCTGAGGAACTTGATGAGGGCGTTGTTCTTGGGCAAACCGCGGTGGGCGCGCAACAACAACATGGCACTCTCGTCCTGCGGCTTAGGATCAGGATTCTCGGCCAACATCTTCTTGGCGCGGGTCAGAATCTCCGACACATACACACGCTGGGCTTCGTATAGTTTTTGGACGATGGGTTTGTATTTGTCAAACTCTTGCTGGTCACCTTTGGGCGTGGGACCGGAGATGATCAACGGCGTACGGGCATCGTCAATCAACACGGAGTCCACCTCATCCACGATGGCGTAGTTGTGGGGACGCTGCACCAGTTCGCCGGTATTGCGGGCCATGTTGTCACGCAGGTAGTCGAAACCGAACTCGTTGTTGGTACCGTAAGTGATGTCGGCGTTGTAGGCGCGGCGGCGCTCGTCGGAGTTAGGCTCGTGCTTGTCGATGCAGTCCACGGTGAGACCCAAGAACTCGTACAGACGGCCCATCCACTCGGAGTCACGCTTGGCCAGGTAGTCGTTCACGGTGACCACGTGCACGCCTTTGCCCGGGAGGGCGTTCAGATAGACGGGCAGTGTTGCCACGAGGGTTTTACCTTCACCCGTCGCCATCTCGGCAATCTTGCCTTCGTGCAACACGATACCTCCGATGAGCTGCACATCGTAGTGGCACATATCCCAAGTGATCATGTTGCCGCCAGCGGACCAGGTGTTGCGGTAGCGGGCTATGTCACCGTCAATCTCAATGCCGTCGTGCGTGGCAGCCAAGTCGCGGTCCAAATCGGTGGCTTTCACCTCGATGATTTCATTGTCCTTGAAACGGCGGGCAGCCTCTTTCATCACGGAAAAGGCCTCCGGCAGAATCTCGTTCAGCACATCTTGGGTGGTGTTGTAGGCTTTTTCTTCCAGTTTTTCCATCTCTTTGTAGAGATCCTGCTTCTCCTCGATGGGCATGTCATAGTTGTTGTCCAGATAGTCGCGGATTTCTGCCAGACGGGTTTCTTCCGCTTCCGTGGCTTCACGGATTTTCTCACGGAATTCAACCGTTTTATGACGCAGGTCGTCGGTAGAGAGGTTTTTGATGGTTTCGTAAGCTTCAAGCGCTCTGTTCAACTTGGGCTTGAGCTCTTTCATATCGCGGTCGGCCTTGGTGCCGAACAATTTAGTCAGGAAATTTGCCATAAAAAGTCATAGTTTTAAAGGCTGCAAATGTACAAAAATTGTGCCAATTCACTCACATCCTCTTCCGTGGTGTCCCAGCTGGTCACCAAGCGGATTTCGTTTTCCTACCGACGCACCACTTTGCCAGCCTTTTTCCCTAACTTGACGATGTACGTTCCAGCTCGATAGGATGTCATATCTATCGTGGTGGAGAAATCTTGGATGGGGCGGGCGTACAGCAGGCGGCCCTGCAAATCAAACACCATCAATTTCTCCCCATTGCGAACCAACTCCTCGTCGTCAGTTACCACTGTAACGTAGTTAGCGGTAGGGTTCGGATAGATGATGAGTTTTCCTTGGGGCTCTATTATAGGATTGTCTTGCGCATCTTCGCGAATATCCAACAGCAGCACCACCGTGCTGTCACAACCGATGGACGAGGTGAAGGTGTTCAAGAAAAGTTTCACACCAACCTCAGCGGTTTCAGAACTGGAAATATTAAAACCGTTACCATGGTAAGCATGACCTGGCTTTACTTCAGCATACACCACCGAATAGAGCGGCTGCACGGTCAGATAAAGCAGATAGACGGTATCGGCCAAATAAATGTCATGTCTCGAATTGGGAATAAAATAACTATATTGACCCGATGCATCGCATTCCTGTCCGAAAAATGTGTAAATCTCGCCTTCGCAGATGGTAGCGTTAGTAATGTACGTGATAGCAGGAGTGAACACTTTCTCATGATAATTCTGGTTTACTCCACCCAAAGCGTTGAGTGAAACATTCCCACGAGTCATGGCTATGCTGTGCGGAATTGTAACCATGGCGAATTCCATTTCCTGCATACCTCCGGCTTCCAGATTAAAAGGTCCAATGGAAGACAATCCGCGAACATCATGTGGAGGATTCACTGCATCTTCCAACCATCCATCAAGAAAATACTGCAACGAATCGGGAATTTCCACACCATAGGTGTTGTAGTTGCATGGGTAATGGTTTCCTGGGAACATAAAACGGCAGTCTATGTCGGAAGATCCGATCCAGGTGTGTCCATTGGCACCATACATAATGTGAGAACCGTCTTTCCAATATCCGCTCATCAACCCATAATATTCCGCGGCATCATGAGGATCGCCAGTAACAGAATTGTCGTTGTTGTGATAGACAAAACCTGTCAGTCCGTATCGTTCGTTGTCCACAACGCCATCACCAAAGCCTGACGTTCCGTTGATGGCATACTCATTGAGTCCGTTATTGATGAAAAGAGAACAATCTGAACTATCCGTATATGCAGGGTTGTCCTGTCCATCGGCTGGCATCAGCGGTCCAGAAAGCAGCGTGATAGTTTGCACAGGCCAGTTAGCGCCATAAGCATTGTTCTCACCATTCCCGTCTATATCTGTAGCATTGTAGCAATAAGCACTGTTTTTCATGATGTCACAAGCCACATAGTCATCACGGCAATAGCCCAAATCCCAGTCATCCCAAAGTCCGACGTAAGCGTCATGATAATCATGTTGTGAGCGATTGAAAATCTTGTAGTTATAGAAAATAGTATTGTTCATGAGCGAGTCATCGGGCGCATAGTAGGCATACACCATACAGTGAACTTCCACTCCAAGAGGTTTGCCTCCACTTTCCGTATGTGGTTTATAATTGTCATTGAAAATGAAGAAGATGGCCATATCACCAGGAAAATCGGGATAATCTCCTTCAGAGGGTTCATAAACATTGTTGTTATTCACATCCACAAAGGGGGCGAGATTCCAAGCTTGTCCTTTCAGTGGGTCGCCATGGGCAGGCCATTCGCGAATACTTCGAGGTATGGTGTAATTCGTATCCTGATAATTGTCCAAAAACTCGACAATATCCTCCCGTGTGATTTTGAAAGTTCTTTTCCATTCTGCCACGGTAGCCTTGTCTGTGTGAGCATCCACAGTGGAAAGCGGACCCGCCCATGAATCATAACCATATAATTGGAACTGTTCGGCCATAACATGCAAGGAGTCCTGTTCATCCAGACCACCCAACCAGTAAGCAAAAGCATAATTGGTGGCTTTTTCCGATCCTTTCGGATATTTATAATCGGCTTCAAGATCATAAAACCGCAAACTGGAATTCGGATATATTGGAGCATCTATGTTGTTCACATCCATCCGATTCGGTCCCACTTGTCCTTCAATCAAACTATTGACATCAAAAATGGGTGTTTCGGAAGCCATGTTCAAATCGGTGGTGTTGAACACAAACATGGGAGCGTTTTCGTTGACCACCACATCGGGGCCTGTCCCAACCGCCGAGGTGTAGAACATGTAAGGGCGCGTCACGCGGATTTTAACCGTGACCTCATCTTCCAGCCAATGACTTTCCTCCCCAACCTCAGGCATGGGAATTCCAGTCCACATTACATTATTGAAAACCTGCATTTTTCTGACTTTTCTGCCATAATCGTTCAGATTTTCCTCACTTGCAAACGTCTTGAATTTTTCACTCAACCATTTTCCTTCATCATAAACACCACATTCGTAATAGGGATATGTCACACCATCAGTACCAATGAATGTATTACCATGAGTCTGCCCAGCAAGAACAAATTCCCGATAATTGTCATTGAAACTGCGCTGGCAATTGTTGAAATAGTAATACAAGTTGGCTGTATTACCTGAACTGCCGCAAACGTAAACGTAATGCTTTCCACCGTTGAGCGGCTCACCCAAATAGTTGTAACTGAAGTTTCCCTCCTCATAGATATCCAAGTACAGGGAATCGTATTCCGCCTGGCTCATCGGAATGGGGTGTCCGTTGGCATCCAATACAAGTGCTCCTGAAGTGTCTTTTCTGAAAGCATACACATTGGTGGGGTTAAACAACATGTCGTTGCCATGGTTGTATTCATCCGCCGAATTTTCGGCAAACATGATGTTGAGCCGCTCGCCTGTCTCCACATTGATGGCATAACCCGGGAACCAGCCAAACCCGGTGGTACCGCTATTGTCAACACGCCCTTGCTTATCCACAGACGGACAGGTTTTGGGCTCATGACGTAGATTGTAGTATGTTTGTCCGTTAAAATTTTGAGCAACCTTATAATCGATTACTTCACTGGAGTCTTCTTCACTGATGACTTTTTCACAGGCAGAACCTGCTTCCAACACCAAGGCGCGAGTCCACAGGTTCGTATCGGGGGTCATGACGATGTCGACAGAGTACAAATTTGTCAGTGTCTGATTATAACCCCCTCTGTTAGACATTGTTGACAATTTTGTAAAATCGTAGCAATTTGGACTTGGGATCTCTTCAAGAAGGTAAATATCCGGTGCATAATAATTAGCCTTCGGACCGCCGTCGTACGGAGAACTCATCATATATGGAGCCCAAGTGCCACTGGCAATATGTCCAAATTGTCCCAGACAATCCATGAATCCCCTAACAATTGCATATGAATAATTAGTTGTAAATAAATACAGATTAAAAAAGTCCTCTTTTCGCCATAGATAGTAAAAACAAGATGCACTATTACCTCCTGAAATGCACTCCCAAACGTTTGAGGCTGTGTGTTTTCCAGAACGGATCCAGTTAGCAGGCACATCGGTGTTCACATCTTGAAGACCTCCTAGCCATGCATGTTGTCCTGAATACTGCACCGTGGATCCAATCAAATTGGGTTGAGTATAATAGGCATTGTTCGCATAGGTATTCCCTCCGAATTTTTGTTCGACAAAGCGCTTCAAATTCTCATCATAAATCATAAACGGGCTATTTCTGAATGTGATAGCTATACCATGGCCTTCAACAAATTCTTCGGTTCCCTCGCCCAAGGTATAGCGGGAGATATAGCTTCCAACAAGAGTGTCATTCTGCCACCATTCCAAAATCCAGTGGGCTTTATTCGAAACCAAGGAAGAGTCCGTAATCACATTAGTGGGCACCATGTTGGTATCAGGACCGAAGTGTTGTGGGAGAAGCTTCAACCGATAATCATAGTCCTTCAATTCAGCAGGATTGTACACCCTGACCTTGACAGGACTTGACCCGTTTTCATATTCCACATTCTGCGTTTTCCACGGGGCACCGGACATAATCCTGTCTCGAGTGGCCTGGGTCAAATCCAGCCAATTTCCACCGTTGCCCTGTCCCTCCATGCGAGTGATTTTCGGATACAACTGCATGGTTTCCTGGGCCAAGATGGGAGAAATCTGGCATAACAGAGAAACGAACAATCCAACTATTACATATTTAAATAGGCTAACCTGTTGATAAATGTATTTTTCTCGTTTCATATAGAATCAAATTTACATATCAAAACAGTTCCAAACATGTGGAACACAGCTAAAAACGACGGCAAAAGTAATCGCCGCCGCAAATATAATAAAAAAAACAAAATTGGAAAACTCCAACCCAACAAGGGGCACAATTATATCTTTAAAAGGATTTCTACAAATTCCTTCACATCCTCTTCAATGGTATCCCAACTGGTCACCAAGCGGATTTCATTTTCCTTTTCATCCCAGATATAGAAGAAAACTTTCTCCAACAATTTGTCGATGAGTGGTTTCGGCAATTTGAGGAGCAGGATGTTGGCGTCTGTGTTCTGGGTGAAAGTATCAAAACCGGCGTCTATAATGCTTTGGCGCAAAAGCTGGGCCATGCGGTTGGCATTCTCGGCATTGCTTTTCCAAATCTCATTTTCAAGATACGGAATGAGCTGGCAGCTGATGTAGCGCATCTTGGAACAGAGTTGAGTACTTTGCTTGCGGATATATTTCAGATTTTCAGACAATTCCGATCGGAAGGCAATGACGCACTCGCATAGCATCAGGCCGTTTTTGGTGCAGCCGAAACTCAGAATATCCACGCCACAATCCACCGTCATCTCCTTGAAGGACTTGCCAAGGGTGATGGCGGCATTGGCCAGACGCGCACCGTCCATGTGGAGGTACATACCGAACTGATGCACATAGTCGGCAATCGCCTTGACCTCTTCGCAAGTATAGACGGTGCCCAATTCGGTGCATTGGGAAATATAGACCACCTTGGGTTGCGAGTGATGTTCAAAGCCCCAGTTGATGAGGCGCGGCGCAATGAGCTCGGGCGTGAGCTTGCCGTCAAGCGTCTCAATCTCGCGCAACGCAGCGCCGGTCAGGAACTCCGGAGCACCGCACTCGTCCACCGCAATATGCGCTGTCTTGGCGCATAGGATAGAGTTGTACGCCTGCACACACGCGCGCAAGGCGACCACATTGGCCCCCGTGCCATTGAACACAAAGTAGGGTTCTGCAGAATCACCGAAATGCTTCTTGATCAGCATCTTGGCTTTTTCCGTGTAGATGTCGTCACCGTAGGCGTGCTGGTGATCCTGGTTGGCCGCTTCTATGGCCTTCAAAATGTCGGGATGAATGCCCGAATGGTTGTCGCTTCCGAAACTGTGCATGATAAAAAGGGTTAATGGGCTATTAGGGCTTTCTCTTGACAATCACAACTACCGCTCCCAATATCAGAATTATGCCGAGGGCAAGGTTGAGCGTGAATGGTTCTCCGAATACAAATATGCCGATGAGCACGGCGGTGAGTGGCTCCAGCGCACCCAAAATGGCCGTGGCCGTGGAGCCCACGTATTTGGCAGCATAAACCAACAATACCAAGGCAAAGATGGCGGGCACAATGGCCAGCCAGCCCACATAGAACCAGCTAGTGGCATTTTGCGGTAACGTAAGCGGCAAGCCAGCTATCAGCGAGTACACCACCATGCCCAAAGCGCAATAGAGGAGCACGTAGAAATTGATCTTGAACGAGGACATCTGCAGGTTGCCCCGATTGACCAATATTATATATAGGGCATACGACAGCGCCGAAGCCAGCACCAACACCACGCCGAGCGTGGACAATGTACCCGCACTGTCGCTCCAGTAGAGCAACGCCACACCCGCGCCCGACAGCACAAGCGCCAACACCGTGCCCCACGTGATACGCTCGCGGAAAAACACCGCCATAATGACGGCCGTCATCACGGGATAGGTAAACAAAATGGTGGAAGCCACGCCGGCAGCCATGTAATGGAAACTCAAATACAGTGTGAGCGAAGAGATGATGAATAAGAGACCAAGGCCCGTCAGTGTGCGAAACTCATGCCAAGTCACTTTCAGTGACTCCTTGCGAAAAAGCATGACAATGGCGATGATGACCCAAGCTAATCCGAAACGGAAGAACAGCACGCTGTTGGTCTGCATACCCTGCTCATACAGTTTCAGTGCGCCGAGAGGGTTGGTGCCGTAGCAAACCGCGGCGGCAATGCCCGCCAAAGTCCCGATGAGCTTACGGTTACGCATTACTGGTCTCCTCCTTCACCCCATGCCTCCCTTTCACCTCTTTCACCCCTTGTACCTCATTTACCTCTTGCTCCTCATTCACCACATGCACCCCTTGTACCTCATTTACCTCTTGCTCCTCATTCACCACATGCACCCCTTGTACCTCCTTCATCCTCAGGTTTGCCAGCATAATCACGGCAAATGCGCCCCAGAAAGGCAGTGAGAGCTTGTCCGTGTCCAGAAAATTGTTGAGAAAGCCGTGAACGAAGTAGGTAACCAAGGCTAATGTCATCATCAACGCAAAAAGTCTATCTGTCTTGTCTTGGCTGTGGTTGTAGGTTCGGATTCCGATGTAGAGACTGACAAAGACAAGTGCCAGAACGGTGAGCAACCCCGGGAATCCCGTTTCCGCGCACGGGCCGATATACTCGCTATGAGCGTTGCCTCCGTCGCCGAAGTCCGTCGTGATGATGGTCTTGAACTGGCTCTTCTGGAATGGTGCATAGACAAACTGGTAGGTGCCCGGTCCCCAGCCCGTCAGCGGACGCTCGCGGATCATCCCGAACGCGGAAGTCCAGCGGTTCAAACGCTCCACATTGGAAGCATCCGTGCTGATGTTGGATATCGATTGCAACTGTTCCGTCAAGTTGCCAGAAGCATCCTGACTGTTGCGGCTCATCTTGTACAAAATATCACTGGCAGAGAAATAAAGGAACGTTCCTATAATCAGAGCACCTGCCACCAGCCACGACAGCTTGATACGCAACTTAAGGACTATCAGTACGCCGATAGCCACCACCAAGCTGATCCAAGCCGCACGACTGAAGGAAAGATAGAACCCCATCAGCAGAATGGCTGTCAAAATGGCATAGAAGATTTTCATCCCTTTGGAGTTGTCGGGAAGGAAAAAGCAACTGGCCGTAATGGGCAGGAAGAACGCCAGCACCGCGCCGTAAGCCGTATGGTCGTTGTAAAACGGACTCATGATAAAATGGCCGTGAAAATCATCAAAGCCAGTAAGGGAGTGCTTGTAGGTAGTGACAAGCACCACAACGGCCAACGCCACTGCATAGCAATTGTAATAGCGCACCACCTTTTTTCTGTCGTCTTTGACAAATTGTATCAACATCCAATAACAAGCGGTGGTGAACCAAATCTTGGACAGCCAGAATTTGATGGAAACCACGGGCAGCTCGCTGGTGATGCAAGTGAGCAACATCCAGCCCAAATAGACAAAGATGGCAATGGAGATCGGATGCGACACGATTTTCGGATCCAACCGCAAATCATAGATGATGCGGCATAGAAACAGGAAGGTGAGCGAGATCATGATGACCTCCGACGGCAACGACAATCCCAAATGGATGTCTTGACTCGACAGAATAACGGAGAACGGGGTGCAGAAAGCCATGAGATACATGAGCAAATCGACCCGAAACATCAAAAAGTATATCAGAAAAGCCGCGCCAGTCAGCACAGGAACAATGGGCTTTTCCTGCACGATGGCGTATGCGTTGATCAGAACTATCAGAATGCAGGAGCCGATCGACAGCCACTGCTTCAGCGAAAGCCTATTCAACAGATTCTTCAGCTTTTCCGGAAGGCTTTTCTTCAATTTTATCAATCATTAAGAGAACAATGACAGAAAGAATCATAACCGACAGAGTCGAAATCAGCACGACGAGCGATCTCTTCGGATAGCATTTCTTGTCGGCCACAATCGGACGTTCCACCACGAACTTGACTGGCATGGAACCTTTCATGTCGAGGCGTGCATCCAACATCTTCTGTTTACAGAGGGCCTGATATTTCAGGAACGTGTATTGCATGTTTTGCAGAGCGTCGAGGCGCGGTCCCCAAAGGCTCAGTTTTTCCTGCTCCTTGGCCAGTCTGTTGATGGCGGCAGTGTTGCCTTGTGCCACGGCAATGGCATACTGCTGCATCACACGCTCGGACTGAGCCTCCACATCAAAGACCCCGTTCTGCATGCAGACCTGTATGGAGTCGTCAATGCGGCGCACCTCGCGGTCGATGGAGTCCATCTGCTCGCAAAGTGCGTGGTAGGCTGCCACGGCGCGCTCGCGCTCCGTGCGGTTCTTGATGGTATCCAACAACCGAAGAATGTCGTTCGTCATTTGACAAGCAATCACCGGATCATGGTCCTTCACGGCAATGGAAATGGCTCCGAAATTGGTACGCTTGACCTCAATCTCATTCTTCATGATCTTCAGTATCTTCGTGTACCAGCCTTTGGAATTGGTATCAATGTCGTAATGTTCCGTCAAATTGTAGCGTTTGATCAGGGAATCCTTAATCTCGCGCGCATCCAGCAACTGCATCATCTGCTCGGTTTCTTCCTCCGAAGCATACGCCTTGATATCCAAACGCTCATTGTAGTTCTCCTCATTTAACAGGATTTTGGCCATGGAATTAGTACGCGGGGCGTAGATCACCGCCGTGGACTTGTATTTAGGCTTGATGAAGAAGGAACAAACGGCAGATACCACAATCGTGACAGCGCAGATGATAAGCAACCATTTGCGTTTCGCCCAAAGGAACTTCATCAGGCTAAAGGAGTTGTATTGATTATTTTCCATTAACAGGATTTTTAAGTTGAATATTCAATTCGTCTAATTGTGCTTCGCTTACCGGAGTGGGAGCCGGCAACATCGTGTCGCGACCGGCGTTGTTCTTCGGGAATGCGATGAAGTCGCGGATCGTGTCGCAGTCGGACAACACCGCGCACATGCGGTCGAAACCGAAAGCGATGCCACCATGAGGCGGAGCGCCATATTTGAACGCGTCGATGAGAAAGCCGAACTGGCTCTGTGCCTGCTCGTCGCTGAAATTCAAAGCCTTGAACATGCGCTTTTGCAATTCCGGATTGTGGATACGAATGGAGCCGCCGCCAATCTCGGAACCGTTAATCACCAAGTCATAGGCGTTGGCGTTCACTGCACCCGGATCGCTTTCCAACATGCTCTCGTGCTCGGGTTTCGGAGCCGTGAACGGATGGTGCATGGCATAGAAACGTTGCGTCTCTTCGTCCCACTCCAACAGCGGAAAATCAACTACCCACAGCACTTTGTATTCACCAGCCTTGCGCAGGCCCAAACGGTTACCCATCTCCAGACGGAGCACACCGAGTTGCGTGCGGGTCTTCATCGCCTTGCCGGACATGATGAGAATCAAATCACCAGGTTTGGCCTCACAACGCTCGGCCACTGCCTTCAGGTCGTTCTGATCATAGAATTTGTCCACTGAAGACTTGAACGTGCCATCGGCGTTGCAGAGGATATAGACGAGACCACCGGCACCCACCTGCGGGCTCTTCACAAATTCAACCAGTCCGTCCAACTGCTTGCGGGAGTAGTTGCCGCAGCCATCCACCTTGATACCGGCCACTAATTCAGCCTCGTTGAACACCTTGAAATCCTTGTGTTGCAACAAGTCGTTCAGTTCCACAAAACGCATTCCGAAGCGGGCGTCCGGTTTGTCGGAGCCGTAATACTTCATGGCATCGGCCCAAGTGATGCGTTCCACGGTATCTAATTCTATATTCTTGAAAGTCTTGAAAATATGTTTCACCAAACCTTCGAAAATGTTGAGAATGTCTTCTTGTTCAATGAAGGACATCTCACAGTCGATCTGCGTGAATTCCGGCTGGCGGTCGGCACGGAGGTCTTCATCGCGGAAACATCGCACAATCTGGAAGTAGCGGTCCATGCCGGCAATCATCAGCAGCTGTTTCAGTGTCTGCGGCGATTGCGGCAGGGCATAAAACTCGCCTTGGTTCATACGCGAAGGCACCAAGAAATCGCGTGCGCCCTCCGGCGTGCTGTTCACGAGGAACGGCGTTTCAATCTCCAAGAATCCGTGCTCGCTCAAATATTTGCGGATTTCCAGACCCAGCTTGTGGCGGAAAATCAGGTTGTTCTTCACGGGGTTGCGACGGATGTCCAGATAACGGTACTTCATTCGCAACTCGTCGCCACCGTCGGAGACATCCTCAATGGTGAACGGCGGCACAGCGGATTCGTTGAGCACAGTGACTTCGGTCACGTCAATTTCAATCTCGCCTGTCGGAATGTTGAGGTTCTTGCTGTAACGCTCGATCACGGTGCCGGTGACCTGAATCACCCACTCGCGACCCATCTTCTCCACCTTTTCGCAGAGTTCGGGGCGTTGTTCGTGGTTAAATGCTAACTGCGTGATGCCGTAACGGTCGCGCAAATCAATGAAAATCATGCCGCCCAAATGGCGCACTTTCTGAATCCATCCGCACAGTGTAACTGTTTGGGAAACGTTGGCGATAGTGAGTTCGCCGCAATTATGTGTTCTTAACATTATACTTATGTTTTAATGAGGCGCAAAAATAATAAAAATAGCAATATGCTGACCACAAGACACAGGTAACCGATTCGAAAATAAAATGAGTAATTGCCAAAATAATATCAGGTGGGAAATGTGTTGTCATGGATGAAAATAGGTGGGACAGTACGGTTACCTGTTCACGAAACACGCGGCAAAAATAATAAAAATTTAAACATATCCGGTTTTTAAATAAAGAATTTTTAAAATTTTATTAACAATATAAAGCCCGAAAAAATAGTACCTTTGCGGCCGCAAAAGAAACAAGATGACCCCCGAAGAAAAGATATTATCAGAATTGAATGATCAGCAGCAACTAGCTGTGAAACAGGTGGATGGACCAGTGATGGTGATTGCAGGCGCCGGCTCGGGCAAGACCCGCGTGCTGACCTACCGCATCGCCTACATGCTAGCACACCACGTGAACCCGTACCGCATCCTGGCCCTGACCTTTACCAACAAGGCTGCCGCCGAAATGCGCGCCCGTATCGTGAACCTCGTGGGTGGCGACGTGGCCAAGGCCGTCACCATGGGCACCTTCCACTCCGTATTCTACCGCATACTCCGCGCCGAAGCCGAAAAATTAGGCTACACCCATAATGTGACGGTTTATGACACCGACGACTCCAAATCCTTGATCAAGAACATCGTCAAGGACATGAACATGGACCCGAAAATCTACGCGCCCAACTACGTGCTCAACCGCATCTCCATGGCCAAGTCCAACCTGCTGTCGGCGCAAGAGTACGCCGACAACGCGGAAATCCAGGCCGCCGACCGCACCGCGGGCAAACCCAGAATTGCTGAAATCTTCGCCGCCTACAACATCCGCCTGAAAAACGCGGACGCCATGGATTTCGACGACCTCCTGTATTACATGAACGTCCTTCTGCGCGACTTTCCGGACATGCTGTACAAATACCAGAACCGCTACAATTACATTCTGGTGGATGAGTACCAGGACACCAACTTCGCCCAGTACCTCATCGTGAAAAAACTGGCGGCCATCAACCAGAACATCTGCGTGGTGGGCGACGACGCGCAGAGCATCTACGCCTTCCGCGGGGCCAATATCCAGAACATTCTCAACTTCCGCCGCGACTACCCCAACGCCAAGATATTCAAGCTGGAACAGAACTACCGTTCCACCCAGAACATCGTGAATGCCGCTAACGCCATCATCAAGTACAACAAGGACCAGATGCCGAAAGAGGTGTGGACCGACAACGAGTCAGGTGAGAAAATCAACCTGATACGCTCCGCCAGCGACAACGACGAAGCACACGCTGTGGCCAGCGCCATCTTCGAGACCAAGATGAACCACCATGCCTCCAACCGTCAGTTCGCCATCCTCTACCGGACCAACATCCAGTCCAGAACACTGGAAGAGGCTATGGTGAAACGGCACATCCCCTACAAAATCTACGGCGGGCTTTCGTTCTACAAGCGCAAAGAAATCAAGGATGTGTTAGCCTATTTCCGGCTGACCATCAATCACTTTGATGAAGAATCTCTGCGCCGTGTCATCAACTATCCCATGCGCGGCATCGGCGACACCACCGTGTCACGCATCGCCGCTGCCGCCAACGAAAACGGCGTCCATTTTTGGGATGTGGTCAGTGAACCCCAACTGTTCAACTTGGGAGTCAACGGCCCCACGATGAACCGGTTGGTGGAGTTTGCCGACATGATCAAAGGCTTTACCGCGCAATTGCAGAACACCAACGCTTACGAATTAGGCAAACAGATTGTCATCAAAACTGGCATTGCCAAAATTTTGAAAGAAAACACCGATGAGAAAGAGCGTGTGGATCATGTGGAGGAACTTCTGGATGCCATGAAAGGTTTCACCGAAAAAGAGCCCGAAAGCAATTTCGATGAGGCCACTGGCGAAATCATAGAGAATTATTTCCCCTCATTGGATCACTTCATGGAGTCCATCGCGCTGCTCAGCGACGAAGAGGAGAACAATGCCGGGGAAGAAGAGGACGTGGTGAAGCTGATGACCATCCACTCGGCCAAGGGCCTGGAATTCGACTATGTGTTCATCACAGGATTGGAGGAAAATCTATTCCCATCATCCTTATGCGTGAACTCGCGTCAGGAGATGGAAGAGGAGCGCCGTTTGTTCTACGTCGCACTCACGCGGGCACGCAAGCAGGTAACGCTCACGTGCGCACAGACGCGCTACCGCTTCGGTTCGCTGCAGTTCTGCGAGGACAGCCGTTTTCTGGAAGAAATTCCTGCCAAATTCCTGAACGTGACCCATAAAGCGTCGGAAGGTCAGGGATCATTTTCAAGCCGGAGTGAGGCTCCCTGGTCCTCAAGGTCGGGTTTCGGCTTCCGCCGGCAATCGGAGGGTGCGCCTCGCACCACATCGTCTTACCGCACCACCTCTGCACCGAAGCCACAGGTGAAAACCCAATCGGAGGTGCGCCTTGAGCAGGTAGGCACTCCCGCCGCCTTCAACCAGATTCTACCCGGCGTGCGCGTATATCATGGCAAGTTCGGCTTCGGGAAGGTAATCTCAGTGGAAGGAGCAGGCCCCGACGCCAAGGCACAGGTCGCCTTTGACACCGTCGGCACCAAAACCCTGCTCCTGAAATTCGCAAAATTGGTCATACCTAATTAATTTCGCTTATGTTATTCAGAACCAATATCCCAGCTCCCCAATTCCCGTTCAAGATAGGATTCGAAGACCGCATCATGCTGCTCGGTTCCTGCTTCTCAGACAATATCGGCAGCTATTTCGACCGGCACCGCTTCCAGGTGTGCTCCAACCCCTTCGGCGTGCTGTTCAACCCCGTGTCTATCGACCACTCACTCCGCATCCTGATGGATCCGGAGACTTTCGACAAGGACCGCTATTTCTATCGCAACCGAGACTTGTGGGTAAGCTTCGCCCATCACGGACGTTTTTCACGCGAGAACTTTGAGGTCTTCGAGAAAAACATCGACGACCAATTGGCTTACGCCTCCGATTTTCTGACTCGCACCGATTACCTGTTCGTGACTTTCGGCACCGCGTTCTGCTACAAGTTCATTCCCCGCGACCTGATTGTCTCCAACTGCCACAAGATTCCCAACTTCAAATTCGACCGTATCCGCTTGGATGTCAAGAAGATCGTGTCGTTATGGAACACCACTTTGCAGAAACTGAAAGAGGTGCGTCCTGACATGAAAATCATCTTCACGGTGAGCCCAGTGCGGCACGCCGGCGAGGGCATGCACGAAAACACCCTCAGCAAGTCCGTGCTCCTGCTGGCTGTGGAAAAACTGGTGGACAACGAGACCACCTTCTACTTTCCTGCCTACGAATATCTCATTGACGACCTTCGCGATTATCGCTTCTATGCCAAAGACTTATGCCATCCTAACGACCTGGCGGTGGACTATCTGGAAGAAAAAGTTTCCGAGTCATTTTTCACGGTGGAAACCCAGGAAAAGGTGCGCCTGATTCGGCAGGAGAACAAATTCCTCAACCACCAGCGTTTCAGACGCGACTAATTCGGTGATTTTTTGTTCGTTCGCCTCTTGACAAACAATAATTTTTGTTGTACTTTTGCCAGTCCAAATATTGTACAATGAAATTATCCGAATTTAAGTATTATCTGCCTCAGGATCTGATTGCTCTATATCCTACGGAGGAGCGCGATGAGGCACGTTTGATGGTGCTCGATCGCAAGACCAAAACCATTGAGCATAAGTTATTCAAAAATGTAATTGATTACTTCGATGAAGGCGACTTGTTCGTGATGAACAACACGCGCGTGTTCCCCGCCCTGCTGTATGGAGAGAAGGAACAGACCCGCGCGAAAATCCGCGTCTTCCTGCTCCGCGAGCTCGACGAGGAGAGCCGTCTCTGGGACGTGCTCGTGGATCCCGCCCGCAAAATCCGTATTGGCAACAAGCTCTGCTTCTGCGAGGACGACAGTCTCGTAGCTGAGGTCATCGACAATACCACTTCCCGCGGACGTACCTTGCGTTTCCTGTTCGACGGCGACCACGACGCTTTCAAGAAAAAGCTGATGGACTTGGGCACCACTCCGCTGCCGGAGGACATCCAACGTCTGCGCGAGATAAAACCGGAAGACGAGGAATACTACCAGACCATCTACGCTACCGAAGAGGGCGCAGTGGTGGCTCCGGCGGCCGGTTTCCACTTCAGCCGCGAACTCCTCAAACGTATGGAATTGAAGGGCATCGAACGCACGTACGTGACCCTGCACGCCGGTTTGAGCAACTTCAACGACATTGACGTGGAGGACCTCTCCAAGCACAAACCCGACTCCGAGCGCATGATCATCCGCGCCGACGTGGCCGACACCATCAACAAGGCCAAAGACGACGGCCACAAGATTGTGGTGGTGGGCACCACAACCACCAAGGCCCTGGAATCTTCCGTCTATGCCAACGGTCACGTGAAGACCACCCAGATGAACGGCAAGGAGGATGCCTGGACCAACAAGTTCATCTACCCGCCCTACCGTTTCATGGTGGGCGACGCCATGATCACCAACTTCCACGCCTCCCAAAGCTCCATGCTGATGATGGTGGCTGCCTTCGGCGGCTACGAATTCGTGATGCGCGCCTACAAAGAGGCTGTGGCCGAGAAGTACAGATTTCTCACCTACGGTGACGCAATGTTGATTATTTAACGTATATTAAAATACCCCCCACTATGGCAAAATCATACGAAGCAGCAGGCGTTCGTCTGGAAGCCGGATACGAATCCGTGCGCTTGATCAAGAAACACATCTCCCGCACCAACCGTCCGGGCATGATGGGCAACATCGGCAGTTTTGGCGGCATGTTCGACCTGGCCTCCCTGAACTACAAGGAGCCCGTACTCGTCAGCGGCACCGACGGTGTCGGCACCAAGCTGAAAATCGCCTTCATGATGGACAAGCACGATACTATCGGCCAAGACGCCGTGGCCATGTGCGTCAACGATGTGCTCGCACAGGGCGCCGCCCCGCTGTTTTTCTTGGATTACATTGCAGTGGGCAAGAACGAACCCACCAAAATCGAGCAGATCGTGAAAGGCGTGGCCGACGGCTGCGTGCTCTCCAACTGCGCTTTGATTGGCGGCGAAACGGCAGAGATGCCCGACATGTACGACGAGGATGAATACGACATCGCCGGCTTCACAGTGGGCGCTGTGGAGAAATCCAAACTCATCGACGGCAGCCAAGTCAAGGTCGGCGACCTGCTCATCGGCCTCGCCTCCTCTGGCGTGCACTCCAACGGATTCTCCCTGGTCCGCAAGATCGTCTTCAAAGACAACCAACTGGACCTCAACACGCAATATGAAGGCCTGCCCGACACATTGGGCAATGTGCTCCTCACCCCTACCCGCATCTACGTGCGTCCAGTGCTGGAGGTGTTAAAAAAAGTAAACATCCACGCCATCTGCCACATCACCGGCGGCGGCTTCGACGAGAACATCCCGCGCGTGCTGCAAGAAGGTCAAGGCATCTATGTGGAAGAAGGCACCTGGGATATGCCCGACATCTTCCCGTTCCTGGAAAAATATGGCAAGGTGGAACACCGCGAAATGTTCAACATCTTCAACATGGGTATCGGCATGGTGCTCGTGGTGGATCCTAAAGATCGTGAGGAAGTGCTCAGCATGTTCGCCGAACTCGGCGAGAAAGCCTTCATCATCGGCAAGGTGACCGACAAAGAGGGTGTTGATATTAAACTCCTGTAATCATGAAACGGCTGATCATCCTGGTTTTCTGCCTCGCCTGCAGTCTGATGGCTGTGGCCCAACAAGAAAACGACAATCCAAAAGTCAAAGTGGGCGTGCGCGTGGGCGGAGTGGGCTCTTATTACGTCGTTCCGAAAGGAATGTCCATTAACCTCAACCCTTCCAAAGATTATGCCCAGCGATCCATGAAAATCGGCGCCACCGCTGGACTTTCTGTCGATATTTCCCTGAAACCTAAGCTTCATTTGCAAACCGGTCTCATGTACTCTTTGCAGCGGAACGGCGAGCACGGGTTTGGCAAAGACAGCTTGTTCGAACCCAAAACAGAATACGACGTGGATGCAACCATCAAGTATCGATCCCACCATCTCAAACTGCCTGTGATGCTGATGTATCACGTTTCCACAAATCCCAACCATTTCTGCCTCGGCGCAGGCGTGTTTGCGGATTTCACAATGGGAGGAAACCTCAATTATTCCTCTTCTGCAAAGCCGGCTCAAGGTGACAGCTATCTGATTGAGGGAGATTTCAACCCGTATGAAGCTGGCAACAAGTATCTTTACTACCATCCAACCCATGATCCTTTTTCACAAAAAATGCTCGTTGGCAACGGGGCTTTCTTCAAACGGTTCAATTTAGGCGTGTCGGCAGAACTCGGATATCAAATCTCCAAGTTTTACATAGGCGCGCATCTGGACTTCGGCGTGCTGAACATGGCCCGTCCGGAGATGTGTGGCGAGAACTACAAGCAGCGCCCGCTGGATGTGCAGGTGTTAATAGGATACAATATCAATTAAGTATGAAATACATAGGACCGCATGTCAGTGCTACCGGCGGTGTGGAAAATGCTCCGTTGAACGCCATGGCCGTTGGCGCAAACGCCTTCGCGCTGTTTACCAAAAACCAACGTCAATGGGTGTCGCCACCGTTGACCGCCAAATCCATTGACGCCTTCAAAGCCAATTGCGAGAAAGCCGGCATCACGCCCGACTTCATCCTGCCGCACGACAGCTACCTCATCAACCTCGGACAACCTGAGGAAGAAGCGCTGCAAAAATCGCGCAACGCCTTTTTCGATGAGATGAAACGTTGCGAACAGTTAGGATTGAAGATGCTGAACTTCCATCCGGGCAGCCACCTCAACAAGATATCGCTCGAAGAGTGCCTCCGGCGCATCGCGGAGAGCATCAACATGGCACTGGACCAGACGCATGGCGTGACGGCCGTTATCGAAAACACTGCCGGACAAGGCTCCAATGTGGGCTTCAGCTTCCAGCACATTTCTTACATCATTGAAAAAGTGGAAGACAAGAGCCGCGTCGGCGTCTGCCTCGACACTTGCCACACCTACTCTGCCGGCTATGATTTGAAGACAGAAGAAGGCTACAAACAAACTTGGAAAGAGTTTGATGAAACCATCGGCGGCCATTATCTCCGTGCCATCCACCTCAACGACACCAAGAAGCCCTTCGCCTCGCGCGTGGACCGCCACGACAGCCTTGGGAAAGGATTGCTAGGCATGGAGTTTTTCCAGCGTTTCATGCGCGACCCGAGATTCGACAACATGCCTTTAATTCTGGAAACGCCCGACGAAACCCTGTGGGCGGAGGAGATAAAGCTACTGCATTCTCTTGAAAATTAGAAAATTACAACAATATTGTTTTTTTTAAGGCTCCATTTGAAAAAAAATGTATTTTTGCAGCCTCAAAAAACACCTAATGCTGCGTTCTTCTAACGGTTAGGAATCAAGATTCTCAATCTTGCAATACGAGTTCGATTCTCGTACGCAGTACAACCAAGCACCTTCTTGAAAAGGTGCTTTTTTATTTCCCTAATATTCCTTGATACGTTGCTCGATGCGGATCACCTCATCGCGAAGCTCCGTGGCCCGGTCAAAATCCAAGTCCTTGACTGCCTTGTCCATCTCCTTGCGCAACATCTTGGATTTCAATTTCAATTGTTCCAAGTTGAGAAGACGGATATCATCTTCGGCGGCCATGGCCTCAATAGGCTGCACAGTCTTGTACTTTTTCTTGTCTATCTCGCCCTGTTTGGTCACCGCCTCGTCAATCTGGCCAGCCAAATAGACCTCTTCGGACTTCACCACGCCCTTGGGCACGATGTGGTGCTCTTCGTTGTACGCCATCTGTTTCGCCCTCCGGCGGTTGGTTTCGTCCATAGTCGCCTGCATGGACTTGGTGACCTTGTTGGCATAGAAGATGACCTTGCCGTTCACGTGACGCGCCGCGCGACCGGCTGTCTGCGTGAGCGAGCGCGTGTTGCGCAGGAAGCCCTCCTTGTCGGCATCCATGATGGCCACCAGGGAGACTTCCGGCAAGTCCAAGCCCTCACGCAATAAGTTCACGCCCACTAGCACGTCAATAGCGCCGAAGCGCAAATCTTTCAATATCTCCACCCTGTCCAACGTCTCCACATCGGAGTGGATATAGCACGACTTGATGCCGATGCGGATTAGGTAGCTGTTCAGCTCCTCGGCCATCTTCTTGGTGAGCGTGGTCACCAGCACGCGCTCGCCCCGATCGACAGTGTCCTCAATTTCATCCAACAAATCATCCACCTGATTGGTGGCAGGGCGCACCTCAATGACAGGGTCCAACAAGCCCGTGGGGCGGACCACCTGCTCCACCACCACGCCGCCCGACTGCTGCAGCTCAAAGTCTGCGGGCGTGGCACTCATATAGACAGTTTGCCCGATAAGATCCTCAAACTCATTGAATTTCAGCGGACGGTTGTCCAAGGCCGCCGGCAAGCGGAACCCGTAGTCCACCAAGTTGATCTTGCGGGAGCGGTCGCCGCCATACATAGCCCCGATTTGCGGCACCGTAACATGGCTCTCATCCACAACCAGAATAAAATCTTCTGGAAAGAAATCCAAAATGCAGAAAGGTCGCTGGCCAGGCTGCCGCTTGTCGAAATAGCGGGAATAATTCTCAATGCCGGAGCAATAGCCCAGCTCCTTCATCATCTCCACATCATAGTTCACACGGTCCTCCAGTCGCTTTGCTTCCAGGTATTTCTCTATGGAGCGGAAATACTTCATCTGCTCGCCCAAATCAATCTTGATATTGTCAATAGCTTCATTCAAAGACTGTTGGGTAGTCACGAAAATGCTGGCGGGATAAATGGTAACCTTGTCCAGCTTGTTGATTACGCCGCCGGAGGAAGCCTCGATCTCTGAAATGGACTCTATCTCATCATCAAAAAAGACAATCCGGAACGCGTGTTCGTTGTAGGGTGGAAAGATATCCACGGTGTCGCCTTTCACCCGGAACTGGGAGGTTTGCAAATCCAGCTCGGTGCGGGAGTATAGACTGTTCACGAACGCGAGCAGTAGCTTGTTGCGGTCGATGAGCATGCCCGTGTGCAGGTGGATGACATTTTTGGCAAAATCGTCGGGATTGCCGATGCCGTAGATGCAGGATACGGAGGCCACCACGATGATGTCGCGACGCCCCGATAGCAGGGAAGCAGTTGTGTGCAGACGCAGTTTTTCAATCTCGTCATTGATGGCTAAATCCTTCTCAATGTACGTGTTCGTGGTAGGAATGTAAGCCTCTGGCTGATAGTAATCGTAATAGGAAACGAAATACTCCACCGCATTTTCGGGAAAAAACTGCTTGAACTCGCTATAGAGCTGTGCCGCGAGCGTTTTGTTGTGGCTCAGCACCAGCGCAGGGCGGTTCAGCTCGTTGAGCACGTTGGCAATGGTAAACGTTTTGCCCGAACCGGTGACACCCAGCAGTGTCTGCGCCTTGTCGCCGCGCCGCAAGCCTTCCACCAATTGCTTGATGGCGGTGGGTTGGTCTCCGGAAGGTTTATATGAGGAGGTTAACTTGAAATTCATTCTTCAATTTTAAAGGGGGCAAAAATAATAAAATTGTATCTTTGCAACCAGGTTTTAACGTCTGAGGATTATGATAAAATACGAAGAACTTGTAGCTCAATTGAAAAGCCGTCAATTCAAGCCGGTCTATCTCCTCATGGGCGAGGAGCCGTTTTACATTGACCGGATTTGCAGGTTCTTCGAGAACAAGGTCATCGAGGAGGCCGACCGCGACTTCAACCAAGTGGTTTTGTACGGCAAAGACACCTCATCGGCTGAGATTGTAGCCAACGCCAAAGAGTTTCCGTTCGGCAGCCAGTACAAGTTAGTCATTGTCAAGGAGGCCAAAGACTTGAAGGACATCGACCAGCTGAAATCCTACGTGGAAAACCCTGCCGAATCCTCCATTCTGGTCATCTGCTACAAATACGGCAAACTCAAGGCCACGCAGTACAAGGCTTACGAAAAGAAGGGTGTGGTGTTTGAGTCCGTGGGCATCAAGGACTGGAACCTGCCCGAATGGGTGCAGAAGACCGCCTCGGCGTTCAAGTTCCAGTTGGATGCGCAGACGGCCAACATCCTCACGGAGCACATTGGCAACGATTTGTCGCGCATTTTCAACGAGTTCGAGAAGTTGAAGGTCATCCTGCCGCCTGGCAGCAGCATCACGCCGGATGTGGTGGAGCAATACATCGGCATCAGCAAAGAGTACAACATCTTTGAGTTGCAGGAGGCCCTGGGCAGCCGCAACGCTCAGAAAACCTATAAGATCATCCACAACTTCACCCAGCATTTGAAAGAAAACCCCAACATCAAGACAATCTTGATGCTGTACAATTTCTACCACAAGATGTTGATGTACCACCTGTCGCCCGACAAGAGCAACGAAGCCTTGCGCGCCATCTATGGCAACCTGCCGCCCATGATCATGAGCAAGAATGTGCGCTACGCCCAGAGCCACACCATCGCGCAACTCACCAACATCATCTCTGTGCTAAGGGAATACGATGTGAAATCCAAAGGCGTGGACTCCAACAGCGAAGAGGGCGAATTGCTGAAAGAAATGATTTACAAGATTTTACAATAAATTATTTTATTAAAGCATATTATTATGAAAAAATTATTATCCTTTTATCTCCTCTTCGTAGGCATATTATTTTGTAATGCACAGACCAATTTAACTCTGTTGAGAGACAAAGTATTCGATTCCTGGTCCATTTCCAACACAGCACTAGGCATCTTGAACAGTTCTGGTGATAAATATTACGTGTATAATGAGGATTTTTACAAATACCGTGAACGGGACATGAATCAGGATGTTGTTTTCTGTATTGACAAGAACAGAGGCAATGTTTCAGAAATCACTTTGGTACACAATGAGGATTATCATTTCTCTAAATGGTATGAAGATCAGAACAACCTGTATGCCTTGTTCAGCATTTACCGCTGGAAGGAGAAAACATTCAAGCTGGTTTTAAACACTATCGGCAAGGATCTTTCAACTGCCACCTGGAATCCAAAAGAGGCCATCTCGGTAAAAGCGGAAAGAACGGATGATTTCTTCAGCTTCTCTGCCGTATCCCCTGACCAAACCAAGATGGCGGTGGGTGTAGTGTTAACAAATAAAAAAGGAAGCATAAAAGGCTCTTCCATCATGCTTTTCGGAGATAATGGAGAGATGTTATGGAAAAATGCTTTGGATGTAGAGTTCTCAAACCCGAACTTCAAACTCATGAAGATGATTGTTTCCAACAACGGTGAAGTCTATCTCGCGCTTGCCTCCTACGGGGATCAAACCAAACACTCCAGGGAAAATGAGACCTTCCATTTGTACAAAATCACAGAAAATAACATCATATCTGCAGACGAATCCATCGGTTTCGGTTTCTTATCCAACGCTGAAATGATGTTCAACAAGAAAGGCAATGTGGTGATCGGTGGCTACTATTGCAAGGACCTCAATGATTACGAATCTGGAACATACATGGCAATATTTGACACACAAAATGACCAGATCAACAATCTGAACAACCAGGAGTTTCCCAACGAATACGCCTTAGACAAGAAAAATGCCATAGGAGTACCCAAAAGCACTAATTTTATTGTTATTCCCGACCAATTGTTCGAATTTCAAGACGGAACCATTGTTTTGTTAGGTGAACAGTATCAAAAAACAGAATCCAGCTATGTCACCAGCAGCGGATTTGTAAACACTATTTACACGTACTACTACAAGAATATTCTCTCTTCCTTTGCAGATGAAGACGGCAAGCTCAACGACTGGAAAATGATCAAAAAACTACAAATTGAGGGGCCAGGAGGGAGTTTGAGGTTTAAAGAACGTCAATTTTACGGAGCTTCCTTCACCTCTTTCCTGCATAATAATCAGGTTTATCTTTTGTATCAAAATCATGTGGACAACTTTAAAGGCAAAGCCAATGTACCCTGCAAATCAAAAGAGACTTCCAAGCATTGCACAGTGCTCACTACTATTTCGGACAGCAAGGATGTGTCCACCTCCATGGTTATAGACCCTGCCACCAAATCCCGTATGGTTGCACCGCTCTTCATGGATGAAGACGGGGTTATTCTCCTGTTGCTTGCTGGAAAAAAGAACGGCCAACTTTCCAACCTGAAACTTTAACATCTGATCATCATGTGTTTTCCCCGTGTTATAAGGGCCATTTTGTGGCTATCCTTTTGGATTCTGCCCGCAACGATGACGTTCGGACAGTCTTCGATACAAAATTTCCAACCCATTGAATCCCAGGGTGAGTTACCTTCCTATCTAAAACAATGCACCTCATCGGTAAAATCGGAGTTGTACAGCCCGTTTTTAAATTCCATGTTCAAGCAGGGCAGAATTATGTACGGAACCTCTATGAATCAATACATAGACAACATCGCAGACAATTTGCTGGCAAAGAACCCTGATTTGCGTCAACAGGTGCATTTTTACATTTTGGACGCTCCGGAAGTCAATGCCTATTCTCTGAAAAACGGTGTTATTCTTATCAACACGGGGTTACTTGCACAAGTCACGAACGAGGCGGAACTGGCTTTTGTAATGGCACATGAGATTGCCCATTTCAGCTTGCATCACACCTCGAACCAGAATAAGGAAAAAACAAAAAGCAAGGATTTTGTCTCGGATTACTTGCAAAACCATCAACACTCAAGAGAGCAGGAAAGCGAAGCCGACAAAGTTGGGCTCACCCAATATTTCAAGGACTCCCCATACAGCCGCGAGGTCATTGACGGCATCTTTGATGTGTTGCTATATTCAGACCTTCCGTTTGATCAAGTGCCTTTTGCAAAATCCGTGGTGGAAACCGATTTCTACACTTTTCCTGAAAATTATTTTCTGAAAACCGTATCCAACATTTCCGACCGTTCCTCCGTGGTGGACACTTTTCTTACCCACCCCAACATATCCAAGCGCCGGGCAGCAGCAAAAGCTTTGGTGAAAACGTTTCCTACCGACCAGAAAAAAACTTTTGTGCAATCTGAAGAGCTGTTCCACCAGATTCAGAATCTGGCCCGTTTCTCATGCGTGGAACATTATTTGTTCCAGCACCAATATGATAAAGCCATCTACAACATCTTTCTTCTGCAGCAGACTTTCCCTGACAATGAATATCTGGAAAAGGCTATGGTGACCGCCTTTTACGGCGCCTCCAAACACAAGAACTTCGGCGCATCAAGTGTCATTACCCAACCTTATAAGACCGTAGAGGGAGAAATGCAGCAGGTGTGTTATTTCCTGTCCAAAATGAATCGATTGGAATACTCTCTGCTAGCTCTGCGAAAAGCCTGGACCGCATTGGAAAAACATCCCGACGATCCATATCTTCAAACTGTGGTCAAAGATCTGATTGGTGACATCTTTGTGAAACAGAAAAAAACTTACGTGGATTTCTGCGACTATCCGCAAGGCACAAAACTGGAAGATGTGGAAGGTGAGGAAATCACACAAAACTCCGGCAACTCCAAGTATGACAAAATAAGACAACAGAACTATAACAACAAGGTGCTGCCTGATCCAAAATTCAAAACAGCAAATTACATGCTGGTCGATTTCCATCAGGATTCATTGTTTAAAGACCTGGTCAATGATGCAGTGGTGAACAGTTCCATGTACGAACTGCTTGACAATGTTTCGGAAAAACATCTCGGAGACCAGAAAACCCTGATATTCACGAACCCGGTTTATCAAATCTACGACAACTCTACTCTTATAAACTCGGCACGCAGCAAAAAATATTCAGACAATCTTTCCAAAATGATGGAAAAGAGCACAAAGAAAATGGGGGTAACTCCCATAACATATTGTGGCGTGAATATGAAAGAGATGAACACCCAACAATACAATGAGCTGGCAAAAATGCAACGTTTGCATAAGGATATTCTAAATGGCGGCGGTATTGAGATGCGGTATCATACGTCCAATTACGTCCAAGACATTCTTTCCACACATGGGTCAAAGATGTGCTTGGTCAATGTTACACGACAACCATACCGATGGTTTTCATTAGACAAAATCTTCTTGATAATTTATTCCACCGCGTGCCCTTACACCCTACCCTTCTCCATCGCCAATTGCTGTTTCATGAAGTACGAAACCAATATCTATTTCAGCATCATGGACTTGGAAAACGGGGTATTTGAATCAAAATCCTCATACAACCAAGATTCGCCGATGAGCAGAGCATACGTTAATGGGTTTATATATAAACAATTAGAACAATACATCAAAGGAAAATAATGAAAAAACATCTCATATTTCTATTGATATTCTGTACATCCTGCTGTCTAACCCACGCGCAGATGTATAATTACATGGGCAAGCATATTCTGTTCAACGCCAATGTATCCATATCTCCCTCTTGGGTCAATCCGAATCCCATGAGCCCGCATTTGTCCAACCTGCCTCCTTCCGCCCAAAAATACCTGGGTCTGAATTATTGGGTCACACCCAGTATTGAAGCGATTGTTTGGTCAAAAGGAGCAATAGGCGCAGGCTACAATTTTTACAAGTCGCCTTTCAAAGGAAGATCTGCCTATTATGACGATTATTATTTCAATTATTCCTACCGTGATTACAACGGCATGATAACTGCACACGGGTTCAATGTTTTCTACAAGCAATATTTGGGACAGACATTTGCACCATTAGGATCTTATCTGAAATTCAACTTTGACGGTTTCTTTTATCATTACATCACAGACAATGCCCAAGAAGGCAAGGACAAACTGTTTGGTGCAAAAGTGGAATACGGGTATGACTTTCTATTGTTCGATCGTATGCGTCTTTCCATCGGAGCCTCTATAGGCAGTACTTTCGGTGGCATTGGCTTGGCATTCAAGCAAATGACAAACGACGACTATGATATATCCGACATGGCCGTCAACAAATACGTGAATGCGCGCATGTTCATGGCCTACTGGTTCGGCATCAAGCTCGGTGTTGGATTCCTTGCTTTCTAATTGTCAATAGAAGAAACTGTGTCTCAGTTCTAAAACAATTCCCTTTACACCATCTTCGATAAAAACTCCGTACAGTCCTCGAATGTCTTGAAGGTATGTTCTTCGGGCACGAGTTCCGGAATCAGTTTCATCTTGGTAAGCATGTACATGGGCTGCGGCTGGATGATAGTCATCAGCACCATGGCGCCATTGGCCTGAATCTCCTTGATGGCCGTTTCCATGGCGTACAATCCGGATTGATCCATGAAACTCACCAATCGCATACGGATGATGACGATTTTAGCATCTTTGGGCACATCGTCCATCACGGATTGGAATTTGGTGATGGTACCGAAGAAGATGGGACCGTTGAGGCGTTGGATGTAGATGCGGTGCTTCATCTCCTCGGGAATGCCGCCCTCGTCGCTCCAGGGGCTCTCCTTGTCAAAGTTGGTCATCTCGCTGGAGCTGTAGCCGCCCTCCACGAGATCGCTGGCGCGCTTCATGAAGAGCACACAGGCAATGACCATGCCAATGCCGACGGCTGTGAGCAAATCTACAAACACGGTCAGCAAGAACACAATAATCAGCACAACGGCGTCCGCCTTCGGTATCTTGAGCAGGTCCTTGAATCCCTTGAAATCGATGATACCCCAGCCCACCGTGATCAGAATGCCGGCCAAAACGGCCAGTGGCACGTAGCGTACTAAGCTGCCCAAGCCGAGCAGGACGGCAAAGAGGAACAATGAATGTACCATGCCGCTGATCTGCGTGCGTCCACCGCTTTTCACGTTCACCACCGTGCGCATGGTCGCGCCCGCGCCCGCGATACCGCAGAACAAGCCGCTGATGATGTTGCCGATGCCCTGCCCCACAAGTTCTTTGTTGCTATTATGATGCGTCTTGGTGATGTTGTCGGCTACTACTGAAGTAAGCAAAGTGTCAATAGAACCCAAACCGGCCAAAGTGAGGCCAGGAATGATAGAGGCTTTCAATATCGGTCCCCATTGCAAATCGGCTAAAGAAATGCCCTCCTTCGCGAAGAACGGCATGGGAAAACCGGACGGGATGGCGCCGATGAGCAACGACTCGTCCATTTTGAGAAACAAAGAAATAACGGTCATCACTACCAAGGCCACCAAAGTGGCTGGTATCTTCTTGGTGATGAGCGGGAACAGGAAAACGATGGCGATGGTGCCCAATCCGAGCAGCAGCGCAGTGAACGACACACCGCCTGCCACGCGTTGCGGGAATTGCAGAATCATATCCACCACCAACACCGGCGATTTCAACCCGATGAGCGGATAGAGTTGCTGCAAAATGATGATCAAACCGATACCGCTCATGAAGCCGGAAAGCACAGGGTATGGGATGTATCGCACATATTTTCCAATCTTTAAAATACCGAACAGAATCTGAAACGCGCCGCAGAAGAGGCCGGCCAAGGACATGCTGATGAGCACAGCGCCTAACGACTGGCTCGAAGCCCACACACCGCTCACCAACGCCGCCGTGATGACGGTCATGGGGCCAGTCGGGCCGCTGATCTGCGAATGGGTACCGCCGAAGAGGGAGGCGAAGAAGCCCAGCAGGGCCGCGCCCACAAGACCCGCCAAGGCGCCCATGGAGCTGGCGGCAGGATGGTCAATGCCTCCGAAGGCCTGAATACCGAATGCCAATGCCAAAGGCAAGGCTACAATGCCGGCAGTAATGCCGCCGAAAATATCGCCCTTAAGATTCTTGGTAGAGATGAATGCCATAGATATGATTTTTGATGTTTATTTTTTGACTACTTTTTTATGAAATACTTTTCCTTCCTTGTCTGTGATTTTCACCAAATAAATTCCAGAAATCCAATCGGATGTATTGACAATGAGTTGGCTGTTTTGGGCTGATGTGTTGAAAATCAGTTTGCCAGTCAAATCGTACACCTCCACACTGCTGACCGTTTTAGGACAGCTGATCACAAACTGGCGATGGCACGGGTTGGGGTAAAGGGCAATGGTATTGGAGGTAACATGGTCTTCCACGCCCACACTTTGCACGGTGAAGTGATGCGGGTCGGCAGGACCGATGTAAGGATGACGCTCTCTGCGCCCGGAGTTGTCCTTGGCGAAGATGTAGTAATCAACCTCATCGTTGGCCTGCAAATTGGAAAATGTTGCTTCGTAGTTGCTCCCACCCATCGATTGCAGCGGCGTCGTCTGCCAGACTCCATCATTGATACGATAATAGACCAACAAGGAATCGCTGACCAACGGCTGGCCGCTCAGCGCTTTGATTTCGGCTTGCAAGGTGGTTACAGAAGGCATATCCAGCGTTCCCAACAGCGGATAGTGCTTGATATAGAGCATACCCGGGTCTGCCAGCTCGTGCGTGCGGCAGTGCAGGGCATCGGTATTTTCCCAAGCAGTGGAAAAACTGTTGTTCGAAATCGGCACAATCGTGTAACCAGGCATGGCCTGCTGATAGGCTTCAATGGCGGCGTTGTCCCACTGGGTACCCGCCACGGGCACAAACACGTGGTCGTTCAGAATCAGCGAATTGGTGAATGGGGTGGTTTTATTCCGTCCGGGCGTATAGACACGGTAAACCTGATAATGGTTGCCCCAAGGGGTCAAAGCATTGGCGAAAGTGTTGGCCACTGCCTCATAGTCGTTGTAACGGGAGTCGGAGGTGGGCACCTGCCCGATGAGCACCTTATCCACATCCAGAAACTTGCCCCAACAGTCGATATGTTCAATGTAGTCGGCCAATGGGTCATCCAAAAGCATGTAGTTGTTGATACCCAAGTAGCTGTTGGTTATAGATAGGATGGAAGAGGCTGTTTGGTTGGAGTTTTCGGAAAGTACCAATGTAGTGGAAGCAGCTGTGCCGTAGCCGTCCGTCATATAGTTTCCGCCAGTATGCCTTATCGGCATTTCGTAGCGGTTCATTTGCATCAAATTGGCAATCTCTACCATAGCAGCATCATCATTGGGGCGCGTGGGACGATTGTAGGTGAAATCCACCACGCCGATTTCATCGTTGCCGTCCAGGATGAACCATGGGCCGTAGTCACGGGTCCAATAGCTGTCATGATTGACAACCCAACAAGAGACATTGTCCATATTGACGCCACTGGCGGCAAAGTAAGTCTTGGCAGTATTGCTGTCGGAGGCCGTATTGACAAGCACCTGAACGTGTGTGACGAACGAGAGCTCGCTCACAAGATTCACGGGAATACCGAGTGGGTAGGAAATCATCACGCCACCCATGGGTTGGAATTCGGCGATGGCACTCACAGGGCCTGTCGGCGGGGTGGTAAAATTGGTGTTGCAGTCCCACATTTTCAACAATTCCTGCTCTTCGGCTGTGGCGCGGTAGGAAAAAGTTTGCTTTGCGTAATGCTCAGATTGAGCGTATGTTGTAAATGTAATGATTCCAAAAAAAAGGTAAACAATCAGTTTTCTCATATTGAATAATTATCGGCCGCAAAAGTAGTAAAAATAAGTGGAGATTTTTTGTATTTTTGCCGCCGATTTGGTCGCCCGACGAGGGAGCCAAGAGGGAAGCCGGTGAGAGTCCGGCGCAGTCCCGCTGCTGTAAGCTCATTGAGTTGAAGCCCAATATGTTATGTCACTGTGCGACGCCATAGCCGTATGGGAAGACAGGGCCGAAACGAGCAAGCCAGAAGACCTGCCAAATCATCATAATATCGGTAATGCTTTCGAGGAGAGGCAACCTGACCATAAAACTTTGCACCTTGTCGTTGTGGCTTACAGCGTCCTGGCGTGTGTTTTATGATATTTCCCCTTCCTTGTCTGTTTTGCCGATACTGCGAATTGAAGATTACCTATTATCAACAATTTAAAAGTATCAAACTATGGTAAAAAAATTTTTATTGACATTATTCTTGGGGCTGACGCTCGCCTATAGCGCTTCGGCCCAATTGGTCACCATCGACCCGAGCAATGTGCAGTTTTGGACAGGCACGGGTAGTAACAGTTCCATTGTGGCCATTGGCTGGGACGATGCTTCGGCTTCCTACACGCCCACCGTTGTCATCTGGGGTGTGCGTTGGGAAGGCACCATCTATCTGATCAATGCCCTGGACACCATCGCGGCATACGATTCTCGCTTCTCGTACACGATGGGTAGTAGTGGTTTTCTCCAAACTCTTACCTTCAACGATCCGGACAACGGCATTATCCTGACCCCGTCAATGGAATGGAACTGTAATAGTTATGGTTCCGTTTATGGCTCAACTGTACTGACAAGCACACCGTTACGTATCAGCGAATCGACGTGCGACAACTACACTTTCACAGGTATTACCAATATCATTTATGCCTCCGATCCAAACGTGGTCTTTTCCTGTGCCAAACCACAAGAAGTCAGTGTGACTGGCCTTACCGCCACTACGGCTACGGTGAACATCACCGATACTACTAACGTAAATAATTATACTGTAAAGCTCCTCTCTGGTGACTCGCTGGTTGACAGCACCGTCATCTATACCCAAAGCATTTCTTATACCACTCTTACCGCCAACACCCCTTATACCGTGCAGGTGTTCTCCAATTGTCCAGATAACACACAGACGAGCAGTCGCTCTGCCCAGTTCCGCACGCCCTGTGTGGAAGTTGCCCATACCGGGCTTCCATGGACAGAGGACTTTCAGTCGGGTGCCGGTTCCACATATTCCACTTCGGCGGCCTACTTCTCCAACCATGTTTTCTGCTGGGATCTGCTGAATTCTTACAGCACCTCCGACCCCTACATCAACAACTCTTCTTCGGTCAATGTCAGCGGCGGACAGTGCCTCTATGTGAGCAGCCGTCCTGCAACTCCCACCATCTTGGTGCTGCCTCCGTTTGAGGACACGCCTGATCAGCTGCAACTTAGCTTCGATGTGCTCTCCTCTTACGGTCATGGCTTTGAAGCAGGTGTAATCTCTGATGCAACAGACTATACCACCTTCACTCCTATTGCTTCTTGTCTTCCTGTCGGCAGTGGCTGGAATCATTTCGAAGTGACTTTCGCCGGCTTCAACTCCGGCCGTCTGGCTTTGCGTTCCTCAGACAGTGGCCCTGCCTATCTTGACAATGTCGTTGTGGAAGAGCTTCCCTCATGTGTGAAACCTTCTCAGGTGATTGTCTCCAACATCACAGCTTCATCAGCCGATCTCACCATCAATGATCCTAACAATACAAATCATTATATGGTGTATTCTACGGAAGAAGACAGTGTGGAAATCTATTCCGACAATTACACGCTTACCAATCTGCTGCCCAACACACGCTATGTGGTGCGTGTGAAAACAGTTTGCTCGGATCATAACACAGATGCCACTGCAACCGCATTCCGCACCGGTTGTGGCGCGATGGACATCCCCTTCCATGAGGATTTCAGCCAGTTTGTTGATGTAGCCAATGGGTATTCCACGGCTGTAACAGACAGCACCCTTCCTTGCTGGGGTTACTTACCTTCCCGTACTCTTGACTATCTGGCTCTCTTCACTCCGTCACAGAGTTCAAGTTATGCATACGGCACTGATGGCTATACGTTGCGCATCTATTCCAATTACTCCAACTCCTACGACATTGTGGTTCTTCCTGAACTCAGCCAGGCCATCAGCACCTTGGAGATGAGCTTTATGACTCGTCCTTACGAAACCGGCAGCATGGGTGGTATTCTTGAAGTGGGTTATATAACCGATATCTCCGACGACAGCAGTTTCGTGGCTGTAACCCAATATCCGGCTTCCCAGTTTGCCAGCGGATACGACTTACGCGTTGTCAACTTTGCCAATGCACCTGCCGATGCCCGCATCGCTTTGCGTACTGTTCCTACGGGTGGTTCTGCTAAATCTTGGTTCGTGGATGACATCGATGTTCACGACATGCCCGCTTGCGCACGTGCCTTGGGTATCAGCGTGAATAGCATCGGCACCGACGGCTTTACTCTCCATGTCGATGATCCCACCCTCGTGAACCATTATCGCTACTATGTCAGCGCAGAATCTTTCATCGACAGTTTGGATTTCTATGATACTGTGGTTACCATAACGAACTTGTCCGCTTCGACCGACTATCAAATTCAAGTGGTCTCTATTTGCAATGACGGCACCCTCACGTTGCCCATCACCATGGCTGTCAGTACGCTTTGCGGCCCTGTGACCACACTGCCATTTGTGGAGAATTTCGATACTTGGACAGCTACCCAGGCACAAGGCATGAACCGCTGCTGGAACCGTCTGTATAACAACTCATCAAACAATCTGGTTACCAATAACTATCCCTATTGTGCCAGCGGTTCTTCTTACGCTTATACAGGATTCAAGTCGCTGAAATTCTACTCCAAAGGAACCTCTTCCGGCATCAAAGAATATGCGGTAGCGTATCTGCCTGAATTCAGCAACAATATCAACAACTTGAAAATCAACTTCTTCTACAAGGTAAATAACAGCTCCAACCAGAATAAAGTGCGCATTGTTGTGGGTATCAGCGAAACGGTTGCCGACACCTCCACATTCACCCGTCTGGCCACATTTACTCCTACTAACAACAGTTGGAATGAATATGAGGTGGATTTCAGTGGATACACTGGAACAGGTACGCGTATCACCATTATGCAGACCAGCACCTCCACTACCGCTTTCACCTCTTATCTTGACAGCTTGGTGGTGGATACCATGAGCAGTTGTAACCGTCCTTCCGATTTCGTTGTCTCCAATGTCACTGCCAACACTGCCGACCTTGCTTGGACAGACCCGAGCAACGCTGATTCCTATATCATCAGCTGGAGCGATGGCGCCAGCACTGACAGTGTCACGGTCACAAACGTCACCACCTACACGCTCACAGGCCTTACGCCCAGCACCACCTACACGGTTGACATCCGCAGCATCTGCTGGGGTGCTCCTACCAATGCCCGCTCGTTGAGCTTCACCACATCATGTGCTCCCATGCCACTGCCTTGGAGTATGAACTTCGACAATATTACCAACATAAATCAGCTTTCATCTTGCTGGAATAGATATAGCGGTCTTTATGTTGACTCCACCCATAGTGCCACATTGACTTCCACTTCTTCTGGTTGGTCACGCTCCACCACTGCTTTTGATGGTTCGTCACATGTAAAGGTCAACCTATATGGCACTTCATGCAAGTACTGGCTGGTTACTCCCGAAATCAACCTCACTGAGAATGCAGAACTCACGTTCGACTATATGTTGACAGAATACAATACTGCCGATGCTCCTGAAACTGGAGCAGGGTTGGAAGATGACCGATTCATCGTGCTGGCCACCACCGACAACGGCACCAGCTGGCTACCCGTTGCAATGTGGGGCAATGATACGCTAAACCGCGATGATTATTATCTCCCCGCAGTGAGCAATACGTCCTCACAAGCCACTCTTTCTCTCTCCTCCTTCACTGGACAAGTCGTCCGTCTCGCTTTCTATGCCGAAAGCACTGTTGGCGGCACCGACAATGATTTCCGTCTTGACAATATCATGGTCGCTGCGGCTACTGACACCACCGTTAATCCGATCGACACCACAGTAACCGCTGAAGATGCTACCATCAGCCAAGATGACATCCTGTTCTGGGTGGGCGATGGTTTCAACAAGGCTATCATTGCGGTCAACTGGGCCGATCCCGACACGTGTCTCGCTTGGGGTGTGATGTGGAACGGCATGGCCACCGTCGAGGATCTCATGGACACCATCGTGGCTCACGATCCCCGTTTTACCTACACCCAAAATGGCGGCATGCTCAGCGACATCATCTATTCCATTGAAGGTCTCACGCTGCAGCTCACAGAGGAAAGCAGTTCGCCATGGGGCAATTACTGGATGTATAATGTCAACGGAACTGCTGCTCAGAACATGTTCAACGCTCAGGAAGTCCACAATGGCGACTTCATCAAGTGGGGCGATCCCAACAGCGGTACTTCAATTGGCACTGACGAATGGGGTAGCGATATACTGGTTTGGACAACCGTGGTTACGCCCGTTTCAGTAAGCCCTGTAGGTATTTCTGATGTACAGATGTTTGTCGAAAGCATCTGGCCCAATCCGACAACTTCTATTGTCAATGTCAGCTTGAGCCATAATGCCAAGGCCGAGCTCTACGACCTTTCTGGTCGTTGCGTCTCTCATTACGACCTGTCTGAAGGCCGTAATATTCTAGACCTCTCCGCATATCCTGCAGGAGTCTATACGCTCCGTGTTGGGAACGCGGTGCGCAAAATTGTGAAGAGATAAGCTTCTCTCAATAATAAAAAGTCGCAGCCTTCGGACTGCGACTTTTTTTTGTATTTTTGCCCAAAATGTACCATTTGTCAGATTGTGCAAAATAATCAACTAAATTTCACATTATAATGAAACTGAAAAAACGAAAAATCAAGTATTCTGCAATATTCTTTCTCTGCTGGTTTGCTTTTTTGGTCTTTTTGGTTGATGGCGTTCTGAAATTCCAGACATTGGTTGATTATTTCGGGTCGTACGCTATGGTAGAAGTTGGACTATTGCTGCTGGTCTTTCTACCAACATTGGCAGTTTACATATTTACAAAAGAATAAGGTGTTAACAAGAAGGTCAAAAGAACGTAATGATGAGCTTATCGTATTGCCTAGTAACAATCCGTGCAGTATAGGACAATTTTTTCTTATTGTAAGCTTTGTACAACAAGGCCCTGTTTTCAGCAGCTTTCTTATAATCTCCTAATCCAGTATAACATACAACCTTATTGCGTATGGCAAAATAATCGGTCTTTGGTTTCTTCAATGCCAGCATCTCATCATTGAGTTTCAATACCTCCTCATATTGCTCTGCCTGCCACAAACTGTCAATATGCTGTTCGTGCGGATCTTTTTGTGCATATGTACCGGTAAACGGAATCAAGGATGTAAAGCTTAGCAGTAGGACAAAAACTTTGTTCACAAACCGAAAAATTTAAAAGGGATTCTGTTGAACCCTTCTGGTAGTGACTGCAATGATGTAAGGTTTTTATCAAACAGCATTGGCAAGGCAAAGATAAAAAATATCCAATTTGAAAAAACAGGACCTCGCTTTCCCATCTGCAAAACGATCAAAAATTCTTCTTCATGTTGCACAATAAGAGCATCTCTGTTGCGTTGGTTATTTGCAACCTGTAGGGGGGGTAACCAGACCACAAGCAGGTGGCGTGGTGTAGCGCAGCGTAACCCCTGCTCATCAGCAAACTGGTGAACGGTATGGCGTACCCCCTGCTCATATAAAACAAAATCAACCAAACCAGAGCCCCGTAGGGGCGAAACACAAAATAGTATGGCAAACACATTGGTAAAAAATGACATCCATCTGGTGTTCCATGTCAAGAGCACCGGTATCGTCATGCGTACTGCAGACCTTCCAAGAATTTTTGCATATATCGGCGGCATCATCAAAAACATTGGAGGAATACCCATTGAAGTCGGTGGGGTGGCCAACCTTACCTCGTTGCCGAAAGCCATTTCGCTGGCCGATTTCGTCCGGACCATCAAAGCCAACAGCAGCAAATGGATGAAGTCGCTGAATAATTATTACAAAAATTTTTCATGGCAAGAGGGATATGGTGCATTCTCGGTAAGTCCGTCATTATTGCAAAAGACTGTTCGTTATATCCGAGGACAAGAGGCTCATCACAGGAAGAAGTCGTTTCAGGAAGAGTACAAAAGGTTCCTCGATGCTTATGGGATTCAGTATGATGAAAGGTCCGCATTTGGGGATTAGCGGAGTTTGCTTCTTGTGATGTGCCGCCCCTTCGGGGCTGATGATTGCAAAGTGTGCTTCAATCACAGGGGTTCCGCTGCGCTACACCCCCCTGCTTGTACTCAGTTCTCTGTCGTACTCAAGAGCGATTGAGGTAATCTGCTGACGAATCCTGCGATGAAATTATTATCCATGTGAAAATATTGAGATTTCAAAGGAGGTAAAACTCCTTTTTTATTCAAAATATCAGTCATTAACATATAAATACAATTGATTACCAGTATTTTATATTTCCTAAAAAATGTTAATTTTGCGGCGTTTTTTTAAATTGTTATCCTATGAAGATATTATTTGTCGTAAACAACTTTTTCTGCGAAGGCAATGGCCTTGACGAATCTGCAAGACGAACCGTAAAAGCACTTCGCGAAGCAGGACAGGAGGTTCGTGTCCTTTCGGGTAAAAACCTGGAAGACCCCAACGGAGAGAAACCGGATTATGAGATGGAGGATTTCGATTTTCCCTTTGTACAGCCGATGCTCTCCTCATTCGGTTACCATTTTGCCAAGTGGAAGGGGCCACAAATTGAGGAAGCGGTCCGCTGGGCGGATGTCATACACATGGAAGAGACATTCTTCCTACACCGTGCCGCTATGAAATGGGCCTTAAAGCTGGGCAAACCCCTTGTGGGCACCTATCACGTGCATCCGGAAAATATCATCTTCAATACCCTGGGCTTTCGTGCCGGTTTTCTGACATGCCAACTTATCTTGCGTCATTGGTGTCACACTTTCTACCGTCATTACAAATATATACAATGTCCAACGGAAAATGTCCGTGAGCGATTGGTCCGCCACCGCGTCAAAGCGCATTGTTTCACCCTCTCCAATGGCGTGATTCCGGATAAATGTATTCGTCCGCTTACACCGCCGGAAAACTATTTCGATGAAAATCGTCCGCTAGACCTGATTTATATCGGTCGAACGGCTGTGGAAAAGGACCAACCGACGCTGTATAAGGCCATACGTCTCAGCAAGTACGCGAAACGGATTCGACTGCACATTGCAGGCCGCGGTCCGAAGTTGGAACAATACACCCGTATGGCCGAAAAGCTGTACGAAGACGGCGTGGTAAGTTATAAGCCGATAATTGGTTACTACAATCGCGATCAGCTGCGCGAACTGGCCGCTAATGCCGACTTGGCTGTTCATTGCGCCTACATTGAAGTGGAAGGCATGAGCATCACGGAAGCCCTGCAGCAGGCCGTTGTGCCCGTAATTGCCACCGCACGCTACTCCGGCACATCCGCGTATGCCTTGGATGAGCGCAGCAAATTCCCCTCGAAAAACGCAAAAGCCCTGGCCGAACGCATCGACTACTGGTTCGACCACCCGAAAGAGCGTTGGGAGATGGGGTTCAAATATGCTGAGTCGATGAACAACTACGACATTAACGAGGTGGTTGCGAAACGTCTCATTGAAATGTATGAAGCTGCGCTCCGGAAATAGTAATTTATGCTAGCCGCAGCCTTAGGGTTGCGGCTTTTTTTATCAGCCGCGCCTGTTTTGCCAATAGAAAAAGTATAAACTACTCAGAATATCTCTCCACCCCAAAGCATCTTCAGGAAATCCAGCACATAGAGGAGTTCCAACTCGCCTGATTTACGTGTGATGGGGTCGAGGGACACAAGTATCTGACGGCAGTCGGGATGCTCCTCACGGAAAGCTTTGAGGCCTTTTTTGTGTTTGGTCTCCACATGCTCCGTCGATTTGATCTCGACGGCCACCTTGGCATCGCCGATGACAACATCCACCTCCTTTTGGTCGTAGGTGTGCCAATAGGAAATGACATCACGCTTGTCATTGTACCCCTTGTAGGCGATGATTTCCTGCATCACGTAGTGCTCGAAGGCGTGCCCGTAATCGTCGGTGCCGCGCTTCAGCGTGTGGCGCCCCATCAGGTAGTTGGCCAATCCGACATCGAAATAGTAGAATCGCGGCGCATGCACAACCTTGCGCTTGATTTCCTTTCGGAAGGCAGGAATCTCATAGCCAATAAGTGTGTCGTAAAGAATTTGGAAGTACGACTTGACGGTTTTAGCCGAAACGCCGCAGTCGGAGGCAATGTTGGCATAGTTCAGCATCTCGCCGTCGGAGATGGCAGCCACCTCCATGAATCGTTCAAATGCATCGAGTTCACGCACCTCGCCCTCTTCACGAATTTCCTCATCGAGATAAACCTTCACGTAGCCAGAGAGACGTTTGGTGGCATCCTCCACAATATAGTGGCGGGGTATCATGCCGTTCTGCACGGCGCGGTCTATCTGGAAGTCGCTCACCTCGGGCCACACCAGAGGATAGAGTGTCTCAGGTATGGCGCGACCGCCAAGGGTGTTGGCTCCTGAACGCTTCAGTTTTCTCGAACTGGAACCGCTGAGGATAAAAAACAGACCCCGTTCGGCCATCAAAGAATGCACTACATCCAGCAATTCGGGTACTTTCTGTATCTCGTCCACAATGACCAGCGTGCCAGCAGGCTTGTCCTGAAGTGCCTCCCAGAGGGAATAAGGGTTCAACTTGAAAGCACGTCTTACGTTCGGTTTGAGCAAGTCGTAATAAATTGCCCCTTTGAAACGCTCTTTCAGCAAGGTGGATTTGCCCGTCTGACGTGCGCCAAACAGGAACATTCCTTCGTCCAACTTGTTCTCTATATCAAAAATTCTCTTGTACATAAAACTACCGGTTTTGTGGAGTGCACTCCCGATTTTTTCATAAATTTCGGGAGTATGATTATGAATTTTGAGTATTTTAACAGGTTTAGAATTACATCTATTAATCTTTATTTTAATTAGTTAACATAAAATAATGTTATCATTAGTCTGCAAAAATAAGATTTTTTCAATCATCCAAGTAAAACACAAAAAAAAAATTGTATTTTTGCATCGTGTACGATATAAATGAAACAATGGCAGAAGAGCAATTCAAATTAGAAAACCAACTCTGTTTCCGTCTCTACACGGCGGCAAGGTTGACCATGGGGGCTTATCACCCATATCTGGAGCCAATGGGCATCACCTATCCGCAATACCTCGTGCTGCTCGTGTTGTGGGAAAAGGACAAGCGACCGGTATGCGATATCGGCAAACGTCTGTTCTTGGAAACCAACACCCTCACCCCGCTCCTGCAACGAATGGAGAAAGCGGGATTGGTAACTCGCACGCGCGGCAAAGAGGACTCACGCCAGCGTATCGTCTCGCTAACGGAAAAAGGACAATCCATGCGAAAGCAAGCGGCCGTCATCCACGAGAGTATGCGCAAGGAGGTAGCGCTGAAATTGAGCGAGGAGAAAGAAATGGTTCCCATGCTCGACAAATTGATCGAAGAATTACTAAAACTCAATAAATAACATTAAAATTACACTATTATGGAAAAACAAAAAACAATCGAAGCATTACAATTTTTCGTAACTGGCCTCTCCGAAGGCGCTTTCGTGCACAAAATGCAGGGACAAATCTTCAATTCTGAAGGATTCACCAAACTGGGACAGAAGTACATCGACCATTTCAATGAAGAGATGGGCTGGGTAGAGAAGTTCACTGAGCGCATTCTCGACCTTGGCGGAGAAATCAAGTTCGAAGGCATGAAGAGCCGCGACCTTATCTGCGACCCCGTCGAGTATATCAAGGCCGACCTCGCCATCCAAGTCCAAGGTGTGGACATCCTTCGCAAATGCATGGCCACATTGACCGATGACCCGACCACGTACGACATCCTGAAAGCTTACCTGCTTGACGAAGAGGAAGACTTGTATTGGAGCGAGGGCGCTTTGGATCTCATCGAGAAGATTGGTACACAGAACTGGCTATTGTTGCAATTGTAAGACACATACAACAGTATTATGGAAATCAAAGCAGTAAAATTCAGAAAAGACGGCTTCTATACCCAACCCTTTGTCTTCGGTGGCGAAGAGGGCCCTGACAAATTTGACAAAAACATCCGCTATCGCGGCACCCTGCAGAACTACCTCATCGACACCGGCACAGAGGTCATTCTGGTAGATACAGGCATTCCGGCCGGTACACCGGAAGAGGTGCCCGACGAGAATTCAATGGCCTTCACAGGAAAGGACATCTGCACCTACATGGAGGCATTTGCCGCCCTCGGCTACAAGCCGGAGCAGGTGACCAAGATTCTCCTGACCCACCGCCACGCCGACCACTCGGGCGAACTGCGCTCGTTCCCCAATGCGAAGGTGTATGTGAACAAGGACGAGATGGATGCTGCCGAGTTGCAGGGTCTCACGAACCTTGTGCCGGTGAGCTATACTGACGGACCGTACTACAATTTCCCCGAGTGCCAGAAGATAGCCGACGGCATATACCTGATCAAGGCGAAGGGGCACACCAAGGGCAACAGCATTGTCGTGGTGGAGAACGATGGGCTGTTCTACATGCTTCACGGCGATATCACCTACTGTGACGAGGCACTGTATGAGGACAAACTCTCCGTGGTTTTCGACGACTTGCCTGCAGCCCGCGAGACACAGGACCGCATCCGCGAGTTCGTGCGTAACCATCCCACGGTGTATTGCGGCACCCACACCCCGCAGGGCTACGAGAACCTGGAGGCCAAGCGTGTAATCGACCTTGACAATCCCGTGCCGACGGTCTTTGCCGAAGTGGATTTCTCCCAGCAGAAAGCTAGCGGCAAGTACGTCTGCTCAATCTGCGGCTACATCTATGACCCGGCCGAGCACGACGGTGTGGCCTTCGAAGATTTGCCCGACGACTGGCGCTGTCCCCGTTGCAAACAGCCCAAGGAGAAATTCAACAAGGCATAATCCTCACTGTCAAATCACCAATCCGCAATCCGGGCGAAAGCTTGGGTTGCGGCTTTTTTTGTATCTTTGCCATTCAAAAGCAAATACCGTCCACAACTCCGCCAGCTACTACACCTACAGCGACGGCACCACCGGAAGGGGAAAAATGGATAAAACGACAATGATACAATGAAACAACGAATGAAGAAACACATCTTTCTACTCGCCGCCACCGTAATCTGCAGTTCTACGCTGATGATGTCGTGCGGCAAGGACAACATCCTGCCCTACACAGGCGTGCCGCTTGTCATCCTCGACGCCGACATCGGCTCGTCAACCGACGACCTTTTTGCCCTCGAAATGCTCTACCGCTACGAGGAGCAGGGAAAATGCCGCCTGCTGGGCGTGGTGGTGGACCGCGAGGGGGAAGCAAACGCCCGCTTCGCTGACGTGATGGGCACCTATTTCGGTCATGCCGACATCCCCATTGGACTTGTTCGCAACGGCGTCAAAGACCCTCGGGTGTGGATTGACTACGCCCACGTGGCCGCCACGGAGGACAGCAACGGACAGCCGATGTTCGCTTGCAGCATCAACGACTACTCGCAGCTGCCCGACGGCTGGCAGCTCTATCGTCGCCTGTTGGCCGCCCAGCCCGATCATAGCGTGAGCATTGTCTCCACCGGCTTTGTCACCTGCCTGGCACAGCTTCTGCAATCTGCCCCCGACAGCTACTCGCCACTCAACGGCGTGGAGCTTGTACGACGCAAGGTGAAGTGCATTTACGTAATGGGCGGTGTGTTCGGAGAGGCTGAGGAGCCCGACTTCAACTTCACCCAAAGCATTGAATTCTCCAAAGTCTTTTTCCGTCTTTGGCCGCTGGAGGTCGATATGGTGTTCTCGCCTATGGAGGTTGGTCAGAATGTAGAGTACACCCCCGAACAGGTCATCGCCGATGTCTCGTGGACCGACGTGCATCCCATCAAGCAGGTCTATCTACAGTGTAATTGCAACACCGGCCAGCGCATGTGGGACGCGATGGCAGCCATTCATGCCGTCGAGGGCGACAACCAATTCTCACTTTCCGAGCGTGGCACTGTGCAGCTTACCGACAATGCCGAAACCATCTTCACCCCCTCGGCTACCGGCAACTGCCGCTACCAGCTGCCCGGCGACGCGGCCTGGGCTGCCGCGATGTTGGACCGCATCAGGACATTTAACAAAATGAAAGTTGAATAATTGAGAATTATGAACAAAACAATAATCAACCTGGACGATTATGAGCCATCCGCCCAGCCTTGTACGAGATGATGAAATAAATAAAGCTGATTTTTTGAGACTTATATAATCAGTTTCACGCGGAAGCCTAACGCGGTTGGCTCTTCCACTACCTGTTGACACAATCCGGTCAATTCGCTGCGTTGCGCGTCGCTCAACGGCGTGGATTCCATATTTTCCACCATGAAGTCCAAAGCAGTGACTTCCGATTGCTCGCTGTGGGTAATACGGACAGTGATGGGACGATAGGTGGCCATCACTTCGTCAAGCATCTTGTCTATCAGCTGCTGCGCTGTCTCCTGCTTCTCGGTAATGCCATATTTATAGCAGAAAGCATTGATGGCCGAGTGCATGCCGAGGAAGTCGAAATCGGGGCCGTCAATCTGGAACACTTCTTTGCGGATGCGCTGTATAAAGGCCTTGGTGGCACTGTGAACAGGATTCTCGAAAATTTGCTCGGGCGAACCGTCCTCGTGGATATATCCGTCGTACATGAAGAAGATGCGTGTGCTCACGTCGTGTGCGAACTTCATCTCGTGGGTGACGATGAGCATGGTCATGCCCTCGTTGGCCAGCTGGCGGATGACGCTGAGCACTTCGCCCACCATCGTTGGGTCAAGGGCAGAAGTAGGCTCGTCAAACAGGAGGATTTCGGGCTTCATGGCCAAGGCACGGGCAATGGCCACACGCTGTTTCTGACCGCCGGACAGACTCGTGGGATAGACATCCGCCTTTTCGGCCAGGCCTACCTTGCGTAAGAGCGCTAGCCCTTCCTCGCGAGCTTTTTCAGGATCTTCATGGCGCAACTGGCAAGGGGCAAGCATGACGTTTTCCAACACAGTTTTGTGCGGGAAAAGATTGAAACTCTGGAACACCATGCCCATCTTCTGGCGCATCAAATGGACGGGATAGCCCTTGACAAGGATGTCCTCGCCATCGACGAAGATGCTGCCGCCGGTGGGTTGTTCCAACAGGTTCAGGCATCGCAATAAGGTACTCTTACCCGTGCCTGAAGGACCTATAATGGAGATGACCTCGCCGCGATGTATATCGACATTGATGTCGCACAATACCTCCAGGTTCTCGTAACTTTTCTTCAGGTGGGAGATGGTGATTAGTTGAGAGTTTAGAGTTGAAAGTTTAGAGTTAATTGGTTTGAGGGGAGCGCTACGTTTGCGGCGAATGACGAACCACGTGCCGCCACCAACTATTACAATTATAGCCAGAATCCACGGCCATTTTTTAGTGTTTTTCTCGGTGTCAGATAGTTGCAAAGGATTGGTAAGTATCCCTGCTTCCCCTTTACGGGTGATGAGCACGATATGTTCTGTAAGGTAGCCTTCGGAGAAAAGCACTTGTTTCTGTCGCTCCTCAGTGATGCTGATGGCTCCCATGGCCATATCGACCTTGCCCGTCTGCACGGCGGGAATCTGCGAGGCGAACTCCATGGCAAGGAACTCCAGCTGCCGGTTGCGACGGTTGGCCCACTCGCTTAGCAGGTCTATCTCCAAACCAGAGGGTTCGCCGGAACTGATGAAACTGAAAGGAGGAAAAGCCGGGTAGATGGCTACGCGCAGTGTGCGACCCGTGCCATGCCTCTGAGGCCGAACCATCGCCGAGAGGTCGTCGGCATTGCTCCATCGGTCAACAATCTTCTGGTAGGTGCCGTCGTTGCGTATTTCTGCCAGGAAGCTGTCGAAGTCCTGCTTTAGCTCTATGTTGTCCAGCTGGAAACAAGCTCCGATGGGTGTCGTTGGCAGGCAGGCATTCACGGTGTCCACCTTAGAAGCTATCTCTTTGTTGAACGCCACCGAGAGATTATCCCAACCGGCAACGTCCACCTTGCCGTTCTCCAGTGCAGCCAACAGGTCCGCGGTGCTTGTGATACGCATAATGTCGGCATCGGGTGCATAGTTACTTACGGCCATATCCTGTACGCTACCGATGACAACGCCGACACGCTTGCCGGAGAGCGCCTTGAACACATCAGGAGTGTCTGCCGCCACTTCGGTCTTGGTGTTGTCGGAACTGATTATTGCCGGAACGTAGCACACTGTTGCGCCTATTGCCAGCAGCAGAGCGGCAACGATAGCCTTCACACGCTCCCGTTTCACTAATGACGAGAGCAACAGCCCGATCAACCATGCCATGAGGAAATAGATGATGGCCGTGACGATGAGGGGAAAGAAGGCGTCGAAGGTGCGCGAACGGATAAGGTCGGAGGCTCTGGTCATGTCGGCCACGGCGATGTAACCCACGATGCTGGTGCCCTTCAGCAGGCTGATCACCTCTCCTTGATAGACGGGCATCACGGACTTGATTACCTGCGGCAGCACAATTCTGAAAAACGTCTGCCGACGCGTGTATCCCAAAGCAAGTCCAGCCTCTGTCTGTCCGCGGTCAATGCCCTGAATGGCGGTGCGCAGCATCTCGCTGACGTAGGCTGCCATGTTCATGGCGAAGGTGATGATGGCCACCACGATGCCCGTGGCTTTCATCGGTGCCAACACCACATAGTACATCAACATGAGCAGCACCAGCACGGGCGTGCCGCGCATAATGTCGATATAGACCTTGGCCACTTTCTGTAGCCAGGGTCTGCGGTTCATGCGCATCCAGCACACCAGACCGCCCAGCAGGGTGCCCAGTATGGCTGCGCAAAAGGTGATGATGAGGGTCACCTGCAAACCATCGAGAATCATTCTGTAGCGGTCATCTTCTATCAGGTTGTTGTAAAAACTGTCAGACACGTTCCATTTCGCGCCGGAGCAAGCGGTCAACAAAAAACAGCCGCACAAGGTTAAGATGGCGGCGAGTGTCCAGGGTATATTTTTTCTCATTTTCTGTTTTATTTTGCTTGAGTATCTTATCTCTGAAAAACGGTGCAAAGATATGATTTTTTCAACTTTTCTACCACAAATATACTGGAGCGAGGAACAGCTTGAACTCATTGATAAGATCGGTTGCCCAAACTGGCTTGTAAAACAAATGTAAAGATATCTTTTCTTTCGCATCAAGCCGCGGCCTTCGGACTTTGGCTTTTTTTGTACTTTTGCGTTTCAAAAACAATCCTTTTAATGGGAGAATGGGCAAGCGTATGAAAGCACTATTGATCATCTTGGTTGCTCTGCTACTATTGGTCATTGTAGCGGTGGCTATCCTCAACCATCCGGCGTTCGGGCGGCGTATGTCGGCGGAGCGCAAAGCCCGCATCGAGGCATCGCCCAACTGGCGCGACGGCATGTTCCAGAACGAGGAGCCGACGCCGCAGTTCACGGGCGACAAGTCCATGCTGAGTGTATTGTGGGAGTTCTTCGTCCACCGTCCCAAAGACCGCGTGCCGAAAGAAGCGATTCCCGCAGTGAAGACCGACCTGCACAGTTTGCCCACCGACCAAGATTGGCTCGTGTGGTTCGGACATTCATCGTATCTGTTCTGTCTCAACGGCAAACGCTATTTGGTGGATCCGCTGCTGAAAATGGAATTCCCTGTATCGGTGATGATGAAGCCCTTCAAAGGTACCGATATTTACACACCAGATGATATTCCCGACATTGATTACCTCATCATCACGCACGAACATTGGGACCACCTTGACTACGCTACTTTGCGCGACATCAAAGACAAGGTGAAGCATGTAGTGTGTCCGCTCGGTGTAGCAGAATATTTGGAATATTGGGAGTATAATAAGTCTATCATTTCCGAATTGGACTGGTACGAAGAGGCAGATGGCATCACATGTTTGCCTTCCCGTCACTTCTCCAATCGTAAGTTCAAGCAAAACCAGACATTGTGGGCTTCTTTTATGGTGGAAGACGGCGGCCGAAAAGTTTATATCGGTGGTGACGGCGGTTACGACAGCCGCTTCCGTCGCATTCGGGAAAAGTTCGGTTATGTGGATCTTGCTCTATTGGAGAACGGGCAATACAATAACGATTGGAAATATGTCCACACTACGCCCGAAAGCCTGGAGCAGGCCATTCTGGACTTGCAGGCGAAGCAGGTATTCACCGTCCACCACAACAAATTCGCCCTCGCTAAGCATCCGTGGTATGAACCCGACAGCGTGGCGCAATCCATTGCCGAACATCATAATATCCAGCTTCTGGACCAGATTATTGGAACTGTAGTTATTTTTTAATTAATCAAACAAATAGAATCTATGACCTTACAAGAATCCATCCTAGCCCGCCATAGTGTGAGGCAATATATTGACAAGCCTATTGAGGTGGAGAAGATCCAGCAGATGCAAGACCTCATCGACGAATGCAACCGCGAAGGAGGACTGCACATCCAGTTAGTTACCGACGAGCCCAACGCCTTTTCTGGAGGATTGGCCAAATACGGCAAGTTCTCGGGCATCCGAAACTACATCGCCATGATTGGCAGGAAAGGCGACGATGAAAATCTCGGCTATTATGGTGAGAAAGTGGTGCTGCTGGCACAAACGCTTGGGTTGAACACCTGTTGGGTGGGACTTACCTTCCGCAAGCAACCCGATAAATACAAAGTACTTGATGAAGAGAAACTTGTTTGTGTGGTGTCGCTTGGCTACGGTGCCACGCAAGGGGTGCAACATCCGCAGAAAAAGGGCTTTGAGTCCTATTGTAAGGACGCTCGCAATGAGCCTGGCTCCTATCCCGAATGGTTTGTGAACGGCATGAAGGCGGCACTGTTGGCCCCGACAGCCATCAACCAGCAGAAATTCGAGTTTGTGCTGCACGACGGCAACAAAGTGGAAGCAAAGACCCGCTTCACGATGCTGAACGGCTATGCGCCCATCGATCTTGGTATTGCCAAGTGTCATTTCGAGATTGGTGCGGGTAAAGAGAATTTTGAGTGGGAATAGGATAACGACTATGTCATATTTTTGTAATTTTGCCCCAAATTATTGATGCCCCTATGAAAGTTAAAACCCTCATTATTGCGATTTTCGCTTTCCTTGCAACTATAAATTGCTTCGGACAAAACAAAAAGTATAAAAGCATCTACGACATCCCCGTCAAGGACATCAAAGGCAATGATGTGTCACTGAAAGAGTACGAGGGCAAGGTGCTGCTGATCGTCAATGTGGCGAGCAAGTGCGGGCTCACTCCGCAGTACGAAGGTCTCGAAGCCCTCTATCAGAAATACAAAGACCAAGGATTGGAAATCCTGGGATTCCCGTGCAACCAATTCCTCGAGCAGGAACCCGGTACTAACCAGGAAATATTGGATTTCTGTTCTGTCAACTACAATGTTACATTCCCGCTGTTCGACAAAGTCGATGTAAACGGCAAGGAAGAGAGTCCTCTTTACACATTTCTCAAGTCCAAAGCCCCGTTCAAGGGCTATCCGGAAGGTTACGAGGCTTTCGCTGCCCAGCTCACCATGATTCACCAGAAAACCGGCACGGGTTTTGAGAAGGGGGACGCCATCAAATGGAACTTCGGCAAGTTTTTAGTTTCCAAAGACGGCAAGACCATCCTGCGCTTCGAACCGATGGTGTCGCCGGAGGGACTGGAGGAAGATGTCCAGCGGATGTTGGGAGAGTGATTCAGGACATAAAGGATATAACAATCGATACGATATGAAATACTTTATCGTTGACGCTTTCACCGACCAACCATTCGGCGGAAATCCTGCCGGGGTGGTGCTGCTTGATTCGGAGACTTTCCCGAAAGAAGAGCTGATGCTGAACATTGCAGCAGAGCTGCGTTTTTCGGAGACCGCTTTCGTTCGCAGGCATTCCGCCCAGGAGTTTACCATCCGATATTTCACCCCGAAGGACGAGGTGGATTTATGCGGACATGCAACGATAGCTTCATTTTCCTTGCTGCACCATAAAGGATTGGCCTATGGACCATGCCTTTGCCACACCAAGGCAGGCGATCTGTACATTGAAGCCGGCGAGAAGGTGTTGATGCAGATGGCCAAGCCGCGTATCGTGGCTGCCATTAACGACCCAGAAGAGGTTTATCAAGCATTAGGTGTGAAGGCTTATCGTCCGGCGATGCCCGTTCAAATCGTTTCCACCGGCTTGCCCGACATTATGATTCCGCTGCGTGATGTGGCGATGCTGCAATCCTTGAGGCCTGACATGGAGGCTATCGCAATGATTACCCGCAAATACGATGCGGTTAGTTACCATGTGTTTACCTTCGCGGGCGACGAGCACACAGCCCATGTGCGCGACTTTGCCCCGCTCTACGACATTCCGGAGGAATCAGCCACGGGTACCGCCAATGCCGCCTTGACCCATTACCTGCAAAAGAACGGCCGCATACCATCGACGGGCGATTTCTCATTCCTTCAAGGCGAAGTTATGGGACGGCCTTCGGTAGTCGCCACGCGCGTTGCGCCTGACGGCATTATCTATGTCGGAGGTACAGCGACCATCGTGGCAAAAGGAGAGTTGTTGGTGTGAAAAGCTGCTGCCGCCATGATGGCTTCCGTAGCCTTTGCGGCGGTGTTTGTTTTCGCAAAAAGAATGTTTTTACCGAATCAAGTATCCAATTGAGAAAAAAACACCTTTAGAACAAGTATTCCAAAAGTGCAAAACATTTTGATTTGATGATTTTGGTGTTTAAAACAGTCAACTTGTTTAAGGCATTGGCAGCAATTGGAGGGAAAGGTCTCGTGCTGGCCGCATCCGCCAACACTGCAACTACTAATGTATTATTTCAACAGTGACAACACCATCTCGGGGGTGAAATCTACTTTGATGACGGTGCAAAGGCCGTGTCCCATGTCTTTGGCAGAAGCACCAAGCAGCCATACTTCTTCGTCAACAATCAGGTAACGGTCGTGGATATGCAGTGGAAGCTGAATCTTCTTGATTTCGGCATTCTGTTCGTTATGCTTTTCAAAGTCCAATTCCGTCTGCTTGTTAAAACGAGTGTGGACGGTGCATTCAACACCGGCGGCTCGCTTGTCGAGCAAGAGCAGCGTGCGCTCATCTACAAAGTTGTCAATTAGGATAATGCGCTGTTGCGCACGTCTCACCAGACTGCTTAAGAAAGAGTAGGCATCCCAAACGCAGCCTGTGCCAAATAGTTCTTCGGTTGTTACTGCGGGCGACAATTCTTCGATCTTGTCTAACACCACGTCCAGTTTCTGCTCCGTTTGTATTTGTCGCTTCTCAATGGCATCAACACGCTGAAACAGTCCTGCATTGGCGGTGATAAAACGGCGCATGGCCACAAACGCATCCATGATTCTCACACTCGCATCTTCTGCCATATCAGAATGAAGCACGGCACTTAACTGTGCGACCCCTTGCTCAGTAAAAGCGTAAGGGCATCTTCTCGCCCCCATCTTCAACGCCTCAATCTCTTCCTGGGAGTAAATATTGGAGGTCACAATTTGTGACTTCCAATTCTCAAATTCTTCCTTTGTTAGCTGAAACATAAATCGTTCAGGGAAACGTCTGATGTTACGTTTTACAGCCTGATTAAGAGCCTTTGTTGCCACATGATATAGGATAGCCAAGTCCCTGTCCAGCATCACCTGAACACCCCGAAACATAAATATTCTGGCTTGTATCTCTGCAAGCGACACGGACTGACTATCGTGAAGTACAACGGTTTTTATTTCATTTGTTTGATTCTCTTTCATGATGAAAAAATTCTCGTTTCAGATTATCCTTCGTATATACTACATCTGGGATTGTTACGCTCTTGGAGTTGTGATTTCATTTTTCTTCATAGTATTATATTTGTTGTTTTCCGCTTGCAAAGATACAACAAGAAACAATGTTTGTCAAGTGGTTTTGTAAGATTTTGTTATTGGTTGTAAATCAGCATATTAATGCCGGTTTGTTGAAAATAAATTAATAATCAACAGTTAAAAATAAGTGATTATTTAGCAAAATAACTAAAGATAGATCAGAAACTGATGCCAGTTACAATTTTTCTCCGAACAAACAAAGCAACTGCAAGGGCTTTTGTGCCTTTGCGGCGTTTTTTAATCCTCTGTCTTTCAGCATTACTAACAAAAAGGTGCGTGTATTGACAAAAGTTAAGTGACTGAATTATAGAATTTTTTGTATATTTTTGCACCGTTAAATACAGAAACGATGAACAAGAAAGAAATTCATAGCGCCACTGTACCCGATTGCCCGATACGCAATGTGATTTCGCACATCACCGACAAATGGTCGCTGCTGGTGCTTTACACCTTGGAGCAAAAAGAAGTGCTGCGATTCAAGGACTTGTGGCGTGAAATCCCCGATATTTCACAGAAAATGCTTACCTCAACGCTGCGAAAACTTGAAGATGACGGTATTGTCAGCCGAGAGGTGTTCACGGAAGTACCGCCAAGAGTGGAATATCGCCTCAGCGAACGCGGACAAAGCCTCATGCCCCACTTGGACGCGCTGATTTCTTGGGGTCTTGAACATCAGAACAGCATTCTCAAAGATAGGACAAAACATTCAACGTCAAATAATTAAACAACAATCAAAATGAAAAAGATTCTCATCGTTAACGGAAGCAAAAGGCTGAAAGGCAATTCATACGCGCTGGAAGCCCATATCGTCAAACAATTAAAGGGCAGGGCCGAGGTAATCTGTCTCGACATTGCCAAGAAGGATGTGCGTCCCTGCCTCGCCTGCGATGCCTGCAAACAGCAGCATATTCCCAACTGCATCCAGAAGGATGATTTCACGGCGCTGATTCCCGAAATCGACAATTGCGATGCCATGCTCCTCCTCGCCCCTGTGCATTGGGACCAGCTCCCTGCGCAACTGAAGGCTTTCCTCGACCGCACCTATTCCTTCATGGACTTCACGCAGCTCGATTTCTCAATGGCTACGCGCAAGGACAAGAAGATTGCGGCCTTCCTGTGCTCCGGTTTCGGTCCTGTGCCTGTTTACACCCAGATGGCGGAAGCCAATCTGAAACTCTTCGCCACCGCTGGCTTCCGCAACAGCATGGCACATGTGGCGGGCGACGCCAACGTTCCCGGCAGTATCATGGAGAAGCCCGAAGAACTGAAGGCCGCCGACGAGATGGTGGAATGGCTGCTTGCTTAAATCGGCACAAAGTCAGAATAATTAACAATATGCAAGTCGTTCTTTCGTTTAGATTGGACGACTTGTTTTGGATTTATGGAAATAGAAAAACTACACAAAGCCTTATGCGAAGCCGATGCCGTGGTCGTCGGTGCGGGTGCGGGACTGTCAACCGCAGCGGGGTTCACCTACTCCGGCGAGCGTTTCCAGCAGCACTTTGCCGACTTCATCCGCCAATATGGCTTCACGGACATGTACTCAGCGGGCTTCTATCCGTTTCCCACCGAGGAGGAGAAGTGGGCCTACTGGAGCCGCCATATCTACTACAACCGCTACGTGCCCGCCCCGAAGCCCGTCTATGACAACCTGCTCAAACTCCTGAAAGACAAGGACCATTTCGTCATCACCACCAATGTCGATCACCAGTTCCAAAAAGCGGGTTTTGACAAAAAGCGGCTGTTCTACACGCAAGGTGACTACGGCCTGTTCCAATGCGCAAAACCTTGTCACACAAAGACCTACGACAACGAGGATGTGATCAAACGGATGATTGCGGAACAAATGGATATGCGGATTCCGTCGGAATTGGTACCGAAATGCCCCGTGTGTGGCGGTCCGATGGCGATGAACCTGCGGTCGGACGAAACCTTCGTGGAGGACGAAGGCTGGCACGCGGCATCGAAACGGTATGAGGATTTCATCAGGCGGCATTTGAACGGCAAAATATTGTTTCTGGATTTGGGCAGCGGCGGGAACACCCCCATCGTTTTCAAAATTCCGTTCATCCAATGGACGATGCAAAACCCGAATGCCATCTACGCCACCATCAACCTCGGCGAGGCATTCACCGTGGACCAGATCAAGGACAGGTCGATTGTGATTGACGGGGATATTGGGGAGGTGTTGGAAAGGATGTTGAATTGTTGATTCGTTGATCTGTTTATTTTAATTATTGATAATGAATTGTTTAGATTTTTTAATTGATTATTTGATAAAGGAAGATCCGCAATATTCCGAAATGGAAATCCCCACGACCGAACAGGGAAAGCACAATCTTTTCCGTGCCTTGCGCAACATGCGTGAACCGAAACCCGTCAGCGAGGAATTTTTGCGTTTGCAGGATGAGGAATTGCAGGCACAATTACAGGAAAAAGGCATTGTGGAATGGGATGCCGTCAAACAATTTTCAATTTTCAATTCTCAATTTTCAATTTCCTTGTGGCAGGGCGACATCACCCGTCTCCGCGTGGATGCCATCGTCAACGCCGCCAATGCGCAGATGTTGGGCTGTTTCCACCCGTTGCACAGATGCATCGACAACGCCATCCATTCCGCGGCAGGTGTGCAATTGCGTGAGGAATGTCACCGGCTGATGCAGCAACAAGGACATCTGGAACCGACGGGGCGGGCCAAAATCACCAAAGCGTACAACCTGCCGTGCAAGTACGTCATCCACACCGTCGGCCCGATAGTCCCGACGGGCATTCCGACACCAATGCAAAAGGAGCAGTTGGCCTCGTGCTATCGCTCCATTATGCAGCTGGCCGATGAAAACCATCTTGAAAGCATCGCCTTCTGCTGCATCTCCACGGGCGAGTTCCGCTTCCCGAACCAACTGGCCGCGGGAATTGCCGTGCGAACCGTCAAAAATTACCTGACCGCACATCCCGACTGTAGTGTCAAACAGGTGGTTTTCAATGTATTCAAAAATTTGGACAAGGACATTTACGGCCGTTTGCTCCAATAAAATCGGCTTTTCACCCCCTCGGCTGCAGGCTTCTCCTGTACTCGCTGGGCGACTGACCGAGGTGCTTGGTGCAGTATCGGCTGAAATAGCTTAGCGAGGTGAAGTTCATGCGGTCGGCAATCTGCGTGAGCGAGAGCCGTTCATCATCAAGATATTTCTTCAGGATGGGCACCGTGTGGCGGTCGATGAAGCTGCTGACGCTGTGGCCGGTGACGCGCTTGACCGTGGCGGAGAGGTATTTCGGCGACACGTGCAGTCGCTCAGCGTAGTAGCTCACCTCGCGCTCCGTGCGGCTGATTCCCGTGGAGAGCAAATCCATCAGCTGCTTGACAATATAGGCCGTGCGGTCGCTGTGAGGGTCAGTGGAGTCGCGCTGCGCGTGCGGCTCGAAGATGTCGTACATCATCGTCAGGCAGAGGCTGCCCATCAGCTCACGGTAGAACAGCAGGTCGCGGTCGTCCATGCGGTCACGGAGGCGGTGGAAGTCTGCGAGGAGAATGTCCGCCTGCCTGTCGGTGAGCTTGATGACAGGGTCGTGGTTGAGCGAGATGCTGCCCCCGATGCTGTAGTTGTTCGACGGCAGCAGTCCGCCGAGGTACTTGTTGTCGGCGGCGAACCACTCGACCTGCATTCCCGGGGCGGCGGCAAGGTTCTTCGCCCGGCTGGGGTTCGGCATCACCACCAGGTCGTTTTTCGCTATGTGGTAACATTTCTCGTTGAACACGAAACTCCCTTCGCCAGCTGTGCAGAGCAGATGCATGCAAGTGTGGCTCAGCTCCGGCGCGTTCATCGCGAGGAAATCGGTGGAATAGAGGAAGTCAGGTTTCATGGCGCAAAAGTACAATTTTTTTCTGCAATTTGTGAAAGTTTTGATGTTTTTTGTGAAACTTATATAATAAGAAACACTGTATTTTTGCCTCGTCAAATTGGCAATGACAATAAGGATATTATAAAATAAAGAAAACCAATACGTTATGCAAGAAATTATCGTTGACCCGAGACAAAGCACGCCCGAGGAATTGGCGGAAGGGATGCGTCAGGCGCAGACCTTGTTCAAACTCAACCACACGATGCCCTATACCGACGAGTACAACGCCCTCGCCGAAGAGCTGTTCGGCCATGATGTGTTTGCCGACGGCGGCTTCGTGATGCCCGGACTCACGGGTGTCTGTTTCGACCGCGTGAAGCTGGGCAAGGGCGTGATGATCATGAACAACTGCCTGATGATGGCCCGCGGCGGCATCACCATCGATGACAACGCGATGGTCGCCGCCAACGCGCAGCTCATCAGCAACAACCACGACCTCCACGACCGGATGCTGCTCACCTGCAAGCCCGTCCACATCGGCAAGAACGCCTGGATCGGGGCAGGCGCCACCATCCTGCCCGGCGTGACCGTCGGCGACAACGCCGTGGTGGCCGCCGGTGCCGTGGTGACCAAAGACGTGGCTCCGAACACCATTGTGGGAGGGAATCCGGCGAAGCTGATAAAAATAGTTGAAAGTTAAAAGTTGAGAGTTAAAAGTTAAAAGTTATGGAAAATATCAAATTATCAAATGGAGTAGAAATGCCCCAGATGGGCTATGGTGTTTATCAGGTAACACCTGACGAATGTGAACGTTGCGTGAGCGACGCGCTGAATGTCGGATACCGCATGATCGATACCGCGCAGGCTTACGCCAACGAGGAAGGCGTGGGTAACGCAGTGAAAAAAAGCGGCATCGCCCGCGACGAGGTTTTCATCGTGTCGAAAATCTGGATATCGAATTATGGCTACGAGAAGGCGAAAGCCAGCATCGACGAGAGTTTGCGCAAACTGCAGATGGAGTATATCGACCTGATGCTGTTGCACCAGCCCTTCTGCGACCGCTACGGTGCCTACCGCGCATTGGAGGAAGCCTACCGCGAAGGCAAACTGCGCGCCATCGGCGTGAGCAACTTCTATCCCGACCACCTCATCGACTTGGCGTCGAATGTGGATGTGAAGCCGATGGTGAACCAAGTGGAAACGCACGTGTTTGACCAGCAGGTGGAGGGCCAAAAATATATGGACGAACTTGACTGCCGAATTATGTCGTGGGGACCTTTGGCCGAAGGCCGCAACGGTTTCTTCACCAACGAGTTGCTTGGCGAAATTGGCAAGAAGTACGGGAAGAGCATTCCGCAGGTGGCTTTGCGCTGGCTGTTGCAACGTGGGGTGATCATCATTCCCAAATCGACACACAAAGAACGCATGGCCGAGAACCTCAACATCTTCGATTTCGAGCTCACCGCCGACGATATGGCGCAGATCCAAACACTTGACACAGGCAAGAGCCTCTTCTTCGACCACCACGATGGCGAGGTGACCAAGATGTTTATGGGATGGAGAGGATTGGTATAAAAACAGAAAAGTATGAACATCAAAAACATCCTCATCGCAGTCCTCGCCGTGGTTTTGTCCACGGGCTGCAACGGACAAAACAAAAACAATGCCGAGACGCGCCGTGGCACGTCTCTACAGAACGAACAAACATCAAATTCTGGAAATATGAGCAAATCCATCGTCATTTTCTTCTCCCACGCGGGGGACAACTATTCCGTCGGCATCATCGACACGGGCAACACCAAGATCGTGGCCGACTACATCAGTGAAATCACGGGCGCCGACCAGTTCGAGATCGTCACCCACAAATACGACGGCATGGCCTACACGCCGCTCATCGAGTTGGCCAAGAAGGAGGCCGCCGCGGGCGAACTGCCGCCTTACGAGGGCACCGCTCCCGACCTCAGCCAATACGACACCGTCTTCATCGGCGGCCCCGTGTGGTGGGGCACCTACCCGCAAGTGATGTTCACATTATTTAAGGACATCAATCTCGACGGCAAGACCGTCATCCCCTTCACCACCCACGAAGGCAGCGGCCTCGCCTCCTGTGTGAGCGATATCAAGAAAGCCTTCCCGAAGGCTAAGATCACGGGCGAGTTCAGCATCTATGGGCATGAGGTACGCACTGGAAGGGCAAAAGTGGAGAAATGGTTGAAAAATATTGTCAAAATCTGATACTTATTCATTATGAAAGCTCTACTCATTAATGGAAGTCCGCACTCCAAGGGGTGCACCTACACCGCCTTGAGTGTTGTGGCAAAGGAATTGGAAAACAACGGCATTGAGACCGAAATCGTCCATGTGGGACATAAAGACATCCACGGCTGCATCGCCTGCGGAAAATGCCGTGAGACGGGCAAATGCGTCTTCAATGACTTGGTGAATGAAGTGGCCCCGAAATTCGAACAAGCCGATGCGCTGATCATCGGATCACCGGTCTATTACGCAGGCATTGCAGGCACGATGAAATCCTTCCTCGACCGTCTCTTCTTCAGCACGCACTTCCGGAAGTGCATGAAAGTGGGCGCCGCCGTTTGTTCGGCCCGTCGAGCGGGCACCACCGCCACCTTTGACCAACTGAACAAATACTTCACCATCAGCGAGATGCCGCTTGCCAGCAGCCGTTATTGGAATATGGTGCATGGTCATACTGCCGAGGATGTGATGAAGGACGAGGAGGGTGTTCAGTGTATGCGCATCCTTGGTCGAAACATCGCCTTCCTCGTCAAGGCTATCGCTGCCGAGAAGGAGCGCAACGGTCTGCCCGAGGCAGAAGAAGCGGTATTCACGAATTTTATCCGCTAAAATGATGAACGACAAACCCACAGGAAAAGACTATGTCGGCAGCGACGACCTCTACGCCGACGTGCAGCGCACCATGCGGCTTTGTGCCGAGATGAACAGCGGTTACCACACGGAGGCCGAGGTGCGAAACTGTCTGCGCGAGATCACCCGCAGCGAGGTGCCCGACACGGTGCGCGTCTTCCCGCCGCTGAACATCAACTACGGACCGGGCGTGCGCTTCGGCGACGACTGCTTCCTCAACTTCGGATGCACGCTGTTAGCCATCGGCGGCATCACCATCGAGGATAACGTTTTCATCGGGCCGCACTGCGTGTTGGCTACCGAGTACCATCCCGAAGACCCCGCCACGCGCCATTCGCTGCTCACCAAGCCCATCGTGGTGAAACGCAACGCCTGGCTCGGCGCCGACGTGAAAGTGCTGGCAGGCGTCACCATCGGCGAGAACGCCATCGTGGCCGCAGGCAGCGTGGTCACCAAGGACGTGCCCGACAATATGGTGGTGGCGGGGAGTCCGGCCAAGGTGATAAGGGAGATCACTTCGTGTTGATGAGCTTCGCTGTTGGTTAGCCTTCGGCTGTTAATTATTTCGTGTTAACATGAAATAACCAACATGTAATAACTAACATGTAATAACCGATATGAAAAGAGAAATAATCATTTTTATCCTCGCGGCGCTGACACTGGCCGCCTGCGGCAACAAACAAGAAACAAAAAACAATGACAATATGAAACAGGAATTAAACCTCACACAGGAGTGGGACAAGGTGTTCCCACTGAGCGAGAAGGTGAACCACAAGAAGGTGACATTTGAAACACAATATGGTATAACGCTGGCGGCAGACCTCTATGAACCCAAAAATGCCGATGGCAAGCTGCCCGCCATTGCTGTCAGCGGCCCGTTTGGAGCCACCAAGGAGCAGTCGAGTGGACTCTATGCGATGCGGATGGCAGAACGTGGCTTCGTGACGCTGGCCTTCGACCCGTCCTATACGGGTGAGAGTGGTGGCGAACCCCGGCGAACAGCTTCACCCGACATCAACACCGAGGATTTCATGGCTGCCGTAGATTTCCTCTCGCAGTTGGACAATGTTGATGCAGAGAAGATAGGCATCATCGGCATCTGCGGATGGGGAGGCATTGCCCTAAATGCCGCCGCTGCAGACCCGCGTATCAAGGCTACGGTGGCCAGCACGATGTATGATATGACCCGTGTCGGTGGGAATGGCTACTACGACAGCGAAGATAAGGAGGAGTCGCGCCATGCTGCCCGTGAGGCTCTTGCCAAACAGCGATTAGCCAACCCCAAGGCAATGGCCGGCGGTGTCGTTGACCCGCTACCCGATGATGCGCCCCAGTTCGTGAAGGACTACTACGACTACTATAAAACTCCACGCGGCTATCATGCCCGCTCAGGCAACTCAAACGATGGCTGGCGCGTAGTCGGCACTATAGGCTACTCCAACGCCCGCTTCCTCTACTACATCAACGAGATTCGTTCTGCAGTCCTCGTGATGCATGGCGAAAAGGCACACTCACGCTATTTCGGTGAAGCAGCCTACAAATACATGGTGGAAGGCAACGCCGATGGGTATAACTTTATTGGCAAGCCCAATCCCGTGCCTGAGAACAAGCAGTTGCTTATCATCCCGGGAGCCTCACATTGCGACCTCTATGATGGAGGCCTGGGTGACTTCATCCCTTGGGACAAATTGGAGGATTTCTTTAAGACAAACTTGCAATAAATGGCTGAGAAGAAGATTGTTCTAATCGATTCCGTTGATGCATACAACAGCCTGTACGGTTGGGAAACGTTACATCCGCTGGTGACAGTGGTGAATCACATGGCGGAACTGCCAGTAAGTATGAACCACACGCGGCTGAACTACGGCCTCTATGCCCTATTCCTGAAGCAGGGCGAGGGTTGCTCAATACGCTACGGGCGCGAGAAGTATGACTATCAGGAGGGAACTGTCGTTAGTTTTAAGCCAGGACAGGTGGTAGAGGTGGAATGGGATGAGTCGAAGCCTATGCCGCTCTCACGCGGACTTCTGTTTCATCCAGACTTGATCTATGGCACGCCTATAGCCAAGCGAATCCACGACTACACCTTTTTCGACTACGACCAGCGCGAGGCTCTGCATCTCTCGGAACGCGAGCAGCGCATAGTCAGCGACCTGCTCGACAGCATTGAGGAGGAACTGCAGCACCCCGTTGATAAGCACTCGCAAACGCTCATTACCGATGCCATCGGCATGATGCTCGACTACTGCATGCGCTACTACGATCGCCAGTTCATCACACGTCACAAGGTGAACAGCGACATCATGACCCGCTTCCAGCACGACTTAGAGGCATACTTCCGCAGTGGAGAAGCGGAGCTCAAGGGACTGCCCACTGTGGCCTACTTTGCAGACAAGGCCTGCCTCTCACCAGGCTATTTCGGCGATCTTATCAAAAAAGAAACGGGTCTTACGGCACAGCGCTACATCCAGAACAAAGTCATTGACCTCTCAAAGCAGTACATCTTGGACAAAGAGCTGACACTCAATCAGGTGGCCTACAAGCTCGGCTTCCAATATCCACAGCATTTCACGCGACTGTTCAAGAAGGAGGTCGGCATAACACCAAGTGAGTATAGAAACTAAAGGCTGGATGATCCGAGTACCGAGTGTGGTTGGAACCGGTTACGGATGCACAATACAGCCATCAGCGGCGACAGCGACGTGAAGGATTCCTACGACGGCCTCAAGAAGGCGTATCCGCAATATAATTGGGACGAAAGTCGGCTGATGAATTGAGCAGCCGCATCCATTTGCGAAATAAACAATTCCGCAACTCGGGCGCAGGCTTGGGTTGCGGAATTTTCGTGTGCACGTTCGAGCAAAATTTATTCTTTCTTCTTCAGCTGTGCTTTGATCAGTTTCGGCATGTCGCTGTAATGCAGCCCACCGACCATCGCCATCAGCGTTCGTTGCATACAGGCGAAACAGGCCAGAAAAATGAAGGGACCGCATACATAATCATACCACGCACCTATATGATTGACAGCTAAGTACACGATGAGCACAATGGCAATCACGGCCTGAATCTCTGCCGTCACCATGCCCGGAGTGTAAAATTTCTTCAGCCGGAAAATACGGATTCCAAAGATATGGATGAAGCCTTCAAAGAGCGAGAAGGTCGCCATCGCGACCACAAACATCGGAATGGCGTCACCGAAGAAGAACGGCACCACCGTCATTGTCAGCAGGAACACGCCCGTTGTCAAACGGCTGCCGCGTTTGGTTTCGTCATCAATGTCGCGTTGCAGCATCTGCGTGATGAGATCCAGGAATCCCCCCGGGTAATGACCTTCTTCCCACTCATGCAAAATGTAAATGAAAGACAGCATGATGACAAACTTCTGGATAACAGTTAGTTCCGGCATACAAATCGCCACCAACACAATCAACAGCATGGCAATCACGGTGTAGATTTCCAATGCATAATGTTTCATGAATTTCCACATAATCGTTGTTTTTGAATTTGACGATGCAAAACAACATCTTTTTCATCATA
>JAFZIP010000018.1 GCA_017554325.1 Bacteroidales bacterium
AGATTAGAGATTAGAGATTAGAGATTAAAAGATTAAAAGATTAGAGAGTAAGAGTAGAAATAATTCATAATAGAGTGTGCACATCGCCTCTCACAAACAAAAACACGAACATTATAAACTTTTAAACCCAATAAAAAAATGAACAAAGACTTATTGAAACTGTATCCCCACGATTTGTGGGAGAATTTTGCAAACCTTTGCGACTGCCCGCACCCTTCCAAGCATGAGGATGCTGCCATCAAATGGATGAAGCAGTGGGCCAAAGATCACAAAGTGAAAGTGGAACAAGACAAGACCGGCAATTTACTGTTCACCATTCCGGCCACCAAGGGCATGGAAAACCTCACCCCGGTAATTCTGCAAGGCCACACCGACATGGTGCCGCAAGCCGACGATCCTAAATTCGACTTCCTGAAAAGCCCCATCGAGCCGATCATCGACAACGGCTGGGTGCGCGCCAACAGAACCACCCTCGGTGCTGACAACGGCATCGGCGTGTGCGCCGCATTGGCATGTGTCACCACCCCTGGCGTGAAACACGGTCCGATGGAGATTTTGGTCACCATCGACGAAGAGACCGGCATGACTGGCGCCTTCGGTTTGAAGAAGGGTTTTGTCAAGGGCAAGATCCTCATCAACCTCGACTCCGAGACGGAGGGCGAATTGTACGTGGGTTGCGCCGGCGGTCTGGATGCCAACTTCGAGCGCAAATACACGACCATGCCGACTCCTGAGGACATGAAGGGCTTCCAGCTCATCGTCACGGGTCTGCACGGCGGCCACTCCGGCATGGACATCAACCTGGGACGCGCCAATGCCAACAAGATTGCCACGCGCTTCCTCACCACCGCCATCAAGGAATACGGCGCATGTTTAGCCACCATCAACGGCGGCGGCCTGCGTAACGCCATCCCGCGCGAGGTGAACGCCATCCTGGCCGTGCCCGCCAAGAAAGCCACTGCATTCAAGACCTTCGCCAAGAAGTTCAACGAGACCCTCAAGGCCGAATTCTCCGCCACGGAAGAGAACCTCTCCGTCAGCGTGAAGGCTGTGGATACACCCAAGAAGGTAATCCGCACCAAGGCACAGAACCAGTTCCTCAACATGGTGTTCGCCATCCCCAACGGCGTGCTCCGCATGAGCGACTCCATGGAGAACTTGGTAGAGACCTCCAACAACGTGGCCGCCATCAAGGCCGAGAACGGCACCATGAGCGTCACCTGTCTGCTCCGCAGCTCCGTAGATAGCGCCAAGGACGCCCTCGGTGACAGAATGACCGCCATCGCAGAACTCGCTGAATGCGGCATCGAACTCACCGGCGCATATCCTGGATGGAAACCCAACATGGAGTCTCCCATCCTCAAGACCTGCCAGAGCGTCTATAAGAAGAAATTCAAAGAAGAACCCAAGATCATGGCTATCCACGCCGGTTTGGAATGCGGCCTCTTCGGCGCATGCTATCCTGATTGGGACATGGTCTCCTTCGGTCCTACCATCGAGCACCCGCACTCCCCGGTTGAGCGCGTGAACATCGACAGCGTGGGCAAGTTCTTCGACTTCCTCGTGGAAGTACTCAAGAACATCCCGAAGAAATAGTTTCTGACTATGCAATAAAAAAGACCGGCTTTTCAGTCGGTCTTTTTTTATCTCTTCACTTTCGGCAAACCCGGAAGTGCATCCATGGGAAGATATTCAAACTGCAAGTCCATAGCTGGCCGCATCAGGCGGTCGTTTCCCGTTCTGAAGCGGATTCTAACCACCGCAGGCTCACTGACCGTATCGCACGGCTGCTGCACCAGCGGGCTGCACCACAAGCCCTCGGCCGAGAATGCCGGATCATATCTATACGAGTAAACCGTGCCATCTTCTGTTTGATAATCGACAGTATAGATTTCATCCTTGTACAGCAGCGAGCGTATCTTTCCCCTGAACGATTTCTGCGAACTCACCTTCACGCGCACAGCGGCATCAAGATAGCTGGGCACCTCCACCCACTCGCCCCATCGAACTGAAAGATGGTCGCCCAATGTTGGATTGCAAGGTGCCGGAGACTCCACCCGTTCCAACAGCAACAGCCGGTCTGTGGAGGCTAAGACCATATAGTTTTGCAACATATTGAGAACCACTTCGGGCTCGTCATTCAGGAAATAACGGTTGTCGATCGACACGGATCGTTTCCCGTAGGAGTCATTCTGAAAATGCCATAAGACAAAACGTGCGGCATCGTCGCTATTTGAAAAATTTCGGGCTGATTTGTTCTCCAACCACGGAGAAAGGGCCGAGCCCAAAGAAGTACGCGGCTGCCAATTCAATTTGTTTTGGGCCACATACGAAAACTCAAACGGGTATATGTCAATACTGGCATTGCCTATCTTCTGCAAAACGGTATCCGGAAGCTGGACCGCCTGCAAGCGCCACGCTGAATACTCATTGGCGTCCTTCATGTAACTCTTGTAATGAAAAAACGGTCCCTTCACATTGTCAACGCCATAAAAAAACTGTTGCATCCTTTTCTTGGAGCCCTCCATCTCTGCCGCATTCATCAACAGCGAAAAAACGGAAATCACTCCCACCAGCAGCACGACATGCCTGCGCCTAACCGCCAACAACGCCATGACCATCCAAAAGACCACCATGAAAAAAATCAGCCCGAAAAAATGATAGAGATCCTCCCGTATGATTCCATGTTTGTAGAAAGCAAAAACCGGCACCATCAACATCAGGCCTGCATAGCGGAAGTTCTTCTCCCTGCATAGCAAAGGCAACAACACCAGAGACAGCAGCCACAAGATCATCCAAAATGCATGATTCACGTAATCAAGGCTCAGCCCGCCGTAACCGAAAACGAGATGCGCCACTCCGACCATCCAATTGGAGACAACCGACGGTCGATGCAACACCACGAAAGCCATGGCCACAAACACACCCACAAACACGAGACATTGAAGTAACAGGATTCTAACGCTGTGATATTCAGCAAAATAAAGCAGCATGGACACCAATACCACCGCCAAGGCACTCACTCCGATGGAGACTTTGATAAACAGGGACAAGACAGCCAACGCCACTGCAAACAGGAACAGTCCGAACTTTCTTTTCTGAATAAAAAGCAAAGAGAGAAACAGGCAGGAGAAGATGATCAGAATGTCAACATTGGCATAATAACAGGCCACCCACAAGAGGATGGTCGGCACAAGCCATCTGAAAGCCTTATGTTTTCGACCAAATATATGTGGACGACGGTCCGTGAAGAGGCAGGCAACCAGAAACCCCGATACTATAAAGAGGCATTTGATGAAGGAATAGAAAGCCAGAAAGAGGATAAAATTGTTTCCTTCCCCAATGGAACATTTCAGAACCGTCAACGGTCCAAACGGATATATCAGACTGGTAAGCGTATTGTAATCATGCAGAAAGAGCCAGTTCAGTGCCCACACGTATGACGAATCCAGCCCAGGACCATAATCCGGTGACACATTCGGAAAGGTAAACGCGAAAATCAGCAGGGTAATCGCTGTAAGGATGGAAAAATCTTTGACTAACGCCTTCATAATGGCAGCAAAGATAGCAAAAATATTTTTAGAAAATCCGGCTGTTGCCCTTGCGCAACTGTTCGTCCGTAGGCTCCATTTGCGTGATGGTGTCCACGAGAATTTCCAGAGGACGGCCGTACGCAGGACGTTGGCGGTTGGCGGTTGGCTGAGGCGCAGGATTCTGGATTTGAGACGCAGCGGGCGGCGTATCTGCGGATACATGTCCTTTGTTTTTATCCCGTGACAGAGATGCAGCATGCTGCGTCTCTACAGGTGCCTGCACTTTGTTATTATCCTGTGTCTGAGACGCGCCGTGGCACGTTTCTACGGCAATTTGTTCATCATTATCATGGACAGGAGCCGCAGCGTGCTGCGTCTCTACAGTATCCTGGGCCCTGACCACTGTACCCTGTTCACCCTTGGGAGCGGGCCGTCCTGATAAAACGATACCCAGCGTGATACCGGTGACCACTGCCACTACACCCACGAAGACGGCCGCAATTTGCAAGCCCGACAGGCCTGCCTTGATACCTGCACTCTTGGCAAAACTTTTCCATGCGGAATGTTTGTAAGAATATTCCGCCTTTTCCATTTTGTCTTTTATCAGTTGGTCGAAATCTGCCATAATCTATTCGTTATTCAGTTTTACAATCTCGTTTTTGAGACGGGTGCGGGCGGCGTTCACATGCCAGGCGGAAGTGCCTTCGCTGATGTTCAGTTGCTGTGCAATCTCCGCGTGGGACAGACCATCCATTACGAACAGGTTGAACACTGTTCGGGTCATTTGGGGGAGATGTTGCACGAGGGAGACGATTGCCTCCGAAGAAAGGTTCGCGACCGCGGCATTCACGTCATAGCCGATAGCCACCGAATCGGACACTTCCTCCAAGTCAGTCAACTCCACCTTCGGACTGTACTTCCTTCTGTAGTCCAGCGCCGAGTTAATCATCACCCGTTTCATCCACGATTCAAAAGAGCCTGTGTTTTCATATTTGTCCAGGTTAGAAAACACCTTCAAGAAACCTTCGTTGAGCATATCCTCCGCCTCGTCGGTACTGCCGGCATAGCGCATACAGAGCCGGAACATGGGACTGTAGAAGTGCTTGAACAGCTTGTGCTGAGCCCTTCTGTTGCCTTCCCGGCAACCCTCCAGCCATCGAGCGATTCTGTCTTTTGTATGCTCACTCATTATGAATAACGGAAAAAAAGACGGAAACTTTGGGTAGCAGATGCAAAAAAGATTAATTTTTCAAAAACTTGATTCCCAAGGAGACAATCACTGAATTCTGTTTCCACGTATGGTTATCAGACTTGTTGGGAATCAGCTTGTCGGCAGCCAGGTCATAACGTGCATCCAGTGTGACGTGTCCGAAGTCGAAGCCCAGTCCCACCTGGCCGGCCCATTGCATTTTGCCTTCCTGATCCACTTGCGGATCAATCTCTTTCAAGTTGCTGCCAATCCTGAATCCGAAGCGCGGACCGACGAACAAATGCATTTTGAATTTCTCTTTATTGATGAAATTGTAGCCCAACAAAGCCGGAACGTCGATAAAATGCTGATGAAGTCGGATATTCTCCTGAACATTATGCACAAACGAGCTAGCATCCGTCAGTTTGGTGTTTTTGAATGAATAGCACACCTCCGGCTGGAAGTAGAACCGATCGCCGAAGCGCATGAAAAGGCCGGCATCCACACCGGGATAAAGTTTGGTCTGACCTTTGTAATTGGTGGCATTGGCCGCCACCTTGATACCGATATTGAACTGTGCGTTGGCACAAACGGACAAGCCCACCAGCAAAGCGGACAACAGCAAAACTCTTCTCATCAGAAACACCTTTTTCATAACGGACAAAAATTTAAATGGCCACAAAAATAGAAAAAAACGAAATTCGTTCTGGATTAACGGACAAAAAGACATTATATTATCCCTCGATGTGTAAAAAAAGAAGGTCTCGGTTGAGACCTTCTCCATGGTGATTCCGCTGCGACTCGAACGCAGAACCTGCTGCTTAGAAGGCAGCTGCTCTATCCAGTTGAGCTACGGAACCATAGCAATTCCTGCTTCTTTTGTCGGGATAGCCTGATTCGAACAGGCGACCTCCTGCTCCCAAAGCAGGCGCGATAACCGGACTACGCTATATCCCGTCTCTTTTTTGCGGCTGCAAAAGTACACTTTTTTTCTTTACTTTGGAATGCTGTGGTAAAAAACCTTTCAACATCGTTTTTTTGTACTTTTGCCGCCGCTATGACAGATTCACGAGACATCCGGATTGAAGACTTCAACTACGAGCTCCCCGAGGAGCGGATCGCTTTTTTCCCCGCCGCACAGCGGGACCATTCCAAACTGCTGGTTTATCGGAACGGCACCATCACGGACAGCCGCTTCGACCATCTTCCCGAATTCATACCGGAAGAGAGCCTGCTGGTGTTCAACAACTCCAAGGTTATTCACGCGCGGCTGCTCGTGCACAACGCCACCGGCGCGGCCATCGAGATATTCTGTCTGGAGCCCCTCTACCCCACCAACGACCCAGCCACCGCCTTCGCCCAAACTGGCGAAGTGACCTGGAAGTGCATGGTAGGAAACGCCAAACGATGGAAGCATCCGCTACAAATCACCGTGCCCATGGGCAACAAAACCGTAACCGTGACTACTACCAAAGGCGACAACGTGGAGAGCACCTTCGAAGTGACGTTCCGCTGGGACGACACCCGCGTCTCCTTCGCCGAGTGGCTGGAGCACTACGGCAAGATACCGCTCCCGCCATACATCAAACGCGCCGCTGACGAGAACGACGAGCTGCGCTACCAGACCGTCTATGCGAAACACGACGGCTCCGTGGCCGCCCCCACCGCCGGACTGCACTTCACCGACAATGTTTTCGAATCCCTGCACCGGAAAGGCATTGACACCGACTTCGTCACACTGCACGTGGGCGCGGGCACCTTCAAGCCTGTGACCAGTGAGACCATCGGAGAGCACTACATGCACGAGGAGAAGATCGTCATCACCGAAGCACTGATAGAACATCTGGTACAATATATCGGCAAACGCTGCATTGCGGTGGGCACGACCGTGGCCCGCACTTTGGAGTCTCTGTTCATCATGGGGGCCAAGCTCCGCCTCAATCGCCCCGACCCGCTGAAAGTCAGCCAGTGGGAAATTTACGATGACGCCGCATTGCGCGAAGTCACGGCAGCCGAGTCGCTACAGGCCATCCTGGAGCACCTGCGCGCCCAACAGACCGATTTGTTGCGCGGCGCCACCAGCCTCATCATCCTGCCCACCTACCAGCCACGCATGGTTCAGGGCATCATCACCAACTTCCACCAGCCGCAGAGCACACTCCTGCTGCTCATCTCCGCATTCGTCGGCGAACAATGGCGCGACATCTACCGCCACGCCCTGCAACACGACTACCGTTTCCTGAGCTACGGCGACTCCAACCTCTACCTGCCTTAACGTCAGAAAACGACGTACCAGCGCAACTTCTCCATCAATTCGGGATAAGCATGCGTAATCCGCTGGAGCTCATCAAATGAAGTAATATCCCCGTTTTTGGTTCTGTAATTCAGAATCGTCTTGGTCAGATAGGCATCAAAATAGGGATGGCTGACCATTTCCTTGTAAGTGGCCTTGTTGATGTTGATCTTGCGCACGTCCGCAGGATGCACCACAAAATACTTTTCCAGCAAATCCATGGGGATATCCTGCAGCACAAACACCTCCCGCAACTGCGCAAGTGAATGAAATCCTCCCAGCTTGTCGCGGTACTCCACCAGACGGGCGGCGCGCTTGATGCCAAACATCGGCACCACGGTGATGTCGGTTGAGTCACAACGATTGAGGTCAATCTTCACAATCTCATACATGGGCTGTTTGGCAGCCTTGCGCGGCACTGTATCTCCTGTCCCCGAGCGGTTCGGATAGGAATTCCGCCGCGCCAGAACCAAAGAATCACGAATTTGATTCTGCCTCAAATTGAAAGCCTCGAACACCGCGGCATACTGAGTCTTGTCCGTAAAGGGCTTCTTTTTTCCTTCATACAAGAAATAAAAAAGATAGCAAAACAGAATGAAGCCCGCCAGAATCAGCGAAGCAGCCCACTCTCCTCCGGTAAAATTGAACTTTGTTTTCATGCTGCAAAAATAAAAAAAAAGTTTCAACAAAACAAATTATCTATTAAAACTTTTTTAATATAATTCAATAAAAAAAACAGAATCTACCGGATAATCGTCAGGGAACCGTTATAGGTAACCGTCTTGGCCTTTCCCTTGTAGTAGAAGGAAAAGTAATAGACACCGTCAGACACGCCGGAGCCATCAAAGACTTTGCTACCTAACTGTATCTGACCATCACGCGAAAAAGTGTCATAGTTCTTGGCTTCATACACTCTCTTGCCCCATCGGTCAAAGATTTCCAGTTTGTTGTTGCGATAGTTATCGGGGTCATCTGCATGCAAACTCGTATTGAGATTCTCAATGGCAAAGACATCATTAATGCCGTCACCATTGGGGGTAATCACATTCGGGAACACGAGGTCCTGTTCAATGACCACCGTGTGGGTAATCTCGCTGATACAGCCGGCATCGGTTTCGATATGGAGCGTCACGTCATAGTCGCCCCATTGCCCGTACGTGTGCTCCGGTGCCACATTCGTGGAATCCACCGCTCCGTCACCGAAATTCCAATAGAAAGTCGTTCCCGGCTTCAACATGATGGAAGTGTCCGAATAGTTGATAAAGTTCACCAATCCATCATTTTCCCCGAGCATAGCAATCTCCGGATCTGGGGCAAATTCCGCAATAGGCTGGAGGCTCACATGCAAGGAGTTCCATTTGAACAGCGTATCCGGGCAACCATCAAAAGTGGTAATGACCAGCATCACGGTAAAGGTGCCCTGCTCTGTAATCACGAACGTGGGTTCTTTGAGGTTGGAGCTGTATCGCAACGAGCCGGTACTATCCAAAATCATCCATTCGTACTGGGCATCTTCGGGATAGGAAAGATTCTCCATTTTCAACGACAGCGGAGCACAGCCGCCCGTGACCGGCAAGTTGAAATCCGCCGTCGGTCTTTCCAATGAGGTAACGTGTATTGTATCCTGGCCATGGCAGGTTTTGTTGACAGTAGGATTAAAATACCCAAGGTCCACGATATAATCGCCGGCACTCATCACGGTAATTTGCGGAGTGTCATCGCCAGTGTTCCACATACAAGTCATCCCGTACGGCAGAGTATCCACAGAAATGACAGCCTTGTCCCCATAGCAGAGTCCTATGTCTTCTCCCAGATGGGGTTCGGGGCTTTGCACCACATTGACCAAAGCCACTGTATCATAGTGGCAACCGAAATCATCCGTGACATGGAAAGCGTATGGCACCTGTCCTGCCTGCACGAACCTGATATGGTGATCGTAGGCTCCAGGGCCCGTCACATACGTACTGTCCGTATGGACGCTGTATTCCCACGTCTCCGGCAGCAAGGTGGAGTCCAATGCCAGCTCCCACTCCGAGATATAGCCATTGTCTCCACTCCAGCCGTCAATCACCGTGATAGTCCACGTGCCATTCAGGCTGCAGCCCACCAATTGGGAGAATGACTGATCGGGGCGATAGACCTGCGTCATAGCCGCCATATTGGTGGAATCTATTCTGCCGTTATGGATATTGACATTCTCATATACACGCTTGTTGCCCCGGGCATAGCAGTAGCCGTATGCAGGGTTTGTATTCTCCGACCAACAATAGTTCCAAGGCTCACCGATAGGGTTGAATCTCGGGTCGCATTTCTCCGCACTATTGTTCCCATCTCCCACAATACCGAAATGGGCACTGTGCGACACATTGGTGGTCTGCTGCCATCCCCAAGGCTGCGGGATGCTGGCCGCACAGGCCGCCGAGCCAGAGGTGCCATATTTGTTCAATATCTTCACCGACTGCTGTTCCGGACAGGTCAGTTCAATGTAGAGGTCGCCCACATACGAATGTTCCATCTTGATACGCACATAGAGGATGTCATCCGGACTGGTAATTCGCGAATTGGACGTGAACGATGTGAATTTCACTGGAGACTGATATGCGCAGCCTCTACCGCAGTCCACGCCATCAGGCAGAAAGATGGTATCCTTAACCGTGAGGGCTGCATCCTGCTGGCTGTCCATGGAGTCGGAAATCTGCACTGTTTCGTTCGAGGTGCGCCCGAATGTCACATCCATCTCATCACCTGAACAGTATGGGCCGATTCGGGACAATCCCTTAATCGGATTCTTCGAAGTTCTGACTCTGAAAGAGATGGGCATCGTGGAGAGACAACCATTCACATCGGAAATATTGAACGACACATCGTAGCCGCGACCGGGGATAAAATAGTAGTCCAGCGTATTCACGCCATGGGTCTCAAAGCTTTCAAAGCCCATGTCCCAGATAAAAGTGGAGTTCTCATCCGACTGGTGATAATGTTGATCATTCTCCGGGAACACGCCGTGTGCCACCATGTGGATGGATTCATTGCCACACACGTTGATATAAGAGTACCCGTCCTCCTCCACTCTCGGATAATGCGATGAGAGGACAGAGTCCAGCTCAAAGCGCACTTGCTGGCAGGGCGCGGAGCAGGAAGTAGTCATAACAAAGCCCGACCCCGCATCGGCAGCGTCGGACACAAATTTCAGAGTAATAGCCCCGGTCGAATTGGAGACCGAGGCTGAAAAGACAATATTTGCAGAGGTGTATGCTCGAATCAGGGAGTCATTCAAAGCTGCCATCAACGATAACGGATCTGCAGTGGCAGCATCGTATATATATAATGTATCGGATGGATGAACATTAAAAGCACTGACATCGATGCTGAGCACCACGCTGACAGCGTTGGCGTCTGAAGAGTAGATTGTGAGTACGTCATTCCTATTATGGCCATACCCGGCACCGGCACCGCCGTTATCGTACACAATGAAATCGCATCCTCGAACCACATTCACGCTTCCACCCATCATCACAGGGGTTTGTGCGACAACAAAACTTGTTATGCACCATAACAGCGATATCCAAAGTCCTCTTCTTACGGCAAGCATAGCATCAGCATTCCTCCTTATCTTATAATTGTCAAGGATCCGTTATAGGTAACAGTCTTGGCCTTTCCTTTGTAACGGAAAGAGAAGTAATATACGCCATCGGACACGCCTAAGGCATCAAACACCTTGGTACCCAGCTGAATCTGGCCATCACGGGAGAAAGTGTCATAGTTCTTGGCCTCATATACTTTCTTGCCCCAGCGGTCGAAGATTTCCAGCTTGTTGTTGCGGTAACCATCAGGGTCTTCAGGATTAATATCCGTGTTCAGATTCTCGATAGCGAACACATCGTTGGAACCATCTCCGTTAGGTGTAATCACATTCGGGAAGATGAGATCCTGCTCGATAACCACCGTGTGCGTAATCTCGCTGGAGCAGCCATCGCCGGTTTCGATATGAAGCGTGACATCGTAATCGCCCCACTGACTGTATGTGTGTTTGGGAGATACCGTTGTTGTGTCGGTCTCGCCATCGCCGAAATTCCAGAAGAAGGAGCAGCCCTCAGAGACCATCAATGCAGAATCGGAATAATTGATGAATTGCACTTCACCGTTATGTTCACCCATCAGAGAAATTTCCGGATCCGGGGTAAACTCAGCAATAGGTTGTGAATTCACTTTCAGATAGTTCCATCTGACAACGGTATCGCTACAGCCATTCTCGGTGGTGGAAATCACGCTGACGGAATAGGTACCGGGCTCGTCGATCTGGAAGACAGGCTCTTTTTGATTGGAGTAAAGTATCGTATAGGCATCCTGGTTCAAGATCTGCCAGTGGTATTCAGAATTCTCAGGGGTGGATGCATTATTGAATTTGACGGTCAACGGTGCACAACCTTGCACCACATTGGCATTGAAGTCAAAAATCGGCATCTCATAGAACTGCAGGTTTATGGTATCACTACCGTGGCAGGTGGTACCCGTCTGCGGGTCTGTCGTTTCCACATACACCGTGTATTGGCCGGCGGTAACCACGCTGGTGGTCGGGGTATCATCACCGGTGCTCCAGACGTACGTGGTATGGGGTGCTTCGTAACCGGGATCCAGTTCGATGCGTTGTCCATAGCATTCGGTTCTGTCTTCGCCAAGGTTCGGTTCTGGGGACTGGGTCACACGCATCACCATGGCGGTATCATACTGGCATCCGAATTCATCCACAATACGGGCGATGTAGGTGATATCACCGGAATCCGTAGGAATAACCACGCCCTCCGAAGCACCAGGGCCAATCAGATAAGCCGTGTCAACGGTGAGGTCGAATCCCCAGCTGGTCGGCAACAAAGACGGGTTCAAGGCCATCTCCCAACCACAGATCCAACCGTTGTCAATGGAGAAGGCGTCAATGACCTGGATAGACCAGTCGCCGTTCAACGGACAGTTCTGCAATTTGGTGAAGAAGTTGTCATCCGGGTGATAGACATTGGTCATGTTTGCCACATTGGTAGAGTCTGCGCTTTTGCCAGAGCCATACGGATTGTTCGTATTATGGTGACTACAGCTTTCATACACGTAACCACTGCCGCACGCGTATTGATAGCCTTCCGTGACATTATTGGACCAGCAATAGTTCCAGCAGGTTCCCATAGGATTCGTATTGGGGTCACACTTGTTAGAGGAGTTATCATTGTTATCATTTGCAAGACCGAAATAGGTACCTGTGCTACCAGATACTATCCAGCCTCGTTCACTCTGCGGCACCAAGCTGGAGCAGCCGGAAGAACCGCCGCCACCATATTTCATAATCGTGGCATATTGTCCGTTGGGACATGTCAGTTTGATCCAGATATCCCCCATGAAGGAGTGTTCCATGTTGATACGCACATACAAAATGTCATTGATAGACGAAATCTTCGCCGATGGGGAGAACATGTCAAAGGTCACGGAGGAGGTATAAGCGCATCCTGAGCCGCAATCCAGGCCGTCTGGGAGGAATATGGTATCCGGGATTCCCAATGCCGTGGCGTGTCCACTGCTGATTGTATCCACCTGGATATTGGAAATCATATCGTAACCAATGGTGAGGTTCACCTCATCGCCAGTACACACGGGTCTGAGCGGTGACAGTTCCCGGATGGGGTTTGCGGAGGTCATCACTCTGAACGTACGGGCCATCGTAGCCTCACAGCCATGTGAATCTATGACCAACAGTGAAACATCGAATGCACCGCCAGGCTGGAAATAGTGGTCCAGCACATATCCACCCACCGTCTCGTATGTAGTATCACCCAAATCCCATCTGAATCTGGAAGTTTGGTCACTCTGATGATAGTTGAAATCATTGTCGGGATAACGGCCCCTGGCCACCAGATGCACGGTGTCGTACGGACACAACTGCATGTAATAGTATCCGGAGTCAGGTTCCAAAATGGGAAAATGGTTGGACGCATTGACGTCAAACTGAATCTCCACGCGCTGGCAGAGTTGCACACAAGAGGTGTTCATCTTGAAACCCGAGCCGCCGTTGGCTCCGTCCGTCTTGAAACGGATGGTCAGCTCACCGGTCTGGCTGCGCATAGTAGCGGCAAACGACAACACTATGTTGCCATACACGGACACGAGGGAGTCGTTCAATTTGGCCAACAGCATGGAGTCCACCATGTTGGGGCCATCGTAGATATAGACGGTATCCGAGTTGTGGACATTGAAAAAATTCAACGGGATATCCACCTTGACAGCAGGGTGTGTGGTATTGTTGGAACGCAACACCACATAATCGTCACGATTGGCAAAATAGTCTCCGGTTTCACCACCATTATCCACCACGGTGAGACCGCAACCCGTCTGCGGTGAAACGGAGGAGCCCACCACGACCACCTGTGCCTGGGCCAAAGCCAAGCTCAATACAAAAAGAAATAATAGACTTATCTTTTTCATATCACTGATTATCTTAATGGTTAATACTCAAATTGTTGAAGATTTGCCTCTACCATCGCATCGTATGAACGTTTGGAGTGGATGGTGAGATAATAGCCTGAGGTATGCAGACGGACCACATTCACCCTATTATCATCCTGTGGAAAGTTGAAGTCAAAAGGATTGACTCCGTTACGGATAATCTCTTCCTCGTTGACCACGACACCCGGTTTGGCATAATGTTCCAGGTAACTAAGCACATTGGCGTTTTCGGGATACTTAGTGGAGAGCACCGCGAAGTTGCACATCTTGAAATTCATGCGGAACAGCTGCGCGAAATCATTGTCATACATCCTATCGATTTCAGCCTGGGTGTACAAGTCGTGCATCTTCTTGTCCAGCACTAAATCGCTTTTCGGTTTCTGACAGAACCCCGTCATCATCAGTCCGAGGAGGAAACAAAACAGAATGGTCTTTTTCATAATTACTATTTTCTTTAAAACCTGCAAAAATAACATTTTATGTGAAATAACCAAAATAAAAAATCATCTCACATTTTGAATGTCGCATTCTCTTCCGAAAATGTTACAGGGCAACGAATTATTTTTGAAATTTTACAGTATTATTATCTATCAACCAACGCATTACAAAAAGAACACTTTCTTCATCCGCAGTGGTGGAAAGTTTCTCAAGGATGGTTTTCCGGGACATACCCTGCCGATGCAGGCGGATGATTTCCCGGGAAAGTTTCCGGAAATCCTCCCCGTTGACCGAATCATGGGTCCGTTTCCGGCACACATCGCACTGTCCGCACGCGGGGCTGTCGGTTTCTCCGAAATAGCTCAGCAGCAGTCGGCTACGGCACTCGTCTTCCGAGGTGACATACGCACGCACCGCATCCACGCGTTCCTGCGCCTTTTTCTTCTGGACCTCGTACACAGAAGGGTCAAAATAGAGAAACTTCTCCGGAATACGGTCCTGCAAGAACACGATGAGCGGTATATCGCTCTGCGGCTGATAGGAGATGACGCCCGCCTGATGCAGCGTCTGGAGTTGGGTCACAACCTCCTCCATCGTCAGGCCAGAGCGAGAGGCAATCACCTGTTCATCAATTCTGACATACTGGGTAAAGAGGCCGCCGTAGGAGCGTAACAGCAGTTTGACGAACTCTTCCTGTTCAGGGTGAGTCTCTTGATATTCCAGCAGTTCGTCGCCGTTCATCTTGAAGTGCAGTTGCGAAGTTTCCCTGAGGTGTTCGGACAGAGCCACCACGCCCGCTTTCTCCAGAAACCTCACCGCATTGTACAGTTGCACGGGATCCATTTTCATGCGTCGGGCGTGCTGCTCTATGTAGAAGGGTTTGATGGTGTTCTTGCCCGTGCCCATCTCGATATAGTAATGCTGGCACAGGTTGTCATACACATTCCGGATGGCCTCCAATGGCGGGAACGACATGGTGAGATTCCGGGTTAGTTGTCGCAGGTCGCTTGCATCGTACAGAAGGATGGCCACGGAGGGCTGCTCGTCGCGGCCACCCCGACCCGCCTCCTGGAAGTAAGCCTCAAGGCAGTCGGGCACATCGATATGCACCACAAAGCGCACGTCGGGTTTGTCGATGCCCATGCCGAAGGCGTTGGTGGCCACGATGACACGTGTTTTCCCCGTCATCCAGTCGTTCTGCTTCAGATCGCGCTCCTTGGGCGGGAGGCCAGCGTGGTAGAAATCGGCCGAGATACCATTCCGACTGAGAAACTCGGCCACATCGGCCGTCTTACGCCTGTTGCGCACATACACAATGCCCGTGCCCGGGTAGCGCTGCATGATCCGTAGCATACGCCCGTGCTTATCCTCCTCTTTCACCACAAAATAGGTCAGATTATCGCGTTTGAAGCTCTTCTGGAAGACATTTTCCGTCTTAAACTCCAATTTCTGTTGGATATCTCGCACCACCTCAGGAGTTGCAGTAGCCGTAAGAGCCAAAACAGGCACATTGGGAAACACTTTCCTGATGTTGGCAATTTCCAGATATGGCGGTCTGAAGTCGTATCCCCACTGTGAGATGCAATGGGCTTCATCCACCGCAACCATCGTCACCGGCATCTTTTCCAAATTCACACGGAACATGTCGGTCTGCAGTCGTTCGGGGGAGACGTACAGGAAACGGTATTCGGGGTCGAACATCACATTCTGCACGGCATTCTGGATCTCATTGTAAGACATGCCGGAATAGAGGGCGGCGGCCTTGATGCCTTTGGCCTTGAGGTGCGCCACCTGGTCTTTCATCAGGGCGATGAGCGGGGAAACCACGATGCAGAGCCCCTCCAGCGCCATGGCGGGAACTTGGAAACAGACCGACTTGCCGCCACCGGTTGGCAACAGGGCCAACGTATCCCTGCCCTCCAGCACCGAGAGGATAATATCCTCCTGCAACGGCCGGAAACTATCATAGCCCCAATATTGTTTCAATATCTGATGAATCCGCTGTTCCATAACGCGGGTGCAAAGATACGGAAAAGAGATGAGAGATTACAGATTAAAGATGAGAGATTTAGGTAAGGAGGGAATGATAAAATATCATTGGCCAGCAGTAGGTTATGCAATATTTAAGATTAAAAATCGTTAAAAAAAGGCTTTATTTCCAAAGAATATTGTATATTTGCGGCCTTAAAAATTGAAACGATGAATAAAAAAGCTTCATTTTTCTATATCATAATCACTTTTTTATGTGTTGTATTTCTGGCATCTTTCTCTTCCTGCAGCACTTCCCAGGGCAGTTCGAAATCCAAGGTGGAGTATAGCAAGAAGAGGACGCGGCATCAGCCCAAGTGGAACGCCACCACTTCGCAGACCACCACGTATCACATACGCAAGCACAACACACGCAGAAGTCACAACCGCTAACCGCTCAGGTCACTATTCATTTTACTTATGAAAAAATCACGTCTTACTATACACATAGTATTAAATTCATTGTTTTTACTCGTCGTGTGCGGAAGCACTTACGCGCAGGAGAACCACCTTCAGTTCAGCGTGGTGAACGATACCGCTCACATCGAATCCGCCATTCCGGAGGACACGCTGGGCGACAAGCTGAATTTTGACGAGGATCTGGCCTCCTTGGACAATGTGGACCACGGCGACGGCATGTTGTTCACCTATTTCAACTGGATGCCCGGTTACGGCCGTTACCAGAATTTCGACATCATCCGCATCCACTACAAACACGTCGGTTCCACGCCTCGCGACACTATAGTGCTGAACGGATACCACCATCCCGCCAATTTCCGAAAGACTTCTGACTACGGCTGGCGCCGCCGCCGCATGCACCGCGGTGTGGATTTGGGCTATCCCACCGGCACGCCCGTGGCCGCTGCCTGGGACGGTCAGGTACGCATCTCCAAGGGCAGCAACACCGGCGGCTATGGCAACCTCATCGTCATCCGACACGACAACGGGCTGGAGACCTACTACGCCCATCTCTCCCGCCGCCTCGTCAACCCCGGACAAATGGTACACGCCGGCGACATCATCGGCCTCGGCGGCAACACGGGACGCTCCTACGGCTCGCACTTGCACTTCGAGATACGCTATTTAGGCCAGGATATTAACCCCAACCGGCTGGTGGATTTTGAAAACTTCCGGTTGAAGTATGACACCATGTATGTTTCAGGATACAGCGTGTCCACCCCTACTCCAGTCCAGACAGACCCGACGCAGGCCGCCCCCGCAAAACCGCAGGCTCCCTCTGCCTATTATAGAGTGCGCAAAGGCGACACCTTGGGTAAAATCGCACAAAAATACCACACTACCGTTTCCAAGCTCAAAAAACTGAACAACCTCAGAAGCGATTTCATCCGCGAAGGCCAACGCCTGCGTGTCAGATAGCAATCGCTATGAGAACCTTTCAACACCTCTGTCTATCGTTCTGCTGCCTCTGTCTCCTGATAGAGGTCCGCGCCCAGTATGTGACGGAAGATTTCAGTTTCCACCGCAATTTCTGCACTGTATCCGCCAACGCATCCGACACGCTCGCCATGCCGTGGGCGGGAGGTATGAATGCCGTACATTTCTCTGAAATAGACTTGGATCTGGATGGTGTGAATGACCTTTTCGCATTTGAGAAGCACGGCAGCCGCATCCTTACTTTCCTGCGCCGCGGCGACCATTACATCTATGCGCCACAATACGCCAAGCACTTCCCGGAACTGCACGACTGGGTGATTCTCAAAGACTACAACGGCGATGGAAAACCCGACATCTTCACGTACGGACTGGCCAGCGTGAGGGTGTTCCGCAACGTTTCCGACAACCAATTGGCATTCCAACTGGTCACGGATCAGCTGCAGGCATATTATTACAACGGCTATGTCAACATCTTTGCTTCACCCGACGACTATTTGATTGTGGAAGACATTGACCAAGACGGCCATCTGGACCTCTTGAATTTCTGGGTTCTAGGAAAATATGTGCATCATCTGCGCAACTACAGCGACGACCCCAATGTGTTCGATTTCCGTCTTGAGTCAGAATGTTGGGGGCACTTTGAGGAGGCCGGTGACAACAACACCATCACGTTGTTTTCGGACTGCGACAGCAAGGAAGGTGAAAATGGAGGCCACACGCGCCACACCGGTTCCTCCATGCTGCTGCACGACTTCGACCACAACGGGTTGCCCGACATCCTGTTAGGCGACATAGACTACCCCAACCTGATGTTACTCTACAACCATGGCACGCTGCAGGATGCGCGAATGACTGCTATGGACACGGCGTTCCCCGCGGGAAATCCGGTGCACCTGTACTCCATGCCTGCGCCTGCACTCATCAATCTGCCGGGGCAAGCCGCCCCGTCAATGCTGGTGTCACCCTCCGACCCCGCGTTCAGCAAATCGCAGGATCTGAACTGTGTGTGGCGCTATGACTACGACACCCTGCTGCAGCAATACACCCTCACCAGCACCGCATTTCTGCAAGAGGAGATGATCGACGTGGGCAGCGGCTGCCATCCGGTACTCTTCGACTGGAACGGCGACGGACTGCAGGACCTGTTCCTCGCCAACTACGGTAGCTTCGACAGCGCAGAGTACGTCAACGGGTTCCTCACCTCCCATTTCTCTTCTTACATCCGCTATTACCAGAACACCGGCACCGCCTCCCATCCGATCTTCCAGCTGACGGACGAGGATTTCGGACAGCTGAAAGCGCTCAATCTCCATGCTTTGCATCCCGCATTCGGCGAATTCACCTGCGATGGACACACGGACATGCTTTGCGGGCTGGAGGACGGCACACTGCTGCTCGTGCCACACCAGAGATTGATCGGCAACGGGGGTGAGACATACCCCGGCTATCTCAACATTGATGTAGGCAAATTCAGCACCCCCGCGTTTTTCGACTTGGATGGTGACGGGCGCAAGGACCTCATTATCGGCAACCAGCGAGGACTGCTGAGTTATTACCGCAACATTGGCATTTGCGGGCTCACAGACTTCGAGTTCATCACCGACACGTTGGGCGGCGTGGATGTGCGGAACCCCGAACTATCGTATTTTGGCTACAGCGTACCCTGTCTGTTCCGGGATTCGGTGCACGGCACCGTACTGTTTTGCGGCAGCGAGCAGGGCCATATCTTCCACTACCATGGCATTGACGAGAACCCGCTGGGCACCTACACCTTCGGCGGAGTGGTCTATGAGTGCGCCGACAGCGAATGCCAGCAATGTGCCACGCCCTTGCGCGAGGGCCGACGCACCGCCGCAGCCATTGCGCACATGGACGACGACCCTTACCTCGACCTCATCGTGGGCAACTACGCGGGCGGGGCGGCCTATTTGAAGGGCCGCACCCCAGCCTCGCACGAATCCGGCACCCCCAACCTGTCCCGCACAATCCTGCGCGCCTACCCCAACCCGACAATCGGCCCGCTGACCATCGATACGGACATTCCCGTAGAACTCGTGGTGGTCTATGACCTGTTCGGAAGAGTGTTGCTCCGGAGTTCTGGACCGAACATCCACCTGGGAGACTTGCCAGACGGAATGTACATCTTGGAAATCAATCGGCAACAACAAATCAAGATTGTAAAAGTAAGCGGATTCTGACCCGGAGATTCATTACTAAATATCTGTGTATCAAACAATAAAAATTTATTTCAGAACTCTGTTCATAAAATGTTGATAAAAAAAATCAACATTACATTATTGATTATCATTGAATATTTGTATTTTTGGAGCGAAAAAATATTCTACAACGACATCATTCAATTATCCATTATTATTAAAAAATTTAAATTATGAAAAAATTCTTACTCTTGGCGCTTATGCTACTGACATGGAGCTTAAGCGGCTTTGCACAAAGCCTGGCCGACTACATTATGACGACAGGCACTGATGCAACCCAGTGGCAAACACTGAGTAACCCGACAACAATTCTTGAGCTTGGAACATCCACTTCCGGCGACGGCAAAGCTTCGGCCGTAACTAACATCGGTTTTACCTTTAATTTC
>JAFZIP010000019.1 GCA_017554325.1 Bacteroidales bacterium
GCGCGGCATGGCGTTGGGCAGGAACGAGCCGCAGTGCGGCACCACCACCTTCAGGTTGGGATAGCGCACCAGCACATTGTGGGCTATCATGTTGAGAATAGCGCGCGAGGTCTCGGCCAGATATTCGTAGCTCGCCAGCGGCACGTCGGCAATCAGCTGTGCGTTGACCGCCGAGGGTTTGTGCGGATGCAGGATGACGACGGCCTTTTGTGCGTCGAGGTAGGCCATCAGCGTGTCCAAGGCAGGGTCGCCGAGGTACTGTCCGTAGCTATTGGTGGCCAACTTGATGCCGTCGGCTCCCAACACCTCCAAGGCGTAGCGTGCCTCTTCCAAGGCGTGCGGCACGTCGGGCAGGGGCAACGCGGCGCAGAACATAAAACGCCCCGGATAGCGGGCCTTCAGCGCGGCACACTCCTCGTTGTACTTTCGGCACACTTTCGCCGAAGCCTCCGCATCGCCGAAGAAGGGCTGCGGCGCGGGCATCGTCAGCACCGAAGTCTGGATGCCGGCCTTGTCCATGAAGGCGATGTGTTTCTCCGCGTCCCAACTCGGGATGGGGAAACCCTCGTCCATCTCGGCGCCGTTGGCCTTGATGTAGTCGAGATAGCCCTGCGTGACGGCATGGCTGTGCAGGTCGATTTGTGCCGTGGACGGCAATGCTAAAAGAGTCATAAGAGCTAAAATGATTATGTTATTTTGCATAGGTGATTTCATTGTTTGTTGTCGGTTTTATACCTTCTTCCCCATCTCAAACGCCTCCTGCAGCTTGGCGTTGCCGGCAATCTCGTTCGGACCGCCCACGCCGCCGCAGAAGATGTGGCCTTTGAGTGCGGACTTGCCGTAGCAATCGATCCAGCCGGTGAGGCCGCCCTCGGCGCGCTTCGGCACAAATTCCTCATTCTCGGCCGCGGTGGTCAGCAGATAGACGTCGCGGAACTTGTAGTCCTTGGGGTACATCGCGTTCATGCGGTCGATGAGGGTCTTCATCTGGCCGCTCATCTCGTAGTAGTAGATGGGTGTGGCCCAGCAGACCACATCGGCGTTTAGCACGCTCTCCATGATGGCCGGCACGTCGTCCTTGATGACACACGCGCCCGTCTTCTGGCACGACAGGCAGCCGATGCAGAACTTGATTTCCTTGCCTCTGAGCGAGACAAACTCCACTTGATGCCCGGCGGCTTCCGCGCCCTTGGCAAACTGCTCCGCCATCGCGTGGCTGTTCGAGCCCGGACGGAGACTGGTTGAAATAACGATGACTTTTTTCATATATCCATAAATCGGTATTTGTTTTATTGCTTCTTAAAAAAAGGACAGCGATTTCCAATACATTGATTGTTCTGTTTAGAGTGCTCGCATACCACAATCGGTTTTTCCATTTCCACAGCGAAATGCTCTTTGACAAAATCTATGGCGGACAAAATGGACAGGTAGGAATCGCGCTTACAGCAACGAGGCCCGCCGATATTGCCAATTTCACTCAATGACTTTGCCGTCATCTTGTGAGACAAAGCAAACGGTTCCATTGTCAATGGTGTGGATTTGGAGATGATGGCGATGAACATTCCTGAACTGATTCCTGCGCCGCAAGCACCCCAGAAGCCACAAGCCCCTCCTGGCACACATTTTCCGCGATTCATCATTTCGGAGAGTGCCTGTTGAAGGTCTATCTGCCCTCCTGCATTCTTGTAGGCTGTCAGCAAGGCAGCGCCTACCATGACATGATGCTCAGGGCCGTGTATATGACAGAACGGCAAAGCCATCATCTGCTTGATGATATGGACAGGGTCTTTTGAAGTCTCTTTGAGACAAAGGCCAACAATGGTGTCAAGTCCTGCCGTATGGCAGTCGTTGCAGACATAATGACCTTTAACGCAACGAGTCTTGCTATTCTCTTTTTTATGGCAGATGGCACACTCCATCAGTTCATCGACTTCCAGATATTCCAACTGCGCCTTGCATATCAAACATTCCTCTTTCATGAATTCCGATTAGTTGTTGTTTATTGAGTATCCTTTTTGTCTATTACTCATTGTCCTGTTTTGCTGGGGCCATCTTCGCCGCCCATAACGAAAGGCTGAGTGTAGAAACCCTCTTTTCTGAATTTTACTGCTTTGATTATCATTTGCTTATGATTTTATTGTGATGAATCAATTTATATCCGACTATAATCCCCATTTAAAAAAGTAATGAGAAATAACACTATGTGGAGTCAATGGCATAGTATATGCTGGAACGAGAAAATCTGCATGACTTTTGTAAACATAAAGTGTATCCGCATCAGCACTGAATTTTAATGAATCTAAGTTAGGCAAATCAGTGACAATACAATCGGCTATTTGTATGGAGTCATTAGGAAATTGAACAAAAACATTGGGGAATTCGCATTGATATGTGCCTTTCAAGTGTACTCTGGTTATTCCATATAAACATTCAACGGTGCCATCGTCTTTGAGAACGATTTCCATACCATCGTCGTCATCATAACAATAATAACGGTTTACATACTTTTCTTTTTGAGAGCAATTGGTCATTACCACTACGGCCAGTATTGCCATACATATCATCACTGTCTTCTTCATCTCAATTTCTGTTTTATTTATCTCAAACTATCAGTTTCCCCTCCGCCACCACTGTTGCCGAGATATTCTGTATCGTTACTGCCTTTTAATACAACAGCCCGAACATCCATAAGGGAATGCGGTTTCTGCTACCGACCTCTGTGTCGTCCACGGCAAGAAAACTGTCCTGTATGTCTTTTATCTGCTCAAAGGTCTTGTTCTTGCCACCTACTTCAAACAAGTATTTGTTGTCAACAAGAAAGTCTCCTTGTGAGGGCGCATTTACATCGTGGTTCAGCGACAACTGGTTCAGAAAGAAGGTTTCCCGGAGCGTTCCTTCATTGATGCGGCTCCCTAACGCATACATCAGGTTGGTGTTCCCGAGGAAAATCTTTTCGGGGCTGACAAGGTGCTTGTAGTCTTTGATGTTACGGGTGAGAAGCTGCAACAGCCCGGCCCTGTCGAGCGTGTACAGCATTTTCAGACAACTGTCCCGCGTCGTTTCCAGCTGTGCGGACAATTTTGAGATGTTCGGCACCAAAGGGACATTTCCGGCAATGAGCATCAACAGTTGCTTGGACTTCTGGATGGTCGTGTAAGAGATGTTTTCTACTGCCGGCATGTCGGTCTCCATTACCAATACAGCTGTTTCGTTGAGTCTCGACATATAGTCGTTTCCCGCCTCCTTGAAAAATGGGTAATACCCGTTCCGCAGGTATTCTTCAAAATATTTCGCCACTGGAATATCCCTGGAAACATCCATGGCCACACGTTGATGCTCCTCGAACAGTTGCATCAAACCCATCGGCGGCACTTCTTTCACATTGCTGATTGCCAGATACTCCCTGAATGACAATCCTTGCAGGGTATAAAGCGTCTGCCGGCGGGAAAGGTCAACCCTTGAGTGGTCTATTTCAAGCATACTGCTTCCCGTATAGACGATTCGCAAGTCGTCGTAGGTGTCGTACAGATTCTTGATGACGATCGCCCAATCGGAGTATTTGTGAACCTCGTCAAGAAACAGATTCCTGATGCCGTGCTGGTAGAGCCAATCCACCAGTTCGGGAAGCGAGTGCGACTGGAACCAGAGGTTGTCCAAAGAAACATAGAAAACGTTGTCCATCTTCTTGTAGGCCAACTTGATGCGCTGCAGCAACAAGGTGGTCTTCCCTACACCTCTTGCGCCCTTGATTCCAATCAGTCTGGCATCCCAATTGATTTTCTCATACAAATATCTCACAACCTTGGTGTCAACCTTTCTGATTTTGGCGAGATAGAGACCCTCAAGCTGTTGATAATCTTCTTGAATCATAATTGTTCACTTTTTCAAAGTGCAAAAATACAAAAAAATCGCTTTTACAAAAGCGAAATAATAATATTTTTTCACTTTTTCAAAAGCGAATACAGACATGGCTGTTTGAATTGAATGTGTCCAACACCTGACGAACATAGCGGATTATCTTCTGTTCAGATACTCCGTCGGTGACATTCCGGTATGCACCTTGAAGTACTTACGGAAGGTGAACTGTTCGGGGAAGCCCAGTTCGTCGGCCACCTGCTTGACCAGGATATTCGGCTGTCGCAGGAGGTTTTTCGCCTGATTGATGGTCACCATGTTGATCCACTCCATTGGAGTGTAACCGGATTCCCGCTTGACGATGTCCGCAAAATGGCGCGGGGAGAGTGCCTGCTTTTCCGCATAATATTGCACCGTGCGATGCTGCTTGTATTCTTGGTTGAGCGAGAGCAGGAAGGTCATCAGCACTTGCCGCTTATGCGAAGGCGGTGTGTTGTCCTGTAGCAGTTGCTCGGAAAAAAGGAACGAGTGCTCCATAATCGTTTCCTGCTTGAGCAAGGTGATAACCGTGGTCAAAATATTGTGTTGCAGCGGATGGTGGAGGGTTGTTAACTTCTGTTCTTTCGCTGCAATTTCATCCACTCGTTGCAGGAAGTGCTGCTGTTGTGCATCGTCCAAATGCAGAAACGGGGTAATAGCATAGATATGTTGCGGAGAAGAAAGGTTTTGCGAGATTAGGGAATAGATTTTCCCGATGTCGTCTTGCAATATAACAGACGAAAAATCGGCACTCCGACTGAGTTCGAGCATTGGGAAGACCGGCGAGTGGATGACCAGCGTTCCCGGCACGATGCGGCATTGGCCTTTTACGGTCAACGTCTCTGCACTTCCCGCCGTGCATAATTCCAAACCTACTTGCGTGTCCATAATTTACAGGTGTTCGTCAGCAACGGCAAAAATACAAAATAAACCAATAAGAAAGCTGTTTTTCGCATCAAAGATTATCTTTTTCGTAAAAATTGCTCAATAATAGCGACATATTACTCTTTTCTGTATGATGAAAAAGATGTTGTTTTGCATCGTCAAATTCAAAAACAACGATTATGTGGAAATTCATGAAACATTATGCATTGGAAATCTACACCGTGATTGCCATGCTGTTGATTGTGTTGGTGGCGATTTGTATGCCGGAAC
>JAFZIP010000020.1 GCA_017554325.1 Bacteroidales bacterium
GGGTCTGGACTCCCGTTTGCAAGATACTGAAGAACAAGCCCCACCTATTTGGCAATTAAACACATAATAGGCAAGCTTGATTTCCGATATCCGTGCAAACTCAGTAAATTGTCCAGATTTACTCTGACGGATAAGCGAAAACTCGCTTTCTTTTCAATAAAAAACCGTTGCCCGATTTTTGGTCGAACAACGGTGCAAATATACAATTTTTTAATTCTCTTTTCACCATTCCGCGAAACGCGACAGCGTTGAGCGGAATCTCCAACGTTAACCCAAATACACAATGGCGGCAGACCCACGGCCTGCCTGCGCTCCCACCATTCCATCGCGCAACATCACAGAAAGGGAAAACATCTACCCCCTACTCCATTCACACAACCGCACCCGTAGCCCCAAACAACCTCATCCTTCCTTCAGAACTTTCGCAATTGTTTCTCATCCACAGGGTCAAGGGTGAAAATGTCGTCACTGCTGACGCGGATGACCAGCAAACCTTCTTCGTGGGCAAGGACATCGGCATCAGTATCGTAATTGATGGCGGCAACTGCGGCAACAACCTCTTTGTCTGCGCATTCAGGGAAAAAGCTCCTGAACAGTTCCATCTTATGTACGAAACGTTTCACCTTCTTTTTGGTAAAGTTCGTCTTGACCTCCACAGGAACGACAACTTTCTCATTGCCAAGCATGACATCCACCTCCATCTGCTTGTTTTCCGAAGCAAGTCCCCTTTTCAGATTCTTGCCACTGTTATGCAGAATGAAACCGGCTTTCTTGAAGACATTCTCGGTGGAAGAGCTCACTAGTCCTTCCACAATGTGGCCGGTAACACCGAGAAACTCTATTGAAAAACGTCTGAGGAACGCGTTTGCATCGGCAATCATTTTGTTCATATTCTCACGGGTCTTGCCAGATTCTTCCACATTCTTACGGGTCTCAGCAGAGATCTCTTCCACCTTCTTACGAGTCTCGATAGACATCTCGTCTATCTTTTTACGGGTATCAACAGACATCTCTTCCAAAAACCTATGGGTCTCGGCAGACATTTCTTCCTTAAACTTACGGGTCTCGGCAGCCATCTCCTCCTTAAACTTACGAGTCTCGTTAGACATCTCGTCTATCTTCTTACGGGTATCAACAGACATCTCTTCCAAAAACCTATGGGTCTCGGCAGACATCTCGTCTATCTTCTTACGGGTATCAACAGACATCTCTTCCAAAAACCTATGGGTCTCGGCAGACATCGCCTTTACCTCCTCATGGGTTTCGGCAAACATCGCTTTCACCTCCTTACGGGTCTCGGCAAACATCTCCTTCACCTCCTTACGGGTTTCCTTCCACTGTTCGCGGTCCTCGCGCCTGAACCTTTCATGCTCGATTCTGGATTCTTCTGCTAATTTTTCGAGCCTGTCCATCCGCTCCCTGGATCTGCGAATGTCAAGCTCTCGTTCCCTGCGGCTGTTTTCCAACCATTCTTCCAGGGAACTGATTTTTTGGGTCTGACCAGCTGCTTCAACACCCATCCTACTGATTACCGATTCGTTTTTCTCAATTCGGACGGTGTTATCCAACACCATCTGCCTCAATTGCGGAACATCAAATTCCATTTGCGTTATTTCACTTTTCATAGTCTTATTATTTGTTTCTAAGATGCAGCAAAGATACACCAAAATATTTCAAACAAAGACTTTTCTTGAAAATTATTTTAACGCTGAAAATCAAATATTTAAACATTCTAAATAATAAAATTTTAACAATTTATTGTAAATTTTATTTTTAGATTTCGGAGATTTTTCCACAATTAACATGTCATACCATCATCATCACCACGCGACACACCACCCACAGGGTGTACGCAAGGAACAGCAAACTCCAGATGGCCGCAGGCACGTGCGTGAGGTTCGCCAGATTGGTGGCATCGCCCGCCTTGGAGGAATCTTTGAACGACAGAACCAACAGTACAACCGAAGACACCACCGATTCCGTCAAGATCATCACGGCATAAAACATGGCCACATATTCCGCGTATTGGGCATCATCCAGAAAAAGAAGCAGCGCCGTAATTCCTGTAAACAGCACCACCCACAACGCACCATACCAGTTGCGGATCCAAAACAGCAACATGACAACAAACAACACCGTCAGGCCAATTACCAGACCAGTGGCAGCCCCGTGTTTGACAAGATAAAACGAGAACCAGCCGACCGACGCGGCAAACGGATAGCCCGCAAGAGATATGAGAAAAGCTGCTGCTTTGTGCTTGGTCTGCGTCACCGTGGAACCCGAGGTGTCCTTGAACAGTTCAATCTTATTCACCTCGCCATCCAACAGCAACGCCATCAATGCATGCCCAAACTCATGCAAACCCGTGTTGATGATGTTGAAGAACTTGCCCACCACCGGAATCCTCGGCAAGAGCAAGGACACAACGACAAAAACAATCAATATGATATTGTCCGACATGGAACTGAACGTTGAACTATGACTATGAACGTTGAACTATGACTATGAACGTTGAATATTCGGAATCTTCTACCTCATGCACCCCTTTCACCCCATTTACCTCATTTACCCATTCATTAAGATCTCCGAAACTTGTGGATATCCGAGGCGTCCCACGACTGGTACATCAAAATATTCTGGATATTGGCTATCATCATTATAAACAATTTCAAATCGTTGTCGGCGAACCACTTCATGGCTCTCGGGTCCTTGCGGCAGGCGGCGGCAAACTTGGAGAGAAAATCGCAATGATACTTCTCTAGCCACTCTATTGCCTCCGGCTCATCATCAATGGCGTTGCTCAGCACCGCAAATTCAGGATAGCCGTTCTTGGCCAACCACTCCAATGCCTGTATATTGGAATGGATGGCCTCCGCCAATGCCTCCAACTCCGGGAATCCGTTTTGCATCAAAAACTCACTGAACTTCTTGTCGCCCTGCAAACTCATGTTGAAGGCGATGAGAATCTTGGTGTCGTAGTCGGTGAGGCAATGCATGGGAGATTAGAGATTAGTGATTAGTGATTATGGTTTAGACTATAGACCAATAGCTAATGGCTAATGGCTAATGGCTAAAGGCTAACGGCCTATTGTTTGAGGCTGACGGTTTTGTTGAACACCAGCTTCTCTTCTGTGGAGTCGGGATCGGCGTAGAAATAGCCGAGGCGCTCGAACTGGAAGTGTTTGATGGCCATGGCTTTCTCCAAAGTGAGCGACGGCTCAATCCATCCCTCCTGAACAATCAGGGAATTGGGATTGAGATGGTCGAGGAATGTCTGTTCCTCTTCGCAATTGTCAGGATCGGGCACGCTGAACAGGCGGTCGAAGAGGCGGATTTCCGCCTTCTTGGCATGTTTTACGGAAGCCCAGTGAATCGTGGCCTTCACCTTGCGGTTGCTGTCGGGCATGCCACTCTTGGTCATCGGATCGTACGTACAATGAATCTCGGTGATATTACCGGCATCATCCTTCACCACATGGGTACATTTGATGATATAGGCATATTTCAAGCGCACCTCGCGGTCAATGGTGAGGCGGTAAAACTTCTTGTCGGCATTCTCGCGGAAATCGGCACGTTCAATCCAAAGTTCCTTGGAGAAGGGCACCTTGCGCGTGCCTGCCTCCGGATCTTCGGGATTGTTCACAGCGTCCATCTCCTCCACCTGGTCATCGGGATAGTTGTCGATGATGAGCTTCACCGGGTCGAGCACTGCCATGGTGCGGATGGCTGTCTTGTTGAGGTCCTCGCGGGCACAGAACTCCAGCAAGGAGACATCGATGATATTGTCGCGCTTGGCCACGCCGACGGTCTCGGCAAAGTTGCGGATAGCGGCAGGCGTGTAGCCACGGCGGCGCAGACCGCAGATGGTCGGCATACGCGGGTCGTCCCAACCATTTACGTAGTTTTCCTTCACCAACTGGAGCAGTTTGCGCTTGCTCATGATGGTGTAGTTGAGGTTCAGGCGGGCGAACTCGATCTGCTGCGGGTGATGAATCCTCAAAGCCTCGCAGAACCAGTCGTACAGCGGGCGGTGCACCTCAAACTCCAGCGTGCAGATAGAGTGTGTGATGCCCTCGATGGAGTCGCTCTGGCCATGTGCGAAGTCGTACATCGGATAGATGCACCACTTGTCGCCTGTGCGGTGGTGCGTGGCGTGCAGGATGCGGTACATGATGGGATCGCGGAAGTGCATGTTGGGCGACGCCATGTCAATCTTGGCGCGCAGCACGCGACTGCCGTCGGGAAACTCACCCGCGCGCATGCGACGGAACAGGTCGAGGTTCTCCTCCACGGTGCGGTTGCGATAGGGGCTCTCCACGCCCGGCGCAGTGGGCACTCCCCTGCCCTTGCTGATCTCCTCCTGTGTCTGGTCATCCACGTATGCAAGACCCTCAGCAATCAGCTGTTCTGCCCACAGGTAGAGTTGGTCGAAATAATCGGACGCATAATGTTCTTCGGCCCACTGGAAGCCCAACCAGTTGATATCCTCACGGATGGAATCCACATACTCGGTGTCTTCCTTCACGGGATTGGTATCATCGAAACGCAAGTTGCACTTTCCATTGTATTTCTTCGCCATACCGAAATTCAGGCAGATGGACTTGGCGTGGCCTATATGGAGATAGCCATTCGGCTCCGGCGGAAAACGAGTGTGTACTTTCGCATCGTTCTTTCGGTTCTGAATGTCTTCTTCGATAATTTGCTCAATAAAGTTCATAGTCGTGTATTTTATTTGGTTTTACTAATGTCGTTAAAAGTTTAGAGTTTAGAGTTTAAAGTTTAGAGTCTATTCCTCATCGATAATCTATAATCGCAAATCGCTAATCGTTCATCGTCCAAGCAAGCGGAATCCCTTCACCATCGTCACGAAGTCCGTTTTCACCTTGTAATCCTGGGTGTAAAGTCGGTCGGCGGTGGCAATCATATCCTCCGGAAAAACGTGCCCGGCGAAAGCATCCAACGGGTAGAGCACGCCCGGGCGCAGCACGTCCGCCACCGAGTCTTGGTGTCTGAGTTGGCATCCCACCCAGCTTTTCTTGCCCGACAGCACGGAGAAAATGTTGCGCACAAAGCCGCCCTTGCGCTCCACGAACCAGATATCAATGGGCAACAGGAGCAGCAAGCATAAGGACATGCCTATATCAAAGAGCCGTTTGCGGCGCAAGTTCTCTTTCTGCACGATGGCATGTACCGGTATGGTGTAGATATCCTCCGATGCGAAGATGGAGTCGCTGCCGATGACGGCGAGGCTGTCCTCCGGCGCAATCTTGTACTCCAACTGGAAGGTACGCAACTGGCACATCCAGTCAATGATGCGGTCGGCGGCCATATCGCGGGAGCAGAAGATGATTTCGTTGAGATGATACAGCGGTATCAGATCAGACATCTGGTTCAAGTGTCCGATCACCGCCGAAGAGGGGGTATTCTCCTTTCCCAAGGTTATGATGGCGGCAAAGTTGCACTTCACCTCCATCATGCGCACGAGGCCGAGCACGCGTTCTGCCTCTTCCGTGGTGCCGACCACCGCGAGGCGCCGGCCATTATCGGTAGTGAGGCCGCCGCCCTTGATATGCAGCCGGCCCATCACATATCGGATCAGGTTCACGATGATGACGGTCCACATGGTGCCCATGAGCACCACCGCACGCGAGAAGCGCAGGGTCTCGGGCAACAGGGCATATACCAGCAATATGGACACCGTGCCTATGAAAATGCCCTTGTTGACATTGGACAGACGCGCGGGCTTGCGATATCCCTTGCAAAAGGCCATCGACAACAGCCAAACCAGAATGTAAATCGGTATAATAATATAATAGTAGTAGTCCGGGAAGGAGCTGTTACGCGCTGCGAGGATGTTGCGGTCCCAATACTGTGACAGCATGAACACACCGGCATAAATGAAGACAAAGTCTATCAACGGCAGCAGCAGTCGGGTAAAAATGCGTTTGAGCGCCGCCAGCGACGCACGGAACCAAATCGCGCAGTTGATCAAAGCGTTGAACAGCCGGGCGTTTTTCTGTGAAAAATGTTTTTGGGCGAAAATCTGCATGGCCTTGTAGAAGACATGCACATAGTTGAGACTGCCGGTTTTGGTACTCTCTCCCTTATAATGGATAATTCTGGTCTCTGGAAAATAATAGTTCTTGTATCCACCCTTGAGAATCCGGTATGAGAGGTCAATGTCCTCTCCGTACATAAAATAGTCTTCATCCAGAAGACCGACTTGGTCGAGCACGCTTTTGCGCAGCAACATAAAGGCACCGGCCAGCACCTCAACCGAGTGAATCTCATTTTCGTCGAGATAGGTAAGGTGATAAGCACCGAAGCGTTGGGAATTGGGGAAGAGTTTGGAAAGCCCGAACAGTTTATAGAAGGCCACGGAGGGAAGCGGAATGCCGCGTTTGGACTCGGGCAGGAACTCGCCCTTGCCATTCACCATCTTCACGCCGAGACCACCGGCATCGGGGGTCTCGTCCATGAAGCGGATACATTTTTCGAAAGTGTCCTCCTCCACCACAGTGTCGGGGTTGAGCAGGAGCACATATTCGCCCTGCGAAAGGCGGATGGCCTGGTTATTGGCTTTCGAGAAGCCCACATTCTCCTTGTTGGCAATCAGATGCACCTGCGGGAATTTGGCCTGCACCATCGCCACGGAGCTATCCACAGAGTTGTTATCCACGACGAACACCTCACCGTCCACATTCTTCAGGGCCTTGAACACAGAGTTCAGGGCCTGCTCCAGAAAGTGGGCCACGTTATAGTTCACGATGATAACACTCAGCTTCATAATGCACTAAAAGTAAGCAAGGACCGTTTTCTTCGACACCACCTTATTCCCTTTCTTCACCGCCACTTGGGCGCCGAGTGGCAGGAACACGTCCACGCGGGAGCCGAACTTGATCATGCCGACCTCCTCGCCTTGGTTCACCTTATCGCCCACTTCCGGGTAACTGATGATGCGCCGGGCCACGAAGCCCGCAATCTGGCGGAAGAGCACTTTCTCTTGCTCGTTCTTCGCCACCACAATCGTGTTGTGTTCATTGTCCACCGACGATTTGGGACGCTTGGCCAACAGGTACTTGCCCGGATGGTAAGCGATATACTCTATCGTGCCATCAATAGGATAACTGTTCACATGCACATTGTTGATGGACATGAATATTGATATCTTGATCCGCTCGTCCTTGAAATACTCGTACTCGAAGGCGGGACCCACAAACACGATGGTGCCGTCCGCCGGAGCAAGCACGCCGTCTTCAACCTTGTTGATAATGCGATACGGAACCCGGAAGAAACGGATGACAATGCCCGCGACTATCACCATCAAGGCGTAAAAGATGAGGTTCACCCACCATAAATTAGCCAGAAACAGAACATAACAGACTGTGAGTATGAGAACAACCAGTATGCAGACGGTAATGCTAACCCTTCCTGCCTCGTGAAATTTCATAGACTAATGATTACTTGACGTAGAGAATATAGATGTTTCTAGGGATGCCGTTCTCGCTGGAAGTCTTCGTAAACTGGCGAGGATACTTTTTGTTGTTGATGAAATTCTCACCCGAATAGTCGTAGGTATATTCCACATATTTGGTCTGCACGCCGTTGGTCTTCACCGTCTGGGTCTCCTTCTTCACGTTGTTGACATAATAACCGGAGAGATCGGCATATGCATATTGTAAGCCGTAGTAGGGGTTATAGGTTTCCAAATCGTAGGTGTAGGTATGCACGATTTCCTGATTCAGGTTGGGGAAATACTCCACCACTTCCGCGATGTTCAGGTATTTTTCCTTTTTGCCCGGATCGTACTTCACTTTCTTGGTGCAGCTCACGGTCAGATCCTTGGTAGGCACACGCTGTATCCACTCGTGGGCCGCATCCGCATCACCCAGGAAGGTGTTGTACAGACGGCTCTTTTTCTGATAGACGAGGCCTTCATAGAACTCCTTGTCATAAGTCTCCTCGATATCAGTAATACGGGTGGTCTCCCCATCGCGCTTGAACGTGATTTCCTTGCGCACTTGGCCATCCACGGAATAGACCATCTTGTCAACCAGGCGGTCGGTGTAGCTCATTTCGATCACCTCAACGCACAAGGAGTCGTCGCTCACAATCTTGGAGACGGTTTTGTCCTTGTTGTACTCAAAGATGAACGATGTGCTCCCTTTCAAGCGGATGCTGTCCAGCACACCCTTCTTGCCATACACAAACTTCACATCGGGATTGTCCCAATCGCTATTGCTGTAATACCATATCTTGCTGATCTTGCATTTGGGGTTATAAATCTCATCATCGGGTTTGCAGGACGAGAACGACATCGCGACCGTTGCAGCTACTGCAAGGAAGAGGAAAAACTTTTTCATAATAACCATATTTTAATTAAAGCGGGCAAAGATACAAAAAAAATTTTACTCTAAACATCCGGCATGAGAAGCAGCAGTCGGTCTCATCTTCAGTACCACAATCTCGGCATCCGTGCCGATTCTGACAGGTGCTCCTGAAGAGCCTGCACCACCCGTTACATAATATTGGGTGGCACCCCGTTTCTCATAGCCGTAATACAGTTTACCCTTCATCCAACTGCCGAAGCGGCCCCAAAGGTTCAACGGCACCACCTGCCCGTTGTGCTGGTGTCCCGACAACTGGATGTCCGCGCCACAACGTTCAGCGGATGCCATGCCGTTAGGATTATGATCCATGACAATAACCGGCATGTCCGGCGGAATATCGGCCATCAGGGTTTCCAACGTAGCCCGTTTGCGGTTGGTGGTATCATCGCGGCCTATTAAAGCCAATCGATTATCCACAAAGACCACCGAATCTTCCAGTACCGTAAAATGCCATTTATCCAAAAGTCCCCGGTACTCCGGGTTGTTATTGTGCGGATATCCGTGATAGTACTCATGATTCCCATTGACAAGAAAAATCCCTTTTTCGGCGTGAAGCCGGCCAAGGGCAGCACCATACCCCATTTTCTCCACATCGCGCCAGTCAATCACAAATTGGTCGCCCAGCATGAGTACAAGGTCCGGCTTCAGCTGGTTGATAGTCTCAACGCGCTGCTGTAGGGTACTGGCCGACATGGTGCCGATATGCAGGTCACTGACCACCACTATGCGCCAATCAGGCACAGGCTTGTCCACCTCCATAGTCACGGTTTTCACCACAGGATGCTGGAAATGGATAAAACCGTAAGTAATCAGAAGAGGCAACGACAGGATGCAGATGCTGTAATAGGCCCGGCGGATTCCGTCCATCCGGCTTTGTTTCCATGCCCGGCCTTTCGGAAAAGCATGCAAAGCCAGGCGAACAGCGTCCAAGGCAAGGATGAAGACGAGCATATAGAACACGAAAATCACCCAGGTGTAATTCACGGCCTGCAGGGGCAGGTACCACGCGCCTGCGTTGTGTGTACGCAGTATCATCACAAAGATGAAGAACGCGGACATGAAGCCCACAAGGCCACAGGCGATTTTCCGCAGCCAAGCCCGGTTAGTAACCTGGAGCAAACGGTACAACACAAATGCCGAGCCAGCCAGGAATTCGGTAGTCGTAAGGCAGAGGTGAAAAATTTTCAGAGCATCCACAGCACAGGGAGATTGGGGTTCGATGTGCCGCAAAAATACATTTTTTTACTGACTAGTTGACGGCAGATGCGGGCATTGCATTTTGGACAACTCCATATCCGAAAATTTTCTATATTTGCACCCTCCTTTTTGAATTCATTAACAACAACAATAACTTAAATTTCATGTATTATGGTAGAAAAAATTACATCCAGCCAGCAGGCAATTGATATGGAAGCCAGATACGGCGCCCATAACTATCATCCGTTAGACGTGGTCATCTCCCGTGGCCAGGGACCGTTCGTATGGGACGTGGAAGGCAAGAAATACTACGATTTCCTCTCCGCCTACTCCGCCGTGAACCAGGGTCACTGCCACCCCAAGATCGTGGGTGCCATGATGGACCAGTGCCAGAAAGTTTGTCTGACCTCCCGTGCTTTCTACAACGACTGCCTCGGACCGTTCGAGAAATACGTCACCGAGACTTTCGGTTATGACAAGGTTCTGCCGATGAACTCCGGCGCAGAGGCTGACGAGACCGCACTGAAGCTCGCCCGCCGCTGGGGTTACGACAAGAAAGGTCTGCCCGAGAACCAGGCCAAGATCATTGTCTGCGAAGGCAACTTCCACGGCCGTACCATCACCATCATCTCCCTCTCCATCGATCCTGACGCTTACGCAGGATTCGGTCCGTTCACCCCGGGTTTCATCAAGATCCCGTACAACGACGTTGACGCCCTTGCAAAAGCTCTCGAAGATCCCATGGTGTGCGGTTTCCTCGTGGAGCCCATCCAAGGCGAGGCTGGCGTATATGTACCCGATGAAGGTTATCTGAAGAAATGCTACGATCTCTGTAAGGCTCACAACGTTCTGTTCATGGCTGATGAGGTGCAAACCGGTATCGCCCGTACGGGTAAGATGCTGGCCTGCGACCACGAAGGTGTGCGTCCTGACATCCTCATCCTCGGCAAGGCCCTCTCTGGCGGTACCATGCCTGTTTCTGCCGTGTTGGCTGACGACGACATCATGCTGAACATCAAGCCGGGCGAGCACGGTTCCACCTTCGGCGGCAACCCGATTGCCTGCCGCGTGGGTATCGCAGCCCTCGAAGTGGTGAAAGAGGAAAAACTCGCCGAACGTGCCGAATACCTTGGCAAGATCTTCCGCGACGAGATGAACAAGGTGAACAGCCCGCTCATCAAACAAGTGCGCGGTAAAGGTTTGCTCAACGCCATCATCATCCAACCCACCAACGGCAAAGAGGCTTGGGATGTGTGCGTGAAGATGAAAGAGCTGGGCGTGCTCGCCAAACCGACTCACCAGCACATCATCCGCTTCGCTCCTCCATTGGTCATCACCGAAGAGGAACTCCGGGACGCCATCGCGAAGATCAAAGAAGCAATTCTTTCTTTCGAATAACATTCTTATTCTACATAACAAAGAAGAAAAACGGGGCTGCGCCCCGTTTTTCTTTTCACCATTCAAAAAAAGCACTATCTTTGTGCCAATTATTCACTTAAAATCAAAACATCATGAAAAAGACAATTCTTCTTTGCATCGGAATTTTCATCACCCTGTCTGCGTTTTCACAACAGAAATTCCTGCTGAAATCGCCGCAAAACGCGTGGCTAATGCGCAACTCTATCAACGGGATTCCTATCGCGCAAGATGACAACAACAACTACTACTTCGCCAACGCCCGCCCGAATTCGATAAGCAAGCCCAAAAGCTACACCGACCACATCTACACCATAGAAAAAGACAATCTTACTGTCAAAGATATGGCTGTCACCGTTTCGGGAATGCATACCTTCTTGGGGGCGCTCAACACCGACGATCAGATTGTCACCCTCTACCAAAGTATGAACAAGAAAGGGGATGTGGTGAATTTTTCCATCGGAACGCTCAACAAGAGCGAAAGTGAAGTTTCCGTTACGGACATCAACTCCGTGAGCACAACTGCAAACCCGCACTTCTGGCCGGAATTCAAGACCGCCACCTCGCCCAACGGCAAGATGCTGGCCTCTCTGGTCACCGTTACAGGCAAAAACAGCCAGCTTGAAAACCTGTTCGCCGTGGTGGTGGACAGTCAGGGCGAATTTGTATGGAGCGGAGCCGTGACCCCGAAATTCAGCGGCGAGGCCTTTTCGCTGGGTGACATCACCGTGGACAACAATGGAGACCTCTACATTCCGGCTTACACCTGCAACGTGAGGGGCAAGAAAGTATCTGATGTGCAGTTTCTGGTTATCAAGACCAATGGTGACGGATCGCAGACCTACTCCGCCGACCTTACCTTCGGCAAACCCCAGAACTTCATCGCCAAAGTGCTCTCGGACGGCAATCTGGCTATTGGTGGTTTTTTCACCGACACTTACGAGGACATCATGACCCAGTCGAACGGCTACTTCTTCTACACCTTCGACACCAAACAAGAGAATTTCTCTTCCGGCAACAGTTTCGATTTCAGCAGCAACTACGCGCAAAAGAAAGCGCCTGCGCGCCTGGCATGGGTGCTCGGCAACCAACAGTATTCCATTGCCGCCCTCAAAATGTTTGAGTTGGAGAACGGCGCCATTGTGCTTTGCGGCGAGCACCAGTTTGTGAAGGCCATCCGCGACATGAACACCAACAGCACCACGTATCAGCTTCTGACTAAGAACATTCTGGCAGCCACCCTTCGCACTGACGGGACAACAGACTTCTCCATGATCGACAAGCAGCAGATCGGCGGCGGCGCCATCCTTCCCGACGACTGGCTTCTCAATAACATATCCTACTCTGCCATCGCAAATGGCAACGACATGTACTTCCTTTTTAATGACAACCCCAAAAACGTACCCTACCCCGGAAGCGGAGCGGTGTGCAACATGGGTGGTCTGAAAATGAACACTGAAGCCAAATGTGTGCTTATGAGGCTTGCACCAGACCAGGAAGTCACCCAGCAGGTGCTACCCAACGGAGACCAAGTGATGCGTGCTATCGAGTTTTCCGACAATGAGCACATCTATGTTTCCGGAATCAACAAGAACGGATTGAGCATCAACAAGTTCAGCTTAAAATAGAATCAGCCGGAAAGTAGATAAACTTCTTTCCGGCCGATTTTCCAATGCCACGCCGTTTTCACGACGTGGTTTTTTTTTTGAAAAATCACACAAGACTGCGTATGAGTTGCTCCTCGCTACCTGGCAACAGGTAGATAGGCGGAATCTCGATCATGGTGAACGCGCCGTGGCGCTGTTCGGCCTTCATGCGCACGGCAGCGCGCGCGCACGACACGAGCACCTGTCCCGTGAGCGCAGGGTTGTTGATCTCCATGTCGAACTCAAACCGCTGGTTATGGGTGTCCCCGCTCACACCGGAGCGCGTCAGGTGCACGCCATGCGCCACATTGTTGAGCGCATCGATGGAGGGCACCGGAATTACATGGGTCTCGTCATGGGCAAAATAGTCATCCTGCAGCAGCAGTTTCTCCACAGTGGCAAAGTCGGCGCCGTCTGCCAGTTCAATATAGACCATACGGCGGTGAATGCCTGTGCCTAACGGGATGGTCATCGAGAGGGCGTCCTTCACGCCGGGGATGGCCTTGGCGGCCACGGTGTGACCCATGCTGCGGCCAGGGCCGAAGTTGGTGTATGTGATGCCCTTCGGGGCAAGCGCCAACAACAGGGCGCGCACCATGGAGTCGGAGCCCGGATCCCAGCCAGCGGCGATGATGCTGACCGCCTGCTGCTCCTTCGCGATGGGAGCCAGACGCTTGCGCAGGTCGAAGATCTGCCCATGAATGTCAAAACTATCGACAGTGGAGATGCCCTTGCGCAGCAACGTCTCAGCAAACGCAGGGACTTCTCGGGTGGGCGTGCAGAGCGCGGCCACATCGGCGTCCAAAGCATCCAAGTTGTCGTTATGATGGTAAATTCCGGCCAACTGCATGTCGTCAGCGGCCAAGACGGCCTGTTCCACGGCCTTTCCTATGTTGCCATAGCCTATGATTGCGATTCTAGTTTTCATATCATTGAAAAATTAAAGGCGCAAAAATAACACTTTATACAGTATTTCAAATTATCGTCCCTGTTTTCCCATTCCACATTCCACTATTAACGTTTGTTCTTCACAATCTGGAATGTCTTCAATAAACGTTTCTCGTCCATCACACGCAATTGATAGATGGTGGATGGATATTCAGAGACATCCATGCGGGTGAGCAAGTCGGTAACTGTGAACACCTTGACCAGTCGGCCATTGTTGTCATACAGCTGGGCGGTCAGGCCGTGCTCGGGAATCTCAAAATTCGAGATGCGCAAGTTCACGTAGTCAAGGGTCGGATTGGGGAACAGGACAGCCTCCAACTGGATGCCGGGATAATCATTCACACCCACAGTTGAGATTTCGTACGGCTGCTGCACACCTTCGATTATGTACTTGCCTGTGGATTCCATCCGCTGGTCGGCAATCTGACCCACGGTATAAGTGGCAGAACCGCCATTCCCAGAAGCCGTGCCACCGGCAGGTACCACGGCGGATTGTCCAAATAAAGATACTGTTAACACACTGAAAAACAATATTAAGGAAATCTTTTTCATAACTATTATAACGTTTTTTTCCAAGACCGCAAATATATAAAAAACGGTCCTGAATGATGCGTTATAAAAACTGAAATATTATCAACATAATAAACAAACCAAATCTCCCATCTTTCGGGTGAAATTTTTTGTGTACCTTTGCACCCGAAAAAATCCCGAGTGGAAAGAATCCTTTCCCTCCTTTTATTCTTTATAAACCTTTAAACTTTACAAACCCTTATGATAAATTCCAAGCTCATAGCTCCCAAGAGCATCGTGGTGTGCGGTGCATCCAGTGACATTCACAAACCGGGCGGCAAAGCCCTGAAAAACCTGTTGGAAAGCGCCTTCAAGGGCGAAGTCTATGCCGTGAACCCCAAAGAGGACGAGGTACAGGGCATCAAGTGCTACAAGCAGGTGGAAGACCTGCCGCAGGTCGATTGTGCCATCCTCTGCATCGCAGCCAAGTTCTGCGCCCATACGGTGGACGTGCTGACGCAGCAGAAGGGAACCCAAGGATTCATCATCGTCAGTGCAGGATTCTCGGAGGAGAACGCCGAGGGCGCTGCCATTGAGAAGCACATCGTGGATGCCATCAACGCCGTGGGCGGCTCGCTCATCGGCCCCAACTGTACAGGATTCCTCAACACCAATTACAGCGGCTGCTTCGACACGCCGATTCCGCAACTTGACCCCAAGGGCGTGGATTTCATCACGGGTAGCGGTGCCACCGCTGTGTTCATCAAGGAATACGGCATGAGCAACGGCCTGAAATTCAATAGTGTATGGGCTGTGGGCAATAGCGCGCAACTCGGCATCGAGGATGTTTTGGAGCATCTGGACGAGACTTTCGACCCTGAAAAGAGCAGCCGCGTCATCATGCTCTACATGGAGAAGATCGGTGATCCGCAACGTCTGCTGAAACATAGCCGCAACCTCATCAACAAGGGTTGCAAGATTGCAGCCATCAAGTCGGGAGGTTCAGCTGCCGGCTCGCGTGCGGCCTCGTCGCACACCGGCGCCCTGGCCACCAACGACGCTGCCGTGGATGCCCTGTTCCAGAAAGCCGGCATTGTGCGTTGCCACAACCGCCAGGAGCTGACCACTGTCTGCGCAGTTTTCATGCACCCCGAATTGAAAGGTAAACGCTGCGCCGTCATCACCCACGCGGGCGGTCCCGCCGTGATGCTCACCGACGTGCTGAGCAACGGCGGCATGGAAGTTCCGCCGCTTAAGGATCACCCTGCAAGCCCCGCCCTGCTCTCGAAACTCTTCGCCGGCTCCTCTGTGGGTAACCCCATCGACTTCCTCGCCACCGGCACCGCCGAGCAACTCGGCTATATCATCGACACGGTCGAGAACGAGTACACCGACATTGACTTTTCCGTGGTCATCTTCGGTTCACCGGGTCTTTTCTCCAACAAGGAGGTGTATGACTTGCTTGACGAGAAGATGAAAACTTGCAAAAAGCCCATCTTCCCCGTGCTGCCCTCCATCATCAACGTGAAGCAGGAGATTGAGGACTTTATCGCCAAAGGACGCATCAACTTCCCCGAGGAGTGTGTGTTGGGCAACGCTCTTGTCAAAGTCTGGAACACGCCCAAACCGCAGCCCGAGCATGTGGATTTGCCTCAAGTAGATGTGGCCCGCATCCGCAAGACCATCGAGCGCTGCGAGAGTGGCTATCTGGAGATTGCCGACTACAACGAACTGCTGGATGCTGCCGGCATTTCCCGCAAGAAATCTGTGGAAGTAGATAAGAAAGAAGAAGCATTGGCATTCGCCAAAGAGGTGAACTGCGGCAAGGACACCCCGTTAGTGATGAAGGTGGTGGGCCCGCTGCACAAGTCCGACGTGGGCGGCGTTACGCTCAATGTGAAAGACTTGGACACCGTCAGCAAGGAGTTCGACCGCTTGATGGCCATCAAGGACACTTACGCAGTGGAGATGTACCCGATGCTGGACGGCACGGACGTCTATATTGGCGCTATCCGCGACGAGAAGTTCGGCCATCAGATCTTCTTCGGTCTGGGCGGCATCTTCATTGAAGTCTTGAAGGATGTGCAATCCGCATTGGCACCGATCACGGCCGACGAAGCCAAGCAAATGCTCACGAAGCTGCGTGGCTACAAGATTCTGCAAGGCGTGCGTGGCCAAGAGCCCGTCAACATTGATCTCTACGCGGAGCAGGTTGCCCGTGTGAGCGCGCTGGTGCAGGCCGCTCCCGAAATCGTAGAGATGGACCTCAACCCGCTGCTCGGCAACCCGCGCTACGTAACCGCCGTGGATGCGAGAATCCGGATTGAGAAGTAGATAAACGATTATCAATCAGAGATGAGGGGATGGTTATCCATTCCCTCATTTTTTTTATTGGCACCTTTGCAATTTTTAACGTCTTCATATCGTTAATTGAAAGTTCATTTTTAATCCGCGTTTTATGAGACGGCTCCTTCCCCTTTTTCTGCTGCTTGCCTTGGCAAACATGCTTTCAGCCCAAAACCAATACACTATTACGGGCACATTAGTGGATTCTCTGAACAAAGAGAAAGTGATGTTTGCCACCATCGGCTTGTTAACCCCGGACTCCACCGCACAGATGGTGGGCAGGTCTCTGTCGGACGCACAAGGCAAGTTCCAGATTTCCAATGTTCCTGCCGGAGAGTATCGTTTCGTGGCATCCTTGGTGGGCTATGAGATGCTCAACATACCCTTTACGGTGGGTGGAGAGAGCCGCACCATCGATATGGGAGATATTCCCATGCACAAGACGAGCACCGATTTGGAGGAAGTGAAGATTATCGGAGAAAAGCCTGTGTATATGGTGGATGGCGAAAAGACGCTCTACAATGTGGCCGAGGACCCCACCATCCAGTCGGGCACGGCGGCGGACGCTTTGCAGAATGCACCCGGCGTGGAAGTGGATGTGGAGGGCAACGTGACGCTGCGCGGCGTTTCCTCCGTAGAGATCTGGATCAACAACAAGCCCTCCAACATGAACGCAGAGGCCCTGAAGAGCTTCATCCAGCAGATGCCGGCGGGCAGTATCGAGAAAATCGAGGTCATCACCAATCCCTCCGCGCGCTATAGTGCGCAAGGCTCCGGCGGTATCATCAACATCGTGACCACCTCCAAAATCAAGAAGAACAGCTTCCTCAGCTTTGGTGTAAACGGCTCCTCCACACCCGATGTCACCCCTTTCATCTCATACGTCTATGCCAACGAGAAATTCTCTATCAGCACCTACCTCAACTACTCCTACCGCGTCTCGATAAACAACAATGAGGCTTTTAAAACAATGCTGACCGATGATGGCGACACCTCTTCCATTATTCATACCAGAGACAACTATCGGAACGTGCAGCATCAAGGCGGTTTGTTCATCAACGGCTCTTACACGCCGGATACGATGAACAGCATCTATTTTTGGGCAGGAGGATATCCCGGAATCGGAAGTTCCAAATCTGTGGATACAACCTACTATCAAGAGTACATCTTTAATCCAAGTGACCGTTCCTACATTGAACAGCAATTAACCAGCGGCATCGGCGGTGGTGGGTACGGAGGTGCATGGTATGAGCATAAATTCAACAGCATGGGACACAAGATCAGTGCGAATTTGAGTTTTTGGATGTATCGGAGCAAAAATTCGGGCACCTTAACGCGCGACTATATCTTTTTGAATCCCTTGGACAAAAAGGAGGAGCAAGCATACCGCTGGGGTGCGATGAATCTGTCGGCATCTTTGGATTACACTATTCCGTATCATAAGAACGGGGAAATTGAATTAGGCATGTCGGGTGATTATAGTCCGAATTTAAATTATACCAGAAGAGATACATTGGTATTTTCCACGGGTGAATATAGGCTGGATGAAATTCGTTTCAAGGATGTGCGGACGCGCGATGGCAGCTTTGATGCCTACGCCACTATCCAGCACCGTTTTGGCAACTTCACCGTCAAGGGCGGCCTGCGCACGGAATACGAGCAATACAACCTGTTAATTCTCAACGATCCTGAACATGATGTACACAAAGGATACTGGGGGCTTTATCCCTCCATCCACTTGAGTTACCGCACCAAAAACATGCACAACTTCAAGCTCAGCTACACGCGCCGGGTGAACAACCCCGAAGGTGATGATCTGTGTACCCGTATCGATTATGGTGAAGACTCCTACGGCATCGGAAATCCAGACTTGAAGCAGTCATTCACCAATTCCATCGAGGCCGGCTGGACCAAGTACATCAACAAGTTCGGCAACATCGGCCTCAACGCCTGGTTCAAGAATAGCAAAGACGAATTCAGCTATTTGTCAGATGTGGCTTATAGTCCTTTCTTCGGGCGCATCGTTTCGTTCTCCATGCCGGTCAATGCTGGCAAATCGCTCAATACCGGCGCGGAGCTCAACGTAATGTACCAGCTCAAGGCTTTCATGACCATCCGCTTCTATGCGAACATGTACTACATGAAATCCTCGTTCCAATTCCGCAATGAAGAAACTCCTTATACGGTAGATAATTTAGGTTACAGTTTCCGTCTGAATTTCTGGGCCAAGTTGTGGAAAGTGCTGGAGGTAAACGCCTCTGCCAACTATCGTTCCAAGAGTGTAGATATGTTCACGATCACGCGCCCGCGCTACAGCATCGATGCCGGCCTGCGTGCCGAGTTCTGGAAGCGCCGCATCTCCGTCCATCTGGATGTCACGGACATCTTCAATTGGAACAAGACGAGCACCGACATCAACAATCCCTATTACACGGTCAACAGCACCAGCTGGTACAGCTGGATGGGCCGCAGCATCCGCGTGGGCATCACCTTCAAGTTCGGCAAGATGGAGTTGGAGGGCGCGCAGGCACAAGCGCAAGGCGGTGCAGGTGGACAGGGGATGTAGATTCCGTCAAACGCTGTCGCGTTTCCCGGAATGGTGAAGCGGAATCTTCCTTTGTCAATATTTTTCATCGTACAATGATGCTGCTCCAACAGATTTTTTCGTATCTTTGCGCCTCCAAAAAAACGAATCTGTTTTATTAACTTAAAATCTTGAATATGAGCAACGTTAAGTACGTTTATACCTTTGGTGGAAAGACAGCTGAAGGTAAAGCTGACATGAAAAACCTGCTGGGTGGCAAGGGTGCCAACCTCGCTGAAATGTGTCTTTTGGGCCTCCCTGTGCCCGCTGGTCTGACCATCACCACGGAATGCTGCACCGCCTACTACGCCAACAACTGCGAACTTCCCGCAGGCTTGATGGATGAAGTGTGGGCTGGCATGAAGAATGTGGAAAGCATCATGGGCCTCAAATACGACGATGCCGAAAATCCTCTGCTCGTCTCCTGCCGCTCTGGCGCACGCAGCTCCATGCCCGGCATGATGGACACCGTACTTAACATCGGTCTCAGCTCCAAGACGCTCCCCGGCCTCATCAAGAAAACCAACAACCCCCGCTTCGTCTATGACTCCTACCGTCGTCTCATCATGATGTACGCCGACGTGGTGATGGAAAAAGCCGAGGGCATCGAGCCCGCCGACGGCAAGGGCATCCGCAAGATTTTGGATGACATGCTCGATGAGTTCAAGTCCATGAAGGGCTACAAGAGCGACACGGAAATCACCGCTGAGGAACTTCTGAAACTCGCCGACGCTTTCAAGGCAAAAATCAAAGAGGTGCTCGGCACTGAATTCCCTGATGATGCCAAGGCCCAACTCGAAGGCGGTATCAAAGCCGTGTTCAAGAGCTGGAACGGCAAGAAGGCCATCTCCTACCGTCGCATCGAAGGTATTCCCGATGACTGGGGTACCGCTGTGAACGTGCAAGCCATGGTGTTCGGCAACATGGGCGACAACTCCGCCACCGGCGTGGCTTTCACCCGTAACCCTGCCACCGGCGACAACCAGTTCTACGGCGAATGGCTGATCAACGCACAAGGCGAGGATGTGGTGGCCGGTATCCGTACCCCCAACCCGCTGAACGACGAGACCAAGAATGAGCAGAACAAGATGATGCACTCCATGCAGGAGCTGATGCCCGAGACTTACAAAGAGCTTTGCGACATCCGCGAAATCTTGGAGAAGAACTATCACGACATGCTGGATGTGGAGTTCACCATCCAAGAAGGCAAGCTTTACATGCTGCAATGCCGCGTGGGCAAACGTACCGGTGTGGCCGCTTTGACCATGGCACTGGATATGCTGCATGAAGGCCTTATCGATGAGAAGGAAGTGGTGATGCGTCTCACGCCCGCTCAACTCGACGAGTTGTTGCACCCGATTCTGGATGCCGCTGACGAAAAGAAACACGAAGTTATCGCCAAAGGTCTGCCCGCAGGCCCTGGCGGTGCCGTAGGTGTTATCGCATTGGATAGCGAGACTTCCAAAGCATATACCGAGAAGAAAATCAAGAACATCCTCGTCCGCGAGGAAACGAACCCCGAGGATGTGGAGGGTATGCGTTCCGCAACGGGTATTTTGACCGCTCGTGGTGGTATGACCTCCCACGCCGCTCTCGTGGCCCGTGGTTGGGGCAAGTGCTGCATCGTGGGCTGCGACGCCGTGAAAATCGACATGGCCAGCCGCACCGTCACCATCGCCGGCAAAAACTTCAAAGAAGGTGACCTGCTGAGCTTGAACGGCTCCAAAGGCTGGGTCTATGCTGAAGAGGTCAAGATGATCGATGCTACCGAAAATCCGCTCTTCCAAGAGTTCATGAAGCTGGTGGACAAATACCGCACCATGGGTGTGCGCACCAACGCCGACAACCCGGATGATGCCCAGAACGCCATCAACTTCGGCGCTGAAGGTATCGGTCTGTTCCGTATCGAGCACATGTTCTACGGCAAGAACAGCGAGAAACCGCTGGAGAAGCTGCGCAACATGATTCTTTCCGACACCTTGGAGGAGCGCGTTTCCGCCCTCAAGGAACTGGAACCCTACATCAAGGAAGCTGCCAAGGGCACATTGAAGGTAATGAACGGCAAACCGCTCACATTCCGCTTGATGGACCCGCCGTTGCATGAGTTCGTTCCCCAAACGGAAGACAAACAGCGCGAAAAAGCCAAAGAGCGCGGCATCAGCTTCGAGGAGATCAAGAAGCGTATCGATGCTCTTCACGAGGTGAACCCGATGATGGGTTTGCGTGGTGTGCGTCTCGGCATCATCTATTCCGAGATTACCGAAACCCAGTTCCGCGCCCTGTTTGAGGCTACGGCTGAGTTAATGAAAGAGGGCTTCGACCCGCATTTGGAAATCATGGTTCCGCTCACCATCAACGTGAAGGAGCTGGAGCACCAGAAAGCCATCGCCGACCGCGTGCTGGCAGAAGTGGAAGCCAAGTTCGGCGTCAAGATCGAGTATCTGTTCGGTACGATGATCGAGATTCCGCGCGCTACTTTGGTGGCCGACAAGATTGCCTCCGTAGCCCAGTTCTTCTCCTTCGGCACCAACGACCTCACCCAGATGACCTTCGGCTTCTCCCGCGACGATGTGAACGCTATCGTTCACGAGTATGTGGACCAGAAGATTATCCCCGCCGATCCGTTCAACACATTGGATCAGGAAGGTGTGGGTCAACTGGTGAAACTCGGTGTGGAGCGTGGTCGCAGCACTCGCGCCAACTTGAAGTGCGGTGTTTGCGGTGAGCACGGTGGTGATCCTGCTTCTGTAGAGTTCTTCTACAAGGCTGGCATGACCTACGTGTCCTGTTCTCCGTTCCGCGTGCCGGTGGCTCGTTTGGCAGCCGCCCAGGCCGCTATCGCGAATGAGAGATAGTCAATGAGAGATTATCGATAAAAAACGAGACGCGGCATGCCGCGTCTCGTTTTTTTGTTAAATAAATACATTGAATGTATCCCGAAGGGATACCATTTTATTAACCCCGCACGTCAGTGTGGGGTATTAACGATCTGCCAATAACTCCGCATCCACCCCGAACAATCGGGCGATGTTGAACGCCTCCATGGGCACCTCGTCCGCGTCGGTCTCCACCAAGGAGTAGTCCATGTAGTCGTGGATGTTGCCGACGGTGATAGCCTGGTTCTCTTTGAGCTGCAGGCCCTTCACGCGCAGGCGTCGGCAAGTGGTGCTGATGCCGCTGTAGTGAGTGGTCACCAGGGTGGTGATATTCAGTTTCTCGGCCAAGCGGAGATAGTTGCCCACCAGGATCTTGCCCTCTTCGGGGTTCGTGGTTCTGGCAAGCTCGTCCACCAGGGCCAGCACTTTGTGCCCTTGACGACCTGCTTTGATGATACGGTCGATGGTGAGAATCTCCACGGCAAACGAGGAGAGTCCGCTGGTCGCCGACTGCTGGTCGCCGATACTGCTGATGACCTCGTCCACGATGGCGAGGGTGGCCTGTGCGGCGGGGATGAAGAATCCGAACTGGAACAGGTACTGCGCCAGTGATACGGTCTTAAGCAGCACAGACTTGCCGGCCATGTTGGCGCCGGTGATAAGTACAGACTCGTTGCCGAAGCGTATGTCAATGGGTTGGAAGGCCTTGCCTCTTTCTTTCAGCGCACTATCAACCTCAGGGTTCATCATCTGGGTCAGCGCACTGTGTTGCCCGATGGCAGGTCGGCAGGCTTTCCACTCAAGTGCAAGCCGTGCCTTCGCCAGCACGAGATCGAAATGGGCCAACATGTCCAGATTGTCGGCAATGCTCTTGCCATACGGCATGAGTTGCTGCGACAGTTGCGTGCGTATGCGGTCCTCCACCTTCTGAGCCTGGAAGCGGTACTCTTCCGCCTCGGCTACGCTTTTGGCATTCTCAATGCGTTCGCGCCACATGGCCAATTCGTGGTCATAGGCCGAGTATATGTAAAAGTGCGGTATGTTGGTATGCTCAGGATCAAGCATCGCCACCACTGCATCCATGTTGGCCAATGGGAAACTCTCGCACTCAATGGTTTTGAGGTCATCGGCAATCTTGCGCGTGAGGATGGCGGTCTTCTTAATCTCAAAAAGCTGGATATCGTCCAGCACACGGTCATCCGCCAACGTTGCCAGTGTGGGACGGATGTCGTTGATCTGGTGCAGATGATTGCGGATATGCGTGATTTTAGTACGATAGGCCTCGTTTTGGAGAATCGCAACCATCGTATCAACCAAGTCAAACTCTCTTTCCAAAACTTCCGCATCGGTGCAAAATGGCAGGTTCAACAGATAATGCCTCCCCAGATTGGAGGTAAGTTGAAGATGCTCGTACACATAGTGCAACGCCGGATTCTGTTCAAAAGAGTTCTTAAAAAGCATATTTAATTCTTACAATAATTCTATTCTATACTCAAATTTTCATCTCCTCATCTCCTCATCTCCTGATCTTCTTCATCTTCTCATCTCCTAATCTTCTTCTCTCCTCATCTCCTCATCTCTAATCTCCTCATCCCTAATCTCTAATCTAAAAGCCTCACGCTTTCCTCAGCCATTTGAAAATCTCTTTCCAACTTATCTTCTTGCCATACATCAGGATGCCCATCCGATAGACTTTGGCGGCAAACCACACGCAGAGCACCAAAAAGAGCAAGGCCAGTCCCATGGAGGTAAGCAATTGCCAAAGTGGCACTCCCGAAGGCAGGCGCACCATCATGGAGATGGGCGAAGTGAGCGGGATCATGGAAAACCAGAACGCCAACTGCCCGTTTGGGTTGGTGGAAATGGAGGGAATCAGGATGATGGAGAGCATGAGCGGAATAGTAACCGGCATGGTGTATTGCTGCGAATCGCTTTCATTGTCCACCACCGAGCCGGTAGCCGCGTACAATGTGGCGTAAATCAGATACCCGACAATGAAGAAGAAGAAGAAACAGAGGATGATCTCGGTAAATGAAATCGGGAAGTAATCGTTGATTGTCTGGAAAATATTGACGTTATCCTGAATTCCGGCCTGTGCTCCGGCGGCCAGTTCAGTGGCCGTTTCCGACTGGAAGAGGTTCGGAGCAACCAGCTGGACGCCACCCAATATGGCGAAGGTCAGCAAAATCCAGATGGCGAACTGCGTGAGTCCCACCAGGGCAATGCCCACAATCTTGCCGATAAGCAGTTGCATGGGTTTCACGGAGGAAATGAGCACTTCCACAATGCGATTGGTTTTCTCTTCCAACACGCCGCGCAATACTTGACTGGCGAAAATGATGATGATGAAATAGATGAAGAACCCGCAAATCATACCGATGACCTCATTCATCTCGGCAATATTCTCTCGCTCCACCCCTTTGTCATCAACCTGCACCGTGGTAACCTCCGCTTTTGTGAGTTCCTGTAATTTCTCAAACCGCGCCGGTTCTATGTGCAAGGAATCTTGCAGGATGCGGTCGAAGAAGATTTCATTCATCTGGCTCTCCAATTTCCCTTGCAATCCAGAAGGCAGATTGTCGCGATAATAGAGATTGCTCTTGAGCCCTTGGCTGTTGTTGAGGATATGGAATACACAATCGTACTTTTCGCTGTCGAACGCCTCCTGCTTGAGCTGGTTGATGTCGCCAGACTGGTAGCTGAAGGTGAGTTTTTCGCTGCCTTCAAAGGCATTGATGAAGATATCCGTATCATCTACCACCAATACATTCGCACTCTGGTTTTTCTCGTTGTACAAGACCAGCAACACGGGCAGCACAATGAGGGATGCGATCAGTATCGGCAGCAAGAGGGTCAGGATGATGAAGGACTTTTTCTTGACGCGCGTGGTGTATTCGCGACCGATTATCAGGGAAATATTGCTACTCATGGCTGTTCTGTCGGTTAAAAGTTTGTACTTGTTCTATGAAAATCTCGTTCATAGTGGGCAGCACTTCCTTAAAGGAAATTATGCTGCCGTTTTCCATGAAGAGTTCTAACAGCCCATTCACCTGCTTGGCGTCGGTGATGCGCACAGAATAACCCACACTGTTGGGATTGACCTGCTTTTCAATCAACTCGTAACGGCCCTGCAACAGGGGTTCCATATCGCAGCTGTCTGAAGCCATCTCTATGGCGTAGATATTCTTTTTGAAACGGTTTTTCACATCATGGATATTGCCTTCCAATATCTTCTGCGCACGGTTGATGAGCGCAATTTCATCGCAGATTTCCTCCACCGAAGCCATGTTATGTGTCGAAAGAATGATGGTGGCCCCCTCTTTCTTCAACTGCAGGATTTCTTCTTTCAGCATATTGGAATTGATGGGATCAAAGCCGCTGAATGGTTCGTCCAGAATGATGAAGGAGGGTTTGTGCAGGATGGTGGTGATGAACTGCAATTTCTGCTGCATGCCCTTCGACAACTCTTCCACGGGACGGTTCCACCAATCCAGAATGCCGTACTGCTCAAACTTGACGCGCAGCCGCTGGTTGGCGGTACTGCGGTCCATGCCTTTGAGACGGGCCAGGTACATGGCCTGTTCGCCGGCTTTCATCTTCTTGTACAAGCCGCGTTCCTCCGGCAGGTAGCCGATCTGTCGCACATCATCAGCCTCCAGGGGATGTCCTTTGAAATAGATGGACCCCGAGTCGGGAAAAGTGATCTGGTTGAGAATGCGGATAAGGGTCGTCTTGCCGGCACCATTGGGGCCCAACAAACCGAAAATGACACCCTCCGGCACGGACAATGACACGTGGTCCAACGCCAGATGGTTGCTGAAGGCTTTGGTAACCTGATCTACTTCTATGATGTTCATAAATTAATGGGGCCTGTCTTCTTTTTTTTGTTCTTCTTTTTCTTCTTTTTCTTGGCCGGAGTGACGTAGAAGGAAGCATTGCTGTTGGCTGTGTGCAACAGCGCATTGGTGGTGGCAAAGGTGAAATCCTCCGGCACGGTGAGCAGACCGTCCGACAGCTCGTTGATCTGATGCGCAATCAGCGCGTCGTTCACTGAGTCGCGATTATAGGTCAGGTACATCATCTTCAAGTGATTGGCCAGTGGGCGCACCAGTACGTTGCGCACATCCTCGGGATAGGTGGCCACCATCTTGATGACATTCTCCATATTGCGTCCGTAGGTTCTCAAACGGATATGATGCTTGTTGTATTCCGGCTTCACCACCTCTTTCTCCTTGGTCTCGGGCACGGGCTTCGGAAACGGAGAATCGATTTCCAAGGCGTAATCCGACATGATGAACAGATGATCCCAGAGCTTGTGCCAATAGTCTGCAGACTCCCGTTTGCCCACGTTGGCAGGATCCTTCACCTCGTTGAGCTGGTCCATCACGCGCACGATGGCGCGGGCCGTCTCATTACGCTTCTCGCGATCCTCTATGGCCATGCAATCCTCAATCATCTTTTGCACGTTGCGGCCATACTCCTTGATAACTAATTTGTTTCGTTTGGTGTTGTATTCTATCATAAAAGGAAAATGATTTTTTCAATCGGTTTGCAAAAATAGCAAAAAACGAGATATCCTGTCGGAGGCTATCGTTTCTTCTTTTCGGGAACCACGGACATGGCGGCCAGACTGTCCAGACGCACCTGTTCACACGCCGCAAGACTGTCACGGATGGCACGCTGGCGAATCTTGTAGGCATTCGGATATATGACAACTATGGGTTTGGAATCCACCTTCAGCCGATACAACGTATGGTCCGAAGGCCAAGTGCCGTTGCGTAGCTGCGCCGGCGGTATGTTGCTGCAAAAGTCCATGTAGTAATCCCATGTGCTGTCCGTTTTGCTGTACGGAACAAATTGCAAGTTTATCATACTGCTCTCCCGCTGGAAGAACAGGGCACATGCCGCATTGCCATTGGTAGCCACGGTAACAACACTGTCATCCACATTCTTGCTGATATCCTCTCGGTAAATGTGGCGCACGAGCCACTGGCAAACAGTCTTGTTGGCATCATCATTGCAGTCCAGCTCATACTTGGCATACGCGTTGTTTAAGCCGCCGGAGATCTCGTTGAAATAGAGCGACACAACGGGCTTGTTGAACATGATATGGCGAATGGGCAGACAGGAGAGCAGCGCAATGAGACCCAATATCACAACATTGGTGTATTTGTCATTCACGGCCCGCAATGTACACTCCACCCCACTCGCCGCAATCAGCATGAAAAGAGGATAAATGAAATAGTAGATAGCCCACATGGTATCCGGACGCATGTAGCTGAATTTCACCTCATGTATGCAATACAGGAACGAATAGAGGAAGATGAAGATGGAATAGAACTTCAACGATTTCACCGCCGTTCTGAAAAAGATGAAAAACAGCAGCACTCCCGTCAAAATAATCGTAGGTGTGGTGATGAAAAGATAGGTGGCAAGATACGTCGTCGGGAAGTTGTCCGGCCCGATGACATGCCCTTTGTAAAGCTGGTTGCCTGACTGGGGGTAGTTGACCGTGAGCAGTTCAAAGGCTTTGCGCGGGGACACCAAAGAGTCTTCCAAGAACCACGTGCCCACGCCATGCACAAAGTACACAATCAGCGTAGTGCCGACCAACATCAGACACAACATGCCCAGAGCTTTGCCATACTCTTTGGTAAACATCTTTTTGGGCGGGTTGTAGAGAAAGAAGTTCAACAGCGTGAACACAATGAAAAAATGCAGCAGTACAAAACCAGCGTTGTAGGTGGACAGCGCAAGAAACATGCCCAGCAGAATCTTCACACAGCGATATATACGGATAACCGGCAGCTCGCGACAGAAATAGTACATCTGCGTGATGGTGAAGATGAAGCCGAACGCAAAGGTCACATCCACCATATTGCTCAAAGAATACCCGAAGAAACGGGGCGAGATGAACAGGAAGAATGCGGTGAAGAACGCCGCTCGCCAGTTGAATGCCTTCAGTATCAGGATGGAGAGATAGAAAATGAGCAACCACCCGAAAATGGCACTCAAAACATGACGGATCGTGAACGTGTCCTTCACATGCAAGGTCTTGCAGACCGAATAGACCAACAAATCGATATACTGAGCCTGCGTGGAGGCGTACGGATGCACCTTGTAGGCATCGGAATCACCGGTATGATGGAAATGGTCATACACCAATGCCGAATAATGGTCCTGCTCCATCTCCCGGGTGGAGACACCCACATGACGGCTCATGAACAACATCACCACCAACATCACCGCCATGGAAATCATCAGCAGATACTTATACACATCATCGCCGCTTTTGAGGGAGAGGGTGAAGAGCTTTTTCTCTGCACTGTACCGAATGTTTTTTTGCGACTGTTTGGACAGACGAATCTCCCAAACATCATCATCAAACAGCTCCTGCGAATAAGTTATCTTATTGGCCAACTGCTTGACAATTTGAAAAAAACGCTCGATATAACTTAATTTCTCCTTCTCCATGGTATTATGACTGGGCATTAAATGACGCATTGAGGGTTCTGAGGTAGTCCACGGCTTCGGGGCCGACATTGAACAGCAGGTCTATGATGGAGAGATTGGGCGTGAAGCCGAACCGGTCCTCGAAGACCTGATAATACGGGGTGGTGAGCCGGAATGGATAGTCGGGGCCGACACTCCGTTTGGGGTGGATGAGCGTCCGCAGGTCGGGCTGCCGTGACGTTTCAAAGTCCTCGGTAAGCCTTATTTCTGTCGGAATGCGGAGCAGTTTCACAATTGTCCGTATCAATTGCAGATTAAAATCGAACAGCTTTTCATAGCGTTGCTCGTAGAAAGCACGGAGGGGGTCCTGGTAGTACATGAAATAGGGGCTCGTGTTGTAAGCGGTCGTGATAGTACGCCAGTGGTTGCGCTGCCAGGGGGTGGTGTATTCAATAGAAGCCTCCGTGATCCGAGGTTTGTGCGTGTCATGCACCACCGGTATCATCAAAGCCTGCACCCCGTTTCCGGTCAGGATACAGGCCCTGTTGCGGTAACTCTGCTTGCAGTAGTTCTCCCGGCTCTCTATCCACACCTCCCTGCTCATCAGAAAGGAAAAGTATTCGATGGGCGGAAGATATGCGGTCGATAAGAGCGGGATGGTATTCAAAACTATCTGGCAATAAGCATTTTGGATTGGTAGATGTGCTTGTCACAAACAATCTCCAGAAAGTAAATGCCGTCAGACAAACCGTCGAAATGCAGATTGAAGACGTTGTCAGTCAGGACCTCCTGAGACTGCACCAACATACCCATGGAGTTATAGACATTGCAGATGCCTTTGCCCATGGGGAAGGAGCCCTTCACGGTGATATCGCCAATGCTGGGGTTGGGCGAGATGGTGAACGCGCTGCTGGAGGAGCTGTAACTCTCCACACCTGCGGGCGTGCCATCGTAGTGCATACCGCGAAGTGACAAGGTGCCTGTATTGTCCGGATCCAGCCAGGGTTTCAGCTTCCTGGCATTGTTGCTGTTGTTGTTGTTGGTCCAAGAGTAGGAGAACTTGCCATAGCTGTCGTTACCCTCAGGGTAATCACATGCACTGCTACCGGTGCTCAAGTCACCGATGATGCGGCCGCTGGCGTTGAAGAGCGGGGAACCGGAAGAGCCTTGCTCCGTGCATCCCTTGTTAGGGTTGGTGTACCAAGCCACCACCCAGTATTTGTTGTACGAACCGCCCGGACTTGCCACCACGCGCGGGAAGCTGATTTTCTTGTAATCTCCGCCGGGATGATGGATAGCTACGCCCACAGAAGAAGCTCCGCTCGCATCCCAACCGGCAAACACGAGCTTGTTTGTTATATTGCTGGGGATTTCTCCTGTGATTTTCAACAGTAGAAAATCAGAACTGTTTTGAAGTGTGCTCTGATTGCCATTGTATCCCGCACTGGCTACCATCACACCGTTTCTGACAAATTTGGTATAAGTCCCCGTGTAGCCATCACATGAGCTCTTCTGGTATTCAAAAACAAATATATAGGCATCATCAGAGGCAGTGGAACAATGGTTGGCCGACAACACGTACGGGGTCCTGTCCTGACGCACATTGTTAATCATAGCACCGGAGCACCGATAGGAGCCGGTTGAATTGGTTATCGAGAGGCATACCACGGAATTCACTTGATCCACCCACGGATCTGCCACCGGGCAAGCCACATCGTAATGGCAATCCCCTTCTGCATCGCCCCAGTAGCCTTTTCCCTCATCTTGGACATGGAAAAGATCATGGTAGAAATGGCTGATACGGGCCACCGTAACCTCTCCATGGAAAGGAGCGTTCGCAGGCTCGTAATACTCCAAAATGATTTCATCACCAAAGATGAAATCCGAAGTCATATAGCCGTTCAGTTTCTCGTATTCCTCGTTGGTGTAAGGTCCGCCAACCTGGCTGCGATCGGCACTATAGACATGCATCGTAGCTCCTTCTGGAATGTGGAACTGAGAAAAAACTGCAGTCAGCATAATAGCTCCGGGGGAGCTGAAAGACAAACGCCAGAGACGGCTTCCGTCTGCCAGCACGTCAGTACGGCCGCTGTTGTGGAAGTTGTAATCCACATTGTGCGTATAGCCGATACGCACAGGTGTTCCCTTTTCCGCCCATGCATCCTCCGCCAGCAATTTGTCAACATTCACCTCGGGCAGGTCTATCTTATCAACGTTCATGGATACATTGCTGTGATTGAAGCTGTAGGGCTTCACCGTCACATCGTTTTGAGCAAATGCGGCAAACATGCAAAATGCCACACACACAAAAGTAAGAAGAGTCTTTTTCATATCAACAGTTATTTTAAAGGCCGCAAAAATATAAAAAAAAATTGTACCTTTGCCCGCTAATTTATAAACCACACCTATGACCGTAAAAAGAAAAGTCAAGTTTGAAGGAGTTCCCTACGAAGGGAATATTGAAGAGCTTATCATACAAGCCCTTATTGAGAAGCAAGGCGTGGACATCCAATGCCTGAACCTGAAAAAAATCAACCATACCTACTTCGATTATTTCGTCATCTGCACTGGAACATCCAAGCCGCACGTGGAGACCCTCTGCGACTTCGTGCAGGAGAAGACCCAGCGTGAAGCAGGCGTGAAACCCATCCATGTGGAGGGTCTGGAAAACTGCGAGTGGATTCTGCTCGACTACTTCAACGTCCTCGTGCACATCTTCCAACCCGAAGCCCGCGCCTACTACAACCTCGAGGCCCTGTGGAGCGACGCGGACATCCAGAAGTTTTAATCTTATCCTTAACCCTTTGTCACATGGCTTCAAATCCAGCTAACAATAACAACAAACCGAAATCACCCTTTGAAGGTTTGAAAAACCGCAATTCCAAGAACAAACCGAAATTCTCGTTCGTTTACATCTATGTCATTGCCTTCATCATCATAGGCATTTTCTATTTCAGGACGCTGGACACTACCAGTCCTAAAAAAATCAATGACATGGCATTCAAAGAGATGGTTACGAACCGCGAAATTGACCACGTGGATTATATCCGTAAGGATGAAAGAATCAACATCTTCTTGAAACCTAACAGTCTAAACAGCAACCCCGTCCACAAGGATGTTAAAAACAGAACCGAGGGGCCCCAGTATTACATGGAGATCAGTGATTTTCATGCCTATAACGATAATCTAAAGGATTTCAAGGAAAAAGCTATTCAAAGCCGTTTGGCGAAAGACAGCACTCTGTCGGCCAACGACATATCCGGCGAATATGATTTCCCGACAAATCAGGACAACACGAAGAGCTGGGGCTGGGATCTCATCATCTGGGTAATGCCCACCGTTCTAATCTTCGTCCTGCTCATCTGGTCCATGCGTTCCATGCGTGGCAACATGGGCGGTCCCGGCGGCATCTTCAACATCGGCAAGTCGCGAGCCCAGGAGTTCGACGAGAAGTCGGGCCAGCTGGTCACCTTCAAGGACGTGGCCGGCCTGGAGGGCGCCAAGTTCGAGATTGAGGAAGTGGTTGACTTTTTGAAGAATCCGAAGAAATACACCGTTCTCGGTGGCAAGATACCCAAGGGCGTGCTGTTGGTAGGACCTCCGGGCACGGGCAAGACCCTGCTGGCCAAGGCCGTGGCAGGCGAGGCCAAGGTGCCGTTCTTCTCTTTGTCCGGTTCCGACTTCGTGGAGATGTTCGTGGGCGTGGGCGCGTCCCGCGTGCGCGACCTCTTCAAGACGGCCAAGGAGAAAGCCCCGTGCATCATCTTCATCGACGAGATTGACGCCATCGGCCGCGCCCGTGGCAAGAACGCCCTTTCCAATGCCAACGACGAGCGTGAGAGCACACTCAACCAGCTGCTCACAGAGATGGACGGCTTCTCCACCAACGCAGGGGTCATCATCATGGCCGCTACCAACCGCGCCGACATCCTCGACCGCGCCCTGCTACGCGCAGGCCGCTTCGACCGCCAGATCCAAGTGGAGTTGCCCAACCTCAACGAGCGTAAAGGCATCTTCGGTGTGCACGTGCGCAACCTCAAACTCGGCCCCGATGTGGATCTCGACTTCTTCGCCAAGCAGACTCCGGGATTCTCCGGCGCCGACATCGCCAACGTTTGCAACGAGGCCGCCCTCATCGCGGCACGCAATAACAAGACCCAAATCGAGAAAGAGGACTTCCTCTCCGCCGTGGACCGTATCATCGGCGGCCTGGAACGCCGCGGCAGCGTCATCTCCCCGGAGGAGAAACGCTCCATCGCCTTCCATGAGTCGGGCCACGCGTGCGTGAGCTGGATGCTGCGCTACGCCTCCCCGCTGGTGAAGGTCACCATCGTGCCCCGCGGCAAAGCATTAGGCGCAGCCTGGTACCTGCCCGAGGAACGTCAGCTGACCACCTACGACCAGCTGGTGGACGAGATGACCGCCACTCTGGGCGGACGTGCCGCCGAAGAGATCACCTTCGGACGCGTCTCCACCGGAGCCCTCAACGACTTGGAGCGCGTCACCAAACAGGCCTACGCCATGGTCGTCTATTACGGTCTCGACAAGAAAATCGGCAATGTGAGCTACTACGACTCCACGGGCCAACAGGAGTACGCCTTCAACAGGCCCTACAGCGAGAAGACCGCGCAAGACATTGACGCACAGATTCACGAGTTGGTGGAATCCTGCTATCAAAAGGCGAAGGACATCCTCAACGAGCACAAGGAGCAACTGGGAGAACTTGCCCAACTGCTGTTGGAGCGCGAGGTCATCTTCACAGAGGACGTGGAACGTATTTTGGGCAAGCGCCCGTTTGAAGTGCCAGAGCATACGGTAAACCCCGAAAATGATGTCAAACCCGCTGAAAATTAATCGATAATCGTTAATCTATAAACGTTATTCCTATGGCCGACAACCATCAATTTGATTCAAGCATACTGACCGAGAAGGAAAGCATCCGTCAGAACATCCGCAATGCCCTCTCCAACAAGATGGAGGTTCTCAATTCCGAGCTGGACATGAACATGAATGCGGACGTCTATGAGCCCATTCCCAACATGTCGGCATCCTTCATAGAGAAATTCAGAGCTGCTGGCGGCCTCTACGTGCCCTGCACCAACCAGGACCTCATCCCCATTCTGATCAAGCTGTGCCGCAGCCAGAAGTACCAGACAATCCTCAGCACGAGCCCATTCTTCTCGCAGTATTTGGACAAGTATCAAGTACCCTACATCACGGCTATTGCCCCGGGCGAGGCCGCAGATGCCGCATTGGTGGTCTCCAACCAGCTGATTGCCCGCACCGGCAGCATCGGTTTTTCACAGGTGCTCAATGTCTATCCGTCCGTCAAGGGTCTGGCCCGCGACCTGGTAGTCATCTCCCGCGAACGTTGCATCTTCCAGGATTTGGATGACGCTCTGAACTTCCAAGTCAAAAAAGATGAAAACAACGCTTTCCCCATGAGCGAATTCCTGTGTCCCACCCACATCGAGAAAGTCGATGGCGTGCCGCAAGCCACCCCTGTCGCCCCCCGTATCATCTTATTGTTAGTTTCCGATCATGAACCCCAAAACGAAGAATCTGCTAATTAGAACTTTGGCGGGGGCGGTCTATATCGCCCTGATGATCACCGCCGTGTTCGTCTTCCCCATGATGCCTGTGCTACTCTGCTTGGCAGCTTGCATAGGTATCTTTGAACTCTCAAAACTGACCTCCGGCCCCACCGACCATGTGGGGCGCATCGTATTGTCGGCTGCCGCGATCGCGCAGTTCGCACTCATCCTGCAATATGGAATCCAAAAAAGCTCTTTTTTCTACAACGCTGCCACTTTCACCCTGACGGGGTTCTTGTTCAGCATACCGCTCATCCTGATGTGCATCGGCATGCTGATGACCATTGCCGAGCTTTTCCGCTGCCGGCCGTTGTCTGTGGAACACATCGGAACCGCCCTGTTCGGCTATTTCTGGATCATCTTGCCGTTAGGTTTTGTGGCTGTCATGACCCGTATATGCCCGCAGGTGGTGTTTGCCTTCTTCCTGATGATTTGGGCTTACGACACCTTCGCCTATCTGGGTGGCTCGCTGTACGGACGCAACAAGATGTGTGAGCGCATCTCCCCCAAGAAGACCTGGGAAGGCACCGTCACCGGACTCGTGCTGACCATCGTCTTGGCCATGATCCTGCCCAGCATCCCCTACTTCGCCCAAGTACATGCCCCGCTATGGAATTGGGCCGTGTATGCCATCATCACTGTGGTGTTTGCCACCTTCGGCGACCTGATTGAATCTGTATTCAAAAGACGCGCCGATGTGAAAGACAGCGGCCATATCATGCCCGGACACGGCGGCATCCTCGACCGCTTCGACTCTATGCTCCTTTCCGCACTGCCAGCTCTCCTTTTTGCTCTTTTTGTAATGATTCTTAAATGAAAAACGATATCATTGTAATACGAGGCGCCAACGTCAATAATCTGAAAAAAATTGATGTGGATATTCCGCGCAACAAGCTGGTGGTCATCACCGGGTTGTCGGGATCGGGCAAGTCGTCGTTAGCCTACGACACGCTCTATGCTGAAGGGCAACGCCGCTACGTGGAGAGCCTGAGCTCCTACGCCCGCCAGTTTTTAGGCCGTATGCACAAACCGGAAGTGAAGTCCATCATGGGCATCCCGCCCGCCATCGCCATCCAGCAGCGTACCATGTCGCACAACCCGCGTTCCACAGTGGGCACCGTCACCGAAATATACGAATACCTGAAACTGCTCTACGCTCACATCGGCCGCACCTATTCGCCCGTCACAGGCAAGGAAGTGCGCCGCGATCATGTATCCGACGTGATCCGATACATCGAGAAGATACCCGAAGGGCGCAGAATATATATTGTATCACCTCTGGTGCTCCCGTCGGGGAGAACCCTCAAGGAGCAATTGGCCATCCTGAAGCAACAGGGGTTCAGCCGCGTGGTATATAACCGCAAACTGGCCGAGATTGACGAGTTTCTAAACGGCAAGAAAGCCAATCGCATATCGGAAATGTACGTGTTGATCGATCGTTTCAAATCCGAAAACATAGAAGCCAACATGAGCCGCCTGACCGATTCCATCCAGGTGGCCTTCACCGAAGGCAAAGGTGTATGCATGATCCACACCGAAGGTGGTGAATCTGTGGTGCAAAAGACTTTCAGCAACCTGTTCGAAATGGACGGCATAGCTTTTGAAGAGCCTTCCGTCAACCTCTTCAGCTTCAACAACCCCTACGGAGCCTGCAAGACCTGCTCCGGCACAGGTTTTATCGAAGGTGTGGACATGGATTTGGTCATCCCCAACCGTTCCCTTTCGGTGGCGGAAGATGCCGTGGCCTGTTGGCACGGCGACGTGCTGAGCGAGTGGAAGAGCTATTTCATCAAACAGGCTTCCAAACTGAATTTTCCTGTACACAGACCCATTGGGGAACTCACGCAAGAAGAGTTCAACTTATTGTGGTACGGCGACGAGAAACACAATGTGGAAGGCATCACCCAGTTCTTCCAATATGTAGCGTCACGCACCTACAAGATCCAATACCGGGTGCTCCAAAGCCGCTATCGTGGCCGTGAGCTGTGTCCCGACTGCCATGGCACGCGACTGCGCGCCGAAGCACGCTACGTGAAAGTCAGCGGCAAAACCATCGTGGAACTGCTGCAAATGCCGGTGAGCGAATTGAAAAATTTCTTCCTGCATTTCAAATACGGCTCACACACCGAAAAAGAGATTGCCCAGAAGATTGTGGCCGAGCTGACCAACCGCATCACCCTGCTGGACGATGTGGGATTGGGGTATCTGACTTTGGACAGAACCACGGGCACGCTTTCAGGCGGAGAAACGCAACGTATCAACTTAGCCACTTCGTTGGGCAGCAGTCTGGTGGGTTCCCTCTACATCCTCGACGAGCCCAGCATCGGCCTGCACCCGCGCGACACGGAGAACCTCATCCGCGTGCTCAAGCGCCTGCGCGACATCGGCAACACTGTCGTCATTGTGGAGCACGACGAGTCCATCATCCGCGCCGCCGACTACATCATCGACATCGGCCCCAACGCTGGACAGTTTGGTGGCGAAGTGGTCTTCAGCGGCACTTTCAACGAGTTGATGAAGCAAGAACACGACCTTACGGCCGACTATCTCCGCGGCATGGAAGGCGGCTATCCCGAGGAACTTTGCAAGTCCATTCCCGTGCCCACGCGCCGAAGACGTTGGCGCAACTATATCGAGATCATCGGCGCCAAGGCCAACAACCTGAAGAATATCGACGTGAAAATCCCCCTGCAGTGCTTCACCGCCATCACCGGCGTGAGCGGCTCGGGCAAGAGTACGCTCGTCAACAATATCCTTTACCTGGGCATGCTGCGACTGCTGGACAAGGCCGGCGACAAGCCCGGCAGCTTCTCCCGCATCAACGCCGACATGACCAAAGTGAACGAAGTCGTGCTGGTGAATCAAGCCCCCATTGGGCGTTCCACCCGCTCCAACCCCGTCACTTACGTAAAGGCCTACGACTACATCAGAGAACTTTTTGCATCGCAACCCCTGTCCAAACAGCGCAACTACAAACCGAGCTTCTTCTCCTTCAATGTGGCTGGCGGCCGATGCGAAGAGTGCGAAGGTGAAGGTGTAATCCACATTAACATGCAGTTCATGGCCGATGTGGAATTGGTTTGTCCTTCCTGTAACGGTTCTCGTTTCTGCGAAGAGGCTATGGATGTCAAAATCAAAGACAAGGGCATCAACGACATTCTGAGCATGACCATCAACGAGGCCGTGGAGTTCTTCCGTTCGCTACCGCCGACCGACATCACCAAGAATATACTCAAGCGTCTCGCGCCGCTGCAAGACGTGGGATTGGGCTATTTGGTGATGGGCCAGAACTCCTCCACCCTCTCCGGAGGCGAAGCGCAGCGCGTCAAGCTGGCCTACTTCCTCTCCTTGGAGGACGACCAACAGAACAAGCTTTTCCTTTTCGACGAGCCTACCACCGGTTTGCATTTCCACGACATCAACAAACTGTACAAAGCCTTCAACCGGCTGGTGGAACGCGACAACTCCGTCGTGGTTATTGAGCACAACACGGAGCTCATCAAGTGCGCCGACTGGATCATCGACTTAGGTCCTGAAGGCGGCGAGCAAGGTGGAAACATCGTGTTCGAAGGCACACCCGAAAAGCTGATCGAACGCAAGAAGTCGTACACGGCCCAAGCCCTGCTCCATACACTCCGCCACTGAACAATTGAGAATTGAGAATTCAGAATTGAGATTTGAAAATACACTCCTAACTCCTCACTCCTTTCATCTTCTCATCTTCTCATCTTCTCATCTTCTCCTCTCCTCATCTCCTCATCTCCTCATCTCCTCATCTCCTCATCTTCTCATCTTCTCATCTCCTCCTCCATTCCTCCTTTACCTCTTTCACCTCTTTCACCTCATTCACCCTTTTCACCTCCTTCTCCCCTGGCATTGATTATCTCAAAAAATAGTGTATATTTGCCCTCCCCTAAAGCAGGGGAGTTTTTTATTTATTACCAATTGATTTTTAATAAGATAGATTATGAATAAGACTATCACGCTGTCTGCGATGGCAGCATTGTTATTTGTCGTTTTCACAAGTTCAACGCCTATGACGACCAAAGTCAAACCAAAAAAGAGCAAATCCGGCATCACAGCCTCCAATTTGGATAAATCCGTAAAACCGTCCTCCGACTTCTACCAATACGCTTGCGGCGGCTGGATGAAACTCAACCCGCTGGGCGCCGAATATGCGCGCTACGGCAGTTTCGATGTGCTGGGTGAGAACAATCAGAAACAGCTGCAGGAGCTGGTAGTGAAACTCGCCGGCCAAAAGAACGCCTTTGGCACCGTGGAGCAGAAAGTGGGCGACCTCTACAAGATGGGCATGGACACCGTGACACTTCAGAATCAAGGAGCGCAACCCATCCAGAAAGAACTTCAGAAGATTGCCGGCCTGCAACGCCGCGATCTTTCCACTACATTGGCTGAGATGTCCTTAGAGGGTCTTCATCCCTTCTTCGGTCTCTTCGGCTCCTCCGACCCTGACAACAGCAACATGACCATCGCTTACCTTTGGCAGACAGGTCTGGGCATCGGCGACCGAGACTATTATCTCGAAGCCGACCAGCAGAAAATCCGCGACGAGTACGTAAGGCTGATGGCCAAGATGTTCCAAATGTCCGGTTACAGCAAGCAAGCCGGTTTTGATGGCAAAGAGACCGAGATGGCTCAGCGCGTGCTGGCGCTCGAAACTATGATGGCTAGTAATTTCGTGGACAAGACCACGCTCCGCGATCCGTACCAGACCATCCACAAATGCACCCCTGATGAGTTCCAGAAGATGATCCCGGCCATCAATGTGCAACAATATCTCAAGACTCTGAATCTTTCCAACATAGATATCGTGAATGTGGGCCAGCCCACCTATTTCGCCGGGCTCAACAACATCCTTTCCGTTTCCGATATGGAGGTGATTCGCGCTTACATGGCCTGGAACGTCATCAACGCTGCCGCTTCATTTCTGAGCGATGACTTTGTGAATGCCGACTTCGACTTTTACGGCAAGGTGCTTTCCGGCAAGCAGGAGAACCGCCCGCGCTGGAAACGCGTCATCGGCACGGTCGATGGCTGTCTGGGCGAAGCGCTCGGCCAGATGTATGTGAAGACCTACTTCCCCGCCGAAGCCAAGACCCGCATGGAACAGCTGGTCAAAAACCTGCAATGGGCACTCGGCGAGCGCATCAAAGCTTCCAAATGGATGACGGAAGAAACCAAGAAAAACGCTCTGGACAAACTCGCCACCTTCAAAGTCAAGATCGGCTATCCTGACAAATGGCGCGATTACAGTGCTTTGGAAATCAAGAACGACAGCTATTACGACAACGTGCTCCGCGCACGCCGTTTCGAGAGTGCCTACCGCTTGTCCAAAATCGGCAAGCCCGTAGATAAGGACGAGTGGCAGATGACACCGCAGACGGTGAACGCATACTACGAGCCCAACACCAACGAAATCTGCTTCCCCGCAGGCATCCTGCAGCCGCCGTTCTTCGACATGGACGCTGACGACGCTGCCAACTACGGTGCTATCGGCGTAGTAATCGGCCACGAGATGACGCACGGTTTTGACGACCAAGGCCGCAACTACGACCTGAACGGCAACCTCACCGACTGGTGGACAGAGGCCGACTCCAAGGCTTTCGAGGAGAGAGCTCAGGTGCTGGTCAACCATTTCAACAACATCGAGGTGGCTCCCGGCGTCTATGGCAACGGATCCTTCACATTGGGTGAGAACATCGCAGACAACGGTGGCTTGAACGTCTCCTACACCGCATTCCAGAAGGCCAAATCGGAAGATGCCATCAAGGGCGACATGGATGGATTCACTCCGGAGCAACGATTCTTCCTCGCCTACGCAGGCGTGTGGGCCGCCAACATCCGTCCGGAAGAAATCCTGCGCCGCACCAAAGAGGACCCGCACTCCCTCGGCCGCTGGCGCGTGAACGGTACCCTGCCCCACATTGACGCTTTCTACCAGGCATTTGGCATCCAACCCGGCGATCCCATGTATCTCGCTCCGGAGAAACGGGCCAGAATATGGTAGAATGGAGAATTGAGATTTTTGGCCAAAGACTATAGATCAGAGACCAACTTCCAATACCCGACATCCAATACCTTGATAATATTTTTTTACAAATTATAGATTTTTTTTATGACGAACAACAAACTTGCCGTTATTGCCTTTGGCGGTAATGCTTTATTGAAAAGCCATCAAAAAGGCACCTATCAGGAACAGATAGAGAATGTGACGGAAACCTGCAGATGTCTGGTTCCGATGTTGAAGGCCGGTTACAAAATGGTGATCGGTCACGGTAACGGCCCGCAAGTGGGCAATGTAATGTTACAACACAAAGCCGGCAAAGAGACCTTCGAAGTGGAGTCCATGCCGCTGAATTTCTGCGTAGCCGAGACCCAAGGCTCCATCGGTGCGCTTATTGAAGAGGGTTTCCGCCATATCTTCGCGGAAGAGGGCTGGGACCGCGACACCGTGACCCTGCTCACGCACGTGGAGGTGGACGGAAACGATCCCCTGTTCCAAAACCCGACCAAGCCCGTAGGTCCATACGTTTCCAAAGAAGAAGCTGAAGCATACCATGATGAGACGGGCGATATCTACAAAGAAGACCCCAAGGGTAATGGTTGGCGCAAAGTGGTGGCCTCGCCCAAGCCCATCCGCATCCAGAACATCAAACTGGTCCGCAAACTGGCCGATGAAGGTATCATCGTGATCACCGTGGGCGGCGGTGGCATTCCCGTGGCCATGAAAGACGGTTATCTCAAAGGTGTGCAGGCCGTGATCGACAAAGATCTCGCCTCCGCTATCACCGCCGTGGAAATCAACGCCGATGAATTCTACATCCTCACCGACGTGCCTAAAGTCTATATCAACTTCCGCAAACCCGATGAGAAAGCCTTGGACGTGATCACCGTAGCTGAAGCCAAACAATATCTCGCCGACGGCCAGTTCACCGAAGGTTCTATGGCTCCGAAGGTACGCGCCGCCATCATGTTCGTGGAGAAAACCGGACACCCCTGCATCATCACCGAGGCCGGAAGACTTGGTGACGAATCCTGTGGCACACGCATAGTAAACGATTAGAGATGAGAGATTAGAGTTATCTCAATCTCTTTTATCTCTAAACTCTAAACTTTAAACTATAAACTTTAAACTATAATCTTTTAAAAACAACATTAACACCCAAAATTATGGCATTTAATTTAAGAAACCGCAACTTTTTGAAACTGTTGGATTTCACCCCTACGGAGATCCAGTACCTGTTGGACCTTGCACGCGACCTCAAACGCGCCAAGTATGCCGGCACCGAGCAACCCCGCATGAAGGGCAAGAACATCGCCCTGATTTTTGAAAAGACCTCCACGCGTACCCGCTGCGCTTTCGAGGTGGCCGCTTACGACCAAGGTGCACACGTAACCTATCTGGGACCTTCAGGCTCCCAAATCGGCATCAAGGAATCCATGGCTGACACCGCCCGCGTGCTCGGACGCATGTTCGACGGCATCGAATACCGTGGCTTCAAACAGACCACCGTGGAAGAGCTCGCCAAATTCGCCGGTGTGCCCGTATGGAACGGTCTTACCAACGAATTCCACCCCACCCAAGTGCTGGCCGACTTCCTCACGATGAGCGAGCATGTTGACAAACCGCTCAACAAAGTGACCTACGCTTACCTCGGCGATGCCCGTTACAACATGGGTAACTCCCTGATGGTGGGTGGTGCCAAAATGGGCATGGATGTCCGCATCGTGGCTCCCAAAGCCCTGCAACCTGACAAAGAACTCGTCAAGAAATGCAAGGAGATTGCCAAAGAGACCGGCGCTACCGTCACCGTTACCGACGACGTGAAGAAGGGCGTGAAGGGCTGCGATTTCCTCTATACCGACGTGTGGGTCTCCATGGGCGAGCCCGTCGAAGTCTGGGAAGAGCGTATCAAACTGCTCAAACCTTATCAAGTGAACAAAGAGACGATGCAACTCACCGGCAACCCGAAATGCAAGTTCATGCACTGCCTGCCCGCATACCACAATCTGGAGACTCAAGTGGGCCGCGACGTAAACAAACAATTCGGCTTGGATGGTATTGAAGTCACAGAAGATGTGTTCGAGTCTGAGAACTCCATCGTTTTCGACGAGGCCGAAAACCGTATGCACACCATCAAGGCTGTCATGGTGGCCACGTTAGGTGACTAATATATAATATTGTAATGGCGTATCGAACACGCCATTGTATATCAAAAAAGGCCGTTCCTTCCGGAACGGCCTTTGTCTTTATATGCTTGAGTTGTCAGCGTGTTACTTGACTTCCTCGAAATCGACGTCCTGGACCTCTTGGTCATTGCCGTTGTTGGGATTACCGCCCTGCGGACCCTGTGCGCCGGCCTGCTGGTTAAAACCACCATTGAAGTCAGCACCGGGCTGCTGTGCACCACCCTGTTGGTACATCTTGGCGGAAGCGGCCTGCCATGCACCCTGCAACTCAGCCGTGGCAGCGTCGATACCGGCGAAGTCCTTGTTATCATGTGCGGTTTTCAACTTGGCAGCGGCAGCCTCGATCTTGGCGCGGTCGTCGGCAGGAACCTTGTCACCAAACTCTTTGAGCTGTTTCTCGGTGGTGAACACGAGAGAGTCAGCAGCGTTCAGCTTGTCAATTTCCTCTTTAGCCTTTTTGTCGGCATCGGCATTGGCTTCAGCCTCTGCCTTCATACGCTTGATTTCATCATCGCTCAAGCCGGAAGAAGCTTCAATACGGATCTTCTGCTCTTTGCCGGAAGCCTTATCCTTGGCGGTCACGCTCAAGATGCCGTTGGTGTCGATGTCAAAGGTGACTTCGATTTGCGGCACGCCACGCATAGCAGCAGGAATGCCATCCAAGTGGAAACGGCCGATGCTCTTGTTCTGTGCAGCCATGGGACGCTCGCCTTGCAGCACGTGGATTTCCACAGAGGTCTGGTTATCGACAGCCGTGGTGAAGGTCTCCGTCTTCTTGGTCGGGATGGTGGTGTTACTCTCGATAAGCTTGGTCATCACACCGCCGAGGGTTTCCAGACCGAGTGACAGCGGAGTCACATCCAACAGAAGGATGTCTTTCACCTCGCCGGTAAGCACACCGCCTTGGATAGCGGCACCGATGGCCACCACTTCGTCGGGGTTCACGCCCTTGGACGGGGTCTTGCCGAAGAACTTCTCCACGATTTCCTGGATAGCCGGGATACGGGTGGAACCGCCCACGAGGATCACTTCATCAATGTCGGAGGTAGTGTAGCCAGCATCGGACAGAGCTTTCTTGCAAGGCTCGATGGTGGCGCGGATCAGGTCGTCGCACAGTTGCTCGAACTGGGCACGGGTGAGCGTGCGCACCAAATGTTGAGGCACACCGTCAATCGGCATGATGTACGGCAGGTTGATTTCGGTGGAGTTGGAGCTGGACAGCTCAATCTTGGCCTTCTCGGCAGCCTCTTTCAGACGCTGCAATGCCATGGCATCCTTACGCAAATCCACATTGTAGTCTTTCATAAACTCTTCAGCCAGCCAGTCGATGATCTTGTGATCGAAGTCATCGCCGCCGAGGTGGGTGTCACCGTTGGTGGATTTCACCTCGAACACGCCGTCGCCGAGTTCCAGGATGGAGATATCGAAGGTACCGCCACCGAGGTCGAACACGGCCACTTTGGAGTCGGATTTCTTCTTGTCCAAACCGTAGGCCAAAGCAGCGGCCGTAGGCTCGTTGATGATACGTTTCACCGTAAGACCTGCAATCTCGCCGGCCTCTTTGGTAGCCTGACGCTGCGAGTCGCTGAAGTAAGCCGGCACCGTGATGACAGCTTCCGTCACTTCCTGTCCGAGGTAGTCTTCAGCCGTCTTCTTCATCTTTTGAAGAATCATGGCGGAGATTTCCTGGGCTGTGTAGCTGCGGTCGTCGATTTTCACCTTCGGCATGTTGTTGGCGGTGCGTTCCACGGTGTAGGGCACGCGCTCCACCTCTTTCACCACGCGGTCATAGGTCTCGCCCATGAAACGCTTGATGGAGAAGATGGTCTTGTTGGGGTTGGTGATAGCCTGACGCTTGGCCGGGTCGCCCACCTTACGTTCGTTGTTGCCGACAAAAGCCACGATGGAAGGGGTGGTTCTTCTGCCTTCGCTGTTCGGTATCACAACCGGCTCGTTGCCTTCCATGACGGAAACGCAAGAGTTTGTAGTTCCTAAGTCAATTCCAATAATTTTTCCCATTTTGATTTTTATTTAATTGTTATTATTTCAGTTTGTTACCCGCGCCCTGAATCTTATCGGTTCAAAGCGACGTGGGACATAAAACAACAACCGTGCCAAAAATTATCAGGCACTATCTGCTGACAAATTGGCAGAGAGGATAGGGACATGGTTAACGTTGGGGGTTCCGCCGCCGCAAAATCACACGGTTAACGGTGGAGGTTCCGCCGCCGGGGGCGGCGGAATGGCGGTGGGTTATCGGAAATTGATGGGGATTTAGCAGCGGGAATATGTATTGCTCATTGACTATGCACATACCGGTTTGGGGCAGAGCATCGCACAGCAATCAATGATGTCATTGGCATATTCGAAGCCCGCGTCACAAACCTTCTTGCCCTTGGTACCATCGTAGCCCATCGACAAATGCATGAGGTCATAACCCTTGTTGATGTGCCGAAGGAGTTTTCCATCGCGCTTGCCTGCAGCCTCCTTGTACTTCTCAATGGATGGACGGCCTTTGCCCTTACGGACGTTCAACACTGCGTCTAGTGCAATCAAACAACCCTTCCAAAGAATATCACCGGCTGTCTTGATATATTTGCTGTCGGTATAGCTTTTTGATTCGGGGTCATAATCGGCTTTCTTTATAACCTCTTGGGCATTGGCCACGTAACGACGGGCCTCTTTTATGGGATCTTTATACTCCATTTATACTTTGTTTTAATAATTAACAGCGCAAAAATACGAACAAACCTTCTCATCAGAGAATTTTTACGTAAAAATTTTAATCGTTGAAAATCAATATATTACAAAATTCAAACATTACAATTTCACAATAATTTGTTAAATAGCTATTTCATTTTTCGCAAAAAGCCATAAGAATAATTCAAACGGTGACTTCGACAAACTCAGTCATCGTTGACAGGTTCAGTCTCCGACAATGCCAACGCAGTCATCACTAACGCCGTCAGGCGTTACATACCTGTAACCAGGGGTGTCAACCCCTGGGTGCGGGTCGGTCCGTGTGCGGGGTCGCGGCGCGCGAGATATATGCGACAGGGCACGGAACCAACCCGCCGCGAAACGCCACAAACGCACCGCCGAAGCCACGCACCATTCCAAACGATGCATGCATCGTTCGGAACCCCCACCGTTAACCGTGCAGCTCTGCTGGCGGAACCTCCACCCTCTCATATACTGTCTATGCTTGTCGCTTGACTATTTAGATGAAAACACTACTTTTGCGGCCAAATTTGACGCTATGCCCCCTACCCTAACCACCATCACCACCCTACTATACCTCTTCGGCATCCCGCTGACAGTAGTGCTGCTGGCCAAGCGCTGGCCCATCATCAACAAGATCAGCCCGATGGTCATCCTCTACGTCATCGGTCTTGTGGCCGGCAACTGCGGGTGGATTGGCGAACAGGCGACACATGTGTGCACAAACGTATCGAACGTGGTGGTGCTGCTCACCATCCCCCTTATGCTGTTAGGTTGCAACTACAAAGGGCTCTCAGCCGGCATGGCCGTGAAAGCCTTTTTCATCGGACTGTTCAGCGTGCTGGCTGTCACCATTGCCGGATTCTTCATCTTCCGGGGACAGGCATCATCTGCAGACGTGAGCGCCACCGATTTCGCCAAGATCAGTGCCGTGATGACCGGCATCTACATCGGCGGCATCCCCAACCTGGCCCCCGTCTCCAAGGCCATTGAGCTCCCCGAAAACCTTTTCCTGCTGGTTTCCAGCTACGATCTCATCGTCACCAGCCTCTATCTGATTGTGGTGGTATTCTTTGGCCGGAGCATCGTCCGCATACTCTTCCCTAAACAGAAACAGATACTTTCCGATAATGTTACTGACGATGAGCTTCTCGAAGATCATCCCGAACCGTTTTCCAAAAAATTGCTAAACAGAAGCATCGGAATCCTGACTGCTATCACCATTGCAACCATAGCCTACGGAATCTCCCTGCTCATCCCCGTCGAGAACAAAACCGTCATCATCATACTCTCCATAACCACGATTTCGATTGCTCTTTCATTCTGGAAACCCGTAAAAAAGCTGGAAAGCACATTCGACATGGGATTATACTTTGTCTATGTTTTCTGTCTGGCAGTGGCTTCCATGGTAAACATACACGATCTGGAACTCTCCAGATATCTTTTCATTCTGTACTACATCACCTTTGCGGTGTTCGGCTCGCTGGTGCTGCAATTCCTGTTCGCCCGCCTGTTCAAGGTTGACGGCCCCCTGACGATGGCAGCCTCCATCGCACTCATCAACTCACCTCCGTTTGTGCCGATGGTGGCGGCCACTCTCAAAAACAAGGGGATCATCCTGCCGGGCATCGCTATCGGACTGTTAGGTTATGCCGTGGGGAACTATCTGGGGCTGGTCATTTATGGTTTGCTGGTCGCCCTGTGATGCCCGCACCGGATATTTTCATATTTTTGCCGACTTGATAATTGCTTCAACGATGATCATTTTCCAGAACAACAACCCTGTAATTATTCACACGCCCGAGGAGTTCGAACGTTTTTCCAGTCAATATCTTCTAATCCATGCGGCTGGAGGCATCGTGCAAAACGAAAATCAGGAGATTCTGATGATATACCGCTTGGAAAAATGGGATTTTCCAAAAGGCAAAGTGGAAGCTGGCGAGGAATACGCCGAAGCCGCTGTGCGTGAGGTGGAGGAGGAAACCGGACTGCACGACATCACACTGGGAGATGCCCTACCCTGCACTTTCCACACCTACGAGTTACATGGCGATCCGATTCTCAAGCAAACCCACTGGTACACCATGCACGCAAAACGTCAATCACTCACGCCACAAACCGTGGAAGATATCACACAAGCCACGTGGGTGCCGATCGAGGAAGTGAGCGGGAAACTGGAAGAATCCTATCCGTCGTTGAGAGCACTGTGGGAGGGGATTAGAGATTAGAGATTAGAGAGTAGAGATTAGGGATGAGAGATGAAGGAGTTAGGAATGGGGAATTCATTTCACATTGCAGATTCCACACTGAAGAAGGCCGGGGTAGTAATATTGGATTGAGAAATTGGGAATTAGAGTTTATTGATAATGTGCAGATTTTTTGTAACATTCTTTTTCTTTTTGTTTGCATTTGCTGTTTCAGCGCAAAACATCTCTGGCTACTGGCAAGGGGTGCTGCATGTGTCTAAAACTGACTCGCTTACCGTCGGCATGATGGTAAACATGGACGATGACACACTGCGCATAGTGATGGACAGTCCCGACCAGTACTACATGGACATTGCCACCGACGAGTCCAAGTGGGAGGACAGCACGCTCTCGTGGAAAGTGAAAGAGATCGAAGCATCCTTTTCCGGACGGTTGTCGGCAGATGGACATAGCATCACAGGCACCTTCAAGCAGGGCAGCAAGTTGGAGCTGACCTTCGAGCGCGGCCACGAGCGCAAGGTTATCCGCCGCCCGCAGACTCCGCAACCGCCGTACCCATACAGCGAAGAGGAGATTCGCATCAAGGACAAAGACAACCGCTATAGCCTCATCAACGGCACGCTCACTATGCCTGTTCAGACTCCAAAAGCACTCATCATCCTCATCTCCGGCTCTGGCTGGCAAGACCGCGATGAGTCCCTCATGGGGCACAAGCCGTTCCTGCTCCTCGCCGACCACCTTACCCGGCAGGGCTATGCCGTGTTCCGCTACGACGACTTCCCGCGCGCGGTGTTCGCCAAATCTACCACATTCGATTTCGCCGATGGGGTTACCCTCATACTGGATTCCCTTACGCATCGTACAGACCTGAGAGGAGTATCCATGGGATTGCTAGGGCACAGCGAGGGCAGCATGGTGGCCGAGATTGTAGCTGCCCGCGACCAGCGCATATCATTTGTCATTACACTTGGCGGCGTTGCGCAGAAGACCACCGACGTGCTGCTTTACCAGCTGCGCGTCATCAACGAGACTGACAGCACCCTGACACCCGAGGAAATTGACAATTCCGTGAAGTTGTCCGACCAATTGTATCAAGCATTGCTGAAGGCTAAAAACGAGAAAGAAGCCGCAAAAGTCCTCAACCAAAAATGGGAAACAATCTGCCGTCGGCTCACTCCCGAGGAGCAGGAACGATACGGGTTCACTCCACAACGCAAAGCCGCCGCCATACAGCAACTTGTATCCCCTTGGTTCTACACCTTCATCCACTTCGACCCCAAGCCCTACATCAAAAAGATGCAATGCCCTGTAATGGCCATCGGCGGTGAGAAAGACCTGCAAGTGGATGTCTTAGCCAACAATTCGCTGTTTGCCCAGTATCTGAAAAAGAATCCCCATCATCGTTTCGTCAGCATCCAAGGAGCCAACCACTTGCTGCAGCCCTGCGAATCAGGCAGTCCGAACGAGTACGGTGAGATTGAGGAAACCATGAAACAGGAAGTATTGGACCTCATCACCGGCTGGTTGGAAGAAATATTGAATTAACAACACCATAATCAATCCATCATAATGATCACATATAATTTTGACGAGATAGTTCTCCGGCGTGGCACCAGCTGCGTGAAACACGATATGCTGAACGAGGTGTTCGGCACCGACGATGTGCTGCCCATGTGGGTGGCCGACATGGACTTCAAAACCCCGGACTTCATCGTGAACGCGGTGCGCGAGCGTTGCAACCATGAGGTCTTCGGCTACACTTTTGCACCCGACACGTACAAGATGGCCGTGCTCAACTGGATGCGCGAGCACTACCACATTGAGACGCGCTGGAAGCACATCCATTTCATCCCCGGCATCGTGCAAGGCATTGCGTTTGTGCTACAGGCATTTACCAACCCAGGCGACAATGTACTGATCACCACGCCCGTGTATCCGCCCTTCATCAACGTGCCACACCGCAGCGGGCGTGTGTTCGTGAGCAGCCCGCTGAAAACCGTAAACGGACGTTTCGCCATTGACTACCACGACTTGGAAGAGAAGGCCAAGGGCTGCAAGGTGATAATCCTCGCCAACCCGCACAACCCCGGCGGCGCCGTGTGGACAAAAGAGGAATTGCAGAAGATCGCCGAAATTTGCTATCGACAGAAAGTCTTGGTCATCGCCGACGAGATCCATGCCGACCTTACTCTGCCGGGCTTCACACACACCTCTTTCTCCACCGTTTCCGACGAAGCTTTGCACAACTCCATCACCTTCATCGCACCGAGCAAGACCTTCAACATGGCCGGTTTAGCCTCCTCCGTATGCTACGTTCCCGATCCAGACATCAAGAAGAAGTTCTTCGGCTTTCTGGATGCCAACGAGCTGTCGTTGGGCACATTGTTCGCCTACGTGGCCGCGGAGGCCGCCTTCACACACGGCGAAGAGTGGCGCAAGCAACTTCTTGAATATCTGCAAAAAAACATCGATTTCACCAAACAGTATCTACATGACAATATGCCGGAAATCAAGATGATGCGCCCCGAAGCCTCCTTCCTGCTCTGGCTCGACTTCCGCGCTTGGGGGCTACCGCAAAAAGAATTGGTCGATTGTCTCATACGCGAAGCAAAAGTGGGACTGAACAGCGGTTTAGACTACGGCCCCGACGGCGAGGGCTTCATGCGCATGAACATCGGCACTCCAAAGGCAACCGTTCAGGAGGCATTAGAGAGAATCAAGTCGGTGAGACGGTAAAAAAGAGGTGGGAACCTTGATTCCAACAATTAATTCATATCCCAACAAAGGGAAGCGATATCATTGCAGGACTGTCCTAACAGTTCTGCAATTTCTTTATTGCACAGATGGCCGTTAAAGCAATAGGTGCTTTGCATCAAAGCCGGGTTCTTCTGCAACAGAAACTTTATCTTCGGCTCCACAGCCAAAGCTTCCAACAAAGGCATCAGGAAACCCGAGAGGGCAATATTCACAGCAGAGGCCGACCAAGTCTCCGACAATATCTTGTCCGTCACATACATACCTTCGGCATCCTTGATCAGATTCATGGCCAAGGCTGTGATTTTCTTGGAATTCAGCTTTTCAATCTGCAGCACATTCAACTGCGAAGGAAACTGGGTGGAAAAAATCACTTTTTCATCCTTCAGCAACGCTATCTGATCATCTGTGAAGGGCGTGAACTTAACTAACACTTTGGCCATACTTGACAATGTGAAGAAGTCGTCTGCAAACTCAGCCCCTGCATCGGCATAGTCCATATCCGTAAACTGCGACTGTTCTGCGAAACCTCGCTGCATGAAAACATGGACACGATGCTCCACCAACGTGTGTACCGCATCCGGCGTAAGCATCACGAAACTGCCTATCGGCTGTTCATCCTTCAAGATGGCAATCGAATCCTCCGTCACAGGTGCATCCAGCAAAAAAGCCTGCTCCTGGGTTACGGGGTTCGCATCTTCCAAGATAAATCCTGTTGTACTCATAGTTGAAATTTTGTTTTGGTTAGAAAATAAAAATCCGGGTATCATCATCCACTCTCTGTATGTGAATCGGGATGAAATCATCCTGCAGGATCTCTTCCACTTTCTCGGTCCATTCGATGAAACAATAGTTGCCGCTGTACAGATACTCCTCAAAACCGATGCGAGTAGCGTCGGCAGGCTCGTCAATGCGATAAAAATCAAAATGATACAGCGGAGAACCGTTCTCGGTCCAATACTCGTTCACGATAGCAAAAGTAGGTGAAGAGGTGATGTCCTGCACACCCAGTTCGCGGCAGATTTCCTTTATCAGGGTGGTTTTCCCAGTGCCCATCTCTCCATAAAAGCCGAAGACCCGCTCTTGCGGATATGCTTTGAGAATGGCTTTCGCCACGTCGGAGAGTTGTTGTTCGGTTGCGGTTATCTGCTGCATACGATATGTCATGATGGTTTGCAAAGATACATTTTATTGCTGAATCAGCAAGGGCAACGGTGCTTTTATGATTTTTCCAATGCGGCAATGGATCAGTTTAGCAGCTTCGCGCACTATGCCTTCAAAGTGGAACGCCACAGAGCCCGACAGATTCCATTCCAGCATTTCGGCATCGTCATAGTGGTTTTTCTGACAGGAGAAGAAATCCGAAAAAGCCTCTACTGCAAGTTGATGTACATATTCATTGTCCAAATGCGCATGCACAAACGGCGCCAACGACGCCCAGAACTTGTTGGGCGCTGGCTCGCGATAGACGCGGTGGATGGCAGCCTCGAAGGAGAGTTGGTGTTCCTGTTGCAAATCCTTAGTCACGGCACGCGGCAGCTGTCCGCGCAAGTAAGCCGTAAGCAGGCGTTTGCCAAGATTGGTGCCACTTCCCTCGTCGCCAAGCAGGTAGCCAAGCGACGGAGCTCGGTTTTCGATGGCGTTGCCGTCAAAGAGGCACGTGGCGGCTCCGGTGCCCAGGATTCCCACAATGGAGCGCTGGCCGCGGCTGAGCGCATGGCACACCGCCATCAGGTCAGAATAAACGTTGATTCTGGCATCCGGAAAGAAGCCCTGCAGCACGCACCCTACCCTGCCGGCGTTCTCCAGGCTGGCACAGCCTGCGCCGTAGTAGCGTACTTGCTGCACGGAGGCACTTGCGCCGTGAGCACGCACAAAGCCTTCAAACACCTGCGAGATGAACTCATCCGTGCAATAGTTGGGATTTATGCCCTCCCCGATGCACTCCAAAATCAGCATCCCACCCTCCACAACAGCGAAGGCGGTCTTGGTTGCACCGGCATCAATCAAAAGCGTTTGAGACATAAGTTACAAATTCTCTGAAATTACAGATTAACCAGACGTTCTCGGGAGATGCACCCCGGATTGTGACGCTTGAACTCCGAAGCACAATAGCGCTTGATCAGGGTATGTTCCCGTAGAGAGGTGTCACCCTGGAAAAAGGCGGCAAACACCTTGTCTGCCTCAAAATAGTTGGGCACGCCCAACTGCTCGCAATCGCACTGGCTGATGCCCAAGCCATCAACGGGGGTGGCATCTATGCAGGACTGCAACGCCGCACGCTGCGCATCATTTTCCTCTTTCAACAGGAAGGTAGATAGCGCATAAATCTCGGTTTTCCAAAGGTGCTGCACCGGCGCAAAGTCACCCACATCGCCGTGCAGGGTCCAGAAGCCGGTAAGGAATTCCGTGTAGTTGTCGGTGGAAACAACCATGCCGCGGTGTAGCTGCGCGAGATCGTACAGCACCATCATGCGCATACGGGCCTTCATGTTGCCCTGGCGCAGTTTGGAAAGCTGGCTGTCGTCGAAATCAACCAGCAGTTTCTTGTTGGCATAGAAGGTCTCCGTCAGGTCCAGATGCTGGAAATCGTGGCAGAAAGCCTCACCCACGGCAATGGAACGGGCAATCTCATCTTCCTTGTTGGTCTCGATGGTGATGGAGCGACCGATCAACGGGATGCCGGCGTTCTCGCACACAGGCTGCAGCAAGGCCGCGCAGAGCGCACTGTCGATGCCGCCGGAGATGCCAAGCACCAAAGATTGCAGTTTGCTGGATTCCAGATAGTCTTCCATCGTGGTCCGAATGCGTTTGGCCAACTTGTCCATTGTTTCATCTCCAGCGAGAAAAGGAAAATAATTCGTTTCAGGAGTGGTCATAAAAAGGAAAGGTTTTTAAAGTGGTAAGGGTAAAAGTATATCAAGTTCGTAATGTTTGTAAGGTTCTATAGTCTTACACCTCTAATCTCTAATCTTTCATTCCTTCGGAATCTCATGATTGAACAGGGCTTTGACCATTTTGGCTTCTGCGCCTTCGGAATAGATTTCCTCATCGGGGGCGGGCTTGAGTTTGATGATAATGGCGTCATTGCCGGCATCCTCCACTGGCGTGTAATCCACAATGGCATCGGAGGCGGCAATCACACTCGGGGCAATCTTGGTAAACACCGTAAAATCAGCCCACTGAGCCACTTCATCCAACGATTCGTCAAAGAGAATCTGCTTTCCGTTGCGTAAGACAGCAGCTGTTTTATCTCCTTTCTTCAAAAAATAAGCGATGATATCCTGGTTGAGTTTCTGACCTTGCCCCTTGATGTACAAATAAACATACGTCTTCAAAACACGCTGGTCCTTATACTCAACAGTGGAACGGATTTTCCCTTTTGAATCATAGAAATCCCAGCTGCCAACTCGCTGACCTTTCAGATAGTTACCGGTGGAGGAGACCACATTTTTCGGATAATATGCAGTGCTCTTGCCATTCAACTTGCCATCCAAGTAATTCTGTTCCAAGCTGACTGCCCCGTCAATATAGTAGGTTTTATAGAGACCACTCAGTTTACCATTCAGGTAATTCCGTTCTTCCAAAAGGATTCCCGATTCGGCAGAGAAGACTTTCCACTCGCCAGTGCGCTTACCCATGGCATAATGCTCAATGGCAATCAGTGTGTCCGTATTGGAATAGTAACGCCACTCGCCATCCTTGAGTTGGTCTATGAACATGCCTTCGGATGCTTTGTGCTCATTATCGTGATACATCACAGTTTTCACCTTGTGTACGCCTTGGATGAACTCAGTGGTGCTTTTCAACTTGCCATTGGAATGATAGTATTTGAAGGTCCCGTATGGCACATTGTCCTTGAATTGGCCTTCATAGACCATTTTGCCATCTTCCATCTTCTTCCACACCCCTTGTTTGTTTCCTTTGGCATCTGTCCTGTTTAGCACAGCATCATTTTGGGCAAATAGTGAGAGCGAAACCAGACTGAGCAGTATCAAGATAAATTTTCTCATTTTTATAAAATTTAAACACCTGTCTATTAACGAAAAAGAATCGGTAAAATTGCGCAAACAGAGCCACAATATCCGATTGCAAACAGTAGCACATTTTGCAGCCGCAAATATACAAAAACATCACAGCCGGACAGACCAACTGTGATGTAATTTTGCACTGATAAAATATAAATCCCGAATAAGATTTCGGGTTATGCATTGATTCCTATTTTTGAGGATTGCCAGCGTTCTGATGTTTGGGGCAATCTTTCTCCACATTGCCGTGGGGACACTTGTGCTGACCCTCTGCATGGCCTTGGCATTTATGCTCGCCATTGGCGGCACCTTGGCACTTGTGCTCACCAGCAGCTTGGCCTTGACATTTGTGCTGGCCGTCAGCATGACCTTGGCATTTATGCTCACCTTCAGCATGTTGGCACTTGTGCTCGCCGGCAGCTTGGCCTTGACATTTGTGTTCGCCGTTTGCGCCCTGGCATTTGTGCTGACCGTCAGCATGACCTTGGCATTTATGTTCTCCCTCAGCATGTTGGCACTTGTGCTCACCAGCAGCCTGTCCTTGGCATTTATGCTCGCCATTGGCGGCACCTTGGCACTTGTGCTCGCCTGCGGCTTGGCCCTGGCATTTGTGCTGGGCATCACCATGTCCCTGACATTTGTGTTCGCCCTCTTTGGCGGCATGGCCGCAGGTACCACTGTTCTTGCAACATGCGGGCAGTTTCTCGCGGGCTGCGGGATCAGCCTTCACGGCATCAGCATCATAACCCATTTTGCTGATTTCTTTGCGCAAAATGTCGGGGTTTGTCTTTTTGGCATCGTAATTGATCGTAATTTTCGCCGTATTGGCATCGTACGTGTAATCTTTCACACCCTTGAAGAACGGAACATTCTCTTTGAAACGATCCGTGCATTTCTGGCATTTGAGGGAAGCGTTGGTTTGGATGGTAACGCTTTGCATTTGTGCGTATGCACTCAAGGTTACTACGGCCATCAAGGCCATCAGAATAAGTTTTTTCATTTTTACTGTTTTATTAATTATTGATTTTTTGATTCAAAAAAAACGTTGCAACAGACTGTCAATCTGTTCAAAAGTTAAAGCCGGCAAAGATACATTTTTTTCAACAAATCCGTAACATCCCCTATTTCAAGACACAACGGACACCCAGATACCCCATTATTCCTGTAATCGGAGCATACACCACCGTGGCGTCGAAATTTTCACCGAAGGGGTTCTGCGCATCCACAATAGGATTGGATTGTTTGTAGTTAAGCAGATTCTCGGCACCCACATAGATTTCCCATCTGCGGAATTTCTTGGTTATCTGGGCATTAAGAATACAATAGGCAGGAGCATATTCCGGAAGCGAACTGGCGGAATTAGCGGACATGTCGGGCAGTGGCTGCGGACCGTTCACCTGCAACGTGACATTGAATTTCCACTTGTCGTATTTTGTGCTGTAGTTGAGATTGACGAGTGCTTTGTGCGGGCTCATCAAATCCTTCTGCCGCATCACACCCTGACGCATATAGCGCACGTCATTGTAACGGTAGGCCAGCAATACCTCAAAGCGTTTCAACGGCCAAAGGGTCAATTCGAACTGCGCGGAATGGGAGCGCGACCGGTTTCCGTAACCATTGAAATCGCCGTTCAGAGCATAATAGTGTATTTCGTGAACGTTCTGATCCAAATCCACGATCATCTGCTGCTGAAAATGCGTGTAGAAATAATCGACTGCCACAGAAGCCTTTCCTCCCGGCATGTCAAACTGATACACCATGCTTGCCCCGACATTCCAAGCCTCCTCGGGCTTCGGGTGACCGTCGAAACAGATGCTGCGGGAAGAAAACAGCAACGACTGGTTCTCCGTGAAGAAATGGGCATTGCGATAGCCCTTGCCCGCCGAAGCACGCACGGACAAGTCTTTGGTGGCCTGCCATTTGAGGTGCACGCGCGGGGTCCAGAAGAGTTGGTTGATACTTTCCCAGTTAGTGGATTCTGTTTTGTCGCGAACCATATTGTAATCCAGGCGCATTCCGGCCATTACCACCAATTTCGGATCGATGATGTAAGCATACTCGGCAAAGACACCGGGAATCAGATCATGATGGTGAGGCCTGTTGTAATCATATACATTAAGTTGGCTTCCACTGTGAAAATACTCATTCAAACAGTCGAACTGCAGACTGCCTCCCGCCGTCAACTTATGGCGCTCATCACTTCCAAATTTATTGGAATACAGCACATTCGCATAAACACTTTGCTGATTCCCATGATAATCCTTATTCTGCCCATATTGCGAGTTAAGCCAATGTCCCGTATAGGAAACAATCGTCCCGATGCTCTCGTGTTCGCCGTTCAGCAGGAAGCCGTTCTTGGTGATGACATCCAGCCGCTTGTTGTCGGCCGTGAACCCATACGGCGCATTGTCCATAAGATACGGGCTGTTCGGTTTGAAGGCCATCTGTCCGCCAAAGCGGTTGTCCCACACAAAACCGACCATCGAGCGACCTTCCACCTTGGGAGATTTATAATCCCAGCGGTTCATCACATTGACCTGACGGCTGCGCGGCACATCCATGAAGCCGTCCTTGTTCATATCCATCTTCGCAAACTGGTCAGCCAGGAAAATCAGGAAATTGGTACTCGCCTTATCCTTTTTACCGACAGGAATGCGCGTATTCATGGCAAGCTCTCCTTTGCCCATCGAGTTGGCATAAAAGTTCATGAAGAAACGTTCCAGATTTGTTTCCGGTTTTTTGTAATCGACATTGATTTGCCCAGTGATGGCTTCAAAACCATTCACCACGGAAGAGGTACCTTTCGACAGGCTGATGGATTCCATCCACGAGCCGGGCACGAAGCCGAGACCGAATTGATGGGCCAGAAGTCGGATGAATGGGACATTCTCCAACAGAATCTGAGAATAGACGCCAGCAAGTCCGAGCATGGAGATTTGGCGGGCGCCGCTCACCGCGTCAGGGAATTCCGAATCGATGGCCACACTGCTTTCGAAGCTCTCGGCGAGGTTGCAGCACGCGGCACGGCGCAGTCCCTGCTGGGTGATGACCGTGGTGAGAATAGGCTGCGTGGAAATGAAAGAGCCGTCGCGGCCCACCACACTGACCTCCGCCAAGGAGTGCGCATGGGACAGGAAGATGGTAACGTCGTTTTGAGTGGGTGTAATCCACATGGTATCCGGTTGATAAGTCGGAAATGAGACCACCAAAGAATCGGACTTGGCGCGGGGCAAAGAGAATTCGCCATTGGGATCAGAGTGCGTGCCCACAGCGGTGTGCAGCCACTGCAAAGCCGCCGAAGGAACTGCCATGGTATCGCCTTGCTCATTGATTTCCAGCACACGGCCCCGCAAGGTCTGCGCTCCCGAAAAACCACATATCAATGCAAATATCAAAAAAAACAGAAATCTTTTTTCCATATTTCTAATTCACCTATTTTACCTCTTGTTTCCAGAGACGCACGGTCGTGCGTCTCTACTCCTCTTTCTTGTCGTAATTATAAATTTCGCGGCAAAGGGCATCGTATTTCTGATAAATCACCTTGCGTTTCAGCTTCATCGTCTGCGACAGTTCCTCCCCGATATTCCAGGTATCAGGCACGATTCGAAAACGCTTGATCTGCTCGTGATCGGCCAATGTCTTGTTCACTTTGTCCACCTCCTTGTTCATCAGCGCGACAAATTCGGGATGAGCTATGAAATTGGCACGGGATGTTGGAACGGAGATTTTGTGTTTGTTGAAATAATTCTCAAAATTCTCAAATGAAGGCACGATAATGGCAGAAGCAAATTTCTCATTCTCACCAATGACCATCACATTGTCAATGTATTCAGATTCATGCAACTTGCTTTCCACCACTTGCGGTGCAACATATTTGCCTAAAGAGAGCTTGAAAATCTCCTTCTTGCGGTCTGTGATTTTCAAATAGCGGCCGTCCACCAGCGTGCCGATATCGCCGGTATGGAACCAGCCATCTTCATCTATCACCTCTTTGGTATAGGCTTCGTCTTTGTAATAGCCTTTCATGAGACAGGGACCTTTGGTCAGAATTTCGCCATCCTCGGCCAGCTTGAACTCTACCCCGCGCAGGATCTCACCCACGCAGCCAATCTGGATGCTGTGCCCCCTGGGATTGTTGACGGCAATCACGGGAGATGTTTCTGTGAGGCCATAGCCCTCGTAAACTCGGATTTTGGCCGCCACAAACAGACGGATCACCTTTTCGGGAATGCTGGAGCCGCCTGAGACGACGGTCATCTCGTGCCCGCCCAACGCCTCGCGCCACTTGCTGTACACCAGCTTGTCGGCGATGTTGTACTTGAGCAGGTAGAGCGGTCGCTCGCAATAGTAATCGAACTTTGTCCCGAAGCGGAACGCCCAGTAGTAAATATGTTTTTTGAGACCTTTGAGATTCTTGCCAGACGCGTAAAGCTTGTCATACATCATTTCAAACACACGGGGCACTGCACAGAAGCCGTCGGCGTGCATATCCTTCATATCCTGAGCGATGGTAGCCAAGCTGCCCGCGTAATAGTGACTCACGCCCATATACTGGTAGTGGTAGTTCACGATGCGTTCATAAACATGACACAACGGCAGGAAACTCAACATCTTACTACGATAATCCAGCAGTTGGAGATCCTCCACGATGGGCAGGAAGTTGTTGCACATGTTACCATGTGACAACATCACACCTTTGGATTTGCCCGTGGTGCCGGAGGTGTAGATGATGGTGGAAATGTCGTCCGTTGAGATGGTGCGTTTGTTTTCCTCAATCACGGGAGCCCACTTCTCGCGGTTCTGCTTGCCCAACTCCACCAGCTCTTCCAGCGAAGGCACCCCATCCACTTTGTCCACACCATACATCAAAGGATGCTGCTCAATATCCGGAATCACGGGAGCCACCCTTTTGTAGATGGATTCGATGCCGAAGACTATGCATTTGCAGTCGCAGTGGTTGAGGATATAACGATACTCTTCGGGATTCAGGGTCGGATAGACCGGAACGTGCACCATGCCTGCCAGCATAATACCCATGTCCAGGAAATTCCAAGCCGGTCGGTTGCGCATGATGGTGGCAATCTTATCGCCCTTCTGGAAACCGAGTTCGAGAAACGCGGAGGCGAAATTGTGCGCATAGTCCACATATTCCGGAATGCTGTAGGTTACCCAACCTTTTCCGTCTTCCGTGCGTTTGGCAAAGAAATCCGGCTTCTCGTATTTTTCTGAAATAACATCTAAAATATCAAATAGTCTCGTAGGTCTCATAGGCGAATTATTTCTTGTTACTCGATCATATCAGAAATCAGATACTTATTGCGATCTGAGCCGTTGCGGGCGATAAGTTCGCCGAGGAATCCGGCCAGGAACAACATGAATCCGAGCACCATGGCCAGCATGGCAATGCCAAACAGCGGCTGATCCATCACCTGGCGGTAAGGCAAACCATGTGCCTGGTGTACCAGTTTCGCGATGAGCAACCAGATGGCACACACGAAACCAACTAAAAAGGCCATACTGCCCCAAACACCGAAGGCGTGCATCGGCTTCTTGCCGAACTTGGTCATGAACATAATCGTCAGCAAATCCAGGTATCCGTTCACGAAGCGGTCCAGGCCAAACTTGGTGACACCATATTTGCGTTTCTGGTGAACGACCACCTTCTCGCCAATCTTGCTAAAACCGGCCCATTTGGCAATCACAGGGATGTAGCGGTGCATTTCGCTATAAACCTCTATGGATTTCACCACATCCTTGCGATAAGCCTTCAGACCGCAGTTGAAATCGTGCAGATAGATGCCCGACATCTTGCGCGTGGTCCAATTGAAGAACTTCGACGGAATGTTTTTGGCCAATTTGGAATCGTAACGCACTTTTTTCCAACCGGATACCAAGTCATAATCCTCTTCGGTAATCATTCTGTACAGTTCAGGAATCTCATCAGGGCTGTCCTGCAGGTCGGCATCCATGGTGATGACCACGTCGCCTTGGCAAGCCTCAAAGCCGGTGTTCAATGCCGCCGACTTCCCGTAGTTGCGACGGAAGCGAATACCTTTGATATTCTCGTTCTCCGCATGCAGCGATTCTACAATCTGCCAGGACTTGTCAGTGGAGCCGTCGTCCACCATCAGCACCTCGTAGGTGTACTGATGCTCATCCATGACACGTTTGATCCACGCAGCCAACTCGGGCAGCGACTCTTCTTCGTTGTAAAGGGGAACTATTACGGATATATTCATAAGATTTGGGGTTTAATTCTAGGTGAAAAGGGTTAATGGGGGTAAAGGGGGTAAAGGGGGTAAATGAGGAGAGTTTAGAGTTTTGAGTTTTGAGTTTTGAGTTTTGAACTTTGAATTCTCAATTCTCAATTCTCAATTCCCTCTGCTCTTTGTTCTATCGGGTTCTTGGAGCGGTAGTGGTACATGGCCACGAAGATGCCGAAGAACATGCCGTAGAGCAGATTCATCATGGCACTGATGCCGGCGTAGCGGCCAGGTTTGTCATAATGCGGCACGCGCGACTTGTTCTGCTCGAAACGGATGTCTGCCGGATTAATAGCATTGAGTTGAGTGCAGGTTTGCTGGACCGTCTGCTGCACACTCGGTGTGGAGGGTTGGTTTTCGTTCTGCGCCACATACAGGGCCAGCGTCTCCACCAGCACGCGCCGGGAGTAGGCCGGGAAATTCGACAACTGATATTGGTGGACCGTATCGGCTGAGCGACGCGCCAACAGTTTCTCTTCATAGAAGTGCACAATCATGTCCGTGCCACGGTGGATATCCGCACGCACTGTGTCGGTCAGCGTGTCCGACTGGCACACTTTCGCCTCTTGTTCCGCCATGATGACACGCACGGTGTCCAGATAAGCGTTCAGCTCCTGATCTGTGATTGTGTCTCGCTCAATCACTGCCCTGTAGTTGGTCAGCGCAGACTCGTACTTTTTGTCCAGCCCTTGCGGGTCGATGACGGCATAATGCACCATGTCATAGCCAAAAAAGAGCACGGAGCCGGTGATCGAGATGATGAGACAACCTAAAAAGGCCTTGGCAAACGAAAGTCTGTCGGGGTATTTCTCCTTTAGTTCCTTGACGCCGGTGTACAGAATCAGCACGTAGGCGATGATGAGGGCGAGGTCGAACATCTTCGCGCCTTCAAACTCCACGTTGCGGGCGAACATCTTCACCACCTCGAAAAGAGCCAGCATCACGCCAAGCACCACGCCCCACTTCAGGCATGAGAACCAGGGTTTGTTATCTTTCATCTTTGCAAAGGTCTATTTTTCCTCCGGATTGCAGCAGAACTCAGTCAGCACGCTGCAGGTGGACTTCGGGTGGGCGAAACCGATCATCAGGCCTTCCGCACCACCGCGCGGAGTCTTGTCGATGAGGCGAACTTCCTTCTCTGCCAGCTCGTTCAATGCTTCTGCAGTGTCAGGGACGGCAAAAGCCAGGTGATGGATGCCTTCGCCACGGTTCTCGATGAACTTGGCAATGGTGCTGTCAGGAGACGTTGGCTCCAACAGTTCTATTTTAGTCTGCCCCACCTTGAAAAAGGCGGTTTTCACTTTCTGGTCGGCCACTTCCTCAATGTTGTAGCATTTCAGCCCCAAAACTTTTTCATAGTAAGGGATTGCAGTTTCCAAGCTTTTCACGGCGATGCCGAGATGTTCAATGTGCGTAATGTTCATAGTTAATAGATAATAGTTTATAGTTTATAGATTATAGAATATAGTTTATAAATTATCGATGCTAATTGTATCCATATAGTTCATAGTCATCGTTCATAGTTCATCGTCATAGTTCACCAGTCTTCAGTCTCTCATTTTATCTGACTTCAGAAGGTTGGTTTTATGTTTGATGATTTTAATGACGAGGGTGATGACGAGGGCGACGAGCAGTATGTAGAATGATGGTCGAATCCAATTTGCGCAAGGAATCTTGAACGGGGTATTCACCACCACAATCAGGATGAAGAGCAGGTAGTCGGCCATCACGTATGTGAAGACTGTGGAGAAAAGGGTAGCGTATTCGCGACGCACGAAGGTCTTGAAGGAGAATTGCAGGTCTCCTTTCTGGAAGAGGGAGAACTTGGGCAGGAAAGCGGGCACGCGGGCGGCCCATTCCTCAAACTCTTCTCCGAACTGCTGGCGCAGATAAGCCTCCTCCGCAAACATAATGCGTTCGTAATAGATCCAATAGATGAGCGAGACGATGAGGAACACGTAAATATTCATCATGAAGACGAGCACGCCTGCCCATATCAGGTAATTGGCCAGATAGAGCGGGTGGCGGACAATGGAATAAATGCCTTTCGTGTTGAGGGTCTTGGCCACCTGTCCGGAAGTGTTGCGGCCAGAAGTGCCTTTCGGGGTAGTGCTCACCGTGTATGCACGCAATGCCAGTCCCGCAAGAGAAATCAGGAAAGCCAAGACAGTGAAGACTATGCGGAGCACTTGCCATTCACCCAGGAACAGCTGGAAGTAGAAAATTCTGTTAGACCCGAACAAGAGCGGGACTGCAAGCAACATCACCAGGACTGGGATCTGCCCTCTGTATTTGAACAGCAGGTTGCCGGACTTTTCAAAAGATTGTATCAGTGCCACTATACCTATTATATTTTATAGGGCGCAAAGATACAAAAAAATCATGGCCGCAAGGCAAAAAAAAACTCCCCCCGGATTCGGAGGAAGTGTAGCGGATAAAGAGGCAGGTAATGGATTAACCTCTGCGCTCTTTGATACGGGCTTTCTTGCCAGTAAGGTTGCGGAAGTAGAAAATGCGTGCGCGACGCACCACACCGCGTTTGTTCACCGTAAGGCCGGCGATCATCGGAGTGGAGAACGGGAAAATTCTCTCAACGCCAATACCGCTGGACATTTTTCTCACGGTAAAGGTCTTGGTAGCACCGGAACCGTTGATTTGCAACACAACACCCTGGAACTGCTGAATACGTTCCTTGGAACCTTCTACGATTCTATAAGATACGGTAACCGTGTCACCTGCCTTGAATTTCGGAAATTCTTGTTTGGGAATGAAATTGTCCTCTACGTACTGAATCAATTCTTGTTTCATCTCTCTATATCTTTTATTATTTTTACGCTTATTTTTTGAGGCTGCAAAAATACATTTTTTTTGATATTGAGACACTTATCCAAGAAAGATTTTTTCATTTTCCTGTCCACTTATTCATTTTTCATTATAATCGTTTTAAATCCAAATAGTTAAAATTATCAAAACAGCGGGCAAGCGCATTATCGCGGCACAACCATCCTAAAAAAATCTTATCAACAATCCTGAAATTCGCCATAGAATTGCACAAGATTTTTTTATTTTTGCAAACCTTCTTTCACAAAACCATAAACCTACCCTGTATGACACAATTCACACATCTTCACGTCCATACCGAATATTCCATCCTTGACGGCATGTCCACCATCAGCGGGCTCGTGGACAAGTGCCAACGCACGGGCATGAATGCCCTGGCCATCACCGACCATGGCAACATGTTCGGTATCAAGGAGTTTTTTGATTACACGGAAAAGATAAACGGAGCGGCGAAAAACGAAGTGAAGGCTATTGAACGGGAGATGGCGGAAATGACGTCCGAGATGGATCTGATTACCTGTCGTGAGAAATTGGAAGCCGCGAAGAAGAAAGTTTTCAAGCCAATCTTCGGGTGCGAGGCATACGTAGCCAAGCAGACGAAGAGCAACCCTACGGGAAGCCGGTTCGTAAAAGAGAACAAGGAAAACTTCAGCGGCCACCATCTCATCCTGCTGGCCAAAAACGAGACGGGTTACCACAACCTGTGCAAGATGGTTTCGTACGCCTGGATCGAAGGCCGTTACCAGCGTCCGCGCATCGACCGCGAGCTGTTGGAGAAATACCACGAAGGAATCATCGTATCCTCTGCATGTTTGGCCGGCGAGGTGCCCCGCGCACTGGCCAACCACGACTACGAGAAAGCGAAAGAGGCCGTGCTCTGGTTCAAGAGCATCTTCGGCGACGACTACTATCTGGAGATGCAACGGCACAAAACCGACAAACCGGGCGGCGACAGAACCGTATATGAGCAGCAGAAAATCGTGAACGCCGGCATTCTGCGTCTTGCGGCGGACACGGGCGTCAAAATCATCGCCACCAACGACGTGCACTTTGTGGAAGAGGAGGACGCGGAGGCCCACGACCGGCTGATCTGCGTCAGCACCGGCGCCCTCTACAACGACCCCAACCGCATGCACTACACCAAGCAGGAGTGGCTGAAGAGCCCCGAAGAGATGGCCGCTCTTTTCGCAGACGTGCCAGAGGCGCTCGCCAACACGCAGGAGATCGTTGACAAGGTGGAGACCTTCAAGCTCAAGCACGCGCCCATCATGCCCGTGTTCGACATTCCGGAAGTGTTCGGAACGGTGGAAACCTACAAGGAGAAATTCTCGGAAGAGGACCTGCGCGCCGAATTCGAAGCGGACGAGGAGGGCAAAGGACGTATTGAGAAACTGGGTGGCCTGGAGCGCGTGTATCGTATCAAGTTGGAGTCCGACTACCTGCGCAAACTTACCCTGGACGGCGCCCTCAAACGCTACGGCGACCCGCTGCCCGAGGAGGTGCAGGAACGCATCGACTTCGAGTTGGGCGTGATGCGCAACATGGGTTTCCCCGGCTACTTCCTCATCGTGCAGGACTTCATCGCCGCCGCCCGCGACATGGGCGTCTCGGTAGGCCCGGGACGTGGTTCCGCCGCCGGATCGGTTGTTGCCTACTGTTTGAAAATCACCGACATAGACCCGCTGAAATACGACCTTCTGTTTGAGCGTTTCCTCAACCCCGACCGTATCTCATTGCCCGATATCGACGTCGATTTTGACGATGAAGGTCGTTATAAGGTGTTGGAGTGGATCACGCAGAAGTACGGCAAAGAGCGTGTGGCCCACATCATCACCTACGGCACTATGGCGGCCAAGTCGAGTATCAAGGACGTAGCCCGCGTGCAGAACCTGGACCTTGGAGAATCGAACCGCCTGGCGAAACTCGTGCCGGCCAAGTTCCCGGAAGACCCCAAAACCGGCAAGGCGCCCAAGGTGAATCTCAAAAACTGCCTCGACCTCGTGCCGGAGATGAAAGATGCCTACGAAAAAGGACCCGCCATCGTGCACGACGTGCTGAAATACGCCTCCCAGCTGGAGGGCACCGTGCGCCAGGTGGGCGTACACGCCTGCGGCATCATCATCGGCGCCGACGACCTCACCAACTTCGCTCCGCTGTCCACCGTGGAGGACAAGAACACCAAAGAGGACGTGCTCGTCACCGAATACGAAGGCTCCGTGATTGAGGATGTAGGGTTGATCAAGATGGACTTCCTCGGTCTGAAGACCCTCTCCATCATCAAGGAGACCATCCGCAACATCAAGAAATCGAAGGGCATAGACGTGGACATTGACGCCATCCCCATTGACGACGAAAAGACCTACGAGCTGTTCTGCGAAGGCGACACTGTGGCCACGTTCCAGTTTGAATCTCCCGGTATGCAGAAATACCTCAAAGAGCTGAAGCCCAGCAAATTCGAGGATATCATCGCTATGAACGCCCTGTACCGTCCCGGCCCGATGGACTACATTCCGCAGTTCATCAACCGCAAGCAGGGACGCGAAGAGATCCAGTACGACATCCCCATCATGGAGCGGTACCTGAAGGACACTTACGGTATCACCGTCTATCAGGAGCAGGTGATGCTCCTGTCGCGACTGCTGGCCAACTTCACGCGCGGCGAGTCCGACACCCTGCGAAAGGCCATGGGCAAGAAGCAGAAGGACAAACTGGACCACCTCAAGCCCAAGTTCATCACGCAAGGCAAAGAGAACGGACATGACGAGAAAGTGCTGGAGAAAATCTGGGGCGACTGGGAGAAGTTCGCTTCCTACGCTTTCAACAAATCGCACGCCACTTGCTATTCCTGGGTCGCGTACCAGACCGCCTATCTGAAAGCCCACTATCTGGCCGAGTTCATGGCCGCCAACCTCACCAACAATCTGGACGACATGGATACCATCAGCGTGTTCATCGAGGATGTGCAACGCAAAGGCATCCAGGTGCTAGGGCCCGACATCAACGAGTCGGACTCTTCCTTCACGGTGAACGCCGACGGCAACATCCGCTTCGGTCTGGCCGCGCTCAAGGGCGTGGGAGGCAGCGCGGTGGACAGCATCATCGAGGAGCGCGACGCCAACGGGCCGTTCCAAGACATTTTCGACTTCATGAGCCGCGTGAACCTGCGCAACTGCAACAAGCGCTGCATCGAAGCCTTGGCCATGGCCGGCGCATTCGACTGCTTCCCGGAAATGCACCGCGCCCAGTTCTTCATCATGGACAACACGGGGCACAACTTCATCGACAAGCTCATTGCCTACGCCTCCAAGAGCCAGCGCGGAGCACAGAACCAGTTCTCCATCTTCGACATGGATGAGTCGGTCAAACAGGAAAGCAACCCCGAAATACCGCAATGTGAGCCGTGGGGCTCTTACGAACAGCTGAAACGCGAGAAAGAGGTGGCCGGATTCTACATCTCCGCACACCCTTTGGACGAATACAAGCCCATCATTCACAACTTCTGCAACATAAACCTCGCCCACCTCAACGATGAGGAGTACATGAAGAAAGCATTCTCCAGCGGCAAAGGGTTCTCTTTCGTATGCGTGGTGGCCAACGTATCATCCGGACTCACCAAAAACAACAAGGACTTCGGCAATATCTTCTTGGAAGACTACGACAGCTCTTGGCAATGGCGGTTGTTCGGGGAGGACTTCACCAAGTTCAGCCATTTCTTTGAGCCGGGCAAACGTCTGTTCGTACGAGCGCAACTGCAGGTCAAAAGCTGGCGAAACAAAGAGGGCATCGAAACCATCCGAACCGACGTGAAGCCCATTCAAGTCATGTATCTGGAAGATGCCTACGAAAAACTGTGCAAGGAAGTTCGTATTGTACTCAGCATCCGGGACATCAACGCCGACTTGGCACACAAATTGAAGGAGCAACTGGACAAGCACAAGGGGGGAACTCCGTTTGCCATACGCATCGTGGAAGATAACAATGTTTATCACGCCGACTTCTTCAATTTCAGCACCAAGGTTCATGCGGAGAGTTTTATCAAAGAGCTGAAGCTGCCTGCACCGTTCATGGTGGAACTGGCGTAAAAAGTTTAGAGTTGAGAGATTAGAGTTTAGAGATAATAGTTAATAGATACTAGTTGAGATGGTTAATAAGCTTCAAAAAATTTTATTGTTTTGGGCCTGTTGGCTAACATTTTTTGCTGTTTCTGCGCAGCAGAAGGTTTATTATTATGCGATTGATGACAACATCTCCAAGCCGGCGTTGCGGTTGACGGAGCGGGCTGTGAAGGATGCCACGGAGATGAAGGCTGACTATATCCTACTGGAGCTGAACACTTTCGGCGGGGATTTGGACGCAGCCGACAAGATCCGCACGCTATTGTTGAACGCGCCGATGCCGACCTTGGTGTTCATCAACAACAACGCCGCCTCTGCCGGTGCACTCATCGCCATCGCCTGCGACAGCATATACATGGCCTCCGGCTCCTCCATAGGCGCGGCCTCCGTGGTGAACCAGAACGGCGAAGTCATGCCCGACAAGTACCAGTCTTACATGCGCTCGCTGATGCGGGCCACTGCCGAGAAGAACGGCCGCAATCCTGACATCGCGCAAGCCATGGTAGATCCTGATGTGCGGATCGAGGGCATCAGCGACAGCGGCAAAGTATTGACATTCACCACGGAAGAGGCGATGAAGCACGGCTTCTGCGAAGGCATGGCCGAAAACCGCGAAGAGGTGCTTCAAAAAGCCCATATTGCGCCCTACTCTATAACCGAACAGAACTTGTCCTGGATTGACAAATTCATCAACTTTTTGGTAAACCCTGTAGTCAGCGGCATACTGATCATGTGCATTGTGGGCGGGCTGTATTTCGAGTTGCAGTCGCCCGGACTGGGCCTGCCCATCATCATTGCCATCATCGGAGCGTTGCTGTTCTTCGCTCCGCACTACCTGGAGGGTTTGGCGCAGCATTGGGAGATTCTCCTGTTTCTTATAGGCGTGGCCTTGTTGATGTTGGAGATATTCGTCATCCCAGGCTTTGGCGTGGCGGGCATCTCGGGAATCATCCTGATATTCGCAGCCTTCATTTTGACCATGGTGTTCAACGTGGGATTCAAGTTCAACTTTGACCCCAATCTGGATGCCGCCGCACAGGTAGGTGCCAGCGCGCTCACGGTGATATTGAGCACCACGGCCGGTTTCTTCCTCTCGCTGTGGCTGGGCAAAAAGCTGATTACCGCCGACACGCGGTTCGGCAGTCTGGCATTGAAAACCGAGCTGGTAACAGACAAGGGTTTCAGCGCGCAGGACATGCGGATGCAGCGGTATGTGGGCAAGAGCGGCGTTGCCGCCACCTTCATGCGCCCCGCCGGCAAGATCAACATTGACGGCGAGATTTTGGAGGCCACCTCCGAGCACGGTCTCATCGACAAAGGCACCCCGATCGTGGTGGTGAAGTTCGAGAATGCGCAATTAGTTGTGAGAAAAGGATAATCTAGCATAATATCATTTATATGTGAATGATATTGAAAAATTATGTATTTTTGCCATCAAATTCCGAATTTACATATAAATGAAGGTAGAATACATTGAACGAACCCTGACAAGCGTAATAACAGAAGCTGCTGAATACTACTCTGTTATATGCGTTACCGGCCCAAGACAATCTGGTAAAAGCACCTTGCTCAAGCATCTTTTTCCAACCTATAAGGAATATAGCATGAAAGATGTGCATATCAGAGAATTTGCGTTGAATGATCCTGTCGCTTTCCTTCAGCAACCATCGGAAGGTATGTTCATAGATGAAATCCAGAAAGCACCTGTTTTGATGGAATACATCCAAGGAATTGTGGACAACAATCCCGAACGTAAATTCTTGTTGACAGGGAGTTCCCAGTTCGAATTGATGAAAGACGTATCCGAATCGTTAGCCGGTCGTGCTGGCGTATTTGAACTAATGCCCATGTCATTGTCGGAAACTGTAGAACAACGTGCTGGACAAAACCTATCTAAGCAGCTCTATGAGGGACTTTACCCTGCCGTGAGTGCTGGAAAGAACACAGCAAAATTTTTCTATCCTTCTTATGTGAAAACATATTTGGAAAAGGATGTCCGCGACTTGATGAACATTCAGAACCAGATGCAGTTCTTGCGTTTTATGAAGTTGTGTGCTGCCCGCATAGGCAGTATATTCAACGCGTCAGAGCTTGGAGCTGAAGTGGGCGTGGATTCCAAAACCATTACCCGTTGGCTATCGGTGCTTCAGGCATCCTACTTAATCACATTATTGCCGCCATATTACGAAAACATAGCCAAGCGACTGGTCAAAAGCCCCAAAATCTACTTTAACGACACTGGATTGGCATGTTATCTTTTGGATATTGAGACTCCGAAGCAGCTTGAACACGACAAGATGCGCGGCCCATTGTTTGAGAATATGGTAGTGATTGAAATTCTCAAACACCGATACAACCAGGGGAAAGATGGAGGTGTGTTCTTCTACCGCGACTCCAACCAGAACGAAGTGGACCTTTTGCTTAAACAGGAGGGGCAGATTACCGCTATGGAAGTAAAATCATCCATGACGTATCACGCCTCCTTTGAAAGAACATTACGTCATCTTCCCGACTGGATCAAAACACCTGTCACGAAACGAGCAGTTGTATATTCCGGTGATTTAGAAAACACCGAAGGGAATATCAAAATATTGAATTACAACTCTTTGGGATTAGTATTATAAAAAAGGGCGAATGATGATTCGCCCTTACATGTTGTAACCAATTGTAAGCAACGTTTATTGCCGTACCATCTTCCGTACCCCCAGGGTTTTCCCGTCGGCCACGGCCTTCAGGATATACACCCCATTGGCGTATCAGGACAGGTCGATTTGTGTGGTCTGTAGGGGCGAATGATTATTCGCCCCTACAACGTTCGTTGCATCCAACAATTTCCCATACACATCATACAATTGGATTTTCACATCGCCCATTTCCCCATTTTCCATTCCAAATTCCACATTGACGATATTGGAGGTCGGGTTGGGATAGACAATGAGAGGATTGGAAGCTACATGATTGTCAACACCTACATGGCCGTCTGTAATCATTATAGAGTTATCGTTAATTATACTACTATAGTTTTGCACGCATCCCTCTGGCACGTAAATGGTATCTACAATGCACGGAAACACATCGTAAAACACTTGAGCCTTTGCGTTAAAAACAACGAAAAGACAGGCCAAACAAATAATAAAATGTAAAATCTTTTTCATCATGATGAAATTTTGGTTTATAATTTTCAAAACAAGACAAAAAGAAAGACGATCGGATGGCGTTTGCCATTCGTCCAATTTGGCGGTTGTCAACCGCCATTTTTCAACCTGTTCAATATCAGTGGATTGGAATATTGCGGTCGGTAACCGCAATTTCTGAGAAGAAGAAAACTGTATCTGCAAGGCAGCGCTGTTTTGCAAATAATTTCCAACCTCCAATCCTATATGTTATAAAAACAGTTCGTTTTTTTGATTAGGTTTAGGAGATTTTTAATTTTCGGGTTAGTTTATCGGGTGCGAAGACAGGAAAAAAATCAATCTGACATGATCTCCTGTTGGAGCATGAAGATCTCCTTCTGTCGTTCGATTTCGCGGCGGCAGCTATCGCGCTTCGGCGCATGCGACTCCTACGCCGCGAGGGCTTTACGTTGTATCGCCACGCCCCACATTGCGCTCCCTGCGGTCGCTTATGTGGGGAGGATAGCCGCCTCCAAAGGTCAGCCGCGGTGCGAGACTCACTTGCCACGAAGCACAGAGCCCGCTCACCGCGAAACAGGGTGCCTGCAATAGTTGCAGAATAATCTGCTGAAAGCAGTGTAAACGCAAGACTAAAAGGGGATAATACCGATTATTATTGCTACTCCATTTCGGAGATATATTGTTCGATTATGGGTTTTAATTGCGGAATGTCAACGGCAATGGTTTCCCACAATTGTTCGGGCCGTATCTTATAGTAACCATGAACCAATACATGGCGCATTCGTTCTATATCGTCCCAATTCACTCCAGAGTGACTGGCACGGTATTCAAGAGTCAGCTTATAAACAGCTTCTCCTATTATTTCGACATGTTTCACCAAACCGAAATAGACTACAGGATCTGCAACAGCTTCTTCCAAAGTGTGCTGTGTTTGGTATTTCACAAGTACGTTCATGGCCTCGAGAATGTGCTGAAGCCTTTCGATGTCTCTAACTTCTTCTCTCATAAATAAGTTGTTTATCTCGGTTTGCAGATTGCACAGCAAAAGGAAGCAGGCAACCTTCCTCAATCAAGTCAACATGACGGCCTGTACTTCGTTCCAGTTCTCCCATCATACGTGAAATGGTAAGCAAGGACACTCTCGCTTTATCATCGTAAACCACCAGTATATCAATATCGCTCTCCTCGGTCTCCTCGCCGCGGGCGAAAGAGCCGAATAGCCAAGCCTTTAAAACCGGTTGGGTCTTGAAATACTCTCGAATGGTCTCTATCATCATTTCTGTGCTCATGATCGACGGAATTTGTTTGTGCAAATATACATTTTTTTCAATATAAAAACATAGAGGCGCAAGATTATGCGTCTCTACTAATCTCTCAACTCTTCACCACCAGTATATCTCCCCAATCCGAGGTGTAGTTGGGCGACAGGTGCTCACGGTTCATTTTGATGCCGTCAAAGCCCGCGCTGGCCACCACTACCGAGCGAGGACCCTGCTTCTTGTTGATGGCATCCAACACGCTCATCAATCTGTCCTGTTTGCCATGATCCACCTCATCGAAAAGAACGGTTTGCATCGCACTCTTGGGCGAAATATCCGAGAGTATCACGCCCGCCTTCTTGTACTCGTACGGCACCTGCACCAACTCCTCCGCCGTGCGCGCGGCTACGTTCACGAGCTCAAGCGTGCTGTCGGTGGACACCGGCAACCGTATCAGCCGGTTGGCAAACTGCTGGGGCTTGTCCTCCCGATGCCTGTTCGTAAGCAAAAACACCATGATGCTGCCACACACACTCCCCTGCTTGCGCAGCTTCTCGGCGGCCATGGAGGTAAACAGGGCCACCTGCTGCTGGATGTCGTGCACATCGGCCAGTTCCTTGCTGAAGCTGCGCGACACGGTGATCTGCTGCTTGTCCTTGACCATCTCCTCAAACTCCACACAAGGCTCACCACGGAGCTCGCGCCACGTCTTCACGCCACCCACGTGCATCAGCGACTGCACCAGACTCATGGGCATCTGCGTGAAATCGTACGCGGTCAGGATGTTGCGGCTTTTGAGCATGGCCGAGAAGCGCCGCCCTATGCCCCACACATCCTCAATGGGAAACTTCTTCAGCACCTTCTCAATGTCCTCAGAGCGATGCATGTAGCAACTTCCTTTCAATTTCGGATATTGCTTGCACAGCTTGGAGGCTATCTTGGCCAGCGTCTTCGTGGGCGCGATGCCCACACTGATGGGAATGCCCGTGTTGCGCTGCACCACGTGGGAAACATGATGTCCCAACTCATCCAGCTTACCATGCTCTATGCCCCGAAGGTCCAGAAAGGACTCGTCGATGGAATAGACCTCCGTAGCCGGCACCAGCGACTGCAACGTCATCTGCACCCGCTTCGACATGTCACCGTACAAAATATAATTGGAGGAGAACACCGTCACATCGTAACGCTGAATCGTCTGCTTGAGCTGATAGAACGGCTGCCCCATCTTGATGCCGATTCGCTTGGCCTCGTTGGAGCGCGAAATCACACAACCGTCGTTGTTGGATAGGATAATAACGGGCCGCCCGTTGAGATCGGGCCGGAAAACCCGCTCACAGGAGACAAAGAAATTGTTGCAATCAGCCAGGCCGAACATGATACTAGGAACAAGAGGTGAAAGGGATAAAAGGGGTAAATGGGGTGAATGAGGTAAAGGGGGTGAAGGAGGTAATGCTTCCTCTTGTACCCCATGTACCCCGTGTACCTAATAACATAAACATAATTATAAATTCTTGATAAGGTGCGTGACGATGCCCCAGACGAGGAAGTGGTTTTCTTCGGTGATTTCGATGGGCTTGAACTTGGGGTTGGCAGGCTGGAGCCAGAGGTGCCCTTTGTCCAAGAGAATCCGTTTCAGAGTGAATTCCCCGTCAATGAAACAAACGGCAATATTGCCGTCCTTCGGTTCCAGCGACTTGTCGATGACCACAATGTCCCCGTCGCTGATGCCAGCGCCCTCCATGCTGTCGCCCACAATGCGGGCATAGAATGTAGAAGCGGGATTCTTGATTACATAGCGGTTGAGATCCAACGCAGGTTCCATAAAGTCCTCCGCCGGAGACGGGAAACCCGCCCTGATGCCCTCCACGAGAGGGACTTTCAGTTTGCTTGATTTAGGAGTGAATATGTCCATGTTAAAGATTATAGTTTAGAGATTAGAGATGAGAGATTAGAGTTTAGAGAATTACTGTTGTGTGCAAGCATTTGGATTGGGTCATTTCTTGATTAAATCGCAAATTCTACTCTAAACTATCAACTATAAACTCTAAACTTTTTAATACATCACCACCACAGCGCCCTTCTGTCGTACCATACCATCGTCGGAGGCGCATTGCAGTGTCCATGACATAACAGAGTTGTTGGGTACCTTTTGCCCTTTGTACGTGCCATCCCAGCCCTCTTCGGGATCTGCAGTCCGGAAAACAATGTGTCCCCATCGGTCATATATCACAAACAGATAATGATCATCGGTGACATGCAAGCCAGTGGGTTTGAAGACGTCATTGAGACCATCATAATTGGGTGTAAAACTATTGGGAAGAAATATCTGCAATTCAGGGTCCTTTATCACCACCATGCGGTATCTTTCTGCCGAACAGCCGTTCTCGTCAGTTACGCGCAAAGTCACCCGGTACGTACCTGCGGACATGTATGCATAGTCGAAAGCAGGATCCTCAAAGACATCTACATTGCCCATATTCCAATGATAATTGACCATATTGGGCGAGCATTCTTCAAAATGCAGCATTGTTCCAATCTCAAAATTCTCTCCCAAGGTAAAATAATTGAAGCAGGCCTCCGGCAGCGGAAAAATCGTCAAATGCAAGGTCACCACACTGTCGCAGCCGTCATCCTTGTGGAACACGTGCGTAAGATTGTCGCAGCTGTTCAGGATGTTCTTATGCTCATACCATGAGAATCTGCCGCAAGCCTCTGCCGCGGTGTCCGTGGCTGCTGAATGCCCGATGGTCAGATGCAGATGCACGATGCTGTCACAACCCGTCGGCAACGTAATCAGATGTTCGGGTTCCGTGGTGCTCTCGAAATAAGTATTTCCATCTATCCATACCAGGCTGTCGCAGGCGAACACCTCATCCACCGATTCCACTGAATTCAATATCGTCAGCTGCAACCGCACCACCGAATCACATCCGCTGGCATTCTGAAGTCGTATGGTCGGCTCATTCGTGGATATGGTGTACGTAACCCCATCCTGCCAAGTATATGCATCGCATGTCTCCACCGTATCGGTATAGGACGAGGAGGTTTTCATAGCCAGATCAAGCGTGATAATGGAATCGCATCCGTGCGTTGTCTGCAGACGCAACGTCTGAGTGGCGGCTGCGTTAAAAGTAATCCCCTCCCACGTAATGGGGAAATCCGTGTCACAAACGGAAGTGTCGCGCACCACCGCATAATTGGGATGTACGGTCAAGGAAACCGTGGTGTCATACTGGCAGCCGACATCCGTATGCAACACAAACCGATAGTCAACCGTGGTGTCGCTCGTCAAGGTTGCCGGTGGCGTGATGATGAAGGTGGAGTCCGTCAGGGTAGTGATCCACGGGCCGACGAGCTGTTTGGACACCACCGTCGGCACGATGGTCTGCAACAGAGACGGAGCCATGGCCAACTCCCATTCCGTCAGATAGCCATTATCCTCTGAAAGCATGTCCTGCACCTCAATGTACCATTGGCCGTTCAATGGGCAGCCAATCAGATTGCTGAAGCTCTGATACGGGTGGTATATTTGGGTCATGTTCACCGGATTACTCGGTTTCACCGACTTGTGAGTCGTGTAGCTGTCGTAATAGGGTTGATATGATGAGTAGAAGTCCCAATACGGATTGACATACGACTGAAGATTCACCGATTCGTAGCAATAGCCGTAAGTGCCTGCCGCATACTGGTAATTATGATTCGTGTTATTTGACCAGATATAATTCCAAGGTTCCCCGATCGGATTTAACGAGCTGTCACAGGAAACGACATCCGTCAAACGATTGGCCAAGCCGAGACATGTACGGAAATAATTATTGGGGATATTGCCCCAGCTTTCTGTACTACTATTATAGTCAGCAATGAGTTTGCTCCGGCTGCCATTAGGACAAACAATGGATATTTTCAAATCTTCCAGTGCGGAATGCTCCATCTTCAGCCTCACATACAGAATGTCGTTGACGTTGGTCATGGTGGCTCCCGGGATAAACTGATTGAAGTTTGCAATGGAACGATAATATGTGCCATACGGCGAACAATACATGCCGTCAGGGAGGAATATCTTCTGACTTTCGCCTATCGTTGCGGAATTTTCGATCAGCACCAAAACCGATTGCAGGGACACGCCAATGGACACCGGCAATGTATCTCCGGCGCATATCTCCTCCGTCATGTTCAGCGAATGGATTGGGGTCGGGTGATGCTGGACCGTCATCTGCATTGTACCACCTTGCGTGACAGCCACACTGTCATGATAGAAGGTGACCCCATTCCAGGTAAATGGAAACTGACTCGGACAGATGGTCGTGTCCAGACTGACTTGTGCACACAAATCCCCCACCCTGCCTAAAATCAGGATTGGTATCCATAACATGATGTATATTATCTTTTTCATTCAGGGGATTTTTGATGTGTGTAAAGACACAGGGCCGTGTGTAGAGACGTGCCATGGCACGTCTCTACACACCGACAATTAATTTTTATGTATCACCCCGTTGAATTGGGCGGTGGGGGTCATGATGATTTCGTTGAGGCAGACGTGCGACGGGCGCGACAGGACGAATTCCACCACATCGGCAATATCCTGCGCCACGAGCGGGTCGTACCCTTCATATACCTTGTCGGCCTTCTCTTTGTCGCCGTGAAAACGAACCACGGAGAAGTTGGTCTCGCATGCGCCCGGGGAAATCTGCGTCACCTTGATGCCGTATTTCAGGAAGTCGGTGCGCATACCTTTGGTAAGGGCCAGCACCGCGTGCTTGGTGGCACAATAGACGTTACCGCCGTAGTAGATCTCATGGGAAGCCGTCGAGCCGATATTGATGATATGGCCTTGCTGACGGGCCACCATCCATGGGGATACGAGACGGGTGATATAGAGCAGTCCTTTGACATTGGTGTCAATCATCCGCTCCCAGTCCTCGATGGCGCCCTCGTGCACGGGATTGAGTTCCACGGCCAAGCCGGCGTTGTTGACCAGCACATCCACATCGCGAAAGTCCTCCGGAATGGAGTTTATAGCCTTCACACAGGCATCGTAGTCGCGCACGTCGAACACGAGCGGCAACACCTTGGTTTGGGTGGAGGCCTCTATCTCGCGAGCCACCTGCATCAGTTTGTCCTCCGTTCTGCCGGTGATAATCATTTTGACATTCTGCTTGGCCAGTGTGCGGGCAATCGCCTCGCCAAAACCGCTGGTCGCCCCTGTAATAAAAACGTTTTTCATATTTTAGCAACAATAAAATCAATTGGCAAAGATATAAAAAAATCAGACTATCAACACTACATGATAAATTCCATCCAAAAATCTGTTTCCTTTTTTTGCGTACTTTTGCGCTTTCTTTTGTTTTGCAACAAGTACATGAATAGAATCGGATTGCTCATCTTGTTTATGCTATGGACAGCGGCCTTGCCGTGGAAGAGCTACGGACAGAGCGAGCCGGTAAACGCCGCCGATTCATCAAAACAGGAATCTATTATGGAAAAATGGCATGGCATCGTTACCTTTCAGTGGCAAGGGCTGACCTGGATAGGCCGGCCGCAGTGGGGCATCACCCATCCAAAAAGGCCCGTCTGGTATGATTCGGAGATGGTTTTTGTGGACGACAGCAACTGCGTGGTGGTGGAGCTGTATGAGAACAGACGGGAAATCAAGCATTCCAACACCATACTTATCCGCCGCTGGGAGACCGGTTACTGCCGCAGCGTGGAGGAATTCAAGTACGGCACCTTCGAGTGGGAGGCCCGGATGCCCTACGGCACCAACCTCTGGCCGGCTCTGTGGCTCGCCTCCGACAGCGCATGGCCCCCAGAAATAGACTGTGTGGAAGGATGGTCCAACAATAATCCGAAATACAACAAAGGACTGTTTTTCAAGAACATGCGCCCTACTATGCACTGGATGGAAAATGGGGTACTACGTTCCGAACCCCGATACAACATCCGCCGAAGCTGGATCAATAAAATGGATGAATATACGACTTACAAGGTGGTCTGGACTCCAGAATACGTGGACATCTTTTACGGCGACCATCTCGTCAAACGTTTCGATAATCCTTATCTGCTGGAACAGTTGAACCAACCGGGCCTCAAGATGCACCCGATCATGTCGATGAATGTGCAACCCCGTTTTGATGACAAGGACTATAAAACTTACCGGGAGGCACAAAAACCTTTTAGCATCAAGAGTTTCAAGTACTCACCATGGCCTGAACCGTGAACCACTGGAGAATTTGAGAAGATGTTATAACCCACACATTGTTGATTCTGTTGATAACTCTTCTTGACAAAGCCGTAACACTCTTTCAAACGGCACCCAATTTTTTGTATTTTTGGCGGCTTATTATACTTATTTTGCAATAAACTCATTATCAATATGGAAGAACAAGAAAAAGACCTTATCAACCAGCCGGAGGAGATCAAACTTCCGGACAACGCGTACCGCGAACTGAAAGAGGGCGAAGAGTACAAGCCCATCCTGTTAGGGCAGAAGAAGTACCCGGAGCTCAATGCTTGGACCATCACCTGGGGTATTATCATGGCCATCATTTTCTCGGCGGCCACGGCCTACTCCGGCCTGCGCTTCGGGCAGGTGTTCGAGGCAGCCATCCCCATCGCCATCATCGCCGTAGGCGTATCCACCTTGGCCAAACGCAGAAGCCCGCTCTCCGAGAACGTGCTCATCCAGTCCATCGGAGCCAGTTCCGGCGTTATCGTGGCAGGCGCCATCTTCACGCTGCCGGCCATCTACATCATCAAGGAAACCAACCCCGCCATCGGAGCTGAAATCCAGGTCAACTTCTTCCAGATTTTCCTTTCATCCTTGCTGGGCGGATTCTTAGGCATCCTGTTCCTGATTCCGTTCCGCAAGTATTTCGTGTCCGACATGCACGGCAAATACCCGTTCCCGGAGGCCACGGCCACCACGGAGATCATCGTCTCCGGTGCCAAGGGCGGCAACCAGGCCAAGCTGCTGTTGATCAGCGGCCTTATTGGCGGTTTGTACGACTTCCTGATGACGACCTTCCACTTCTGGGCCGACACCATTTCCACGCGCATGTGCGGCTGGGGCGAACAATTGGCAATGAACCACAAATTCGTCTTCAAGATGAGTGCCGAGTCCATCCTGCTGGGCACGGGCTACCTGATCGGGTTGAAATATGCCGCGGTCATCTGCGCCGGCTCTGCACTGTCGTGGTGGGTCATCGTTCCGCTGCTCGGCCAATACGGCGCCATGGACGTGGACGGCGTGCTGACCTCCATGAGTACCCTCGACCCTGACTTCATCTTTGCCAACTACGCCCGCTACATCGGCATCGGCGGCATCGCCATGGCCGGTCTTATCGGCGTGTGCAAGTCGGCAGGCGTCATCAAGAAATCGCTCGGCGTGGCCTTCAAGGCCGGCAAACAAAAAGGCGAAGAAAATGCTGTGTTGCGCACACAACGCGACATCTCCATGAAGATCATCCTCTTTGGCTTCCTCGCCGTGCTCGTCATGATGTTCATTTTCTTCCTCTTCGGCGGCATGAGCATGAATATCAAGCAAGTGCTGGTAGGCCTGCTAGTAGTCTTCCTTTTCGCATTCCTGTTCACCACCGTGGCTGCCACGGCCATTGCCACCGTGGGCACCAACCCTGTGTCGGGCATGACGATGATGACCCTGATATTGTCCTCCATCGTATTGGCTTCTGTGGGTCTCAAAGGCGGCGCCGGCATCCTCACCGCATTGGTGGTGGGTGGCATCGTCTGCTCCGCACTCGCCATGGCGGGCGGTTTCATCACCGACCTCAAGATCGGTTACTGGATCGGCACCTCGCCGTTCAAGCAGGAGGCCTTCAAATTCGTGGGCACCTTGGTTTCCGCCCTCACTGTGGGTGCGGTCATCATGCTGCTCTCCAAGACATACGGCTACACGGGCGAAGATGCGCTGGTAGCTCCGCAGGCCAACGCCATGGCCGCCATCATCCAACCCCTGATGTTCAACGGCTCCACGCCGTGGATTCTCTACATCGTGGGCGCGGTGCTGGCTATTTTGTTGGACGTGATCGGCGTTCCGGCACTGGCATTCTCGTTGGGCATGTTCATCCCGTTGCAGCTTAACCTGCCGCTGCTGGTGGGCGGTTTCCTGGCCTGGTTCATCAAATCCAGAAACAAAGACGAGGCTCTTAACAAGGCTCGCGGCGAGAAGGGCACCTTGCTGGCCTCCGGTTTGCTCGCCGGCGGCGCCATCATGGGTGTGCTCAGCGCCATCCTCAAATACTGCGGCGTGGAGCCCACCTTCATGACCAACTACATCGGAACGCCCGTCTTCAACATCCTCGCCATCGTCATGTTCGTCGCATTGTGCGTCTATCTGGTGTTGCATTCAATGAACGTGAAACGTACCGAATAAATATTTTGTAGAGACGGTGCATGCACCGTCTCTACAGGAACGCAACGAAAAAAACAATAAATAAACATGTTGATATTAGAAAAACCATACGTATCGCAAACCCTCATCAACACGGCCATTGAAAAGAATCTCCCCGTGCTGAGAAATGCCATGTCGGAAAAGATTGTTGCCGAAGGCCACGCCCTCAACCTGCTGAACGACGACGAATTTGTAGCCGAATACCAGAAGCGCGGACGATTGTACACCATGTCGGAGAACGCCCTGGGCTGGCTGGTGGAGCACCTGCCCGACCAGGAGTTACTGGACAAGATTGCCCTGCTGAAAGACAAGGCCACCTTCCGCCGCATCTGCCAAGACATGTACCCCGATTTCTTCTTCTGCGAAGAGGAGATTGTCAAATTGGGAGACATCAACCCCGAACAACTTGTATATCCGCTGGTACTGAAGCCCTCGGTCGGCTTCCTGAGCGCCGGTGTGCACGTGGTGCACAACGCGGACGAGTGGCGCGCCGCCATCCGCGACATCCAAGCAAACTTCCACAAAGTGGGTTCGCAGTTCCCTGAGTTCGTCATCGGAACGCAGAAGTTTCTCATTGAGGAGTATATCAAAGGCGAAGAGTATGCGGTAGATACCTATTTCGATGATCAGGGCAACCCGACCATCCTCAACATCTTCCATCACCGCTTCGCGAACGAGTCCGACACCTCCGACCGTTTGTATTGCTCCAGTCGCGCTCTTTACGACCAATATGAGGAACCGTTCATGAATTTCCTCATCCAGCTCAACAAAGTGCTGAAGTTGCACGATTTCCCCATGCACATCGAGTTCCGCTACGACGGCAAGAAGGCCATCCCGATTGAGATCAACCCGTTGCGTTTCGCCGGTTTCTGTCTCAACGAGCTGCAGACGCACATCAGCGGCACGCATCCCATTGTAGCCTATCTGAACAACATCCACCTCAGCAAGGAGGAGATGTGGAAAGGCAAGGAGCAGGACACCTACAGTTTCCTCGTGCTGGAGCGCCCCGCTGATGCCGACGACAAGGAGGTTTTCAACGAGAAGAAATTCCGCGAGGACATGATGGATGTGCTGGAGCTGCGCCCGTTAGCCGACCCGACTGTCGGCGTGGCCGCCACCGCCTTCATCCGCACCGATGACGCCCATCGGGCTGAATTGGAACACATCCTGCATTTGGACATGCATGATTATATGATGTAGTAGAGACGGTGCATGCACCGTCTCTACGGAAACGAATAAACAATAAATAACCTTATAAATCCAATCCCTATGCATATCGCCGTTGCCGGAAATATTGGTTCCGGAAAAACCACCCTTACTGGAATGCTGGCCAAACATTATGGCTGGGAGCCTCTCTATGAGAGTGTGGACAACAATCCCTATTTAGCCAGTTTCTATCAGGACATGCAACGCTGGTCCTTCAACATCCAGATTTACTTTCTGAACAGCCGTTTCCGTCAGATTCTGGACATTCGAAAACGCAAGAAAGATGTCATCCAAGACCGCACCATCTATGAAGATGCCTACATCTTCGCCCCGAACCTGCACGAGATGGACCTGATGGCCACCCGCGACTTCGACAACTACACACAGTTGTTCGAGCTGATGACGCAGTTTTTGCAAGCACCAGACCTTCTCATCTACCTCAAAGCAGATGTCTCCACGCTGGTGACACAGATTCACAAACGCGGACGCGCTTACGAGGATTCCATCCGGATTTCTTATTTGGAGAACCTGAATGAGAAGTACGAGAAATGGATTTCCAACTACAACGATGGCAAACTCTTGGTGGTGGATGTAAACACCATTAAATTCGCCGAGAGACCCGAAGATTTTGGTGAGATTATCAACAAGATAGACGCCGAGTTGTTCGGTCTTTTCAAGTAATGAAATTCATCGGCATCATACCGGCACGATATGCCTCCACCCGCTTTCCAGGCAAGCCATTGGCCTTGATTCATGGCAAGCCGATGATCCAGGTGGTCTATGAGCACGTGCGTGAGTCGGGGCTCGACCAAGTGGCCGTGGCTACTGACGACGAGCGCATCGCGCAGTGCGTGCGTGGCTTCGGCGGCCATGTTGTCATGACCAGCCCCGACCATCCGTCGGGCACCGACCGCTGCGGCGAGGCAGCCCGTCTGCTGCAACTCGGCGACGAGGACATCATCATCAACATCCAAGGCGACGAGCCGGGCATCAGCGCCAAGGAAATCGGCCTGCTCACAAGCCTGTTCGTGCGCCCCGAAGTGCACATCGCCACGTTAGTGCGCCCATTTACCGACCCCAAGGAGGCCGAGACCCCCAACAAGGTGAAGGTAGTGATTGCCCAAGACGGGAAAGCGCTCTATTTCAGCCGCTACCCTATCCCCTATCGCCGCGACACAGCCTCCGAAGCACCGACCTACCACCAACATCTCGGCATCTACGCATATCGTCACAAGACCCTGAAGGAAATCATCCAGCTGTCCCCCTCCTCATTGGAAAACTGCGAGAAACTCGAACAACTGCGCTGGCTGGAGAACGGCTACAACATCCACACCGCCGCCTGCCAATACTCCGGCATCGGCATCGACACACCGGAAGACCTCCAAAATTTCAACACAAAATAAACCTCTAACACAACCCGCCTCATGATCCAATACATCATCAAAGCTCTGCTAAAGGATGACTCCATTTTCATCAACGACCTCGGCACCTTCACCAAGACCTACCAACCGGCACGTTTTGACGGCGACACCATGCTGCCGCCACAGTATGTGGTCACACTTACCGTTACGGATGACCAACCCGACAGCACCGAGTTCATCAACCTCGTATGCCGCGAGAAGCAATGCCGCATCACGGAGGCATCTGCCGAAATCAACCGCTGGGTGGATGAGCTGAAGACTGCCATCGAGAATAATAAAGAGGTGGCATTCGACAACTTTGGCACCTTCTCCTTGAACAACAAGGAAGGCATCGCGTTCGTATGCGACCACATCGAAGAACTGAACCGCGAGTTTGAGGGAATGGGAGTCGTGAAATTGGGTGAAAGAGGAAAAGAGGAGGAACAGGAGGTGAAGGAGGTGAAGGAGGTGCAAGAGGTGAATGGGGTGAAAGAGGTGAAGGAGGAAAAAGAGGAGATGAGAGATGAGGAGATTAGGAGATTACAAGAGGAAGAGGAAGAGGAGGAAAGAAGATTGCAGGAAGAGGCGGAACAACAATTGAGAGAGGCTGAGGAACAGGAGAGATTAGCAAAAGAAGCTGAGGAAAGAAGATTGCAAGAAGAGGCTGAACAACGGCTGAGAGAGGCGGAAGAGCAAGAAAGATTAGCCAAAGAAGCTGAGGAAAAGGTGAAGGAGGATCAAGAGGTAAAAGAGGTAAAAGAGGTGCAAGAGGTGAAGGAGGTGAAGGAGGTGGAAGTAGTGGATTTAGGGGATGTGGTATATAAGGATGCATATATTGATGATAAGAAACCGGCTAAAAGAAAGAAGAAGCGCCGCAGCTGGTGGTGGCTATTCATCCTTCTCATCCTGATTGTCTTGGGCGTATTGGGATATTTGTTCAGGCAGCAGCTGACCGACGCCTTCCAGCAAATCAAAAAGGAATTTGCTGAGACCGATGAGGAGGTGATCACGGAAGAGGATGAAGGAGTTGCAGAAGAAACGGCGACATACGAAGAGGAGACACAGGAAGAGCAGGAGGAGGAAGTTGTAACAGAACCGGAGGTCTATACTCCTGAAGTGGTGCGCACCACCACCAACGGCAACTATCCCGTCATCCGCTTTGAGCCGGGCCACTTCTATGTGATTGCAGGCAGTCTGCCCACGGAACAAGACGCAGTGCGACACATCAAGCAACGCAATCTTGACCAATACGAACCCAAGCTGGTCACGCAAAACGGTGTTTCCAACCTGCGCGTCTGCATCGGCATCTTTGACACCGAAGAAGAGGCAGAGGCCTTCGCCAAGAATGTTAGCCCGAAGTATTGGGTGTTGAAATAATTAAGACTGGAGAACAGAGACTTTATTAACTTTACAACTGTCTAGTTTATCAACTATAATAATTTTTTAACTCTTGAAAAAGCATATCCCCAACACATTAACCTGCCTGAATCTGGTATGCGGATGCCTGTCGGCCATGGCCGCACTAAAGGGCAATCTGGAGACGGCTGCCATCTTCATCATCATAGCCGCCGTTTTCGACTTCTTTGACGGTTTCGTTGCCCGATTGCTGAAGGTGTCCTCACCTATCGGGAAGGAACTGGACTCGCTGGCCGATGTAGTTTCCTTCGGCGTGGCACCTGGCATGATCATCTATACATGGTTAGTGCGCTGCACCGAGGGCATTTCGCCACTTCATCAAGGGGTCGTCTATGACTATCTGCCGTTCATCGCTCTGATGGTACCCGCATTGTCGGCCGTGCGTCTGGCCCGCTTCAACATCGACGAAAACCAGACCTCCTCATTCTTGGGGCTGCCCACTCCTGCCAACGCCATGTTCTTAGGCTTCATTCCCCTGGCCGCCGACAGGATGGCTCTATTCAACAACTTCTGGGTGATATGGATTCTTGCCGTGATCTTCTCCCTCCTACTCGTCTCTAAAATCTGGATGCTCTCCTTGAAATTCAAAGACTACAAGTGGAAAGGGATTAACATCGCTCGTTACACACTGATCATCATCGGCATTGTGCTGATACCGATTTTCCGCTGGGGTGCATTTCCACTCATCATCATGGCATACCTCATCATCTCTCTCATTTATCATGCTTTAATAAAACTACATGTGATATGAAATACAAGAACATAGCTTTGTTTTGCGGTTCTGCGGAGGGAAACAATCCGGTTTACGCCCAACAGGCCCGACAGTTCGGAATCCGACTGGCAGAAAAGAATCTCACGCTCTATTATGGCGGCGGTTGCATTGGACTGATGTGGGCCACGGCAGACGAAGTCATGAAACACGGCGGCACCGTTATCGGCGTGGCGCCCGACTTTTTCACCCGCAACCATGTTTTGGCCGAGAATATCACCAAGATGATCTATGTTAAAACCATGAGTGAGCGCAAACAACTCTTGGAGTATGAGGCAGATGCCTTTGTTGCCCTGCCTGGCGGATACGGCACCATGGATGAACTGTTCGAGATTCTCACCGACAGTCAGCTTGGCATGCACACCAAACCCATCGTGCTGTTCAACCATAACGGATTCTATGATCATCTCGTAGCCCAGTTGGAACGTTTCAGCGAGGAAGGCTTCCTACGTCCTTTTCACAAAAAACTATTGATGGTGGCCAACACCCTGGATGAGATTTTCGAATGTCTGGACACCTACGAAAACACCAACGACCCGAACTGGCTGAAACATATCCGCCACTGACTATCGAAATAAAATAATATAAAATCCAACATTATGCAGTTTAAAGATGTACTTGTATCCCAGAAATTGAAAGAGCAGCTGTTGAGTCAGGTGCACGAGCACCGCATCAGTCACGCCCAGTTCTTCCTGGCGCAGCCGGGCAGCCACGCCTTCGCGCTGGCGGTGGCACTGGCGCAGTATCTCTGCTGCGAGCACCCCTCCGACACTGACTCGTGCGGCACGTGCCCCTCCTGCATCCAGTTTTCCAAGCTGTCGCACCCGGACCTGCACATCTATTTCCCGAACTGCACCACCAAAACCATCAAAAAAGATCCCGACTCCATCCAGTTGGCACAGGAGTTCAAAGATTATGTGATAGAGAATCAATATCACATTGACATGCAGGACTGGCTGACCGTGCTCCAAGGTGAAAACAAGCAGCCCTCTATCAACATCCGCGACTGCTCGCACATCATCAACCAGAACAGCATGCGCTCCTATATGGGCGGCTACAAGACGTACATACTCTGGAGTGTTGACCGCCTGCACCATGCGGCGGCACCCAAATTACTGAAAACGCTGGAGGAGCCTGACGGCAAATCGTTGTTCATCCTCATATCAGAGAAGCCGGACCAGATTCTAAGCACCATCCTGTCCCGAACTCAACTGGTAAAAATCCCCAAACTTACGGACGAAGAGTTGCAGACAGCCTTGCAGGAGGCGATTCCGGAGATGGATGCGGCCACTGCACGCGACATCACGGCCATTGCGGACGGCGACTACAACAAAGCCCTGCAAATCTACCGCAACAACGCGGAACAGCGCGATATGATTGACACTTTCGATGCTATGATGACCAGCATCGTGGCCTTCGCCCACCAGAGGCCCGCCGGAGAAATCAACTACGCTCATGTGCAGGAACTCTTCGGCGATATTGTCAGCCAAGGACGCGAGAAACAGAAAGCTTTTGTCAACATCATCCTGCGTATGCTCCGCAACCTGCTGATGCAAAACGCCGGAGCCAACGCTTTGGTCAAGGTCACCGACCAGGAATCCGGCATATTATCCACCTTCCGCGACCTCAACTTGAAACACATCACCAAGATGACGGAAGAGTGCAACAAGGCTATGTATCACATTGGGCGCAACGGAAACACAGCCATTATCCTCACCGATCTCTATTTCAAAATGGCGGGATGTCTTGCTGACAAGTAAAATCAAGCAAACTTTACCCTATCTCTTTTCTTTGATACAACGGACACTGTAACCCACGCCGTACTTCCTGTCGGTCTCAAACAGCTCATCACATTTGTACATAAGGCCGTATGCATAACGGTGAGCCGCAACATTTACGCCCTCGGTGGACCAGAAATAGGTCTCTCCATACATGCCTTCATACCGGTCTTTGCTGCCATTATACCAACCTGCAGGCAATGCTGAAAATCCTGTCGTATTGGAGCCACCTCCATCCAACCAATAAAGCGGTGATTTCAGTGCATCCGCACCATGCAAAGCCAAAGTTTCATATTTTTCTGGGGTAGGCAAGTACCAACCCGCTGGACAGACACCCTGAATGTGGCCATGTCCATTATCCGCACTGTCGCGCACGGCGGACTCAAAGCTGTACAGACGTCCAAAGCGCTCCACATTTTCCTCTACATTCGGAGTTATGCTACTATAATATTCGTACACTGTAGGGATGAGGGAGCAATCGCTATATCTGGTGGATTTGAGATTCGTTTGTGTCCAGCAATCACAGTCTATACGTATGCCTTGATAGACATTGCCTTCACAGTCAATTGCATTAGGACATTCTGGGAATGTGACATACACATGCTGTTGGCAAGACCTTGGGCCGCAAACAGTATCGTTCAACGTCCAAGTAATCACATTGTCTCCCTCGCCAAACATATTGCCTATAGGCATGTCATTGGTAACCGTATATGCGGGCCAATCAGCCAATGTGGGGTATTTCCATGTACCGGAGGCAGTGATCGGGGGATAGGGAGTAATATCGATATTAGAATTCGTGCTATTTATCGTAGGTTCTTGGATATCCGCAGAAGGAATATTCACAAAACAATCGCCAAAAGCCAACGTATCATACAGATTAGGAGCACAAGAGATGGTCAGACCATGAGATGGATGTACAAGAGCGTATCCCACCGTAAAACAGCCAAAATCATCGTGAACAACCACAACATGGAAGCCTGCGGGCACGTTTGTAAACACTGAATCAGGATAGAAATCAACACCCGCATTCACAGAATAATACAGCTGAGAATAGCCACCTGAAGCCTCCACTGCGATAATACCATCATTACCACATGTCTCATTGGTAACAATCGGATTAACTTGAATATTACACCCTTCGGTCAAAAAACTTATTTTCACAACACTGTCGCAACCATTCGAAGCAGTTGTCGTATAAGTATAGTTACCAGGTCCTGTAATGTTAATACCATTCCACATAAACGGGAAATGTGTACCTGAATGGACTGTCTCCTCCATGATAATCGTGTATGAAGGCAGTATCGTCAAATGCAAGGTCACCACACTGTCACAACCCTTATGGTTGCCGCCCACGATTGTGTAGGTCGGATCCGTATCTGGTGTTTTATTGTACGTAATGCCATGCCAAGTAAAAGATTTACATTCCACCGCCGACGTATCACCGTATGTGGTATGATTAACTGTCAAATGCAAGGTATCCACCTGCGTACAACCATGATCGCAAAGGTGTGAATAGGTATAGGTGCCGGATGTGTAGTATGTGGTACCATTCCAATAATAACTATCACAAGCTGTTCTTGTAACAGACTCATGTACCGGATGGTGGACTATCAAATTCAAGGTCACCACTGAATCGCAACCAGAAACATTGGTAAAAGTGTGCGTCAGACTGTTTGTACTGGAGGTGATGTTATGATGTTCGTACCAGTCGAACGTTTCGCACGCCATAGCCATAGTGTCGCCCGTATTGCTGTGACCAACCGTCAATTTCAACGTCACCACCGAGTCGCAACCGCTGGCGTTGGTGAATGACACAAAGCAAGCGCAGGTGCAAAAAAAGAGAAATCCTGAAAGTTCCAAAACCGCCCCAAAAGCCGATGGAAATCGCGAGAGATTCGAGCAAAATCAATGCATTGGGATCACTCGCGGTGGTAGAAACACCAAGATCCATGCAGTGGTGGACGCACTGGGAAATCCGATTCACGTCCAGCTTTCCTCCGGGGATATCCACGATTCGATCATTGCGGAAGACGGTTTGGACCACATTGATCTGAAGCCGAACAAAACA
>JAFZIP010000015.1 GCA_017554325.1 Bacteroidales bacterium
CCCCTTGGAAACCCGAGGGGCTTTTTTTTTGCCCTGTGTTTTGCTTCGCTGCAGTTCAATGCCCCGGGATTCCCCGCCAGCTTTGCCTCTGCGCTCGTCCATTCGTCAAATCTGGATTCAGAAGGGGAGTTTGATCCGCGCAATCCGCGGAAATAATCTAATGGGGATTTTGTAGTGTGAAACATCTTTGTGCTACGAAATAAATTGCGTTCGGTTGAATAAAAGTGAAAGCAAAACTTATATCATTACCTTTTTAATAAAGCAACAAAGAATCTTTAGTCGGTATGCCTAAATTGCTGATGCTGAATCCCAACGGATTCATCCCACTTTCTTGTAGGTTCACGTGCGTGACCTTCCGCTGCTTGTTGCAGGAAATCACCGTCAATGCCTTTAAACACGCCGAATCGGTTTGTCCGTTGGCTCCGTATATCAGCATGTAATCTTTGGTGGGTGAATAATAGAATATATCCGCAGTGTCAGCGGTCGATTGGAGAATATTCAGTGTGTCTAAGTGCGAAATATGCGAAAAGACCATCATCAACTCACCATACTTTTGTCCTTCAGTAGCTTGGATGAAATAAATAGGTACATCAGGGAATTCAATGGCTTGCTGCTGCAAGTCTTCCAAAGTTTGGGCGAAATGGAACTTTTTCTGATGCGCATATCGCATAATCAATTTCTCAAAATTGAAAGTGTCATGGCAAATGCTGAAACTGTGGTCTGATGTATGCAACAGCTGCTCGTTATAAATCAAGGCATTCTCAGGTATTTTGTCGAAAAAGCCTTTGTTTTTGATCAATCGCAGCATGGTCACCCTGTTTTGGCTTTTACCCCAGGCCCGGCCCAAATGGTCGTTTATATAGTAATTGAACACGGAAAAACCGAAGAGGGTTATGCACCACAATACGCAGACAATGTTGCGCGGAAAGCGCGTGTGGAACAGTTTTAAAGTGGCTACCACAATCAAGGAGATGGCCACCATTACGCCGAAATAGGAATAGAAAGAGGTGACATATACCATTATCCAATTGGCCCATTCGGAGTTGTATTTTTCTGTGATGGCAATCAGCACGTTGGCGGACAGTGCAAAGACTATGGCCGTGATGATACCGACAATTATGGCTTTCCAGGAAATATTTTCAAAGTCGGATTTATGGATTATAAACCATAATATGACGCACTGTATTATCGCGTTGATGTAAGCGATGGCGGGCGCATGGGAGAGCATAAACCAGACAGAATTATTGTGGCCGGAAATCTGTTGAGAATTCTCCACAATCAGAGTTTTCGTCTCCCCATAGTTATAAATCTTTCCCGGAATGTTGTAAAAAGTGAGATTGTTTATCACTTTGAAGAAGTTGGCCATGTTGATATGCCCGGCAACAGTTGCTCCGATATAGGTCGAGGTAATACCTACAGAATGCATAAGATAATAGCGGTATCCATAATAGCAGACTACGTACAGGAAGAGTGCTGTCGCAAAGGGAAGAGCCTCTTTATAAAAATTCTTGCTTTTCCAAAGGGCAAGGAAACCGTTCTTCCTCCAATTCCGGATGAGAATATAACACCCAAACAGAAGCGTGAAAACAAGATAGTCCTCATAGAAAAGATAAGAAATGAACAGTAGAAGAGCACTTAGCAAGACTCTCCAATACCCTTTTTTTTCTGTATAATTGAGAAAGACAATGATGCCGCTTATAAAAATGATGAAGCTGAAAGGAAAATAGAAGGGATAGGCAGTGGGGGGATTGTACCCTGTATAATATCCCATGTTTATGTTGAAAATCAACAGGAGAAGTGTCAGCGCACCCAGTCTCCACGATTTGAAAATACGGTATATCAGGTAAGAAAATAGAAGATAACAGACAGTCAATGAGAAATATTGGACAAATTTAGTCCAGCCAAAACTGTCAACGAGATAAGGGACGTAATAAAAGATTTTGGTGATGAGAAAGTAGAATCGTCCAGCATCCTGGGCATAGACTTTGGCATCATGCCTCCAATATTCCCAATCGGCCTGGGCGGTGTTGTAGTATTGAAAATCATCGCCGTTGGTGAATCCTACTTGGAAAAAGGGCAGCAGCGTGAGTATCAAGGTAACCGTATAGGCCAGAATCCAGAGGATCTTTTCTCGTTTACTCATTGGGTAGAAATTCTTGAATGATATAATGCGGTCTTTGTTTCACCTCATCGAAAATGAAACCGATATAGTAGCCAATGGCACCGGTGACGAAAAGCTGAATGCCGGCAAAGGCACACAAGAAAATAATCAGAGTGGTATAACCCGACACTGGGGTGTCCACAATCCACATGATGATGGAGTAAATGATGAGGATGATACTCAGCAAAACAAAAATCAGACCGGAATAGATACCGATTTTCAGCGGGGTTTTGGAGAATGATGCGATAGCGGAGAACGATAGTTTCATCAGTTTCCAGAAAGAGTACTTGCTGGATCCGGCGGCCCGCTGTGGTGCGTCGTAGGTTAGCGAGTCTTTCTCAAACCCCACTGTCTGGATGATGCCACGCAGGAAGCGCGTGCGCTCGCGATAGTCGTTTCTCAACACTTGGATTACCTTCTGCGAGACCAGGAAGAAATCGGAGGCGCCGGCTTGCAACTTGGCTTCGGACATCTTGTTGATGAGCTTGTAGAATAACTTGGACCCGATATGTTTGTACCACCCTCCATCGGCGCGCTCGGTGCGTGTCATGGTAACCACATCTTTGCCTTGCTGATATAACGCCAACATTTGCGGCAGCATTGTGGGTGGGTGTTGCAGATCGCTGTCCATGCAGATGGCGGCCTCCCCTTTGCAGTGGTCGATGCCGGCCAGCATGGCGGCCTCGTGTCCGAAGTTGCGGGAGAAATGGATGACCCGGACGCGGGAATCCTGCTCCATCAGTTGCTGCAATACATGGCGACTGTTGTCGCGGCTGCCATCGTTGACAAAGAGAATCTCAAAATCGGCAGTATCAGCCATTGTATCCATCACTGCCGTCAACTCTTGATGGAAAAGCGACAGGACAGCCTCTTCGTTATACACGGATACTATGATGGAGTACAGGGGCTTGGACATGATGGTATATTATTCGGCGAGAACCAGGATGCTGTCGTGCAGCACCTCGGCCACGCCGCCGTTGATGTCAAAAAACTGGGTGTTGTTCTCCTTGTCCTGGATTTTGACGCGGCCTTTCTGCAACGCGGCCACCAGGGCAGCATGATGCTCTAAAATCTCGAACAGGCCGTCAATGCCGGGTAGTTGCACCAAGCTGACCTCACCCGTGAAGACCGATTTATCCGGTGTTCTGATTTCCAACTTCATAGCATCGATTATTTTGTGGATGCCAATTCTTTCTTGCCTTTTTCGATAGCTTCTTCGATGGTGCCCACCAAGTTGAAGGCGGTTTCGGGCAGGTAATCCAGCTCGCCGTCCAAAATCATGTTGAAGCCCTTGATGGTGTCCTCAATCTTGACAAACTTGCCTGGGATGCCGGTGAACTGCTCGGCCACGAAGAAGGGTTGCGACATAAAACGCTGGATACGGCGTGCGCGATGCACGGTCTTTCTATCTTCTTCGGAAAGCTCTTCCATACCCAAAATGGCGATGATGTCCTGCAGCTCTTTGTAGCGTTGCAGTGTCTCTTTCACGCGTTGGGCGGTGCGATAGTGCTCTTCGCCCACGATGTCCGGTGACAAGATTCGGGAGGTGGAGTCCAGCGGATCGACAGCCGGGTAGATACCGATTTCGGCAATCTTACGGCTCAATACCGTGGTAGCGTCCAAGTGCGAGAAGGTGGTGGCCGGTGCGGGGTCGGTCAAGTCGTCGGCGGGCACGTAGATGGCCTGTACGGAAGTGATGGAGCCGCGCTTGGTGGAGGTGATGCGTTCCTGCATGGCGCCCATCTCGGTGGCCAGCGTAGGCTGGTAGCCCACAGCAGAAGGCATACGGCCCAGCAAAGCGGAAACCTCGGAGCCTGCCTGTGTGAAACGGAAGATGTTGTCCACGAAGAAGAGGATGTCGCGACCGCCAGTGGTCTCGTCGCCGTCGCGGTAGCCTTCCGCAACGGTAAGGCCGGACAATGCCACGCGGGCACGTGCTCCGGGCGGTTCGTTCATCTGGCCGAACACTAGGGTAGCCTGCGACTTGGCCAGCTCGTCCTTATCGACTTTCGACAAGTCCCAGCCGCCCTCTTTCATGCTCTTCAGGAATTCGTCGCCATAGCGGATAACGCCGGATTCAATCATCTCGCGAAGCAGGTCGTTACCCTCGCGGGTACGTTCGCCCACGCCCGTGAACACGGTCATACCGCCGTAATTCTTGGCAATGTTGTGAATCATTTCCATGATGAGCACGGTTTTGCCGACGCCGGCACCGCCGAACAGACCGATTTTACCACCCTTGGCATAAGGTTCGATCAGGTCGATGACCTTGATACCGGTGTAGAAAACCTCTTGTGAGGTGGAAAGATTGTCGAAAGTGGGCGGATCGCGGTGGATGTCGTTCCGTTTTTTGGATTCGATAGGTCCAATGCCGTCGATACTGTTGCCGATGACATTCATCAGACGGCCGTTTATATTCTCGGTGGGCATGGTAATCATGCGGCCAGTGGTGCGGGCCTCCATGCCTCGGTGCAGACCGTCGGTGGATTCCATGGAGATGCAGCGCATGGTGTTTTCACCGATGTCTTGCTCACACTCCAGAATCAGCTTCTCGCCGTTTTCTTTCGTCACCTCCAGTGCATCATAAATATTGGGTAAAGCGCAGTCTTCATCAAAATGCACATCTACGACTGCTCCGATAATTTGAGATATTCTTCCTGTAACTTGTTCAGACATAAACTGAAATTTTATTTTAAATTGAGCCGCCAAAGATAAGAAAAATGGGGATGAAAAAAAGTGAGAAAAAAAATTTTTTCAAAAATGTGTTTGATATTAAAAAAAGTGTATTTTTGCAGCCGAAATCACAAGCGGAAGTAGCTCAGTTGGTAGAGCACAACCTTGCCAAGGTTGGGGTCGCGAGTCCGAGTCTCGTTTTCCGCTCAAAAGCAAAAAGCTCAGTCAATTAGACTGGGCTTTTTTGTTTTGCTTTGATACTGCATTGTCACCTGTGCGACGATATTGCTGATACAGCCGTTGTTACGGCCGCCATTGCAGATGTCCTTCAAGGCCATCGACCCCTAAGCTTGAACAAGCAGGGACATGACGAGGGGGACGCACTATCGCACGGGTATCTATTATACTGATGCGGACCGTTCATCATAGTGAACTTCATACGCATTGAGAAACTGTTTGTACTCTTCCTGAAAAGACGTTTTCCTGTGATGAATCTTCTGTGTATTTGCCATACTATTTTGTGTTTCGCCCCTACGGGACTGGTTAGGTTGATTTTGTTTTATATGGTAGGGGTTACACTGCACTGTCCACCAGTTTGCGGATGAGCAGGGGTTACGCTGCGCTACACCACCTGCTTGGGGTCTGGTTACCCCTACGGGGCTTGCATATAACCAACACAATAGGGATGCTCTTATTGTGCAACAAATCTCAAAACATGCTGCAGTACTACATTTTACACACCCTGGTGAATAATCACCAAGATGTTGTTGACGAACATATTGATGGCCATGGCGAGTAGGATGACGCCGAAGAATTTACGGATAATGAAAATCAGGTTCGTACCCAGCAGCTTCTGAATCTTGTCCAAATAGCGGATAACGAGGAAATCCAGGATGATGTTCAAAAGCAGTCCGATCAAGATGTTAACCACCGCGTAGTCGGCGCGGAGGGAGAGCAAGGCGGTGATGGCGCCGGGACCGGCGATAAGCGGGAACGCCACCGGCACAATGCTTGCGCCACCACTGTTGGGCTCGTTTTTGATGATGTCGCGTCCCAAAACCATCTCCACGGCCAAGATGAACAGCACTAACGAGCCTGCCACGGCAAAGGAGGCCTCATTAATGCCGAAGAGGCGGAAGAGTGCGTCGCCCGCGAAGAAGAAAATCAGAAACAGTCCCAAAGCTGTGAGGCAAGCCTGCACCGCCTTGATGTCCTGATTCTTCTCTCGGATACTCATAAAGATAGGAATAGAACCCAAAATATCGATGATGGCGAACATCACGATAAACGAACTAAGAATCTCAATAAGGCTAATTTGTTGAAGCATAATTCTTTCTGTTTAAATTATTTCATCATTTCGCGGCGGTTCCGCCCAACATACAAGAAGTAGAGAAACAGGTCGAAGGAGACCAGCGCTGCGTTGAAAACATACAGCCAGATAACGATGTCGTTGCTGTACAAGGATTTATGGATAATGCCGAAGATATAGCCCAAGATAATCAGGGACATGAAAAGCGGACTTTTCCCAATCACCACTTTGGTTCTCAGTGATTTGGCGATGGACACGGGCCAGCTGACCGCGAAACAGAGCAGGAAGAGTACTTCCCAAATGCTGAAATCTGCCATATTTATTATTCTTATCGGTTAGAAAATGTTGTTTTTACAGACATAATGATAGTGCGGACCGAAACGCTGGAATGCAGCCTTTTCTAGTTCCTCCTGGAACTGTGGATGGGCTATGGAAATAATCAGCTTGGCGCGTTCCTGCAAAGACCTTCCGTAGAGATTCACTGCCCCATACTCTGTCACGAACCAGTGGATGTGATTGCGCGTGGTAACTGCTCCGGAGCCCAGATCCAATGCCGGCACAATCTTGTTGATGCCTCTGCGAGTGGTGGATGGCAGTGCGATGATGGCTTTGCCGCCTTTGGCACGGGACGCACCGTACACAAAGTCGATCTGCCCGCCAACGCCGGAATAGATTTTGTCGCCTAACGAATCAGCACACACCTGTCCCGACAAATCCACCTGAATAGCCGAATTGATGGAGGTCATTCTCGGCTGTTGCGCAATGATGAACGGGTCGTTGGTGTATTCCACATCTTTCATCAGCACCTGTGGATTACCATCAATGAAATTGTAGATTTTCTGTGAACCCATCACGAAGGTGGAGACGATTTTGCCTCTGTCCAGCCTTTTGCGGCTGCCGTTGATGACTCCTTTTTTCACCAGAGGCAATATTCCGTCGGAGAACATTTCGGTATGGATGCCAATGTCTTTGTGGTTGCCGAGACACGACAGGATGGCGTTGGGGATAGATCCGATGCCCATCTGCAGACAGGCACCGTCTTCAATAAGTTCGGCGCAGTAGCGGCCTATAGTTTTCTCCACTTCGGTGGGCACAGGCGCCTCCACGGTGAGCTGAGGTGTGTCATCCTCCACCACATAATTGATGCGGCTGATATGGATTTGCGCGTCACCGAGGGAGCGTGGCACGTGGCGGTTGATGACGGCAATGGTGAACTCGGCGCATTCCATGGCGGCGAGGGTGGCATCCACAGAGGAACCCAACGACACGTAACCGAACTTGTCGGGCGGGCTCACCTGAATCATCGCCACGTTGCACTTGATGTAGCGCTCGCGATAAAGCTTCGAGGTTTCGCCCAGGAAGACGGGGATGTAGTCTGCGAGTCCCTTTTGCACGCTCTCGCGCACGTTAGCGCCCACGAAGAAGGCGTTATGCTGAAAAATCCCCTCGAATTCGGGATTTACGTACGGCGCCGCACCCTCTGTATGCAAATGATGGATATAGACGTTCTTCAACTCGCCAGCGCGACCTCTGTCGCACAGGGCTTTCACTAAACATTGAGGTACATTGGAAACCGAGCTGATGTGCACATGGTCGCCCGATTTGATGACTTTGACGGCTTCCGCCGCGGTAACTGCCTGATACTGTTTCTTCATCGTTTTTCGATTTGTTAATTACAAAAAAACAGCAGCAGAAAACAAAATGAGAATAGCGAGCGCAAAGACGCTCACTGACAAATCCCAAGCTTTTGTTCCCGAAAGCTGCGAATACGGAAACGGGCAGGTCTTCTGGCTTGTTCCACCTCCGACGTCTTCCCGATAAAAAACATCAGTGACATACGTGTCGGAAGCGCTTTTAGGAACTCACAGCTACGGGCATAGCTCCTGATTCACACAGGATTCCCTATTAATCGGTGAGAACCCGAATCCGGCGGCAAAAATACAAAAAAAGTCGTCCGTGTTGTCTGGGGATGGTCACTGCAAAAAAAAAATAGACACCCACGGTGAGAGTCAACGTGCCAATAGAAATGTTAATTCGTCTCACGGAACTCAGTAGGCGACATTCCCATCTCGCGGTGGAAGTAGCGACTAAAGGTGGCTTGCTCGTCGAAGCCCAGCATGTCGGCAATGGCTTGTACGGTGAGGTCGCGCCGTACATGCAGGAGCATCTTGGCCTCCGCCACAATCCGAAAATGTATCCAGTGGGTGGCAGTGTGCCCAGTTTCCTGCTTGATGACGGTGCTGAAATGCTTGGCAGAAAGGCAGGCTTTCGCTGCGTAGAATCCCACATCGCGATGCTGACGGAAATGCTTGGCGAGGTCGGCATGGAACTGGGCGCTGACCCGTTTGTCGATATTGGTTTCATTCAGTTTGCGTGTCCGATACTGGCTGAGCAGCCGCAGAAAAAATTCCAGCAATCGTAGCATCAGCATTCTGCGATCAGATATTTCGAGGCGCACAATCTCGCGCATACCTTCCACGACATTCATAATCATCTTGTATTCATGCCTGTCAAGTTTCACGCAAGGATGTGGCTCGTAGCGGTAGCGCAGTTGCTTGATGATTTGCAGCATAGGGTCGCTGAGCACCGAGGCCTCGACAACAACCAGCGTGGCAAGGTAGTCGTCGGTCTTGCTCACCGTCGTTAGGGCGTGGTTGGGAAAGATGACACCCACGGTATGTTGCTCGGAAAAGTCGGCATAGTCATCGTACATGAGATTGATACGTCCTCTATGTCCGATACAAATGACATAATCGGGCGAAACGAAAGGCTCTTTGCCGGCGGGCAAACCTCTCACATCATCGAACACAACGATGCCTTCCTCTTTGATTCTCTGATTGTAGAGCGTGATTGGATGGGTGTATGATTGATGATCTTTCACGATACAAAAATACTGATTATTTCTGATAACAATTCCACTGTCGGAATTTTTGATAAACAAAACCAACGATATGATATTTATGGAAAGAAAATTAATTTGTTTTTTTGCCATCAAAATCCATTATGGTAGTACACTGGAGTTAATAATCCTTCGGAAATAGAATAAGTAATAACAAAATCGTCATCTTTATGAAAAAAAACAGTATTCTTATTATCGCTTTGTTGCTTGCAATAGGAGCAGCGCAGGCCCAGAACGTCAGCGTCGTCTATAGCGGTAGCGCGGCTACCGTCACTGCTGACAGCATCGCCAGCCAGCACCTCACCATAACGCAGAGCGGAGCGCACGTCAGCATCGCACAGAGCGATAGCTTAGCCACGGAGATTACCTACAATCTCAGCGGCACATCCAGTGATGGAGAGTTCTATATGTCGGGCTCCTACAAGGCCACCGTCGAACTCAATGGTCTCACGTTGACCAACGCCACTCCTGTTTATAGTGGTGCCGCCGTGCATATCCAGAACGGCAAGCGTATCAAGGTGAAGGTTGTCACAGGCACCACCAACAGCCTCGTTGATGCCGCCAGCGGCTCGCAAAAGGGCTGCCTTTACATCAAAGGCCACGCCGAGTTTGCCCAGCAGGGCACACTCAGCATCGTGGGCAATGTGAAACACGGCATCAAGACGGGTGAGTATATGACCTTGAAGAACGCCACCCTCAACGTTACCTCCGCCGTGGGCGACGGCATATCGTGCAACCAGTATTTCCTGATGGAGAGCGGCACTCTCAACATCAGCGGCACCGCTGACGACGGCATCCAGTGCGACCTTGACGGCGACACCTCGACGGGCGAAACCACCGACCACGAGGACGAGGACTCGGGTAACATCTATATCGAAGGCGGCAACATCACCATCAACAGCACTGTTGTTGCGGCCAAAGGAATCAAGTGCGGAGGCGACATATTTATCTCCGGTGACCCTGTGATTAACGTGACGACCACAGGCAACGGTACTTGGGATGAGGACGACCTGGAGACCAAGGCGGCTTGCGGGATGAGCGCAGATGGGGACATCAACATCAGCGGCGGCACGTTCAATCTCACCTCCACCGGCTCCGGCGGCAAGGGCTTGAAATGCGACGATGTGCTGACCATCAGCGGCGGTGACATCACCGTTGCCACAAGCGGCGGTCTCTATTACAACAATGGCTCGACCGAGAACACCAACTATACTGGCAACACCGACAATGTCAGCAGCGACTACTATTCGTCGCCCAAGGGCATCAAGGCCGGCCTCAAGTCGCAGAACGGCAACAGCTACACCTACAGCGGCGGGATGACCATCAGCGACGGCAACATCAAGGTGACCACAACTGGTACCAATGGCGAGGGCATTGAGTGTAAGAATACATTGGAAATCACTGGTGGTGAGATCTTTGTCAACGCATACGACGATGGCATCAACTCAGGGCGGGATATGACCATCACAGGTGGCTATGTATATTCGCGCGCCACCAACAACGACGGCATCGATGCCAACGGCAACCTTTACCTCAACGGCGGCCTTGTGTATGCCATTGGCGCCCGCACGCCCGAAGTGGCCATCGACGCCAACAGCGAGGAGGGAAAGAAAGTGTATGTCAACGGCGGCGTTATCATCGCGGTGGGAGGCATCGAAAACGGTGCGGCCTACAACCAACCCAAGATCCAGCAATCCTCTGTCAGCAGCAACACCTGGTACACAGTGACCTACGGCGACAATGCGGTGGCTTTCTACACCCCGACCATCAGCACCGGCGGCGGTCCTGGCGGTGGTGGTCCCGGAGGCAGTAATTCCAGCAAACTGGTCATCTCTTCCCCCACCACTCCAACGCTTTCCACAGGCAACAGCATCACCGACGGCATCGCCCATTTTGAGGGAAATTGCTATGTTAGCGGCAACGGAAACGATTCTACCGGAGTCAATGAATTTGCGATGGAGGAGATCACCATCAAGAATGTGAACGGCACTATCGTTGTGGAAGGCTGTGAAGAGTGCGCGGTAAGCATCTTCAATATAGAAGGCCGTCGTGTGGGCAACAAGGGCCTGGCCACCGGCGTATATCTTGTCAAAGTGGGCAATTACCCGACCCGAAAGATCGTCGTCACGCGATAATCACCGTTTATTATACCATTCAAAGAAATCCTTGATGGCATCGGCGATGGGCGTTTGAGGCATGGCCAGCTGGCGACGAGCCTTGCCGTTGTCATAATATACATACACCTGAAGCTGTCGCACATTACGCGTACACAGCTGAGTACGTATCTTCATCCTTTGCAGGATATCCCCCGCTCTGCCGGCCGCCAGAACCAGTATGTCAGGAAGCTCCAGCACCCGCTGCTTGTAGCCGCACACCTCCGCCTGCAACTCATAGAACGCCTTGAGTGTCATCGACTCCCCCGTCAGTAGGTAGCGCTCACCGTTGAAGCCCATCGTTACCGCGTTGACTACCGCTTCGGCGGCATCCCTCACGTGCACAAAACTCTTTCCTCCCTTCGGTATCGCCATCCAGCGACGCTTATAGCCTGCCAGCAGCAGTTTACCGCTCGAAGGCTTGGTGTCGTAAGCTCCCACCATGAAACCCGGATTAACGACCACTATACGGCGTCCACTACCGTCGTGCGCCACCCGGTCGAGCATTTGCTCGGCATCTCGTTTGCTACGGGCATAAAGTGAAGCTGTGAAAGGTTCCTGGAAGGGGGCTGCCTCGGTGGCAGGGTTGTCAACGCTGCCAAAACCTATGGTATTCGCCGTGCTGACATGTACCAACGTGGGGATGTCATGGTCGCGCATAAGCATGACAAGGTGTTCCACCTGCTCTTTATTCGTCGGCAGATAGTCGTCGATAGACGGTAGCGACATGTCGGTGGCGCCGGCACAATTGATGATGGCGGAGATATGGGAATGATGAATGGCGTATTCCGGCAGCGAAAATCGTATGCCTTCCATGGGGATGATGTGTAGATTGGGACTGTCGGCCAACGAAGTGGGCAGCTGCAGGCGAGCGGCGTCGCGCAGCGGTGCAATCACCTGTTCGCCGCGCTGGAGCAAAGTGATCAATACGTTATGGCCCAGCAGGCCCGAAGCACCAGTCAGCAGTATCATATTATATTATCGGTTGATTATCATTGCCTTCGTTTTGCAGGATCACCGCATCAAATTCCAATATGCGTGTTTCTTCGGTGTTCATAGCCGCAAAAGTACAAAAAACAGTGTTTCTTTTGGGTTTTATAATTCGACTAAAATCACTATTCTTGCCGCCTCGAATTTCTATCACATTATGAGTGTACAAAACCCCATATTCAACCGTTTCAACCTGCTTGTGGGCGATGAGACGATGGAGCTTGTCATGAGCAAACGCGTCATCATCTTCGGCGTGGGTGGTGTGGGCAGTTGGTGTGCCGAAAGTCTGGTGCGAAGCGGCATCAGCCATCTTACCATCGTCGATAGCGACTGCGTGTGCATTCACCAATGTCAACCGGCAGCTGCAAGCCACCACCAAGACGGTGGGACGGGTCAAGGTGGAGGTGCTGAAGGAGCGTCTTTGGGAGATTAATCCCAAAGACGAAATCAACGCTGTGCAAGAGATTTATTCCGCCGAGAACGCTGATTCGTTCCAACTCGAGACTTACGACTACATTATTGACGCCATCGACAGCCTCAAGGGCAAGATTCACCTTATCCTGCACGCCACGGAATGTCCGGGCAAACTGTTCTCTGCCATGGGTGCGGCACTCAAAATGGATCCGAGCAAGATTCAGGTGGCTGAGTTTTGGAAGGTGTATGGTTGTCCTTTGGCCAGCCTCATACGCAGGCGTCTCAGAAAAGCGAAAACCTATCCGAAGAAAAAGTTCCTCTGCGTGTTCTCGCCCGAGGTGCTGCCTAACAAAGGCACCGCAAACACCTGTGGCACAAGTGCCTGCATGTGTCCAAAGGCCACCATCGCTGCCGGCAATCCTAACCTCGTCAATCACGAATGGTGCTCATCGAAAGCCCAAATCAATGGCACCTCGGCACATATCACGGCCATCTTCGGCTTCATGCTTGCCGGTTTGGTGATGAATGACATCAATTCCTTGGAATAGTGCCATTAACACTATACAAGCGAAGCGCAGAGTGGTGAATTGTCTCCTACATCCCTGTCCTAATGATGCTGCGGTCGTCATTCGCAGGTTTGGGCGCACCAGACTTCTTATAAGCGTTGAAGTTGTAACTGATTCCTAACCAGAACATCCGGCTCTTGTTTTTCAGCATGTTCTCCAGGTGGTAGTACTGGTTGTCGGAGAAGACCTCCCACTTGCGGGTGTTGAAGACGTCGGTGAGCTGCGCAGAGACCGTGAGCGCGCCCTTCAGGAACTTCTGGCTGATGCCGATGTTCATGTAGTGCGAAAAGAGCGTGGTGAACTGCGGGTAATATTGCGGTGTGTTCAGGAAATACTGCAGCGAGATGTTCATCCCCTTGATGGGCTTGAAGCTGAGCTGCACGTTGCTGTTGTTAACCCAGCCGCTGTTCGAAATGTCCCAATCATCAATATTGCCGACCGAACGGAGGTAGTAGGTGTTCGTGCCCACCATCGCCGACATCCACTTCCACGGATCCACGGTGATGTTCACGTCCAAACCCGCCTTGGTCTGCGAGGTGGCGTTGATGTAGGTCATCAGCAGCACATCCCCTTCGAAACGAGCCACCTGGGTGATGTAGTTGTGGATATAGTTGGCATACAGTCCCGTAGAGATGCGCAATATTTTCGACTTGTACTGATAGAGCAAATCGGCATTGTCGGAGGTTTCGGGCTTGAGGTGCATATTGCCCTGCTCGAAGTTGTGCGGGTCAATCATGCTCATGTAAGGGTTGAGCTGCGGATAGGCGGGGCGGGTGATGCGCCGCGAATAGGCGAACGAGAGCGAATGTTTCTCCGAAAAGGCGTATTTGAGGGACAACGACGGTCCAAGGAAAAAGTGCTGCGTCGCCTCGTCCAGCACCTCTTTGTCGCTGTTCAGGTGCGTGCGACTGTACTCGGCACGCAAGCCCGCACTCCAGGTGAAGGGTTTCCCCGACTTGGATGTCAATTGCACGTAGGCGGCGGGCACGTACTCCCTGTGCAGCAGGTCGTTACTGAGCTGATGGGAATACTCCCAGTCGGCATTATCGTTCACGTAGAAGTCGTGGTAGATGTTGTTCTGACGGTAGGAAAACTTCACGCCGACATCCCAGAAACCATACTTTCGAATAATGCGCCAGTCGGTTTGCGCGGAGGTGAGCAGCGGACTGCCACCCGACACCGACTTGCTGACCGAGTCGCCCTCCAGGAAATAGTACGACGGGCGATGCCCCCAGATTTTGGAAACATTAGCCTTGACGCTAAAAGAAAGCTTTCCCGGTGTGATAACCCGCTTGAAGGCAAAGGTGCCGTCGATGTTCTCGCGGTTCCAGGTCACATCGCTGCGACGGTTCTCGTGTACCAACGTGCCGCCGTAGAACCAATCGTTGGACAAATCCTGCACGGTATTCAGCCGCGGGATAATCAACCGGAGGTCGAAATCGACTGTGTTTTTGATATCGGGTTTGATGGTAAATCCCAAGGCCACATTGTTGTTGAAAGTGGTCCGCTGGGCGTGAATCTGCTGGCTGAGGCTGTCGCCCGTGGTGCGGTAATAGCGGTAGAGGTAGCCGTTGTTGACATCGTCCTCGTACTTCAGCTGGTAGTTAAGGCGAAAGGCGAATTTGTTCTTGGTGTAGTTCAGCGCGAGATTGCCGTTGGTGAAGTGATTGAAGCCGTAGTTGACGGCCGCCATCCCGCTCAATCCTTTGGCCGCGCCCTTCTTGGTGACGATATTGATAATGCCGCCGGTGCCCTCCGCATCGTAAGTGGCATTGGGGTTCTTGATAATGTCGATGCTTGCCACATTGGACGAAGGGATGGCATCGATGGAACCGAGGTTAGTGGGTACGCCATCGAGAAGAAGCAGCACATTACCATTGCCGCGAAGGGAGACATTCCCACTGGGATCGATAGTCACAGAAGGTTCGGTCCGCAGTACATCGCCGATGGATCCGCCCATCCACGAAGTAGCGTCCGTGGGTTGCAGCCGAGTCGTGGTCACATCTACATATTTACTACCATCACCACCCTGTTTGGCTGTCACATACACCTCGTCCAATTCTTGAGAAGTGGCTTCCATCAGGATGGTGCCTAACGAAACCTGCGATGCATTCGCTAAAAATGGCAGTTGTTTCGTCTTATACCCCATAAAAACGACAGTCAGCAGACAAGAATCCTTCGATTGAGCAACCTCCATTTCAAAACGACCCTCTTGGTTCGTCAACGTGCCGGCAATCACGCTGTCATGTTTTGAGATATAAACGGAAGCATATGTCAAAGTATGGTCGTTCGCTGCCGAAACGACACCCGCCACCTTGCAACGGTTCTGCTGTGCCGAAAGGGGCAGACACGCTACTGCAAAAGACAGGAGAAAGGCAGCGATGAGGATCTTTTTCATCAGTTTTATTTTAATAGCAGGCAAAAATACAAAAAACGCCGACCGATTTATCTGTTAATTGTCAAATTGACAATCCTGTTGGCCACCTCTTCTGGATGGTCCACTAACAACTGTCCATGGTTCATTTTGGGGAAGACTTCCACATGTGTATCCGGATGGATTTTGCAGAGATGCTCTGCCTGCGGCTTGGCCACAAAAGCCTCCTTGGTGCCATACCAAAAGTGGACATCAGCACCTTGGATGGATTCCAACTTGTTCGTATAGACATCTTTATAGCCATCCCGCACCGCTTTCCCTTTTCCGGAGGGCCACACCTTCTTGCATTCGTCCAAAAGCACATCAAAATAGTGCGAATGGAACACAAATTTCCAGAACCCTGTCCAGTGATAGCAAGTCCAAACATTGAAACTCTGGTAGTATCGCAGCGGATCCACAGTCCATTTAGGCAACGGAAGCAGCGGTGCCGCATCCAGGATGGCATGGTCAATGATAATCTCATTCCATTCCAGGATTCTGGACAAAATCTTCCCGCCCAAAGAGAGTCCGTAGGCAACATCCAAATGGCCGTTCAAGTTATGCTGGACATATTGAATTGCCTGAGCGGCCTGGTCATCCACAGAAGTAAACTGCGACTTTTGACCAATCAGAAATCCGTCGATTCCAACGGCGATGATGTAGTATTGGTCTTTTAGCAGCTCTATCAGCGGCAGGAATATCTCGTGGGACACTCCCAACCCTGGGATCAGCAGCAAACTCTGGTTTTCTATATTTCCGTAGGTATTGAATGTCATAAATTGGTGATAATATCAGATAACATCAATATTCATTTATCACAACAGCCACGCATACAGTCCTGCGCCGATAAGGCACGGAATCAGTCCAATCAACATTCCCCAGCAAGATTGTATGAAATGGTATTTCTTCCGATGATAAGCCTCGTCCATGTGCTCGGTGCCAGGAAGACGCACGGACTTCATGTTGGCGAAGAGCACCCAGTCGAGGAAGAAGCAGTCGTACCAGTCAATGAAGAGCCAAATCCCGTAGCCCACGCCCAACGCAGACCAGAAATCGTATGCACCTGCCAATTTGACCACTACCAATAATAGCGCGAGGGCGATGAGGAGGGCCATGCCTTTCTTCAACAACACCGTCGGCGAGAAGAATTTGGAAGGTATGCGTTCGTGTGTCTTGAAATACTCTTCCTGAATGTCCTCGGGGTAGTCCGCAATCCACCAAACGGGATTTTTGACCAGCGGAATCAGAATCATCGCCGTGAAAGCGGCGGTCAACACAATGGTTTCGATAATGATAATGGTCCAGTTCATAATACTTTATTGGTTTATTAGCAAATCAGGAATGGAACGCTTCTTTATACCGAGGCAGCAGGTACTTCCAAATTACCACAATATGGAGAATGCCGATGACCGCAAAGATAATCCGTGCCACAGCTTCGGGCATCAGCAGACGGATGCCGTTCATGTCACCGCCACCGAAGAATCCGCATAACACACTCAGGTACAGTGGGTCAAGGATGAGCAAAGCGATGGTTACATACCAGAAGATGGCCTTGAGAACCGGAGATTTCAAAGTGCAAATCTTACCACATAGTAGCACCAAAATCCAGCCACAAATAAAGGTGGCAACCGCTCCCGCAAGGCAGAAAATACCCATCTGCGTGTCGGTCATCCGGTCGGCAAAGACGTCAATTTGTATGCCTAATCCCATGAAATTGATTTGTTTGAATACGCCTTGCAGCATGGCTGCCAGCAGGTGAGCTCCCTCGTGGATGATATAGTAGGCCACTACTGCGGCCAAGATTCCAATATATTGTCTTGCGCGTTTTGACATCATCTTCCTTTTTTTATTAAATGCAAAGATACGACAAAGAATTATAAATATTGCATAAGATTGTCGTCTTGGATGATTTTAGGTGCCGATTTTCCAGCTAACACCAATACTTTCTTACCGTTGCGGTAGATGTGGAGCTGGCGGGAACGAACCGCAGCGGTCAGTTCGGGGTCATCTTGTATGGCCATCCATAGAGAATGATACACACCGTTCTCTTCAAACAGCTTTTTCTGCAAGTGCGAGCACATATTGGTGGTGTCAAATTTTATCATGTTTTTTTCAAGTTTTTCTGATGCGTCTTCAGTATTTTTACCGCCTGACCATACGGGGTCACGCTTAAGAAATAAGCCGCCATACTGGTGGTGTAGGTGTTTTTGTAGTAGCCCTTGGTAAAAAGTTCTTCTTCCGAAAAGCTTTCGGCGAGGCGAAGCATTTCCTCATGGCCTTGTTGCAATAGGCCTTGGGCTTTCTCCAAAGAGGTATTCTGATGCTTCTCCACTATCATCCTGTCCATCTCGTGATAGTTTTTGCGGTACTCGTCGGGAAGATAGTCCTTAGGATGACCTTCGAGGATGTTCTTTACAAAAGTGCTCATCAGCAGTTGCCATTCGTAAAGATGAATCAATAGGTCACGAAGGCAGCGGTCGTTCTGCCAGCGTACCCCGCATTTCTTTGGGTCGGCAGCGAAACTGAATGGTGCGGTATGTTCAGCCACGCTCATTTTTGCGATTTGTTCGTTCAGCTGGGCATAGCCGTCAGCCATGGCTGCCAAAAGTTCCTGTTTTGTGGTGGGATTCGCCATAAGGTTGTCGTTTTGACAGCAAAAATACAAAAAAAATCCGCAACCCAAGCCATTACCCAGATTGCGGATTCTTCATGGAACCTTGTCCAATTATTTCAATGTGTCATACTGCTCATCGCTGACAGGTTCCAGCCACTCGTTGCTGGCCCCTTCCTGCACGTCCTTGTGGTAGGTGAGGTGCTGCATCCAGCTGTCTTTGGCGGCGCCGTGCCAGTGCTTCACGCCCTCGGGAATCTCGATGATCACGCCGGGCTCCAACTTGACGGCGGGTTTGCCCCATTCCTGGTACCAACCACGGCCATACACGCACACTAGCACCTGCACCTGTTTGTGGTGGATGTGCCAGTTGTTGCGGCATCCTGGCTCGAAGGACACGTTGACCATACCGCCGTCGTAAGGCGCAAGATAGCTGTTGCCGATGAAGTACTGCGCGTATGCAGTGTTCGGCTCGCCCCGCCGCCAGTTCGACTTCAAATCAACGTAATTCTGAACATATATATCGCTGGCGAGGTGGTCGTTGAGGGAATCGCGGATACCCAGCTGCTGAATGGCCACGGCGACGCGATGCGCCTCCATTTTGCCCACACGCTCCTGCAACACCTTCGGGATGGCGAGCAGCTGGGCGTCGGTCAGGCCCATGTTCCGTGCGCCGCGCACGTGGGCGGCCAGCTGGGGTTCCACGCCCTCCAGACCGGCCAATGCGCTGACGGTTACCAACTCGCGGTCGGCGTGGGTGAGCAGGTCGCGGGCGAAGATGTCGCCGAAGAGGTGCGCCTTGAGGTAGTAATCCTCGGCGGGACAGAACTTGTAGTCGAAGGGCTGTCCCGAGAGTTTGGTCTGCACCTCGGTGCCTTGTTTCAGGGCGTCGTAGCTGTCGGGAATCGGAGTGGACTCCTCCCCCATCGTCACCTCACCGCGTTGCTCCATCACCTTCTGGAGAGTGCCTAAAGCATTGAGTGAACGCGGGAATCCCGTGTAGGCATAGAGTTGCGAGAGGGCCTCCTTGATCTGGTTGGCGGTAAGCCCCGCTTCAAAGCCCTCGTTAATGGCGGCGGCTAACGACGTTTGGTCGCCCTGCGCCTCGTAGCAGGCGATGGCCGTCATCGCCGCCGCCTGTTTCTCGTTGAATGTCAAAGTGTTCATATCTTTGTCTGTTTTTGTTGTCTTGTTGCAGCCGGCCAATAAAAAGACGGCGGCGGCGAAAATCAGAAGGGTGTGTTTCATATTTCTCTTGATTTGTTTGTTTTCTCAATGTCCCAACATCTCCATCCCCACCATCGGTTGGGTGTCGATCAGCTTCAGCGACTTCACCATTTGGGCGGTGCCTCCCTTGTACTTCTTGAAATGGGCGGTCTGGAGGTGGCTCTGGTAGGCTTCTTTGTCGGCGTAGATTTCGAGGATGTAGATTTTACATGGGTCTTCCTTAGTCTGCATGGAAAACAATGTCAGCACACCGGGCTCCACCTTCACCGAGGTCACCCCAACTTCCTTGGCGTAAGCCAGATACTCTTCCAGATACTCCGGCACCACCTCGATTTCTGCGAGACGGACGATGCGCTCGCCATAGGTGCGAAGCGGCACGTTCTCACCGAACAGCCGGCGGGCGTTGTCGGTGAAGATGTCTTGCGGGTTCAGTCCGTGCGAGGCGAGACGCTCTTCCAAGGCCTGTTTGCCGCTGATGAGCACCGGCTCGGCCACATACGGGTAGTCGCTGCCGTAGAGGATATGGTCGGGCGTGGTGATGGTGAGGAGCGCGTCGAGGACGTCATCGGTGGGCGCGCCGGCCAGGTCGTAGTAGAGCCGCGACAGG
>JAFZIP010000001.1 GCA_017554325.1 Bacteroidales bacterium
AACATTGAACTTTGAACTTTGAACTTTGAACTCTAAACTCTAACCATTAAACTCTAAACCCTCACTTGTTCGGTTATATATTGGATTTGGTCGGGGGTGAGTTCGGTGTGCATGGGAAGGGAGAGTACCTCTTTGGAGAGGGTTTCGGAGAAGGGGAAGTCGCCTTCGTGGTAGCCGAGGTTACGGTAGGCGGCCTGCAAGTGCAACGGTAGGGGGTAATAGACCATCGTGGGGATGCCGGCGCCGGCCAGCTGTTGCCGCAGGTTGTCGCGGTGCTCCGGAGCCACGCGAAGGGTGTATTGGTGGTAGGTATGCGTAGAATAGGAAGTCTTGGCGGGCGTGACGACGCCGGGGCAGTCGGCCAGTGCCTCATCGTAAAGGCGGGCGGCGCGCTGCCGTGCGTGGATGTAGTCGGTGAGATGGCGCAGCTTGACACTCAGCACGGCAGCCTGCAGCGTGTCAAGGCGCGAGTTGATGCCGATGTGGTCGTAGTAGTATTTCTGCGACATGCCGTGGCTGGCGATGCTGCGCATAGCTGCAGCCAACTCGTCAGAGTTGGTGAGCGCCGCGCCGCCGTCGCCGAAGCAGCCCAGGTTCTTGGTGGGGAAGAAGGAGGTGCAACCGATGTCGCCCATGGTGCCGGCCTGATGCACGGAGCCGTCGGAGAAGGTGACCTCCGCGCCGAGGGCCTGGCAGGCATCCTCAATCACAAAGAGGTTGCGATGGCGCGCGACGGCCAGTATGCGCTCCATATCGGCGCACTGCCCGAACAGGTGCACGGGCAGTATGGCCTTGGTGCGCGGGGTAATGGCCTGTACCAGTTGGTCCACATCCATGTTGAAGGTGTCGGGACGCACGTCCACCAGCACGGGTTTGAGACCGAGGATGGCGATCACTTCGAGCGTCGATACGAAGGTGAAGGGCACGGTGATGACCTCGTCGCCAGGGCGGAGGTCCAGCGCGCGCAGGGCGAGGTGGAGGGCGTCGGTGCCGTTGGCGCAGGTGACGGCGTGGCGCGCGCCCGCGTAGCGGGCAAGGTCTTCGGCGAAGACCTGGACCTCCGGCCCATTGATGTAGTGGGCCTCCGCGAGCACCTTGCCGACGGCCGCGTCAATCTCCTCTTTGATATGTGCATATTGACCTTGCAGGTCAACCATTTGGATGGGTTTCATAATCTTCAAAAAAGCCGTGCAAAAATAGGATAAATTTTTCTATTCCTAAAATTTACTATCTTTGCCCCGCGAAAAAAAGTATGGAGTATGAACGGTTCAACACCACATATAGTACAATATCAAGGTTCAAAGCGGATGCTTGCACCGAAGATATTGCCTTATATGCCGAAACATTTTTCCCGTTTGGTTGAACCTTTTGCCGGTATGGCGGCTATTTCCATTGCTGCGGCAAAACAAGACAGGGCCAACTCATACGTCATCAACGACGTGAACGGAGCTGTTGTTGACATTTTACAAATGGCCATAGAATCTCCGTCCAAACTTTACGAAGAGTATCGAAAGGTATGGCTGTCCCAATTCGACTATCCTGAAGGTCACGTCAATCATTTCTATAAAATCCGCGATGAGTACAATAACGGGGACAGATCTGCTGCAAAAATGCTATACCTTATCGCACGATGTGTGAAGGGCTCTATCCGATACGACAACAACGGTAAATTCAACCAATCACCCGATAAACGAAGAAACGGCACTTCACCTAACACCTTGAAACAGAACATAGAGGCTATTTCTTATTTTTTGAAAGACCGCACATCGTTTTTCTCTGTTGATTACCATGACATTCTTGACATGACGATCCCCGGTGATATTGTCTATTTGGACCCTCCATATCAGGGAACTTCCAATGTCAGAGACAGTCGCTATATTTCAGGTGTTGATTTTAACGACTTTGTCAAAGCCATTGAACACCTTAACAAAAAAAATGTTGATTTTATCATTAGTTACGATGGAAGTTGCGGTGACAAACAGTATGGTAAAGAACTTCCCAAGGAATTAGAATTAGAAAAGGTGTTGCTCAATGCAGGATGGTCAAGCCAAAGCATTCTTTTAGGTAAAAGAGAGACAACTTTTGAGGCTCTATATATCAGCAGAGGCTTGCAACAAAGAACTCCCGTTACACATACGTTCCATCCCGAACATATTCAGTATTCTTTATTTAACCCCGTCACAGCATGAAATTATCAAAAAAAACACTCGACAAATTGAATGCTGTAACTGCTAAAAGACCACGAACGGTCATACAGCATATCCTTAAGCACGGCTATATTACAACTGAAGAATTAGAAAATTTGTACGGGTATAAACATGCGCCAAGAGCCGCTCGTGATGTTAGGGAGCAGGGCATTCCGCTTGAAACGTATCGGGTACAATCATCTGATGGGAAAAGTATCAGTGCCTACAAATTCGGCGATTTGAAAAAAATAGGCAACAATGTTTCAAAAGAAAAAGGACGGACAGTTCTTTCTAAAACATTAAAGTCAGCCTTGATTGAAAAGTATGGAGCAAAATGTTTTATTTATGCCCAGCCTCTGGATGAACGTCTCCTTCAAATCGACCATAGGATTCCATACGAGATCGGGGGCGAACAATCAAACAACATTGAACACTACATGCTACTTTCCCCCTCTGCCAATAGAGCCAAGTCATGGTCGTGTGAGCATTGTCCCAATTGGGAAATGAAGAACCGTGATTTCTGCGTCGGTTGCTTTTGGGCTTCACCTGAATCATATACACATATTGCAGGCAAAGAACAGAGGCAGATCATCATCACATTCACAGGTAATGAGATTGAAGATTATAATAAACTCATTGAACTTGTTGGCAACAACAAAGCAGAAGAAACAATAAAAGAATTGATCAAAGGATATATAAATTAACATTAAACACAACCAACTATGAGTATCATCAAACCTTTCAGAGGCTTCCGTCCTCCCCAATCCATCGTTGAAAAACTCGCTTCCCGTCCGTACGACGTGCTGAACTCCGCAGAAGCACGCAAGGAATGCGAAGGCAACCCCTACAGCCTGCTCCACGTGACCAAGGCCGAAATCGACCTTCCCGAAGGCACCGACGAGCACTCTCTCGAAGTCTATCTCCAAGTGGTGAAAAACTACAACAGCTTCAAAGACTATGGCTGGCTTGTACAGGACAAGGAGGAAAAACTCTACATCTACGCCCAGAGCATGAACCCCACTGATCCCAACGCACACTGGCAGTACGGCATCGTGGCTTGCGCCTACAGCGAGGATTACGTGAACAAAATCATCAAGAAACATGAGCTCACCCGCAAGGATAAAGAGGAAGACCGCATGAAACACGTGCGCATCACCAACGCCAACGTGGAGCCAGTGTTCTTCGCCTACCCTGCCGTGGCCCGCATCGATGAAATCGTGGCTTCCGTCACCGCACAGAAACCCATCTACGACTTCATCGCCAAGGAAGACGGCTTCGGACACCGCTTCTGGGTTATCGACGACCGCAAGCTCATCGACGAGCTCGTTGAACTCTTCGCCACCAAGGTTCCCGCCATGTACATCGCCGACGGTCACCACCGCAGCGCTGCCGCCGCACTCGTGGGACAGGAGAAGAAGGAACACAACCCGAACCACACCGGCAAAGAGGAGTACAACTACTTCATGACGGTGATCTTCCCGGACAACCAACTCAACATCATCGACTACAACCGCGTGGTGAAAGACCTCAACGGCCTCAGCAAGGAACAGTTCCTCGCCGCCGTGGCTGAAACCTACACCGTGGAAGACATGGGTACCGAGATTTACAAACCTGCCAAACTGCACGAGTTCAGCATGTATCTCGACGGTCACTGGTACAAGATGAACGCCAAGCCGGGCACGTTCAACGACAACGACCCCATCGGCGTGCTGGATGTCACCATCCTCAGCAACCTCGTCTTGGACAAGATTCTGGGTATCAAGGATCTCCGTACCGACAAGCGCATCGACTTCGTGGGCGGTATCCGCGGTCTCGGCGAACTGAAACGCCGTGTGGACAATGGCGAGATGAAAGTGGCTTTCGCCCTGTATCCCGTCTCCATGCAGCAGATCATCGACATCGCCGACACGGGCAACATCATGCCTCCCAAGACCACCTGGTTCGAGCCGAAGCTCCGTTCCGGTCTGGTTATTCATGAATTAGCATAAGCATAATATAGTACAATGTTCAAGGTTCCTGTATTGCTCGTCCTTTACAATAGGATTGAGGAAACACACAAAGTATTCCAGATTCTGCGCACCGTACAGCCCACAACGCTGTACGTGGCCGGCGACGGCCCGAAGCCAGACAACACGCTTGACCGGGCTCATGTCTATCAGGCGCAAAGTGTCATCCAGCCTGAATGGCCTTGCCAGGTACACCATCTGTGGCAGGAAAACCATCTGGGCAAGTCCAAGATGATCGAGACCGCCATCAAGTGGTTTTTCAGTCAGGAAGAGGAGGGCATCATCCTTTTCGACGACACCCTACCCAGCTACGACTTCTTCCCCTATTGCGAAGAGTTGCTGAGCAAATACAGGAACGATGAACGTGTATATAGCATCGGGGGCACCTATTTGCGGCACCGGAGCCGCAAACGCTACCCCAAGCGGATCAAGAAAGGCGGAAGTTCCTACTTCTTCTCCGCATACGCCGCCACCTGGGGGTTCGCCACCTGGCGCAACCGGATGAACGACTTCACCCTCTCCATGGATGGCTACGACAGCGCCGATTTTGAGAAGATTCTGGAGCCATACATGCACAAACAGAATCACAAAAACTATTGGAAACGGCGATTCGAGAGCATCAAGAAGACCAACGCCTACTATTGGGACTACCAATACAACCTGCACATCTGGGCGCACAAGGGCATCTGCATCACGCCCTACCTGAACCTGACCACCAATATCGGGTTCAAGGAGAAGAACAACCAGCGCAAACTGCGTCGGCTCAAACGGAACGCCTACCCCATCATGCCGCTTGTCCATCCTGACGAAATCGTGCAGAACAACAAAGAGGACAAATATATGTTCCGGCACATCTTCAAAAGGGCCTATCTGTACCTTTTCCGCGACTGGTTGAAGGAAATTCTGCCCAATAAAAACAATTTGGACTGACAACCGCATATTCTTCAAAAAAAAGTGTATTTTTGCGCCCTCAAAAAAACAGATAAAAAATTATGGCAAATAACGAGAAATTAGGCTCTAAGAAAATGGAGCAAGAAGCTGAAAAAGAAAATTTCGTAACCAGAACGCTGGAATTTTTCAACAAATATCAAAACATTATCTACGGTGTTATCATTGGCCTGTTGGTTATCGCATGTGCCATCATCGCGTTCAACAGATTCTACATCCAGAAGAAGAACGCCGAGGCTTCCGCACAGATCGTGCGCCCCATCAGCCTGTTCATGTTGGGCGACACCACCTCTTTGAACCTCGCTTTGGAAGGTGATGACGAAAACGACGGTTTCCTCACCATCGCCAACGGTTACAAACTCACCAGCACTGCCAACACCGCCAACTACTATGCCGGTCTTACCTACTTGAAATTAGGTCAGAAAGACGAAGCCATGGATTATCTCAAGAAATTCAAAAAGAAAGAGGATGTGCTGTGGTATGCTTGCCAGATGACTATTGGTGATCTGTACGATGACCAAGGCGACGAGTCCAACGCCATCAAGTATTATGAAAAGGCTTCCAAGAGCAAAGATCCGCTCTTCACCCCGACTGCACTGTTCAAACTGGGACAGATGTATGAAAGACAGGAGAAATGGAACGAGGCTCTGAAGGCATACAAAGAGATCGAGAAGAGATTCTATGCTGAATACAACAAGATGAGCATCGCCCAATATGTGGAGCGTGCCCAATCCAAAGTTTCCAAATAATGACTGAAAAGAAGAAAAATTTATCAGAGTTCGCTCCTTTTAAATTTAATTCTGCTCAAAACATAAGAATCGGTATTGTGGTCAGTGAATGGAACGACCACATTACCGATTCTCTTTTACATGGGGCACTGGAGTCGTTAAATGAGCAGAATATTCCACAGGACAACATCCTTGTGTATCGCGTGCCCGGCAGTTACGAGCTGCCCTCCGGCGCCGACATGCTGTTCCGCATGGCCAACGTGGATGCCGTCATCTGCATCGGATGCATCATCCAAGGGGAGACGCGCCACTTTGAGTTCATCGCCCAGGCAGTGGCCAAGGGCATCATGGACGTGGGCCTGAAACACGGCAAGCCCGCCATCTTCAGCGTGCTCACCTGCGACACCATGCAGCAGGCCGAGGACCGCGCCGGCGGCAAGCACGGCAACAAGGGTGTGGAAGGCGCCGTGACCTGCATGAAGATGATTGATCTGCAAAGACAACTTAACAACAAATAATAACAGCCATGAGAGTAGTATTCATGGGCACTCCGGAGTTCGCCGTCACCATCCTCGACCGCATTATCCAAGAGGGGCATGAGGTAGCGGGTGTGGTCACCACGCCCGACAAGCCTGCGGGCCGCGGGCAGCGCATGCATATATCGGACGTGAAAAGATATGCGCTGGAACACAATCTCTTTCTGATGCAACCCGAAAAGATGAAGGACGAGACCTTCGTCGCGCAACTCCAGTCACTGAACGCTGACGTATTTGTGGTAGTCGCCTTCCGAATGCTGCCCAAGGTGGTCTATTCCATGCCGCCGAAGGGCACGTTCAATGTGCACGCCTCGCTATTGCCGCAATACCGGGGCGCCGCGCCCATCCAATGGGCCGTCATCAACGGGGAAACGGAAACCGGTGTCACCACCTTCCTGCTCGACGAGCACACCGACACAGGAGCCATCCTCCGACAGACTGCCGTGGAGATTACGCGCGAGGACACTGCGGGAACACTGCATGACAAACTCATGTATGCCGGCGCGGACATTGCCGTGGAAACCTTACACGATTTGGAGTCTGGAAACTACACACCCCTGCCACAGGCGGAAATCGCGGAGCTGAAACCCGCCCCGAAAATCTTCAAGGAGGATATGCTCATCAACTGGGAGGACGACGCTGAGAACATCTACAACAAAATCCGCGGACTCTCCCCCTACCCTGCCGCATTCTCCAGAATCCAGTTCAACGGCAACGCTCCCAGGACCCTCTCACTGAAAATCCTGGGGTGCGAAATCACGGACATCAAAAGTTGTAAAGAGCCTGGAAATATCACCATTAAGAATGACAAACAGCTGCTCATTTCCACCAAAACCCGCGACATTTCTGTCAAAACCTTACAATTAGAAGGCAAAAAACCGATGGATGTGAAAAATTTTCTGCTTGGTTTCAGATATATTGATTACACTTTATTTTTATTTTAGTGTAATTTTAATTGGAATGTAGATTTCTTGTAAACAGGCATAGTTAAAAAACACACATAATGAAAAAAGGCATGTAATATCTGCAATTTCTATTAACTTTGCCGTCACAAAAACGTATTAACCTTATTAAACCTTAAAAGTTATGAATAAAAGCGAATTAATCAATGCAATGGCTGAAAAAGCCGGTTTGACAAAAGTTCAAGCTAAAAACGCTCTCGACGCTTTCATGTGCGCAACGGGCAAAACCCTCAAAGAAGGTGGCAAGCTTTCCTTGGTTGGCTTCGGTACTTTCGAAGTGAAAGAACGTGCCAAGAGAAAAGGTCACAACCCCAGAACCAACAAGGCTATCACCATCCCCGCCAAGAAAGTTGTCAAATTCAAACCGGGTGCTGGCTTGAAATTCTAATTTCGAACCATTGTCAATATAAAAAAGCCCTTGAATCAAGGGCTTTTTTTAATTTTTCAAAACATGATGCAAATAGAAGATTCTGAAAAACGCCGGGCGCTGATCGCGCATCTGGAACAATTCGTCACTGACACAAGAAAAGAGCGTTTGGAAGAGGTGCTTGCCAACCGCACGCGCCACGTGACCGTGGTGCTGGAGGACCTGTATCAGACGCAGAACATCAGCGCAGTGATGCGTAGCTGCGAGTGTTACGGCATCCAGGACGCGTACATTGTGGAAAACCGCAACGAATTTGAGATCCACAAGGACATCAGCATGGGGGCCGACAAGTGGCTCACGCTGCACCACTACCCGCACGCGGAGCACAACATGAAGCAGTGCATCGACGACCTGCACGCGAAGGGCTACACGGTGGTGGCCACCTTGCCCGACGAGAAGAAAACCACCATTCAGGATCTGCCCATTGACCGGAAAACAGCCTTTTTGTTCGGCACGGAGCTCACCGGGCTCTCGGAAGAAGCCGTGCGATACGCCGACTGCAATGCTTTGATACCGATGTACGGGTTCACGGAGAGTTTCAACATCTCCAACTCGGCGGCCATCATCCTTTCCCACTTTTCAGAACGGCTACGCCATTCGGATGTGGATTGGCGTCTGAGCGAAGAGGAACGTGAAATATTGTATTTCGACTGGTTGCAGAAGAGTGTGCGCGACCCGGAGGGCATCATCCGGCATTATCTGGCAACACACCCATAGTCTGCTTCCCCATTTCCTTTTTCCACTTGAAATAGCCCAGCACCGCTACGACGGTATAGACCACGTAGAGCACGGCAGTTGGGTACAGCCCTTTCCATACGTAGAGGCACAGCGAGACGGCGTTGACCACCACCCAGAGCAACCACTGCTCCACCTGCTTTTTAGCTAACATCCACATGGCCACAATGCTGAGCGATGTGGTAAACGCGTCGCCCCAAGGCACGGGGCTGTCGGTGAAGTTGTGCAATATCAGGAAGATTATCACCCACAGGGCGGCAGACACGAGCGCCAGGGGCAGGATCTGCTTTTTCGGGGTGTGCACGATTCTGTCTTCTATCTTGTTCTCCTGCTGCATGCGCTGACTCTTGCGCCACGCAACCAGGCCATACACATTGGCCCCGATGTAGTACAGATACACGGCGGCATCGGCATAGAACTTGCCATGGAAGAATATCACCACATAGAAGAGCGACATTACAATGCCCACAGGCCACAGCCACACATTGGCCTTGTATTCCAGATAGAGGTACAGCAGGCCGATGCACGCGCCGATGATTTCAATAGCATCCATACTTTTTCAGATTGAACGGGTGCAAAAATAGGGAAATTTGTGATTACATCTGATATATTTGCATCTGCTGAAGTCACCCCTAGTAATATGGATAAATGATGAATTAATAAGACTAAACGAGACTATTCAGTTGTTTTTATTAATGTATATAAGTGATTTTTTGTAACTTTTTTTTATTTTTGCGTCATATATATAACAGTAATGTTAAAACCAAATATTAACTATCTAATTCATATAGTTATGAAGAAAACATTTATATTCGCATTTATTGCCATATCTGTAGTGCTGATTCTAACTGGATGTCACAAAAAACACTTCGTCGTAGGAAAATCAAGCAACGACGAATGGGGAATGGTAACAGGATCCGGCACATACTACGATGGTGAAATAGCTATTTTAACCGCCATCCCCACGGAAGGATATTATTTTCTTGGATGGGATGATGGTGACACCACCAATCCTCGCTCCTTGATTGTCAATAATGATGCTACGTTCACAGCATTATTCGGCGACACTCCGTTCGGTATTTTCGATGGCGAACCAATTCAAATCAGTGGCAATATATGTAATGACCAGATATGGCAGGATTTGGGACTTGATGTAGATTACATTATTGATGGAACAGTGTATATTGGCTGTGATGCCACCGTAAAGGTAATGCCTGGTGTCACCATTATGTTTACAGGCCCCGAGGGAAACCTAGAGGTAATAGACAATGGCGCATTGACTATGATTGGCACCATGGAGAAACGAATAGTACTTCGCGGACCAGACGTCAAGTCCCTTATCGGATACTGGGGGCATGTGGTAGTGAACACCACCAGACCCGAAAACAAATTCGAGTGGGTTAATATCATACATGCCGGTAGTAATAGTGACCTTCATTATGGCGCGCTCAAATTGCGCGGAACTCTATCCATGACCGATTGTACGATTGATGGCAGCAGAGGTGCTGGATTAGTCACTGAAAGTGGAAGCTATTTTACTCAACTTAAGGACAATAAGATTATTCACTGCCAAGGATATCCCTGGGTTTCATCTAGTTTCCCAGCATTATATAAAAACATTGGTTCTAACTCTTTGTATGACTTCGACGAACCCTATGGTAAAATATATATTGATTTGGATCACTACGAAATTAATAATGATGTTACACTGAAAACCTATCGATTATACTTCCCTCATGGTTTCAGTTTCGAGGGCACCGGAACGCTCACATTTAATGGGGCAAACAGCTATGTAGGTGAAGGTCAACAGTTGAGAGTGGGGAAAAACTTGAATTTTCGGGTTTATTCAACCTTTTTTGCCGGATTAAGTACTCCTGCAAGATGGAATGGCTTGATTTTTGAAAGCGAACGAAGTAATAACCTTTTAAACGATGTTTGGTTTATTAACTGTGGGGGTTTTTGCCTGAAAGTGACAGAAAATGCCAAATTGTCAATCACTTCAAGTAAATTGGGCCCATGCGTAGGCGGTGCTGGTATTTGGATTGAGAATATTGAGACTTGGGGCAACGTCTTTCACAGCAATATTGAAAATTTCTCTTGTCCCCATATTGCTCACATAGAACATGGTGGAACCTACAATGGTCAAACTTATCAGGACAACACAAATCTCAACTATCTTCCATAAATAATTATTCACATTTTTTGTATCTTTGCCGCTGGAATTAAAAAAAAAAGTTTACAATATGGCAAACATTGATTTTCAAGGCAAAACCTACGAATTAGACGGCGACGGCTTCATGCTGAAACCTGAAGAATGGACCGAAGAACTGGCAGCTGAAATCGCCAAAGTCGATGGCATCAACGAACTGACGGAGAACCATTGGAAGGTAATCCATTGTATCCGCGAAAATTACGAAGAGAAAGGCATCGCCCCGATGGTGCGTACCATCTGCAAAACGGCTGACCTCAAGCTGAAGGAGATCTACGAGCTCTTCCCGTTAGGTCCCGCCAGAGGCGCCTGCCGCGTGGCCGGTCTGCCCAAACCCGAAGGTTGTGTATAATCCTTAAGAACCTTTCACCATGTCCATCATACAAATCATTGCCATTGCAGCAGCAGTATTCTGCTTCTGCGGTTTGTTTGTGCATTTCATTCACATCGTGCGCCTCGGCAAGCCCAATGACATGTCCGAGAAGAGCGGCGACACCACTAAGGGCATCGTGTATGCCAACACCACGGCCATGCTGCCGCAGAACAAGGAATCGGCCTACCTGCACATCCCCGGCTATGCCGCCGGCATGCTGTTCCACATCGGCACATTCCTCTGCCTGCTCACCTTCCTGCTCTCCCTGTTCCCGTTTTTCAACCATTGGATTGACGGAAGCAACTGGCGCTTTGTCATCGCGGCTGCATTTGCCGTCACCTGCCTGTGCGGGTACATCCTGCTCATCCGGCGCGCCGTGTCCAAAGATCTCAAAGGCCTCTCCAATCCCGATGACTACATTTCCAACGCGCTGACCTCTACTTTCCAGCTGTTCACCATTTTCTATCTGATATGGCCGACATGCAGCTGCTGTGTAACCCTGTACTACATCGTTTGCGCGTTGCTGTTTATCTATATGCCGTTCGGAAAACTGAGACACTTGGTGTACTACTTTGCCGCCCGCTATCATCTGGGCTTCTTCTACGGCTGGCGCAATGTGTGGCCCAAACACGAAGACTAACCATCACTTTACATCATGAAACTTGACTTTTTAGGGGCAACCGAAGAGGTTACCGGTAGTAAATTCCTGCTCACCTCCAAAAAGGGAACCAAGATCCTTCTGGACTGTGGTATGTATCAGGGCAAGGGGCTTGAAACAGACGGCATGAACAAGAATTTGGGCTTCGACCCGAAAGAAATCGACTATCTGTTGCTTTCGCACGCCCATATCGACCACTCCGGTCTGATACCTTATATATATAAGATGGGATTCCGGGGCAAGATTTTCTGCACCCCGGCCACCCGCGACCTCTGCGCCATCATGCTGGCCGACTCGGGACGCATCCAAGAGGCTGATGCCAAGCAGTTTAACAAGAAAACCGAGCGCATCAACAAGGAACCTATTGAGCCTATCTACACGGAAAAAGATGCCGCTGAGTGCATGACGCAGTTCATCAGCATCCCGCGCGAACTCACCTTCAACATCACGCCGGATGTGTCCATCTGTTTCCATGAAACCGGTCACATGCTGGGCAGCAGCGCCATCTACATCACCTTCAAAGAGGGACGCAAAACCCGCACTTTGTGCTACACTGGCGACATCGGACGGTACAACAAGCGCATCCTCCCCGACCCCGAACCGTTCCCGCACGCCGACTACATCATCACCGAATCCACTTATGGCGACCGACTGCATTCCACACTGGACGAGGCCGACCAAGAGTTGATGTTAGTGGTGAAGGACGCCTGCGCCAAACGGAGAGGCAAGCTGCTCATCCCCTCGTTCGCCATCGGCAGAACCCAGGAGATTGTATATTCCCTGCACCGCCTCAAACTGGCCGGCGATTTACCCGACATTGAGATATTTGTCGATAGCCCGCTCGCCTGCTCCGCCACGAACATTTACCGGTTGCACGACGAGAACTTCAACGCCGACATCCGCCAGTTCATGGAAACCACCAAGGATCCTTTCGGTTTCGACAATCTCACCTACGTGCGCACGATTGACGACTCCAAGCGACTCAACACCTACAACCGCCCCTGCATCATCATTTCCGCCTCCGGCATGATGGAGGCCGGGCGTATCAAGCACCACCTGGCCAACAACATCGAAGACCCGAAGACCACGATACTCTGCGTAGGTTACTGCTCACCCACTACATTGGGTGCCAAAATCATGCGCGGCGACAAGAAAGTCTCCATTTTCGGTGAAATCTATGACGTGAAGGCGAAATTAGCCCGCATCGATGCCTACTCCGGCCACGCCGACTACAATGAGCTCATCCAGTACTTGTCCTGCCAGAAAGGCAACCGCCGTCTGAAGAAGATCTTCATCGTGCACGGCGAGGACGACGTGCGCAAGGCATACGTCAAGCACTTGGCCAAGGCAGGGTTCAAGAAGACGCACGTGCCGTTGTTCAGGGAAAGCGTGGAGCTAGTCTAGATAATAGTTAATAGTTAACAGATAATAGTTATAGGAGATAGTGGTTTGGCAAGGGATAGTATTGTCGGGGATAAGAGTTTGGCTTTTGCGAAGAGGGTGGCAAAATGATATCGATTTTTACTGGATAAAAAGAAAGAGTCCATATTATCCAAACAAATCCTTCGATCGGGCACTAGTATAGGAGCTAATATCAGAGAGGGGTTATATGCTCAAAGTCGGAAGGACTTCATCAGCAAAATGAATATTGCTTTGAAAGAAGCTGGCGAAACTGACTACTGGCTCGAAGTCATTCATTCAACTGAATATCTCACAGATACCGAATATAAATCAATGAAAAAAGACAACGACGAACTTATAAAATTACTAACCTCCATAATTAAGACAACAAAAGCAACAACCATAAAATAACTATTATCTATTATCTATTATCTCTTAACTATTAACTAATGAATCACATATTGATTACCGGAGCCAACGGCCAATTGGGCAGATGTCTGCAAGACAAGGCACAGCTGCCCGAGTGGAACATGCATCAATTTTTTTATACAGATGTAGATACCTTGGACATTTGCGACAAGGCCCAGATTGAGCGTTTCGTGTCGGAGCACTCCATCGATATCATCATCAATGCGGCGGCTTACACGGCAGTGGATAAGGCTGAGGATGATAAGGACATGGCCTACAAGCTGAATCGCGATGCCGTGCGCAATCTGGCAGAAGTGGCAAAGACTTACGACTGTCTGCTGGTGCACATCTCCACCGACTATGTGTTTTCCGGAGAGGCATGCCACCCATACAAAGAGAACGACACTCCTGCGCCGAAATCCGTTTATGGAGCCTCGAAGCTGGCCGGCGAGCAGGCTGTAGCTGAGGTCGGATGCCGCGCCATCATCATACGCACCTCATGGTTGTACTCCGAATACGGGCGCAACTTCGTGAAGACGATGTTGCAGTTGGGACGCGAGCGCGATGAGGTATCAGTGGTGTGCGACCAGATTGGCGGTCCCACATACGCAGGTGATCTTGCGCAGGCGGTCATGTTGTGCGTAGCCGAAGATGCGGAGCACGAGGGAGTCCATATTTATAATTATGCCAACGAAGGGGTTATCAGTTGGTACGACTTCGCGAAAGCCATCATGGAAATTTCGGGTAACCAGTGCGCCGTGCGCCCCATTTTTACGGGCGAATATCCGGCAAAAGCCACAAGACCCGCCTATTCTGTCTTCAATTTGAGGAAGGTAAAAGAAAAATTCGGCATCAGCATCCCCTATTGGCGAGATAGCTTGATGTTGATTATCAACAAGTTATCAGATAAATAATTTTTTTTATCTAAAAAAGTCGGGGATTTCAAAAAATATTGTATTTTTGCCAACCTTTTGAAACCCACCTGTGGGTTGTTCTTTTCATAATGAAAAAAGCCGTTGTAGCTCAGTGGTAGAGTACATCCTTGGTAAGGATGGGGTCATGAGTTCAACTCTCATCAACGGCTCCACTTGAAACAAACAAGCAAAAATATTAATCATTAATTTATAAGAAAATGGCAAAAGAGAAATTTGAACGCACCAAACCCCACGTTAATGTGGGTACAATTGGTCACATTGACCACGGTAAAACGACCTTGACCGCTGCTATCACAACGGTTTTGGCCAACCAAGGTCTTTCCGAAGTGAGATCTTTCGATTCCATCGATAACGCTCCTGAGGAGAAAGAGCGTGGTATCACCATTAACACCGCTCACATCGAGTATCAAACCGCTACACGTCACTATGCACACGTTGACTGTCCGGGTCACGCCGACTATGTGAAGAACATGGTAACGGGTGCTGCCCAGATGGACGGCGCTATCCTTGTTGTGGCTGCTACCGATGGTCCGATGCCTCAGACCCGCGAGCACATCCTGTTGGCAAAACAGGTCGGTGTGCCAAAAATGGTTGTTTTCATGAACAAGGTTGACTTGGTTGACGACCCTGAGTTGCTTGACCTCGTTGAAATGGAAATCCGTGACCTGCTGTCATTCTACGGATTCGACGGCGACAACACCCCGGTTATCCGCGGTTCCGCCCTCGGTGGTTTGAACCTCGAACCGAAGTGGGTTGACAAGATCATGGAACTCATGGACGCTGTTGACACTTGGATTCCGCTGCCTCCGCGTGACGTTGATAAAGACTTCCTCATGCCTGTGGAAGACGTGTTCTCCATCACCGGTCGTGGTACTGTGGCTACTGGTCGTATTGAGACTGGTGTGATCCACACCTCCGATCCTGTTGACATCATCGGTATGGGTGCTGAAAAACTCAAATCCGTCGTTACGGGTGTTGAGATGTTCCGCAAGATCCTCGATGAAGGTGAAGCTGGTGATAACGTAGGTTTGTTGCTCCGCGGTATCGACAAGGACGAAATCCGTCGTGGTATGGTTATCGCAAAACCGGGTTCCATCCATCCTCACAAGAAATTCAAAGCTTCTGTGTATGTTTTGAAGAAAGAAGAAGGTGGTCGTCACACCCCGTTTGGCAACAACTACCGTCCTCAATTCTACTTCCGTACAACGGATGTTACCGGTGCTATCACTCTGCCTGCTGGCGTTGAAATGTGTATGCCTGGTGATAATGTAGAAATCACCGTTGAGTTGCTCTCTGAAATCGCTCTGAACATGAACCTCCGTTTCGCTATCCGCGAAGGTGGTCGTACCGTGGGCGCTGGTCAGATCACTGAGATCCTCGACTAAGAGAACACCACTCAACCAAAACAACAAGAGAAGGGCATTGCTATAATGCCCTTTCTTTTACAGGGGATTAGTTTAATGGTAGAATGACGGTCTCCAAAACCGCAGATGGGAGTTCGATTCTCTCATCCCCTGCAAAGAAAAAGGTCGCAGAATTGCGACCTTTTTTCGTTTCTCTATTCCGTTGACTTTGAACGATGAACTTTGAACGATGAACTTTGAACGATGAACTTTGAACGATGACGATGAACTAAATACTGACCACTGTAATCTATCGCTCGTCCATCTGATTCGACTATTTTACCACGCGCTTTTCGTTGTTGGCAATAAAGGATTTCCAATCATTGAATTTCTTGCCACCGCCCACCACCACGCGACACTGCAGATGATGACATACGGCGGCGGCCAGCGCGTCAGTAGCATCCAGATACTCGATGGAATCTTTCAACGGATACATGTGGCACAACATAGCAGCCACCTGCTCTTTGGCGGCATTGCCGTTGCCTGTAATCGATTGCTTGATTTTCCTGGGCTCGTATTCATACACCTCCATACCCGCGTGCAGACAGGCGGCAATCACAATGCCCTGCGCACGTCCCAACTTCAGCATCGACTGCACGTTTTTGCCGTAAAATGGCGCTTCAATCGCCAGAATATCAGGCTTATATTGCTCAATGAGCGCATTCATCTTTTCGTAGATGAATTTCAACTTGGCATAATGGTCCGTCAGCTTTTTCATCTGAATCACGCTGATGACTTCAACCTCCGACTGGTTAAGATGGGTGTTCAGAATGGCATACCCCATCACATTCGTGCCAGGGTCTATACCTAAAATCTTATGACGAACAACCACTTCTTCCATACTATTTTTCAAAAAGGAGGGTTTTGTTAGCATAGTCAATGACAGCCTTATGCTGCACCAGAAAATCGTTGCCCAAAATCACCTGCACCGGCTTGCGGCGCAAACGCTGATAAGCCAAGTTAATGTAGGAGAAATCTAACAAAGCCATGGTTTCATAACAATCCAGCCGATAACGCCCAATACGGAAATCGGGAATATTGGCCGTTCTCACCTCAAAATCATCGCCACCGATGCCAGCGGTAACGCCCTCGTGCACAGAAGTGTGCAATTGCGGCAGCATTTCCGCCACATACGCCATGTCCATGCAAGAGCGGGAAGCTCCGGTATCCAATACCATACGCACAGCCTTTCCCGCCACATGCCCATTCACCAGCGTGTGGAAATCGCCTTGCTCAAGCTCCACGATATTCAGTTTTGTCCTGTACATACAGCCTTGGGAAAAAGATTATTAAAAAATAGCGATTACAGCCAATGTTTTTTGATGAAAAACACCACCAAAAAGATCAAAATCAGCAAACATATACCCATCACAATCCAGAAAGCATACGGTGACGCAGCAAAAGGCAGCGCCACATTCATACCGTACAAACCGCTGATAAAGGTCAACGGGAGCACGATGGTGGAGATAATGGTGAGCATACGCATGATCTCGTTCGTCTTGTTGGTCTGCATTGAATCAAACGTACTGGAGAGGCCATCGACCAACTCGCCATAGTCTTCAATCATATCCCACATCTTCTGGTAGAAGTCGAGGATGTTGCCCCAGTACTCTTCCATATCGTCAGCAAAGCCCTTGATTTCGCCGGATTCGAACTTGTTGAACAAGCGCAATTGCGGCCGGAACATGGTGTTCATCTGGATAATATTCTTACGGAAGCGGGAAATCTGCTCGATAAGATGTTCAGACTTGCTGTTGAACAGCTCGCGGTTAATGTAGTCGATCTCGGTGCCCATGCGCTCTACCAACAGGAAGGTCTCTTTCATCATTCTGTACAAAATGTGGTACAAAATTGCATCGCTGGTGCCGCTGATATCGTCCTCATCTTCCGGCTCGGGGTTGACTTTCGTATAGTTAAAGAGGTCTTGCACCACATAGTGGGAATTGCCCACGGTGATGAGGTAATCCTGGCCCCAGAAAATCTTGGTTTCCTCGGTTTTTACAAGTTGGGTACGCTTATCCATCAATGGAAAATGCAACACGAGGAAATAATAATCGTCGTATTCGTCAATCTTGGGACGCTGCACAAAACTGGAGCAGTCTTCGATATCCAAAGGGTGGAAATGGAAGTTATCACGCAAGAAATCTAAATCCTCAACTGTCGGATTGGTGATATGGTGCCATTTGAATGTGCCGAAATTGATGGTATCGACCATAATATAACCTCCTTTCTGCTAATGGATTAACGAATAATACGACTACATGTTGGTTTTTAATTTAAAGTGGGCAAAAATACAAAAAAAAAGTAAAAATGCTTATTTTTGTGCCGATTTTACATTTTACTATGCCGAAAGAAAAGATAAACAAGACCAACGCATGTCGTTTGCTTGACCAGAAAAAGGTGGCTTACGAGCTGATACCGTACGAAGTGGATGAAAACGACCTCGGCGCGCAGCACATCGCCGACCAACTAGGCGAGGATATTGACCAGGTATTCAAGACTTTAGTGCTGAAAGGCGACAAAACCGGACATTTTGTGTGCGTCACACCGGGCAATGAGGAGGTAGATTTGAAGAAAACCGCCAAAGTATCGGGCAACAAGAGCTGCGACCTCATCCCGATGAAGGAGTTGCTGCCTTTGACAGGCTACATCCGGGGCGGCTGCTCGCCCGTGGGCATGAAGAAGCCCTTCCCGACCTACATTCACGAAACCTGCGAGCTGTTCGACTACATCTATGTCAGCGCGGGCGTGCGCGGCCTGCAGTTCAAACTCAACCCACAAGACTTGATCCAAGTGGTAGGGATGACGGTAGCGGAGCTGACATAAGGTTGTTTATTTGCCGAAAGCATAAAGATTAAATCCTTAGCGGGGTTCGCTCCCGTAACTATATAAGCTTCATATCCTTGACAACGGCAGCTCTAGTAGGATTCGTCCTTTTTATTTCCCAACTATATTCAGCATCTCCGCTGGTGTCACCACTATAGGGACTTTGGGGAAATGTTTGATGTTCCCTGTCACGAGATACGATCCTTCTTTGGACAACGCCACCACATAGAAAACCGTATCATCAGTATCTATAAATTCTTCTGTGGCTGCCGTTCTGGGCAATGGAATGCCACATTCTAAAATCATCTCAATCATATTGGCAATATCATGTTCCCGTAAATTGAATTTGCTTCGATGAAGGACCGCATTGTATTCCGTAATGATCTCATAGTTATAAATAGGGATAATATGACCCTCTGCTACTTTTTCCATCACTTTCACGGTTGGAGATTCTGAATTGTTTGTAATCATGGCTGACACCAGTACATTGGTGTCAAAAACAGCATAATGTTTCATTGTTGATTTCTTGTTTTCTTGATTTCATCGTTAATATCCTCTAATGAGAGATCGGGCGTATTGCCTTCCTCCGCCCACGCACGCATATTGCGGAATGCAGCAATGCGTTCTGCCGAGGACTTCTCCTCGCTCGCACATATTTCAAACGGAATACGCCGCCGTTGCACTACTGCTCTGGCAAACACATTAATGGCAGTATTGACACTCATGCCAAACTCTGCACATAAGGCATCAAACATGGTTTTAAGTTGTGAGTCCATCCTCACGGTCATAGACACTTGTGACATTTCAAATTGATTTAAATTAACGCCACAAAGATACAAATTTATTTCAATCAGACATCATTATAATTGAAATAATACAAAAAAAGATATGAGTCGGGGAATTGGGTATTTGGAGGTGATTCTATTCATGACCCACACATCTGAGCTCTCACCGCCACACCGCGAAGCAGTAAAAACCATAGCGCGTGTCCATGTCGGCGGGAACGAAGAAACGGAGGAATTGGACACCCTCCGGGGCAATATAGCTGTCTAATGTGAAGATATTGGTGCTTGTCGTGAACTGGAATGTGCGCACTTTCAGCTGCTGCACCAGCATCGACTCGGCCACGCGGTCGCTACGCCAACGGCAGTAGGCAGCAGCCTGTTCGGGCGACACGCCCAAAACCGGCCGATTGCGAAATTGGGGATGATTGGCATAGACCACCGCAATGGAGTCCGGCATCAGCGCACGCACCGCCGACAGGTCGAGAACGGAAGACTTGTACTGTTCCGACTCTTTCCCGTATGTCTTTTCCAACCACCATTGGTACTCCAACCAGTCCACATTATGGACGTATGATTTATCGCACATCGTTTCACCCGCAAAAGCAGTCAGATTCACCTTTTCGGCAAATTGCTGCTGTTTTTTCGGGGTAAGTTGCTGCGCAGAAGTCGCATTAAGGCACACCACACACAGCAAGGCAAAAATTATCGATCGGGATTTCATAGGTAATGATTTATAGGTTTCTATATTAGAAACGAATAAATCATGATAATCTTTGGGTTTGTCAGTAAGATTTTTCCTCGCGATCCGTGAGATCCGCGGAAATCAACTACTTACTCAGCACCTTGTATATCTCCGCCATTTTCTCCTCCTCCGACAAAGCCACATCGATCCAGTGAATGTCGAAGCTGAGACGCTCCATGCGGCGGAACCAGGTCATCTGGCGCTTGGAGAACTGATGGATGGCCGTGTTAAGGGAGGTGAACATCTCCTCGTAGCTGATCTCGCCCAGCAGATATAGCGTCACATACTTGTACTCGAGCCCATAGCGGATGAGAATCCCGGAGGGCACGCCTTCGTCCAACAGGGCTTTCACCTCCTCCACCATGCCCTCTTCCAAGCGGGCTTTGAGCCGCTGGGTGATGCGCGTGCGGATAAGGTCGCGCTCGCCCCGGAGACCGAAGATGACCGACGGCACGGGATCCGAGAGTATCTGGCCGTCTTCCTGCCACTTAAAGCGATAGCCCTGCAGCACCGCCTCGATGTAGAGGCCGCTGCCGCCGCAAATCACCACTTGCCGGCCACGGCTCTGTATATCTTGTATGGCCTTGAAAGCCTCCTGTTGGTAGCGATAGACGTTGTACTTCACGCCAGGTTCCTCAATATCGATGAGATGATACGGCACCGGCTGATTGTTGTATTGGTATTCGGAAATATCCTTGCCCGTGCCGATGTCCATGCGGCGATAGACCTGCCGCGAGTCAGCACTCACAATCTCGCCACACAACTCGGCAGCCAAGCGCACCGCAATGTGCGTCTTGCCAGTCGCCGTGGGGCCTAAAACAGTGATTATGGGACGCTCTTCGTTCATCATTTCACGGGTTGTAGTTTGGGTTCATCAAAGATTTCCAGATCGAAGATGCGCTCGCCGTCAATTTTGAGACGCATCATGGTGAGGCGGGTATGGAAGCCATAGCGTCCCGCCGCCCCGGGATTGAGAAACATCAGGTTGTGCTGCTTGTCGAACATCACCTTGAGGATATGGGAGTGACCGGCCACCAAAATCGTGGGCTTGGCCTCGCGAATCAGCTCCAATGCTCTCGAATCGTACTTGCCCGGATAGCCCACAATATGTCGAATGGCCACGGTGTGTTGCTCGCATTGAAAGACCTGGTTTTCAGGAATTTCGCGGCGGATATCCCAGTCGTCGCAGTTACCGTACACGGCGCGCACGGTGGGCGCAATGGCAGCCAGTTCATCGAGGATGAAATCATCCATGATGTCGCCCGCGTGCCAAATCTCGTCGCAGCCTTTGAAAAACTCAAAAGCCTCGGGATGCAAGTAGCCGTGTGTGTCCGATAACAGCCCTATCTTCTTCATTCTTTCACAGGATTACGTTGTTTCACCACCTCAAAGAGCGTGATACCAGTGGCCACGGAAACATTAAGCGAGCGGATGGTGCCCACCATCGGGATGGTGATCGTGTCGTTGCAGTGCCGCAAGTAGTCCCACGCAATGCCCTCGTACTCGTTGCCCATGATAAGGCAGAGTGGGCCGGTGAGGTCCTTGTTGTAGAGCGCGTGGTTAGCCTTCTCGGTCACGCCCACCACTTCGATGCCGGAGTCCTTAAGATATTGGATCACCTCAACGAGATTGGAGTGGCGGCAAACAGGAATCTTGTTCAGTGCACCGGCGGAACTTTTCACCGCATCCTCGTTGAGTTGCGCGCCGCCGTTGAGGGGCAGGATGATGGCATCCACGCCCGCACACTCAGCCGAGCGCGCGATGGCACCCACATTGCGCACATCGGTAATCTTGTCAAGCAGCAGCAGGAACGGCACCCTACCCTCTTCAAAGATGGTGGGCACAATGTCGAAAATACTGTTGTATTCGATGGCGGAGAGGAACGCCACCACGCCTTGGTGATTGTTGCGCGTGAGGCGGTTCAACTTCTCCAGCGGCACATATTGGAAGGGAATCTTGCGCTGGCGCACCTCGTAGAACAGCTGCTTGAACAGGTCGCCCTGAAGTCCTTTCTGGAAAAGCACCTTGTCGATGGTATTGCCACTCTCCATCGCCTCAAAAATAGGGCGCATGCCGTATATGAGGCTGGCGTTATCTTGTGATTGTTTGGGGTACATTGTTGGTTGAAATTGAGAGTGCAAAAATAGCAAAAATTGTCGGGATTTCTGTTCGCGTCAGCGGGCGGGCCTTAAGGACTCTAAAAACTTTAAGGACACTAATGACCCTAAGGCCCGCCCGCTGACGCAGACTACCCTTCACTTTTTGCCACTGCGCCTATTATTCCGCAACTTGGCCATTTTCTCACTGAAACCGCCATGCTCCAAAAAGTCCTTCTCCAAGCGCTTGAGCTGCCTGTAAAGCAAATAGTCTGCCTGCTTGATGAGCACAATGCACATGTTGGCAATGGTTTCTGGCGGGCGAGTTTGGGCAATTTGCATGAAGAAAGCGGCATTGTTGTGCGTCCGGCCTAAACGCCGCATGGCATTCCACTCTAGCGAATGCTCTTCCCACTGGCGATGATGGCGAGTTTTCAGATAATCCTCGTAATCCTCCAACAATTCCTGGAGACTGGCTTTGGCCACATTGACGAGCCGTATCTCAGTTTTAGCGCTTGTGACACTTGCCGCACAACCCTCTATGATGTTTTGCTTGCCCGAGCGCGCCGCCTGCAGCATTTGGTCTTTTGTACGGTCGTTATATCGTATGTAATGTCCTACAAAATAATAGGTTAGACAATAAATAGCATCTGCCTTCTGATAGCTGATCAACTTCTTGTAGTTGCCTCTGTGGGGTATTAATTCATCCATAATCTTTTGTTCACAATTCACCCCGCAAAGATAGTAATTTTTTATAACACATTGACAATCAGTTTGTTTTAACAATTATTTGTTAAAATAGCATATTAAAGAACATCGCCTATTAGGATTTTCTAGCATCTTCCCTTCTTCTGTCTCTTTAATGAAATTGTTGTATTTTCGCAGCGCTAAAATTTTGAGGTTTAGGGTGTAGTTTTTCACCACTTTCGTTGTCAAAAGGAAAAACAACGTCTGACAAATGAAGCAGAAAAAAGAAAAAGGACAAAAAGAACGCGACTTTGAGCGGCTGGTGCAGGAGCAGCGGCAGACCATCTACTCAGTGTGCTACCTCTTCGCCAACGACCGCCAACAAGCGGACGACCTGGTGCAGGAGGTGCTGATACGCCTCTGGCAGGGCATCGACCGCTTCGAAGAACGCAGCTCGGCCAAGACTTGGGTCTATCGGGTGGCGTTGAACACTTGTGTGACCCTCGACAAACGCCAGCGCCGCCGTCCCGACTGCATACCCCTGGAAATGGACATCGACCTCTTCGCTGATGAAGAAGCTTGTCCCGCTGCCAGCCGCCTGCACATGCGCATCGCGAAATTGCATCCCTTCGACCGTGCTCTGATTCTGCTTTGGCTCGAAGACCTGCCCTACGATGAGATTGCCGCCATCCTCGGCATTACCGTCGATAACGTCAGCGTGCGTTTAGTACGCATACGCGAGAAACTCAAATCATTCACCGATTAAACCTCAAAACAGATATGGAACAGTACGAAAATATCAAAAGCGAACTGCAGCAGGAACTGCGAGACCTGCAACAGAATGTGGAGCAGCACAGCACCTTCAACAAAGACGAATGGCGGGGAACGGTGAAACAGTCCAACAATGAACTCTACTGGCTCAACGCTTTTCTCACAGGAGCAGTGGTGGTCATCATGATTGCCGCAACCGTCGCCTTCGCTCTCATCAAGTGGCCTTGGTGGCTCATCCTTTTGTTCGACCTTTATTTTGGCTGGATGGCAGTTGACACCCTTTCCGCCACAATCGGGCTCCGGAAGGCCGATGTGCAGAGCCGCGAGGGTCTCCTCTCGCTGCGGGAAAGCATAAACACCTACTCAAAGCGTAAACGCACCATCATCCGAATCGTCGGCATCATTTTGTTTTTGGTGCTTGAAGCTTGCCTCTTCTTTTACGACCGCATAGCCTTCTTCTCCCTGATTATTTGGATGGCCTTCTTAAATGGCCCTTTCGGGCGCAAAAGGACCCGGGAGGTGACGAAACGTTACGACGAACTTAGCGAGGAAATCGACGCTTTGCTGAAAGAGTAAACCGTATGTAGTGAAAGTCATCTTCAGAACGGAAACATTCCAAAACAAAGATAATCAACTGTAAATAAAGAAGATAAAAATTTTACATAGGACAGACCATAGATTCGAAGACCTGCCCTAGGACGAGGCGGGAGTGCGCATCAGTTGTACTGTGAAATTCTTTAAGCGAACACAAATGGTTGCTGATAGATAACCGTCCCGAACATCTTAATGATAATGTTATAAGTCCCTTCGGGAATGTTTTCTATCTCGTATTGTAACACTTTAGTACATATACAGTTCATAACATTCTCATCGTCGGTTTCATATTGGATAATGATATCATGCCCTACGATTTCTACTTCAACATCTATGGTGTTAATGGCACAGTTTAAATCGAATTCGTGGGTGAAATGCCATTTCCCGTTTTGATAAATGATATTCAGAGAGGGCCTTTCATCTGCATTGCTCCACTGCTTGCATTCGGATAAAGTCGGATTTGAAGCCGATGGTTCCTCAATGATTATTGGATGGGGATGATGGTGGATCGGTGGTGGCCAAAGGTGTTCGCATGAACTGACCAAAAAAACTGCTAGCCCAAGGATGGAGCCCAGTAAGATTCTAGATAATTTGTTCATAATTTTGATTTTTTATGTACCATCTCAAGACACGTTATAGTGCACCTTGTTGATGGTAAAGGTTAATATTAAAATTGGGTTGTTGTGCCAAAGATGTTGCGACAGTTGTTCTTCACTCCTTATTCGCGAGGTTCTATATCAGAATCCATAGAATCCCAATATGGAGGAAGAAGTAAGTGCAGATTATTCGTTCAAGTATCGGGAAAGGATGATGGTTACTGGAAGAGAAGGGGCTTTTCGTTTCGCAGAGCTCCCGAAAATATAGCTTTCGACATAATGAATAACGTTGATATTTGAAATATATTGTTATGCCGATTCGTTATACAATATTTTTTTGCAAAATTGTTTATTGTCGCGTTAGAAGCTGTATAATCTCCCTAAGGCAAGCCGGCGGCCTGTCAGGGTGCGTAGGATTGCGCGAGGCACGAACAAAATACGCACGCCGGAGGTGTGCGGGGGTTACCGATCAGTTTTTCGCCACTCGCACATAATGCGGCATCTCCATCGGGATGGGCATGGAGAGTTCGATATAGCCGGCAAACTCGCCGTCTTTGAACCAGGGCGCTTGGTATATCAATTTCTTGACTCCATTTTTCTCAATGGTGTAGGCATTTACATTGTGATTCTGGAGCATTTCGGCCAGCTTGGTGCGGGCAGGTTCGGGATGGCAGTCCAGGAGGTTGTTACCGATAATCTGCTGTCCATGGCTGAGCACATTTACCGCCATCTCGTTCATTTCCAAAATTTTGCCGTCTTTGTTGCACACCGTCACGGAATAGGGGGCTTCGTTAAAGTATTCTAGCATATTCTTCAATTTTTAATGGTTGGTTGTTAATCTATTTTCACCCTCCTCAAATCCAGCATGTTCACGGGGTTGGTGCCGAGGCCGGAGATGTTGGCTTGGGTGAAGCGGATCACTTTGTCATAGTAGAGCACCACCACGGGCGCATCGGCCATGAGCATGGCATCCATGCGGGTGTAGTAGTCGTTGCGCTGGGCTTCGTCGGAACAACGCTGCGAGGCCTCGTACAGCTTGTCAAAAGCGGGGTTCACATAGTGCGTGTAGTTGGAACCGGCAGGCTGCAGGTTCTTGGAGTAGAACAGAGCCATGTAGTTCTCCGCATCGGGGTAGTCGCAGATCCAGGAGCCGCGGAAGAAGGACAGCTGGTAGCTACGCATCATCTCGCGCTGTTGCGCGCCCTGCATCACATCCAGCCGCAGGTCAATGCCGAGTTGCGACAACTCGTGCTGCATGTACTGCACCAGGTCGGCGTAAGAGGCGGACACCGCTACCGAGATGGGCGGGAGTCCCTTGCCGCCGGGATAGCCGGCCTCTTCAAGCAGACGCGCCGCCTTGGCGGGATCGTAGGCGTAGCCGCCCGTGCGCGCGGGGTCGTGCGAGGGCATGCCGCGCGGCACAAAACCGCCTGTGCCGGGATAACCCACATTGTTGCGCAGGTATTTCATCATCTTCTCACGATCGAAACCGTAATTGATGGCCTGTCGCACCCGCTTGTCCAATAGCGGATTCTTCTTGTCGCCGGGCTTCAGCATAAAGCCCAGATATTCTGTGTTGAGGTATGGACCCGTCAACATTTTGATCTTGTCCTTGTATTCGGGATTCAGCGTGCCCTCCTTGGTGAGCAGTGCATCTTTGTAGCAGGCTTCCACGCCCGACATGAAGTCCAACGAGCCCTTCATGAACTCCATGAACACCGACTGTTTATCGACAATGAAGGAAATAGCCACCGCATCAATGTATGGTAAACGGTTGCCCTGCTCATCGCGCTCAAAGTAATCGGGGTTCTTGCGCAGGACCAGCTTCACACCCTCCTGCCAAAGTTGGAATTGGAAGGGACCCGTGCCCACAGGATTTTTGCGGAAGTCTTTGCCATAACGCTCCACCACCTCCTTAGGCACCACCGAGCAGTATTTCATCGTGAGAATACCCAGAAACGGCGGAAAAACTTCAGCCAACTGTATCTGGAAAGTGGTGTCGTTCAAGGCTTTGAAAGCAGGTTTGCCATCTTTATCCCGTTTCACCTTCTGGAAAATCCACGCGCCAGGGGAAGCCACATCGGGATCCAAAATGCGGGAGAAACTATAGACAAAATCTTGGGCCGTCACCTTGCGGGGCGTCTTGAATGGATAGGCTTCCGTGTTGTGGAAGGTCACATCATCGCGCAGATAGAAGGTGTAACTGAGCCCGTCGGGGGATATTGTCCAGCGTTTAGCAATGGAGGGTACAATGCGCAGCGAGTCGTCCATATCCACTAACCCGTTGTAGAGCTGGTTGCAGGGCCACATCACGGTCTGGCCGGAGGCAAATGCCGGATCCAGGGTTTGTATGCCTTCAGACTGGTTGTAATGGAAAATTTTCTTGCCCTCATGGTCATACTTGGACTTGCAACCGGTAAGGACTACAGCAACAACCAATATGATCAATACTAAATTTTTCATTTTTTTCTATCATTTTCCGCGGATCTCACGGATCACACGAATCTATGCAAGGATTTTCAAACATCCGCGGATCTCGGGATCATACGAATTCCTCCCACTTTAATCTCTAAACTCTCAACTCTAAACTATTATCTCTAATCTCTCAACTATCAACTCAGTGCCTGATTCACCTTCTTGGAGGATTCCAAGATGGCATTGTACTCTTCCGGGGTGATATCGACATTGAAGTAATAAACTGGATTCACCTTCTGACCATTCTTGATCACCTCATAATGCAGGTGCGAACCTGACGCCATACCTGTGGAACCCACATAACCAATCAATTGTCCGCGTTTCACTTTCTGTCCTGGATTCACCGCCTTCTTCGATAGGTGGGCATATACTGTCTTATAGGAAAAGCCATGGTTAATGACCACTGAAATGCCATAGCCGCTGCCTGGATTCTCGCCCGTCACAGTGCCATCGGCAGTGGCATACACAGGCGTACCCTTGGGGGCGGTGATATCCACGCCCGTATGCACGCGTAAGGTCTTCAGGATGGGATGGTATCTCCGTCCAAAACCAGAAGTGATGGTATGCATGTTCTTCAGCGGACGGATGGCCGGAATGCAGGTCAACATCTCAGACTTCTTAGTGGCGATTCTTTCCAATGTGTCCAGTGACCGTGACTGAACGGCTAGACGCACCGTCAGCTGGTCAGCTTTCTTGTTGGCATTGCGCAACATGTTGTAGGCTTCCGATTGCGACATACCATCCAAACGGGTGTCATCCACCAACAGAGGATAGCGTAAGGAGGCTGGCACAGGATCTGCCTCAAAGACCATCCGATACACATTGTCATCCCGGTCTTCGATATCCAGCAAGGCTTCCGACATTAAATCCACGCGTGCCGACAGGCGTTCCACCTCCGCTTGCAGTTCGTTATTTTCTCTTTCTAAAATTTTAACCTTCGGAGAATCAAAAAAGTAAAATGCTATCCACACAAAAACCAACGCAAAGGCTATACCACTGGCAAACACCCATAGCAAACGCTTGGCCAACTGTTTGAAACTGACCTTCACCTTCTCGAACGAGAGTGTTTTGGGGTTAAAATGATATAGCGATTTTAGCGATTTGGGCATTGTGAGTATCTTGTCGGGTCGAAATTATCTTTTATTTACATCCTACACAGATTCTGTCGCCTTCCGTATAGTTTTTCATAGAGCCACTGTTTCTTTTCAAAATGATTTTCAATTGAACACCATACAGCTGTGAAATATAGTGATAGGTGTCTTTTTCACGCAGAATGTGATAATCCACCGGCGATTTGGTGCTTTTCATCTCCAAATACACCACCTCACCCTCAACGGGTTCCGAATTGTCGTACACATCATTGTACAATCGCAGGTTCTTTTCAGTGAGTTGCAAAGATGTGGCAAGGGATGCGTAAGTATCACCAGCCTTGGCAATCAGGAATTTCGTTTTGTTGTTTTCGTAAACAGGACGTCGCGTATAGGGGTAATAGGCCTGCTTGAACGGAACATTATAGGGGTCCAGGACAAAGACAAACACATTATCCACCGTGCGCGGAGTGATTGTCGGAAAATCCGGTTTAACTTCCTCCTTTGCAGAGAACTTTTCAACAGGCTGCTCATTCGTCTTGGGCACAGACACAGTTTCCTGTTGGACTTCTGTTTTGCGCTCCGACTGACTTATTCCCTCAGGCTCTTGTTTTTCCGCTTTTTGCACGGGTTCCGAGACAGTTGTAGCAATGGTATCGGACATATCATACTTTGCCAAATCGTACTTTTGGATGATGGCAATAAGCGTGTCAGCATAACGTGGATTTCCGGCATAGCCCGCCTCTTTAAGCCCGTGAGCCCATGCACGATAATCGGTCATCGGCAATTCAAACAGAGAAGCATAGCGCGGCCGTTTAGCTATAAACAGCGAATGGTCCCGATAAGAGCTCTCCACCTTATCATATTTCCGATAACAAAGGTCGGGATTACGGTCCTCGGTCTCATAGAAGGTATCACCCTCCCACTCGTTAGCATGGCAGGTGATGCCAAAATGATTGTTGGCCTCCTTGGCCAGACGGTTTGTTCCAGCCTTTGAGGCATAGATGGCTTGCGCTAGGGTAATACTTGCAGGAATCTTGTAAGCCTTCATCTCCTGCACGGCCATCCCCTTGTGAGCATTGACATAGTCGCGGATCGTCATCTCCGACACGGGTTGCGCCCATGCAGCACACGTCACGACAAAAACCATCAGAATGCAAAGTATTCGTTTCATATCATTTGATTTTAATGTTTCAACAATATCTGATTACCGGGTTCGATGATGGTATTCTCATCCATGTTGTTGTATTTGAATATATAATGCAGTTGCACGGCATATCGTTGGGCAATGTATCGGAGGGTTTCGCCCTTCTCCACCACATGCACCTTTGCGTCGTTATTCTTGGCCTTCGATTCAATATAGACAATCTCCTTCTCCACCGGCTGTCCGTCTTTGCCAGCATCATTGAAACGGCGGAGATTGGCGGCCGACACTTGCACATCAGTGGCGATTTTCTCATACGTGTCGCCAGCCTCGGCCACCACGAAAAACGTGTTATTGTTGGTAAAGACCTTGCGGTAGGTAAATGGACTGGCACCCGTCGGATAATCGCCATCGGCAGTAAAGACCTTGAATTTGCTAACAGGGGCAGGTTTTTCCTGAGGTTTCGGGGTGTTTTCCGTGGATTGCGGTGCATCCGCACGATGATTATTGGTATATTCGATTTTCGGACGGTTGAGGGAAGTCGGGGTATTATCGGCTGTTTGTTGCTGAGCCTCAGGTTTTTGTTCGGGTTGTGGCAGAGACGCATAATTATGCGTCCCTACGATGGTTTTGGGTACCACAATGCCCTGTTGTTCCAGGCACAACGTGTCCAAGCGGGCAATGTTGAAGCGTTCTATCAGGCTGATGAGGCGGTCGGCATATTGCGGGTTGGTGGCATAACCGTCGGCCTTGAGCGTGCGCGCCCAAGCGGGATAATCCAGAATGTCCAGTGCAAACAGGTTGGCATAGCGACGACGCGTGGTCAAAAACAGCGAATGATCGGTGTAAGAGGCGGCCACACTGTCGTATTTGCGGAAACACTCCTGCAACTCGTCATCATCGATCAGGATAGTATCCCCTTCCCAGTTCTCGTGGCACTTGATGCCGAAGTGATTGTTGCCCTCCGTAGCCAAGCGGCTTTTGCCGCAGGCGCTTTCGAAGATGCCCTGCGCCAACGTGATACTGGCGGGAATCTTGTACTGTTTCATCTTCTCCATGGCCACATCTTTGTACTGTTCCACGTACGCACGCATATCCGCCTCCGTGTATTGCGCGGCTACACGCCCAGGAATCAGACATGTCATCAGCAACAACACACAGACCCCAAAATTAAATTTTTTATTCATCATTTTCAAAACCATAATCATTAATTCAAACCCCATTCACCACCTTCACCCCATGTACCCTTTTCACCATGGAGACGATGCATGCATCGTCTCTACTTCTTGAATGTCAGGGCTTCCATCACCATCTTGGTATAAAACTCCTTAATATCCAATTTATTATATTCCACTTGGCCGGGCACGATACTCAAAGCGGTTTGGCCGGGGATGGTATTCACTTCCAGAAAATAGGGCACACCGTCGTCTTCCGAGATGATGAAATCGATACGAACCACGCCATGACAGTCGAGATTATGGAAAATCTGGACGGCGTAGTCGCTCAACTTCTGCGTCATTTCCGCGGAAATGTCCGCCGGAGTGATAAGTTTGTGGCCCACAGCGGTATATTTGGCGTTGTAGTCGTAAAATTCGTTGCTGGCCACCACCTCGGTTACGGCGAGCACGCGGGGTGCACCATACACGGATGTGACACCGCAAGTGAACTCGCGACCGCGCACGAATTTCTCCACCATCAGCTGGTTGTCGTACTTGAACGCCTCCTCGAATGCCTTGATCACCTCATCCCGATTGTGCACTTTGGTTACGCCCACGCTGGAGCCGGAGTTGCACGCTTTGACGAAACAAGGATAACCGCACACGGACTCAATCTGCTCATAGTCAATAGGATCTGTGTTGTAGAAATGCAACGACGGCGAAATGGGCACGCCAAAACCGGCCACTGCCAGGTTGCAATAATATTTGTTGAAAGTCAGCGCGGAGCAGAACACACCACAGCCCGTGTAGGGTTGTCTCACCAACTCAAAATAGGCTTGCAGGCGACCGTTTTCGCCCGGCGTGCCGTGAATGGCGATGAAGGCCACGTCAAAAGTAACTTTCCCTTCTGGTAAGTTCAGGGTGAAGTCATTTTTATCAACCTGATACACGGTTTCGTCGGATGCTTTATATGTCCAATCTGCACCCTTGAAATGGATGAGATACGGGTTGAACAAACTCTTGTCCAGCTGATTGAATATATTATCAGCGGTCTTCAATGAGATTTCATATTCACCGGAATCTCCACCGGCTATTACAGCAACATTATACATAATTAAACAATATTATCAAATTGCGCAAAAATACGTTTTCATATTTTTGCGTATAAGGCTACCGCAATTTGTTTTTAAACAAGGAATTGTGAATTATATTCAGCCCTTGAACCTATGCTTCAGTTTGAGCTGTATAGAAATGATAATACTCACCCCGGGCTTCCATCAGTGCATCATGACTGCCACGTTCCACAATGCTACCCTCTTTGAGGAAGATGATCTCATCGGCAAAACGGATAGTGCTCAATCTGTGCGCTATGATAATGGCAGTTTTGGTCTTCACCAGCGGCATCAGGGCTTCCTGGAAGGAGTATTCGGACTCGTTGTCAAGGGCAGATGTGGCTTCGTCCAAAATAAGCACTTCGGGATTGCGCAAGATGGCACGTGCGATGCTGATTCGCTGACGCTGACCTCCAGACAGGCGCGTTCCCCTGTCGCCGATGACTGTCTGGTAGCCATCCTCCATCTCCGAAATGAACTGGTGGGCCTGCGCAACCTTGGCTGCTGCTATCACTTGCTCCTCGGTAACATTCTCCATGCCAAAGACGATATTGTTGTAAACCGTGTCGTTAAACAAAATCACATCCTGATTGACAATGCCGAACAATGAGCGTAAGTCACTGATTTTATATTTGTTAACAGATACTCCATCCAACAGCAGCTCGCCATCCGTGATATCATAAAAACGAGGCAGCAGATCCACCAGCGTGGACTTTCCGCCACCCGAAGGTCCAACCACCGCTATCGTCTGCCCCCGATGAATGGTCAAGTTGATATGGTGCAAAGCTTGATGCATTTCCTGACCTTCGCCGTATGAAAAAGACACATCCTTGTATTCAATGGAATCTTTCAAAGTATGGATTGCCATGGGATTCTGGCATTCGCAAATCTTCTCATCGGCATCGATGATTTCATAGACTCGCGAGGCGGCCGTCATGCCTTTTTGGAGCGTGTAATAGGTAGTAACCAGCGCCTTTGCCGGCGGTATCACACGCGCGAAAACCACAAAGTAGAGCATGAAGACCGTTCCTTTCATGGTGGCAGACGTGGGCAACCAGACCAGTGCCATCAAGGTGATCAGCAGCAAGACTAGTATGCACAGGAATTCCACCAGCGGAGCGCCAAGCTCATTAATGCGGAACACGCGCTTGTTAAGACGGTAGAACTGGAAGTTCTCATGTTTGAATTTCTCGTAGGTCTGTTCCTCCGCATTATAGCCTTTCACCACACGCAAGCCGCCCACGGCTTCCTCAAACAGCGAACTCATCCGGCCAAGTAACTGCTGTGACTTGAGCGAATACTTTTTGATGCCCCGCCCGATGGCGGCCAGTCCGTATCCCATAAGGGGCAGAATAATCAGCGTAATAAGTGTCAGTGGCACGTTGATGGCGAACAAGGTCCCAACAAATATGATGATCAGGAACGGGTCGCGGCACAACGACTGCAGTGAGGAGAACACCGACCACTCCACTTCCTGCACATCGGCACCCATGCGGCTGATGATGTCGCCCTTGCGCTGTTCGGAATAGAACGACAATGGCAGAATCAGGATGCGTTCGTAAAGGTCGTGGCGCAGATCTTGGAGGATGCCAGAACGGATGGGGGCAAGCCAGAACATGCCCATGTAGCGGCACAGGTTGGAGAGGAACGAAAGCAGAATCATCACGCCGGCGATGTAGAACAGCGCAGACATCTGGCCATACCGCGCAATGACAACACCCATGTAGTAATAGAAGGTATCAATAACATATCGGGTGGTGAGGGAGAACTCTGGACGTACGGTCACCTGGTCCACCTGCCCAAACAGCACCGAGAGGAACGGCACAATCATGGAAAGGGTGAAAATGGAGAAAACGGCATACAAAAGTTGCGCCAGAACCACCAAGAAGATATTGGATTTATAGTTCAGCAGATAGCGTAGCAATCGTTTCAACATTTCCATTTCCTAAATTTGCTGCAAAAATAATATTTTTTGTACTTTTGCACGCTCTAAAAAATTGAACATGGCAAATTATCCCGACACTCTTGACAAGATTACCAAAGCCCGGCTGCGTCTATCCACATTCGGGTCCATCTTCAGCATAGCACTTACCATGTTTTTCATCGGCACCTTATGCTTCTTCGCCTTTTTCTCAACTCAATATTTGAAAAATCTTTCACAGAAGATAGAGATGGAGGTTTTGTTCTACTCAGACATCAAGGAGGCGGACATCATAGCCTTGGAGCAGTCCATCAAGCTGAAACCCTATATCTCCGCTTCGCGGGTATCGTCCAAAGAAGAAAACACGGAGAACGCAAAGAAGATTATCGGCAGCAACTATACCGACATCATCCCCAACCCACTCAACGCTTCCATCATCATCAGCGTTGCGCCGGCATACGCCAACACCGACTCTCTGGCCAAAATCTCCAAGGAACTGAAGCAAAATGAAATCGTGCAAGATGTGGATTACCCTGACTATATCGTAAAAACCGTCAGCAACAACTTCCGCAAGATCCAGTGGATCATCCTCGGAGTGTGCGCGGTCTTCGTGCTCATCTCCATGATGTTGATCGCCAACTGCATCCGGTTGAATATTTACGCAAAGCGGTTCAACATCAAGAGTATGTTGTTGGTGGGTGCAACGCCCAAATTTGTGCGCGCACCATTCGTAGCCAAAGGCTTTGTGCAGGGCATCTGGGGCGGGATCATCGCCATCCTGCTGCTCGCCACCATGATCTACTTCGGCAACCAGCACATGCCCGAGTTCATCGACTTTTCACAAATGCTGTACATTGCCTTCATCCTCGGCGGTATCCTCATTTTCAGCATCTTGTTCACCATGGTGATCTCCTCCATCTCCGTGAGAAGATACGTGAGAATAAAGGATGAAAGACTTTATCTTTAGAATTGAGAATTATATTATTACCCCTTGAACCCCTTGTACCTCTTGTACCTCATTCACCCTCGAACCCATTTACCAAGCATAAAAAACCTTCCAAACCCAATATTTCTATGGCAACTGTAAACAAAAACGTTAAAAAAAATGACCCCAAAGGGAACCGCGCTCCATTGTTCAGAACAGTGAATTACATCCTCATGGGTGTCGGCCTGGTGCTGTTGATTGCAGGATATCTTGCTTTGCGCGGTGGTGCGGTGCAGGATCCTAACACCTTTGATGGCGAGATCTTCAACAACACCCGCATCGTGGTGGCCCCCATCCTCATGTTCCTGGGTCTGGTCACGGAGATTGTCGCCATCATGTGGCATCCCCGCGCAAAAAAACAGGTTGAGGACGACAAAACCGAGTAAGCATGGACTGGCTTGAAGCACTCATCCTGGGTATTGTGCAGGGGCTGACAGAGTTTCTGCCGGTCAGCAGCAGTGGACACCTCACCATACTCTCCAATCTGTTCGGACTTGATGGCGAAAGCAATCTGACCATGATCGTGGTCCTGCATGTAGCCACGGTTTTGAGTACTTTGCTTGTGCTCTGGAAAGAAATCGTCTGGATATTCAAGGATATTTTCTCCAAACAGTCTTGGACGAGTTACAGTGGACTGAACGAAGGCACCAAATATGCCATCAACATCCTCATCTCCATGTTACCCGTTGCCATAGTGGGATTCTTCTTCAAAGACAAAGTGGAGGAGATTTTCGGCTCCGGCCTGCTCATCGTGGGCATCATGCTGCTGGTCACGGCCCTGCTGCTCACATTCTCCTTCTTTGCCAAACCTCGCCAACACGAGCACATATCAGGCTGGCACGCCCTCATCATCGGCATCGGCCAGGCGGTGGCCGTCATGCCCGGACTTTCACGCTCGGGAACTACCATTGCTACTGGACTCCTGCTGGGCGACAAGAAAGAGAAACTCGCCCAATTTTCATTCTTGATGGTAATCCCGCCTGTATTAGGTGAAGCCCTTCTGGACACGATGGATATCTGCCAATCCGGCTTCGAAACAGCCATGAGCGGCATCTCCGTCGGAGCTTTGATAGTAGGTTTTCTCGCCGCCTTCATTACTGGATGTCTGGCCTGTAAATGGATGATCAACATCGTGAAAAAAGGCAAGCTCATCTGGTTTGCCATCTATTGCGCCATCGTCGGTATTTTCGCCATCTGCTACGGATTATGCTAAAGAAGTACATCCACTCCGCCACGTTTTCTTTACCCGAACTTGACGTCAACCCAGATGCGGACTTGTTGTTGTTCGACAAGCCCTACAGCTGCACATCGTTCGACATTGTGGGCAAGGTGCGTCGCCAAGTGCAAAAGAAGGCCGGGCGGCGGATAAAGGTGGGCCATGCGGGCACATTGGACCCTTTGGCCACAGGGTTGCTCATTATCTGTATCGGCAAGATGACCAAGCAGATAGACTCCATCCAGGCGCAAGCAAAAGAGTACACGGGCACCTTCATGATGGGCAGCACCACGCCCAGTTTCGACATGGAGCACCCCATTGATTGCGAATACCCATACGCGCACATCACCCGAGAGATGGCCGAAGAGGCCGCCCGCTCCTTTATCGGTGATATCCAGCAAATTCCCCCACTCTTCTCCGCCGTGAAATTCAGTGGCAAACGGGCTTACGAACTTGCCCGCGAAGGAGAGGAGGCAGCATTGGCCGCCAAGAGCATCACCATCTACGACTTCCAGCTGCCCCGCTTTGAACTGCCGGAAATCGACTTCCGCATTCAGTGTTCCAAAGGGACCTACATCCGTGCCATTGCGCGCGACTTCGGAGAGGCACTGGAGAGCGGCGCGCATCTCACCGCGCTCCGGCGCACGCGCATCGGCGACTACCGCGTGGAAGACGCCATCAAACCCATCCTCCAATGAATAAATCCGCTATCCCCTTATTTCTGTTGCTGTTCTGCCTCTGCGCCGACATATCCGCACAGCCCATACACAGCCTCAAAGACTGGGTGAAGACCAGACGTACCGACATCAAGGGCTACGACCACCCCTCCTTAAAAAGATGGCATTTGGTATTTGAGGACAATTTCGACGGCACGCAGATTGACACCAGCAAATGGTACACCTGCACCGGTGGATGGAAGCGTAACCACGCCAACAAACCGCATTATTACAAAGACGAGAATATAGTCTTGGGAAACGGCATCGTCCACCTTGTCGTCAAGCGCGAGCCGGGTGTACACAAAGGATGGTTTGCCGATGAAGACAACGGCAAAGGCGGCTGGCGCGACCATCTTTTCGATTACACCTCTGCCATCATCGAAACCAAGGTCAAATACGACCACGGCTATATCGAGGCGCGCTGCAAGATGCCCGCAGGCCCCGGATTCTGGCCTGGATTCTGGATGTTCGGGGACGGCGGCGAAATCGATATATTTGAGATCAACTCCGCAAAACCCAAGAAACACTACATCACGGTCCACTCCTGGCCCGACAACGGCCTCCATAAGCAGTATGCCACCTCCTGGAGAAGCTCTGAATCCTTTTCCGATGATTTCCATGTATTCTCCTTGGAATGGGATGATTGGAAGCTGGTGTTCCGTGTAGATGGCATCACCCGAAGAGTGGATTACAGATATAGGACCCCGGACGGCAAGATGGTGGAAGACATCACTCAATACGACCCTGCAACCGCCATTGAAAACCCGATTTTCCCCACTGGCGCACAATGTATCAAACTCAACCTGGCCATTCCAGCGGAGAACAGCACCTTCATGCGTATGCCCACCGATAAAACCCCATTTCCTTCCTCCATGGACGTGGATTACTTCAGAATCTACCTGAAAGAGATTCCGAAATAGTGTTTTTCGTCTCCTTTACTTTATTTCAAACCTGCATCATGACGGGAGCCTTGTTTTTTTGTATTTTTGCCGTTCTGAAACAAAAGGGACATAATCCTTTTGCATTCATAAAATAAAAAGGACTTTTTTCAGTTAACCATTAGACTGATCTAGAACATGAATAAAGCGATACATAACAAGTTATGGTTCCACCTGTTGATAGCTGCTTCGTTATCGATAGTATTGGTATTTATTATCCTTTTCACATTGCGCATTTTCACTCGTCACGGCAAGGAAATCGAGATGCCTGACTACATCGGGCAAAACGCCAGCGAGCTGACCCAAATGGGTAAGTCAGAGGGCTTTGTCTTCGTAGTGGACAAGGAAGTTTACAAAAAGGGCACTACCCCAGGCACCGTGCTTACCCAAGATCCAATGCCGCACGAAAAGGTGAAAAGAGGCCGTAAGGTTTATCTCACCGTATCTGCCCAAACACCACCGGTAATCAAGATGCCAGCCCTCCAAGACCTCTCTCTGCGCCAAGCCCAGATTATGTTAGAGGCCCAAGGACTTGTATTGGATCGCATCATCGAGAAAACCAGCCCGTATGAGAACGTGGTGTTGGACGTCTTGTACCACGGTCACCATATCGCATCGGGATCCGACATCCAAATGGGCGAGAGAATCACCCTGGTAGTGGGCAAGTCCATCGGCGGCCTGCCCGACAGCCTGGCAACAGTTGAATAAACAATTATTGACAAAAGCATGAAATTCACTCGAAACTTATTGACCTGTCTGTTAAGCCTATCACTCCTGACACCCGTGACCATGCAGGCGCAGGAGATCCTGACCGGCATCACCCAAAACAGCCAGATAGTCAAAGCTTATAAGCAGGACACCCCGAAAGGCGACCCCAACATCAGCATCAAACTGCCCTTCGTGGAAGATTTTTCCAACTATACCGGTTACCCGAGCAGTAGCCACTGGCAGGACCGGAAGTGCTTCGTGAACAACACCTACGCCATCCGTCCGCCTTCCATCGGCGTGGTCACTTTTGATGCACTGGACGAGAACGGGCGCATTTATGCGCACGCGGATCGAACCCCTTTCGCTGCCGACACATTGACATCGGTCTGCATACGCTTGGACAGCAATTTCACGCAGCACCGCCCCATGAGGCTCAGCGACAGCATCTATTTCAGTTTCTATTACCAACCCGGTGGTGGTTGCTCCGGCAACCCGCCTGTAGCATGGGAGCGCTTGGGCGACGCACCTGAAACCGACGATATCCTGCTGCTGGAATTTGGCTATGCCACTGGAAACATGGTGTTTTTGGGATTCCAATATGGCGAATACACAATCGGGGAAGGCGAATACTACGTGGCCGGCGACTCCTTGGAGAATCCTTTCATTCCCGGCACCTACATCATCTTCGAAAGCAACGCCTTCGCAGGACAGACCATCATGATACCATACGATTCCATTTTCGGCCCTGAATATGTCTGGAACGAAGTATGGTCGTCACAAGGCTGCTCGCTGGACTCCTGGTTGGCAGAAAATTCGCTGGAATATTTCAAACAAGTGCTGATTCCTATTACGGATGAACAATACCTGCGCGACAACTTCCAGTTCCGCTTCCGCAACTACGCCAGTCTGGACCTCGACTCCTGGAGCGGCAACAACATTGTGGGCTGGGCCAGCAACTGCGACCAGTGGAACGTAGATTACATCCGCATGGACATCAACCGCAATGCCGAAGACTATTATCCCAGCGACGTCGCGTTTGTCAGTCCCACCACCTCTGCACTGGCACAATACCAGTCCATGCCATGGCACCAGTACCAGGCCTCAGATATGGCGGCAAGCTTCCACAATCAGCTGAGCAATCTTTCCGATGAAACGCGTAACGTGGGCTACTATTACAAAGTGGAGAAGGAAAACGGTGGCACCATCTATCAGTCCACCATCAACTACATGAACGCCACACCCTACTATAACAGTGGCTTGCACACTTACGCGCCACACGCCCAGCCTGCCATCGACTTCGCTTATTCATACGACGGGGCGGACAGCGCCACTTTTGTCGTCACGCATGTATTCAAGATGGAAGGTAGTAGCGATGAAAACCGCTTCAACGACACGTGCCGCTTCGAGCAAAAATTCCATAACTACTATGCTTACGACGACGGGACCGCCGAAGCGGGCTACAGTTTGCTTTCCACCATGAGCACACCGGCATCCTACTTGGCCGTGCAGTTCACGCTGGCGCAACCCGACACGCTTCGTTGTGTGCGTATTTGGTTCAACAGCACACTGAACGATGAAAATTTCGCGCCATTTACCCTGATGGTATGGGACGATAACAACGGCAGACCGGGAAATGTCATCTACTCACTTCCCACCCAAATGCCCTACCATGCCGCCGATTTCCTCGACTTTGCAAACTATTACCCCGAGGAGCCCGTGCCCGTGGAAGGAACTTTCTACGTCGGCTTCTACCAGAATCATAACACCCAGCTCAACATCGGTTTCGACCAGAACAACGATGCGCGCGAGCACTTCTTCTATAAAATCACAGACAGTTGGAATGAATCCTACTACAAAGGCGCGCCCATGATTCGCGCTGTGGTGGGCAAAGCATACGACTACTCCGGCATTGCGGACCACAACAAGAAAAAGATTTCCCTGTATCCCAACCCTACGACGGGAAAAGTCTATGTCAGAGATCTGGAGGAGACCTCCGGCCTGCACTATCAGCTGAACGACCTTTACGGCCGCACACTTGAGGTATCGTCGATTGACCAGAACAGCATAGACCTCGGCGGAAAGGCGTCAGGCATCTATATCGTCCGCATTTTCAAAGACAACAAACTAATCACCACAGAAAAAATAATCAAACAGTAGTATGAATCTCAATCTTACCAGACCTCTCGTATTTTTCGATTTGGAAACCACCGGCTTGAATGTCGGCAAAGATAGAATCGTGGAAATCTCCTTCATAAAAGTCATGCCGAACGGCGAGGAAATCCACCGCACAGAGCTCGTCAATCCGGGCGTGCATATTCCGGAGGAATGCTCTGCTATCCATGGCATTACAGACAATGATGTGAAAGACAAACCCACTTTTGCAGATCTGGCGGACGACCTGCTCGCATTCATCGGCGACGCCGATTTGGCGGGTTTCAATTCCAACAAGTTCGATGTGCCATTGTTAGTGGAAGAATTCTTACGCTGCGGCAAGCATTTCGACCTGCGCAACCGCTATTTAGTTGATGTACAGAATATTTTCCACAAGATGGAGCCCCGGAATCTGACAGCAGCTTATAAGTTCTACTGCCATGCCAATTTGGAGGACGCACATCAGGCCAGTGCCGACACACAGGCCACTTACGAGGTCTTCAAGGCCCAGCTTGAGAAGTACAAAGACGTGCCTTACACAGACCCGCGCACCAAGGCAACCAGCATCCCAATTAATGGGGATGTGAAGGCACTTAGCGCGTTCACGCGGGAACACAACACGGTCGATTTGGCCGGGCATATCGTACTGGACAAGAACCAGAATGCGGTCTTCAACTTCGGCAAGCACAAAGGCGTGCCCGTTTCCACTGTATTTATCAAAGAACCAGCCTATTACGATTGGATGATGAAGGCCGATTTTCCGCTTTACACCAAGGAAATCATCACCCAGATTTACAAGGAAGTGAAGCTTGAAAAGAAGTTTTCAAATCCCTCACTTTTTTAGGGGATACACAGACGTTTTGTATTAGAAATATTATTACATTTGCCACCGCTTTTAAACGGTGGCTTTTTTATGCCCAAAATTTTAAAAAGTAAATTTAAAATCATATAATTCAACAACTTACCAAAAATACTAATTGTATGGAAAAAATTAAATCATTGGCTGATCTCAAGAAAAAAAGAGAGGAGCTGCAATCCAAAATCGAGTTGCGCGAAGAAGGCGACAACGTAGAGAACCTGGTTCAAATCAAGGTTGCTATGGCCACCTGCGGTATTGCTTCCGGTGCAAAGCAGACGATGGAAGCCATCATTGACGAGTGCAAGAAGCAGAACGTCAAGGCTGTCGTTTCCCAGACCGGCTGCATGGGCTACTGCTATGCCGAGCCGACCGTGGAAGTGAAGAAACCCGGCGAGGATCCTATCGTATTCGGTCACGTTGACACCAAGAAGGGTCAAGAATTGGTGACGAAATACATCATGAGTGGCGAAATCCTCGAAGGCGTCATCCCCGTCAACTACGAAAAAATCGATAACAAATAACAAGGAGGTCTCCAATGGCAAATTACAAATATCACATTTTGCTTTGCGGTGGTACCGGATGTACCGCTTCTGAAAGCCCGAAAATTAAAGAAAATTTCATCCAGTTGCTGGCTGAAAAGAACCTTACCGACGACGTGCAGGTGGTTGCCACCGGTTGTTTCGGTTTCTGTGAGAAGGGCCCCATCGTCAAGATTCTGCCCGACAACACATTCTACACCCAGGTGAAACCCGAAGATTGCCGCGAAATCATCGACGAGCACATCATCAAGGGTAGAAAAGTGCAGCGCCTGCTGTATGAAAACCCTGAGGATCAGAAACACATTTCCGACTCCAAGCACATGGGTTTCTACAAGAAACAGATGCGTATCGCTTTGCGTAACTGCGGTTTCATCGATCCTGAAAACATCGACGAATACATCGCACGTGACGGTTACAAGGCATTGGCCACCGTTCTGGAACAGAACGACCCCGCCGCCACCATCGATCTCATCAAGAAATCCGGTCTTCGCGGCCGTGGCGGTGCAGGCTTCCCCACAGGTTTGAAATGGGAACTCTGCGCCAAGAACGCTGCTGACCAGAAATACATCATCTGCAACGCCGACGAAGGCGACCCGGGTGCATTCATGGATCGTTCCATCTTGGAAGGCGACCCGCACTCCATCATCGAAGCTATGGCCATCGGCGGTTTCTGTATCGGAGCCACCATCGGTTTGGTCTATATCCGTGCCGAATATCCGCTGGCTATCCACCGTTTGCAGATTGCCATCAACCAGGCCCGCGAGTACGGTCTGCTCGGCAAGAACATCTTCGGTACCGATTTCGATTTCGACATCATCCTCCGCTACGGTGCTGGTGCATTCGTCTGCGGTGAGGAAACCGCTTTGATCCACTCCATGGAAGGTCTCCGTGGCGAGCCTACCTTCAAACCGCCATTCCCGGCAGTTGAAGGTTACTTGAAGAAACCGTCCAACGTGAACAACGTGGAAACCTACGCCAACATCCCGGTTATCATCAACAAGGGTTGGGAATGGTTCTCCTCTATCGGAACGGAGAAATCCAAAGGTACGAAAGTGTTCGCATTGGCTGGCCAGATCAACAACGTCGGTTTGATCGAAGTCCCGATGGGTATCACCTTGCGTGAGGTCATCTACGAAATCGGTGGCGGTATCAAGGGCGGCAAGAAGTTCAAAGCCGTGCAAACCGGCGGTCCTTCCGGCGGCTGCTTGACCGAGAAGTTCCTCGACACCCCGATCGACTATGATAACCTCGTGGCTGCTGGCTCCATGATGGGCTCCGGCGGTATGATCGTCATGGACGAGACCTCCTGTATGGTCTCCGTGGCTAAGTTCTACCTCGACTTCACCGTGGAAGAGTCCTGCGGCAAGTGTTCTCCCTGCCGTATCGGTAACAAACGTCTGTGCGAAATCCTTGACAAGATCACCAAGGGCCAAGGCACCATGGAAGACCTTGACAAGCTCCGCAACCTGGCACACGTCATCAAAGACACGGCCCTTTGCGGTCTCGGCCAGACTTCCCCGAACCCGGTGTTGTCCACCATCGACAACTTCTGGGATGAGTACGTTGCCCACGTGGTTGACAAGAAATGTCCCGCCGGTCAATGCAAGGCCCTGAAACAATACATCATCGATCCTGAGAAGTGTAAAGGCTGTACCGCTTGCGCACGCAACTGTCCGGTCGGCGCTATCAGCGGAACGGTGAAGATGCCGCATGAAATCAACCAAGAACTCTGTATCAAGTGCGGTACCTGTATTGAAAAATGTAAATTTAACGCAATTAGTATTAAATAGTAAAAGGGTATTAATATGGATATGATAAAATTAACAATAGACAATAGAGAAGTTGAAGTACCAAAAGGTACCACTATTCTTAAAGCCGCTCAAGGCATGGGTATCGATATTCCTACCCTTTGCCATTTCGAGCTGAACAATCTGGGCGTGCACAACAAACCCGGCGGATGCCGTATTTGTGTGGTGGAAGTGGCTGGCCGCCGTAATTTGGCTCCTGCCTGTGTCACCGAATGTATGCCGGACATGGTGGTGAGAACGAACTCCATGCGCGTGATCAACGCTCGCCGCACGGTCCTCGAACTGATCCTCTCCGACCACCCGGCAGACTGTCTGCAGTGTGCCAAGAACGGTAACTGCGAGTTGCAAGACCTCGCCGTTCGCTTCGGCATTCGTAAGAACCCGTTCATCGGACCGGAACACGAGCAATCCTCCTATCAACTCGAAGTTTCTCCGTCCATCATCCGCGACATGAACAAGTGCGTCATGTGCCGTCGTTGCGAGACGATGTGTAACGAGATGCAGACCGTTGGCGCTCTGTCCGCCATCGAGCGTGGTTTCCCGGCAGTGGTTTCCACCGCTTTCAACCAGCATCTGGATCACTCACCGTGTACATTCTGCGGCCAGTGCGTCGCCGTTTGTCCTGTGGGCGCTCTTACCGAGGTTGACCACACCGGCGCTGTTCTCCGCGCTATCGTGGACCCGACCAAGAAAACCGTCGTCCAAGTGGCTCCTGCCGTGCGTGTGGCTATCGGCGAAGAGTTCGGCATGGAACCCGGCACCATCGCTACTGGCAAGCTGACCGCCGCTCTGAAGGCTCTCGGCTTCGACTATGTGTTCGATACCGACTGGTCCGCCGACTTGACGATCATGGAAGAAGGCACCGAGCTCATCGGCCGTCTGACCAAGTTCTTGGCTGGCGACAAGAGCGTTCCGCTTCCAATCCTCACCTCCTGCTGTCCTGCATGGGTGAACTTCTTCGAACATCAGTTCCCGGATATGAGAGATCTTCCTTCCACGGCAAAATCTCCTCAACAGATGTTCGGTGCTATCGCCAAATCCTATTTTGCTGAAAAGATTAACTGCAAGCGCGAAGACATGATCAGCGTGTCTGTGATGCCTTGCTTGGCCAAGAAATACGAAGTTGGCCGTGACGAGTTCAAGGTGAACGGCAATCCTGATGTGGATTACTCCATCTCCACCCGCGAGCTGGCACGTCTCATCAAGATGGCCAACATCGACTTCAAATCCCTGCCTGATGCTGAATTTGACAGCCCGCTCGGTCAATCTACCGGTGCTGCTGTGATCTTCGGTACCACGGGCGGTGTGATCGAGGCTGCTGTCCGTACCGCTTACGAGGTTATCACCAAGAAACCGCTTCCGAAGATCGACTTCGAAGAGCTCCGTGGTTTGGAAGGTGTCCGTTCCGCTACCATCGATGTGGACGGTCTCAAGCTGAACATCGGTATCGCTCACGGTCTGAAGAACGCCCGTAAGTTGTTGGAAGACATCAAGGCCGGCAAGTGCAACTTCCATGCTATTGAGATTATGGCATGTCCTGGTGGTTGTATCGACGGCGCAGGCCAGCCGCTGCACCACGGTAATGCCGACATCATCAAGGCTCGTTGGGAAGCTATCTACCGTGCCGACAGAGAGATGCCGATCCGTAAATCTCACGAAAACCCGTCCATCCAGGCCATCTACAAAGAGTATCTGGGTGAACCGTGCGGTCACAAGTCTCACGAACTGCTGCACACGCACTATTTCGACAGACAGACCACCGTGGAAGTGGATTTAAACAAATAATTAATCTGAAAAAAGCATAAACATGGATAATAAGAAGATTATAATCAAAATGAAACCCGAAGTCAGGGAAAAAGTTATTGAGATCTGCAATAACTTCGGCAACAACCCTGGCGAGCTCATCAATGTCTTACATCAAACGCAGGACTTCCTCGGCTATCTGCCCGCAGAGGTTCAGGAGTTGATTGCGGAGAGACTGCACATGCCGACCGCCAAGGTTTACGGTGTGGTTTCCTTCTACGCATTCTTCACCATGACGCCGAAGGGCAAATACCCTGTATCCGTATGTATGGGTACCGCATGTTATGTGCGTGGTGGCGAGAAGATCCTGGACGCCTTCAAGAAAGAGTTGGGCGTAGAGGTTGGCCAAACCGATGCCAACGGTCTCTTCTCCCTCACCTCTTTGCGTTGCGTGGGTGCCTGCGGTCTGGCCCCTGTCGCCCTCGTTGACGGCAAGGTGTTCGGTCGTTTGGCTCCTGCCATGGTCAAGGACATCGTGAAAGAATATCGCGAAATGGAGTAAACCTCAGCATATTCCGAAAGAAGAGGCGGCCTTACGGCCGCCTCTTCTTGTTTAAAATATCCCCTGCACAAATTCGGAGAAATAGACACGCCAGTTGCGCCAGGTGTGGCCGCCAATAGTCGTGCGCGCAGAATATTTCACTCCATCGCGCTTCAGCTTCCTGCAAAAAGCAGTCATCTGTGGATGTAAAATATCACCAGAGCCACCGCTAATCCAATATTCGGAATAATGGCTCACCGGAAGCTGCTGTTTGCCAATCACCGGCGAAAACAGACCCACCGCGGAAAAGGTGCTGTCGCACATATTGGCCAGATTGGCCGATTGCTTGGCACCCGCCGAAAGCCCGGCCACGGCACGGCTTCCCTGCCAATCGGCAAAACGGTATTTCTCCTTTAAGAATGCCTCCATCTCCGGATAACAGCGTTCAAATTCCTGTTTCGACCATTTCGAAAAGTGAAGTATGTTTTTCAGCAGACTCACAGTCTCGTCTTGGCCCACAAAGCACTCGGGATTGGCATCGGGCATCACCAGAATCATGGGCTTCGCCTTTTGCTGCAGGATGAGATTCTCCAAAATCTGCGCCGCCTGCCCCCGGTCCATCCACGCCGTTTCGTTGCCGTTCAATCCGTGTAACAAATACAGCACAGGATAACTATCCGAACTTTCCGCATATTGCGGCGGCGTGTAAACCAGAATCCTCCTGCTTTTGCCTTCAGACTTTCTATGCAAGACAAGCGTATCCAATTTCCCCTGCATGACGTCCCTGACATACAAGTCGGTCTGCGGGGTTCCGCGGAGAACGAAAAAGCTCCGTTTTTGGCTATACACGCGCACTGAGTCTGGGTTCGTGGGATCCAAGGACCATCCTTTTTCTGTAATGAATTGATAGGTATAAACCTCTGGCGCCAACGGCGGCGTGGTATAGTACCAAACACCCGCGCTGTCCTTCAACATCTTGATTTTATGGGAGCCTTCTGACTTAACAATCGTCTCTATCCGACGTAGGTCGCAATCACATAACAACTTAACCTTCTTGGCAGTTGAATCCACATAGCGGAAAGTCACGGAACCGTCCTGATTAATGCGCGAAATCCCGAATTCAGAAACTTGAGCGGAGAGCAGAAGACAACTATAGCACAACAGGCTAAAAAACAGTGTTTTATAAAAAAAATCTTGCATTCGTCTCATAATCTGATATTGATTCGTTCCAGTAGATGTACAAGTTTATAATAAAAACCTAGCATTAACGGCTCGCGAACAATATTATTGTTTTGGAAGAGACAAACGATGCCACTGCAACAGCGTATTCATCACATGTTCTTTCTGAACAATGCAGGACTAACACCTACATGCCGGCGAAAGAACGTGCCGAAATGGGACTGGTTTTTGAACCCAAGTCTGTCGGCTATCTGCTGAACAGTGAGGCGTGTGGTGGTGAGCAATGTTTTCGCCTGCAAGAGAATGTGCTCGTCGAGCCACGCACCAACAGGCCTGCCCGTCGTTTTCTTGATGACATTCGCCAGATATTTGGGCGTGATGCACAATTGTTCCGCATACCACGCTATCTTCTTATGCTGAATGCTGTTCTGTTCCACAAGACTATAAAAGTCTGCCATCAATTGCTCCGCTCGGGAGCAGGTCGCCTGTCGTTCATATAATGCGGAAAAACTGCCTTGCAGATAATGGAACAACGAGCTGGTGAGTTTCAGTGCGCAATCACGGACGTTGGGATTGCATGGCTGCTGTCTCAAGACCTCCTGCAAAAGATGAAAATACTGGATTGAGGTTTGCAATTGTTCTTCTGTCAATTCGTTACACGGATAGGCACGGGCAGCCTGCTTGGCACGATAGGAGTAATCGTTCATCTGCAAATCATCGGCAAATTTGTCATTATGGGCTATGATCAACATCGTGCAGTTCTCTAATATTGCATCCACATGCAATACAAAATCCGGCAACAAGGTGATGATACTCGGAGCTTTGGCCTGCAAGTGATGAAGATTGATGCTACATTGCATTTCCCCTTCCAGAAGTATCACAATGGCATAGTAATCAATGTGAAAATACTCGGGCAGCACATTCCGATCGGGATGATATTCCACAATCCGAAAATAGTCATTGTCAAGCATCAACGAGGAATCCACCTCATCGGTATCGAAAATGGGCAACTGGTTATGGAGAGGCAAGGATTTCTTTTTCATGCAAGTGTCTTTTAGACCACAAAAATAGCATTTTTTACATAAAATAATAAAAAATAGGGGTAAATCAGAACAATATTAGCGACAAGTGGAACTTGCAATAAACTGGAATAAACCGTAGTTTTGCACCTTTATTAATAAATATATGTTTAATATGAAAAGAATCTTTATTTTTTCTCTGCTGACACTGATAACTTTCTGCGCTGTGGCGCAAAACATCACCCTCACCTTCACAGGGCGCGATGACAACAGCCGACACATGCAATTGAACCGCGTGGTCGTGATCAACCACACCCAAGGATGGCAGGAGACCCTCATCTGGCCCGACACCACCCTGACCATGCAAAAGAATATAGGAATTGCCCCCGTAGGGGCGAATGATTATTCGCCCCTACGGATATCACAAAACAACCCCAACCCGTTCAATGGCACCACGGACGTGATGTTGACGACGGACAAGGATGGGGTTGTAACGATGGAGATTACCGACATGAATGGGCGTGTGGTAGAGACGGTGCATGCACCATCTCTACAGGCCGGCACGCACCATTTCCGCATAACCATGGCCCGTATGGGCACATACGTGTTAACCGCCCATCAAAACGGCAACACATCGTCCATCAAGATGTTGTGCAACGAGGGTAACGGGAAAAACCAGATCAATTATTTGGGTGTAGAGACGGTGCATGCACCGTCTCTACAATCCCAACGCAACACCCCTGCCCCCGGCGACATCATGGAATATGTGGGCTACGCCACCCTCAACGGCACGGAGGTGGAGAGCCAGCGCATCGTCAAGATGCAGAACGACTCGCAAATTCTCACCCTACTGTTTGACGGAACGCGCGAAAGGAAAACCAAAGCTCCGATCAAGAATGAGTCTGGCGATTTCCGCGTAGCCCTTTCTCTGAGCCCATTCTCCTTGAACCAGTTCCAAAAAGGATATTCCTTTGTGGTCGGCGACAAGACCGCTTCCACTCCGGAAGAGTTGCAGTCAATCTACCGCGAGCTCGGCTCCACGGAGATGTATGTCCGCGTGGCCACCAAACGTCATGTCACCGCTGAGGACATCACCGACGGCGAACCGGATGAGAACGCCAACGTACACACCTTTGACCAGGCCATCCGCCTGTGCCAGATTGCAAAAGCATTGGATATGCCCATCAATCCGGAAATCATGTGCGCCTACACCTACATGGACATGGACAAGCAACAGGCCCCGCGTTTCGACGAGTACCCGGAATTCAACTACCTGATGAACGGCAAGGCGTGGGAAGAACTAAGCCTCGATGAAATCTGTGTGGTACTAGAAGCCTACGGCGAATTTGTGGCCGAGGCCATTCTCAACACAGGTTGTACCGTGGAAAACTGGAATCTCGGCAACGAGGCCAATTTCGGTTTCGCCGGCATCAGCATGGGATTGAAAACCGCGGTGGACCCGAAACTGGAAAAAGCCGGAACCCTCAAGAAATACACCGCGCCGGTCTTTGCGCGCGGCTGGCTGAAGAAACATGTTTGGAAACATGATGCCAAAGCATACGCAGCTGTAAAGCAGGGTATTCTGAACGCATACGCAAAACTGGGCAAGGACGCCTCCAATGTCAAATTTTCGACACACATCGCCACCGTGGTCTTTCCGGCAAGTTGCAGCGTCGCCTTCTTCAAGTACATGAAACAGAACGGTTATGAGATGGAAACCGCTGGCATCAGCTATTACCCCAGCGCCCCGTCCATGTCGTTGAATAAAAAAGGGCTTTTGAAGAAAACTGTCAAAAAGATCAACAAAAAATGCGGTCTGAATGTGTTCATCGGCGAATTTTCCTATCCGTCAGGCAAGATGGACGGACCTTTTGCCGGATGGAACAAGAAGGTGAAAGGCTACAAACACGACCAGCAGGGCCAGGCCAACATCTACGCCGATGTGGTGAAGTGGGGCAAGGCGAACGGCATGGCCGGCATCCGCTACTGGGCACCTGACTACGAGGGCTGGTACACGATGTCGATGTTCGAATTCTCAAACCAGAAAGGCACCGCCAAGACCATCCTGCTCAATCACAAGGAAATTATTGAGAAATAGTTCTTTAATATTTTTCTATCTTTGCGCCAATAATAAAATTGGAAATGCAATGAAGAAAATATACTTTTTGTGTCTTCTGACGGCTTGTCTGATGACATGTTTCGCGCAGAACAGCGTCAATACCAGTAAAGTGTCAGCTCATCTGACAAGTCTGGTTGATACATATTTTGGCAATCAAAATGAGAAAAACGGCCAAGCCAAACTGCATCAAGTCAAGGCTTTGGTATCGTTGAACATTCCATGCGATGCGCAGGCGTTTTTCATCCGTCACGGATGCCGACTCATCGACCAAATCGGGCGGATTTACATCGTGGATGTCCCGTTAAAAGCCATTTCGGAACTGTCTTTCAACGATACCATCGAACGTATTGAGGCCGAGCGGATGCCCAGACCCGCAATGGACGTGACCCCGCAGCAGGTAAACGCCACTCCCATATACGAAGGTCAGAACCTCCCACAAGCTTACACAGGCGCGGGAGTGGCTGCCGGTGTATTTGACAGCTACTACGACTTCACCCACCCTGCCTTCAAGTCTCCCACCGGCGACCTGAGGGTAAAATACTACTACGATTTCCACTGGCCCAATGCCGACAGTTCGCTGGGGCACGCCCTCACAACTTCCGCTGAAATTGCCACTTACGAGCACTCGCAGCACACCCGCAACGGCATCCACGGCACACACGTGATGGGCATCATGGCAGGATCACCAGTAACAGGACTGTTTCAAGGAATGGCGCCCGAAGCCGACATCTATGTGGCCGACTTCAACTCCGATCGCGATCAATTCGAGAATCCTGATGCCAACACCTCTGCCACTGCCGTGTTAGGTTTCAAGTACATCTTTGACCAAGCAGAAGCTGACGACAAGCCTTGTGTCATCAATTTTAGCAGCTGCGAAAGCATTACCCTCACGACCCAACGGATTTTAGAGGGAGAGGCATTGCAGACTCTCGTGGGGCCAGGCCGAATTATCGTGGCCGCAGCAGGCAACGACGGCTTTCGATCCAGCTACTACGAGAAAGGGGCTTCCGATTTCCAGGCAGGCACGGGCATTATCAACGGCATCGCCAGCGGGCAAATCATCGACATTGACCTAGTGACTCCCGGCAACCAGTTTGTACGCTTCGATTTCCTTGGTATGCAATTGGCCGGAGGGGGCATTGAGGGAACCATCTCTTTCAACACCGACAGCATAAATCCCCTCATTGGAAACCACTTCTCCACCACTGTAAGCATGGGTGAAGTGCAACTCGATGTCACAATCAGTCCGTATCAGGACCCGCGAGGAACGGTCTATCACATCCAAGGCACCATGCCTCATCTGGCCTACTTGGTGCTTTGTGGCGCAACAGTGTTGCTCACCAGCAACAATCCAGCATGGATGTACAGCGACATCAGTTATAGCCCTTTCAGCAACATCACCAGCGTACCACAATACTGCTTTGCCCAGAACGGTTACTCAGTATCCTGGCCAGCCACCCTGCCCTTTGTGATCGGAGTGGGCGCAACTGGCTATAAACCCACATTTACAAATATCGCCGGACAAACTAATGACGATATGGCCTCTTTTGCACCCGCACAAATAGGTCAAATCACCACCTTCTCCTCATGCGGTCCCACCCTTGACGGGCGAATAAAACCCGATGTGGTGGCCCCGGGACTGAACATTAGTGCTGCTTACAACAGTTTTTACGCTGACTTCGCAGGAATGCAGAAGAATTTAACTCGGGTGGTGCAAGTGGACAACCATAACTACTACTATCTGGCGGAGTCGGGAACTTCGATGGCAGCGCCCGTGGTAGCCGGCATCATCGCATTGTGGCTGCAAGCCAAGCCAGACCTGACCCCAGAGCAGGCATTGGCAGTAATCAGCCAGACGTGCACCCATCCCGACAACACCATGACCTATCCCAACAACACATACGGATACGGGCAGATTGATGCCTACAATGGCCTGCTTCGCGTATTGGAACTCCCCGACCGCATCCCAGACCTCAGCAACCACCAGCCACAGAGCGTTAATTTCCGATTGGAAAACAAGGTCTTGTACGCAGATTTCGGCGAGCAACATCCGAGGCATATTGAATTCAGGATATACACGCTTGACGGCAGCTTGGTGATGGCACGCAAAGGCAAGGACCACATCAATCTCTCCACGCTGAAAAGCGGCGTATATGCTGTGCAACTGATCACTGAAAGCCGACAGACAACCGGTTCCACATTGATCCGGTTATAAATCATGTCTTTCGGAATACCCGAATTTTGATTATCTTTGCCCGTTCCAAACAACCAAATTAAGCACAATGAAACAACGACACATCATTTTCAAGGGCTTGTTTTTCATCTGTTTAGCCCTTGCCTTCTTTTCCTGTAACCAGAAAAAGACCTTCACCGAGAACCCTGATATGGAGTACCGCACGCTGGGCAGCACGGGCCTGCGCGTGGGCGTCATCGGCCTCGGCTGCGGCGGCTTTGACGACATCGACTCCGCCACCTCCCGCGAGCTGGTAACCTACGCCCTCGACCATGGCATGAACTACATGGACATCTACGACGCCAACCCCAAGGTGCGCAGCAACATCGGCTACGGCCTCGGCGACCGCCGCGAGGAGATGATCATCCAAGGCCACATCGGCTGCTGGTGGAACGGAGACAGCTACGAGCGCACCCGCGATGTGGAGAAGTGCAAAAAAGGATTCGAAGACCTGCTCACCCGCCTGCACACTGACTACATCGACATCGGCATGATGCACATCTTCGACAAAATGGAAGAATGGGAAGCCGTGCAAGGCAGTGATTATCTGCAATATGTCAAGGAGCTGAAAGCGCAAGGCAAAATCAAGCATATCGGCGTGAGCAGTCACAATGCCGAAGTGGCCCTCGCCATCGCCAAGAGCGGACTGGTAGAAGTTATCATGTTCAGCCTCAACCCCGCCTTCGACCGCGTAGCGTCAGGAAACAATCCTTGGGATCCAGCTACGTTCGACAACATGTTGCCGGGCATCGACCCCGTGCGCGTGGAGTTGTACGATTATTGCGCCCAGCACAACATCGCTATCACGGTGATGAAGACTTTCGGTGGCCGCGACCGCTTGCTGGATGCTGAGAAATCGCCCTTGAAGGTGGCCCTCACCCGCGAGCAATGCATTGCCTACGTGCTGGCCAAACCGTGCGTGGCCACGGTCTTGTGCACCATCGACAATGCCAGCAAGGTGGACGAATACTTGCACTACAACAAAGCCACCGACGAGGAGAAAGACTACAATGCTGTATTGAACAAGCCCACGGCACAAGCGGAATCTGGCAAGGGCGCCTGCACTTACTGCAAGCACTGCGCCCCCTGCCCTGCGGGCATCGACATTGCCGAGGTAAACCATTTGTTGGACAAAGCCAAATTAGCGGGCAAGGTCACGGACGAGTTGGCCGCCGAGTACAAGGCGTTGGCGCACCACGCAGGCGAGTGCGTCGGGTGCGGCGCGTGCGAGGGACGATGCCCCTTCGACGTGCCCGTGCGCGAGAAAATGAAAGAGGCCGCGAAGGTGTTTGGGTATTAAACTCAAGTAGTTTTTCAAAGGTAAACTACTTTTTAGGGTCTTAGAAATTGTAAAAGTTAAATAGCAAAATGAATTTTTGCTATTTTTGTATCCATTTTTTTCAAAAAACATGAAAAAATATCCATTACACCTGTTTTTCCTGTTTGCAAGCCTAACCATTGGGGCATCCCTTTCTGCGAATCCTGTTGACACTGCAACTCTTTTAAGAGTGGCTGTAAATTTTTATCAATACAAGGCTCCGGAAAGTGTGTCCTCCATTCAACCTCAAAAGGTTTACACATGGCCTTACCAAAGCTCAAACTCGCGGAACGAGACACCTGCTTTCTACATCTATAACATGGGCTCTGGTTACGTAATTATAGCTGCCGACAATCGTATAAACCCCATTTTAGGCTACTCCACCGAGTCGCCGTTTGACCCGGAGAACTTGTCGCCCGCCATGGCTGACATCTTTTCCGACTATGCTGATGAGATAGCCTCTGTCCTACAGTCGCCCGAAGCCCTTCCCAACCCCCTGTGGCAGCAGTTAATCCAAAACCAAGCCATAAACACACGAAATGAAGTTATGGTTTCCCCATTGCTCACCAGCCTTTGGAACCAAAACAGTTACTACAACTCTCTATGTCCGGTTGACAGCAGCGGACCAGGCAATCATGTTTACGCCGGCTGCGTGGCCACTGCCATGGCACAAGCCATGCACTACTGGCGATATCCCGCCCAGGGCATCGGAAGCTACAGCTACACCTGCGATTATGGCACGTTAAGCGCCGATTTCGGCAACACCACCTACAACTATGCCTTGATGCCCGACAAGCTCACGGCATCCACCCCATCCGCACAACTTCAGGAGGTGGCCAAGCTCATCTACCATTGCGGGGTCGCTGTGGATATGGACTATGGCTACGACGGCAGCGGCGCCTACCTCAGTCAAAGCCCGAGCGCATTTGCCCAGTATTTTGGCTATAACTCACCGACGACATATATTTCCAAAAGTCACTACACTACCGCCAACTGGATTAACACAATCAAGGGGCAACTCGATGCCCTGCGTCCGGTGTTGTATCGTGGGCATAGCGATGAGGGTGGACATGCTTTCGTTTGCGACGGATACGACAACCTAAACTATTTCCACTTCAACTGGGGCTGGGGAGGATCCAACAACGGCTATTTCCAGCTCTCCGCTCTAACTCCAGGCACCCATGACTTCAACACCTCGCAAGGCGCTGTCATCAATCTCTATGTGGAGCGCCCGATGATGAAGGTCTCCCGACAAAACATGACCTTGTACAGCCTCAACGGCAGTGCTGACACGGCACAAGTGCGCGTCATTGCAGTATCCGGCGGCCAGAACGTGACGGCAAGCGTGAGCGGTAACTTCACTATCAGTGACGGTTCAGCCCCCTTCGCCAACACCCTTACATTAAACAACGGCAACCACCTCATATATGTGCGCTACCAAGAAACGACTTCCACCACACAAACACAATATGGTACGCTCACTCTTACCTACGACTCCTTGACTGTTACCGTATCCTTGACTGGCGAGGCCATTCCCATTCAACACGCCGCCCCACAATCCCTTACCGCCGCCTATACTTCCCCATACGTTCATCTCACCTGGAGTTCGCCCTCCCCCGTCATTCGAACCTACAACCACGGCGAAACCACCCACAGCAGCAATTACGGCTATAGCAGCGATTACAGCCGCACCATACTGCAACGCCTTTGCGACACCGACCTCGTAGCTTACTACCCTGCCCAACTGACGCACATTTCTTTCTACTTAAGATCGGCAGTAACAACATGTAAATTAGTGGTATATCAAGGCGGCAGCTATGAAAATCAGACACTGATTCCCGGCGACATGGTCATTGAGCAGCCCTTGAATATCAGCCAATTGAACACAAGTGCTTGGAACACTGTGGCGTTGACCACTCCCGTACCCATCGTCTTAGGCGAAGAGATATGGTACGGCATTTACCTTGAAGCTCCCGGCGGCTCTTACACAATGCCTGTGGGCAACACCGGCAACTATGTGCCGGAAAAGGGCGATGTGGTGTGCCGGCATTATGCATCCGGCAGCAATTCGTGGAGCTTTTTCAACGTGGGCAGGAACTTTTCCGTTCGTGCCCAATTCCAAACGCTGCCACCCACACTCTCGCACTACCGTGTCGCCCGCGACAGTACTTTGATTGGCGCCACCTTAAACACTCATTATGATGATCAAGTGACCACCTCCGGAGTATATTCCTATCAGGTGGCTGCTATCTATACCGATGGCGCAGCGGCAGATGTTTCCACCAATATCACCGTGAACGTCATCAACATTTTCGACACCACTGAAGCAAGCATCTGTTCTGACGAAAACTATCTCTTCCATGGTCAAACGCTTACCCAAAGCGGCACCTACCAGCACTACGAGAACGACACCCTATTTGTTGTGCAACTGACTGTTCACGAATATCCAGCCCTGACGCTCACAGCCTCATCCACCAATCTCCAATACCCGGAAACGGCCACGCTGACAGCCTCCGGAGCCGACAACTATCAATGGAGCACAGGAGAAACCACCAATCAGATTGTGGTGTGTCCCACTGTGCCTACCACCTACGCCGTCACAGCTTCTTTGGAAGGTTCTCCATGCGAGTCTGTAGATTCTGTCATGATTTTCACACAAGGATATGGTGTGGAAGAATTCGAAAGCCAAAAGGTTTTATGCTATCCTAACCCCGTCAACGCTACCCTGTATGTGCAGGCACCCAATTGCGACCGACTGACGTTAGTGGATGCAACAGGCCAAGTGGTGAAGCGCTGGTATGAGAATAACGAGCAGTGGCAACTACCCATGGACAATTGCCCCGACGGTTTTTATCTTCTGATAGGAGAAAAGGGGAACATGCGCGTCTTTGCCACGCGCGTGGTAGTGGGTCGGTAGAGGGCGCATTGAGCAGGATGTCGTATTTTTTTCATGTTTTGGAGTCGATTTGAAAAAAGAGAGAGACGGCGGATTTTTGACCAATAAGTTTAACGTTCTCTTAACTCTTTATCAAGTCTTCCTGCATTTGAGATTTTTTGTACTTTTGCCACGGCAAGTAACCTGTGGAGTCTTCCATTGTATTTGCTGTAGAATAACACCGAATAATCATGGGAATCATTGCCAGACAAAGCATCAAAGGAACCATCGCCACATATATCGGGGTGGCCATTGGTTTTGTGACTACCTTCTTCATTCTCACGTCTTACTTGACGCCGGAGGAGGTGGGGCTCACCCGTGTACTGGTGGATGCTGCCACGCTCTTCAGCTCGTTGGCATTGATGGGCACAAGCTCGTCCACCCTTCGTTTCTATCCGCACTTCAAGGATGGAAGCCGCAATCAACAAGGGCTGTACTTCTGGACATTGATTATCCCATTCATCGGTTTTCTACTATTCCTTATCTGTTTTTTCGCTTTTAAAGGATTGATTATACGTGCGTTCGAGGACAAATCCCCCTTGTTCGTCAATTATGTCTATTTCACGCTCCCGATGGCATTCTTCATATTGTACATGTATGTCTTTGAGACGAATGCCACAATACTGGAACGAGTGGCAGTGCCCCGTATAATCCGTGAAGTTTTTATCCGTGTCGGCCTGTTGATTGGATACTTGCTGTATGGTTTGTGGCACGTAATTGACCTGGATGGATTGGTGATTGTCTTTTGTGCAACATACGGATTAGGGGCTTTGCTGAATCTCTGTTATCTGCTTTTCTCACAGAAAATCTCATTCAAACCGAATTTCAGCAAGATCACCCCGGAATTGCGGCGTGACTTTCTGTTATACACTCTGTTTTTGATCACAGCGGCATTGGTAGGCAGTGTGATGCCCACATTGAGCAGCTTTTTCATCAGTGCCAAGATGGGGTTGACGTTCACAGGCATCTATGCTATTGCCAACTACATAGCCACGATGGTGGATATTCCCTCGCGGTCGTTGAATGCGATCGTGCAGCCGCGCATTGCCGTGGCACTCCGGGCCAAGCAACCCGATTTGGCGACTGCCAACCGATTGTACCAGCAGGTGTCTATCAACCTGCTTCTTGCAGGCATGGTCATCTTGATTTTAATATGGATTAACATAGACCTGTTTTTCGATATCTTGCCCAATGGTGAACAATATGCTGCCGGAAAGTGGGTGGTATTGATATTGGGGGTGTCCAGGTTGATGAGTTCCACCCTAAGCATAGGGGGCTCTTCTCTCAGCTATACTCGCTGGTACTATACCTCCCTGTTTTTCACAATCATACTGTTGGTCTCGTCTGTTTGTTTAAACAATTATCTGATTCCGATTTGTGGCATTGAGGGCGGTGCGTGGGCTACATTGGGGTCAAACGCCATCTATTTGGTCTTGCTGTTGCTGTACGTCAAATGGCGGGTGGGCACATACCCGTTCAGTTGGAAACAGCTCAAAGTGTTGGCGGTGGGTCTGCTGATGCTTGTTTTGAACTATTTGATGGTTTTTGTCGCAGGCAAGGTTGTTTCGGAACCTTCGATGGCGTTCAGGGTGGTGGAGGCGATCGTCCGCACGTCTATTGTAGGGGTTGCGTGTCTTTTGATGGTCTATTACGGGAACGTATCGGAGGATGTGAACATGCTGATTCGCAAAGGAGTGGAAAAGAGGAACACACCATAATTTCTCCGGGCGAGATGAGCGCCAGTTTCGGTTTCACCGATAAAGAGGTTTCGTATTTGTGTGATCGCAACCACATTGAAAAAGAGCAAATTAGAATTTTGCACGATGGTCGCAAAATCGGCGAGCGGGAAATATTTGTATCTTTGCTGCGCTATTTCTTTATGACTGCTAGTTATAGAGATAAGCGCAAATAACATAGAAATAATAACAAAAATAATAGCGCTAAAAGAGATTTAGAAGATCTCTGGGCGCAAAAGAAAGGATACACACAATGGACAAACAAAAAACGGTTTATGTCGGCATGAGTGCGGACATGATTCATCCTGGACACCTCAATATTATTAAGGAGGCTGCGAAATTAGGAACGGTAACAGTGGGCGTTTTGACAGATGCCGCTATTGCCAGTTATAAAAGACTGCCTTATCTGACGTATGAACAACGCGCCGAAATCGTGTCCAACATCAAAGGCGTTGATAAGGTTGTGCCGCAAACAACACTGGATTATGTTCCGAATTTGCGCGAACTAAAACCCGATTTCGTGGTTCACGGAGACGACTGGAAAGAAGGGGTACAGGCTAAAACTCGTCAGCGGATCATCGAAGCTATGGCCGAATGGGGTGGTAAGGTAATAGATATTCCTTATACTCAAGGAATTTCTTCCACCGCCATGAATCAGCATCTAAAAGAGATTGGCACGACTCCCGAAATCCGTTTGAAAAGACTTCGTCGTCTCATTAATGCCAAGAAAATCGTCCGCATTTTGGAATCCCACAACGGACTCACCGGTCTTATCATTGAGAACACCTTTGTTGAGGTAAATGGTGTCAAACAGGAGTTTGATGGCATGTGGGCCAGCTCTTTGACCGACTCCACGTCAAAAGGGAAACCCGATATCGAAGCAGTAGATATCACAACCAGATTGCATGATTTGAATGATGCGCTGGAAGTCACTACAAAGCCCATTATTTTTGATGGAGACACTGGTGGAAAGATAGAGCATTTTGTCTTTACCGTAAGAACATTGGAAAGATTGGGTATTTCTGCTGTCATCATTGAAGACAAAGTAGGTCTGAAACAAAATTCTTTGTTTGGAACAGATGCCGTTCAAACACAAGACTCCATTGAAGGATTCTGTTCCAAAATCAAAGCCGGTAAAAACGCACAAATCACGGAGGATTTCATGGTTATCTCCAGAATCGAGTCATTGATCGCCGGAAAATCTGTGGATGATGCTCTCGAACGTGCATTCGCATACGTGGCCGCCGGTGCGGACGGGGTGATGATTCACAGTAAAAACAAAGATGGTCGAGATATTAAGGAGTTTTGCCAAAGATTCCGCCAACAGAACACCTCAACTCCGATTATTGCAGTTCCCACCACATACAACCAGTTTACAGAAGATGAATTGGCCTCTTGGGGCATCAATGTGGTCATCTATGCCAACCACATGTTGAGGAGCGCCTATCCCGCTATGGTCAACTGCGCTAAATCTATTTTGACTCATCAACGGAGTCTGGAGGCTTCCGAAGAATATTGTATGCCTATCAAGGAAATTCTTGAACTCATTCCTGGAACTAAAAAGAAATAATCATGCTGAGTCCAAAATTTTTCATTGACACTTTAGGCAATCACGGCATCGACTTCTTCGCAGGAGTGCCGGATTCATTGTTGAAAAATATCTGTGCCTATATTGCAGACAACCTGGACGATAAACACAATATCATCACAGCCAATGAGGGTGCAGCCGTTGCTTTGGCTGCTGGTTACCATCTGGCCACGGGTAAAGTAGGTTGTGTCTATATGCAGAACTCAGGTGAGGGCAATGCGGTGAATCCGCTGGCTTCATTGACAGATAAAGAGGTGTATCATATCCCTGTTCTGTTATTAATCGGTTGGCGCGGTCGTCCGGGCATCCATGATGAACCGCAGCATGTGAAACAGGGTAAGATTACCACCGGTTTGCTGAATGTATTGGGCATTAATTATGAAGTGCTTAATAAAGATGAAGATTTCGCTAAGAAACAGATTGAAAAGGCCATTAATAGTATCCACGACACTGGAGAAGCGTTCGCATTGGTGGTTGAAAAAGACACTTTTGACTCCTATACGCTCCAAAACGTTATTAAAAATGATTTAACGTTGGTGCGTGAAGAAGCTGTCCAAATGGTTGCCAAATCATTAGACAAAAACGATGTGGTTGTATCCACAACTGGGATGATTTCCAGAGAGTTGTTCGAATATAGAGAGGCGGCAGGAGACGGCCACCAAAACGATTTTCTGACTGTCGGCTCAATGGGACATGCTTCGCAGATCGCCCTCGGCATTGCACTTCAGAAACCGAATCGCAATATTTTCTGTTTCGAAGGTGACGGTGCTGTCCTTATGCATACAGGATCCATGGCCATCACCGCATCCAAAAAGCCCGATAATTTCTATCACATAGTGTTCAACAACGGAGCACATGATTCTGTTGGAGGACAGCCTACCGTAGCTTTGGACATCGATTTGCCTGCTATTGCAAGGGCAGTAGGGTATCCCTCCGTTTTCTCCGTTGATAATCAGACTGATTTGGCACAATTGCTTCCCAACATCACCTCTTTTCCTGCCCCAGTTTTTCTTGAAATCAAGGTAAAGAAGGGCAATAGAAAAGATTTAGGCCGACCGACCACTACTCCGATTCAGAACAAAGAGGCATTGATGAACTTTTTGAAATAGTAATCTCACATGCAGCAGATTCTTCAAGGTCATTCGAATATTGACACCGTTTTGCACGAGATTGGCAGCAAGCATTACATGTTGGTGTGTGATGCCTCGTTTCCGTTTCTTCCCATCAAGGATGCTTTTTCGCCCGCTGTAATATTTGACCAGTTTACTCCCAATCCTCTTTACGAAGATGTATGCAAGGGAGTGGAACTATTTAACCAGCATCATTGCGATGCCATTGTGGCCGTGGGAGGCGGAAGTACAATTGATGTGGCGAAGTGCATCAAGCTCTATTGCAAAATGGACTCTCATCAGAATTATCTACAGCAAGAGTACCGCGACAGTGGGGTTCCGCTCATCGCTGTGCCCACAACCGCAGGTACCGGCAGCGAGAGCACGCGCTATGCGGTCATCTACTTTAAGGGCAAAAAGCAATCGATCACACACGAAAGCATCATTCCCAACTACGCTATTCTGGAGCCCTCATTACTGACGACTTTGCCTTTATATCAGAAAAAATGCACCATGTTGGATGCGCTTTGCCAAGGAATTGAGTCTATGTGGAGTGTGAACAGCACAGAGGAAAGTATGATGTTCAGCAAGATTGCCATTGATATGATTATGCATCATTGGCATGATTATATAGAGCACAACAGTGCAGAAGCGGCGGAGGCGATTATGCTGGCTGCCAACTATGCAGGGCGAGCCATCAACATCACACAGACTACTGCGCCCCACGCGATGAGCTATAAGCTCACTTCTATGTATGGTTTGCCTCACGGACATGCTGTTGCACTTTGCTTGCCTGAAGTGTGGATGTATATGCTGGAACATCCTGAAAAATGCATTGATCCAAGAGGAAAGGAACATTTGGAGTTTGTTTTTGAATGGTTAGGGCAAATCATGGGCTGCGATTCTCCGTATAAAGGTTTGATGATGTTTAGGGCTGTCATGCTTTCATTGGATATGCCTAAACCTAAAAGTAACAACCGCGAAACAGACTTGGAAATCCTCTCCAAATCTGTTAATCCTGAAAGGTTACGGAATAATCCAGTGGAATTGAACGAGGAGACCATCTGTTTTATTTACAATAAGATACTGATGCCAGTATAATTTGATAATGTGTATTATGCCTAAAGAAATTAATATCGAACAACTTAAAAAAATACAATTAGATATCTTGCTCAAAGTGAAAGAGTTTTGTGATGAACATGATATACAGTATTTCTTGTATTATGGAAGCTTGCTTGGAGCTGTTCGCCACAAAGGATATATTCCCTGGGATGAAGATATTGATATTGTGATGCCTCGACCTGATTATGATTTGTTTGTAAAAACATTCAATAATAATTACACGCATTTGGAGGTGATGGCCCCCGAGTTGTGTTTAAATTATTATGCGCCGTATGCTAATGTTTATGATAACAGAACCATTCTTCAAGAGAGTGCGATCAGCCATAAAGGTATTGACATTGGCGTTAAAATTGATGTTTTTCCTATAGATGGAGTTGCTGATGATTTTGAGAAATACACACAATCTAAAAAGAAGATAATGAGATATAGAAGAGTTCTTCAATCTCGATATTACAATCTTCCAGCATTATTTTCTGTAAATAAACGTTTCTTTTGTAAATTATTACTTATCCGTGTACTTACTTTTTATTTTCGAATGTCAGACATACAAAAAATCATTGCAAAAGAGTCAAAAAAAATCAAATACAGCTCGGCCGCGTATGTTGACCAAATGACATTTGTTGATTATGGGTACACTCGTTTGTCCAAAATCATTTTTGATAATCCCATTAATATAGAATTTGAAGGCTCTTTATTCAAAGCCCCGAGTGATTACGATACAGTCTTAAAAACAATTTATGGCGACTATATGCAACTTCCCCCTGAGGAACAACGAGTGCCTCACCATGGTTTTACCGCTTATTGGAAAGATTAATTATGAAAAAAATACTTCTTGTTTTCGGAACGCGACCCGAGGCCATAAAGATGTGCCCCTTGGTCAAAGAACTTCAAAAATTCCCTTCTGATTTTGAAACCATTGTCTGCGTCACAGGTCAGCATCGCGAAATGCTCGACCAGGTATTGAAAATTTTTGAAGTCAAACCTGATTATGACCTCAACATCATGAAACATGGTCAGGATTTGTACGATGTCACTTCAAAAGTCCTTCTAGGAATGAGGGATGTTTTGAAGGAGGTTCGGCCAGATGTGGTGTTGGTTCACGGTGACACGACGACATCGACAGCCGCCGCACTTGCTGCTTTTTACCAGCAGATCCCTGTAGGGCACGTTGAAGCCGGACTCCGAACCCATAACATCTACTCGCCTTGGCCGGAGGAAATGAACCGACAGATAACCAGTAGAATAGCAACTTTCAATTTTGCCCCAACTCCACTTTCAATGGATAATCTTCTGAAAGAAAACGTTGGTGAAAATAGCATTACCGTTACAGGAAATACTGTTATTGATGCATTGTATTGGGTTGTGGACAAGATTAAAAGCGATGAAATCATTTCCGAAGAGTTGAAAAACCTCCTTAAAGATGCTGGTTATGACACTGATAGACTTTCCGCTGGCAAGAGACTTGTGTTGATAACGGGACACCGCCGTGAAAATTTCGGAAGCGGCTTTATAAGTATGTGTACGGCGATAAAAGATCTGACTCGGAAATTTCTTGATGTGGATTTCGTTTATCCCATGCATTTGAATCCAAATGTCAGGAAACCCATTCATGAGGTGTTTGGAGATAATTTGACCGACTTGGGCAATATGTTTTTCATCGAGCCGCTGGAATATCTTTCGTTTGTTTATCTGATGGAAAAATCGACAATAGTCTTGACCGACAGTGGTGGTATTCAGGAAGAGGCGCCTGGATTGGGGAAGCCCGTTCTTGTCATGCGAGACACTACGGAAAGACCCGAGGCGGTTACAGCAGGCACGGTAAAACTTGTGGGAACAGATTACGATGCCATCGTAAATAATGTTTCTGAATTGCTGGAAAACAAAGCCGAATATGAAAAAATGAGCAAGGCTGTGAATCCTTATGGTGATGGGATGGCATGCGAAAGAATTGTAAAATATTTAAAATAAATTTTTATATATGAATATTTTTGTTAATAAACGGGGGGGGGGGTAAAGGTCGCTCTAATTTGAGGATGTTTTTAAAAGCTGATAAATATGCGCTTGGCAAAAATCGGATATGCCCCAAAGTAATTGGCGATGATATTTGGAAATTCGAGCGAGCACTTCGTTATCACGAGTTTTATATAAACAGAGGAAAGAGATATAGTATAAGAAAATTTTTTTGGGCATATAGGCATAGGAAATTAGGGATAAAATTGGGCTTTCAGATTCCTTGTAATGTATTTGGGAAGGGGCTTCGAATTAATCACTTTGGTTTGATAGTAGTTAGTCCTAAAGCAAAAATTGGCGATTTCTGTGATATTCATCAAGGTGTGAACATAGGAGAAAATACAGATAAAGAAGCTCCGATTATTGGAAATAATGTGTGGATAGGCCCTGGAGTAAAAATATTTGGTAAAATACAAATTGGAAACAATGTAATGATAGGTGCGAATGCTGTTGTAACAAAGAATTTTCCAAATGATGTGGTGATAATGGGTGTCCCTGCTGAAATAAAAAAGAGGAGTGGTAATATTTATTCTAAAGATATATATTTTAAAAGCGATGCATAGATACTAATGCTTTTTATTTATTAGTATATCAATTATATAAAACTATATGATACCGAAAATCATACATTATTGTTGGTTTGGAGGAAATCCATTGCCGGAACTTGCCATCAAATGCATGGAAAGTTGGAAAAAATATTGTCCAGACTATGAAATCATAGAATGGAATGAAAAAAACTTTGACTTGCATTATAATGATTACGTTTGGGAAGCCTATCAGGCAAAAAAATGGGCCTTTATTACAGATGTTGTCCGAATGTATGCCCTATCCACTTACGGAGGCGTTTATATGGATACCGATGTGGAAGTAATTAAACCTCTAGATCCCTATCTTAAGCATGTGGCTTTCAGTGGTTATGAAAATGAGCATGATATTCCTACCGGCATTATGGCTAGCGAAAAGGGCGGAAAATGGGTTACGGACAACCTGCATTATTACGATAACAAGCATTTTCTAAAAGATGACGGCTCCTATGATATGACAACCAACGTTGTCACACTAACGAATTACATGTTGCCTCTTGGCTTGAAGCAAAACAACACGTATCAGGATTTCCCTGGCCTAATTACCTTTTATCCTAAAGACTATTTCTGCCCTAAATCCTATTTTGACGGTAAAATCTATTTGACCGATAATACAGTGACGATACACCATTTTGCTGGCAGTTGGAGGAGTGAAAAAGGGATTATTAAGCATAAGATAATGGCAATTTTTGGACCGAAAATCATGTTTTGGTGGAATGATTTTAAATCTCGAATATTCCAAAAGAAAGAAAAATAGTATAATCAGTTAGGCGAAATAGAAGACTATGGAAATAATGAATATTCCCAAAAACTTATTCAGAAGCTTTTATTTGAAATCTCTTCGTGAAAGACTTACTAATAAAGACTTCAGCGTCATAGCCAGCAATTGCAATGGAGCCTGCATTTTGCATGACTTGGGCATGAGATTCAACAGCCCTTTTGTCAATCTTTGGATGAGACCGAAAGATTTCCTCAAAATCTTGAAAAATATCCAATATTACTTGTCATGTGATTTGGTTTTCACCAAAGAAGAAGGCATTGATTACCCTGTCGGATTACTTGATGATTTGCGTATCTATTTCGAACACTATAAATCCGAACAGGAAGCAAAAACAAAATGGGAGGATAGAAGCAAGAGAATCAACTGGTCAAATCTGTTTATTATGTTCACAGACCGGGATGGTTGTACAGAATCTGATCTGAAAGAATTTGATCAGTTGCCGTATCAAAACAAGGTGGTTTTTGTAAACAAACAGCATCCTGAGATTCAATCTGCATTCTACATCAAAGGTTTCGAAGACAAAGAGTCTGTTGGAATATGTTCCCGATACAAGAGCATCGGCTCCTTGAAAAAATACTATGATGATTTTGACTATGTGGAGTGGTTCAATACGGGAACTGAAGTCTGATTTGAGGGTAAAGTGCGCTGCAAAACAAATTGACGATTAACAGTTGCATCGCGCTATTGCCTGTCACATCCTGCCCTTGCGCGAAGAAGATTCCACCGCCCACGGCGGGCGAATGACGGTCTTCACCGCGGATTAAGAAAGGGTAAACGGAACATCCTCCTCGCAAGGGTTGAAGGTAATAGCTATAAGGTTGTGGGTCTCACATATCCTCCATGCTCAGCCCGCCCATCTTCACTTCCTTGCCACGATACAGGTGCCGCTGCATCATCTCCACCTTCTCCAGCAATCGGGCAGGATTGTATTTCTTAGGGTTGCGCTTCACCTCGTAAGCTTCCACCTCGCCTTCCAATGTCTCAGCCACAATATCGATCTCAAACTCGTCGCTGTTGCCCTGGGCGTTTGCCCCTCCGGGCTTCCACCAGCCGCCTATCGTCCGGTAGCGGCAGCTCTCCATCATCTTCAGCCGGAACCAGCGTTCTAGCGCGATACCCGAAAACGTCGGATAGTCGTCCACCATGATTCTCTCCAGCGCAGGAAGGTTCTGAATCTCTATCAGCGACGCATGGCGATGGATGTACCTGAACCAGAAGCGGAAGAAGTTATCCTGTATCTCGTAACGCACCGTCTGGCTGCCCTCCTTCGCTCCCACAGGCCGTTTCTTCTTGATGATGCCGTATTTCTCCTCCAGTATCTTCAACTGCCCGCCCAGGCTGTTCACGCCCAGCGAAGCCTCTATCTCGCTCTGCGTTACGTCGCCATGCGCAATCTGGTCCAATATGCTGAAATAGGTGCCGTACTGCTTGCCGAACTCCTGCACCAGCACTGACTTACCCTCCTCGATGAAGTAACTGTCACCACTCGTGCACACATAGTGCAGCATCTTCTTGACGTTGGTGCAACGATTGTTCATCAACTGCTCGATATATCGTGCTACACCGCCCGTGATGGTCCACAGCGCAAGCAGGTCTTCGTTAGTATAGTCGGCCTTGTAGTCGCCCAGAATCTCGCGCATCGTCGTTGTGGTGAACGGCTGCAGCTTGATGGTGCAGTCGTCGCGCCCAAACAGCGGCTGCCCCTCGTCCTTGAAAATCTTTTCCATCATGCGGAAGATGCTGCCCGACACAATCAGACACACATTCGTCTCCTTCTTGTATTTGTCCCACAGGTCCTGAACATCGCTGAACACCCCTGGATTCACGTACTCAAACTCCTGAAACTCGTCAACAAACAGTGTAAACCGCCTCCGCTTGCCGATCTCCAGCAACAGTTGCAGCAGATCACGGAAACCCGTGATGCCCTCCGGCACAAACTCATCCAGCTTCGCACGCACCTCCTCGCAAAAAGTCTTCACCAGCGTGGCCTCCGCTTTGCGTCCTACGAAAAAGTAAAGGCCCGGAGCCTCCTCCTTCGTTTCCTCCATCAGTCGGTACACCAAACTCGTTTTTCCCACACGCCTTCTGCCCGTCAACACCACAAATCTGCTGTAATCCTCATACGCTTGACGTTGCATTTCGCGCACCCTCTGTATTTCTAACACCCTGTCGTAGAACTTTTTCATATTGTTATTCTTTTATAGTCGTAAATTTTACAGCTGTTAAAATTCGATGCAAAAATACATTATTTTCTAATTTGTGTATCAGGAAATTGTCAAACAGTCCAGTTAACAACTGACAACCTCATCAGGAAAAGACAGATCGCTTAGCAAACGAAATTGACGAATGACAAACGCACCGAAAACAAAGATTCCAACTCCGATGTAACTCTGACTTAGGTTTGGCTTTCCCTTGACCCGAAACCATGGAGACGCAATTAATCGCGTCTCTACTTCCCCAGTAACCCTTTTGTCACATTCCATCTGAACTGAATCAGCTTCCAACCTCTCTTGGGATGGCGCGTCAGTGTGTGACCAAGGCACAGCACGATGGAAGCCGCCCACTTGACCATTTCTGAAACAAGTCGTTTCAGATACTTCCCTTTCCCGATTGTCAACGTCCGCATCCGCTCGCTTTTTCCAATGGAATAAGTCAGCCTGTCGAAATAGTCCTTGCTTAGCTTCTTTTCGGGGATAAGGTGATACAAGATGGCTGTAGGCAGGTAGTAAAACCGCATGCCCAGCGTGGTCATCTTGTCAAAAATGTCCTTTTCCTCAGCGCCTACCAAGCTGTCGCCCTTGCGACCTAACTCCACATTGAACAGCCCTACTTTTTTAAAAACGGAAGCGCGATATGCTGCATTTCCCCCGCCAGGATAATCGTTCTTGGGAAACTCCTTCTGCTTGTCTCCAAGATATTTGTATCCTGTAATCAGTGCCTTTGTGAAATGGGACATCCAATCGGGTTCCGCTGTCTCATATTGCGGAATGACTGGACCTCCCGCTGCTTCGACTTCCGGCATTTGTTCAAAGAAGTTGGCATACGTTTCCAAATACTCGTTGTTGACCAACGCATCGTCATCTACATACACCAGAATATCGCCTGCACTCTCTTTGATGCCTCGGTTCCGGGCATGAGAAAGACCTTGGTTGGTCTCTACAAAGTAGCGGAAGGCAACATCAGGAAAATCTCTCATGAAGCGGTCACATTCACCTCGGGTATTGTCTGAGCAGTTGTTGTCCACCAATACAATTTCATAACGATCGTACGGCAAAGTGTTTTCTGCCAGACTCTTCAGTACATTGTAGATGTACTTGTCGCGGTTATAGGTGCAAATGATGACGGAGAGCATATCGATAACGGTTATTGGTTCTTGCTGTCTTTAACTTCTCCTTTTTTCGGTTTCCGATAATACAACACCAAGCTACCTGCCACCACCAAAACAAACAAAATGGAGATAATGACAGAAATCTTGTCTAACTTGTGGAAAAGCGGAGCTTCATTTTTGAATTCGATTTTGTGCTCTCCTGCAGGAACCACCATAGCACGCAAAATATAATTGACGCGGAAATAATCGGCAGGCTTTCCATCGATGTAGGCACGCCAGTCGGGAGCGTAATAGACTTCGGAAAAGACCGCCAATTGGTCTTTGGAAGTTTTGGTCCTATACACGACATAATCGGGATTGTAAGGTTTCTGGTGCTCCATCACAATCACCGAATTGCTGTCGCGCTCCAGATTCTTGCCCTGCACCATTTCGGCAAAACGTTTGTCGATAATGGCAGTGTCGGCCGGATTGAAGTCGTTCAATGCCAAAATTTCCGCATTGGGGTCTTCTACCAACTGATATGCATCTACAAACCAAGCATTTCCCAAGGCTTCGGGGTTGCGCTGCACCAGCGGCTGCCCGTTCTGTCCAGGTACCACCACATAACGGGCATTCAGCATGTTGAGCACATCGGTGTTGATGTGGCGAGAAAGGTAGAAATCGATGAGATCTTGATATCGACGCAGTTTGGCTGCATGATAACCGCCAATTTGGTGATGGAAAGCGGAAGGATAAGAGTCGTTGAAAGTATTCACTGAAAGGTCGAACACGCGGTAGTCCTCATCGTTGAACTGAGCAGCGTATTGGTCCAAAATCTGGTCGGTCTCAGAGGGTTTCAGCTTGAGGCGTTTTTCAGCGATGAAGTTGGAATCGTTGAGGTAACGACGATCGACACCCCACAAGTCGAACAACACCAAACACGCCAGCAGCCCGATAATGATGCCGGATTGTTTGATTTTCCGGTTGATATACAGCCACAAGAAAACTGCAGATATTAAAATCAGGACGAGTGAGCGCCAAGAGTCGGACATAAAGAGCGCTTTGCGATCTTTCACCAGTACATCCTTAATTATATCCCATTGGTTGCCGTATTGTGCAGCCATTTGGGCATCGCTGGCACCAGAGAATGAAAAACTTCCGGAGAGAACCATCATCAAAAGAATGAAACCAGCTGTAATACCTGTGGAGATGTAAAGCCCGAGGTTGAGCTTCTTCTTGTCAAGCGGATTGTCTTTGTCGAAGATGGCTTTGAGCGCCAGCACCGCCATGACAACCATGGTTACATTGGCCATGACCAAACTCATGGAAGGGGTGCGGAATTTGTTGTAAAGCGGCAGATGATAGAACAGGAAACCGTTGAAATCCATGAAGTTCTTGCCCCACGACATCAGGATGGCGAGGATGGTCGCCAACAGAATCCACCAGCGTTCGGGCCCTTTCACCACAAACAAGCCCAAAACAAACAGAAAGATGATGATGGCACCGAAATAGACGGGACCGGAAGTGAAGGGTTGGTCACCCCAGTAGAGCGGTGCCTGTTTTTGGTGGAAGTTCCTGTAGAATTCGGAGTCAGTGCCAACGGTTTCGCCAGATCCGCCGCCGTATGCGCCGGGGACGAGCAAGGTGTAAGTTTCGCCCTTTCCATAACTCCAACTGTAAGCGTAATCTATGTCCAGACCGTTGGATGCGGCAATGGATTTGGCTTCGCCATCTTTGTAAAGATCCTCAGGCGTCACAGAGATTTCGGAACCGCCACGCATCGTATATTTCACATACTCTTGGTTGATGAACAAAAGACGGGCGTTGGCTCCGATAGCAAAACCAATGCCGATGAGCATCACACCTACACCTAACACCAAAGATTTAAACTCCTTATCCTTGATGGCGTAAACCAGATAGACGAGACCCAGAATAAGTCCCACTAGCATGGTATAATAGGTGATTTGAATATGATTACAGGCAATTTGGATACCTAAAGCTATCGCGAAAAGAATGCCGCCCCATAAATACTTCTTTCTTTGCAATATTAGCAACATTCCACCAATGATAGGTGCCATCATAGACATGGCAAATGCTTTAGTGATATGTCCCGCTTCAATAATGATAATATTGTAACTCCCTAATCCGAAGGCCAAAGCGCCTAAAAGACTTAACCAAGGTGAAACGCCTAAGGCAATCAAAGCCACATAGAAACCCAACAAATACAAGAAAACAACACCTATATTTCCACTATAACCTAAGAAATTAAGAGTAAGAACATTGTTGATTTTTGCAAAAATAGATTTTGAAGGTGGATTCGTCACTTGATATGATGGCATGCCACTGAACATTGAACTAGTCCAAAAAGTGTATTCCCCAGTTTTATCATGAAAGTCCGTCTGTTCTTTGGCCATGGCTTTCCACTTCAGGGTATCTCCTTGTTGGATGATTTTGCCATCGAAAGCAGGTGACATGTAGATGGCAGCTAACAGAAAGAAGAAGAAGATAATGCCGCAATGAGTCAGTGTTTTCTTAAGAATAGGTTTCATATTGATTTCTTTACGTTAAAATTCAAAATTCAAGACTGCAAAAGTACGAAAAAATACCTATCTTTGCCGTTCAAAATCATTCCCTATGAAGATTATCATTCTCGGAACAGCATACCCCTATCGAGGCGGCCTGTCGGCATTCAACGAACGGCTTGCTGATGAGTACCAGAAGCAGGGACACGAAGTGGAAACATATACTTTCACTCTGCAATATCCGAATTTCCTATTTCCCGGTAAGACGCAATACAGTCCAGATCCAGCGCCGGAAAATCTAACCATATATCGTAAAGTAAATTCTTGCAATCCATTCAATTGGCTGAAAGTGGGCAAGGAGATTGCCAGAAAGAATGTCGATGTGGTGATTTTTGCTTATTGGATGTCCTTTATGGCTCCGTGTATGGGCACTATCGCACGCAGAATCCGGAAAAACGGGCACACTAAGGTTATTGCGCTGGTCCACAATATGATTCCTCACGAGCCCAATGTGTTAGACAAATTCCTGCCGCCCTATTTTGTGAAATCCATGAACGGTTTCATGGCACTGTCCGAATCTGTGGTAAAAGATATCGAGAAATTAGACAAGCGCAATTGCCCCAAACGGTTTTCGCCGCATCCCATTTATGACCATTATGGGGATTTGTTGCCACGAGAGACGGCTCTCCAACTGCTAAAACTCCCTGATGACCAACGCTATGTGCTCTTCTTTGGTTTCATTCGTGCCTACAAAGGATTAGACTTACTATTGGAAGCTTTTGCCGACGATCGTTTGCGGAACCGGAACGTAAAGCTCATTGTGGCAGGAGAGTTTTATGGCGACCCCGAACCTTATCTCAAGAAAATCAAAGACCTGGGAATAGAAGAAAATATGGTGCTTTGCACGGACTTCATCCCCGATAGCGAGGTGAACCGCTACTTCAGTGCCGCAGACATCGTGGCGCAACCTTACAAAACTGCAACCCAAAGCGGCGTTACACAAATCGCTTTCCATTTTGAAAAGCCGATGCTAGTGACCAATGTAGGCGGTCTTCCTGAAATCGTGCCCAATGGCAAAATCGGTTATGTGGTAGAGCCAAATCCAGAATCGATTGCCGACGCGCTTTGCCGTTTCTTCACGGAAAACAAGCAGCAGGAATTTGAACGGAATGTTGTAGAAGAAAAGAAAAAGTACGCTTGGTCCACTTTCATAGAAGTAATGTCCAACTTAATCAGTGCTTCCTAACGCCACAACCCAATAAATTTTAACCACTAAACATGGATCTTAAATGAACTCCCGAATTCCCCAATCCATCCAGCAATCCATCGCCGCCAAACAGGCGATATTGGACAATCCAGAGTTTCTTGAACGCATACAACAGGCTGCGGATATGATTGTTGCATCCCTGCGCCAGGGCGGCAAGATCCACTTTTGCGGCAACGGGGGTAGCGCCGCCGACGCACAACATCTCGCCGCGGAGCTCTCCGGCCGCTTCTACTTCGACCGCCCGCCGCTGAACGCCGAGGCACTCCATTGCAACACCTCGTACCTGACCGCCGTGGGCAACGACTACGGCTACGACCTCATCTTCTCGCGCCTCCTGCGCGGCACCGCCAAGGCTGGCGACGTCATCGTGGGCATCTCCACTTCCGGCAATTCCAAAAACATCCTCAATGCCTTCGAGGCGGCCAAAGAGATGGATGTCAAAATTATCGCCATGACCGGCGAGACAGGCGGCATGATGAAAGATTGGGCAGACATCCTGCTCAATGCCCCCTCCACCGACACCCCGCGCATCCAAGAGAGTCATATCATGTTAGGACATATCATTTGCGAGCTCGTGGAGAAGGAGATGTTTAGAGTTTAGAGATGAGAGATTAGAGTTGGGTTCTTTCTGTTTTTATACCTTTGCACGCAAAAAAAACACCTTCATGATTATTGCTGAAATTGCCGATATCATTTGCCCAGCGAGGCGGTTCATCCGTAACGAAAAGGCGTCCGTTTCCTACCTCTGCTACGACAGTCGCAAGGTGAACAAACCCGAGGAGAGCCTCTTCTTCGCCTTCAAAACTGCACAGAACGACGGACACCGGTTCATCCCTGAGCTTCTGCTCAAGGGCGTCCGCAACTTCATCGTGACCGACCCCGCCTGCGCCGACTTGGACTCCACGGCCAACTTCCTCGTCGTGAACGACACACTCGCCGCCCTGCAAACCCTTGCCGGGCACCACCGCCAACGCTTTCACTACCCCGTCATCGGCATCACCGGATCCAACGGCAAGACCATCGTGAAGGAGTGGCTCGCCACTCTGCTGGACGATGACTTTTCCATCGTCAAAAGCCCCAATAGTTACAATTCCCAACTCGGCGTGCCATTGTCCGTCTGGAAGATGTCCGAGCACCATAACCTCGCCATTTTCGAAGCCGGCATTTCACGTCCTGACGAGATGCAACATCTCGCCGACATCATCCGCCCAACCATCGGTATCCTCACCAACATCGGCATGGCGCACGCTCAGTTCTTCCAGAACCAGGCCCAGAAGACCATTGAGAAACTCCGACTCTTCGCCCACGCCAACACGCTCATCTACCACGATGACAATCTCGAACTCAACACCCTCCTCACCCTGCCCGAATACAACCACCTCAACAAAATATCCTGGGGCTCGGCACAAGCCACCTACCCTGTCCAATACCAAACCGAAGACAATCACACTCTGCTGAAAATCAACAATTTCACATACAGCATCCCCTTCCTGGATGCCGCTTCCATTGAGAACGCCACCCATGCCATCATCACCATGCTGGTGTTAGGATTAGAACCTGAGACCATCAACACGCGGCTTCCACGCCTCACACACATCCGCATGCGCATGGAAATCCTTGAGGGGCGCAACCATTCCGTCGTCATCAATGACACATACAGTCTGGACACCAACTCCCTGAACGCCGCTTTGAGTTTTCTGGACACTCAGACCCAGTTACCCGACAAGGCGCTCATCCTCTCCGACTTCGAACAGGTGGGCCAACTGGCCGAGCAAGACTATCTGGAACTCAACGAACGGCTACAGAAACATCACATCCGCCGGTTCATCGGCATCGGAGAGCATTTATCAGCGCACCAGTCCTGTTTCTCCTGCCCAATGCAGCAGTTTTTTGCCTCCACGGAAGCATTTCTCGCAAATATACCCGAATTTTCCTACGAATCCATTCTGGTGAAAGGTGCGCGCAGTTTCCACTTTGAGAACATCGTGGCCCAGCTGCAGCACATGACCCATCTCACCATCCTCAACGTAAGTCTCCCCGCGCTCACCCACAACCTCAACCTCCACCGCGCCCTCCTGCGCCCGGAGACCAAGATGGTGGCCATGGTGAAAGCACACTCCTACGGCCTCGGCGACGTGGAGCTGGTCAACGAGCTGGTCGCCAACCGCATTGACTACCTGGCAGTGGCCTACACCGACGAAGGCGTGCGCCTGCGCAAGCGGCACATCCGGACCCCCATCATTGTGCTGGGCGCCGAAGCACACAGCTTCGACGTGATGGTGCAACAGAACCTTGAGCCGGAGATTTTCAACTTCTACTACCTGCAGGAACTCATCCGCGTGCTCCGCAAGCATCCGCAAATCCAGCAGTTCAACATCCACATCAAACTCGACACCGGTATGCACCGGTTGGGCTTCGACGAAGCAGACCTTCCCAAGCTCATCCGGATCATCCAAGAAAACCCGCAACTGCACATTGCCTCCGTCTTCTCCCACCTCGCCGCCGCCGAAGACCCACACGAAGACGATTACACACGCAAGCAGATTGCCCTGTTCCAGCGCATGACTGACCAACTGTGCGCCGCTTTCGACTACAAAATCCTGCGCCACATTCTCAACAGCGCCGGCATCTACAGATTCCCAGAGGCCCAATTCGACATGGTGCGCCTCGGCATCAGCCTGTACGGCTGCTCCGAGATTCCGTCACTGGCATCCAAACTGCACAACGTCACCACGCTGAAAACCGTCATAACACAGGTGAAAAACATCCCCGCGGGCGAGACTATCGGATACAACCGCAGCTACCGGCTCAAACGCGACAGCCAAGTGGCCATCATCCCCATCGGCTATGCCGACGGATACCCCCGTGAGCTGGGCAACGGCAAGGGCACGGTCATCATCCAGGGCCAAAAAGTGCCTATCATCGGCAAGGTGTGCATGGACATGTGCATGCTGGACGTTACTGGCATCCCCGTGCACGAAGGCGATGAGGTAGTCGTGTATGGCGAAGGCAACACCGTGGCCGACATGGCCCGCGCCGCCGGACTCATCAGCTACGAACTGCTCACCCGCATCTCCAAACGCGTGCCGAGAGTGTATGTGAACGATTAGAGACGCAAATTTTTGCGTCCCTGGTGTAAGGGGTACATGAGGTAAAAGAGGTTAATGGTATAATGTACAATTTTTGTACTTTTGCCGCCGTTATTTGGCAGACTATTGTAATGAGTTCATCTATAAAGAAAATATACTTGAGAATCCGGAACCTGCACATCACCCCGGCATGGCTGATCATGGCGTTGGATCTGCTGGTGGTTGGCCTTTCCGTGTTCCTGTCCTTGGTGCTCAGGGCCAACTTCAAATTGCCCACCCACATGAACTACACGGACTGGGTTTACACGCCCATCCTGATTCTCATCATGCGGTTCATCTTCTTCGAAATCTTCCAAACCCACCACCTGGTGGTGCGCTACACGAGCACCAAAGATGTAGTGAAAATATTTCTCTCGTGCTTCTGTGCCACGCTGACTATCGCCGCCGTCAATCTCATCGTCTTCACCATAAAGCATAAATTCCTCATTCCCAACTCCGTATGGATTATTGAATTTTTCATCTCCACAGTGCTGCTGCTGGTTTACCGACTTGCTTTCAAGATGTACTTTTTGGAGACAATGAATCCCACCCGTTTCCGCAAGAACATCATCATTTTCGGAGCAGGCGATTCGGGTATCGTCACCAAGCGGACCATTGACCGCGATAATGCCAGCAAATACAACGTATTGGCCTTCTTCGATGACGACCCTTCCAAAATCGGGATGCAGCTGGAGAGCCTTCATGTATATGATTTCCGGATGTTGGACGATTACCTCAGCGTCAACAACATCTCCTTTCTCATCATCGCAGTGCAGAAAATCAGCAATGCCAAGGTGAAGGCCATCACGGAAGTGGCTTTGCCGCATAACGTGAAGGTGCTCAAAGTGCCACCGGTATCACGCTGGCTGAACGGAAATTTGAGTTTCAAGCAAATCAAGAAGGTGAAGATTGAGGATTTGTTGGAACGCAATCCTATCCAGCTGGATCTTTCCTTGCTGAACTACGAACTAAACGGGCAGACCATCCTGATTACCGGAGCGGCGGGCTCCATCGGCAGCGAGATTGTACGCCAACTGCTGCAGTTCCAGTACAAACAATTAGTCTTGGTAGATGAAGCCGAAACGCCTTGTTTCTTTTTGCAAGACGAGTTGCTCAAAGCCAACGACATGAAAAACATACATTTGCACATCCACAGCATCTGCGATGAGGCTCAGATGACCCGCATTTTCGAGTCGTATCACCCCAACATCGTATTCCATGCCGCCGCTTACAAACACGTGCCCATGATGGAGAAGAACGTAAATTCCGCCATCAAGACCAATGTGGCGGGCACGAAGCTCTTGGCTGATATGGCCGTGAAGTACGGGGTTTCCAAATTCGTGATGGTATCGACCGACAAGGCCGTGAACCCCACCAACGTGATGGGAGCTTCCAAGCGCATCGCGGAGATGTACGTGCAGGCGTTGAACTTCCACCAGAGCATCACCAAGTTCGTCACCACGCGTTTTGGCAACGTGCTGGACTCCAACGGCTCAGTCATTCCCATATTCCGCAAGCAGATTGAGAACGGCGGTCCCCTCACCGTGACGCACCCCGACATCACCCGCTATTTCATGACCATTTCCGAAGCTTGTCAGTTGGTGCTGACCGCCGGAGCCATGGGCAAGGGCGGCGAAATCTTCATCTTCGACATGGGCAAATCCATCAGAATCAGCGATGTGGCCAAGAAGATGATCCAACTTTCCGGACTTACCCTCAACAAGGATATCTCCATTGAATACACTGGCTTGCGGCCTGGAGAGAAACTGTACGAGGAGTTGCTGGCCAACGAAGAGAACACCATCAAGACAGAGCACCAGAAAATCATGATCGCCAAAGTGCGCACCTACGAATACGAAACGCTGGTACCCAAGATTGAGAAGCTCATTGAATTGCAAGACGAGGACGAGTTTGTCATCGTCGGCCAGATGAAAGAGGTGGTTCCGGAGTTCAAAAGCAACAATTCTGTATTTGAAGCCATTGACAATCAAGAAAAACACAACCAATAACGCATGAAGAATTTCGCCATCATCGGAATAGGCGGTTTTGTAGCCCCGCGCCATCTGCAAGCCATCAAGGACACCGGCAACAACCTGGTGGCCGCGTATGACATCAGCGACAGCGTGGGCATCATTGACAGCTTTTTCCCAAATGCCGATTTCTTCACCGAGCAAGAGCTGTTCGACCGCCACTGTACCAAAATCAAGAATACAGACAAAAAGATTGACATTATCTCCGTATGCACGCCCAACTACCTGCACGACTCGCACACGCGCTACGCGCTACGCCTGGGTTGCGACGTGATTTGCGAGAAGCCTTTGGTACTCAACCCTTGGAATATTGACGCACTCCAGCGCGTGGAAGAGGAAACTGGCCACAGGGTGAACAACATCCTGCAACTGCGTCTGCACCCCTCCGTCATCGCCTTGAAGAAAAAGATTGACGAAGGCCCGAAAGACAAGATCTATGACGTGGATCTGACTTATATCACCTCACGTGGAAAATGGTATTACACTTCCTGGAAAGGTGATGCCAAGAAAAGCGGCGGCATCGCCACCAACATCGGCATCCACTTTTACGACATGTTGGGATACCTTTTCGGAGATGTGCAAGAAAACATCGTGCATGTGTCGTCGCACGACCGCTTGGCCGGATTCATCCGTTTTCAGAAAGCGCGCGTACGCTATTTCCTGAGCATCAATGCCAAGACCTTGCCGCCGGAAATGGCCGCAAAAGGTCAACGCACCTTCCGCGCCATCACCATTGGCGACGAGGCATTTGAGTTCAGCAATGGTTTCACGGACCTGCACACCGAAAGTTACCGCAAGATTCTCGCCGGACAAGGCTTTGGACTGGACGAGGTGCGAAACTGCATCCAGATTGTCTATGACATCCGCAACGCACAACCTGTCGGATTGGTGGGCGACTACCATCCGCTGGCCAAGCTTCCGATGGAACCGCACCCTTTCGGTTGGATTATATAACTGATAACTTCTATGACAATGGAAAACGCACAACCTAAGAAGAAAAGCCTTTGGGTCACCATCCTGCAACTGATTCTGTTTGTTGGACTGGGCGTTTTTTTTATATGGCTCTCCCTTCGCTCTTTGTCCAAAAAAGATATGGAGGACATTTGGCAGGCGATGGGCAGTATAAACCAGCCAAGATCTTGGGCTATAATATTCTGCGCCGCTGCCATAGCTGCCTTTGCAGACATCGCCCGGGCGGTAAGGGCCAAAATCATGCTGGAACCTCTGGGCTACAAACCCCGTTTTTCCATGACTTTCTACTCCGTGATGGTATGCTATCTTGCAAATTTAGCGCTGCCTCGACTGGGCGAAGTTTTAAGATGTTCATTTTTACAACGGTTTGAGAATATTCCCTTCCAAAAATCCCTCGGCACCGTGGTGACCGAGCGGGCCGTGGATATCATCTGCTGGCTTGCCCTTCTCTTTACCGTCATCGCTCTGAATACCAGTATGCTCTCCAATATCATTGTGGATAAAGAAACCCAAATGACCATAGGCGCTTGGATGCAGCAAAAAGGACTTTCCATGCTCAACAATTACACTATGTATATTGTTTTAGGGGTCATCCTACTCGTTATACTAACCCTCCACCTGACCCGGAATTGGTGGATGAAATTCGCCTGGTTCAGGAATGTGCGTAGTTTCTTCGTAGGTATCTGGGAAGGGTTTATTTCCATCAAGGATCTTCCTCATCCGGGACGATTCATGATTTGGACTGTCATTATGTGGGCGTGCTACTATGTGGGCACCTACCTTTGCTTCTTCGCCATCCCCTATCTGCACGGATTGGGACCTGGCGCAGCGCTGGCGGTACTGGCATTCAGCACCATCGCCTTCATCATCTCGCAAGGCGGTTTGGGCTCATACCCGCTCATCGCGGCTGGTATCTTGCTGCTGTACGGCGTGAGCTATACCCACGGCCTCGCCGCCGGCTGGATTGGCTGGATTCTACAGACTTCCGTCACGCTGATCTTGGGCTTCGTATCCCTTTTCCTCTCTTCTTTCTACAAGAAAAAAGACTCCACCGTTACCACAAACATATAATCACCATGAACGCTCTGGAACATATTCGGAACAAGATTGTCGATGCTGCATTTTTCAGCAAACACGAGGATGAGTTGCACCAGAAGAAGATTGTGTTCACCAACGGGTGTTTCGACATTCTGCACGTGGGGCACGTGACCTACTTGGCGCAGGCTAAAGCGTTGGGAGATGTGCTGGTAATCGGGCTGAACAGCGATGATTCTGTCAGGAGACTGAAAGGCCCAAACAGGCCCGTGAACACGCAGGACGCACGCGCATTGGTGTTGGCAGCATTGGAGTCGGTGGACTACGTGGTCTTCTTTGACGAGGATACACCTTATAATATTATAACACATGTCAAGCCGGACATTCTGGTGAAAGGCGGGGATTATAAGATTGACGACATCGTGGGCGGCGACTTCGTGCGCGCACGCGGAGGACAGGTGCTGACCATCCCCTTCGTGGACGGATTCTCCACCTCCAACATATTGGAACAAATCAAAGAAAAATAGCAGATGAGACGTCTTGGGGTCATATTGTTTTGCTTGTGCTGTTTCTCATTGATGGGGCAGACCGTCGATGTGACTGAATATTCGCAAAACATTGCCTTGAAAGATACGGCGATTGTACCTACAGACTCCACCATGCTCGTGCTCAACGCAGCTTACCCGTCCATCAGCGAAACCTATCAGATTCCGGCATACAGCCTATACGACCACTATTGGGATGTACAAAACCTCCGGAGCCGCGCACTGGACATTCCTTTCGCCAACGACCGCCTGATGCTCTTGCTCGTGCAGGACGGCAACCACAATTTCGTCTTCCCGTGCACATACAACGAATTAACACAGCCATACGGTCCCACTAAAAGAGGCGACTTCCACCCGGGTGTGGATCTTTCTGTAGATTATCAGACACTGGTGAAATGCTGCTTCGACGGCGTGGTGCGCATGGCAAAAATCTATGGCGACTATGGACTTCTGGTTGTGATACGGCATTACAACGGACTGGAAACCGTATTTGCGCATTTGGACAAAATCTGCGTGAAGCCCGGCCAGATAGTAAACGCCGGCGATGTGATCGGGCAAGCCGGCAGAAGCGGGAATGTGAAGGAATGCACATTGCATTTCGAAACCCGTTTCATGAATGAACCCTTTGATCCTGCGCTGATGATAGATTTTGATGAGGAGAATCTGCTGCGCAACACCCTGTCGCTGACTCCGGAAGACTTCAGAATCGTATCCATTGATGAGACCGCTGCATCAAGAACGGCACCAGAGACTGGAACAGTTCTTGATTTTGATTCAGATGACGGCAGTTTTCAGTATCATATCGTCAAAAAAGGTGAAAATTTATACCGAATTGCACAAGATTATCACACTACCATGGACAAAATATTAAAATTAAACAACCTTGAAAATCCAGATAAAATATCTGAGGGACAGAAACTTAGAGTAAAATAAAGAAGACTGGAAAATAAATTCACATTCCATTGTGGATTATATCAAAAAAAGTGTATTTTTGCAGTCCAAAAAATTTAGGCAATAAAAATTATAAAGAAATGAAGAAAGATATCCATCCGAAAGAGTATAGAACTGTCGTATTTAAGGATATGTCAAACGATTACGCATTCTTGACAAAATCCACAGTCGCCACGAAAGACACCATCCAATGGGAAGACGGTAACGAGTATCCGCTGGTAAAGCTCGAGATTTCCAACACTTCACACCCGTTCTTCACGGGTAAGATGAAGTTGGTGGACACCGCCGGTCGTGTGGACAAGTTCCGCAGCAAATATGCTCGTCATTTGGATGGCAACAAATCCAAATAATCCATAATATTTTGTACTTTTGCTGACCATTTTTGATAATTCAAAAATGGTCAGTTTTTTTATATCTAAACAAGAACTCTTTATGAAAGAAATATCTCTTCTGGAGGAATTTATGAACAATGAGAGCAGTTTCATCCCATTGTTTTCCTTAGATGATGAGCAAAGACTGAGGGAGGAGGAGATTCCGGAGGAAATCGCCCTGTTGCCCTTACGCAACACCCTGCTGTTCCCTGGAATGGTGATCCCCATCAATGTGGGCCGCACCAAATCCATCAAGTTGTCGCAGGACTACTCCCGCAACAACCTCCCCATCGGTGTGGTGGCGCAGCGCGTGAACGAGGTGGAGGAGCCTACTCTTGACGACCTGTATAAGGTGGGTACGCTCGCCCATATTCTCAAATACATCACCATGCCCGACGGTGGCGTGACCATCATCGTGCAAGGTCTCCGCCGGTTTGTGATTCAGGAACTGACCCAAACCGACCCCTACTTCAAATGCACGGCCACCCCGTTCAACTCCAACGACTTCGACCCTGCCATCATCAATCAGAAAAACTTCCGCGCACTCATCTCCACCATCCGCGACACCGCCACGAGAATGATCAAAATATCCTCCAACATGCCGCGCGAGGCCTCCTTTGCACTGAAAAACATTGAAAGCCACGTATTTTTGCTCAACTTCCTGGCTTCCAACCTCTCCGCTTCGGTGGAAGAGAAGCAGCGCATTCTGGAGATGAATGACATCGTAGAGCGCGCCAAACAGATACACAAGCTGCTGCACCGCGACCTGCAGATGATCGAACTCAAGAACCAGATTCAGGACAAATCGCGGCAAGAGATGGACAAACAGCAGCGCGAATACTTCCTGAACCAGCAGATGAAGACCATCCAGGAGGAACTGGGCGGCACTCCTTCAGAAAAAGATGTAGAGTCGCTCAAACAGCGCGCCGCCAAGAAGAAATGGAACAAGGAGACGGCAGAACTTTTCCAAAAAGAGCTGGAAAAACTGCAGCGCACCAACTCCATGTCGCCCGACTACTCCGTGCAACTCAACTACCTGGAGTTGTTCGTGGATCTACCCTGGAACGAGTACAGCAAGGATAACTTTGACCTGGCCAAGGCCCGCAAGACGTTAGACCGCGACCATTACGGCTTGGACAAGGTGAAAGAGCGCATCATTGAATATCTGGCTGTCCTGAAACTGAAAGGTGACATGAAGTCGCCGATTTTGTGTCTGGCTGGCCCTCCGGGGGTCGGCAAAACCTCTCTGGGCAAGTCCATCGCTGCGGCGCTCGGACGCAAGTACGTGCGCGTGTCGCTGGGCGGTCTGCGCGACGAGTCCGAAATCCGCGGGCACCGCAAAACCTACATCGGCGCCATGCCGGGCCGCATCATCCAGAGCATGCGCAAGGCCGGCTACGCCAACCCCGTGTTCGTGCTGGACGAAATTGACAAAATCACCGGCATGAATGTGCAAGGCGATCCTTCCGCCGCACTGTTGGAAGTAATGGATCCCGAGCAGAACAACGCCTTCTACGACAACTACTTGGAGACCTCCTTCGACCTCTCGCGCGTGCTGTTCATCGCCACGGCCAACGACCTCGGCAATGTGCATCCCGCCCTGCGCGACCGTATGGAGATTATTGAAATACCTGGCTATCTGGCCGAAGAAAAACTGCAAATTGCCAAACATCACCTCGTCCCCAAGCAATTGAAAGAAAACGGCTTGGAGAAAAGTCAGCTTCAAATTCCCGACAAAACCATTGAGCATATCATCAGCGAATACACCCGCGAGTCGGGCGTGCGCACGCTAGAACGTACCATCGCGAAGATTATCCGCAAGCGCGCCGCCAAACTCGTCCAGGAAGGCAGCATAGAGAAGAAAGTGCATCCTCAGGACCTCAAGGAAATGCTCGGCTCGCCCATCTTCCAACTGGAGAAAGCATTCGACAACTCCGTACCGGGCGTAGCCACGGGCTTGGCATGGACCGCCGTGGGCGGCGAAATCCTGTTTGTGGAGGCACTGACCTCCCCGGGCAAAGGCGAACTCACCATGACGGGCAACTTGGGCGATGTGATGAAGGAGTCGGCCACCATCGCTTACGAGTACCTGAAGGCACACGCCGGCGAATTCGGCATTGACCCGGCAGTTTTTGAGAAGAGCAAAGTGCACGTGCATGTACCCGAGGGCGCCACGCCGAAGGACGGCCCCTCCGCCGGCATCACCATCCTCACCGCGCTCATCTCCGCTTTCACGAAGAAGACACTGCGCGACAAGATTGCCATGACAGGCGAAATTACGTTGCGCGGCAAGCTGCTACCCGTGGGCGGTATCAAGGAGAAAATCCTCGCCGCCAAACGCAGCGGCATCTACGACATCGTCATGTCGGACGAGAACCGCAAGGACATCGAAGACATCAAGGAGAACTTCATCGAAGGCATGACCTTCCATTATTTCGCTTCCATGAAAGAGGCAGTAGAATTCAATTTTGGAAAATAAAACATTATGGCAGAAGACTTTCAATCGGCATTGACGGAACGCGAGGGCATTGAGCAGCCCATGCAGGTGAACCCGAACTTAGTGCGGAGGAAGCGGCGTGTATTGTCGCTGGACGACTACGTGGAGGGCATCCTGAAGGGCGACCGTGTCATCTTGAGTCGTGCCATCACCATGATTGAGAGTGCCAATCCCGACCATTTCGAGATGGCGCAGGCCATCATCGAACGGTGTCTCCCCCACTCGGGCAACTCCTTGCGCGTGGGCATCACGGGCGTGCCGGGCGTGGGCAAGAGCACCTTCATCGAGTCGTTCGGACAGATGCTCACCGGCATGGGACATAAGCTGGCAGTGCTAGCCATCGACCCTAGCAGCGAGCGCACCAAGGGCAGCATTTTGGGCGACAAGACCCGCATGGAGGCCCTGTCGGTCGATCCCAACGCCTTCATCCGCCCCTCGCCCTCCGGCAGCACGCTGGGCGGCGTGGCGCGCAAGACCCGCGAAAGCATCGTCCTGTGCGAGGCCGCCGGTTTTGATGTAATTCTGGTGGAGACCGTAGGCGTGGGACAGTCCGAAACCGTGGTCAAGTCGATGGTCGATTTCTTCCTGCTGCTGATGCTGGCCGGTGCCGGCGACGAGCTGCAGGGCATCAAGCGCGGCATCATGGAGATGGCCGACGGCCTGATCATCAACAAGGCCGACGGCGACAACAAGGCCAAGGCCGCCGGAGCGCAGGCGCAGTATCGCGCGGCACTCAAGCTGTTCCCAAAGAACGAAAACCAATGGACCGTGCCCGTAGAAATCTGCTCCGCCTTGGAGGGTTTCGCCATCGACAAGGTTTGGAACATGATCCTGCAATACGAAGCCCTGACCAAAGCCAACGGCTACTTCGAGAAGAACCGCACCGAGCAGAATGTCAACATCTTCTACAACTGGATCAACTTCACCCTGCAGAACGATTTCTACAATAACGAAACGAAAGCCCAGGAAATCGAGCGTCTGCTGCCCCTCATCCGCGAAAAGCGGATTTCCCCCTACATGGCGGCGAGCAAGGTAATTCGGAACTAGGGTTCCGCCACCGTTGGCGGCGGAATGGTGGTGGGCTGGTGGATAATGATGGGGATTTCGCGGCGGGCCGATATTATGCTTCGGTGCACGCGACACCCGCGCCGCGATTGGCCATACGCTGCATCGCCGGTACCTCACACTGCCGTGTGAGGCTACCAATGGGAGGTCCCTTCAGGACTCAGCACTTGCAGCAGGTCTGTGGCTATGATGCCGTATGCCTCGGAGAGCCCGCCCGATGCGCAACCCTGCACTCCCGTGCAGGGTGTGAGCGATAGCCAGGGGTGTCAACCCCTGGTGCGGGGATGGCCTGTGCGATGGGTCGCGGCGAGCAATACATATGCGACAGGGCACAGAACCAACCCGCCGCGAAACGCCACAAACGCACCGCCAGTGCCACAATATATATTAATCTGGTTTTTGATAAAGTTTCAGAACATGCTGTATATCAATATTTTTTTGTTACATTTGCAAACGTAATTTTTTTTGTTACGTTTGAGAATGCAAAAAACACAAATTTATAGTGCGATGAAAAGACATTTTTTCACTATTGCATTGATTTTGTTTTGCCTTTCCGTTATGGCGCAAAACAGTGTTGAGCTGACATTCACGTGTCGGACAACAGTCGGGGCGTATGTGCAACCTGACAGCATACTTGTGGAGAACTTGAGTCGTGGATGGTCGGAAACATTCCTCTATCCAGATACCGTTTGTCTGCTTAATGTGAATGCGCAGGATGAAAAGCCTCTCTCACAGCCCAGTTCCAATCCTTTCATGGGTACTACAACGATTAATTTGAATGTGGCAGAGGCGGATGTAGTATCAGTGGAAGTGTCGGATTTGGACGGACACCTCGTGGCGAGGTTGCCTGAAAGGACATTGCCACAAGGCATTCACCCGTTGCGTATAACCCTTTGCAAAGCAGGTACTTATATTCTTACCGCCCGAATCAATGGAAAATCCACATCAGTGAAAATCTTGAATGTGGGCGTTGGTGTTAAAAATGCCATCGAATATGACGGAAGTGATTTGGGAATAGGGTATTTTACGAAATATAATCCAGATAATTCCGCACCAAACGAATCAACTTGCACATTTCCTTTCCGAATGGGCGATAAGATGCGTTATGTGGCATATACTTCAGACAAAGTTAGTTATGAGATTTCTAAAGCTCAATACGAAAGCGAGAACTTAACCCTGGTGTTTAAACCCATGCCATTGCCTGGTGATGGCATTCCTTGTCCTAATGCCTCCTCGGTGATTGACTACGATGGAAATGTTTACAATACTGTTCAAATTGGCAACCAATGTTGGATGAAGGAGAATTTGCGCTCAGTACACTATGCAGATGGAACAACTATTCCAAAAGAATGGCCTGGAGGTTACAGCACCACCTGGAACATTGCTTATTATGATTATTCTTCAGCCTCCATGCCTTTAGTCCAGCGTGGCTATTTGTACAATTGGCCGGCAGTGGTACGGCGTACATCCTCGTGTTCCGACAATCCTGGTGTACAGGGGATCTGTCCCACCGGTTGGCATGTGCCAAGTGAAGCCGAGTGGTCGCAGATGCTCGAATATGTGGGTAGTCAAAATGCATACGTCTATGGCAATGAGAATAGTGGTATTGCCAAAGCGTTGTCTTCACAGTCGTGGTGGCAGGGCAGCAACCATGATGGCGCGCCGGGCCAGGATCAGTCGCTGAACAACGCAACCGGATTTTCAGTTTATCCAGCGGGCAAATTCACTCCTTTTGGTCATACGGGTAGTTATCTTGAAAAATTGGGTTCTGAGGCCATTTTCTGGACCTCAACGGGCGGTGAAAACGAATCTGCCTTTACCACCTGTAATATAATTTACGATGAAGCCACAGTGCAAAGCAATCACCATAATGAATTCAAGTGTTTCGGCGCTTCTGTGCGTTGCCTTCGCGATTAACAATTGTTGAGTATCTACAATTGTATCAGATTCCCCCATTTCAAATTCCTCATTCCCCATTCCCCATTACAAATTCTCCGCTACTATCAGCGCTGAGGCAAAGGCGAAGAAAAGGTTATATCCGCCGCAGATGCCGTCCACGTCCAACAGCTCTCCCGTCACAAACACGCCCGGGAAGCGCTTCAGGGAGAAATCATCGTTGATTTCAGATAATTCAATGCCGCCATGGCACACCTGCGCGTAGGCCAAATCGTACAGGCCTTCTATTTCCATTTTAAACTTTTTAACATCAAACGGCTGACGCTCATACAACTCATTCAATTTGGGATGCAGCAAGCCCTTCATGGAATGATGCTTCCGCAAATGCTCCGCTACATCATAATCATCCTCCAGATAGAGGAAATTCAGTTCCACGAAACAATTGCGTTTATCTTCCAATCGATTGTAATACGCTGATAAATTGAGGATTACAATACCTGAAATGCCGTCGTCTTTAAAGGTGACCTCGCCCGGCTCTTCATGGATAAGCTGATTGTTTTGATACAGCGAGGCGATCACTTTTACGCGGCAACCCGACAATATCTTGGGATAGTCCTTGATCTTGAACCCGACCAAAGAGGGCTGGAAGGGAGTTGTAGATATGTTAAAGTTTGCTAAATAGCTATTGTAGCCCTTTCGGTTCTTGGGGATCATATTGGCGGGCGTGCCCGAGGCGCAAACTACTACATCAAAGGGCATAGGATCATCATCCACGAGCCATTTTCCATCTTGAGACATGATTTTCTGTACCTCATGTTCCATCTTCATACAGACATTCGGAGAGAGGTTTTCCATCAACACATCCAGCACCGTTTGCGAAAATTGAGAGAGCGGATAGACACGGCCCTCCTCGTCGGCCATCATTCGCAGGCCCATCTCTTCAAACTCTTGCAAGAGGCGCGCAGGTGTGATCTTTTGCAGCAGTTTCTCTGCAAATGCAGCATTGTTGTAGCAATCGGAATCCACGTAGGTGTTGAAGAGATTGCACTTGCCGCCGCCAGACGCGCGCAATTTGGTGCCGGCCTGCTTGTTTTTTTCAAAGACAACCACCTCAAAATCCTTCTTTCCGGACAATTTCTTGGCCAGAAAGAGACCTGAAGCTCCCGCACCGATGATGGCTATGCGTTTCATTTCTTTTCCAAAAAATCCTGCACCAGGTCAATCATCTCCTGCTGGGCGGTTTTCAAATCGTCATTCAACACGATTTTATCAAACTGATCGGCAAAAGACATCTCGTATTCGGCCTTATCTACGCGTTTTTTCAACGATTCTTCCGTTTCCGTACCACGCTTTTTCAAACGATTCACGAGTTCTTCTATCGTGGGCGGCTCAATGAACACGGCCAAGGCGTTGTCGCCATAGAACTTCTTGATGTTGAGGCCGCCGAGCACATCCACATCGAAAATCACGGTTTGCCCGTTGTTCCAGATGCGCTCCACCTCGCATTTCAAGGAGCCATAGTACTGATCCTTATACACTTCCTGCCATTCCAGAAACTCATCATTGGCCAAGCGCTCTTTGAACTGATCCGGCGTAATGAAATAGTAGTCTTTGCCATCCTCCTCGTAATCGCGTTTATGGCGCGTGGTGGCGGAGATGGAAAACTTGAGTTCGGGAACCTCCTCCAGCAGATGGCGCACGATGGAGGTCTTGCCGGCGCCGGAAGGAGCAGAAACGATAATGACTTTTCCTTGCATAACACGAGATTTACAGGGTGCAAATATACCGCTTTTTTTGTACTTTTGCTCTCTCAAATTGAAGCTATGGAAAAGTCGGCAGAAACTCCCTTAATGAAACAATACAACAAGTTCAAGGCACAGCACCCTGACGCCATTTTGCTGTTCCGGGTGGGTGACTTTTACGAGACTTACGGGGAGGATGCCATCACCTCATCCAAAGTGCTGGGCATCACGCTGACAAAGCATGGCAAAGGATTGACACAGACCGAGTTAGCGGGTTTTCCACACCATGCATTGGATGTGTATCTGCCCAAGTTGGTGCGCGCGGGTCTGCGCGTGGCCATCTGCGAGCAGCTGGAAGACCCCAAACTTACCAAAACCCTCGTCAAGCGCGGCATCACCGAAATGGTGACGCCTGGCGTGTCCGTGAACGACAAAGTGCTGGAGCAGCGCGAGAACAACTTCCTCGCCGCCATCCAGTTCACCGAGAAAATCTGCGGCATCGCTTTCGTCGATATCTCCACTGGCGAATTCTATGTGGCCGAGGGCGACTACGACTACATCGACAAGCTGTTCCAGAACTTCAAACCATCGGAGCTGGTGATTCAGAAGGGCAAGTCGGCGGCCTTCCGCGAGCACTTCGGCGAGAAAATGCTGCTTTCTACTTTGGACGACTGGGTTTTCATGTCCGATTACGCCAACGAACTGCTGACCAAGCACTTCCAGACCACCTCACTGAAGGGTTTTGGTGTCGATAACCTGCCCAACGGCATCATTGCCGCCGGAGCCGCGCTGCATTATCTGTACGAGACACAGAACCATAGAATCCAGCATATCAACAAGATAAACCGCATTGAGGAAGAGCACTATGTGTGGCTCGACCGTTTCACCATCCGCAACTTGGAACTGGTGCACTCGCCCAACGAGAACGCCGTCACCCTGCTACAGGTGCTCGACCAGACGCAGACGCCCATGGGCTCTCGTATGCTGCGCAAGTGGATGCTGATGCCCTTGAAAGAGAAAGTGCTGATTGACGAGCGCCTTTCCATTGTAGAGTATCTGATTAAGAACGAGCAACTTGCCGACGACCTTTTGGGCACGCTCAAGCGCATGGGCGACCTGGAGCGCATGGTATCGAAGATTGCTACGGGCAAGATCAACCCGCGAGAAGTGCTGCAGCTGGCGCGCGCGCTGCGCTCCATCGAGAAGATGCAGGGCTACTGCAAGCAAGCCGACCATCCGGCTCTGGCCAAGATTGCCGAGCAGTTCAACCCCTGCCCGTCAGTGTGCGCCCGCATCGAGAAGGAGATTCAGGACGACCCACCCGTTGTGGTCAGCAAAGGCGGCGTGTTCAACCGAGGCGTGGATCAGGAACTGGACGACTTGTTCGCCCTAGCCACCAACAGCAAAGAGGTACTGGCCGAAATTCAGCGCCGCGAAGCTGAAAGGACCGGCATCACCTCGCTCAAAATCGGGTTCAACAATGTGTTCGGCTACTATCTGGAGGTCACCAATGTGCACAAGGACAAGGTGCCGGCCGAGTGGACGCGTAAGCAGACCCTAACCAACGGCGAGCGCTACATCACCGAGGAACTCAAAGAGCTGGAATCCAAGATTTTGGGTGCGCAAGACCGTATGTTGGAAATCGAAGGAAGACTGTACAATAATCTGTTGATCAGCTTGTTGGATTATATCAACCTGATACAATTAGATGCGCGTCTGGCTGCACGGTTGGATGTGCTGCTCTGTTTTGCCTGCGTTTCCAAAGAAAACCGCTACGCAAAACCGAAAATCACGGAAGGCACTTCTCTGAAAATCAAGGAGGGACGCCATCCGGTGATTGAGAAGCAGCTGCCGCCGGGCGAGGAGTACATTGCCAACGATGTGCACTTGGACAATGACAAGCAGCAGATCATCATCATCACGGGACCCAACATGTCGGGTAAGTCGGCCTTGTTGCGCCAAACCGCCCTCATCGTGCTGATGGGGCAGATGGGCTGCTTTGTACCTGCCAAGAGTGCGGAAATCGGCATTGTAGATAAGGTTTTCACCCGTGTGGGCGCATCGGACAACATCTCCACGGGCGAATCCACTTTCATGGTGGAGATGAATGAGACCGCGAGCATCTTGAACAACATCTCGAACCGCAGTTTGATTTTGTTGGACGAAATCGGGCGCGGTACCAGCACCTACGATGGCGTGTCCATCGCGTGGTCCATCGCCGAGTATCTGCACGAGAATCCCTACAACCGCGCCAAGGTGCTCTTTGCCACGCACTACCATGAGCTGAATGACATGGCGGCGCAGTTCCACCGCATCAAGAACTACCATGTTTCCGTGAAGGAGATTGACAATAAGGTATTCTTTATGAGAAAGTTGGAGCCGGGCGGCAGCGAGCACAGCTTCGGTATCCATGTGGCGCGCATGGCCGGCATGCCCGCGCAGGTACTGAAGCGCGCCAACGAAATCCTCAAGCAGCTGGAAACCTCGCGCAACAACGCCAACGGCGAAAAAAACCTCATCGAGAAATCCACCCCGGGCTACCAGCTCAGTTTCATCAACCTGGACGACCCACTGTTATTGGAGGTAAAAGATCTGATTGTAGGATTGAACATCAACAGCCTCACGCCCGTCGAAGCCCTCATGAAGCTGAACGAAATCCAGCAGCTGTTGACGGGGAAGAAATAATAGTTAGAAAAAAATAGTATTTTTGCCAAAAATTCATGGCAATGGAGATTAATTCACAATTCAAGCCTCATTTAGCAAATGTGTTGAACATCTTGGCGCTTCACAAAGTGAAGAACGCCTATTTGTTCGGTTCCGTTTTAACGGACAGGTTCAACGCGTCCAGCGATGTGGATTTTCTTGTGAATTACGACTCTGCCATGGATCCTATGGAGCGAGGAGAATTGTTGTTGGATCTTCAAATTGCCTTAGAGGACGAAATAAACAGAAAAGTGGATCTGCTAACCGAACACTCGCTCAAAAACCCCTATTTTATTGATGAAATCAACAAAACAAAATATTTGATTTATGGAAAAACAAGTTAACAAATTACTATCTGATGTACTTAGTTGCATCAGCAGAATTGAACAATTCACGGAAGAAATCCGTGTTTTTGAAGAGTACCAGGCTAATGCTTTAGTGCAAAATGCAGTAGAGCGGAATGTTGAGATTATTGGCGAGGCCATGAATTCCCTGCTTAAAATTTCACCAGATATAAACATTACCTCCGCAAGAAAAATCGTGAACACACGTTACCTTTTGATTCACGGTTACGATTCCGTGGATACCGCCACTGTGTGGGTAATTATCCGCAAGCACATTCCCGTCCTCAAGGAGGAGTTATCACGACTGATTCTCACCTCATAAACTTGCATAATCAGCGCGGACTAAAGAAATCAACTCATCGAAATAATCATCAACCGACACGGTGGTCGCCATTATCTCTTTTAAACGAGATGGATTCTGTCCTGAGACATGAATGTCTCTTTTCGCCTCATATATCGCGACTGGTTCTGCCGCACAAAGATCTTCAACCTTTTTGTTTTTACGGTATGTGTTTTTCATAATAATATTGTATTTCGCGGCAAAAATACAAAAAACTCCTACAATCCCATTATCTTCTCCACCGCCACTTTTGCGTGGCGGAGCTCAGCGTCGGTGGTCTGGCCGCCTACGTGCGGGGTGAGGATGGCATTCTCCATGGCGGCCAAACGCTCCATGGCGGCAGGCCACTGCTCCTTGGGCAAATTCTTCAATCGTGTGCTCTCGTACTCCAGCACATCCAAGCAGGCCGTGAGAATCTTACCACTCTCCATTGAATTCACCACATCCTCCGTGTTTACCACCAACCCGCGGGATGAGTTGATGAGAATAAACGGATGCGCCATCGCATCAATGAAATCACGATTGATCAAATATTTGTTTTCCGGTATGTAATTCACGTGCACCGATATGACATCGCACTCGCGCTGAATGGTGACCAAGTCGGTCATCTCGGCATGGGCATCGCCCGCTGTCGGATTGTATTTGTCATATGCATACACCTTGCAGCCGAGCAGGGTCAGTAATCGGGCGAACGCCGGACCAGTGTGCCCGTAGCCAATGATTCCGTACGTGTGCGCTTGCAGCTCGCTGCCCTTGTTTTTCTCGCGCAGCCACTCGCCCGCGCGCACTTCTCGGTCGGCGGAGGAGATGTGCCGCAACGCCGCCAACAAGAGACCCAGACAGTGCTCTGCCACCGCATTCGCATTGCCCTCGGGCGTGGAAATCACCTTGATTCCCCTTCCCTCAGCATATTCCACATCGATATTCTCCACCCCGGAGCCAATCCGCACTATGAATTTCAATGAAGGTTTGGAGTCCAACAACTCCTTGTCCACCACAAAACGGCTCCGGATGACCAAACCGAACAGGTCATCGGGAACCGCCTTGAATGTTTCGTAAGTAAAGGTCATGTCGGTATGGCACACAAATCCCTTTTCGGAAAGTTTTTCCGACAAATACGGGTGCACCCGATCGACAATCAGGACCTTTTTCATTATCGTTTATTGGATTTCTCGATGTCTCTCTCCGCTTTCTCCAATTCCTTCTGCAACTTGGCGGGCAGTTCATCCTTCGCCATGCATTGGTGGCACTTCATGTCCAGCGTGTACATACGGCCGATGCAATAGTTGGAGTGCTTGCAGGCGCTGCGGGTCACTTCGCCCGACTGCAGTTTGTTCACGAAATCGGTGTCCTGAACCAAAGCGCGAGCCATCTGGAAGGCCTCAAAGCCGGAATCCAACACCATTTCCATGTCAGCCTTATCGACCATACCACCCACGTAAATCAGCGGCATCGTCAGCTCTTTGCGGAACTTCATGGCCGTATCGTAGAAATAGGCATCCTTATAAGGCACTGTCGGAATCACGATGCGTCCGCCGAGGTGAAGACCGATCTTCAGCCACCAGAACTTCTTGGGATCCATGTAGTAAGCCAAAGTCTTGAGCGGCATGGCACCACGCATCACATCCATCGGAGCCTTGCTCACGAAGCCGGCGGTAAGCACCAGCGCGTGCACGCCCAACTTCTCCAGTTCCTTGGCCACAGTGATGCACTCATCCACCTGCATACCACTGCGGAAACCGTCGTACATGTTGGTTTTCACCACGATAGCCATGTCATCCTTGGCCTCTTCCATCACGCGGGTGATGACGCGGCGCATGAAGCGCATACGGTTGTCCAAAGAGCCGCCATACTCATCTTTACGATGGTTGGTGTAGGGCGAGATGAACTGGCTGATCAAATAGCCATGGCCGGCGTGCACCTCAATGCAGTCGAAGCCTGCACGACGGCACATATCCACTGCTTTGCCGAACGCCTCCACAATCTCGTCAATGTCCTTGATGGTCATCTTGCGTGTGAAAGTGGGTGAATAAAGGTTAAAACGTCCGGATGGAGACAGCGGCTTGCAACCGCAAGTGGCACGGTGCGTCATGTTGCCGCAGTGACCGATCTGGATGGACGCCTTGGCTCCTTCGGCGTGGATGGCGTCCGTCAACTTCTTCAGTTCGGGGATGATTTCCTCGCGGAGCCACAACTGGCCGTCAAAGGAAAGGCCGCTCTGGCAAACGGAAGCGTATGCCACCGTGGTCATACCAATGCCGCCCTTGGCGACAGCCGTATGGTAATCAAACAATTCTTTGGTCGGGCGGTTGCCGTGCGCCATGTTCTCGAAAGCGGCAGAACGGATGGTGCGGTTGCGAAGGGTAATCGGACCGATTTTACAAGGGGTAAAAATTTTTGATTCTGACATATTTAAAATTTTTAATAATTATCGGGTTAATTTTGTGAATATCCTATATGCGTTTTCGGTAGTTATATCTGCAACGGTCTGCAAAGAGACTTGGAAAATATCGGCCACCTTTTGAGCGATGATTGGAATATATGAGCTCTCATTGGGCTGACCGCGGTGCGGAACGGGAGCCAGGTATGGCGCATCCGTCTCCAACACAACATTTTCCAACCCCACATGCGCCACAATGTCCTGCACTTTGCTGTTTTTGAAGGTCACCGTGCCGCCCACGCCGAGGGCAAATCCGTGTTTCACTGCCCATTCGGCCTCCTGGATGCCACCCGAAAAGCAATGCATCACGCCGGAAAGCTCGCCAGGACGGAACTGTTTCAGTATCTCAATTGCATCGTTGTAAGCACTACGGATATGCAAAGAAAGCGGCATCTGACGGTCGCGGGCCCAGCAAAGCTGACGGTAAAACGCCTCGCGCTGCTCCTTTTCAAAAGTTCGGTCCCAGTAGTAGTCCAGACCTATCTCCCCTACTCCCACCACATTCGGATCATCCAAATGGACTTCAATCTGGGTCAGATCATCCTCGAAATCCGCTTTGGTATCTTCAGGATGGAGGCCTATCAAGATGAAAAAGTTGTCTGGAAACAAGGAGACTGCCTCTTGCAACCAAGCCGGGGTATCGCGGTTCACGCATCCCAGAATCATCTTGTCCACACCCGCCTCTATCGCACGGCGAGCCACCTCTTCAAAGTTGTCGGGGTAGCTCTCGCGATACAGATGTGTATGGGTGTCAACAAAACGCATATTGCAAGAGATTTAATTACAGTGTTTTATATTTGTTAAAAAATATCAATTGGGCACAAAAAACATCTGCCCGTTCAGGCAGATGCAATGATGTATTAGTTCAAATTGGTTTCATCAACCCACTTCTCAATCAATTTTTCTTGCCTTTCTTTATCGGAAAGCTCTTCGGTCATGATTTTCTCCGCAATATTGATGGAGAAGTTGGCGATTTCGTTCTTCAAATCGGTGATGGCTTTCATCTTTTCCATCTGGATGGCTTGTTTGGCATCCGCAATGATGGACTGTGCCTCGGCATCAGCCTTCAGTTTGGCGTCTTCTTTCAGTTTCTCGCTAATGGCACGGGCTTCATTGAGGATATCATCGCGTTCCATTTTGGCCTGGGCCAGCATCTGCTCATGCTTGAGATTCATATTCTCAAGTTCAGCATGGACGCGTTCCGCCTCATCCAATTGATCCTGAATCTTCTTGTTCCGACTGGCAATACCTTGTGTTATCACTGGCCAAGCATATTTGGCCAAAATGAAGAAGAAGATGCCGAAGCCAATGAGCATCCAGAAGATAAGTCCGAAAGAGGGTTTTATGAGTTCCATATTCTAATCTAAGTTGTTTCTTAAATTTAAAAATGTTGGGGACCCTGCCAACCGCAGGGTCCATCAACAAATTAAGCGATTGCATCAGCAGACAAGTGACGGGGTTACCGCCACACGCCGGCTTTATTTTGCAATGGCGATAAGCAGGCACACGACGCAGGCGAACAAAGCGACACCTTCGACCAAGGCGGCTGCCAAAATCATGTTGGTACGAATGTTGCCAGCTGCTTCAGGTTGGCGTGCAATGGCGGACATGGCATCTCTACCGATGTTACCAATACCGAGACCGGCACCAATAGCGGCGAGACCTGCACCAATACCAGCACCCATTTTGCCAATGCCAAGGCCGGCGGCTGCTTGCAATAAGATGGTTAATAATGACATAGTAGTTTGTGTTTATTTAGTTGATAATAAGGTTTATTCTGCCAATTGAAGTTCCTCTTCTTCCTCGCCGCAAGCCGCTCCGATGTAGATGGCGCTCAAGAGCGTAAAAACAAAAGCCTGGATGAAGGCCACCAGTAATTCGAGACAGCTCATAAAGAGGTAAAAAAAGATTGAGACAATCGAAACACCATAGCCAATGTAGGGTGACATCTGTCCGAAAATGAAAATCAAGGAGATGAAGCCTAACACGATAATATGTCCGGCGGTGATGTTGGCGAAAAGTCGCACCATCAGCACAAAAGGTTTCGTAAATACGCCTATGATCTCCACAAAAGGCATAATGGGAATCGGTACTTTGAGCCACCATGGCACACCTGGTGTATTGATGATGTCTTTCCAGTACTCCTTCTTGCCCGAAAATTGCGTCACGAAGAAGGTCAGCAGAGCGAGCACGCCCGTCACGGCAATGTTGCCGGTGAGGTTGGCACCGCCCGGGAAAATGGGAATCAGACCCATCAGGTTGTTGAAGAGGATGAAGAAAAACAGCGTGAGCAGGAACGGAGTGTATTTCGGAGCGTTTTTACCCAAAGATGGATTGATGACCTCATCCTGCAAAAAGACAATCACCGGTTCCACGAACGCCTGCAAGCCCTTGGGAGCCTGGTCTGGGCGGCGCTTGTACTGTTTGGCCACCGACAGGAATATCCAGGTAATCAGAATCAGCGAGATAATCAGCGCGCACACATTCTTGGTGATGGAGATATCGAATTTGCACACATGATCTACAGGGTAATCCACGCCCTCTTCCAAATGGCCAGTGTAATCGTCGGTCAACTTGACGATGCTGCCTTTCTGCTCGCCCCAGCCCATAGCGTATCCCTTGTAGGCGGCTTCGCCGTGGTGGAACTTGTTGGACATGAAAGCCACAAAATGGCCGTTATCAATCAACATCACCGGCAATGGGATGGTCACGCTTTTGCCACCCTCGCCGCAGATATGCCATCCGTAGTTGTCCGTAACATGCTCAATGATAAATGGACCGGCGTCGAATTCTTTCTCCTCCGCAGCCAATACGGATTGGGAGAAAAAAGTCAGCAACAAAGCCACACAAAAGCCCGCCAGCACGTGTTTATAGTATTTGCAAATCATACAATATCAATTAGATATATTCTCAAACCCACTTTTACCCACCTACACAAAAAAGCGGCGCAATATACGAAAATTTAATTAGGAAGAGCGCGAAAAACAGCTTCATGTAGCCTTATGAAAATCTTTACCTTAATCGCTCCAACAAGCCCGTGCATCCTTCGATTACGTCGCGCCATGTGGCTTCAAAATCGCCTGTGTACCAGGGGTCTGCCACATCGCCGGGACGAGAGGTGTAATCCATCAGGAGGGAGATTTTCCCTTCGGTATCATCTCCCAACAGGCGGCGGAGATTGCGCAGGTTGTTATGATCCATGGCAATGATATAGTCGTAATGCTTATAGTCGGCACGGGTAATCTGGCGGGCGGTCTTGCCCGCGCACGCAATACCGTGTTCCGCGAGTTTCCGCCGCGCAGGGGGATAGACGGGATTGCCAATCTCCTCTGTAGAGGTGGCCGCTGAGGCTATTTCAAATTGTTCGGACAGTCCAGCTTCTGCCACCAATTGTTTCATCACAAACTCGGCCATCGGGCTGCGGCAGATGTTGCCGTGACAAATAAAAAGTATCTTCTTCATTTTCATTTTGCAAATAGATGACATATACGCTCACACAGGTTCTCGGCACTAACCTCATCCCCCTTCACTGTCAGCTGCGCCATACGATAATACGGCAATCTCTGTTCCAGCCTCTCTTGCACATACGCGACCAACTGATCCTCCGTGAGACCTGCCGTCAGCGGGCGTTCTTTCTTGCTGTTTTTCAACCGCTGCACAAGGGTTTCTTCCGACAGGTCAACATAGACCGTCGCGGCGAATTCATTCATCAGCCGCATGGCATCTTGGTTAGCGGGGGTGCCCCCTCCGGCGGCTATCACCATCCCCTGACATTTCAGCATCTCTTTCAGCGTCTGGTACTCGCACTGCCGAAAAACAGATTCCCCATACTTCTGAAAGATATGGGGAATCGTAGCATGGTATTTTTCTTCGATAGCATCGTCCAGATCGACAAACTCAAGGCCCAGGCGAAGCGCCAGTGCACGACCTAAAGTGGTCTTGCCTGCGCCGGAGAAACCGACCAGAACAATATTGCGCACCATCACTGCATGTTTTCGAGGATGGCGTCAATGAGATTCTGCGCACAGTCGGCGATGTCGGAGATGCGGGCAGGCAGCATGTAGCACGGCGTGGTGAACACCATATTCTGCTTGTCCGCAATGACGCCTGTCTGCAAAGTGTTGATGTGCTGGGAGCCGAAGCTGATCACATTCGCGATGGTGCCCTCGTCGTTGCCCACGGTGATGGTCACGTCGCCCAAAACCTTGGCTATCATCACGGGTGCGATGCACAGCGCGCCGATGGGCTTATGCGCGGCGTGGAACGCCTTGATGAGCTTGGCCACATCCTCACGCACAGTGCAGTTTTTGCCGTCGAATGCGTATGTGAACAGGTTCTTGGCCGCGCCGTTCCCACCAGGGAACACCAACGCGTCAAAATCCTCCACACGACATTCTTCGATGGGGCGGATGTCGCCGCGCGCGATGCGCGCGGCCTCCACCATCATATTGCGCTTCTCCTGTGTGGCTTCCTTTGTACAATGGTTCACCACATGGTATTGATTGTCGTTGGGTGCAAAGATGCTGTAGGTACATTCATTGCGGTCGATGGCCAACAGGGTCATCACGGACTCGTGGATTTCACTTCCGTCCAGAGAACCACAGCCACATAATATCACAGCAAATTTTTTCATATTTTCTTAATTTTTATTGGTTTGTGTCTTGTTGAAACACCATCCTCGGGCGGTCCAAACTGTTGTAGAAATTACGGTAGGCACTGCCCATATTCGGGGAAATTCCGTCCATCGCATTCAGCTGGCTCTCTGCAATACTCTGCAATTTCTTGACCGTGGCATTGTCTCCCGCCACCTCAGCAATGTCCTGCAACTGATGCAACTCCTGGAAGTTGTTGGCGACAGCCTGCTGATCAAACTCGGGTTGACGAATCAGGCGAGTGATGCTGTTGGACAAGCCCTGGGCATAATATGCAGCCAAGTTGTCAAACTTCAACTCCTTGAATTTGGAAGCCATGGTCTGATCGGGGTATCTGACATTGGTCATCAGATAATGCAGGAACATCATATCATAATGGATATTATCCTCGTGGATGGCCAAGGTGTTGTCGTCGCATTGGTTATACCAAGCAAAGAGATCTGCCATCTGATTCCAAATGGATTTGGCCATCTCCATACCCTTCTGATTTCCACTGGGCGTATTCAGTTTGAAATAATCCTGCATATAGAAAATACAGTTCTGTGTATAACCATACACGTTGGACATGACGGATACATACGGGAAGACCTCGTTCGGGAGAACTTTATTGCCCTGGTCAAAAGCCTGCTCGGCTTTTTCCACATCGCCCTCAGCCAACAGCTGGTTGCCCAGACGGTTGTACAGACGGCGGACAAGGGAGATTAAACGGGTATTGTCCTCGCTATGATACACACGGGGGTCATTGAGGCCACCCCATGCGTACGGATAGGCATCGTGTTTGGGCATATCAGGATGATTGAGGAAATCTTCACGACTGTGGTCATTGAACACATTCATCAGATTATTGTACAGAATCTCAGAATTGATACGGCCCGTTTCATTGGAGCGCGAAGTCTTGATAGGCACCAATCTGTATGCAAATCCCTCCAGTTGGAAATATTCTTCCAGTCCGAGATAAGCTTCGGAGCCTGTAGTAGAAGCATAATAGATGGGACGTTCCCAGTTGTTGGAAGCTATAATGTCCATCATGATGATATAAGCCTTGGCCAGCGGGGTAACACCCGGCTTGCCAACGTTCCACTCCAAGCGATCCACGATGAGTGCGGAGTCTTTGGGACTCACGGTCCCGTTAGCTAACACCTTGGCCTTGTCAACCGGCAGGGAGAAGCTGGCGGGAATGGCACGACCATTGGAACGGTAACCCTTGCTCTGCGACAAAAGGAACAAATGACGAGTATGGTCGAATTGCGGATCTTTGATGTAATTCACGACAGCGTTCAAATCCACAAACTGATTCTCTCCTGGTTCGAGGTAGAGAACGTCGCGAGTGCCATCCTTGTACTGGTTCCAAGTCATGGAAATAGGCAGAGCTTCTGATTCGTACGCCTTGCGTTTCATCTGATCCACATACCAGCTGGTGCTGAGGAGTGACAGGTTGCACACGCGCACATCGGTACGATAGCCTTCCACTTCCTGGGCGTACCACAACGGAAAGGTATCGTTATCGCCCAATGTAAACAGAATGGCGTTGGGGGCACACGAATCCAAATAGTTCTTGGCAATAGCCAGGGCCGTATATCGGTTCGATCGGTCATGGTCGTTCCAATTCTGGTTTGCCATCACACATGGTACCAGGCCAAAGCACACCACTGTGGTGAGCACTGCACCGGCAATCTGCACCGGTTTGTTCTTGATTTTATCAAACAGTTCATAGATACCCAGCACACCGAATCCGATCCATATAGCAAAAGCATAGAACGAGGCGGCGAAAGCATAGTCACGCTCACGCGGCTGGAAAGCGTACATGTTCAGATAAAACGCAATAGCAAGACCCGTCATGATGAACAGCATGAACACCACAAAAGCATTCTGTGTATCCTTGCGGGTTTGATAGAAGATACCCACCAATCCCAACAGTAAGGGCAGCAGATAATAGGTGTTGTGGCCCGGGCGCTGCATGGCGACAGGCTGGTTTCTCTGTTCACCTACCATGGCCTTGTCTATGAAGGGTATTCCTGTGATCCAGTTGCCGTTCATACTGTCACCACGACCCTGAAGGTCATTCTGACGACCAGAGAAGTTCCACATGAAATATCTCCAGTACATGTAGCCAAACTGATACGTTTGCAGGAATTTGATGTTTTGTTTCCAGGAAGGCGTGTCGCCACGGGCCAGTTCCCGGCGGGCTTCACGATCGGAAGGACTGTCGCTGTTGTAGCGGTTGTTCAGCCAGTTGATGTACTCGCTCTGCTTTTCTGGCGACCACATTCTCGGGAAAAGCATACAACCTGACGGGTCGTATTGCAGCTTCTCGCCCTGTCGGTCGTTGGAAACCACATAGCGTTTGGCATTCTGATCCTTCACGTAAACAGGCTTGCCGTTTTCAGCATTGATCACCTTTGTATTGTAGCTCTGGCCGTAGAACAAGGGATTGGAACCATATTGCTCACGATTCAGATAGGACAACAAAGCGACCGCATCTTCCGGATTGTTCTCGTCAATGGTCGGATTGGCGTTGGAACGAATCACCAAAGTGAAGAATGTGGAGTAACCGATGAGCAACATCAGGAAACAGAAAGTGCCCGTCAGCAATATTGGTTTATTCTTCTTGTAACCAGCTACAATACCCCAAGCAATTAAGGCGACAAGTATCAGGAAGAAGAATATGGTACCGGTGTTGAACGGCAGGTGCAGCGAGTTCACGAAGAACAGGTCGAACTTTCCAGCCAAGTTCACCACTTGCGGAATGATGCCCCACAGGATAAGGCCGAGCAGCACCACAGAGCCGCAAAGGGAGAGGAACACACCCCATTCTGCTTTCGACTTCAAAGTACCTCTCTTTGCGCACATCACGAACAACGGAATTGTGATGAAAATCCAGATCAGGAACATCCACAAAGTGGAGCAGAAGAATGCAAAGAAGAAGGAGATGATGGCCATGGTGAGCACTGCACCCATGCCAGTGGCATTCTTGGAAAGTTTATAGTAAACAATCAGCACGATAGCCGGCAAGGTCAGCAAGTTCAGCAAGTGAACGCCGATGGAGAGACCCACCAGATAGGCGATGAGGACAATCCAACGGTTGGGGTTGACATTGGCCTTGGGATTATCATACTCCTCGTCCCACTTCAGAATACACCAGAACACCAGAGCTGTGAAGAAGGAAGACATGGCGTAAACCTCACCCTCCACAGCGGAGAACCAGAACGTGTCGCTGAACGCGTAAGCCATGGCACCTACGAGAGCGGCGCCTATCACGGCTATGAAGCGAGGCGTATTCATCTCACCGTACTTGGCCACGAGTTTGCGAGCTAAACGCACGATGGTGAAATAGAGCAACATGATGGTGAGACCACTGCATACGGCTGACATGCTGTTCACGCAGAAAGCCATTTTGGTCGGGTCGCCGCCAGCAAACAGCGTGCAGATACGACCGATAATCTGAAAAGTGGGTGCTCCAGGGGGGTGACCCACCAGCAACTTCGAAGTTGTAGCGATGTATTCACCACAGTCCCACCAGGAGACGGTCGGCTCGGCGGTCATGATATAAACGGCAGAAGCCACAATACCGATGATTACACCGAGAATCGTGTTAATCAATTTTTGCGTTTTATTCATTATTTTTAGGATTTATATTTTTTTAAGCTATTGGCTTTGGGCTATTAGCCTTTTCAACTCTAAACTCTAAACTATAAACTTTAAACTCTAAACTTTTAAAGCGTCGCCGCCTTGAATTGTTGCAGGAAGCGAACATCGTTCTCAAAGTAGAGACGGATGTCGTTGGTCCTGTATTTGAGCATTGTCATACGTTCAATTCCGAGACCGAAGGCAAAGCCGCTGTATTTCTCGCTGTCGATACCGCAGTTCTCCAGAACGTTGGGATCCACCATGCCGCAGCCCAAAATCTCCACCCAACCGGTGTGTTTGCAGAGGTTGCAGCCCTCGCCACCACAGATGTAGCAAGAAACATCCATTTCAGCGGACGGCTCCGTGAACGGGAAGTAGGACGGACGCAGACGGATGCGCACATCGGGGCCGAACATACGTTGAGCGAAATAGAGCAGCGTCTGTTTCATATCTGCAAAAGAAACCTTCTCGGCCACATAGAGACCTTCCACCTGATGGAAGATGCAGTGGGCGCGGGAGGTGATGGCCTCGTTGCGGAACACGCGACCCGGGCAAATCACGCGGATCGGCGGTTGCTGTTTCTCCATGGTTCGGACCTGCAACGAAGAGGTGTGCGTGCGCAACAGCACGTCGGGATGCAACTCCACGAAGAAGGTGTCCTGCATATCGCGGGCGGGATGCTCCTCGGCAAAGTTGAGTGCGGTGAACACGTGCCAGTCGTCCTCAATGTCGGGACCCGTAACAGCCGTGAATCCGATGTCTTCGAAAATGCGGCGCACCTGGTTCATCATGATGGAGATAGGGTGCATGGAGCCCAAGGGAATATTGGCCGATGGGCGAGTGACATCCGCGATAGTGTTGAGGGAACATATTGCAGCCTCCATTTTGGATTTCTGCTCCTCAAAACGTTGTTGTGCCTTGTCTTTCAGTTCGTTGAGCATCTGTCCAAAGCCTTTGCGTTCTTCCGGGGCAATGTTCTTGATCTCACCGAACATGGACTGCAACTCACTTTTCTTGCTCAAGAAATTGAGACGAAACTGCTCCAACGCATCCGCATTCTCAATTTTGTAATTTTCAATTTCTGCTCTTATTTCTTCAATGGATTTCATACGATGATGGGGTAAATGGGGTAAAAGAGGTGAATGAGGTAAATGGGTTATTTTAGGATTGTGACACTGAGGATTTTAATATCTTCTGTAGGGCGATCGAACTGGTCCTTGGGTTGGGCGGCGATTTTGTCCACCACCTCCATGCCGCTGAGCACCTGCCCGAACACGGTGTATTCGCCATCCAGGAACGGGGCGCCGCCGAGGGTGGTATAGACTTCGCGCTGCTCGGGGGTGAACGTCTTGCCCGTACGTTGTTGAAGCATGTCAAGATAGGCATTGTCGTACGGTTTGCCATCCACGATGTAGAACTGTGAGGCGGACGAGGACTTGGCCGGGTTGTTGTCGCGGGCTGCGGCCACGGCACCTCTGCGATGGTAGAGCGTGGGCACGAATTCTGCCGGAATACGGTAGTCTGGACCGCCTGCACCCAGACGCTGACCGGGTTTCGCAGTCTTGGAATCCGGATCGCCCGTCTGAATCATGAATCCTTGGATGATACGATGGAACAATACGCCATCATAATAGTTCTCTTTCACCAATTTGATGAAATTGTCCCGATGTTGGGGGGTCTCGTTGTAAAGCGCAATTTTGATATTGCCTTTGGTGGTTTTGATCAGTACTTCTGTCATTTTTTCGGATTTAATTTCTGCCTTCGCCTCCGGAGCAGAGTCCGTTTTCTTGGTCTCCGATTCCATTTTCTTCTGCGAAGAACATGCAGATAATATCATGATAGACAATAAGATAATACTAAAAAATCTTTTATTCATAGCATTTTTCCTTAAAAGCGGCAAATATACAAAAATTGAGCACACTGCGTCACCCTATTATTTACCGGAACCTACATCGTGAGTGCTGAAGTACTCTTTCCCGGCCTCGTAGCCGATTTGATACAGTTCGTCCACATATTTGAAATCTAACAGCCAGTAATCCTGAGGGTCAATCTTTATCACATCCGTGAACAAATCCGCATGCTGAAATGAATTTAAGGCTGGAATGCTAAAGAGTGAGCGTAGCCAAAGGGAAACAACATCCCGTTTAGGCTGCGGTTTCTCGAGCAGCAGCAGCGAACCAATCCGAATGTCACAGTGTTCATCCAAAAGAGGCTGAATGGGCATGTTGTCGTATATGCCACCATCCACGTGTGGGCAACTGTCTATCCACACCGGAGAGAAAACAACAGGCACTGCGGATGACGCCATTACGTATTTCACAAGGTCACCGCCTGAGCCTTTATACACTGGCTTGAGAGAGTCCATGTTGAACGAGCAGCAGTAGAAGGAGCATTTCAAGGAGTCGAAGCTGTTGTGTGGCACGTATTTCAAAAGCGTTTTCTGGATATGATTGGTACTGATTAAACCACCTTTCTTGTGCCAAGAAAACAACACAACACCTGTCAGGCGATCCATTTCTTCATCTTTAATAAACTGCAGGATATCTTCCGGAGAATTGCCAGCAGCATACAACATGCCTATAATAGCTCCCATGGAGGTACCCACTAAGCAGTCGGGTTTGATTCCGGCTTCATCCATAGCCTGGAGAAAGCCCAAGTGTGCATATCCCAACGCGGCACCTCCTGCCAAGGAAACGCCGACTTTCTGGGCATGGGCCGCTTGCGTGCCCATCATCATCATCGCAACAACCATAATTCGCAACAATAATTTCATGATACAAAAACTTTGGGCTGCAAAATTACATTTTTTGACAGAAGAGGCCAATCTTTTTGTATCTTTGCACCCTCAAAATATGAGTGAGTAAAATTTAAGAAAATGCGTCCAGATTTTAGTAACGTAGATTTTAAGAAACTCCCTGAAAATCAAGAAGATTTTCGTCAATGGGAAAAAGAACACAACATATCCGCCGACTGGATGACCGCCGAGCAGATACCTGTCAAACAGGTGTATGGCACGGATGATTTGGCTGGAATGGAACACCTCAACTACACAGCTGGTATTCCACCCTACCTGCGCGGACCCTACTCCATGATGTACGCTTTCCGTCCGTGGACCATCCGTCAGTACGCCGGTTTCTCCACCGCCGAAGAGTCCAATGCCTTCTATCGCAGAAACTTGGCTGCCGGTCAGAAGGGTTTGTCCATCGCCTTCGACTTGGCCACACACCGTGGCTACGACTCCGACCACCCGCGCGTGGTAGGTGATGTGGGTAAAGCCGGTGTGGCCGTGGACTCCATCCTCGACATGAAGATCCTCTTCGACCAGATTCCGTTGGACAAGATGTCCGTTTCCATGACCATGAACGGCGCTGTGCTTCCGATTCTGGCCTTCTACATCGTGGCCGCCGAAGAGCAGGGCGTGAGCATGGACCAACTGTCCGGTACTATCCAAAACGACATTTTGAAGGAATTCATGGTGCGTAACACCTACATCTATCCGCCGTTGCACTCCATGAAGATCATCGCTGATATTTTCGAGTTCACCTCCCAGAACATGCCGAAGTTCAACTCCATCTCCATTTCCGGTTACCACATGCAGGAAGCCGGCGCCACGAGCGACATCGAGCTGGCCTACACGCTGGCCGACGGTCTGGAGTACCTTCGCGCAGGTGTGAACGCAGGCATGAGCGTGGACGACTTCGCTCCGCGTTTGTCTTTCTTCTGGGCTGTGGGCATGAACCACTTCATGGAGATTGCCAAGATGCGCGCCGCCCGTATGCTGTGGGCCAAGATTGTAAAACAGTTCAACCCGCAGAACCCGAAATCACTGGCTTTGCGTACGCACAGCCAGACCTCTGGCTGGTCGCTCACCGAGCAAGACCCGTTCAACAACGTGTGCCGCACCTGCGTGGAAGCCATGGGCGCCGCCCTGGGACACACACAGTCACTGCACACCAACGCTCTGGACGAGGCCATCGCACTGCCTACCGACTTCTCGGCACGTATTGCGCGTAACACCCAGATCTACATTCAGGAAGAAACCAAGATTTGTAAGTCTATCGACCCGTGGGCTGGTTCCTACTACGTAGAGAGTCTCACCCACCAGATTGCCCACCGCGCTTGGAAGCACATCCAGGAGATTGAATCGCTGGGTGGCATGGCCAAGGCTATCGAAACCGGTATTCCGAAGATGCGTATCGAAGAGGCTTCCGCCCGCAAGCAGGCCCGTATCGACTCCGGCAAGGAGGCCATCATCGGCGTGAGCAAGTACAAACTGGACAAAGAAGCCCCGATTGAGACGTTGGAGGTGGACAACACCACCGTGCGCGAGGCCCAGCTCAAGCGTCTGGCCCAGCTCCGCGCCAACCGTAATGAGGAAGAGGTGAAGGCCGCTTTGGCTGCTCTGACCGAGTGCGCCAAGACAGGCAACGGCAATTTGCTCGACCTCTCCATCAAGGCCGCCCGCGTGCGCGCCTCCCTCGGTGAGATTTCCGATGCCCTCGAAGAAATTTACGGACGTTACAAAGCAAAAATAAATCTGATTTCAGGCGTGTACAGTGCAGAACAACAAAACAACGCAAACTTCAAGAAAGCTTGCGAGATGTGCGATGAGTTCGCAAAGAAAGAGGGCCGTCGTCCTCGTATCATGATTGCCAAGATGGGCCAGGACGGCCACGACCGCGGCGCCAAGGTGGTGGCCACCGGTTACGCCGACATTGGCTTCGATGTGGATATGGGACCGCTGTTCCAAACTCCTGAAGAGGCTGCCAAACAAGCCGTGGAGAACGATGTGCACATTCTCGGCGTCTCCTCTCTTGCAGCTGGTCACAAGACTCTCGTGCCGCAGGTGATTGAAGAGCTCAAGAAACTGGGCCGCGAGGACATCATGGTCATCGTGGGCGGTGTGATTCCGCCGCAGGACTACGACTTCCTCTACAAAGCCGGCGCCGCCTGTATCTTCGGACCTGGCACCGTCATCAGCGACAGCGCTATCAAGATGTTGGAAATTCTGATGCAAGATTAATTCCGAATTGATATTTTTGAAATTCGGAAAACTCATACCATGGGCAGAGCCATTGCGCTTTGCCCTTATTATTTTTGCGGGATTTTGATTTTCTGCCCTATCTGAATGGCATTGATGTTGCTGAGATGGTTGTATGATGCCAATGCCGCAGCTGTAGTGCCATACTGACGGGCAATGGACGACAGCGTGTCACCCTTCTTCACAATGTGGGTACGGACGATAGGCGCGGCAGGCGTGACTGCTGTCGTATCTTTGTTCACCACTATCGGCTCACGCACCTCGTTATTGGTACTCAGCGAATCTGTAGAAGTCACCATGGCTGTGCTGTCGGTGGGCACAGGGGCAGCTTTCACCACCACTGTGGAGCCTTTCTTGATCAACAGCTTTTGCCCCACCCTCAAACTGTTGCTGTGCAGTCTGTTTAACGATCTGATCTGGCTTACACTGACTCCATATTTGCGAGAAATCGAAGAGATGGTTTCCCCTTTGCGCACTGTATGGTACTTGCTGGGCGTGGTTTTCACAATGTCGCCATTGGCATTGGTGGTCAAGTTCTCCTTGTTGAGGTCGCGGGCCGGACTGAAAAAGTCATTGTAGCGATGTTTCTGAATGGTGTCCTTCTGGGCAATGAAACGGAGAATATCGTTGGAGCGGAGTCGCAGGGGATATTGCTCGTTGAAGGCCGGGATGATCTCACGTTTGTATTGAGGATTCAGAATCTTGATCTCATCCATGCTGATGCCCAGCACCTCGGAGATCTGTCCGAAATGGAGTTCCTTGTCCACCATCACCGTATCGACATCCGTGGGGATGGACAGGTGGGCGGGTGCAATGCCATAGAGGTTGTGGTAGGTCATCATGTAGTAGGCGCCGATGAAGGCAGGGAAGTAGTTTTGAGTCTCTTTGGGAAGATACGGAGAAACGCCCCAGAAGTCGGTTTTGCCGCCGGAGCGCTGGATGGCCTTGCGCACGTTGCCCGCGCCGCAGTTGTAAGCGGAAATGGCCAACCCCCAATCGTTGAAAATGTTGTATAGGTCGCGGAAGTGGCGCGCGGCGGCATCGGTGGCCTTGTATGGGTCGCGACGGTCATCCACGAAGGTGCTGACCTGCAAACCGTAAAGTTTGCCCGTGTTGTACATAAACTGCCAGATGCCCGTTGCGCCGGCGGGCGACACTGCCGTTGGATTCAAAGCGGATTCAATGATGGTGATATACACCAACTCCTCCGGCACATTGTATTTGTCAAAAATCTCCCGCATCCAAGGATAGTAATACTGCGCCAAGCCCAATATCACAGAAGACGACCGTTGACGTTGCACGGAATAGAGCTCGATAAACCGCTTCACCTTGTCGTTATACGCCATGGGCACCGCCGTGACAATCTGCGACAACCGTTTGAAAATCATGGTGTCGTTGTTGTCGTACGCCGTGGTGTCGTCTTTGTATTTGGAGAGTACGGAGTTTTTATTGGTCAACTCGTCGCGCACATACATGAGATTCAACATGGAATCCATCTTGCGGATCTCCTGACGGGTGAAAATATCGGAATCCGCTGTGGAAACAGAATCCATATTTGCCGCACCCTGACCTCCATCACCTGCGTTTTGCGCATAGGCGATGCTGAAGAAAAAGATACTGCAAAGTATGGTTAAGATTCGATATTTCATATTTAAAAAGCCGTATTACTTACGGAGAAAACGCTATTTTATTGTATAATCATTCCATTTTATTTCTTTTCCCTCACTAAATAAGGTAGTTAAGACCACAATTCCATCCTCATTATAGTAGGTCCAAGGGCCATCTTGCAGTCCTCTGACATATTTTCCGGTGGTTTTGATGTTGCCATTCTCCCAGTAGGCGATGTATTTGCCATGGCGCACACCACCGTCGTAACGGATCTCAAAGGCTGTGTGGCCGTTTTCGTAGGTTGTTTTCCACAGGCCCTCCTGCTTGCCACCTTCGTAGCGTCCCTGTTCCACAGCCTCCCCGTTGCGATAGAGCCAGATGCCTTCTTCGTAACCGGCCACATAGTTACCTTTCACCAGTGGCGTGCCATCTTCATCATATTCCACATACATACCTTCCGCGTCGCCATCTTCATAATGGGCCACAATCATCGTGTCGCCAGTAGGATAAAACCAAATCCATTCGCCTTGTTTCTCACCCTTGCTGTTGTATTCGCCGGTAATTTCCACCGTTTTATCAATAAAGTAGAAATTCCACTCACCCACGGGCTTTGAGTTCTTGTATTTGCCCTTGGAACGGAGCTCGCCTGTGGGATAATACTCTTTCCACAATCCCTGCCGCAGGCCGTTCATGTCAGTGATACCTTCGAAACGCATCCAGCCCTCCTCAAAAACATAGCCTTTGGTGATTTTGCCTTCGGTATCAAACTCGCGGCGGATACCGTCTTGCTTTCCGTTGTAGTAAGTGGCGATGATGGAAGGTTGTCCATTGCTGTGATAAGCCATGCGCTTCTCCAGCTGCTTGGTCTCTTTGGCATCCGTCACCAGCTGGTCGTTCTCATATTTCTCCACATAGAGGAAGTTGCCGCCCTCGTCATAGAATTTGAAGAAGCCGTGTTTCTTGCCATTGAGGAAATTGCCCTCCATTTTCAGTTGGCCGTTGTTCCAAAAGAACTTCCAACTGCCCTGCTTGAGCCCATGCTCGTCGGTGCGGTTGATACGCTCCCTCCGGCTCATTACGCCCCGGTAATAATTGGCAACGGCAATCACCAACCCTGTATGGTCGAACTCCTTGGCCATGCCGTGAGGCTTACCTTCGAAGTAGGGTACGGTCTTTTTGAGCCAACCGGCTGTGTCGTAGGTGCGCACCGCGCCTACGATGGTATCCTGTTGCCATTGCGAAACCGTATATTCCCTCGGAAAATACTGGATTTGCTCGCCGTGCTTCTTTCCTTCCTGGTAATGGATGGTGAAACTCTTGCGTCCATCCACATAGAAGGTCCAGAGACTGTCCAACAGCAAATTCTTGCGGTTACCCTCGGACACCAATCTGCCCTTCTCATCATACGACTTCCACCAGCCGTCGGGTTGGCCATTCACTAAAAAACCCTCGCTCGACTTGACGCCGGAAGGGTAGCGGAAAATGGTGTAGCCATTGCCGGGAACCGTGTCCTGTGCGCGAACCAGAGCCAGACAGAGCAGCAGCCAAGCTGTCAGCCATACCTTATTGATTACTATCTGAACGCCAATCCGCATTATACTTTTTTCAATGAGGCGGCAAATATATTATTTTTTGGGAAAAGAAGACGGTTCCCATATACAAAAAGTGCCATAATACAATAGTACTATGGCACTGTGAAAAGTATATATCCGGCTTGTTATTTTGAACCGTCAAATTCAATGATTTTCACGTATGTGCTTAATGCATCGGCCAACAAAGAGATTTTGTACTTAATCTCAAGGTGCAGGCTGTTTCCGCTAAAATCAGCTGTAACTTCAATGTTTTCAATCTTTTCGGTAGTAAGATCAATGTAATCATTTGCTCCTGCAATAGATTCAAGGATGGCCTTCATGTATTCTACATTGTTACTGTTGGCTTTATAGGTATTACCAGTGTAGTAATCCAAAGGAAGGCAAGCATAAAGCAATAGTCCATTGGTTGATAATGGATTTTGGGTCATCCGTACGCTTCCGTCTTTAGTTTTATTGGACGAAATGAATTTAAAAGTGCCATAATACTTTCCAGCAAATGGGGCAGCCTCATTGTTTGTACAGGAGGATAGGCCTAATCCAAGGACTAAAACTAAAAAGATAGGGAATAATTTTTTCATTGTAGCGATATTTAAAAGATTATAGATTTTCAAAAGGCAAAAATAGTAAAAAAATCAATGAGATTCCTTGTTTTCAATCCATTCATCCCATTTTGTTTCTTGAAGGTACAACGCTATTTGATCCCGAAATCCGGGAATGCTGTGTTTTGCTGTATCCCAAAGTATTTTGGGAACTATCTGTGCGTAATCGTGAACTAATATATGCCGCATTCCTTGAATGATCTTCCAAGGGGTTTGAGGATGTTTGTCTTTAAAATCATGGGTCAACTTATATGAGGCCTCCCCGATAATTTCTATGTTCTTCATGACAGCATAATAAGTCCGCTTGTCAGAAACAAAATCGTCAAGGGTCAGGTCTTTCACAAACCCAATAACGTTGTCGGAATATTCAAGGATGTCTTCTAACAGTCCTTTGTCTCTAATTCTTTCTCTCATAAATTAATATTTTGTCTTTGTTGGCAGAATTCACGGCAAAGGGACGGAGAGATCCTTCCACAACCAAGTCAACATCTCGTCCCAACAACTCTTTCAAAGCCAAGTACATTTCACTGTATTGGAAAAGAGTGAAGGGTTTATTTGCGGAATCAGGTACAAATAATATATCTACATCACTCTTTGAGTTTTCCTCTCCTCGGGCAAAAGAGCCAAAAAGCCATGCTTTCAGGACCGGTTGTGTCTTGAAATAATCCGAAATAATTTTTACCATGGCTTGAGTTCCCATTGCTATGCGATTATAATTGAACGATGGCAAAGATACATTTTTTTAGAAAACAAGCATTTTTTTATTGCAAATGAAATTTTATAGAGAAAAATACATTTTTTGTACTTTTGCACCGTCTCATGAATTTTGTTAGAAGAAATATTGCGCTGTTGCTGACGATTTTGTCATTTTGTTTGTGTACTTTTGCGCAAACAGGCGGCAGAAGTGTATATAATTTCCTTAATTTCAATTACTCAACACGCCAGATGGCCTTAGGAGGCGGTCTGATTTCTGTCTATGACAGCGACCCGACACTCCTGATCATGAACCCCTCCTATATCGGGGAGCGTCACCATAACAATCTGGCACTGAATTTCACCGATTATTTTTCCAATGCCAACTATCTGTCGGCATTGTACACCTACACATTCCCGAAGGCGGGCAGTTTCGCCTTCTCAGTAAAGGGCGTGCCCTACGGCAAGTTCATGGGCACTGACGCTTCAGGACAGGAAACGGGCTATTTCACTGCAGGCGACTACGCGGTAAGCCTTGGCTGGGGTCGCGAACTGTCGCCGAATTTCACCATCGGCGCCAACCTCAACCTGCTGCTATGCACGTATGAGTCGTACACCTCTTTCGGCTTTGCCGTGGATGTGGCTGGTAGTTACCACAACCCCGACAAGCGGCTGTCGCTGACCCTTTTGGCCAAAAATATCGGCTCGGAAATAAAGCCTTTTGTGGCTGGCCAAGTGGAGTTGCCTCCATTCGATCTGCAATTGGCATTATCGCAGCGCCTCCAGCACGTGCCCATCCGCTACCATATCTCCCTGCACTCCCTCTACCGCTGGAATATGAATTATTATGGTGACGGCAACCCCTTCCTGCAGACAGACGCCTTCACCAACACGATAAAATACCCCTCCAAAGCCGCACAGTTCTTCGACAACTTCTTCCGACACATCATCTTCGGCATAGAGATAGAGCCCATTCAATATTTCTCCATCCAAGCTGCCTATAATCATAATATACACCAAGAGATGAAGGTGGTTGCCCGAAACTCCTTGGCCGGGTTCTCCTACGGCCTGAACGTCAACGTCAAAGGCATCCGTTTCGGATTTTCCCGTATGCATTATGCACCGGGAGCCACACCCAACTGCTTCAATTTCGCGCTGGATTTCGGTGAACTGTCGAAGATGCACCAAACCAACAAAGCAAAAAAACTGCAAAGAATGACCGATTAAATTTCGCCAAGATGATTCCTTTTTCCCCTCCCCATATCGATGATGAGATTGTGAACGAAGTGGTAGCCGCCTTGCGTTCGGGATGGATAACCACCGGACCACGCACCAAACTTTTTGAGCAGAAGATTGCCGAATACTGCGGTGTGCCGCACGTACTGTGCGTCAACTCCGCCTCATCCGGACTGGAACTCATGTTGCGCTGGTTCGGCATCGGGCCCGGCGATGAGGTCATCGTGCCCGCCTATACGTACACGGCCACGGCGGAAGTGGTGGTCCACTGCGGCGCGAAACCCGTTCTGGTGGACGTAAACCCCGACTTTCTCATCTCCGTAGAAAGCATCTGCAAAGCATTGTCTCCGAAGACCAAAGTGATCATGCCAGTGGATATCGCCGGTATGCCTTGCGACTACGAGGCGATTATGGCATTGGTGAACGAAGCGGAGGTAAAAAAATGCTTCAAGCCTGCAAATGAGATTCAAAAGCAGTTAGGCCGTCCGTTGGTGCTTTCCGATGCCGCCCACTCCTTGGGCGCGTGGTACAAGGGCAAACACACGGGCGCAGTCGCTGACATTACCGTGTTCTCGTTCCACGCGGTCAAGAACCTGACAACTGCCGAGGGTGGCGCGATATGTTTAGCTTTGCCGGACACCTTTGACGCCGAAGCCATCTACAAGTACCTCAACACGTTTTCCCTGCACGGGCAATCAAAGGACGCATTGGCCAAAACACAAGTGGGCAACTGGCGCTACGATGTCTATGAGTGCGGCTACAAGTGCAACATGACCGACGTGGCCGCCGCCATGGGGTTAGTGGAACTCGCCCGCTATGACGCGATGATCCTGAAACGCCGCAAAGAAATCTTCGATGCTTATACAAATGCGTTTGGCTCCGACGACCGCTTCCAGATTCCCGAGTATGAAACGGCGGACAAAACATCATCCTACCATGTTTACGCATTGAGAATCAAGAATGTTTCCGAAGCGCAACGCGATGCCATCATGCAGCGCATCTTCGAGCAGGAGGTAAGCGTCAACGTGCACTTCATCCCGCTGCCGATGCTCACAGCATACAAAAATATGGGCTACAACATCGCCGATTACCCTGTTTCCTACGACAACTACTCCCGCGAAATCAGTCTGCCCGTCTATTACGACCTCACGGACGAGCAAGTGAGACAAGTAATTGAAGCGGTAAAAAACTCACTGTATTCATGATTTTTTTATTTTTGTAACATAAACAATGATTATCAGAAAGGAAATAATTATGGAATATACGATATTGATACACAAGGACGAAGAAAGCGGATGGTACACGGGAAAATGTGTTCAAGTTCCCGCTGCAATGAGCCAAGGCAAGACACTTGACGAGCTGATGGATAATATGAAGGATGCTATTAGTCTTGTGTTGGATTATTACAAGGAGCAGGCACGTTCCCAACACGCCAATGACCGCGTGTTTTATAGAAAATTAGCCATGGCATGAAACGAAATTTATTGATTAAACACTTGCAATCAAACGGATGCCTGTTTGTGCGCGAGGGTACACGACATTCACTTTATTTTAACCCTGAAAACGAAAGAACTGCTGCTATTCCGCGTCATTCAGACATAAATGATTACTTGGCAAAAGGAATTTGCAAGGAACTTGGCATTCCAATAGTGGGAAGCAACTAAAGACTAACTCTCGGGTCTAGCCACCCGTAGATGATATCGCATAGGATGTTGATGATAATGAGGACAATGGAGACGTAGAGCAGCGAGCCCATCACCACGGGGAAGTCGTACTTGTCCAAGGCGTCCACGATGACCACGCCCATGCCTTTCCAGTCGAAGATGTATTCCACGAACACCGCGCCGGCCAACAACCCGGCCAGCCAGCCAGAAATGGCAGTTACCACGGGATTCAAGGCGTTTTTCAGCGCATGTTTGGTAATGATGACGCTCTTTTTCAGTCCTTTTGCCTTGGCGGTACGGATGTAGTCCTGTGACAATACATCCAGCAATGAATTTTTGGTCAATTCCACTACTACTGCTAACGGACGGATGCCCAACGTCATGGCGGGAAGGATAAGATTTTTAAGGTCAAGATATTGGCCTGCGCCATAGTCATCCACGGTATAGAGGCTGCCGAACATACTCAACCCTGTGACATCGGCGAGCAGGAAGGCGAAGACCCACGCAAAGAGGATGGCGGCGAAGAAAGAGGGCACGGACATACCCAAGGTGGAGAACACCAGGGCCACATGGTCAAACCATGTACCCTTGTACAGGGCGCAGAAGATGCCGATGATGATGCCTACGATGAGGGCAAAGACGATGGACACGACCGCGAGCAGCACGGTCTTCGGGAACGCCTCTGCGATGATCTCACCCACGGGCCGTTTGCTCTGATATGACCGCCGGAGGTAAGGGGCTTTCAGCACCACCGCCGACTTGCCCAAAGGCAGAATCTTCACATAGTGGTAATCGTTGTCGTCTAAATAGAAGAAGGATTCCGTATCTTTGGTTTTGTGCCACGAGATAGGCGACACATCGTTGAGATAGGCCAAATACTGAACGCCAAGGGGCAGGTCAAGGCCCATCTCCTTGCGGATGGCTTCCTCCGTCTGCAAGTCACTGCGTTGGCCCATCATCATGCGCGCAGGATCCGAGGGCAGCACGGTGAACAGGAAGAACACCAGCGTTACCACACCCAGCATCATCAGCAGGCCGTACAATATTTTCTTGACGATGTATCGTAGCACGGATTCAAGTTTTTCTGTGGACTACAAAAGTACGAATTTTGTTGCGTTAATGAGAAAAACAAAAAACAGCACCCATTCGGATGCTGTTTTTTCTCGATAATTATTACTTCTAGTCAGCAAGATCTATAAAGAGTTCTTTGATGTCATTATTACCCTCGTACATCGGCTGGAAATTCATGGTCATGGTCTCCGTCGGAGCGGCAGACTCCATGATCTTGTAGCGATTGATAGCGGGGGTTTGTGTTACCATGTCAAAATCGGAAAAGATATCCCCATCGTCCATGATTTTCTGCGGACCTGCCGGTCTGCTCTGATCAAAAGAGAAAGGGTTTTCCGGTGTGGTTTTGGGTTGGACATTTACATTCATCTTGGGAATGAGATTGTCCATATCGCTGTTGGGAGCTTCTTGAGAGAAGATAGACTCCTGCTTTTGGGCCACATCGTCAGGAACGATGGTAACTTCCTGCTTTTTCTCCGGATTGGAATTGAAATTCGTGACGATAACGGACAACTTGATGGACTCTCCAAGGCTCTCGTCCATACCACGACCCCAGATAACGCGGGCGTTGCGACTCTGGATCTTTTCGAACTTCTCGGTGAGGCTGTCCAATTCGGACATTTTGAGTTTTTTGTCCGGACCATAGCTGATGAAAAACAGGAAGTTCTGGGCTTCGGAAATGGCGCTTTCGTCCAACAACGGACAATCCAAAGCGTCTTGCACCACCTTGTCCACACGGTTCTCGCCTTGAGCGACAGCCAGACCCAGCATAGCTTTGCCGCTGTCCTTCATGATGGTCTGCACATCGTTGAAGTCCACGTTCTGGGCATAGTTCACGGTAATCAGCTCGGCGATGCACTTGACGGCATTCTTGAGCACGTCGTCCGCATAACCGAAAGCGGTGTCGCAATCCTCGTCGTTGTAGTATTTGATGACGTTTTGGTTCTTGATGGTGATGAGGGAATCCACATGCTTGGCAAGCTCGGCGATACCCTCGTTGGCGAGGCGGGAGCGCTCGGCACCTTCGAACTTGAAGGGAGTGGTCACCACACCGATAGTGAGGATGCCCATGTCGTGGGCAATCTCGGCGATCACGGGCGATGCACCCGTACCTGTACCTTTACCCATACCGGCGGTGATGAAGAGCATGCGGGTCTCTTTGCCGATGAACTCCTGGATTCTCTCTTTGCTTTCCATCGCATACTGACGGGCAACTTCGGGTTGTGCTCCGGCGCCCAGACCATTGCCTAATAACAACTTGTCGGGCACGGGCGTGCTCTCCAAATGGCCGCGGTCCGTATTGCAAATCAGGAAATCGACACCGACAATGCCTTCGCTGTACATGTGACGCACGGCATTGCTGCCACCACCACCGACACCGATGACTTTAATGATGGACGATGGGTTGGCTTTTTCTCCGTAATCAGGTGTAAAGGTAATTTTATCTGTCATAATTCTGAATGTTTTTTCTTATCTTAATAGGTTTTAGGTTTTCTTATGAAATTCTTTCCAGCAAGTCTTTCAAATAAGAAGGAATCTTCCCGAAAATGTCTGTGCCCGGCGTTTTCTCCTTTTCCTTTTTAGGCTCTTTCGGCGCCTTGGGTTCTTTCTTGCGGCCACCAAACAGACCACCTTTCTTTCTCTCCGGTTTCTCTTCTTCCACCACGGTGTCTTCAACAGGCATGTCTTTATATTCGGCCTCGATACCGAACTTGAGCAGACCCAATGCTGTGGCAAACATGGGATGTTTGAGTTCCGTAGGGATATTGTGGGCGAAGCTGTTGTCGGGCACACCGATGCGCGTGGGCAGTTGCAGCGAGAACTGGCAAAGCTCCTTGATGTTGCGCAGGTTGGCACCACCGCCGGTGAGCACAAGGCCTGCAAACAGACGTTCTTTGTAACCTGAATTCTCCACTTCGCTCTTCACCACATTTACAATCTCCTCCTGCACACGGCAGTTGATGATCTGGGCCAGGTTGTACTCGCTGATCTGGATAGGATCCTGTCCGTACGGTCTGGGAATGGTGATCATGTTGTTTGCGTTGCTCTTCTCCACCACGCATGTGCCGTAGCGAACCTTGAGCTGCTCGGCCACATCTTCTGAAATGCGGCACACCTGGGCGATGTCCTTGGTGATAATGTTGCCGCCAATGGGAATGACCTTCGTGAACACTGGGCTGCCATCTACAAAGATGACCATGTCGGTGGTACCGCCACCGATGTCCACCAATACCACACCCTCCTGTTTCTCACGGTCGCTCAGACAGGCCAAACCGGAGGCGATGGGTTCCAAGACGATATCACGGATATTGAGGTTGGCGTCATTGACGCACTTCACGATTTTCTTAATCTCACGTTCATTGCCGGAGATGATCTGATAGACACCGATAACCTCGTTGCCGAGCTCGCCCACCGGATCCACAGTATAGCGGGAGCGGTCGATCTGATAGCCTTGCGGGATGACATCGATAATCTCCTCGCCGGGGGGCAGGGTTACAACCGACACATCCTTCTTGAGTTGTTCGATTTCCTCTTTGCTGATAGGGTTCTCGTTGCCATGACGGTAGAGGATATGGTTGTATTTGCTGGTCTTGATATGATGACCTGCAATACCGGCATACACCCAGTCAATCTCCTGGTTGGAGCGTTGTGCGGCGATGTCTTTCGAAAGCACGATACCCTCCGTCGTCTTGATGATATTCTTGATTTCTCCGAACTCCACACCGCTGGACTCGCTCTTGCCGTAGCCCACAACCTCAATTTGGCCGTTGTCGTTACGGAAACCGATTACAGTGGCAATTTTTGTTGTTCCGATGTCCAGGCCTACCACCATGCCGTTATTCGAAGAAACATTTTCCATAATATCCTTGTTTTTATTTCATTCGTTTTGCGATGACTCTGTTTTTGTATCGGGCGTCCAGCATGGCGTATGTATCGAAACCCTTGCGAGACAGGCCCTCTTTGTACACCACCTTCAGGTTGCTGAGTTTCTCGTCGGCATTCTCTTCTGTTCCGAACAGAATGATTTGGTTGCCGAGCGAGGCCACCAGCTCCATCTGATGTTTATCGTTGAGGTATATCTGGCGGAATTGTGCGAGATAAAACTCATCGGCCATGATCTTGCGGGTCACGTTGAGCACCTGCTGCAGATCGCCCTTCACAGTAGCACCTTTCTTGTAGGTTTGCGCAATGTTGCCATTGGCGACAATCAGGTAGTCCTTCATCTTGCCGGTATAGGGCACAAGCACACCATCTTCATCCACAAAGTACTGTCCACCCTCCTGGTCAAAAACGTGAAGCACCAAATGACGAAGGTCGTAATCAATCAGCAGACGGGTACCGGAGAAATGGATGAAGTTGATGTTCTTGATGTAGGGATTATGCTCCAACACGCTGGTCACCTCCGTCAAATCCACATCCTTGATCCGTTTGCCTTTGATTTCAATGCCTTTGTCGGCAAGCATACGCTCCACATCCGCCTGCGTCAGCAAAGTGCACTCGTTTTGCGTATGAGCATTAACCAGTATGGTGTCACAACGACGCTGAGGTATCTTGACCATGGCCAGAATGACCAATGCCAAAACACTGACAACCAAAACAATACGGGCTATTGCTTTAAAATACCTCATTTAGGCTAAAATCACTAATAATTAGCCACAAAGATACCAATAAAAAAAGCAGGGGAATTTAATGTTATTTCTAAAAAATAAACAAAAATATGTTCATAACGAACAATATTCTGTTTTGCTGCAAAATTCTGTATATCAGCCGTTTCTCTTATCCAATCCCCACAACAATTTTTCCCGGATGATATCGTAGAAATCGGTGTTTTCAAACAAAACAGTTTGGATGTAAAACTGCTCCTTGCGAATATGGAGTTTGACGTGATCGGGCACCACCAGCCGCTCGGTGTCGAGTGCCAGGGAGTAGTTGCCCGTGCGGCTGCTGACCTCAACGGTGAGTTCAATGTCGGCAGGGATGACGATGGGCCGCACGCTCAGCGAATGGGAAGCAATGGGCGTGAGCACCTGCACGTCGCTGCGCGGGTGGAGGATAGGGCCTCCGCAACTCATGGAATACGCCGTGGAGCCCGTGGGTGTTGCAATAATCAGCCCGTCGGCCCAGTAGGTGTTCACCTTCTGTTCGCCGGCCCTGACGGTGATGGCGTTGATGGCATCCGCGTCGGTAGCTCGCACGGTAATGTCGTTGATCACAAAACTGTGCGACAGGGCCAGCGGCTCGCTGCTCTCGATGTGCAGCAGGGAGCGCTCCTCCAACGTGAACCTTCCCTGCTCCAACATCTGCAGGCACTCTTTGAAATTCTCCTTCTTGATACCGGAAAGGAAACCGATGCGCCCTGTGTTGATACCTACCAGCGGGATGTCCAGATCGCCGACAAGATTGGCAGCATCGATGAAAGATCCGTCACCGCCGATGGAAACCATGAAATCTATGGGACCCTGCTTTGCAAGATCCTGATGGGTATTATAACATTCAAGGCAACCATCCACAGAGGGATAGTTGCCATGAACTGTAACGTCACACCCTTGCTGTTTGAGATAGTTGACAACGGTGCGGGTGAATTCCTCCTCTCCGCGTTGCCGGCAATAGAGCGCGAATTTCATTATTTATACTCTTGGACTTCGATTTCCCCGTTGATGATCATGTTGGCATTGAGGGCCATAGCGGCCATCTCGTCCTCGCCGGGATACACAGCAACGGGTGCAATCCATTCGATATAGTTCTTGATACGTCTGATAACAGGCTTGCCGTAGGCGATACCACCGGTAAGGATGATAGCGTCGATCTTGCCTTTCAACACCACGGCGTTCTCGCCAATTTGCTTGGCCACCTGATAGGCAAAAGCCTTTTCTAACAATTCAGCCTTGGGATCGCCTGCGATAGCGGCCTTCTCCACGGCCAAAGCGTCATTGCTGCCGAAATAGCCCACATAGCCGCCCTTGCCAACGAGAATCTTCTGCATATCCTCCTGAGTGTATTTGCCGCTGAAGCAAGCTTTCAGGAACTGGTTCATCGGCAGGGAACCGGAACGTTCAGGGGAGAACGGGCCTTCGCCGTCCAACGCCTGGTTCACGTCAATCACGCGGCCCTGACGGTGTGCGCCCACACTCACGCCACCACCCATGTGGCAGACAATCAAATTCAGTTCTTCGTATTTTTTGCCATTGTCCTTGGCATACATGCGGGCGATGGCCTTCTGGTTCAACGCATGGAAAATGGACTTACGCTCAAAATCGGGATGTCCCGTAATGCGGGCCACATCTTCCATTTCATCTACAATCACGGGGTCTGCAATATAGGCAGCGTCCAGACCGATGACCTTGGCAAGACTGTCCGCAATCAAGCCGCCCAAGTTGCACGCATGCTGGCCGTTGTAACCCATCATCAAGTGTTCTTTCATCAAATCATTGATCTTATACACACCCGATTTCAAAGGTTTGATCAAACCACCGCGGCCCATCACAAGATCGATGGAATGCAGGTCGATGTTCTCGTTTTTCAATTCATCGATGATAACATCCCGACGGAACTCAAATTGATCGGCGATAGTAGCGTAGGCCGACAACTGCTCGGTGGAATGTTTGATGTTTTTTATAAAAATCTGTTCGCTCCCTTCAAAAATCGCGATTTTAGTTGAAGTGGAACCCGGATTGATAGCAAGTATTCTTTTCATAATGGAAAGGTTTGGTTTTAAATTCTAATAGGTGCGGGGAACTTTGACTGTATCCACCTCGCTGTAGAAAGTACCTGCATTGGTGGTGATGTAAGATCGGAAGTAATAGAGCGTGGTATCATTGGCTCCCTCCTCTTCTGAACCTTCGCTTTCAATAAAAGGCAACTGAAGTTCCCAGTTGTAAGTCAGATATTTTGTCGAATCAGTATAGGTCATCATCGAATCTCTGACCAGAGACACCACAGTGCTGTAATAGCACGTATGGGATGGCTTTGTATCAAAATAGCTGTAACAATAACCCGCATCAATGCAACGGGCACAGCCCCCGTCATCCGTCACGACCGCCGTGTATTGTACAATCCTGGTGGTGTCATTGAATCCATTCTGTTCGATGGTAATGGTGGCCATGTCGTAGCGCTCGCAGCTTGTAACCAAAGCGATGACAGCCGCGAACAGCAATATGGGAAAATAGAATGTTCTTTTCATTGTCTTGAAATTAGGTCGCAAATGTACAAAAATTTTATTACGTGGCAATGAGGATTATTCTTTGTGAAGATTCAGGGAGCTCGGAACAGACCCCTTATTGTATTTCAAAAAGATTCAGAAATCCCGTCATCATGAACACATTGCGAATCTCGTTACAGATGTTGCGGACGATGACCTTTCCTCCTCTTTCATCAGCAGCCTTGCGCAGGGTCACAAAAATACGGAGTCCGGAACTGGATATGTAGGTGAGATCCGTACAGTCCAAAATGATGGTCTTGTCAGCTTCTTCCGCCAAAGCGTTCATCTGTGGCACGATTTCCTGAGCACCCAGAGTGTCCATCCGGCCTGAAAAACGGACTGTGATTTCATTATTCTCACGTGAAACGTTAACTTCCATGTTATGCGTAGTTTTTGGTTATTGTTAAAATATTCTTTTCATCTTTTCTCTCATATTTCACATTATCCATAATGGTACGGACAAGGTGAATGCCAAGACCTCCAATTGGACGTTCATCTATTCCTGCTGCAATGTCAATTTTTTCCTTGGCTGTAGGATCAAACGCCATCCCGTTATCGGCAATGACAAAGGAAACGCTCTTCCCGTCAACGGTGGCGTCAATGTTCACCACGCCGTCGGTTCCTTCTGGATAGGCATACATGATAACATTGGTCACAGCCTCTTCCAAGGCCAAGTTGAGATTTGATGTGGCTTCGTGGTCAAGTTCAATCCGCATGGCAATAGTATCCACGAAATCGGGCAATAGGGCAATCTGCTTAATATCGTTATGCAGGGTGAGGTGATAGTGACAGGGGGTCAAGGGGTTGCCGCCCAGGTAGTGGATGAAGAGCATGGTCAGATCGTCGCTCTGTGGAGCTTTGTCCACAAAGAGGGAAACTCTATGTTCAATATGTTTCAAGTGGTTCTCTGAACTTTTCCTCCCATGCAAAGCCGCTTTGATTCTGGATTCGCCAAATTGCTCTTGTGAGCTGTTTTCCGCCTCTGAAAGGCCATCGGTGTAAAGGAAAAGGGCATCGTCATATTGAAGGACTGTTTCCTGCTCGACGAATTTCATATCTCTGATGATGCCGAGCGGAAGATTGGGTACAACAGGGAGTCCTCGGATGGCATCGGTGAGGATCAGCGGTGGATTGTGCCCGGCGTTGCAATAGCTCAGTTGGCCTGTGGTCAAATCAAGCACGCCACAGAAGAAGGTGACGAACATGTTGTTCTCGTTTGTCTCAGAGATGGAGTTGTTCATGGAGGTCACAATCCTTGCCGGACTTGTTTCGTGTGCCGACATGGCGCGGAACAGGCTCCGTGTCACGGCCATTACCAAAGATGCCGGGACCCCTTTGCCTGAGACATCGCCGATGCAGAAAAACAGCTTTTCGTCGCGGATGAAGAAGTCGTACAAGTCGCCTCCGACTTCCTTGGCGGGAATGACGGAAGCGGCCAGATCCAGATCCTTGCGCTCGGGGAAGGGCGGGAAGGTCTTGGGAATCATGGACATTTGGATCTCCCTGGCGATATGAATTTCGTTTTCTATTCGCTCTTTTTGTTCATACAATTGCCGATATTTGATTTGGTTTCTCGTCACAATCCGGAGAATAACTACGATCATGACCAAACCAAGGACTTGGAGTATATTTACCAATAGCCCAATCCGTCGTACGCCTTTGTATAGCTCTTTTTCGGGTAGCACGATCGACAATGACCAACCAGTCCTCTCCACTGGTGCGAAATAGACATGGTTGTTTTTCCCGTTGTAGCGGACGAGCATTTCGCCTGTCTCTCCGGAAAGCATGGCTTTGTTGACGCGGTCGAGCGCCTCGCGGTCCGAGGATTCCGAAGCAAACTGATCCACGGTTTTTTTCATCACCAAAGTATCAACCGGACACACCATGATTTGCCCGTTTCGGCTGACCACCATGCTGAAAGCGTTGGGATAAACTTTGATATCGCCAATAAGCTCCGTGAGCCAATCCAAGGAGATGTCTGCCGTGAGAATGGCGGCAATTTCGCCGTTGTTATCTCTCACGGGTGTGGAAAAAGTGACCATCAACATGTCACCACCATTCTCGTCAAAGTAGGGCTCCGACCAATAGCTTTCACCCAATTCCAACGGTTTGGTGAACCATTCCATGGAGGGATAATCATACTCTTCCGTGGCCAGCGACAACATCCTGATTTTACCAGTCTCCATGTCACGGGTGGCATAGGGAGCGTACAGTGGATATTTTTGGCTATATCCGGGGACAAGAGCTATGGTGGAACCGACCACAACGGGATTTTCGCTCACCACTCGCTGTGGTATCCTCTTCAAACTGTCGGGATAATCCAAACACCATTGCGCCACCCAAATACTGTTGCGAACGGCAGCCTCGGTTTGGTTCACGACATCCATAATCTTGTTCTCGGCACTTTTCAGCTCGCCCTCCGCCCTCAGAGAGGCCTCGTGTTTGATGCCCCTTTGGGTATATATATACTGGATGATAGAGGTGACCTCCAATGTGAGGGCAGCCACAATCACCAGTAGCAATCGCGTTCTGAACGACATGCCAAACCCTTTATTCTCTTTTCTGTTGGCTTTCATAAGATAGTTTTTAACGCTTCACGGAATTCTGGCATAGGGCGCTTGGTGTCACGTTCAATGATCAGTGTTTTGAGTCCAGCATAGGGCATGATGATGTCTATTATCTCCTTCAAAGGAATATCTTCTCCGAAATAGGCGGGTACAAAGTATTCCCAGAACTGCATGGCCAATGACTTCGGCATGTGGAACGTCTCCCGGATGAATGCCTCGTCGCTCAGGCAGCAGCAGAGATAAACCATGGCTACGTCAAAAAGGTGATTGCCCCAACAAAAGTCTCCCAAATCGATAAAATAACGTTGCTCGCCAACAAAGATAGCGTTGCTGTATTGCAGATCCCCATGAACGGCAGTCTCCTCATCAGGGGTGTCGGCGATGAAACGTTCCAAGTTTTTCTTCTCTTGCGGTGTGAAAAACGGATTCTGTTGAAGAAGCCGATAATAGCGGTCCTTGACGTTCTCAAACTGCGTGGTATCGACACGCGTGGTATGGAGCTGTTTGCACATCTGGGCAAACTCCGTGGCGAATTGCTGCACCTTTTCCGGCTCGTCGGCTGTGGCGCGCGAATATGACTTTTTGCCTGGAATACGGCGGAAGCGGATGCCGTAGCGGCCATCTTCCGTAACCACATAATCGCCGGGCTCCGGTGTGGGAATGCCCATGTCATAAACCTTGCGGGCGAGGTTTATTTCGTCAAGCGGTTGTTGTATCCTACCTGGAAAATAGAGTTTGAGCATGACCGAAGGGTCCTGCTTGTTGTCGTAGCTCTCGCCATTGGCACCGCCGCCGAAGAGTACGTAATCGTCAAGCGAAATTTTAACGGCTTCCATGTGAAAAAACTTGATTGATTAAAGATTCAAATTCCTGAAATGCAGCTGTATCTTGAAGCTCTCTGAGCGCGTCGGCCAGACCGCGATAATGCCACTCGTGGTCTTTAGGATCCTTGGCGTGAAAGCGGTTCCAGAGCGCATCACCTATTTCAGCGTAGTCGCGGGCGATGGCGCGCATGTTGGAGAGTTTGTCGCCGAGCGCCACTATCTTGGCATCGTGGGGTGCGCGTGTCAGCCGGTCGATGGCGGATTGTTTGCGGGCGTGCCAGCTCTCCTCTTCGCTCACACCTGGCATTGCCTCATCGCTCTCGTGTGCAACCAGCATGGCTATCCTGTCGCCGAATTCCGACCGGATTTCTTCTATCGTTACATCAGTGTCTTCCACGGTGTCGTGCAGGGCTGCGGCGGCCAGCAACTCCTGGTCGGATGTCATGGTGGCCACAATCTCCATGGCTTCCATGGGATGCACAATGTACGGAAAGCCCTTTCCGCGGCGCTCCGTGCCGGCGTGGGCCCTGACCGCAAAAATGATGGCGCGATCCAAAAGTTCTGTATTGAGCGGTTTGTTTGCCATATTTATTGATTCATGAAAGGAAGGTTTTTGGACTGTTCTACGATGAGTCCCGCCATCATGTCGTTACTCTCGGATGGGCCGTTAAGTATGTCAAAAATATTACGGATGCCGGCTTTGCCGCCACCATTTTTCAACGTGTAGGCGATGCAGATGTTCTGCGGACCTACGGAAGAGGCCAGAATGTCCAAATCCGTGAGTCCCATCTGGAAGCAGGCGATCTGGTAGGCACCTTCAAAATAATCCTTGATGATGCACGCAACATCGCCCAAGGTTATGCAGCCCATGTTTTTGAAAACAGCCAAATAGGGCATCAGCGGAACATCTTGTATCTCCGCTTGGTTCATGGCAGCGATGCGCCGGTTCAGCTGGCCGAAAGGATCCAATTCCAGATAGCTTTTGAAGGTTTCTCCGTCAAGCGGGGCATCGTTGAGATTACCGGATTTCACGAGTGTTTGCACACGACGGCGGTAATCCGTGAGTTCCGTGCGGATGCGGCTGAACTGCTCATCGGCCAGCTCCAACATGCCAGCCAGACGGTTCATGTTGCGAATATACTCTTTGGGAATTTCCAACCCGCTTTTGTAGCCAGTGTCGTGGTTCAGGTTGGCCCAAGCATGTTGCAGAAGGCTGCGCATTTGCACTTCCATGCGGAAAGGCATATCAGGAATGCGGCACACATAGTGCAACGAAAGGTACCCGAAGGTGTCCAAATCGAGAATTTTCCGCTTGTCCACGGAGTTTTCCCAGTCCACTTCGAACAGTCGCTCGATGACCGATGCCACGATGTCCACATCATCGCGGTAAAAGGTGATGATGCGCAAACCGAGCACATCGGTGATGTCGGCCAGACTTTTGTATTTGGTTCCTTTGAGTTCCAATTTGCCAGCCAACGATGATTCGGTTTTCACGCGTGATTCCAGCCCTGCCACCCGGATTCCGGCATTGGAAAAGCAGTCGCTGATCATATTTGTCAGCTGTGCTGCTATCGTTTTAAATTGAGGTAGGTACTTGCGATACTCATCCAATATCGCTTCTGAATGTGGATCTAAGAGTTTCTTCATTGGATCAATCTGGTTAGGCACAAATACAAAATACGGTATAGTCCTCTTCAAGAGGGTTGCATCGACGATTATCTGTTCCGATTCCGAAGAATGTCCAAAGCGAGATAGATGGCATTGCGCATGGATTGGCCATTGGCGATGTTCTTGCCGGCAATGTCGTAGGCGGTGCCGTGCGCGGGCGAAGTGCGTACAATGGGCAGACCGGCGGTGAAGTTCACGCCTTCAGTGCCCAGAATCTTGAAGGGGATCATGCCCTGATCGTGGTACATGGCTAACACCGCATCAAACTGACGATATTGGCCGCTGGCAAAGAAGCCGTCAGCCGGGAACGGACCGAACGCATTGATCTTGTTCTGGAACGCCCGCTCAACGGCCGGATGGATAATCTCCTTTTCCTCAGAGCCCAGCAACCCGTCGTCGCCGGCATGGGGATTCAACGCCAACACAGCAATCTTCGGATTGTCAATGGCGAAATCCTGGCGCAGCGAGTGGTTCAAAATCTCCAACTTGTTGAGGATCCGATCCTGCGTAATGACAGAAGCCACTTTGCTGATAGGCTCATGATTGGTCACAAAGCCCACACGCAAATTTTCGGCCACCATCATCATCATAGCCTTCTTATCTCCTCCAAAATAGTACTCGAAAAACTCGGTCTGTCCGTGGAATCTGAACTTATCCGACTGGATATTGTTCTTGTTCACCGGTGCCGTCACAATAGCATCGATCATGTTGTTCTTCAAATCCTTACCCGCCATGACGAGCGCGCGCTCGGCCAACTGACCGGCCACTTTGGAAGAGGATCCCAACTCAATCTTCACCTCTTCTTCATAAATATTCAGGAGGTTGGGACGCTTTTGGGATGTTTGTTCTATATTCTTGATAAACTGGAACGAAAAGTCCGGCATATCCATATATTTGCGATGGTAAGATGCGGCTTTTGCCAAACCATACACCACAGGCGTGCAAATATCCATAATCGCATGGTCGGCCAACGCCTTGATGATGACTTCGTAACCGACACCGTTCAAATCGCCATGGGTTATGCCTATTTTATACAGTTGATTGTCTGCCATAGTATTGTTCAGAATTATTTGTTAGCGTTAAAGGCGACCTCATATTCTTCATAGCCTTCGATGATGTCGCCGACCTTGATGTCGTTGCAGCCGTCAATGTTCAAACCGCAATCCTGACCGGCGGACACTTCCTTGACATCGTCTTTGAAACGGCGCAAGGAACCGAGTTTGCCGGTGTAGATGACAATACCGTCACGGATGAGGCGGATGCGCGTGGAGCGTTGCAGTTTGCCGTCCAGCACCATACAGCCGGCCACGTTGCCCACCTTGGAGATATGGAAGACCTCACGGATTTCGATGTTACACACCACTTTCTCGCGGATTTCAGGCGTATGCATACCCGCGATAGCTTCCTTGATCTCATTGATGGCGGTATAGATGATAGAGTATGTGCGGATGTCGATCTGCTCGGCCTCGGCCATCTTGCGTGCTCCGGCGGTCGGTCGCACCTGGAACGCCACAATGAGCGCGTTGGAGGCTGTAGCCAGCATGACGTCGGTCTCTGTAACGGCACCCACAGACTTGTGGATAACGTTGACCTGCACCTGCTCGGTGGAGAGCTTGAGCAAGGAATCGGCCAATGCTTCCACAGAGCCGTCCACGTCGCCCTTGACGATGATGTTGAGCTCCTTGAAGTCGCCGATGGCGATACGGCGGCCGATCTCTTCGAGGGTGATGTGCTTCTGCGTGCGCAGACCCATCTCGCGGGCGAGGCGTGCACGCTTAGTGGCTGCGGCGCGGGCTTCCTGCTCCGTGTCGCACACCTTGAAGGCATCGCCAGCCTGCGGCGCGCCGTTCAAACCCAGCAACAGCACCGGCGTGGCCGGGCCTACGGACTTGACGGGTTGGTTACGCTCGTTGAACATGGCCTTCACCTTGCCGAAGCAACTGCCTGCCAAAATCGGGTCGCCGACAGAAAGCGTGCCATTCTGGACCAAGACCTTGGCCACGTAGCCACGACCCTTGTCCAAAGAGGACTCAATGACCGCACCGACACCGTTGCGGTTCGGATTGGCTTTCAGGTTCAGCATCTCTGCCTCCAGCAACACCTTCTCCAGCAATTCATTCACATTGTCACCGTGCTTGGCATCGATAGCCTGGCATTGGTATTTGCCACCCCAGTCTTCCACCAGGATGTTCATATTGGCCAATTCTTCCTTGATCTTGTCAGGATTGGCATTAGGTTTGTCAATCTTCGTGATGGCGAACACCATGGGCACACCGGCAGCCTGGGCGTGGTTGATAGCCTCAATGGTCTGCGGCATCACAGCATCGTCGGCAGCGATGACGATGATACACAAGTCGGTGATCTTCGCACCACGGGCACGCATGGCCGTGAAGGCCTCGTGACCCGGCGTATCCAGGAACGTGATCTTGCGGCCATCGGAAAGTTGCACCAAGTATGCACCAATATGCTGCGTGATACCACCAGCCTCACCTGCAATGACGTTGGTCTTGCGGATGTAGTCCAGCAAAGAGGTCTTACCGTGGTCCACGTGACCCATGACCGTGATGATCGGATGACGCGGTACCAAATCTTCCGGATTATCCTCACCCTGTTCTCCTGCACCATCTTCCGCATCGGCCCCGATGAATTCCACCTGGAAACCGAACTCCTCCGCCAACAACGTGATGGTCTCCGCATCCAATCTTTGGTTGATGGACACGAATAAGCCAATGCTCAAACAGGTGGAGATGATTTCGTTGACCGGCTTGTTCATCAAAGTGGCCAGCTCGTTGGCGGTCAGGAATTCCGTAACCTTCAGGATCTTCTGGTTCTCGAGTTCCTGAAGCTCCTGTTCCTCCATACGTTCATGGATTAACTGGCGTTTTTCCTTTCTGCGCTTGGATGCCTTGGTCTTGCCAGCAGGCTCCAGTCGCTGTTTGGTTTCCTTGATACGACGCTGGATATCCTCGGGAGAAATCTCAGCCTTTTCGGGTTCTGACTTGCCATGTTTTTCATCCTTGAAATTGGCTTTCACGCCCGTTTGCTTGAGGATTCTCTTTCTCTTTTTCTTTTTCTTGTCCTCGCCGTTGGCATTGTCCTGCTTTTTGGAATCCTTCACTTTCTCCTTCTCCACGGGCAGTTCTATCTTACCCATGATCTTCGGACCCTGGATCTTCTCCACACGGGTCTCGATGAATTCCACCTTGCGTTCGGGTTCCTTAGGTGTTACAACCACAGGTTCTTCCACTTTAGGAGTTTCTTTCACCACCTCGGGCTTCTCCTCCACGGCAGGCGCTTTTTTCTTCTTCTTATTCAGCAGCACATCCAAATCGGCCTTGTCAATGACTTTGGGCTGTTCCAGCTTGGTCACTACCGTGGGAATATGCTCCGGCACCTTCTTGGGTTCGGGCTTTTTCTTCGGTTCGGGTTCTGGAGTCTCTTCTTTGACAGGCTCCTGCTCTTTGGCCGGGGTTTCCTCCGCAGGCTGTTCTTTGCTCTTCTTCTTGGTTGTGATTTCATCCAAGTTGATTTTTCCCAAAACCTTCGGTGTCGGGACTTCGGTCTCGATATGCTCGGGCGTGGCGATGATATTCTTCTTGATGATGAGAGAATTGTCTTCCACCACATCTTCTACTTCCTCAACCTTGGTCTCTTTGGGCTTGTTTTCAGCCTTGACTTTGGAATTGAACGTGCCGATGTCAATCTTGTCGGCTTCCGCCTTGACCAATTTCTCACTGGCAAACTCACGCAAGAGGATATCGTACATCTCCTCCGAAAGCTTGGCATTCGGATTCTCTTCGATCTCCAGATTCTTCTTCTTGAGTAATGTAGTGATCGTGCTGATGGAGACATTAAATTCTCCGGCAGCCTTTCCTAAACGTGGAATTTTTCTTTTTTCCTCTGGCATACTGTTATTTTAGTACTTTCGATTGATTATTTTCGATGAATTATTTATCCCCTTCGTAATCTTCCAATTCTTCTTTGACGGCCGCGATCATGGCATCGACGGTTTCCTCTTCCAGGTCGGTGCGCTTAATCAGCTCATCGCGATCCAGTGCGAGCACACTCTTGGCGGTGTCGCAACCGATGTTGATGAAGGCGTCGATGACCCACTGGTCGAATTCGTCGGCGAACTCGGTCAACGGCACATCCTCCTCCTGATCCACATCATCGCGGAACACGTCGATTTCATAGCCGGAAATCTTGGAAGCCAGCTTGATGTTGTAACCGCCCTTACCGATGGCGTATGACACCTGGTCGGCCTTCATATAGACGTTGGCCATCTTATTCTCATCATCGAGCACAATGGAAGAAATCTCAGCGGGGCTGAGCGCACGCTTGATCAAAAGTTCCTTGTTGGAAGTATAGTTGATGATGTCAATGTTCTCGTTGCGGAGCTCGCGGACAATGCTGTGGATACGGCTGCCCTTCATACCGACACACGCGCCAACAGGATCGATGCGATCGTCACCGGATTCCACCAACACTTTGGCTCTCTCGCCCGGCGCGCGCACCACGTTGCGGATGGTGATGAGGCCGTCGTAGATTTCCGGAATTTCCGTCTCCATCAAACGCTCCAAGAAGACCGGTGATGTACGGGAGATGATGATACGCGGCGTGGAAGACTGCACCTCCACACGCAACACCACGGCCGTCAGAGAATCTCCCTTCTTGTATTTGTCGGCAGGAATCTGCTCCGACTTCGGCAGCACCAACTCCACATGGTCCTCATCGAGCACCAGAATCTCCTTACGCCACACCTGGTTAACCTCACCCGTGATGAGTTCGCCGATACGGTGCTCATATTTCTTATAGATGACATCCTTTTCATACTCCATGATTTTGGAACTGAGGTTCTGGCGAATGGCCAGAATCTCGCGTCTGGCGAAATCCGTCAAGTGGATGTTTTCCACCACCTCCTCACCAATCTCAAAGTCGGGCTCGATCTTGATAGCCTCTGACAGAGCGATTTGGTTGCCTTCGTCCTCCACGGCACCATCCTCCACAATCTCGCGGGTGTGCTGAATCTCCAGATCTCCGCGGTCCACGTTGACGATAATGTCGAACTGGGCATCAGGGCCGTATTTCTTCAGTAAGGCTGCACGGAACACATCGTCTAGAATGTGCATCAAGGTCTCGCGGTCAATGCTTTTGGATTCTTTGAATTCCGCAAAGGTGTCAATAAGATTTACATGTTCTTCCATTGTCTTGTTTTTTTCTTTTTATTTTTTTCTATTAATAATCTTTTTACGTCAATATGCTAAAGAGTTACAAAAAAACTCCCACCAGGCGGGTGAGAGTTCTTTTTGTTGAGCTAGGAGGATTCGAACCTCCACAGGCAGAACCAAAATCTGTAGTGCTACCGTTACACCATAGCTCAATGCCTTAGTCATTTGAGGCCGCAAAAATACACTTTTTTCTATATGCTTCGGTAATCCAATGATTTTTTTTGATTTTTTTTAGTTGCAGATATTAAAAAAAAATATACTTTTGCACCGTCAAAAAAGGACAACGGCCCCTTAGCTCAACTGAATAGAGTATTTGACTACGGATCAAAAGGTTGCAGGTTTGAATCCTGCAGGGGTCACCAGACAGAAGCCGATGAAAAATCATCGGCTTTTTTATTATCCTACCTTTTTTCTTTGAAAAATTCTTTCAACAGACGCGAGCATTCGTCCGCCATCACCCCGCGTTCCACCGAAATATTCTTGGGCAGAAAATCGCGATTCAACAGTGTATAACCCTTCTTCGGGTCATCAGCGCCATACACCAGCCGATTGATCTGGCTGTGCATGATGGCCCCGATGCACATGATGCAGGGCTCCAGCGTGACGTAAAGCGTGCAATTTTTCAGATATTTGGCACCTAACCCGTTGGCAGCAGCCGTAATCGCCAACATCTCCGCGTGTGCGGTCACGTCCTTGAGCGTCTCGGTCAGGTTGTGCCCTCGCGCAATGACCCGGTCGTTGAGCACCACAACGGCCCCCACGGGAACCTCGTCAGCCTCGTAGGCATCCATCGCCTCGTTCAACGCAAGTTTCATGTAATATTCGTCAGAAGGCATATTCATTATTATATGTTACTGTTGATATCATCATACCCCACACTGCGAAAACCTACGGTTTTCTTGTATGGGGTTATTGGGATTATGTCCTTTCAGGACATTTTGTCAAAAAATTGCGTCATGATTTTGGGCATGGGATAATTGTGTAACTGGTCCAATGGCACCAGAATCTGGTTTCCCGCCAATTCCGGTTTATTTTCCAAATTTTTCAGATAGAAAAAAGCGTGAATGACCTGGTGGGTGAGGATCTCCTTCAACTCCATAATCATGGCAGAAGCGCCAATACGTGACGGTCCTGCGGATTCCTGCATGGGAAATTGATACAAATTGCGCCAGATATCGTTGCCGGTTCTTTTTTCCAGAATTGTACTATTATTACATATGTAAAAAATATAGTGAAAATAGCGTTCACGCTTGGTGATCTTATTGCTCTTGACAGGTAATATCTCCACCATACCATGTTTCAGCGCATAACACTGGTTGGCAAATGGACACTCATCGCACTTGGGATTCTTTGGGGTGCACCAAACGGCGCCAAACTCCATGCAAGCCTGGTTGAAGTCGCCGGGTCTGTTGTGCGGAATGAGTTTCCGACAAATATCGGTAATTTGCTTGCGGGTGGCGGGCAGGCTGATGTCCTCGTGAATGCCGAAGATGCGGCTGCAGATGCGCAGCACGTTACCATCCACGGCGGGGTAAGACAGCCCGAAGGCGATGGAGGCGATGGCCGCCGCCGTGTAGTCGCCAATGCCTTTGAGCTTGCGAATATCTTCATACTGGCTCGGGAATTGGCCGTTGTGCAAGTCCATAATCTGGCGCGCGGCGGCGTGCATGTTGCGCGCGCGTGAGTAGTAGCCCAGTCCTTGCCATACGCGCAATACCTGCTCCTCGGGCGCGCGCGCCAGCGTCCCCACATCCGGGAAAGTCTCTATGAATCGAAGATAGTAGTCCCAACCCTGCTGTACGCGGGTCTGCTGCAGAATGATTTCGGAAACCCAGATTTTGTAAGGGTCCGTCTCGCCGCGCCAGGGCAGCGTGCGACGGTTTTCCTCGTACCAGGCAAGCAGTGTGTCGGCGAACATACTGCCTTAGTTGTTCTGGATGAGTTTGAAGAGCTGGTCCAGATTGGGGGTGAGGATGATTTCGGTGCGGCGGTTTTTGGCGCGGGCCTCGGCAGTGTTCTCTGTGTCAATAGGCAAGTACTCGCTGCGACCGGAGGCGGAAAGCCTGACCGGCTCGATGTTGCCGTTCTGCAACAGAGCCTTCACCACAGAAGTGGCACGCATCACACTCAAATCCCAATTATCCTTCACCTGTCCATTGCCACGATACGGCACATTGTCGGTATGTCCCTCGATAAGCACGAAGATTTCCTTTTCGTTCTCCAGCACAGCGGCCAGATTCTTGATGGCGTTCAAACCTTGGGCATTGATTTCCCAACTACCGGAAGCAAACAGCAGTTTGTCTTCCATGGAGACATACACTTTGCCGTCTTTCTCATATACGTTGAGTCCGCTGCCTTCAAAGCCCTTGAGCGCGGCGCTCACCTTGTCTTTCAAGGCTTTCACCTCGGCATCCTTCTGGTTGAGGATGTTCTGCATCTCCTCTATACGGGCCTCCTTGGCGGCCAGATCGGCTTTGGCCAAATTGAGCGAATCCTGCTGCGCGCTCAGCAACTTCTCTTTGGCATCCAACTCGTCTTTGTATTTGTCAATATTGCTCATCAAATCATTCATCTGATTCTGATTGTGAGCATTCAATCTGGTGAAGTCTCTCAATAGATCGTCATAATCCTTGGAGGCTTTGGCCAGATCGCGTTCCGACTGGCGGAGTCTTCTCGAAAGGGAAAGCGTGTCTTTTTTCAACTGCTCACTCTCCTTCGTAAGGGCTTCCACTTGCGCCGTAAGCTGTTTCTTGGCATTGTTGAAATCCACGTTCTCAGAGTTGACGTATGTCAGCTCATTCTGGCACTTTTTGTACTGGTTTTGTAACTCGTTGTATTTTTGCTTAGTGACACATCCGCTCAACAATAAAGCCACGCAGATGGAAATGGCTATGATAAAATTCTTCTTCATGCTTAATAATTATTCAAACGGGCAAAAATAGCATGGAATGTTGCGATTTTTCACAACATTATGGAAAATTTATAAACAAAAAAATATGAATAATTACGGCCGTCCCAACGCCTCTTCCACCTGCTTGTAAAGAGCCTCGAAGTTACCGTCATTATTGAAAACGAAATCCGCCATCTGCATGCAACGGCCTACATTCTGGTGGTTGGGGTCGGTGGACGACATCTCGCGCTGCTCGTTTTCAATGAACGTCTCAAATGACACGTGGTCGGTTTCGGAGGCGCGGCTCACGATGCGCTCGTAGCGGACTTTCGGGTCGGCATCCACGGCAAAGAGCAGGAAGTGCTCGTTTTTGCGGAGCGATTCTACCTCGCCGGGCGTGCGCACACTCTCGATGATGGCGTTGCCGCCGGCAGCCTCGGCTTGCTTGTATAGTTCGTCCACAATATAGGAAGGGCTGTGTTTGGCGCGAAGGTCATTGGCCACCTCCACAAAAGTGTCTCGGTTAATTTCCATGCCGCGGCGAGTCGCTTCTTCTATGAGGTACCCGCGCACAGAGTAGTGCTTGTAGCCGTAATGATTGATCAGATAATCTACAATCGTTCCTTTTCCCGCACCCAAAGTGCCCGTGATGCCGATAATCTTCATATTCGATGTTTTTTATGCGTTGCAAAGATAATAAAAATGGTCACTGCTGAGATGCTACCGCCTGGTTTCTGTCGTGCCGCCAGATCTGCCAGCTGTTGAACAGATTCTGCCAGACGGAATAGAAAGCCAAGAACACAGAAGCCAGCGGATTGAGGTAGGTGTTGGCCATCCAGATGCCCATGGCTGTATTCTTCTGCCCCAGCATCTGCCCGCCGGCAATGACATCCCCATACCTCTTCCCCTCTCGTCTTCCCACCACAAAATGGATGATGCAGGTGACCACCGAAGCCAAGCCCAGCCACAAAATGTTGAGCCCGTTGCCCCGGCCGTGAATGAAAATATAATCAATGGTTTGTCCCAAAGTCAAGAACAACAGAAACGCCCAGATGTAGAACGTGGTATTCTTGAACCCGCTCAGGAAATCATTGGCTTTCTTCCAGAAAAGCTGCAAAAACAGGGCGACAAAGAACGGCAAGGCGATGGTAGGACCTATCTTTTTAAGAATAAGCAGGAAAGAAGCCCAGAAGGAAAGGTCATGGTGCACCCCGATGAAGGTGAAGTAGAACGGCGCGATAACGGAAATCAGCAGATTGCAGAGAATGGTGTATTCGGTGACGGTTTCGCGATTGGCACCGAGCAAGCAGGAGATGACCACCACGGAGGAGGCCACGGGGCAGAGCACTCCGATGAGCACGCCCTGCGCCACCAGATAGTTATGACACACGCCTACAATAAGGTAATACATGCCAATGCTGACCACCGTCTGGAAAAGCAACAGCCAAAGGTTGAGCTTTGTAACCTTCAGTTTGCGGATATCCACCGCCACAAAGTTGAGCAGCAGGATGAGAAAAATAAGATACGGAGCCAGGAACGAGAGCATCGAACACCATTTGTGGAGCAACAGGCCCAAAAGAATGGCGCAAGGCAACACATAACTTCTCATCTTCTGCATACTATCCTATTTTTGCGCCATCTTGAGTGTCAATATGGTGACAAACAGAAAAATAATATTGGGAATCCACGTGCCCAACACGGGCGGCAGACCGCCGGAAACAGAAAACACGGTCGATACTTGCTGCAGGAAGATGAACGTGAACGCCAAACCCATGCCCATGAAGATGTGCACGCCCACACCGCGCTGGTTCTTGCGCGAGGACACACTCAATCCCAAGAATGTCATGATAAAGATACCGATGGAGTTGGCAATACGCTTGTGCTGCTCAATCTGGAAATGCGCCACCAGATTGGACCCTCTCATCTTTTCCTCCTTGATGAACGACCGCAATTCCTTATACGACATAGTCTCTGCTATGAAAACATCCTGACTGAAATTGCGCGGCAACACATTGAAAACAGTGTCCATCTCCCTGCCTGTCGTGACAATCTCCTTATCATTGAACACATCTCTACGCACAAAATTCCGTAAAACCCATTTTCCCTTTTTGGCATCGTAGGAAGCGGACATTGCTTTAATCTTCACACAGATACTGGAATTATCGAACTCCTCGTATGTGAAATCATAACCAATCTCATTTTCACGGTCCCAACGCTGTACATACAGGTAACTGTTGGGAGAGTTCTTGATATGCAAATCGGTGGTGGAAATAGCCTGCTTGCCGAAATAGGTATATTTGAACTCATTCAATTTCTCGTTGGTATAGGGCACCACAAAGTTGGCCATAAACAGGGAAATCAGCATAATCACGACAGCCCCGACAAAATAAGGCACGAGAAAACGCTTGAAGCTGACGCCATTATCCAAAATGGAAATAATCTCGTTATGTGAAGAGAGTTTGGAAGTGAACCATATCACGCTGATAAAGGTGAACAGCGGAATGAATAAGTTGATGAAATAGGGAATGAAATTGAAATAGTATCCCGTGATAATCTCACTCACAGGAATCGATTTGCTCATAAAACGCTGGATGTTTTCCGAAAGGTCGAACACGATGATGATAGTCATCAGCAACAGGATGGAATAGACCACCGACCCGAGGAATTTCCTCAGGATATAAGAGTCGATGATTTTCCAGCCCGTGAGGTCACAGACCCGCTCCCAAAATCGTTTCCAGCTGTTTTTAAAGGACATGAAAGTTAATGATGATAGCTACACACGCATCCGCAGTGAAACGGTTGCAAAAGTACAAAAAATAGCAAATTGCAGTATTTGTACTTTATCTGTTGACTCCATAACGGAATATTTTTTAGTTTTGCATCTTCAAAATCTGAAATCTATTTTCTATCCTTGTTATGAAAAAACTTTTTATCGCAATTGCTTTACTGACACTGATTTGTGGCTGTAAAAAACAAGAACAGACCGATGCTAACGTCATTGGGAAACCCGAAATCGAAGTCAAGAACGGACAGTTTACGCCCGAAGTGATGTGGGCTTTGGGCAAGATGGGCGAAAAGGCTGTCTCCCCCGACGGCAAACAGATCGCCTACACCGTGACCTACTACGACATGGCACAGAACAAAGGCAATGCCGAAATCTACCTCATCCCCACCGAAGGTGGCAAGGCCGACCGTCTCACCACCACCAATGCCAGCGAGTTCAACCTCGTATGGCAGGATAACGAAACGCTGCTCTTCTGCCGCGACAACGATATCATCGCCATGGCCATGAAGGATGGCCGCGAGAAGACCATCGCCACTTTCGAAAACGGTACCGAAGGCTTCAAACTCGCCCCCGACGGCAAGTCCATCGTCTATATCGCCACCAAACCGGTGAAACGTCCCGACCATTTAGAGAAACTTTACGCCGGCCTTGACAAGACCACCGGCCGTATCAACGAAGACCTCATGTACCGCCACTGGGACAACTGGGTAGATGAATATCCCCAAATCTTCCTCGCCGAGTTTGACGGCAAGAAGGTGGATATAGCTAAAGCTGTCTGCCTTATCGACAGCACCTTCGAGTGCCCGATGCGCCCATGGGGCGGCGTGGAGCAGTACAACTACAGCCCCGATAGCAAAACCATCGCCTACACCTGCCGCAAGAAAACCGGCAGCGACTATGCGCATTCCACCAACAGCGACATCTTCCTATATGACATCGCAAAGAAAACCACCAAGAATGTCAGCGAGGGCATCATGGGCTACGACCAGAATCCCGTGTTCAGCCACGACGGCAAGTACCTCGCATGGGAAAGCATGGAGCGCGACGGCTACGAGAGCGACAAGCTGCGCCTTATGGTGCTGAATCTTGCTACCAGCGAGCGCACCGACATGTCGGAGAACTTCGACTACAACTTCACCAACATCAGCTGGACCGACGATGACAAGGAGATTTTGGGTGTGGTGAACTACCGCGGCATGGACGAAATCTTCGCATACAACCGCGCCAGCAAAGAGTTCCGCCAGATTTCGCACGGATACCATGACATTCACGGTTTCGAGCTGGTAAACGGCAAACTCTACGCCGACCAAGTGTCCATCCAATATCCGGCAGAAATCTTTGTCTATAACCTCAACGACAACAAAGCCGACGGCAAGAAGATTTCCGCCATCAACGATGACGTGCTCTCCCAGGTGCGCATGGGCAAGGTGGAAGAGCATTGGATCAAGACGGTGGATGGCAAGGAGATGCTCACGTGGCTCATTTATCCTTACGACTACGACAGCACGAAAGTGTATCCAGCATTGCTCTATTGCGAGGGCGGTCCGCAGTCAATGGTGAGCCAGTTCTGGAGCACGCGCTGGAACTTCATGGTGATGAGTGGCGGTGGCTATTTCATCATCGCACCCAACCGCCGCGGCACTATCGGCTTTGGCACGGAGTGGTGCGAGGAGATCAGCGGCGACTACGGTGGTCTATGCATGCAGGACTACATGCGCGCTGCCGACTATTTCACCGACAATGTGAAACAGATTGACAAAGAGCGCCTCGGTGCCTGCGGTGCCAGCTTCGGAGGCTATAGCATCTACTGGCTCGCCGGCCACAACCACGACGTGAAGGGCTATAACGATGGCCGTCGCTTCAAGGCTCTGCTGGCCCACAACGGCATGTTCAACTTCGAACAACAGTATTTGGAGACTGAAGAACTCTGGTTCGACAACTGGGACATCGGTGGACCGTACTGGGATTGGAACAACCCGCAGATTAAGAAGAGCTATGCCTGCTCACCGCACCTGTTTGTCGATAAATGGAACACACCTATCTGCGTCATCCACAGCGAGTTCGACTTCCGCATTGTGGCTTCTGAGGGTATGGCCGCTTACAATGCAGCCAAGATGCGCGGTCTAGATGCCCGCTACCTCTACTTCCCAGATGAGACACACTGGGTGCTCAAGCCGCAGAACAGCCTGCTCTGGCATCGTAACTTCCTCGACTGGTTCGATACCTATCTGAAAAAGTAAACCAACAACAGAAATTTATCTGTTTTTCCACAACGTACGCACTCTGCACACTTCCACCTGATCCTTTTCGGAATAGATGGAGCAGAGATAATCGTTGGGGGCCGTCTCCTGTTTTACCACAGCATATCGGTCGTCGGCACGAGTTTGCTGTAAGTAGTTGATGGACAGAAATGCCAGTATGTGTCGGTCGTGGAACTCATTGTCAAAGCTATCCATTACCCAAGTGACGTAGGCGGAGTTATTGGCATGGCGGTTCATGTCGATATTGGAATAGACCACCGGTTTGAAGAGGGCATTCTCGCAGGGTACGCCTGTGCGCAGGCGAGAGGCGGGTGTCTCTATTGCATGCAATCCTTCAACCACTCCTAAATGGTTTTCGTAGGCACTCAATTGCTGGGGTTTGCCCTCGCCGTCCAATATCACCCAGTTGGAAGTGGAACGCACCATAATCTCATCATCCATTGTTTTGATTTGATAATCACGAGGTTGCATGAGATACGTATTTTTCTTCGGCCAAGTGATGATGTTCACCTCTTCGAGCCATTCAGGCATCCGCAATATTTCCACATCCATTCGCGACAATGCCCAGAACTGGTTGAACTGATGCAAATAATCCCAACCCACACCCAATTCGTCGGCGTGGTTGACCGCCACTTCCTGCAGCAGGTTGAACATGAGCGTGGGTGTCAACAACCGCTTGCCATCCACCATATAAGAAGCTATTGAATGCCTTTCAACATGTGTACCTTCGTAATCTGCCATAACTCTGATTTTTGGGCCACAAAAATAGAAAAAAAGCAATTTGGCCATCAGTTTTTCCCAGCGGTGATGACAATCTTGCGGTCCTTGGCAGCCTGCAGTCCGTAAACCGTCTCCCTGGCCTCTTCGGAGGCAAACGTGTGTTGCACGGCTCCCTGTGGGTCCGTGTGGATGGTCAGCCCAGGGCGGTCGCCGTCCAGATAGGGCGCCAAAGCAAAGTTGTCAGCCTTATACAAATAATTGAGCAGACTCACGATACGCCGCGAGGAGAGATGTTTGTTGTAATCGCTGTTGTGCAGCGGCGACGCATACCCACTGATGGTCAGCTCCACGGTTTCACCATTTTGTAAGGCTTCTTTGATATAACGCTTGAGCAGAATCAACCTGTCGTGCCCTGTGGCCACCGAATCGCGAAGGAAAGCATACACGCCCTGCTGCACGGCGGCCAAACTGTCGCCCGAAAGACCCTGCCCTGACTCGCTCACATACAAATCATGAACAGCCAAATATCTGCGGTAAAGCTGTTCATAATCGGTCAGCGTGGTGTCAGACAAAGATTTTGGGTCTGGTTCGTCGTTCTGGAAGTAGAGCGTAATGGGCAGCACCGAAGCAATCTTCTCCTGCGTACTCGGCGTGTCCACCGGAATCTCCTCACTATGATGCTGTTCGACAGGTTCAAAATGGAAAATGTCATTGCAGCAAGTATCTTCCAAGGACAAATTATCGTGCGGACGGTTGGAGGAAAAATAGCCGCTCATGCCGTCTTCATTCAGAGAAAAATAAAAATCGTTGTACTCTGAATTGTAGGGCACGCCCATGTTGGACACTTCTTCCCATTGGCCCAATGCACCTGTGCTGTAGAAAATGTCGTAGTCGCCGATACCCAAATGCTCATCAGAACTGAAATACAATGTGCCAGTCTTGGTGTCGTAAAAAGGGGTAATCTCGTTGCCCTCTGTGTTGATGCGACCGCCCAAATTGACCGGGGGATTGTACTTGCCATCCTTGCATATAGAATACCAAATATCCAAACCGCCATAGCCATTCGGGCGGTTGGAAACAAAATACAAAATGCTGTGTCCGTCAGCCGTCAGCAAACAGGGTTGCATCGAGGAAAAACCTTCCACATTGATGGAAGATGGCAACTTGGCCGGTTTCATCCAGCCTTTTTTATTGCGACGGGTTTCCCACAGATAGCATCGGAGCTCGCCATCACCCACACGGTTGCAGCGCGAGAAGACCAGCCAATCGCGCTGTTCATTAAAGCAGAAATTGCTATTGAAGTATTTTCGCGAGTTGATTATGGAAGGCAATGGGGTTATGACAGAATAGTCTCCATTTGGCTGAAGATGGGTTTCGTAAATATTGCAATACCAACTGGTTTCAAAGTAATGGTCGTTGTCCTCTTTCATGTCGGAGCGCATGGAGGTGAAGAAAAAAGCGGAGTCGGGGTACAGTCTTCCGGCATATTCCGAAAAATGGGAATTGATGATGGTGGGCAGCGCCTCCACCTTGACCAGCAATGTGTCTTTGCGGATAAACTCTCTCTGTTCCTCCTTCTGACTCTCCGTCAAACGCACATGCTGCGCCAGCCCTGCCAAAGGCAGGAGCAGTCCGAGAAGAATGATAAAGAGCAAGCGCTTCATTTGAATTGAGAATTGAGAATTAAATTTTAACCATAAACTATTGACTGTTAACTGTACCCTGACCCCTGTACCCTTTTACCTTTTTTACCTCCTGCACCCCATGTACCCCTTGCACCCCTTCTTTTTCACATCACATCATACGGGCACGGCTCCTTGCCGGTGCGGGTGACGGATTTCTTGCGGAAAATGTAGGATATGGAGACTTCCAGCGCGCCGCGCCCGTGCGTGGCCACGCGAAAGGAGGAAACATTGACATCATAGCTGACACCAATCCGCAGATTCTGCCAGTCGAAGAACACATCCGCGATAACGGCGTCGTTCCAGCGGTAGAAGACTCCGCCGCCGACCGAGAACAGGGTGGTATAACTGTTTTTACGTTGAAAATATTCGATATTGGTGCCGAAGACGGCCTCATAAAACGAGCGTTGAATCGAGGCCAACGCCATCGGTTCCAAGGCCACATTAGAAGAAAGGGCTATACGCGAGAGAAAATGCATGTTATAGCGCACGGGCAACCGTTGGTTCGTGGTACCGAAAGTTTCTTTGGGTTGGTTGAGGTGGGCGGCGGCAACACCCAACTGGAAGGTATTGGTCTTGTTCGGACTATAGCTCCAGAAGAGCCCCGCGCCACAATCGAAATAGAACTGCTTGGTGGCTAGAAACTGCTCACCGGGATCCAATTGCGGATTGTAGTGGTTGTGCTGGAACTGCTCATCCCAGCTGCTGGCCGCGAGGTCGAAGAAGTTGTTGAACATGCCCGCGTATGCACCGATGCCTATCTTGTGATGGTTTTGGTGACCAACATATTTGATGAATGAAGCGGAGACCAAAGCCTGCGTGGAGGTGTAGCCCACGTCGCCGGCCTTCAATGTAGTGACGGATCCGCCGATGGCGAACAATTCCTGTCTCCGATGATTCTTATAAATGGCCCCATCAGCACCAATGCCGAAAGTGAGGTAGGGTTTGGTGACCGAAAGCCACTGGGTGCGTTGGTTCCCGTTGATGCGAAATATTCCGTCAAACGCTCCCGTGAGTGCTGGATTGATACTGACCGGAGCAGTGTAAAACTGGGAGTAGTGATGATTCTGCGCCCGCAGGGAGAAGACAGACAAACACAGAATCAGCAGCAGCGCCAAAATGCATGGGCTGTGTTTGCTTTTAGGTATCTGTTTGAATAGCGGACGAACCATCGTCTCAAAGTTTTAGGTCTCCAATGTTACTCTTTTCGGCATATATGTCAATGCAACCGACAAACATACAATTTTTTTGGATTGCGTCATTTTCTGGGAAAGTCACATTTGAATATTCGCTATCTTTGCGCCCGAATTCAAAATATTTATTTTTTATGATTATACCGCAAGAAAACAATAAAGAAGCGCTTAAGCAACGGGAAATGATTATTTCGCAAGTGTATCGCGATTGGACCAAGAATAATCCCAGCAAATGCGTTTACAACCATTCCTTGAAAGATTATATAAACATCCGTTATCTTTCTATCACAGAGACTATTCGTCATGCAGCTAAAACGTATATTTCAACACTGGCGATGCTACAACTCGATACTATTTTGCGATATTCCGTGAAATATGGTAAACCCAAACCACCTAAGAAAGGGGTTAAAAATCAAGCATCTTTTTCTCAGATGCAGGAAATGAGATGCAATCTAGAGGGGATTGGAACAGTAAAAATGATGGTTGGAATAAAGCGGACAGGTGAAAAAATCCAATACTGCATCACTGCAATAAGGGCATAAAAAAAAGAAATCAAACAGGTTGGCTCTCTTGAAAGGTCTTCGCCAAATTGTGGACGTCTGAACGGACTATTCCCCTATTGATTTCCGCTGCAAAAGTACATATTTTTTCATACGCCAATGATGGCGGGTGACTTTTTCGAAATTATTTCTTATTTTTTTCCCCGTCGTTCCACCAACGTCTGATAAACGAAGGTGGTAACTAGCATATAAAAGGCGTTGGGTCAATAAAAAACCGATATAAAACAATAAGAATGAGAAAGAATTGGACAAAAAAAACAAAAAAAACAATAACAATAGTATTGTCTATAGTTATTGCGTTGTTGTATTGTGGATGTTTTACAATTTTTCATATTAAACATTTCAGACCCACGAAGGAATATTATAAAAGTGAGAGTAAATACGATGATGGTTCTTTCTATGTAGAATCAATATTGGACTGCTTCAACTGGACCGATATTGCCGCGATCAAAATGATGGTTATAATGGAAGACCGTTTTGATGTTGGTTCTAAATTATACGGAGGCGTAGATTTACATGATTATTGGGTGAGGTATTGTGAAAAATGTAAAAAGCAAGGGGTGAACGCCAGGGTGGATGATGTTTTTGAATCATTATACATTACTCCAATTGTTATAGACTGCATTAAGTGGGGAGAATCTGTTTATGGAAAAAAGATTTGGTCAATAATTTCGACAAATTAAATAGATAGAAACTCTCCACTGCATTGCCTAAGGCTTTTATTGAAATGAGATAATCTCCTCGACCTTCACCTCCATCCGGCTGAAGGCAAAGAGTTTCTTCCCCAAGTCTTTCAGTGAGGCACCGAGGTGATAAACAGTGTCGTCGATGATAAGAAAGCGGTCGTGGTAGATGCTGCTCTGTTCTACCTTTATCGGAGGGTATTGTAGATTGTACTTTTCCAAATCCAGTCTTATGATGGTGTTGGCAGATCTCGTAAGAATCCTTGCCGTAACACCATCGCCTCTTTTTGCCAACATCAGCAATACCGATTCGTCGATGTAGTTATCAATCAGAACAATAGATTTCTTTGCACTTCGTATCAAGTCTGAAACGAATTGGTATGCATCAAATATTTGACCATCATAGAAAATGCCTTCAGTGGGCGGCAATGCTGTGCGTACAAAGAAACCGATTTGTTCTTCTGTCTTGCTGACTCGCTGTTCCAATCGCTCAAATCGCTGGTTTATAGCGTATCCACGTAGCAAGTACTCTTTCAACACGGAATTAGCCCATTTCCTGAATTCTATTCCTCGTTTGGATTTTACCCGATAGCCAACAGAGAGAATCATGTCAAGATTGTAATATTCTACCTGATAGTTCTTTCCGTCCCGTGCAGTTGTCGCAAATTTTGCGACAACTGGATAATCGGATAATTCTTCTTTCAAAGCATTAGCAATGTGTTTACCAATAGTCTTGACATCCCTGTCAAAGAGTATTGCCATTTGCGTTCTATTGAGCCACACGGTATCTTCTTGCAATCGTACTTCCAACCGAATGCTGTTGTCGGGCTGATAGAGAATGATTTCATTGTTGTTTTGTTCCATAGTAGTTTGTTTTTTGTTTGTAGGTTGTTGTTTTCGATGGCAAAAGTACACAATTTTCTTCTGTTGTTGATAGTGGAGAATTTTTACTGTCTTAGCCCCGTCGTCCCACTGGATCAGTTTCCCATATTGCCAGTGTGTGACTTTCGCGGCGGGTTGGTTCACTGCTCTGGCGCACATGACTCTTGCGCCGCGAGGGGGTCTCGCGCACGCCCCACACTGCGGCCTGCGGCCTTGTGTGAGATTACTAAGATGGTATTCCTCCGGAATACATTTCAGAGCAATGGTGATGGTGTCCATGCCGACCTCGAGGCATAGTGCGCTGCCCTCTCAATACTTATACTTCTCTTTCCAACAGTTGCGCAAGTATTTGCGAAGCTCGTTCTCGCGGGGATTGTTCTGCGGCTCGTAGATTTTCACGCCTTGCAGGCCCTCCGGCATGAACTCCTGGTTCACGAAGTTGTTCTCGAAGTCGTGGGCGTACTGGTAGCCTTTGTGATAACCCAGCTCTTTCATCAGGTTGGTGGGCGCGTTGCGGATGTGCAATGGCACGGGCAGGTCGCCCGCCTGCTTCACGAGCGCGTAGGCGTTGTCGATGGCGATGATGGCCGCGTTGCTCTTGGGCGAGCAAGCCAAATAGATGGCTGTCTGCGAGAGCGGGATGCGCCCCTCGGGCATGCCGATGACATTCACCGCCTGGAAGCAGTTGTTGGCCAATAACAAGGCATTGGGGTTGGCGTTGCCGATGTCCTCCGAAGCCAGAATCACCATGCGGCGGGCAATGAACAACGGATCCTCGCCAGCTACCAGCATCCGCGCCATCCAATACACCGCCGCATTAGGATCGCTGCCCCGCATGGACTTGATGAACGCGGAGATGATGTCATAGTGCTGCTCGCCGTTCTTGTCGTACATGGCCAAGTTCTGCTGGATAACATTCACCACCTGCTCGTGAGTGATGGTGACCACCCCATCTACAGGCTGCGTCATCCAGGTTACCAGCTCGATGGCGTTGATGAGCTTGCGCGCGTCGCCGCCGGAGATGCGCAGCAACGCCTCCGTGTCCTCCAACTTGATTTTGCAGGAAAGCTGCTTCTCAAGGTACGCGACTGCGGTTTGCAGGATGGTCTCTAGATTGTCGCGGCTAAGCGGCTTGAGCACATACACTTGGCAGCGAGAGAGCAACGGCGAGATAACTTCAAAAGAGGGATTTTCTGTGGTAGCACCAATCAAAGTTACCACTCCTTTCTCTACTGCCCCGAGCAGCGAGTCTTGCTGGGCCTTGGAAAAACGGTGTATTTCATCGATGAACAACAGACTCCGATGTGGTGATTTCTTGGCTCTCTCAATTACCTCGCGGATGTCCTTCACGCCGCTGCTGATGGCGCTCAGCATGTGGAACTCCGACTGGGTGAGCTCGGCGATGAGGAGGGCCAAGGTGGTCTTGCCCACGCCCGGCGGCCCCCAGAAAATCATGGACTGTATGTTGTTGTTCTCTATGGCGTTGCGCAATACGGCCCCCTTGCCCATCAGGTGCTCCTGACCGACATACGCATCCAGCGTGCGGGGTCTCAATATTTCTGCCAAAGGCTCTTGCAAAACGCTCAAAAATTAGGCTGCAAACCTACACAATTTTTTCGGATTTGGGAGCGGATTCCCCGAGAATTCGTATTTTTGCGCGTTTTTAAAAAGAACGCTATGGAAGAGAAACATGTACGTCCTTCGTGGGACGAATATTTTATGGAAATTGCCGATACGGTCAGCAAACGAGCCACTTGCGACCGCGGGCGCAGCGGCTGCGTGGTGGTCCGCGACCGCCAGATTCTGGTCACCGGCTACGTGGGCTCGCCCAAGGGTTTGCCCCATTGCGACGAGGTGGGCCACCAGCTCAAGCAGACAGTGCACGAAGACGGCACGGTGACGCAACATTGCGTGCGCACGGTACACGCCGAGCAGAACGCCATCTGCCAGGCCGCCAAACTCGGCATCTCGCTGGATGGTGCCACGCTCTATTGCCGCATGACCCCCTGTCGCGTGTGCGCGATGCTCATCATCAACTGCGGCATCAAGCGCGTGGTGTGCGCCAACAAATATCACGCCGGAGCCGAGTCTGAGGAAATGTTCGCCCAAGCCGGCGTCCAACTCGATTTCTTCTCCGACGAAGTCGTGCAATACAAAAACCAATAATCACTACCTTCTCTCTAAACTCTAAACTTTAAACTCTCAACTAATCATGTCCACATTTCTCTGGGAATCCATCGCTTTCGGTCCCATCCACAGTCGCCGGCTGGGCCACTCCTTGGGCATCAACCTCTTGCCCACGGACGTGAAAATCTGTTCCTTCAACTGTCTGTACTGCGAGTGCGGCTGGACGCTGGAGAAGCGCCTGGACGCCCGCGAGTACTACCCGGTTGAAACAGTTTTGCAGGCCATTGAACACAAGCTCAAAACTTGTACGGAAGCTGGCACGCCTGTTGACAGCATCACCTTTTCGGGCAACGGAGAACCCACCTTGCACCCGGGTTTCGACCAGATTATCAATGGGCTCATTCCTTTGAGAGACAAATACTATCCTAACGCGGTGATTTCCTGTCTTTCCAATGCCACGCAGCTGATGCGTCTGGAGGTTTGTGCGGCCCTGAAGCGGATTGAGAATCCCATTCTGAAGCTGGATGCCGGCACGCAGGAGATGTTGGAAATCATCAACGGTCCAGTGGTGCCCGTAAATCTGGAAGAGGTAGTGCGGGAGTTGTGCTCTTTCAACGGAAATCTCATCATCCAGACCATGTTCCTTAGCGGCGAGAAGGAGGGCACGCCCTTCGACAACAGCCAGGAGCCGAACTTCTCCAAGTGGCTCGAATATGTGCGCCGTATCCACCCCAAGCGCGTGATGATCTACTCGCTCGACCGCGAGACACCGGCCTTGCAATTGCACAAGTTTGACAAGGAAAAATTGGAGGGCATCGCGGACAAAGTCCGCGCGTTGGGCATCCAAAGCGATACTTACTAAACGTCATCATTGCAAAATTGTAACTTAAAAACGTGTACAATCTAACAAATTAATCTTATTTTTGCAGCAGAAAATCCAGTCTTGGATGATCAAGTAATTTCAAACATTATTTTACATTCTAACAAAATAAGAAAATGGAAGAGTACCCCTATCAACAACCTCAGTATCCTGTAGAAAACAATGTTCCTCAAGAGTCGCTAACAAACTCATTCCTTGCCAAAGGCATTGTCTCAACAGCCATTTCATCCCTTCCTGTCGGCAGCATCATTGCCATAATCATGGGGGCAGATAACAGAAAAAAAATTCGGAACTACCTCGCCAACGGAGGCCAAAAAGAGGCAAAAGTTACTGTGGGATCAGTACTTAGTGGCGTCGGCCTTGGGTTTGGTATCGGTATGACTATCTTTTGGTTTTTGTACCCAATCATCATCATAGCGGCGGTGCTGTTGGATTAACCATTTTTGCATTTACTCTTTTCTGATATGGTTCTGGGCGATTCCTGCAGGATATCGCCATTTCAACCATTTTTTGTATCTTTGCGCGTTTTAAAATAATATGTAAATGTTTACTGGAATTGTCGAGAAAACCGCAAAGATTGTTAAGATAGAACAAGATAGAACCAATTATGATTTCACATTGGAGGTGGACTTCGCTGACGAGCTGTCCATCGACCAGAGCATGGCGCACGACGGCTGCTGCCTCACGGTGGTGAAACTGGACAAAGAGGCCAAGCAATATGTGGTCACAGCAATGGAAGAGACCATGCTGAAGACCAACCTCGGCACCTGGCAAGTTGGAGGCGAAGTGAACCTGGAACGCAGTATGCGCATGGACGGGCGCTTCGACGGTCACATCGTGCAGGGTCACGTGGATCAAACAGCTGTTTGTGAGAAGGTTGTAGATGAGAACGGCAGCTGGCGTTTCTATTTCACCTACGATGCATCTAAGAACAATTTCACCGTGCCCAAAGGCTCTATCTCGGTCAACGGGGTGAGTCTCACCGTGGTGGATTCCGAGAAGGGAAAATTCTCTGTGGCCATCATCCCCTACACTTACCAGAACACCAATTTCCACAACATCAAGCCGGGCACGGTGGTCAACATCGAGTTCGACGTGTTTGGCAAGTATGTTCAACATCTTCTGGAAGAATATTTTTCCCAACAATCAAAATAAAACTCAACTACTGGCGTTTGTTTATCTTATTGTAGAAGACTAAAATTCAAGATTTTGAAAGAGAGAAAGATAAAAAATCTGATAAACATAACCACTCTGATTATTCTCACCATAATCGGGGCTTCCTCATGCTCCACGCAAAAAAACACCTTTCCCAATCGGGCTTATCACAATGTAACATGTAGATATAACGTATTTTGGAATGGCCAGCAGTCGATGAAGCAAGCCGAGGCGGAGATGGGCAAGCTGTCGAAGGACAACTTCACGGCCACGTTGCCGGTGTACAACTACCCTGACAAAACGGATTTAGGACCTGCTCTCCCACATCTGGACCGGACCATTGAGAAAGCCTCCAAAGCCATCTACAAACACTCCATGCTGATTCGGGGCAAAGAGTATGTGAAGACCATCGACGACGCCTACCTGCTGATGGCGAAATCTTATTTCTACAAGCAGGATTACAGCCAGGCGGCGCGCGTCACCAACTACATCACCCATAACTTCCCGAAAGCCAACACCTTCAACGAGGCCGCTGTGCTGCAAGCCCGCACCAACATGCGGCAGGGCTATTTTGCCAGTGCTGACGAGCAGTTGGAAAACCTGCACTATCTGGCCACCAACAAGAAAAACCGGAAGTTCAACGTGCAGTTCAATGCAGCCAAAGCCGAGTACCACCTCACTGCCCCCGACGGCGAAGTGAGCGAGGCCATCGACTACCTCAACAACGCCATTGCCGCACGTCCTGAACGCGAATTCAAAGCGCGCCTCCAACTTATCCTCGGCGAGCTGTACGAGAAAATGGGGCAACAGGAAGAGGCCCAGAAGAACTTCTACAAGGTCATAAAAAAATCCTCATCTTACGAGATGGTGTTCTGCGCGCAGATGCACCTGGCCTACAACTATGACGGCTCCGATGCTTCGCGCAATTCCATCATGCGACAGTTCAAGAAGATGCTGGACGAGAAGAAAAACGAGAATTTCAAAGACCAAATCTACTACGCATGTTCCGAAATCGCCCGCATTGACGAAAACGACACACTTCGCAAAAGCTATCTGGCCAAGTCCGTGGCAGCCTACACGAACAACAACTACCAGCGCACCTTCTCCAGCATCGCGCTGGCTGACTTGTATTTTGAGGAAAACGAATACCGCAAGGCACAAGCCTACTATGACACCGCAACCTTGAGCATTCCGAAGAACTACCCCAACTACGATTTCGTAATGCAGAAGTCAAGGGTGCTGAAAGACTTGGTGGAGAAATTGGATGAAATTGACTTGCAAGACAGCTTGCAGCGCATCGCCAAGATGCCGGAGTCGCAGCGAAATGCATGGGTACGCAAGATGATCGCCGACTATACCGAAGCCGAGCGCAAGGCTGCCGCCGAAGAGGCTGAACGCATGCTTGCCCTCGCGAATGCGTCTTCCTACTCCAACATCAACACTACCTCCTCCAACGGCAAGTGGTACTTCTACAACCAGTCACTGGTCACCGCTGGCCAACAGGACTTCTACCGCCGGTGGGGCAACCGTAAATTGGAAGACAACTGGTTCATCAGCAACAAACAGCAGATCTCGTTCGACGACATGGCTTTGATGAACAATCCCAATGCAGTGGACTCTGTTGACTATGACGAGGATGGCAATCCTATCCCCAAGCGGGAAACGGACCCCAAGAAGGAGCAGTATTACCTGCAAGACCTGCCGCTGACCCCCGGAGCCATCGATACTTCCAATGCCATCATCGCAAAGGACTTGTTTGAGGCGGGCTACATCTACAGAGACCTGCTCAACGACCTCCCGCGGGCATGCGAGGCCTTCGAGTCGCTTATCACACGCTACCCCAACGGAGAATACACCCTGCCCTGCACCTATCTGCTCTATACCATCTATTCCGCCCAGAACAATCCCAAAGCAGAAACGCACAAGCAAACCATACTGACCAAATACCCCGACACAGACTATGCCAAGCTGATCAATGATCCGAAATATTACGAAAAGCTGGCTGAATTGGAAAAGACCGCAGAACGCCGCTATGAACTGGTATATGAGGATTTTAACCAGAAGAAGTGGGCTTCAGTGGTGCAAGCAGCAGACCAGATGATCCCTGTCTGTACGGAAAATGAACTGAAAGCCAAGTACAGCTACCTCCGCGCCGTGGCCGCTGGACAGGTCTATAACCAAGACACCCTGATCCATGGATTGCGCAACGTGATTGCTAACTTCCCTCAAGAACCTGTGGCAGAGCTGGCCAAAATATACCTCTCCACCTTTGACCCAACCGTGGTGGCCAGCACCCTAAACTCCATGGATAGTACCAGCACAGCGGAAGACCTGGCGCAAATCCTGCCCGAACAACCCAAAGCCAACCCGTTCGTATTCAACGCCGAAGAGATGCACTATATCATCCTGCTGGTCAAGACAGGCAAGCTCTCCGTACAGACGGTGAAACAGAACCTCATCAGTTTCAACAGCACCTTCTTCAGCCTGCAGCATTTCAACATCAGCAGTTTCTACATCAACAGCACCCAGCAGATGGTCACGGTGGCCAAGTTCAACGGTAAGGATAATGCCATGGACTATTACAACATCCTGCTGAAAAACGAGAACTTCGCTCCTGAAATTGCCAACGGCAACATCATCGTATATCCCATCTCTGCTACCAACTACACCACCTTCTACAACAAAACGGATGACCGGCACCTATACGAGGACTTTGTGAAAGAGAATTATTTGAAAAAAATAGAATAAACACAGAAATTTTAAAGAAATGCTTATGAAAGAGAATGAACAAAGAGATTTTAGCGCAGTGAACGTCATTGCCAACGGCACACAACTGGAAGGCAACATCGTCACCAATGGAGACATCCGCATTGACGGCCTCGTGAAGGGGAATGTGGTCTCCAAGGCCAAAATCATCGTAGGCCGCGACGGTCGCGTGGAAGGCAATCTAACCTGCGCCAACATTGAGGTGGAAGGCCAAGTAACTGCCGAGTCCCTGAATGTCAGCAACCTGATTTCACTGAAAGCCACCGCAAACTTGGTAGGCAACATCATTGCAGGCAAAATTGCCATCGAACCGGGTGCAGCATTCTCAGGTAACTGCAAGATGCACAACATGAAGGCCAGCACACAGGCCCCGACTGCTCAGCAACCCGAGCGCAAATAGCAAGGTTAGCTCCTTATGGCTGCCCCCCGTTTCAAGAAAACCCCATTGCACAGCTATGCCTACTACTCAAACATGGCCGTTGAAATGGGCGTGATTATTGCATTAGGCGTGTTCGGCGGCATCAAAATGGACAATTGGCTGAATACCAGCCCACTGTTCACCGTCGTGCTCTCACTAATGGGTGTAGCCATATCCATGTACGTAATGATTAAAACACTGTCACCAAAAAAACAACCAAAAAATGAGTCAAAAGATACCCATTAAAAAGTTTTCGTTCCGAATACTGGTGTTCTCGGCCATCATAGCCGGGCTGACAGTGCTTTTCCAATGGCTTTGCCCAGACTACGCATCCCCTGCATTGCCGTTCATCGTACTCTTCTTCTGCATCATCACTCTCTTCACCATCTTCATCGTACTGCGCGATGACAAAGGAAAAGCCGAGAAACACTTCGTGTCCAACTACATGCTGTCACGCATCATCAAGATTTTCTCCTGCCTTCTCTTCCTTTTACTCTATGTACTGCTCAACAGAGCCGATTCCATCAAATTCGCCATCGCGTTCCTGATCATCTATTTTCTTTACTCCATCCTTGAGGTGATTGTACTGCGCAAAGAGGCTGCGGATATGAATGCTAAGACAAATGCAAATCAAAATCAATCTGAAAATAACCAATAACACATCCAAAACACAATGAACACAACGCAAGCCATAAAATCCGACCTTTTTTATATCGGCGCTTCCGACAGGCGGCTGGCACTTTTTGAAAATGTCATGCCCGTACCGCAGGGAGTGTCCTACAACTCCTACCTGCTGTTGGACGAGCAAACGGTGCTGTTGGATGCAGTAGATAATGCCGTTGGCGAACAATTTCTGGAAAACCTGGAGGCCACCCTCGCAGGACGTGCGCTGGACTATTTTGTAATCCATCACGTGGAGCCCGACCACTTGGCCCTGACCAAAGAGGTTTTGCTCCGTTATCCTGACACGCAGATCATTTGCAGCATGCAGGCTGCCAAGTTCATCGGCCAGTTTTTCGACCTGCCGTTGAAAAACGCCCCAAGAGTTGTGAAAGAAGGCGAAACGCTCTGCACTGGCAAACACACGTTCACTTTCGTGGCCGCCCAGATGGTACACTGGCCGGAAGTGATGGTGTCGTATGAGTCGGAGTACAAAATTCTGTTCTCCGCTGATGCTTTTGGCACGTTCGGCGCGTTGAGCGGCAATCTCTATGCCGATGAAGTAGATTTTGACCGCGACTGGCTTAACGAGGCCCGCCGCTACTATACCAACATTGTGGGCAAATATGGTGTTCAAGTGCAAAATCTGCTGAAAAAGGCTGCCAATCTGGACATCCTGATGATTTGCCCGCTACATGGCCCCATTTGGAGACAGAATCTCCAATATTTTATCCAAAAACATGACTTGTGGAGCAAATATGAGCCTGAAACCAAAGGTGTGGTCATCGTCTATGGTTCTCCCTACGGCCATACAGAGTCAGCGGCAACGGTTTTGGCCAACATGCTGGCACAGAAGGGCGTGAAAGACGTACGCATGTTCGATGTGTCCGTCTCTCACGTGTCCTATTTGGTGGCAGAGGCGTTCCGCTGCAGCCATATCGTGCTGGCCGCCCCGACATACAATGGCGGCCTGTTCCCGCCCATGGAGACTTTCATGCTTGATTTACAAGCGCATTCTCTGCAAAACCGCACATTTGCCATCATAGAAAACGGCACTTGGGCCCCGCAGGCTGCCAAGGCTATCCAAGCCATCTTGGGTGAAATGAAAAACAACACCCTTATCGATCCTGTTGTGTCCATAAAATCATCTTTGAAAAACGAGCAACTGCCACTGATGCAACAAATGGCAGACACTATTGTGGCAACTCTGTAAGCTAAATCAACATTATGTATAAAATCATCAAGAAAGAAGAACTCGGAAAAGACACCTTTTTGATAGAGGTAGAAGCTCCTAAGATTGCCAACGCCGCATTGCCCGGACAATTCGTAATTGTAAAGGCAGACGACAAGGCGGAGCGCATCCCTTTGACCATCAGCGACACGGACCTCTTTGATGGCACGATCACGTTGGTGGTGAAAACCATCGGTTACTCTACGCGCAAAATGCTGGAGTTTCAGGTGGGCGACTCTTTCCGCGATGTGGTAGGCCCGTTAGGGCATCCATCGGCGTTCATTCACCGGCCTATCGGCGAGTTGCGGCGCGCACACTACTGTTTCATCGCCGGCGGCGTGGGCATTGCACCCATCTATCCCCTGGTGAAATGGATGTACGCGCACGGCCTTGACTGTGATGTGATTGTGGGCGCGCGAACCTCATCCCTGCTCTTCTATCTTGAAAAACTGCGTCCTGTTTCCGGCAACCTCTACATCGCCACTGATGACGGCTCCTTAGGCGAACAGGGCACGGTGACCGACGTGCTGGAGAGACTGGTGAAAAAAGAGGGCCGCCGCTATGATGAAATCACGGCCATCGGCCCGATGATCATGATGAAGTTTGTAGCCAAGAAGGCTGCCGAATTCAACATCCCCTGCGTGGTGAGTCTCAACGCCCTGATGGTAGATGGCACGGGCATGTGCGGGGCCTGCCGCGTTACGGTGGGCGGACAAACCCGATTCACCTGCGTGGATGGTCCAGAGTTCAACGCTGCGTTGCTCGACTTTGACGAATGCATGCGCCGGCAGGCCATGTACGACCATATTGAGGCCGTGAAACAGAAAGAGCACCCCTGCGAGTGCATGGATGCCGCCGTGGCCAGCATTAATACAAATGATGTTCAGAAAAAGCGTGTCCCCGTGCGCGAGCAGCCCGCGGAGGTGCGTAAGTACAACTTTGATGAGGTTTGCTTGGGCTACAATGCCGAGGAAGCCATGGCAGAAGCCAAACGCTGTCTCAACTGCAAAAAACCGATGTGCGTGACTGGCTGTCCCGTACAAATCAACATACCCGCTTTCATCCAACAAGTGGCTCAAGGCAATTTCGAAGAGGCCGCGCGCATCATCAACCAAGACTCCGCTTTGCCAGCCGTTTGCGGACGTGTGTGCCCGCAGGAAACCCAATGCGAGGGCCAGTGCGTGCTCGGTCGCAAGGGCGACCCCATCGCCATCGGCAAGCTGGAGCGCTTTGTGGGTGACTGGTCGCGCGAACACAAATTCTCCGTACCCAAGAGTGCACCGGAAAACGGGTACAAAGTGGCCATCATCGGCAGCGGCCCGTCGGGACTTACCTGCGCCAAGGAACTGCGCATGAAAGGTTACAACGTCACCGTGTTTGAGGCCTTGCACGAATTTGGCGGGGTGCTCGTCTATGGCATCCCCTCGTTCCGTCTGCCCAAGGAAACCGTAGTAAGACACGAAGTGGAGAACGTTAAGAAATTGGGTGTACGCTTCGAAAGTGATATGGTCATCGGCCGCACAGTGTCGGTGGATGATCTGTTAGACAAGTGGGGCTTCAGCGCCGTATATTTGGGTACTGGCGCAGGCTTCCCCAACTTCTTGAATGTGGAGGGTGAAAACCTTTGCGGTGTGGTTTCGGCCAACGAGTTTTTGACCCGCAACAATCTGTTATTTGCTTACAAGAAAGAGCACGAAACGCCAAACTTTGTCGGAAAGAAAGTGGCCGTTGTGGGTGGTGGCAACGTGGCTATGGATGCCGCCAGAACCGCCATCCGGTTAGGGGCCGACGTGCATATCGTATATCGACGCTCCGAAGAGGAGCTGCCCGCCCGCGCCGAAGAGGTGCACCACGCCAAAGAAGAGGGTGTCATCTTCAATTTACTCTGCAACCCCACCAAGATCCTCGGCAACGACCAGGGCTGGGTGAAGGGCATGGAATGCCAGCGCATGGAACTGGGTGAACCAGACGCTTCAGGACGTCGCCGTCCGGTGCCCATTCCAAATTCAGAATTTACCCTGGATGTGGATATGGTCATCATCGCCGTGGGCACATCCCCCAACCCGCTGATTGCCTCCACGACTGACGGCCTTGATGTAAACCGCCACGGCTGCGTGACCGCCGATGACGAAGGACGCACCTCCCGCAAGGGCATCTTCGCCGGTGGTGACATCGTGACAGGCTCCGCTACCGTCATCCTCGCCATGGGCGCTGGCAAAAAAGCCGCCATGGCCATCCACGAATTTCTTACATTTAATCAATAACCCTTAACCCCATTTACCCTTTCACCTCATTCACCCCATTCACCCCTTTAACCCCTTAAATCCCATTTATCATGAAAAAAATCCTCATCACCGGCGGTGCCGGCTTCATCGGAAACCACGTTGTCAGACGTTTTGTCAACAAATACCCCGATTATGAAATCTACAACCTCGACAGTTTGACCTACGCGGGCAATCTGGAGAACCTGACCGACGTGGACAAAAAGCCCAACTATCATTTCATCAAGGGCGACATTGCCGATCAGGATTTCATCATGAAGCTGTTTCAGGAGTATCAGTTCGACGGGGTCATCCATCTGGCGGCCGAATCGCATGTGGACCGCTCCATCAAGGATCCGATGACGTTTGTGCACACCAACGTGCTGGGCACGGTGCATCTGCTCAATGCTGCCCGCACTATTTGGAACGGCAACTGGGAAGGCAAGAAATACTACCAGATTTCCACGGATGAGGTGTATGGTGCTTTGGGTGACACAGGTTCTTTCAAGGAGACCACTCCCTACAATCCGCACAGTCCGTACTCTGCCGCCAAAGCTAGTGCCGACCACTTCGTGCGCGCCTACCACGACACTTACGGCATGCCCACGGTGATTTCCAACTGCTCCAACAACTACGGCCCGTACCAGTTCCCGGAGAAGTTAATTCCGTTGTTCATCAACAATATCAAGAACAACAAGCCGCTGCCCGTGTATGGCCAAGGCATCAACGTGCGCGACTGGCTCTATGTGGAGGACCATGCCGATGCCATCGACCTGATTTTCCATGAGGCGAAGCCGGGTGAGACTTACAATATCGGCGGTAACAACGAGTGGCGCAACATCGACTTGATCAAGAAGTTGATTGAAATTATGGACCGCAAGTTAGGCCGCCCCGAGGGCACATCCTTGCAATTGATCACCTACGTCACCGACCGTGCCGGTCACGATTTGCGCTACGCCATCGACCCGACAAAGATCAAGAATGAGTTGGGTTGGGAACCGAAGGTGAAATTCGATGAGGGATTCGAGAAGACCGTTGACTGGTATTTGGCCAACGAAGAGTGGTTCAACCATGTCACATCCGGCGCGTATGTCGAATATTACAAAAAGATGTACGAAGGGAGATAGGGTGTACAGAAAACAGTAATCAGGGTACAGTAGAGACGCACTGTCGTGCGTCTCATTGGGTATATGTGGTGTAAGGGGACACAACGTTACAATTCCGAAAACTGCCGCATTACCTCCTCCGAATAGGATTTTGAAAGCGGAATCTTGCTCACGGCATTGCTGTCGAAGGTGACGTACATGCCATCCTTTTCGCGGCTGATGAGTTTCACGCAGTGCAAATTCACCATGTAGGAACGGTGACAACGCACTATGCCGTACGCAGTTAGTTGTTTTTCCAAAGACTTCAGATTATTCCGAATGATGTTATACCCGACTTTGTCGTTGTCCAAATAATAGACATTAACATAATTGTCATTGGCTCCCAGATAGAGAATGCTGCCGCTCTTGATGGTGAGGCGCGGTTTCCCATTCTCGTCATTGAAGGTAATCGTATCGTCAACAGAATGCTGCAACGCCTGCCCATTAGTATGTCCTTCTTCAATTAATTTATTGATAGTCGCATCTTTGGAGCGCAATCCCAGATATAGATATGATACCAAATAGGGAATGGCCAAGATGGCGGGTACGAACATCAATGCCCTGCGGAAAATGCTGTAAACATCGCGTTGGTCGTGCAGCAAGAGTTTGTTGACCAGTGTGTAAAGCATGACAATCATCAGGAGTTCCGCCGCCAACCACAAGACATACGACAACATGGAAATCAGTTCCCGCTTGTTTACATAATACATTACAATACGACTGACGATAAGAATCACCATGCCACCCAAAATGGTACAGGTGGAGTAGAGAAAGTTCAGCGAGTCGCTGTTAGTGCGAAACCAAGTGGAAAACTCAAACGGAGTATAGACATTCACGAATACCATGGAGAATATGAAAACGAAGACCAACAGATTGAGGTTGGTGCCCTTTTTCGCTAAATATTCCGGTATTTTTTTCAACATAATCTCCCTATTTTTTCGGGGTGCAAAGATAATAAAATAATTTTTCACCCCAAAATAACGATTTCCACCCCAAAAATCCACTTTTTACCCCTTTTAGTCCGTTGCAACCACATTTATTTTGTGTTGTGATGTGAAAGTGTTTTTTTTGCGGCTTCAAATCAGAAACTATAAACCATTAATAATCTAACATGAGTAAACAACAGAAACCTTTTGCGCGCAACACACGCAACATTACCAGACTGTTTGAAATTCTGACCTACTATTCAGAAACATTTCCCGACCAAAAAACGGCTTTGTCCATCAAAACCAGCAAAGGTTGGGTCTCTTATTCACCGGCTGATTACCTGCGTATCACCAATAACTTGAGCTACGCTTTCATCAAGCTCGGCATCATGCCCGGCGACAAGGTGGGTATCATCTCCACCAACCGTCCTGAATGGAATATGTTGGACATGGCCATCATGCAGATCGGTGCCATCACCGTTCCGGTTTATCCGACCATCAGCGAGGACGACTACAAATTCATCATCAACCACTCTGAAATGAAATTGGCCGTGATTGAGGGCCATGAGGTGATGACCAAATTCAGCAACATCTTGGACGAAACCCCCAACCTCAAGATGGTATATACCTTCAAAGACCGCAAGAGATTCCCGTATTTCGCCCAGTTGGTGCAATTAGGTGAAGAAAACCAGAATCCTGAGGAGCTGCAACGCAGAAGAGACAGCGTAAAACCCGAGGATTGCAGCACAATCATGTACACTTCCGGCACCACAGGCTTGCCCAAGGGTGTGATGCTGTCACATTATAATATTGTAAGCCAGCTGATGAACCTCAGACAAACGCCGGCGCTCTGGTCTGACAAAGCACTGAGCTTCCTGCCTTTGTGCCACGCCTACGAGCGTATGTTGGTATTTCTGTACCAATACCTGGGCATGACGGTTTATTACGTGCAGAGTCTAGCCACCATCGGCGAAAACATCAAGGAGGTACGCCCAACGATGATGTCTGCAGTACCTCGCGTATTGGAGAAGATGTTCGACAAGATCATGAGCGCGCAGAAAAACATGAAGCCGCTGCCACGCAAGATCTTCACGTGGGCCATGGATTTGGCACAGCAATACAAGTTGCAAGATGAAGACAGAACGGGCTGGTACAAGTTCCGTCACTGGTGGGCTGACAAATTGATTTACAGAAAGATCCGTAAGAATGTGGGTGGCAACTTCGACATCGTGGTGTCAGGTGCCGCCAGCATCCAACCCAGACATGCGGCTTTCTTCTCCGCCATCGGCATGCCCGTGTTTGAGGGCTATGGTGCCACGGAAACCTCTCCTGTGATTGCCGTGAGTTGCCGCGACCGCAACGGTCGTGAAGTGGGCACGGTGGGCTTCCCGCTCCCTGGCGTAGAGGTACGCATCGCTGACAGCGGCGAAATCCTCTGTCGTGGTCACAACGTCATGATGGGCTACTACAAAGCTCCAGATCTTACCGCCGAGGTTATCGACGACGAAGGCTGGTACCACACCGGCGACACTGGAAAATTCACTCAGTTCGGCCAAGTGGTCATCACTGGCCGTATCAAAAACCTGTTCAAGACCTCCTTCGGCAAATACGTGAACCCGCAGATTATCGAGGAAAAATTCTGCGAATCGCCATTTATTGACAACATGGTTGTGGTAGGCGAGAATCAGAAATTTGCCGCCGCCCTTATCTCTCCGGATTTTGAATATTTGAAATCCTGGTGCCGCCAGAACAACGTTCCTTGCGAAAGCAATGAAGAAATGGTGAAAAACAGCGAAGTGAACCGCGTGTTTGCACAGGAAATTGCCAAATACAATCCGCTGTTCGGTGCCGCTGAACAAATCAAGAAGTTCGAAATCGTGCCCGAAGCCTGGACGCAGCAGAACAACATCCTCACCCCGACACTGAAGGTGAAACGTTTCATCGTCCAAGAAAAATACAAAGATCTGATTGATGGTATCTATAAATAATTCATTTTCTTTGAATTAATAAAAAAGCTTCATTGTTCAAGGCTGCCCTGACAATGAAGCTTTTTTTCGTACCTTTGCCGCCGTTAAAAAAATAACGCATTATGGCAGCAATTACCCATACAGATTTCAATTTTCCCAAACAAAAAAGCGTTTATCACGGCAAAGTTCGTGATGTTTACAATATCAATGACGAAGTTTTGGTGATGGTCGCCTCCGACCGCATCTCCGCCTTCGACGTCATCTTACCCAAAGGCATTCCTTGCAAAGGCCAAATCCTCAACCAGATAGCAGCCAAATTTCTGGATGCGACACAAGATATCTGCCCGAATTGGAAATTAGCCACTCCCGACCCGATGGTCACGGTGGGTGTGATGTGCAAAGGTTTTCCGGTAGAGATGATCGTGCGCGGCTATTTGTGCGGCAGCGCGTGGCGTTTCTATAAGAACGGCGGCCATAACCTCTGCGGCAACATCCTGCCCGAGGGCATGCGCGAGAACCAGAAGTTCCCCGTCCCCATCATCACCCCGACCACCAAGGCCGAGCAGGGTGAACATGATGCCGACATCTCCAAGGAAGAGATTCTGGCTCAAGGACTTGTCTCTCCCGAAGATTATGCAGTGATTGAAGACTACACGATGAAACTGTTCCAGCGTGGCACCGAAATCGCAGCCAAACAGGGACTTATCCTCGTCGATACCAAATATGAGTTCGGCAAGGCCGGTGATAAAATCTACCTCATTGACGAAATCCACACCCCCGACTCCTCCCGCTACTTCTACGCCAAAGGCTATGAAGAGAACTTTGCCCAGGGCCTGCCGCAGAAGCAACTCTCCAAGGAGTTTGTACGCGAGTGGCTCATGGCCAACGGATTCCAGGGACAGGAAGGCCAGCAGGTGCCCGAGATGACCGAAGAGGTCGTGAACGGCATCACCAACCGCTACATTGAACTGTACGAGAACATCACAGGCGAGAAGTTCGTGCCCGCGGATACGGAGAATGCGGATGAGAGGATTTACAAGAATGTGATGGAGTGGCTTGAAAAATAGTTTAGAGTTGAGAGTATAGAGTTTAGAGAAAAAAAAGATAAAAAAATGGAATTAGCTTCTAAATACGATCCGAGAATTGTTGAAGACAAATGGTACCAATATTGGATGGACCATCGCATGTTTCATTCCGAGCCGGACAGCCGGCCGGCCTACACCATCGTGATTCCCCCGCCGAATGTGACGGGCGTGCTGCACATGGGCCACATGCTCAACAACACCATCCAGGACGTGCTCATACGCAGGGCGCGTATGCTCGGATTCAACGCCGTGTGGGTGCCCGGCACCGACCACGCCTCCATCGCCACCGAAGCCAAGGTGGTGAACATGCTCAAAGAGCAGGGCATCGACAAGAAGGACCTCACCCGCGAGCAGTTCTTGGAACATGCCTGGAAGTGGAAAGAGAAACACGGCGGCATCATCCTCCAGCAACTCCGCAAGTTAGGTGCTTCCTGCGACTGGGAACGCACCAAGTTCACGATGGACGAAGATTTGTCAGAAGCCGTGATTGACATCTTTGTGGATCTGTACAACAAAGGCAAGATTTATCGTGGCGTGCGCATGGTCAACTGGGACCCCAAAGCGCTGACCGCCGTTTCCGATGAGGAAGTAGTTTACAAAGAGTTGCAGTCCAAGCTCTACTACGTGCGCTATGCCATCGAAGGCGAGCCGGGCGAGTACATCACCATCGCCACCACGCGCCCCGAGACCATCTTGGGCGACACGGCCATCTGTATGCATCCGGAGGACGAGCGTTACGCCAAGTACAAGGGCAAACGCGCCATTGTGCCGCTCGTAAACCGCTCCATCCCATTGATTTACGATGAGTACGTAGAGCGCGAGTTCGGCACGGGTGCACTGAAAATCACGCCCGCGCACGACATCAACGACTACAACCTCGGTATCAAGCACCATCTGGAGACCATCAACATCTTCAACGACAACGGCACGCTGAGCGAGGCCGCACAGTTCTTGGTCGGCATGGACCGCTTCGAGGCCCGCAAGGCCATTATCCCGTTGTTGGAAGAGGCTGGCAGCCTGGTCAAGATTGAGGATTACGTCAACAAGGTGGGCTTCTCCGAAAGAACCAACGAGGTGATTGAGCCCAAACTCTCCATGCAGTGGTTCTGCAAGATGGACGAGATGGCAAAGCCCGCTTTGGAGGCCGTGATGAAGAATGACATCAAATTCTACCCCGATAAATTCAAAAACACATACGCCCATTGGATGGAGAACGTGAAGGATTGGTGTATTAGCCGCCAACTGTGGTGGGGTCACCGCATCCCGGCGTTCTACCTGCCGAACCACGAATTTGTGGTGGCGCACAACATCGACGAGGCCCTGAACATCGCAAAACAGAAATATCCCGAGTTGAACCTCAGCAAAGAGGATTTGAAGCAGGACGAGGATGTGATGGACACCTGGTTCTCCTCCTGGCTGTGGCCGCTGTCTGTGTTCGACGGCATTCGCAAGCCCGACAACCCGGAAATCAACTACTACTACCCCACCTCTGCACTGATCACGGCCCCGGACATCATTTTCTTCTGGGTGGCCCGTATGATCATGGCCGGACTGGAGTGGCGCGGCATGATTCCGTTCAAGGATGTCTATTTCACCGGCACGGTGCGCGACAAGCTGCATCGCAAGATGTCCAAATCGCTGGGCAACTCGCCCGACCCCATCATGCTGATGGAGAAATACGGCGCCGACGGCGTGCGCTTCGGCATGTTGCTCAGTTCTCCGGCGGGCAACGACCTGCTGTTCGACGAGGCACTGTGCGAACAGGGCCGCAACTTCAACAACAAGGTCTGGAACGCCTTCCGCTTGGTGAAAGGCTGGTCGGTGGACAACAACATTCCGCAACCGCTGCACACCAAATTTGCTGTAGCCTGGATGAAAGAGCGTATCAATGAGGTGCTCACCGACATGGAAGAGGATTTCAAGATCTATAAGCTCTCCGAGGCCCTCATGTCAATCTACAAATTAGTGTGGGACGACTTCTGCTCCTGCTTCTTGGAGATTGTGAAGCCTGGCTTCCAGCAGCCTGTAGATGGCACCACATTCAAAGAGATTACGGACATTTTCGAGACCTTGGTCACCATCATGCACCCATTCATGCCGTTCATCACGGAAGAGCTGTGGCACGCCCTGCGTGACCGCGCCGAAGGCGAGGCCCTGATGCTGGCGCAAATGCCCGCTTGCACGCCCGTGAACCACGACCTGCTGAAACGGTTCGCCAACGCGCGCAGCGTGATTGAGCAGATCCGCCACATCCGTTCGGAGAAGAACATCGCGCCGAAGAACGCCCTCAACCTGATGATTCACAACCTCAACCCCGCCGATGAAGAGGCCGAGGCCGTCATCTCCAAGTTGGCCAACATCGGACAAATCCAACACGTGGCCGAGAATGCGGAAGTGAACGGCGCTTCCTTCATCGAGGAACAAACCAAATACTCCGTCCCATTGGAAGGCTTGGTAAACGCCGAAGAAGAAGTGAAGAAACTAGAGGCCGAATTGAAATACACCGAAGGCTTCTTGCAGGGTGTGATGAAGAAACTCTCCAACGAGCGTTTCGTGAGCAACGCCCCGCAAAATGTGGTCGAGATGGAGCGCAAGAAACAGGCCGACGCAGAGGAGAAGATCCGCATCATCAAGGAACAACTCTCAAAACTGCAATAATATGATGGCCGTATTCCGTTTCTTCCTGCTGCTGGCCATCTGCCTGATTCCGTTCGTCTTCCTCGACATCAAGGAGCGGTTCCCCATCATGGTGGGGATAACGTTAGCGGTCACCATTGCCTATTGGTTAGGGTACGCGTTGCTACAGAGGAAGAAAAAACAGTAATGGTTTGGGATTCCGCCGCCATCGGCGGCGGAATGGTGAATGCAAATCTCAAATAGTACAAGAATTGTTAAAAACAAAAACGGTCCTCGACATAACGTCAAGGACCGTTTATCATAAAATCCGGATCCGATTATTTCCGGATATCCATTTCGTTGAGCAGGTAACCTGCACCGCCGAACTTGTCGATGACGAAAAGTACGTAGCGGGAATCCACGTTGATACAGCGTTGCAGCGCCGTGTTGAACACGATGTCGCTGGACAGAGCTTCCCAGTTGCCGTCGAAAGCCAAACCGATGAGCTCGCCGTCGGCGTTCATGATCGGGCTACCGGAGTTACCGCCCGTGATATCGTTGTTGGAAAGGAAGCACACGTGCAAGTCGCCATCCTTGTCGGCATATTGGCCGAAGTCGCGGTTCAGGATGAGCTGTTTCAGCTTGGCGGGCACGTCAAACTCGAAATCGCCCGGTATCTCTTTCTCCAAAATACCCTTCGTTGTGGTGAAGTAGTTATAATGTACACCGTCGGCAGGATAGTAATCGCACACGGTACCGAAAGTGGTACGCATGGTGCTGTTGGCATCCGGATACATCGGCGTGTCGGCGTTCATCTCCTTCAAAGCAGCAATGAACGTGCGGCGAGGCACTTCCAACTGTTCCTCCGTCTCGAAAACAGAAGAATTCAGCATCAAATATTGAAGCACGGCTTGGACATATTGGTATGCAGCATCTTTTTCCAAAACCTTTTCGGAAGGAGCATTCACAAATTTCTCAAAATTATCCTTGCTGATGAAAATGGAGTTCAGCAACGCTTTCTCAAAGGCATCGTAATTGCCCTTGAAATTCTTGGTGAAGAAAGTCAGGTCGGGACGGTTGGCTTCGCTGTGCTTATCCCAGGTTTTCAGGGCAGCTACAACAATCTTCGCCTCCGTAGCAGGATCCGTGTCGTTGTTGTATTTGTCGAAAGCCTTCAGCAGTCGTTCCACTTTCTCGCTGTCAAATTTCTTCTCCCCTTTCTTCAGGTGGATAAGAGAACTCATACGCAAGGTGGCCAACATGGTGGGAGAGGCGGAGAATTGCAGGTTGCCGTTCATCACGGATTTGTATTTGGCGCCATCTGCACTCTTGCATATTTTTTCGATTTCACTCAAACAATTGCCATATTTTTCCTTACGGTCTCTGTTGGCATTGATCCATTTGGTCAGTTCAGCTTCTTGTTTGGCTTTGGTCTCCACCACTTTGAGGGCTTTCAAGCTCTGCACTTCGCCATGCTGGTTTTTCCAGTAGTTGGCCAGACCTGCATGTTTGTCGGCATACTGCAAATGCACCTTTTGTGAAGATTCCATAGCATCGTGCATCACAGGAAGAAGCTCATCCAGCGGTTCATAGATAGCCGGAGCGTTGATGTCGATTTCGTTCTGCACTTCGTAGGAAGTCATGAAACGGTTGGTGGTTCCAGGATAACCCCAAATCATGGTGTAGTCGCCCGGCTGGTAGCCCTTCAAGCTGATGGGCAGGAAATGTTTCGGGTGGAAAGGCACATTGTCTTTGGAGTATTTGGCCGGAGAACCGTCAGGAGCCGTATAGATGCGGAATACGGTGAAGTCGCCGGTATGGCGAGGCCACATCCAGTTGTCGGTGTCGCCACCGAATTTGCCGATGGAGGAAGGCGGAGCCACCACCAAGCGGACATCTTCGTATGTGGTATAGATGAACATGTAATATTCATTGCCCTCATAAAAGGGTTTCACCACCACTTTGTATCGGCCATTTTCGGAATTTTCCTTCTGGAGTTTCTTGATAGCAGCAGCCACCGCTTTCTCGCGATCAGCTTCGGAGGTCTTGTCATCCACATCCTTCAGCACAATGGAGGTCACATCCTCCATTCTTTCCAGGAAGTTGACATAAAACTCAGCGGGGAGTTCCTCTTCCTTGCTCATGGCAAAGAAACCATTGTTCAGGTAGTCGTGTTCCACGGTGGAAAGTGCTACCACAGAGGAATATCCGCAGTGGTGGTTGGTGAACATAAGACCGTCGCGGGAAACCATCTCGCCGGTGCAGAAGCCATCGCCCAATTGCACGATAGCGTCCTTCAAAGAGGAGTTGTTGATGTCGTACAGTTGTTCAGGAGTCAGATGCAGACCCAATTTCTGCATAGTGGCATAGTTGTAATTTTTGATGAACATCGGCAACCACATACCCTCATCCGGCGGATTGATGGCAAATGCGGAAGCACAGAACACTGTCAAAACAGCCATTGACAGCAGCTTTTTCTTGAATAATGATAACAATTTCATAGTGGTTATTTTTAGTTTGTAAAGTTCGTAAAGTTTGTAAAGTTCGTAAAGTTTATAAAGTTTATAAAGTTTATAAAGTTAAAATGGAGGATGGGGTATTAATTTTCAATTCTCAATTTTCAATTCTGCATTCTCAATTTCCTTCTGTTCTTCATTAAAAATGCGTTTATTAAAGATGATTACCAAGGCCACGCCCACGGTAACGCAGGAGTCGGCGAAGTTGAAGATGGCGGGAAAGAAGTAGGTTCCGCCCCACAGCGGGAAGTTTTCGGGGATGGGGAATAGTTTGACATAAATCATATCCACCACCTTACCATACATAAACGGGGCATATCCGCCGCCTTCGGGAAACATCGAAGCCACGACAAACGGTGTGCTCTCGTTGAAGATGAGACCGTAAAACATGCAATCCAGGATGTTGCCTAATGCGCCTGCAATGATAAGACAGAAGGTAATCAGGACGGGGACATCCATTTTGTCGCGCTTGATCAGGCGGTGCATGTACCAACAGAGGAACACCACCAGCACGACGCGCAAGAGCGTGAGCATCAGTTTGCCGATATTCTGGCCGAAACTGAGCCCGAATGCCATACCCGGGTTTTCTACGAAGCAGAGATTCAGCCAGTTGCCCAGCAAAGGAATGGTCTCACCCAGGGACATGTGTGTTTTGACCCAGATCTTCAAAATCTGGTCCAAGAGAATCAACGTCACGATGATGACACACGTGACAATGCCGTAACGTCTGTTCTTTTCCAACGCTTATTTCTTTTTTTCGTTCAATTTGGATTCAACATCCAGCGTGGCGTGGGGAACGATTCTGAGACGCTCTTTGGGGATAAGTTTGCCCGTGATGCGGTCAACGCCGTAGGTCTTGTTCTCAATACGGACCAATGCGGCCTCGAGGTTGGCGATGTACTTGTCCAAACGTCCAGCCAGGCGGCTGTTCTCTTCTTTGGAAAGCACCTGGTTGCCATCTTCCAGATTTTTGAACGTGGGAGCGGTGTCCGTTGTGTCATTACCGGAATTGCTGTATGCTTCCTGATAGACCTCCATAGCCTTCTTGGCATCGGCAATCTTCTTTTCTATCAATTCTTTGAATTCCGCCAAGTCCTCATCGGAATAGCGGTTTACAATATGTGCGGTCATAATCAATGTATTTATGTTGAATAATGCCGCAAAGATATACTTTTTTTTCTTATCGCTCTATCGCACCAACTTCACGTTGCGGGACTGGCCTTTGGAGTTGGTGATTTTCAGGATATAAAAGCCTTTGCTGTATGGAAATGCATGGTGCAAGGTGTGTGCTCCGGCGGTCAGCGCCTCCTCAAAAGCACCCACCCGCTTTCCATCGATGGAAAAGATCTCGAAATAGTACACATCTGGCTCCTCGGTCTGCATGAGAACCTCCAACTGCCCACGCACAGGATTCACTACTCGCAATTGATAGTCAGCATTATACGGGCTCACACCCACATGCGCGTCAACCAGGAACTCCGTGATCACCGGCAGGTGGTCCGACTGGTTGTACAAAGCCTGGGCCACATTCTGCGGCACCGAGTTGTTCTGCGGCTGTGTGACCGTGCCGTTGAACCGGTTGCCATCCTGCCCCAACGCATGATACGTCTCAGGCAACACACGCACGCGGTCGCTGCCATAGTAAATATACGGAGAGACCAGGATGATGTCGAAACGGTCGTCCAAACCGCCGGAGGAAAAACAGCCGTTATCATAATTGGAAGTGTGCGTTGACTGCGTATGGATGTCCGCAAATTGCGAGTTGTTGTTCCAATAACCCGGCCGATCTATGGGATCGTAAAAACGGTACAGACTGTTGGAATAGTTGACCATCTCCTGGTAGGCATCTTCATACGAGCTGTAGATGTTGAAATCGCCAGACACGACGTTGTTTCCCGGTGAGCCGAGCGACACCAACTTGTTCATCAACCGTTGAGTCTGTATATAACGTGACGCCTCGTTGTCGGCCGAACTGCCCGCCTTCAAGTGCATGATCCAGAAAGTGATGAACACCGTATCGCCTTGCGCCAACTCCTGCGAATTGTAATACATCTTGTACCCGTTGATGTCACGATAGGAAGTGGTGACATAATAATGCTCGTAGAAAGATAGTTTGCGGGAGTTGTAAAAAAGCATGTTGGCGATATAGCCGCCCGAATAGTTGGTAAACGGCCCATGACGGTAGTAGTCCACGCCTTGCGTATTGATGGCGTTGTTGAGCAGACGATCGGCATAAGAACTGTTGCTGCCCATCTCGCAAACACAAAACACATCCGGCATCACATGGTGGAATATGGTCTCAATATAACCGTCCTTCGCATCGATGTTGTTGGTCACCGAATTGCAGTCCGACACGCCGGAATTGGTGGTGTAATACATCAAGTTGTACTGCATCATCTTCAGCGTGTCCTGCGCGAAAACGTTGCACAACAACACTGTAAACAGTAAACCGGTTACAAATAACTTCTGTTTCATGGCTTCTATTTCCATTTAAAAGTATTCACAAAATGCAGGGCATCATCGCGCAGATATTGAATTACCGGCTCCAAAGAGTCGTTGTTGGGCGCGAAATTGAAATACAGCGTGGTGCGCAGGAACTGGTGCGTGCTGTCGGTCATCCAGAACATGAGGGGCGTGGCCACCTCCTTGCCGGCAATATCGTAAATCTGCCCCCACAACCGGGAATCCGGATCCTGGATAACAGAATACTCCACATCATCCGCCTTCTGGTAATGGAATTTCACCATTTTCTCCTCACGGATAATCTTATTACGCAAAGAATCTGCACGCGGAACCGTCAGATAGGTGATCTTGAACGTGGCATTCAACGCGGGATAATCCAAATCCACCCAATAGGAACCGTCCTGTTGGGGGCGGATGGATAGCTGCGCCGCTTCCGACTGCTCAAACACAAACGGCAGCGTGGTATCCACCTGCCTATAATTGTGCTCGGGTAAATCTATACGGAAATACGCCACCGGTTTTGGGGTTTCTGCCTGACGGCGACAAGAACACACCATCAGCAACAGGATAAGTCCGAAGGACAATCCCAAAACCAAACGGGAAGCGGATTTCATGAAAAAGTACAGATTTTTGCTATAGATAACTCTTTAAATTCTTATTCTTGCTGTTCTGACGCAGACGCTTCAAAGCACGCTCCTTGATCTGGCGCACGCGCTCGCGGGAAAGCTCCATGCGGTCACCAATCTCGTCCAACGTATGCTCGTGCGTGGTGTCAATGCCGTAGAACAGTTTCAGCACCTCGCGTTCCTTCTCCGGAAGGGTCTTCAGCACATCGTGGATTTCGGAAGAGAGCGACTCGTTCATCAGAATCTTGTCCGTGTCCTCGTCGTTGTCGTGCACGAAGATATCCACAAAGCGGGTCTCCTCATTCGGGGAGATGGGCGAGTCGATGGACTGCGGGTGGTTATTCATCTTCATGATTTCGGAAACCTTATAGACGGGCATGTCGATGGCCTCCGCAATCTCTTCGGTCGTGGGCATACGTTTGAACTGCTGCTCCAAACGGGCCGTTTCCTTCTTGATCTTGTTGATAACGCCCACCTGGTTCAGCGGCAGACGCACGATACGCGACTGGTCGGCGATAGCTTGCAGGATAGACTGACGAATCCACCACACAGCGTAGGAGATGAATTTGAAACCACGGGTCTCGTCAAAGCGCTTGGCCGCCTTGATAAGTCCCACATTGCCTTCATTGATCAAGTCCTGAAGGCTGATACCTTGATTTTGATATTGTTTTGCCACTGAAACCACGAAACGCAAGTTGGTGGTAGTCAGTTTATTCAGTGCCTCTTCGTCGCCAGCCTTGATTTTACGGGCCAGCTCCACTTCCTCTTCGGCACTAATCATGCTCTCCTTACCAATGTCGGCCAGGTAACGATCCAATGAAGCCGAGTCACGATTGGTAATGGATTTGGAAATTTTTAATTGTCTCATATATTATATTGTAAAGTTATAATGCGAAAAAAGTTAGGAGTTAACAGTGAGCAGTTAGGAGTTATCTGTTAGGAGTTGGTTTTAATTTTTAATTCTCAATTCTTAATCTTTTAATCTCCTAATCTCTTAATCTTTTAATCTCTCATAATGTCCGTTGTACCTTCAATATTCAATAAAGTTACATTTTTTGTGATTTTTTCGTGGTTACGGACGATATTCACCTGCACTTTGTCGCCGGGCGACTTGGTTTTGAGCACGCCACGCACCTCCGCGAGGCTGTTTACAGGCATTTTGTCGATATGGGTAATGACATCTCCCTCTTGAAAATCGTTTTTCGCGGCAGCACCGTCTTCCGTTACATCAGCAATATAAACGCCTTTCACATCGTCAAGTCCATACTCCTTGGCCAACGAAGCATTGATCTCGGCGATGGAAACACCCAGATAGGCCTGCTGCACCTTGCCGTACTCTTTCAGGTCGAGGTAGATTTTCTTCACGATGTTGGAAGGGATGGCAAACGAGTAGCCGGTATAGTAGCCATTCCCGGAAGCGATGGCCGTGTTGATGCCCACCAGTTTGCCGGAGGCGTTCACCAGGGCGCCGCCGCTGTTTCCGGAGTTGACGGCCGCGTCGGTCTGCAAGTAGGTTTCTTCCGTCTTGTGCTGGCGCGAGTTGATGTCCAGCTGCCGTGCCTTGGCGCTGATAATACCAGCGGTGACGGTAGATGTGAGGTTCATAGGGTTGCCAACTGCCAGCACCCACTCGCCGATTTTCACGGAGTCGGAATTGGCAAAGGTAAGATAGGGCAAGTCTTCGGCTTCAATCTTGATGAGAGCCAAGTCCGCGCTGGGGTCAGTGCCAATGATGGTGCCATTGTATTCGCGCTTGTCATTCAGCGTGATAGTGGTTTTCACGGCATCCTCCACCACGTGGTTATTGGTAATGATGTAGCCGTCGGAGGAGACAATCACGCCGGAGCCGGCAGCCTGCACCGGGTACATGCTGGGCGCGGAACCGAAGAAATGTTCCCATATCGTGCCGCCGAAAAAGTCGTCCCACGCGGAATTTTTCTGCGTAAATTCCGTCTTTATGTACACCACAGCATTGACAGATTTCTCTGCTGCGACTGTCAAATCCACATATCCACCCCCTCTTGCGGCAGATTGGGCATAGGAGAAATTCGGACATCCGACAAGCACTATTAAACTGAAAATTAAGCTGTTAAAGATGTTTTTCACTATCATAATACATTTATATTTTTCTAAAAATGCGGAATAATAACGAAGATGTTCAAAAAAAATTGCAATAATAATGCCAGAATAAAGATTTTTTTCTATTTTTGCCGCCCCAAAAAAATTAAAAATAAAACTCTTAAAAAATGTACGCAATTGTAGAAATAGCCGGGCAACAATTCAAGATTGAAAAAGACCGCAGAGTCTATGTTCAACGCCTTCAGGCTGAAGAAGGTTCACAGGTCACATTCGACCGCGTGTTATTGGTTGACAATGACGGTTCCGTAAAAGTTGGTACGCCCACCGTTGATGGTGCAGCTGTTACCGCTACCGTTCTCAAACACCTCAAAGGTGACAAAGTTCTTGTTTTCAAGAAAAAAAGAAGAAAAGGTTATCAGAAGTTGAACGGCCATCGCCAGTTCCTCACTTCCATCAAGATTGATGCTATTACCTTATAATTTAGTAGTAACGAAAAAAAATAAAAAGTTATGGCACATAAAAAAGGTGTCGGTAGTTCACAGAACGGCCGCGAATCACACAGCAAGAGATTAGGTTTGAAAATTTTTGGCGGTCAATTCGCCAAAGCCGGCAACATCATCGTTCGCCAAAGAGGTACGGTTCACAACCCTGGCCAAAACGTGGGTATGGGCAAAGACCATACGCTGTTTGCCTTGGTTGACGGTATCGTCTCCTTCAAGAAAACCTACAAGGATAGATCATACGTGTCTGTTACTCCCGTTCAGGAGTAAACGGATTCTATGATATTTTGTTCATAATGTTTGATTTTAAATAAAGCCGCTTTTCAGCGGCTTTATTTTTTTTAATTCCCCTTCTATTTTAGAAGGGGTGGCCAACGGCCAGGGTAGTAATATAGATATCCTTCCCCATTATACAACTACCCCGCCCTACGGGCACCCCTTCTTGAAAAGAAGGGGAATTCCAGATGTCAGAACTGCTACGATGTGAACAATCTGCTAACAGTTTACTATCTCAACGCTTCCACCACCTGTTTAATACGGCGGCAGGCCTCTTTGAGCTTGTCCTCTGACGTGGCATACGAAAGACGGATGCAGTCGTCATCGCCGAAGGCACTGCCCTGCACGGTGGAGACACTGGCATCTAGCAAAATGTAAAAAGCCAAATCTTTGGAGTTCTCAACCAAAGTCTTGCCATACTGTTTGGCGAACTCGGAGTCGGCGGGGGCATTCTTGCCGTAAAGGCTCTTCACCTTCGGGAAGAAATAGAAAGCACCTTCCGGCAGGCAGACTTCAAAGCCCGGAATCTCTTTCAGCAATCCGAACACCAAGTCCCTTCTCTGTTTGAAGATATTGCGCATACCGATAATATCCTCGGAGGTCTTGGGGTCGAGCTCCATGGCACGCAAGGCGGCACGCTGCGAGATTGAACCGGTGGCGGAAGTAATCTGGCCCTGCATCTTGTTACAAGCCTTGGCCACCTCAACGGGAGCACCAATGAAACCGATACGCCAGCCGGTCATGGCAAAGCCCTTGGCCACACCATTCACGGTGACCACTTGGTCCTTCACAAAATCGAACTGGGCAATGCTCTCGTGACCACCCACAAAGTTGATATGCTCGTAAATCTCGTCCGACATGACCATCATCTGCGGATGTTTGGCAATCACTTCAGCCAATGCGCGCAACTCTTCCTTGGAATAGACCATACCCGTGGGATTGGAAGGGCTGCTGAACATCATCAATTTCGTCTTCGGCGTAATGGCAGCCTCCAGTTGCTCCGGCGTAATCTTGAAGTCGTTCTCCAACTTGGCCGGCACATACACGCACTTGCCTTCGGCCATCTCCGCAATAGCGCGGTAGGACACCCAATAAGGCGTAGGGATAATCACCTCGTCGCCAGGGTTCACCAGTGACATGACCACTTGGTATATGGACTGCTTGCCGCCCGTGGAGACCACGATTTGGTTGGTGGCATAGTCAAGGTTGTTGTCGCGTTTGAACTTGGCGCTGATGGCCTTCAACAGGTCAGCATAGCCCGGCACAGGCGGATAGTGGGTGAAATTGTCGTCAATAGCCTGTTTGGCATACTCCTTCACCGTCTCCGGCGTGTTGAAATCGGGTTCGCCAATGCTCAAGCTGATCACATCTTTGCCTTTTTCCTTCAGCTCGCGCGCAAGGGCAGTCATGGCCAACGTTTCCGACGCAGCCATTGTGGTAACTCTTTTTGAAAGTCTTTCCATACAATATGATTTATTAGATATTTTTTCAAACGGGGTGCAAAAGTACGAAATTTAGGGAATAGTTCACAGGAAACAGGGGACAGAAAAAGGGGCGATGATTCGCCCCTTAACATTATGTCTATATGCATTGATTATTTTTTCACAATGCGTCTGGTGACCACCCCCTTTTCTGTGATGATACGGGTGAAATAGACACCGGAGGCATTGCCACTGAGGTCAAGTTCAGCACTATTGCCACCAACCTTAACAGATGTGACCAGTTTACCATACACATCATAAACCTCCACATTCTCAATGCTTAATTCCGAATTCTCAATTCTGAATTTACCAGTGGTCGGATTCGGATAGATGTCGGTTTGTCCCAGCTCGTAATGCCCAATACCCACAGTAGATGTTGTGAACGTGATCTGGTTGGACGGTTCGCTCCATACGCCGTTGGTACAATGTGCCGTGACTTTTGCCTCATACGAGGTTCCAGACTCAAGGTTCTGCAGTTCGTATGGATGGATGTTGACAGTCTGCATGGACCAGATGTCCTCATTGGATTTCTTATAGTAGATCATCCACTCATTGGCCTGGCTGGACGTTTGGCTCCAATCCAAAGTGGCGGTCACCATCGTGGTATCCACCAAGTGCAAGTTGGTGGGCGGGGCACACTGGTCGTCCATCGTGGTGAAAGATACCGGTGCGGACCATTCGTCATCACCGCCTCCGCAGTTGGCCTGCACCCGCACCTGATAGGTTGTGTTGGACTGCAGGTTGGTAATGGTGTACGACGTGGTGGTCACATCAGGCACGAGGGTCCAGTTGGAAGAGGCTGTCTTGTACTGCAGATTCCAGCTGGTTTCAGCTCCGGTGGGTGTCCAACTGACGTTAACCGAGTTGGCCTCCACATTGCTGACGGCAAGATTTTGCGGAACCGAGCATGGCAGCATATCCAACACTATATCGTCAATGTATCCCGCCGCATACGAAGAGGAAGGCTTGTACAACACAATAGCGATGCGGTTGCCCGTACCCGTATAATTGCGGAAGCTCACCGTGAATGTTGAATAGGTAACACCGGTAACGTCTATGGTATCCACCACAATGAAAGTGTTGTAATCCGTACCCTCCATCACACCGATGACCGGAGTGAAAGGATAGTTGGAATTAAGCTTGCGTGCCCCAAATGTCAATTGCATGTTATGAATGGGCATAGCCAACACATCAATCACAGGGAGAATAGCATACTGGTCGGAGTATGAAGTTGTAGCGGATGAGTAGAAGCGCAATGAATACGGCGGGGTCTGCGCGGAAGCGGCATTATAATACACAATCGGATAATAAGACTGGGAACTGCCAAAGTCAATGTTGTTCCAACAACCAGGCAGGTTGTTCTCAGCAGTAGGATTGACCGTGTGGGTATAACCGCTGAAATCCTCCGTGAAGGGCAACGTTGCAATAGGCAAACACTCTGTAATCATATAGAGCGGCACACTCCACACTGAAGATTCCCCATTGCCACAATTTGATTTAATTTCTATCTTGTAGTTGGTGTATGGCAAAAGGTTGCTCAACGAATATGACGGGGTATTCAGCACCACGACCGAATCCACAGGACCGCCTGCGGCATCGACCGAATATTTCAAAACCCAATCTGTTTCAGTACCCAGCGGAGTCCATGAAATATCCGCTCCGGTGGCCGTGATGTTGGTTGCGGTCACATTCTGCACGGGCAAACACATAGGTGCGGACGAAAGGGTCAAATCGTCAACATTACCCGCATTGTAATTGATGGTGGCAACCTTGGGGGCTTTTAATGCGATATAGGTGCCGTTTCCGACATAATTTCTGAAAAATGTGGTGTATTCAGAGATAGTCTCTTCCGTCACCAATACACTATCCACTGTGACAAAAGTACTGGGATCATACGGATCTGACATCACGCCGACCACCAGATTGAAAGATGGATAGGAAGAGGTGTATTTCCGGGCATAGAAATTGAGTTTGAGCGTATTGATAGGATAAATGGCAGTATCCACGCTCGGGAGTATCGCATATTGATCGCTATATGGATTGGAAACATGCACATAGAAGCGGAGACTGTTATTGCCGGAGTGTGCGTATGATGAGCCACCATAAACGACCGGATAACCGCCATAGGTGGTTCCGGTATTCCAATAGTGCCAACATATGGGCAAGTTGTTTTCGGAGGTGGACGTTGTGGCCGTCTGGTTTTCAAAATCAACCGAGAACGGCAACTGGTTGATCGGTGAGCACTCGGTTCTGAACGTCTCTGCAGCCGTCCAGATAGAGTATCCGTCCTGACCACAGTTGGAGCGCATTCTCACCTCATACAACGAATTGGGTGAAAGGGCTGTAATGGTAGTGGAAAGTGCCATGTTGACTGACATTTCCAACCACGTTGTATCCTGGACATTGGCTAACCTGTATTGAATATCCCATGAATTCTCATTGCCGTTCGGCACCCAGGACAACTCTGCTGTAGTAGAGGTAATATGGCTTATACTCAATCGACGGACAGGCATACACAAAGGCATGGCCTTCACTTCAATATTGTCCACATGTCCGGTGTTATAATAAGCCGTATTCGGGAATTTGGGAGCCATAAAGGTTATATGTCGGCCATTGCCAGCATAACTATTGAAATACACATAATAGGTCTCATAACTGGTGGAAGTAATATTAAACGTATCGATAGGCGTGAACGTACTGACATCCTGCGGGTCGCTCATCACACCTATAATCAAATTAAACGGATAATAGGTGTTGTTGGCTCTTGCATCAAATTGCAGTTCTATGTTTGCAAATGGCGTGCTGGTCTGGTCCAATTCCGGCATGATGGCATATTGGTCGGAATAGGAATTGGAAGTAGCCGTGTAGAAATGCATACTGTTCAGGCCGCTGGCCGCGTATGTGGCGTTTTTGTACACGAATGGACAACCGGAATAATAACTGCCCGTGTTCAGATAGTTCCAACAAACAGGAAGGTTATTCACCGTCTCGCTCGTTGTGCCTTCCATCTCATCGAAGTTCTCCTGATAAGGCAACTGAAGCGGTTCGCACATCGTGGAGAAGGTTGTCATCACATAGCCGCTGTATCCCTCACTGTATACACAAATGCCGCGCAAATACACGTCATACGACGTACTGGCACTCAGTCCGGTCGCTAGATAGAACGTGTCTGTCTGAACCAGTTGAGGTGTCGTGCCTTCCAACGTGCTGCCCGAAGGCACAATCGTCACCTCCCATTGGGTTTCATCCTCACCGGGAGTCCAATGGATCGTGGCACCCGTAGTGGTGATATTGGAAACAGAGAGCGTCGGATTGGGGCAATTCGAAATCGGCTCCACCCATACATCATCTATAAATCCCATATAGGTAGTACCGGTGCCTTTGAAAGCGATATAATGTCCATTGCCCGTATAGTTGGCCAAAGAAACCCTTTGGGGTTCAAACTGATTGGAAACGTGGCAATTCACGGATTGCAACGGCGTGAAAGTGGTCGGATCTTCAGGATCTGACAGGACCCCCACCTCCATGACTTGAGACGGAGAGGACGAGCGGTAATAGAAACTGACCTGCAAGGTGTTCATTGGGATGCTGGCGGCAAACTCGTTCGTCACAGCCATGCTGTATGTGTTTCCTTGGGAATAGAAATAGAGACAGGACGGTGGGGTGTGATAGTAAGCATTGTACAGATAAGGATACTCCGTAGGACTGTAGGTTCCGTTTCTGACCCAGCAGTTCGGGAAGAAGTCTGTACCGCTCAAACCACCGTAAGAGTCAAAATTCTCTGAATAGGGCAATGTGGTGACGATCATACAGGCGGTGACGAAACTGCTCTTCATGAACTGGCTTGGGGTAGCCTCGCCGCAATCGGCAGCCACAAACACATCGTATTCGGTGTTCGGCAATAGGTTGGTGAGCGTCACACTGTTTTGGGTTGCCGTCTGCCAAGCGGCGGTCATCGGATCAGTATGGCCTTTCGGACCGACCACATATTTCCAAGCCTGCTCGTCCTGACCAGGAGTCCAGCTTACATCAGCAGTGGTAGGCATGATGTTCTGCACCTCAATGTTGTTCACGTGCTTGCAGGACGGAATATAATCAACCGTGATATCATCAATGTAGATATAGGACTGCAACCATTGCTGGGTTTTGAAAGCCACATAGCGGCCGTTGCCCGTATAGCCGGAAGTCACAATTTCACCCAAATCCCATTTTTGATTGTTCTGAGAGGATTCTTCTGCCGGCATGAAAGTGCCCAATCTGGTGAAAGTGTTAACATCATACGGATCGGTCATGATGCCCACTTCAATATTGTAATTCGGAGCCGTTCTGAGGGCTCGGAATTGTATCAAAAGGCTGTCCATCCGCACTGAGCTTTCCAGCTGTGGAAGTGCCATATAGGAATAATTGGAAGCAGAACCGTAAAAATAGAGAGAGTAGTTACCTTCGTATGCGTATGAACCATTAGGATAAGGATAGGCCGTTTGCGTGTTGGTGGTATAACGTGTCAGACAGCCATCTACAGACTGGGTGGCACCGGAACCGGTTGCCGATTCAAATCCTTGATGATACGGAAGCGTCACAGCCTGACAAGGAGTATGCGCACTCAAGGTCACCCACTCACTGCTGTCGGAAGTGGAGCAAACAGCACACACACGGAAATCATAATTCACATTTTCAAGCAGATTGGGGACTGTGAATGCAGTAGTACCCACAAAGCCTAAAGAAGTCCAAAACATTTCTTGGTCGGTTTTGTATTCCACAGCCCACTCGGTTTCCAGATAGCCAGGCACCCATGCCAAACGGACGGAATGGTTGGAGAGCGAATCCACCCAGACTCTGGGAGCCACACAATACCCTGTCGTGTCGCATGGAGAACCAAAAATCACATTGTTTCTGCTTGTGGTTCGCGAACTGGAAACATTGGCATTCGATTCCGGATTGGCAGGGTTGATATCAGACGAGTAATAATAATACAATGCCTTATAATCCGGTGTGGTATTATGGGATAAAAATGTGAATGATGAACTGTTGTAGTTGCCGGAATTGTCGTCAACGACCAAAACGAGGTTGTCAACACCATTATACTGGAACGGCTGTGTGAATGTGAATGTATTCCAACCTTGTGTACAATTCAAAGCGCCTGAGTAAACCAGTTGGAAATTGGAGTTTGAAATATAATCTTCCACCGAACTGTTGAAAGTGGACTTGTTGGTGTGAGCCAAATAGATGTCCACATTGTTTTTGGCAGCCAAAGGTGTCGTGAAAGCGTAATAGAATGACACACTGTTGATGGTGGAGGCCCCATTCAAATCAGAGGCATCGAAAATCTGTTGGCTATATGAATATCGGAACCCGTTGTGGACTGGCATAGTGGCTATTTCCGTCACGCCATTGTCAAAAACAGCATCACCACCCGCCAAGCACTTGGTCTGGAAAGTCATGGTGGCAACATCAGCAGAGCCGCTGCTGCAAACGGAGTTAACCCGTACATCATACGATGTGTTAGGCGTAAGTCCTGACAGCCGGTAAGAGGTACCATTCACCGTGACGGGATTCGACCAGTTCGAGGTGCCCGACTCCGCATAATCTATCACATAACTGTTGGCTCCAAAGAACGCAGGCTCCCACGTAATCACCACCGATGCCGGGGAAAGCTCTCTATACGAGAGATATCTCGGCTCAGAGCAATCCACCACTTGATCCACCACTATATCATCCACAAATGTACTACTTGTCGTTCCTTTTGGAGCGCGGAACACCAAATAAACGGGCGTGGTGTAGGTGCCAGGAATAACAAAGGAACGTTCATACCATTTGTATAAATCAGGAAGGTCAGAACCATAAATATCATCAAGCACCACAAAAGCGTTCAGCGAATCGGGGTTTGTGCTAATACCCACCTGCAGTCTGCCGGAAGCAGAGTTGTCTTTAAATACTTTATACCTTACAAAAACGCCGTTGGCGGGGGAGGAAGACAAATCAAAGGGTTGTGAAATCGCCATGGAATTATACACACTCGTGCTATACATGTACAAAGAACCCACGCCGCTGGAGTGCTGCGTGCTGGAAATATACGGATAAGGTGAAGTATTGTCCGTAATACGTTCCCAACAAGGCACCATAGGGCCGGGAGATGTGGCACTGGTGGATGTGGCTGTTCCATACGAATCAAACGACATCGTGTATGGAAGTGTGGAAATATTGGCACACCTGGTTTTGAACGTAGTGGGAGAAGACCACTGACTGTAGTCGTTGGCCCCGCACACGGCCCGCACATAAACGTCATAGTAGGTGTCGTCTTGCAATTGGCCATAGGTGAATGGGTGTGTATAAGCATATTGCACAGTGCCGTTCGAAATCGAGTTGCCCTGCGGCACCACGACCACCTCCCAAGCATATTCGTCGTTGTTCACCACCCAATCCACGGTTACATCATGGCTTGTGGTGTTGGTCACCGTCAAAAAGCCGGGCTGGATACAAGAGGGGATTCGGGAAATGACAATATCATCGATATAACCCACATTATAGCTCTGGTATTCTACAGGTTTGACATTTTTAAGTGCGATGTAATGGCCATTCCCTGTGTATTCATTAAACATGTATAGAAAATCTCTGTAAGTGTTGGGATCTTGTTCGGACAAATACATGGTATCCAGAGCTGTAAAAGTGGTCGGATCCGCAGGGTTGTCAATAATACCGACGACAATCAGGAACGGATAGGATGTTCTTTTAGCGGAAAACTCAATCATGAGCGTATTCATAGGAATGGAGGGGTCAATCTGGGGCGAAACAGCGTACTGGTCTGTGTATGCATTGGTCCATGCGTTGTAATAATACAATGCATTCAAACCGCTCTTCGCGTTGGCGGCAGAGTTATATGCCAACGGACAACCCTTATAAGAGGTCCCGTCATTAATATGACTCCAGCAAAATTGCGCCAGATTGTTAGTAGATGTGCTTTGGGATGTACTGACAGAATAAAAATCGAAATTCTGCACGTATGGGAAACTATTTATCGCGCCACAGTCCAATGCCACATCCACTTTTTTGCTATAGGCACTGGTGTCTTCATAACCGCAGATAGAACGGACATAGAACGAGTAACATCCACTAGGTGATAAATCATTGATGGTGGCCGAGGTGGTGAACACCTTCACTTTGTCACCCGTTCCGGGCACAAATCCGACCGGACCGTATTCCACTTCCCATTCCTGCGCACTGCCCAACTCATTCCACGTCAGCGAGGCAGAATTCGTTGTGTTATTAACTATGGTGAGATCCACCGGTTTGGGACAAGAGGGAATCTCGGAAACGATGATATTGTCAATATAACCATAGTTATTGGCAATGGTACGCGGTGCCATCAGGGCAATATACGAACCGTTTCCGATATATTGGTCAAGAAGTGTCGTGAACGATTTGTACGTAATGGTGGTGTTCGTAAACGTATCCAACGGCTGGAAAGAGCTAAAGTCATAGTAGTTGTCCATAACACCCACCACTATAGTAAAATTGTTGTTTGCTGTATGGGCACGACCTTCAAACTCTATCTGCAATGAGTTTATGGGGTAGGAGTAAATGTCGATTGGCGGAAGAATCGCCACCTGATAGCCAAAATCAGTAGTTGAGGTTGTAGTGTAGAACCGCAAACTGTTCCGGCCGCTGGCTGCATACGAGGTGTTGTTATAGATTATCGGATACCCCACGTAGGAGGATGCTGTTCCGCTTATGTTATGCCAACAGGGCGGAAGATTGTTGACTGTGCCGGAGGTGGTGCCGGGATAGTTGTCGAAATTCTCAGTGAAGGGAAGATTGAAAATGAAACAAGTGTCATCTTCCATCGAGATGGTGGCGCTAACTGGCGCCGATTCGCAATTGTCGGTATATAGAGCTGTCACGTCATACTGATACCCACCATTAGCATCAATCGTATCAATATACGTACGGGTATTGATGGGTGCAGGGGTGAGCAACATTTGGTTACGATACACCTTGTATCCCTGCACAATGTTCGGGCTGGCAGAAACCTCCAGGCCGATGACGAAGTTGTACTCCACGCCAGTACTGGCAGAAAACGCAGCCCACTGGGTGTGTGTGGGATCTCCCACTAGATTCTGGTAATGCTGTGTATTGCCATCCGCCTCTGTTACATAGATGGGATTGCCATATAGGGTACTGATCTGGACACCCACCCACAACTCCATGGTGGAATCTATGGTGATGGCAGAGGTCAACGGAACCGTATTCAGGACACCCGCAACCAAATTAGTTGTTACCGGTTGATTATAAATTTCCATGCCTGCATTGAAGGAATTGTCAATGGGGCTCATGCCTCCACCCTGCCAAATCACGATAGAATAAGAGGCATACATGGGGGAAACGCCTGGGGCGAAGGTCACTGCCGTCGCGCGTTGCCCATGCATAGGCGCCAGATCGTGCGGCAGGAAACGGACAACAGCCACTCCGTTGTCCCAGCCAACGCTGGAAGACAATAACATCGGATGCGAAAGTGACAGTGTCTGCTGCATAGTATCAGCAGCCAATGTCCAATTCAGGGTTACATTCCTGCTGTCCGGCACATGCGGGCTTGCCGTCAGGTTGGTAGGGCCCATGCATGTCGTTTGTGCCTGTAAAGATAACATACCAGCTATCAAAGCCCAAAAAAACAGTATCCTTTTTTTCATAATTATGGTGTTTTTAATATGATTTTTACAAAAAAAAGCTGATAACACCCCGAATATAAGGGCACAACAAAAATAGATTTTTTTTTGAATAATACCAAATTAAAAAGGGGCGAAAAATTTCGCCCCTTGTAAAAAAGTCTCTGAAATGTGGATTATTTCTTCACAATTCGTTTTGTGACCATGCCCTTGTCAGTGAAGATACGGGTGAAATAGACACCTGAAGCGTTGCCGCTCAAATCAAGTTCTACATTGTTATCTTCAACCTTCACGGTTGTGATCAGCTTACCATAGACATCATACACTTCCACATTCTCAATTCTCAATTCTGAATTTTCAATTCTGAATTTACCTGTGGTCGGGTTAGGATACACAATGGTGCTGTTTGCATAGACATTTACGCCATCACCATCAGACTGTGTGGTAAAGGAAGCCGTATTGGAAGGAGTACTCTCCTCTTCGCCACAAACAGCTTTTACGAACACAGAATAGGATGTTTCAGCTTCCAGATTCGTAATCGTGTAAGGATGTGTGGTCGTGCTGATTGTGGTCCAAGTGTCAACAGCACCTTTCTTATAGCTGATAATCCAGCTGTCGGGTGTGCCTTCTTGTGCCCAATCCACTGTTGCTGCGCTTGTGGTTACGTTATTCACCACCACATTGGCAGGTGCGTTGCACGGCTGCACAGGGATTGTGCCGCCTTCGCAGCTCACTTGGATTTCAAAACCGCTATACGTCAAACTTCCGTCAGACTCAAAGTGAATGGTGAGCGGACCTGTGGTGGAAATTACGTCTAAAGTGGCATCTATATCACTGTCGAAGAGCAGAGTGCCAGTAGTACCAACACCGTCATAGATGGTAAGAAGGTCATAATCCTCCTCAATATTAAATGTACCGGTCAAATGAACCATCAAGCCGGCCGTATCAGGATTCACCACTATAGTGACATCGCAGCTGGAAGAGTAGTTGCCATTAACACCGCCATCGTCATAGATGACACCACCGCACATAGACACGGTGTGTTCGCCAGAGGTAGGGATAGAATAGGCTCCCGGAACAGCGGTAGCAACTTCACTCCAAGTACTCAAATCAGCAGCACTACAAGTAGCTCTTACATAGAAATCGTAAGCTGTACCTGAAGTCAGGTTGTTGATCGTGAACGGATTGGTAGTTGCCGTTACCGTTGTACCTTGGCCCTGTGTGAATCCTTGCGTACCATACTCAATCTCCCAGGAAGTAGCAGAACCGGTTTCAGTCCAAGACAAGGTAACTGAACTGGAAGTGGTTCCATCCACTGTCAAATCTGTAGGTCTGGGACAAGTGGGGATGACTTCCACAACTACGTTGTCGATACTTGCATAATAGTTGCTTGAAGAACCGCCTGCATACTTGAATGCAATCTTGGCGTCCGTCACATCATTAGGAATCAAGGACAACACTTGTGTCACTTCGGTAATGGTTGTAGTTTGCGGACAAGAATACAGTTCAACAAACGTGCTGGCATCCAACGGATCCGTCATATAACCTATTGACAGTATTCCATTATATGAACCTGTGCTTTCATTTCTATATTTGAAAGTCACCTGCAAATTATGAATATCCTCTGTGAAAGTAGGAAGAACAGCATATAACGGTGTTGTACTGGAGGATTTGAAGAACAGACAGTTGCCAGAAACTGCATAGCTGGAGTAACTGGAAACAAATGCCTGCGGGTAAGAGCTGGTGCTGGTACTCATATTCAAGAAGCTCCAGCAAAGAGGCATCTCATGGTTGGGATATCCGGCCGGTGCTGTAGAGGATGAAGCCGTCTGAGTTACATTTTCAAATTGCTCGGTATAAGGAAGCGTTGAAATGGCATCGCATTCGGTAAGGAACGTATAAACAACGGTCCATTCGGAATACTCGCTGTTACCGCAGTTAGTTCTAACATATACATCATATCTGGTAGCAGGTGTGAGATTTGACAACGGGGTTACGGTGTTTGATGCAGAAACTGTCATACCAGAGCCATGAGCAAATCCGGCCGGACCATACTCAATTTCCCATTGTGCATCAGAGGTAGAAGCCGCAGCCCAAACGATATCAGCAGAGTTGTTGGTGACATTCTCGGCATGTACATTCATCGGACGACCGCAGTCGGTACCCGTAATGCTGATATTGTCAACAGCTGCAGGAGGATTGGTACCGCCGGAATAGTCATTGTACCATCTGAAGAACAATCTCTTCGTCGTTCCGGAATAAGTTGCATCCAACGGAAGAGTAGCCGTTTTCCATGCGGTGTCCAAATTCAGAACAGCGAACAACTCTGTTGCGCCTGTAATCGTGGCTTCGCCAGCTGTTACAGAGGTACCTGCCGGAGCAATATAAACGGTCAAATAATCGTAATAGGAGGATTCACCTTGGGCTCTCCAGTCAAACGAAAGCGTATATTCGGTAGCCGGGGTGAAATAGATGTCGCGGTATGCCCATGCGTATGTATAAGAAGAATTGGTATATGCATTGCTCACACCGTTGTCGTTGGAGATATACAGAGCGCTGTCGCCACCAGTGGTGTTGTTTACAGCATTACCAATATACCACTTGTTGGTTTGGGTTCCGTTAGCGAACATCCATGCGGAATTCTCATCTGCATCTTCGAAATCGCAGGTGTAAGGCAATTCAGCCGGGAGACCAGCCAATGTAACGAAATGCGTCACAGCTGACCAGTTGGAGTAGTTGCCGTCGTCGCACTGAGTTCTGATATAAGCATCGTATGCAGTATTGTTGTTCAATCCTGTCAGTTGCAGGGAAGTGACGTTGGATACAGATTCTGCAACCACGCTGTCAGGATCAAAACCGGCAGGGCCGTATGCTACCTCGAAGGTGGTTTGTGAACCAGTATAACTGCTCCATGACAGAGTAACGTTATCCAATCCTAAAGTCTGAACCATCATAGAAGGAGACACACAAGACACACAGGTTGTGGTAAGCGTAAAGCCGGCATATTGACCAGAACCATCAGAATGGAAATGAAGGGTAAGAGGTCCTGTAGTAGAAACAGTGGATGGAATAGGATATGCAGAACTGGAAGATTGATCGCTTTCAAAAAGCAGGTTGGTGGTTCCCACGCCGTCATAAATTTCCAGATAATCCCAAGAGCTGCTTTCGGCAATAAGGGTACCGCTAATCTCCACAAAGCTACCGGGCTGGTCGGGATAAATAACCAGATATGCTTCGCAAGAGTTAGAGTAGTTGCCATTCGCGCCACCGTCATCATAGATAACTGCACCGCAAGTGTACAAAGTGTCCCAACCGGAAGTTTGCATGACATATTGGCCGGGAGCGGTGCTCAACGGACCGCGCCATTCGCTGACATCACTACCGCAGTTAGACTGCACATAGAAATCATAAATCACACCACTGGTCAAATTGTTGATAGTAATTGTGGTATCGTATGAAAGCTCCACATCTGCATCCGAAGCATCGGGGTTGAAACCCTGGGGACCGTATGCCACATTCCAGGAGGAGGCGGAACCCTCTTCATGCCATGCGAGGGAAACAGAAGTTTGGGTATTGCCAGTGCTGACAAAATTGGTCGGTTTCAAACAGGTAGGAGTATAAATCACCTCGAAGTTATCCATATAGACATAGCCATAGGTACCATTGTTGTTCAAAACTGTCTTAACAGCCAAACGGCCATTATTGGCGGTAACGTTGGTCAACGGAATGAGGTATTCATCCCAATCCGTGGTAAGCTGGATGGTCTGGATAGGAGTGAAAGTAGCCGTATCCGTAGGATCCGTCATGATTCCCAGAATAGCATCAATAGCGTTACTGGTTCTTTTCATGTTGAAACGAACGGAAAGATCGGCCAATGTCTCAGAAGGATCAATGGCCGGGGCCACTGCGTATGAATAGGTTCCGCCATTGTAAGTGGTATTGTAGAAATAGATACCATAACCGCTTCCACCGAAAGCTGCGGAGGAAGAGGTATAAGGATATGTGCTATAGCTGGAGATTTTTGTCCAACAGGACGGGAAACTGCTGCTGCCGTAGTCATCGAAATCCTCCATGTAGGGCACTGTCGTAAAATCTGGACACTCGGTACGGAAACTGATGCTGATAGCGGAGCTGGCTTCGCTGCCGCAATCTGTGCGCACAAATGCCACATAACGGGTGTCAGGATTCAAACCCTGAGCGGTATAGGTGGTATCATTAGCAGAAACAAAGGTGACACTGTCAATAGATGTTCCGTAAGGAGCCACTGCCACTTCCCATGCATTATCATTGGCAGATGCAGGATGCCAGTGGAAAGTTGCGGTCGTAGATGTGGTGGAGTCTAATGCCATGCTTGTCGGGAAACCGCAGTTCAACGCCACGACAGAAAGATTATCGACTGCTGCAGGAGGGTTATCACCATAAGAAGAATCACTGTACCAATAGAAATACAGGCGCTTGCTACCTGCAAACGTACTAGGCAACGCAATGCTCTCGTGCTGCCAAGTGGATTTTCCGTAGTAAGTGCCCAACAATGTGACATTTGCTGCGGAGGGCATGGAACTGCCTGCTGATACGGATACCGGATCACCAAGATAAACTTTCATATAATCGTAATAAGAAGAGTTTTCGCCTTGGTTGCGCCAATCGAAGTCAATCTGATAAGCGGATGCATTTTGGTCAAATTCAATATCACGATATGCAAAAACATACGAATATGAGGAATTGTCATATGCGTTCGTAGTACCATTGTCGTTGGAAATATACAATGCATTGCTGCCATTGTCCGTATTGTTAACGGCTTGGCCAATGCACCACTTGTTGGCCTGGGATCCGTTGATCAATGCCCAGGAAGCATTCTCCGTTGCATCTTCAAAATCATTAGTGTAGGGCAATGTGGCAAGAATCTGGGTAGTCATGAAACTGGTGGATTTCCATTGGCTAAAATCACTGCCACCACAATTGGCTCGCACGTAGAAATAATACGTGGTTTGACTATTCAAGCTCGTGGCATTGTAAGTAGTATCTGTTGCAACATCGGTAGGCGTTGTGCTTGCGTCAGGAATATCTGTTGCTAAAGTAGTCATATAGACATCCCAGTTGGTTTCGCTACCACGTGACTGCCATGTCAACACAGCTGACTGGTCGGTAACATTGGATGCCGTGGGGAGAGATGTGTTCGGACATGTGAGCAATTCAAAGACCACATCGTCCACATAAAAACAGTCGTCATTGCTGCCTACAGAGCTGTCTTTTTCGTAAGACCATTTGAAAGTGTGCTGCCCTGCGGGCACATCATAGCTTCTATACTGCCATGTAGTAGTGTGCAGAAAATCATCTTGAAGTACACCATCAATGTAGAAATTGCCGTAATCCCAATAGGATGTTGCACTCTCGCAGGAAGCCATACAATAAAAGCTTACGGAGCCAGCTACCGTGAAGTTTACCGTAACCGAAAACTCGGAGGTACTGCTGTTAACGCCCGCGTTACCGCTTTTCATACTATAACTGCCACCATGCGCTTGTGCAGAAGTGACAGTCCAAGGATACGTAGCATCGTTCGTGTAGGTACCGAACTGGCTAAAATCCTGTGTCTCAAAGTCACAGACAATAGGAAATGTCTGCGCCATGAGTGCTGCCGGCAGCATCGCTACAAACAGCATCAAAAAGAGAAGAACTTTTTTCATACTTTTTTAATTTTAGTTATTTGTATTAAGGGAGTAATGTGTTGTTTTTCATTTTTTTGTGGTAAATCCCTACATTTTTATTAAAAAAACGAGCGGCAAATATATACAAATTTACGGAACAATCATCGTATGTTGATATTTTTTTATTTGTATCTTTGCACCCTCACTAATCAAAGACTTTTGTGTATGATACCACGTTATTCCCGTCCCGAAATGAGTTCTGTATGGACAGAAGATAATAAATTCAATGCTTACTTGAAAGTTGAAATCGAAGCTGCCGCCGCATGGAGCAAACTCGGTGTAGTGCCTGCCGAAGACGTTCAAAAGCTTCGCGACAAAGCCACGTTCAAGGTGGAGCGCATCTATGAAATAGAGCAAGAAACGCGCCACGACATCGTGGCCTTCACGCGCGCCGTGAGCGAGTCGTTAGGCGACGAGAAAAAATGGGTACATTACGGGCTCACCTCCACCGATGTGGTGGACACGGCCAACGGTTATCTGCTCAAGCAGGCCAACAGCATTCTGCGCGCCGACCTTCAACGTTTCATGGACATCTTGAAAAAACGCGCCTACGAATTCAAGGACACACCCTGCATCGGGCGCACGCATGGCGTTCACGCCGACATCACTTCGTTAGGTCTGAAATGGGCCTTGTGGTACGAGGAGATGAAGCGCAACATAGCCCGTTTCGAGGCCGCTGCCGCCGATGTGGAGTGCGGCAAGATCAGCGGAGCCGTGGGCAACTTCGCCAACACACCGCCGTTTGTGCAAGACTATGTGTGCGAGCAATTGGGCATCCACTCCGCCAACATCTCCACGCAGGTGCTCCAGCGCGACAGGCACGCACATTACATGGCCACCTTGGCTCTCATCGGCTCCACCATGGAACAGATGGCCGTGGAGGTTCGCCACTGGCAGCGCACCGAGCTGCGTGAAGCTGAAGAGGCCTTCGGCAAAGGCCAGAAGGGATCCTCCGCCATGCCGCACAAGCGCAACCCCATCGGAAGCGAGAACATGTGCGGGTGCGCGCGCATCCTCCGGGGCTATATGGTGAGCTCCTACGAGGACATTCCCCTGTGGCACGAGCGCGACATCTCCCACTCCTCCGCCGAACGCATCATGCTCCCCGACGCCACCATTTTGCTTGACTACATGCTCAACCGCTTCGGCAAGATTCTGGAAAACCTCGTCGTATTCCCGGAAAACATGCTGAAACACATCTACATAACCAACAAGGTCATTTTCGCGCAACGCGTCATGACCGCCCTCATCAACAAGGGCTTCGCCCGCGAAAAAGCCTACGACCTCGTGCAGCCCATCGCCATGAAGGCCTGGTTCGACGGCCTCGACTATCAAGAATTGCTGCTCCAGAACGAGACCATCCAACAGCACTTCACGCCCGACGAGCTGGCCCAATGCTTCACGCTGGAATACTACATGAAGGAAGTGCCCACTATTTTTGAAAGAGTGTTTGGCCGTTAGCAGTTTTTGGGTTGGGATTATGGTTTCAACTTTCTGTCTCTAAACTCTAAACTCTCAACTCTAAACTCTTTTTATTATCTTTGCCCCGACAAACGTTGAAAATACTACTACGATGAAAAACAACCTGAACATCCTTGGAAACCGGAATTCTCTTTTTGATGAGTTCATTGCTGAAATCAGAAGTGTTGAAGTTCAGACCGACAGTATGCGATTCCGCCGGAATCTGGAACGTATCGGGGAGATCTTCGCCTACGAAATCAGCAAAACGATGAAATTCGAGCCACAGGAGGTTTCCACCCCGCTGGGCATTGCCGAGATTCCGCGCCTGATGGAGAAGCCCGTGCTGGCCACCATCCTGCGCGCCGGCCTGCCCCTGCACCAGGGTTTGCTCAACTATTTCGATCACGGCGAGAATGCCTTCATTTCTGCATTCCGCAAATACTACAAGGACGGCACCTTCGAGATTCAGGTAGATTATATGTCAGCACCCGAGTTGGACGACAAAACGCTCATCCTGGCCGACCCCATGCTGGCCACAGGCAAATCCATGCTGCTGGCTTACGAGGAGCTGATGACAAAAGGTGAGCCGAAGCACACGCACATCGTGAGCATCATTGCCAGCCGCCAGGGCGTGGAGTATTTGCAACATCATCTGAAGCCTTCCAAATGCACGCTCTGGATCGGGGCCATCGACGAGGAACTGACCGCACACTCCTTCATTGTGCCCGGTCTCGGCGACGCCGGCGACCTGGCCTACGGCATCAAAACATCTGACTAAAGAGAAATTATCTCATCTATAACCTGGTCATGGGGCTCCGCAGGAACCTCATCCAGCAATTGGAAACTGAAACATATCCCGATGGTCTTCACGTCGGGATATTTTATTAAGAAACGGTCGTAATACCCCTTGCCGCGGCCCAACCTGTGTCCCTGGCGGTCAAAGGCCATGCCCGGGACTACGATAAGATCAAGGGGACCCTCGTAAGGATTGTTCTCCGGCTCCAAGATGTGGAAGTCGCCCTCCACCATGCCGCTGCCGGCGGTCAGCTCCACCGGGATAATATCATCCCCGACAACGGTGGGCAGGATAATGCGCTTGCGGTTGCGCCACTCCGCGATAAACTCAAGCGTCTGCACCTCATCGGGCAGCGAAGCGTACAGCATCACGATTTCTGCACGCTGAAAGTCAGGGTGCACCGCCAATTTCTGCATAATCTGTGCGGATTCCGCCGCCAACTGCTCTTGGCTGCAGGCTTTCTTCCGCGCCCGGATTTCTTTTCGAAGAATGTTTTTTTCCATAATCGTTTTAATTGAGAATTGAGAATGAATTATCCTACTTATAATTCTCAATTTTCAATTTTTAATTATCAATTTATTTCAGTACCTGCAACGCTTTCTGGATCGTTTCGTCCCTTTGGTTGATGACAGGATAGAAAGCATCGTTGTTGTACAGGTTTCGACCAATCAGAGCCTTGATCCAAAGTTTCAATTCTTTCTTGGAGTTAGCCGTGAGCTGAGGTGCCGGCTTCTTGGTCAGCTTAGTGTAATAAGCCAGCATCTGGTTCAGCTCTTTGTCGGAAAAAGTCGCCTTGGACACGAACGTAGCTGCGTCAGGATACTGTTTTTTGAGGTCCGCTTTGTGTTCGTTGGTATAGTTGAACGCAAACTGGGTCAAGGCGGCGGTATTAGCCACCGTGTAGTAACCATCCAAATCATTGCCTTGGTGGATAGCCACAAAGTAGTCGGGCATAATGCCGCCTCCGCCATACACGGTGCGCCCGCCAACGGTCTTGTACGCGATGGACTTATCCTGTTTGATGCTGTCGATGTACTCCATCTCGCCATGCGCCAGCCGGTCGTAGATTTCCTCGTAGTATGCTTGGGTGCCGTTTTTGTAGTCGCGCTGGATGCAACGGCCGCTGGGCGTGTGGTAGCGCGCAGTGGTGAGTCGGATGGTCGATTTGTCAGACAGATCGAACTGCCGCTGCACCAAGCCCTTGCCAAAGGAGCGGCGACCCACGATGAAGCCACGGTCGTTGTCCTGCACGGCTCCTGCCACAATCTCCGAGGCCGATGCGCTAAAGTCGTCAATGAGGATGATGACCTTGCCCGTCTCAAAATTTCCTTTCTTGCTGGCGTAGAACACTTCCGGACGCACCTTCAATCCTTCTACAGAAACAATCTTTTGCTTATTGGTCAACAATTCATCGCATACGCCAATAGCAGCATCGAGGAAACCGCCTGCGTTGCCGCGCAAATCCAGGATCATAGCAGTCATACCCTGCCGTTTCAGCTTGGTGATGGCCTCCTGGAACTCTTTTACCGTGGTACTGCCGAACTCGTTCATCTTGATGTATCCCGTATAGGCATCCACCATGTACGCCACATCAATGGTATAGGTAGGTATCACGTTCCGTGTAATCTCATACGTGTAGGTGTCGCTGAACCCAGGACGTTTCACTCCAACCTTCACTTTGGTGCCTTTCTTGCCACGCAGCAACTTGAAAACCTTGTCATTCGTGGCACCAATGATAGATTTTCCATCCACGGAGATGATACGGTCGCCGGCGCGCACGCCTGCTTTCTCAGCTGGACCTCCCGATATGGTGGCAATCACCATCACCGTGTCGTTCATGATGTTGAACTGGATGCCAACCCCTTCAAACGAGCCTTCCAAAGATTCCATCATGGCCTTGTTTTCTGCAGGCGTGGCGTAAGCCGAATGCGGGTCCAGACTGTGCAGCACAGCGCTGATAGCCTCGTCGTATATGGAGTCAATATTGACGGAATCCACATAGTAGCGGTTCACGTAATTCAACACCTCGTTCAGTTTGTTGTTCTGTGCGCCGATAAGGGTCGTTTTGCGCGAGGGCAGGAAATTGACCGCCACGGACACGCCAAACAGGAAGGCGATGAGGAGGTATAAAACGATGATCCAATTATTTTTTTTCATATTCACAAATATTGGTAGAGACGCAATGCATTGCGTCTCTACACCATTATCATTTTTGTCGTCGTATTGACGCCTGGTGCAACAATTCCAAAAATTGTGCCAGAAATTCGCGGTAGGCAGGATCCTGGCCCTCCTTGAGGTAGCGTTCCTTGACCTGCTGCCATTGCTGGGGCTGCACCACGGGCAGGTTGTTCTCTCTCTTAATGCGGGCGATCTCGTCCACAATCTCCATGCGCTTGGCCAGCAACTCGCTCAATTGTGTATCAACATGCTCCAGCAGGGCGCGCTGCTTGATGAGGTCGGCGTTGGGCGCATTGATTTTGAAGGAGAGGTTTTGGATAAGATTGCCCCACTCGGCAGGGGTAATCTGTTGGCCAGCATCGCTCAAGGCTTCCGCAGGGTTGGAGTGACATTCCACCATCAGTCCGTTGAAGCCATAGTTGAGGGCCAGTTGCGCGATTTGCGGAATCCACTTCGTCAGCCCACACAAATGTGAGGGATCGCAAAGGATAGGCAATTCGGGGAAGGAGACTTTGAGGTCAATGGGAATTTCCCAACACGGGGCATTGCGATAGATATTCTCGTTGCCGTCGGCGAAGCCGCGATGGACGGCTATCACTTGCGTCACACCAGCCTGGAGGAAGCGCTCGATATTGCCCTGCCACAGCTTGAGGTCGGGCACCAGCGGATTTTTAACCAGGATGGTGAAGGGTTTGCCCTTCACGGCGTCGGCGATTTTCTGCACATCGGCGGGATTCACGCCCGTGCGCGCGCCCACCCACAGCGCGGTCACGCCCGCCTGCGCACATGCGTCCACCTGCGCAGGCGTCATCACCTCCGTGCACACGCGGAAACCGTACCTCCGCTGCACCTCCCCAAGCCATGTCAGGGCCTGCTCCCCCACTCCCGTAAAACTGTTGGGGTTGCTGCGCGGCTTCCACACACCCGCACGAAAGAAGTCCAACGACAAACCTTGACGAGTCGCAACCTCGTGCAACTGCTTGGCAGTGGTCATGAGTTGCGACTCGCTTTCCACTGCGCACGGACCCGCAATCAAAATCGGCTTCATGCTTAGTCCTCCTCCTCTTCTACGTTGGTGAAATATTTCTTCACAAATTTGTTCTTCCATCCGAGGTTACCCAACTTGTAAGAGAACGAAGGCAACCCTTTGGCGTTGTCCGGAGCCAAAGATTTGTTCTTCGGCTTGGTATTCTTGATGGCTTCATTGAAAACCTTGTCGGAAGAATAGCCCGACACCACATTGTTGTCGAACTGGAAGTAGTAATACTGGCTGTCAAACTCGAAATAGAGATACAGCTTGTTGCGCGAACCTCTCTTCTCAATCACAATGCGGCCCGGCACCATTTTGTAGATAGTCTTGGCACCACAGATAATCAACGGCAAAGTGGTCTGCGACTTGAACGTGGATTGTTCCTTGTCCCACTCAAAGTCGATGTTGGAGAACAGGAACTTCACCTGCAAGGCATCGGGCAAACGACGTTGTGTACCCAAAGCCACGTTGCGCGTGTAACGCTGGTATTCGGCCTTACCTAATATATTATATAGTGCCATGTCGTAAGCCTCATCGGAGGAAACATCCACGAAATCCAGCGTGGTGCTATTCTCCAGCGCCTTGTTCATGCTCTTCATGGATTCCTCGTTGAAGAAGAAATCGATGGAAGTCGTTAGGTGCATCTCGGCAGAATCGGCCATCATGTAGTTGATGATAGTACCGTTGGTAACGAAGCTCACACGGCCCAACTTGGTACCCATGTCAATAGTACCTGTACCGGTGGACACACAGTTGTCGGTATTCAACGTGATGATGTTGCCCGGCGCGGAAGGATCTTGCAATTTTTCCAAAGAAGCCGCCTTGAATTCATGCGTTTCCTTGTCGTAGGTAATATAGCCAAACACGTTGATGTATTCGGCATCGTTGAACTCGTCTTTGGCTTCGCCGAAAGCGGTATAGATACGTCCTGTCTTGTTGGAAGAGGTGATGGCCACCACCACCTTGCGGTCGTCCATGTCCTTGGTGCGCTCGTGAACTTGCAGCATGATGTTGTTAGGATCAACCTGTTGCAGTATCTTCATCGGCGCATGACGGAGGGTGTCACAACCATGGCGGATCTCCACGCCACCGAAGTAAGAGAGGAACGGCTGGGTGCTGTGCAGTTCGGCACGTCCGCTGAACCCGAAATGGTCGCTGAACTGGAATTCCTTCTCGGCCGGAATTTTGGCCTCACCGAAGGTTTCCTTGTTGAAATAGACGGTGTCGAAATAGAGTTTCTGCACGCGCTGGTTCTCATCCACATAATCGTAGTAACCGTTGGCATAGAACTTCGTAGCAGTTTGAATGCGGGTGTAGCAGTCGTACAGCTCGTGGTACTTATTGTTGCGTCCGGCCAGAATACGCGATTTCTGCAGCGGGTCCATGGCTGCCTTTTCGCGGATGACCACATCGCCGTGGGCCGGAATCACTGCTGCATCTCCGGCATTGATGAAGCGCACACCATGGGCATAAATCACGTTTTTGGTAAAGTCAAACTCCGCACTCAAAGCAGGAAAATGGTAACCCACCGACGGGTCCGCCGCATACATCTCGTTCTCTATGCTCTGCATATCTACCAGATCGCGGGTCGGTGTGTTGTCGATATCTACATTCTTGTACGGGTCTTCCCACTTGAACCTCAACAACGTGGAGTCAATGGGATCCCACTCAAACTCCGAAGCCTTGGCCTTGATTTCGTTTTTCACAAAATAGACGATAGATGCTGTGCCGTTGGCTTTGAAATTACCCTTTCTTGTCTCAAAGTCAATATGAGAATTGTAGTTGTCAGTAGAAAACGCGATATCCTCGCCTTTGCTGATGTCGTAGATTCGCAAATTGGCAGTGTCGGCCAATAGTTCATGATGCTTGAAGTTGAACAGGCGGGAGGAGATGTCGGCGCGCCCGAACTTCACGATGCCCGTGCCCTGCATACCCGACGGGGTGATCTTTGAGTTGCCCGTCAGCTCCGTCTCGTTGAACACACTCATAGGACTCTTGATGGTGTGTATAAACATCTGGTCTTGGTACGGTTCCCAATGCAGATAGCCGTCGTCCATGCTGGCAGGCGGGAATTCCACACCACCCTGCCGTTCCTCCACCACGTGGTTGTTGGCCGCGCCGTTGGTGGAATCCAGATAGAACACCAGACTGTCGGAAATTGTGTGCGAGGTGATATAGTCTATCTGTCCGTTGCCGCGCAAACCGCGGTTACTCATGTCGATCACGCCCTTATACGAACCTTTCGTGCCATACATCGGCAGGCCGTCGGTGTGATGCGTGAAACCGAAGGAGAAATCGGGCTGCACCTTCAAAGGCTCCGCAATGTCGGGGAAGATACCTCCGGATATCAGCGAGCCAGTGAACTTCATGGAATCTATGACAAAGTTGTCCAAATTGACAATGCGGAACTTGTTGACGGCATAGAAGAAACGGTCGCGGGTATAGACACCACCGAGCACGTATGGCTGATCATAGAACACCTTGCCACCCTTCCGGGCTTCAAAGATCGGATATTCCGGATAGTCTGTCATGCCGGACTTGTTGCCCGGGGCATCCACGTACAACACACCCGACAACTCTTCAATACGGCCACGCACTTGCTGCAGCGGGTAGTCGCCGTACATATCCATCTTGCCGTTCTTGTCTTCCACATACATGATCAACGTGTCAATCACATTCATATCGACCATAAAACGGTCGTAGTTGAACTCGCAATTGTGGGCTATGAAATCGAACAAACCACCGATGACACGCCCGGAGAAGGTCATGTCGCGGTTCTTTTTCACCGTCACCCTTTCGTTCATGGGATAGACGTTGACAATCTGCGGATCGCTGAGCACGAAAAATTCACAACCTGTGATTTTCAAATCGTTGGTCAGCAGGTCCATGGAGGCATAATGGGTCTTGGACTCCAACCGGATATAGTCGTAGTCTTTCTTCTTTACCTGGTTGTTGAGATATTGGGAGATTTTAGGACGGAAGTGGATGCGGTTATTATTGACATCATACTCGATGAAGCCGCGCGCCGCGAAATCGATCATCATGGCCTTGATGTCCAACGGCGGTTTGTTGAACCAGCGGATCACATCTTCAATGGTCACGTCTTCATAACCGGCGGAGTAGAACAGCTGCCACAGGGTATAGAGCGGATTCACGGTGTTGACACCGGCAATCTCGTGCATCACCGACTCGTCGTAATAGTTCTGCGACTCGAAGAAGGCCGACTGCTCGCTCGTATTGCCCACGATAGGTTTGAACTCGATACGCTGTTCGTTGGTATTCCACTGGATGGATTCTACCGTAATATCCAACTTGTGGTAGGAATCGAAGAAAGGAGAACGCCCCACACCCTGTTTGGGTCGGGAGATGAGGAGCTCTTTGGTTTCGTTGTTGTACTTGAACGTAGCTGACGGATGGAAGATAGAATCCTCTTCAATGTAAATGCTCACCTTGGCATCCTCCGACAGCAGGTTGGTGGGGCGAATCAAAAAACTATGAGATGCGGCCCGGATAATGACATCCTTGTCGCGCATAATGGTAACACTACAGAGGGTGTCGCCGGACGATGTGCCATAGATGGAGGCTCCGCGCAACTCAAAACCACCCACATAGTTCACATCCGTGTATAGATTGTTGATAGCAATGGTTTTGTCGTTGCTGATGAAACGCGGGTAAGTGGCCTTATCCTCGGAAGTGGGCAACACCGCCTTGTCAATCACGGTGCCCATGATGGGATGGCTGAAAAGCTTGGGATAATGGAATGCCACATTCTCCGCCTGCACTTTCGGGAAGCGCATGTCTATGTCAAAATCCTTCAAATCGGCTTTCACATTGTTTGGAAGACCGGCGCGATCCCAATAGGTCGTGCCCTGTTTGGCCGCAAATTTGATTTTGGCAGGATAATATCTGCCCGTGACATCCATCACCATCAGGCTGTCTTTGACCGAGTACCCCAACAGATCCACACGCTTGAAGTCAAAGTAGGGTTCCTGATCGAAGCCCATCACCTCAGCCTGGCCATCCACAACCCATTTCACATTGTCTTCCTGATTAAGAATGCTATTTTTGAAAAAACGCTCGTAGAGCAGCATGTTTTTCTGGAATTGCGTCACGTTGTGGGTAGCGTGATACTCCACCATCTTCACCCACGTTTCCGTTTCGGCAGCATACTCGCTCGTCACGTATGCCATGTAGGCGTGCATGTAGGACTGGAACTGCGGAATAGGACGGAATTTGTGCCGCACCAAAGCATTGGCCTCCTGGATGAATGCCAGCTGGTTCTCGTAATCGATAGAAGTAGTCCAGAATGCCGTGAACTCGTCCAGCATATCGTTGGCCTCTTTCTGGCGGTCCTTGGAAACCGTGGCCAGATACGATTTCATTTCTTCGACCGTCTTGGAAGGGTCATTGGAGAATGAATTGAAACGCTGTGCCGAGACGGAGAGGACCGTGCAGAGAACAGCCAGTATCAGGAGCAGTCTTTTCATACCGATTAATTGTTGAATGGTTTTCCGTTCAGGTTAAACCACAATTCGGTTTGTTCGGTGGATTTTTTCTCTTGAATGATAACCTTGTAGAGATTCAGCTTCTCGGCAATGCGCTTCACGCTGTAATATTCCACGAGTTTGCAGCCTTTGTACTCTTTCTTGAGATAGCTCTGGATGGTGGCGGACAGGTTCTCGGGTTTGCCCTGGAGGAGCGTCTCCACAATAACGCCCGTGCTGCTGATGACACAAATCTCCTTGCCGCGTGCGCTGTAATAGTGTGCTTCGTAACTCATGTCGCTTGTGGCTTTCCACTCCACGTTGGTCACGCGCGGGTATTTCAGCTTGAACACCGCTTGGACATTTTCAGGAATGGCAGCGGAGGTGTTGGCCTTCTCCTCCAGTGACATGTTCATCTTGGCATAATATTTGTCCAAATCATCCTTTCCGTCAGCCTTGGTGTTGACATCGGCCATTTCGGGATCGGCCTCAATGGTGCGCAACAGTTTGCCAGTCTTGTCAAAGATAACCGTGGTAGGCACTTTGGCTTTGTAGTTGGCTTTCTCGTAGAACTCCACCATGGTCTTGTCGTCTTTGTCTGCCCTCGTCTCCTTGATGGCGGTCTTGAATTTAAAACCTTTGTAAAAATCGTTGAGATGTTTCAACACGGGGCCAGTGATTGCCTCCTCGGGCAGCACGGTCAGCGTCTTGTCCCACACGCCATCCTTGCTGAAATAAGCGGCGGTTTTTCTGCCCGAATTGACGCACTTGGCCACATACTGGTTGTCAATCTCGAACCAGTTCAGATCCTCAGGATGCAATATTTTCTTCAAAAGGTTCTTCTTCACCACATCAGGCACTTCCGACTCAGCGATGGCCACATTGCCATGTTCGTCAGTAACCACGGGAGCAGGTTTCTCTTTTTTGGGTTTTTCTGGCTTCGGAGCAGCTTCCGGCTTCGGCTTGGGCTCGGGTTTAGCTGCGGGTTTGGGCTCGCTGGCCGGCTTCGTGGCTGTATTCTGTTTCGGAGCAGCGTTTTGTTTCGAGGACGTATTTTCCGCCACAGGCTTTGTCTCTGTTGCCGTGGGATCCTTGAAATTGTCAGGATCCACTCTGGACATCAGCTCTCCCTTGTCGCTGAATGTCAGCTTCGACGGTTTGAAACCGATGCCCTCCTGCTTGACCTCCAACATATAATGCAACGGCTCGTTCTCCTTCTCTTCCAGATATGACCCGCTGATGATGAAGTCAGGATAGTTGGTCTTGACATACTCGGTGATGACGGAAGGAAGCTCGTCCTTCTTCACGTCATACGTGGTACGCAGCCAATCGCCCGAACGGGAGATGTACGCTTTGCCCACAGCACCTTCGTCCTTGAACGTGGCAATGTATTGATCTCCGTCCAACTGCCATGCGGACACCTTCACATACGGGTATTGAAAGTCCATAGCCTGCGACACCTCAGAGGGCACATCCGCCGGCTTCAGCTTCTGCGCGAAAGATACTTGTAATGCAACTATTTGAACTGCAAAAAGAATCACCGCTAATTTTCCGAGTTTTTTCATAAAAATCCTTTTCTTAAAAATGAGGGACAAAGATAGTATTTTTTTGTACTTTTGCCTCCCCTTAAAATTGTTTTTATGCACAAGATTGTAAGTTTGATTTTCTGCCTAGCTTTCATCTCTTCGGCAGTGGCGCAAGATACAGTGAAAACCTATTGGAACAACAATAAATTGATGTCGATCGGCGTGGAGGCCAAGGGTCTGGAGCAGGGCCATTGGATTTATTATCACAACAACGGCGCCAAGTGGACGGAAGGCGACTATGTGGACGGCAAGAAGGTCGGCGTTTGGAAAGTCTGGTACGAGGACGGTCGCAAGTTGGCGCAGGAATACAACGCCCAGAACGGCCCGTTCAAAAGCTGGTACCGCTCCGGAAAAGTGGAGACAGAAGGACAGTTCGCGGACGGGAAACGCACCGGCGAGTGGACTTTCTACCACCCCAACGGACAATTGTTCAAGAAAGTGAATTATGTGAACGACAGCATTGACGGTCATGTGGTGGAGTATTTCGACAACGGCAACAAATACTTTGAAGGCGACTATGTCAACGGCGCGCTCAACGGATACGCCTGCTGGTGGACCCGCGACGGCAAGAAAGACATGGAGGGCAACTCCGTGAACGACCTGCAACAGGGCGTGTGGAAATACTACAACGACAAGGGTACCTTGGGCAGCACGGGCAGCTTCGACAAAGGCCTGCAAGTAGGTGAGTGGATCTATTACTATGACGACGGGAAAGTCTGGAGAAAAGGCAGCTATGTGGCCGGCAAGCGCGAGGGCGTGTGGAAAGCCTGGTACGAGGACGGCCGCCTGCAACGCGAGGGCACTTTCGTCAACAATATGGAAAACGGCCTGTGGACCGCCTATTATCATAACGGCAAAATCCAAGACCAGGGCACGTTCAAAGATGCTCAGATGAGCGGCGAATGGAACGGCTGGTATGAAAACGGAGCAAAAAAATACTGCAATCATTACAAAAACAACAAATTGAACGGCCTCTACACCTTCTATTGGGAGGAGACCGGCAAGATGGCCCGCCAGGGCAACTACAAAGACAACCTGAAAACCGGACATTGGAAAGAGTTCGCCCAAAACGGGAAAATCCTGAACGAAGGTAACTATGTCAATGACAAGAAACAGGGCAAATGGTCTTTCTACAATGTCTATGAGAAAAAAATCCGCGAGCAGAACTTCGTGAACGACGTGCAAGACGGCCCGTTTATCGAGTATTACGACAACGGGGCCAAGCATTTCCAGGGCAATTTCAGGGGTCGTATGCGCGACGGCAAGTGGTCGTGCTGGAAACCTGATGGCAAACTCTATTATAGCGTCATTTTTTCCAACGGCAAGAAGGTGAAGGAGGTGTTCATCGCGGACCCGAAATCGGAAAGACCTTTCTAACATGGAAAAAAAACGCATCTCACTAACGGAATACATACAGAATCTGACGCGAAGGTTTCAAACTATGACGATACGCACCTTTCATTTCAACCCCATACAAGTCAACACATTGGTCTTGCACGACGAAACGGGCGAGGCAATCATCATCGACCCGGGCAACTGCCAGAGTTACGAAGACGAGCAGCTGAAAGAATACGTGGAAACGCACCATCTGACCGTGAAGTGCATCGTCAACACGCATCCGCACATCGACCATATTGCCGGCAACAGCTGGTGCGCTACGCATTTCAACGTGCCTGTATGGTGCCATGAAGGTGGTATGCGTATCTATAACAAGGCTTACGCATACGCCATCGCATTTGGCGTATCGGTGGATAACATGCCCGCACCGGCCAGGTTCCTGAAAGAGGGTGACGAGGTCCGCTTCGGCGACCAATGCCTCAGCGTGCTCTACACGCCCGGCCACTGCGACGGCAGCATCTGCCTCTACGACGCCACCAACAAACTCCTCATCTGCGGCGATGTGCTCTTCGAGGGCAGCATCGGCCGCAGCGACCTCCCCACCGGCAACCACGAACTGCTGCTCCAGATGATCCGCGAGAAAATCTTCACCCTGCCCGACGACACCGTCATCTACCCCGGACACGGACCCAACACCTCCGTAGCTTACGAAAAAACACACAATCCATTTTTACAATAGACAATGAAGATCACAGACTCCATCAACGAAATCCCGAAACTGTCAGAACAACAGTTGACCGACTTGGCTGACAACTATCGCAATATCCTGCAAATCTTAGGCGAAGATCCCAACCGCGAAGGGTTGATCAAAACCCCCTTGCGCGCCGCAAAATCTTTGGACTTTTTAACACACGGCTACCGTCAGGACCCGAAAAAGATTCTGGAATCCGCGCTGTTCCATGAGGACTACAAGCAGATTGTCGTGGTGAAAGACATAGAGATATACTCCCTGTGCGAGCATCACTTGCTCCCGTTCTTCGGCAAGGCGCACATCGGCTACATCCCCAACGGCACGATTGTCGGACTGAGCAAGATCCCGCGTGTGGTGGAGTGCTTCGCGCGCCGCCTGCAACTGCAAGAGCGACTCACCACCCAAATCAAAGACTGCCTCCAAGAGGTCCTCAACCCGCTCGGCGTGGCAGTGGTCATTGAGGCCCAGCACTTGTGCATGTCCATGCGCGGCATCCAGAAACAGAACTCTGTGACTACCACCTCAGAGTTCACGGGCGCGTTCCTTAAGAACGAAAACACCCGACAGGAATTCATGCACCTCATCGGCGCCGACCTGCACTAAATCTGCTTCCGGCGCAGTCTCTTTCTGCGTAACTTCCGTTTGGCCAGACGCCTGTAACGTTCGGCCTGATAGAATATGGCCCCTTCACTTGCATAACCCACCATATCCACCTCCTCTTCGTTGGGATCTCTGAGGAAACAGATCACCGTTTTGCCCACCCAATCTTCCGGCAAACAAAGGGTAACCGTGTCTTTCACTGGATTCAGAATAAGTTTCTTCATGATTGATTCAGTTTTTTGTATGATTGATTTTTGACATCTGTTTTTCTGCAAATCTGCAAAATACAGCTGCTTTTTTACCAAAAGCACCCATTTTCATGCCATGCGTGTGTCATTTTTGGAATTAATATTTTAACAATTTCATTATCAATTTGTTATTGGCAAATATATCTATTTTTTCATAAAAACAACCCTTTGTTTATTTTTCTTGTAAATTAATATAAATCAACATCATACATAAATTATCACAAAAAACAGACTTTCAATGGGGGTTGCTATTAAAAAAAGTGTACTTTTGCAGCCTCTAACAAGAGATAGGAGTCCCAGTAGCTCAGCAGGTAGAGCACATCCCTTTTAAGGATGGGGTCCTGGGTTCGAATCCCAGCTGAGACACCAACTGCACCTCGGACACATCGTCTGGGGTGTTTTTTTTTTGAAAAACACACTGAACACAAATAAAAATGTACCTTTGCACCTCTATTAGAGGTGAAGTAGTATCATCCGAAAATTTTTCGCAAGAAACTATGAACAAAATGGAAAACAAAAAAGAACAACCCAAAATGGTACAGTCGCACGATATTCACATTGACATGGATTATGCAGCGTGGATAGCGGAGCTGAAACACCGTTACCGCTCGGCGCAGGTGAAAGCTGCCGTTAAAGTGAATGCCGAGAAACTGCTTTTCAACTGGCAGCTTGGACGTGACCTTGTGCAGAAGAAGGCCGAGGAACATTGGGGTGCAGGCGTTGTGGAGCAGATAAGCCTCGATTTACAGAGAGAATTTCCTGATGAAAGCGGATTCTCCACCACGAATCTTTGGTATATGAAAAAATGGTATTTGTTTTATATGCCAGAGAATGATGAGCATATTCTTCAAAGTAATATCGAGGAGCTGCAATTATCTATCTATCAGTTTGATAAAAAACTCCACCAACTTGGTGGAGAATTTGAGAGGGCAATACTCCACCAGGCTGGTGGAGAAATTGGTGGTGAAAAAATGCACCAACTTGGTGCAGAATTCCCTCTACCTTTTGCACTTGTTCCTTGGCGGCATCACGTGGAGATTATTTCAAAGTGCAAGTCTGTCAAAGAAGCTCTGTTTTATATTGGCAAAACCATTGAACAAGGATTGAGCCGTGCAGCTCTTGTCAATTGCATACAAGCCAACTTGTACGAGCACCACGGCAAGATTCTGAACAACTTTGCAGACCATCTTCCGGTACTACAAAGCAGACTTGTGCAAGAAGTGTTGAAAGAAAACTACGATTTTGGATTTGCTACTGTTGGTCACGAGATTTATGATGAGCAGGAACTGGAAGACGCACTGGCGGAAAATGTCACCGCCTTGTTGCTTGAACTCGGGTCGGGCTTTGCATTCATCGGACGGCAGAAAGAAATCATTGTGGGTGGTCGCACAAGAAAAATAGACCTGTTGTTCTATCACATCCGTCTCCGCTGTTATATTGTCTGTGAGCTGAAAGCCAAACAGTTTGAACCCGAATATGCAGGGAAACTGAACTATTATGTGAATGCTGTGGATGAATTGCTGAAGGCTTCCGATGACAACCCAACCATCGGTCTCCTTATTTGCTCTGATATGAACAGTACGGATGTGCAATGGTCGTTCCGAGGCATCAGCACTCCTATGAGTGTGGCCACTTACAACAACATCCGCATCAAGGATGCCTTACCCACTCAAGAGCAACTCAAGGAACGAATGGAAGCACTCCAACGTGAAATGCAAGAGACCAAACGTTTGATAAAAAAACAATGAACCACAATATGAAAAAATCACAAATCTTTATCGCTATGAGTGCAACACAGACGCTTCTTCACCAGCAGATCCTCTCCCAAATGGCGCTGGAACACTCCCGCCAGGATGTGATCAGCTGCGAACCGCTGGCCCAGTCGGGATCCAACAGACTCTATTTCCGCATCACACTGGCCGACCAGCGCACGATGATAGGCGCCTTCAACGATGACATAGCTGAAAACAAAGCCTTTTTCACCTACACGAGGTTTTTCTCCGACAAGCATTTTCCGGTACCGCAACTGTTCGCCGTACATCCTGACCAGCAGCACTACCTGCAAAGCGACTTGGGTCGCACCACACTGTACGACTACCTTTGCAAAAACCGACAACCCGACGGCACGCCGTCTGCTGAAACCATAGCCTATTACGAAAAGGTGGCCCGCGCACTGCCCGCCATCCAACTGTCCGGCAAGCAAGGCCTCGATTTCTCCGTGGCCTACCCGCGCCACGCCTTCGACCGTCAGTCCATGCAATGGGACCTCAACTATTTCAAATACTTTTTCTTAAAATTGGTTAACGTCCCCTTCAACGAGCAACTCCTGGAAAACGACTACGACCAGCTGATACAATACCTGCTGACCGCTGACAGCGAATATTTCCTCTACCGCGATTTCCAATCGCGCAACATCATGGTGAAAGACGAAGAGGTTTTCTTCATTGATTATCAAGGCGGTAGAAAAGGCGCTTTGCAATATGACGTCGCCTCCCTGCTCTATGATGCCAAGGCGGACCTCTCGCCCGAATTGCGCGAACAACTGCTTAACATTTATTTGGACGAACTCTCGACCCAAATATCTGTTGATAGAACGGCATTCATCTCTTATTTCCAAGGTTTCGTGCTTATCCGCATCCTGCAAGCCATGGGTGCCTACGGCTATCGGGGCTACTTTGAACGCAAGACGCATTTTCTGCAAAGTGTGCCCTACGCGGTTCGCAATCTCCAACATATCCTCGACACTTGGACGCTACCCATTCAACTACCCGAGCTCACGCGCGTGCTGAGAGACATCATCGCTTCCGACTTTGTAAAACCCTACCAGCCCGCAGATACCCTGACCGTGCGGGTGCAAAGTTTCTCTTTCAAACGTGGCATTCCGCAAGACCCGTCGCCCAACGGTGGTGGTTTTGTGTTCGACTGCCGCGCCCTGCCCAACCCGGGCCGCGAAAAACAGTTTGCTCTCAACACAGGAAAGGATGCTTGCGTTATCGAATATCTGGAGAAGTATGAAGCAGTAAATCTGTTCAAACAGCATGTGTTCGCCATTGTGGATCAGGCGGTTGACAACTACCTGGAACGCCATTTCGACCATCTGATGGTGAGTTTCGGCTGTACAGGCGGCCAGCACAGGTCGGTCTATTTTGCGGAACAAGCCGCACAGCACCTGAGAGCAAAATACCCCGCAGTGAATGTAGTGTTACGTCATACGGCTCAAGAAAGTTAATAAATCAAAAAAAATAGAAACATGAAAAGACTCATCCTATTATGTGTTTTGTTAGGAAGTTTGATGGTAAATGCACAAATTGCACCTACCACCTGCTACCGCATCTACCTGTCCGATAAAAATAACACCCCCTACTCCATAGACAACCCTTCAGCATATCTTTCCGCCCGGGCATTGGCCAAGCGCGCACGCTTCAATATCCCCATCACAGAGCAGGATCTGCCCGTCAACCCGCAATATCTGCAACAAATCAGGGTGTTGGACAACGACATCCGGGTGCTCTGTGTGTCCAAATGGATGAACACGGTCTCAATCTACTGCCCCGACAGCACGAAACTGGCCCAAATCTCCAGTTTGCCGTTTGTGACAGACATTCTGCCCGTGGCCAATTACGACCTGTCCATAGATTACGAGACACCCGCCGCCAATGAAACCATTGAGCCGTTGGTGCCCAACCAGAGCAAGGACACGGTTATCCCTTTCGACTACGGATATGGATACCCGCAGATCGCATTGCACAATGGACATTTATTGCACAATGCGGGCTTCCGTGGCGACAGCATGTTGATTGTAGTATTCGACGCTGGCTGGAACAGTCTGGATACCAATGCTTTTTTCCAAACGCTGTTCGATAATGGACAGGTCTGGGGTACGCGCGACCTGATTCCTTGGCGCAACAATGTATATAACGGTCATTCTCACGGCACAATCGTCACCTCTACCATGGCCGTTCGCTCAGAGGGCGTACTGGTGGGCACGGCTCCGAATGCCAACTATTTCTTCATCCGCTCCGAATGCCCCGACAGCGAGCAGCTGATTGAGGAGGATTTCTGGGCTCAAGCCGCGGAAATCGCCGACAGCTTGGGCGCGGATGTCATCAACTCCTCTTTGGGCTACACCACATTCGTTGACTTTCCACAGGGCAATTTCACATATCAGGATGTGGACGGTGTGACGAGCATCGCCTCGCGCGCCGCCACCATTTTAGGACAAAAGGGTGTGGTCGTCTGCATCAGCGCGGGCAACGATGGCGCAAACGATTGGCACTATATCGGCCACCCCGGCGATGCCTTTGACGTGCTGACCGTGGGTGCAGCGGACGTGGAAGGCAATATTGCCCCCTTCTCCTCGCGCGGCCCCACGTATGACGGTCGCGTGAAACCGGACATCACCTCTGTTGGTGTCAACACTGTTTGCATTTGGCCCGATTATGGCCTGGGCACCGCCAATGGCACGAGTTTAGCCGGTCCCGTGGCCGCTGGACTGTGCGCCTGCTTGTGGCAGGCCCTGCCCACAAAGTCATCCACTGAACTAATGCAGATCATCCGCGAGAGCGGCTCCTGCTACAACAACCCTAATGATTCACTCGGCTATGGCATCCCCGACTTCTTCGCCGCTTACCAACTGCACGCGCACGACGGGGTGGCACAATACTCTATCCCCACCATCAGCGTGTTCCCGAACCCGTGCACAGACCTTGTCACCATCCCGAACCGGGAACTTAACATCCAGCGCGTGGAGCTGTACTCCATCGATGGACGGTTGGTGCTCAGCCAGAAGCCGGAGCAGGACTACTTCATCACCGTTCATGTAAACAACTTGCCCGCAGGATTTTACACCGGCAGGATACTGGCCACCGACCACCAAACGAAAACTTTCAAAGTGTTGAAACAATAAAATTATCCTTCTAACTATGACAAACAAAAATAGCACAACTCAAAAGAAACAAAAAACAAAAGACTTACGAAAAAACATTAGAAAAGAAGCAAAAAAATTTTGTGGTCAAAAAATTCTCCATGCCGTTTTTCGCCATGGCGTAAGTATCTCCAATCGGAACATTAAGGAAATACTAAATCAGCCACACAAGCATTTCGATAAAAAAAACCTGGCTATATTGGAACTGGACAAACTTTTCCAACAGTCCATCTATTTAGGAAGTTTGAAAAAACAACATCCTGGAGATTATTTCACATCTTTTCTGTTCAAAACTACTATAGAAAATGAAGATTCGTGGATAATAGTTAGAAAGTATGACACCACACCTCAATACTATCTCTATTGCATTTCAGATTCGGATTCTCTTATGCAATATATAGTAAAAACCCTGCAAGGACTCACGTGGAACTGCAATCCACGTTATTCTCACAGGGAATTTCAGTGCTGCAAAAATAATAAAAATCTTAAAAACAACAACAAAACCATCAAAAATCATGAAAATTTTTGACAACCTCCTATCGCTTTATTACCCACGCCTCTGTGTGGCATGCGGGGACGCGCTGCAACAAAACGAGCAGCATCTCTGTCTGCACTGTATGATGCACCTGCCGGAAACCAACTTCCACAAAAACCATGATAATCCGCTGATGAATATCTTCGCGGGGCGCGTGAAGGTGGAAGAGGTGGCCTCGTTGCTCTATTACAAAAAAGGAAACAACGTGCAACATATTCTGCACGCCCTGAAGTACAAAGGACAGAAGGAAATAGGCTCCTATTTAGGCGAATACTATGGCAAGATACTGGCCCTGGAGCCCCGCTTCCAGTCAGTGGATTGCATCATCCCCATCCCCCTGCATCCTAAGAAGCAACGGAAACGCGGCTACAACCAAAGCGAGTGGTTCGCCAAGGGACTGAGCGCTGGCATGGGCAAGCCTTACCGCACAGACATCCTGACGCGGACACAATTCACCGAGACGCAGACCCGCAAGAGCCGCTTCAACCGGTGGGAGAATGTGAAGGAAGTGTTTGTGGCTACGGAGGACAACGCCGTGCACGGGCTACACTTGCTGGTATGTGACGACGTGCTGACCACCGGAGCCACGATGGAAGCCGCCATTCAGCAACTGCTGACCCTGCCCGATGTCAAGGTCAGCGTGGTGACACTGGCGACGGCACAAGGATAAGCTTACAGAGAAAATTGCACAATTACAAAGACAAGGCCCAAGATAAACGTGGAAATGACCAAACCACGACCAGTCTTGTCGTATTTGAGCTTCAGCAGATAATATCGCAACAAAAACAAGGAGGGTATTATGCTGATGAGGATGAACTTGGGCACAATGGTTTTATAAAGGTTGGGCTTGTTCATTAGCATGTCGGGATTGGCATGCACCATCCAAGCCAACACTCCGAACATAATGCCGAAAAGGATGGCGGGAATCACTGTTCCCATGACAATCCCCATCGTATAGGTGTCTTTTTTCAAAAAATCTAAAAACTTATTGGACATCTTCTAAATATTTAACATCGTTCATGGCATGGTATGCCGTTAAATCATAATGCACGGGCTGGATGGAGATGTAATTGTGGTGCAAAGCCCATTCACAGGAACCCTCAGCATGGTCGGTATCAACCAAATGGCCGGTGAGCCAATAATACTCGCGCCCATACGGGTCCACTCTTTTTTCCATATCCTCATACCAGTACCCTTCAGTCTGGCGGGTAATCTTCATGCCTTTGATTTCCTCAAAGGGGATTTTGGGAACGTTGACATTGAGGCAAACATGCGGCGGAAGACCTTTTTCCAACACAGCTTTGACAATCTTCTTTCCGTAGTGGACAGCTGCTGTGAAATCAGCATTTGGTGAGTAGTCCTGCACCGAGAGGCCGATGGCGGCGGTGTCGAAGGAAGCCTCAATAGCAGCCCCCATGGTACCGGAATAGATGACACTGACGGAGGAGTTGGATCCGTGGTTAATGCCGGACAGCACAAGGTCCACCTGTCGGCCCCGGAGCACCACCTTCTGTCCAAGCTTCACGCAATCCACCGGCGTGCCATTAGTGCGCCAGTACTGCACACCATCCACTGTCTTGTAGTGCGTGACGTGCAGCGGCACGTTCATCGTGATAGCATGGCCCATCGCGGAGCGCACCTGGTCGGGCGCTACCACCACCACCTCGCCAAACTCCTTGGCAATGCTCACCATTGCTTCCAGCCCGCGGGCCTCATAGCCGTCGTCGTTTACCACCAAAATCAGGGGCCTATTCTCCATAATTATCGTTTTACAATTTTGAATGTATTAACGGCTTGATGCTGGTCAATGACCTTCAGAATGTAAAGTCCGGAGGAGAATTGTCTTATGTCAATCGTTGGCATGTCAACGGACAGATCATCTTGCAGCAACAATCGACCATTCAAGTCAAACAGCTGATAAAACGCCGGTTCCACGGAATTATTGTCAGTGGTTACACGGATGATGCCCGTGGTAGGGTTCGGTAATACCGAAATAGCAGAAGTTTGGAAGTTCTCCACACTGACAGGACCGTTGGAGATGGGGAAGTCAATCAAGTCTATCCAAGCTCTGTCTTGACCGGAAGCCGTATAAGTGTCTTTCTTATACTCCCATTTGTAAGTATGTGTGCCTGCGGGGATGTAATAGGCAGCTCTGGTCCAGTTGACATTGCCGCTCCATTGCTCTTGCAGTTGATTGTCAATGTAGAAGTTCAAGAAATCGTAGTCGGCTTCGCTGGACACCTTGTAATAGAAGGAAAGCGTGTCACCATACGCATTGTGATGGGTGATGGAGAGTACACTTTTGGCGTTGTTGCCTATCTGCGCGGAGCGTGCGGAGTAGGTTCCTTCGAAAACACTTTGATCAGTGAGAATCCACGGATTGGTACCGGTTGTATCCCAAGAAAAGGTTGTGAAATCGTTGCTTTCCCAGTCTTCTACGGTTGCTCCTACTTTTATGTAGCGCACAATTCCCGCATTATAGCTTCCCACCTGATAATCCCCATGAAGACGGAATAGTGTAGGCTCTGTAACGGAAGGGCTGGTGGTTGTGGTGAACCTGACTTCCACGGAACTGCCAACGGCCAAAGCATTGACCGAGATTTGGCCAGGAGTGATGATGAAGTTTTCGTCTCTGCCATATAACGATACCAGTCCGGAAGCAGCAGATGCGTCACCAAGGTTGGAAACTGTCACAACTATATCAACAGTCTCGCCATTGTCGAAGCGACCGTTGTTGTTCCCTCTTTCGGAATCGTCCACACGAATATTATCCACATGAAGTTGCGGGGCATGGATGGCGACAGCATGGTTGAAAGATGTTGTGTCACCATTGAAGACATTTTTAATTTTCAACAAGGCCTGATGGAAGGCGGGCACATCGGGGTGTATCTGCATTACAAAGGCCTGGTTGATGGTGGTTGTGGCTCCGGCGCCCAGCTGACTGACTGGAGAAACGCTGCCAGAAATAGTGATGTACGGATCCTCGGTTGTAACAATCGTACGGATGTTGCTGCCACCCTGATTGCCAACATTCGACAATTCAATGCTGAAATTGACGGTTTCTCCGGTTTCAGGGATATTGTTGTTACTGTCATGAGCCGTCAAAGCAGAGCATATAACGTATGGTCCATTAGCAGATATACGATACAGGGTGCCCACGTAAGGGATATAGTTCTGTGCCCAAGCCGTAACTGTCAAAGTGTCTGGAAGTGCCGGAAGAGATGAAATGTCCAGTAACAAAGAACCATTCTGGATGCGTCCTGAAGCCACCATCTCTCCACCTTTGGAAATGGTCACTTTGGCGTTTTCCACGGTTGAAGTAAACGAAACATCGTTGACCCCAATGGGTTGCACATCAGAGTACAAAAGTGTCAATTGCTGCGGCACAGCCGTGCGCACGGCCAAGGTGGGATCACCGAACAAAATCCATGTGCGGGCCACCTCAACATCATTATAAACATCCAACATGTGGATGATACCATTGAAGGCAATACTGCCGAAAGTAACCAGATGAGTCCGGTTGTTGGCCCCTGTCAGATGCTCGTTCATGCGGTCCTGGCCACACATAGGCGGATTCCAGGATTGGTTCACAGAGGACATCAACGTGCTGACAGCGCCAGTGGGCTGGCCATTGTTGGTGGCTCGCATCCATGCTTCTGCAAAACAGGTACGTCCCACATAGTCGCCGTTTACACAAGCCGTGGAGATGATGAACGGAAGTTTGTTGTTGTTGGTCAAGCTGTTCACATTGCTCACACTGAAGCCAGTCGTTACCCAAGAGGTTTCCGAACCATGGCCGCAATAGTTGATGATGCCCACACCACTGTTGACAGCGGCAGATACTTGTGCGGCGGTTGCGCCCGGTTGATCAAGGCCACCCTGCGAACCAGCAAAAACCTCATAACCGGAAGTGTAGGTAAAATTGGATAACACCGTACCGATACTACGGATATGCTCATAGTCAATTTCTCCGTTGTCACCCTGGCTGCCACCACCTTCATCGGAAGCAATGCCTAAAAAGACTGGGAAATGTGCTGTCTCAGGCGGATTTTGCTCGTATTGGATAAAACGCTCCACTTGGGTGGTCACGTGTGCCACCGTCTCGGCAGAAATCTTTCCGATGATGAGGTCTGGATAATTATCATTGCCCACAATCTCAGCATAATAGTTGTCGGCAGCGTACTGACTGCTGCTCCAAGAACTTTGGGACCCCAGCATATATGGAGGAAATTTTGTGTTATCACCCACAATCAGCACATACACCAAATTGTGATCGGCGCTATTGTAGTAATTGGTAATATAACTCTTGACCGCGGCGCTGGTGGTACCAACAGATTCCAATGAGACCAGCTCGGTTTTGTATCCGGTTTTCTTCTTCCATTCCACGTAGGGTTGCATGGCAGCGCAGAACTCATCCGGCGCAATAATCAGCATGTCTCCCTCGTCCGGTAGCGGATTGGAACGAGTGGTGGTATAATTCAGAAAATGATCCGCGTAAATAGCATCGAAAGGTTTGGCCACTCGCTCCAGACGCGGCATCGATGTACTGCTGTTCAGGTGGATTTTCACCGTCATATTCTGGTAAACCTTCAAGGTCTGCTGCACGGGATTATAGGCAAACGGGTAGCAGTGGACAGCCACGCCGCGGAAATCGCGCAGATGATAGGGATCTCCCAACTCCACCATGTCATTGAACAGGAAGCGGTTATCCTGATAGGCGGCTCCTTTCTGGTAAGGAACCGTGGCAGGATCCACATTGCGGTACAATCTTCCTTTGGAGGGAGCCAGTTTGAAATCTGTAACCAACTGGTATTCAGAGTTGAGAATCTCAGCAGTCGGGCGGCTTCCTTCCGGAATGATGATGGAAAATGCCGACTGGAGCAGCTCCGGCGTACCGACACTCTCTATCGGATAGGCATCCTTCATCACCAGATGTTGCATGGTTTCTCCGTTAACCTCAACGGTACGGGTTTGATACTCGGGGAATTGAACATTGATGACAACTTCAGAATTGGAAGATGAAACTACCGTATAGGTAATCTGTGCGTAAGATGCAACCGTCAGTCCTAAAAACATGACGACCATTGCTAAAAATGCTGTGTATTTGCGCATAAATCTATTGGTTAAAAATAAGGCGCAAAAGTACAAAAAAGAATCTCTTTTTGGCATGATATCCAAAAAAAATGACAGGCACGTGTAGAAGTCTCCGGGCAAACAAAAGAGGCGCACCGTTGGTGCGCCTCTGCATTTATACAATATTATATAAGTGTCTCAATTATTTCGTCACTCTCTCCAGCCATTTCACCATGCCCAGCATGATAGCCATGGAAATGAAGCATACGATAGCAAAGACAGCCCAACAGTATTCAATCGGCCATGCATTGTACATCACGGGGCCAAGCCAAATCAGCAGGTTGCCGATGGCGGTAGCGCCAAGCCACAGACCCTGGCACAATCCCACCAAGTGGCGCGGAGCCACTTTGGAGACGAATGAAAGACCCAGCGGAGAGATGAACAACTCTGCTACAGTCAAGAAGAAGTAGGTTACCAAAAGCACCCACGGGGCAGCTTTGGCAAGACCGGCGGCGGTCATTTGGGCCAAATCCATAGCGCGGAACTCTGTACCGGAAGGATAGTTGTTCACGATGGAGATAATCATCAGGAAGAGGTAAGCCATACCGGCGATAGCCATACCGATGGCAATCTTACGCGGCGTGGAAATCGGTTTGCCTCTGCGGGCCAAAGCGGCGAAGATGACCATGATGATAGGCGTCAGCACAATCACGAAGAACGGATTCAAAGCTTGCCAGATTTCAGGAGCAATCTTCTCAGTTTGGACGAAATCGCGGGCAAACACGGACAGAGACTGTCCGTTCTGGTGGAATGAGAACCAGAAGAACACAGCGATACCCAGCACGGCAAACAAAGCATACAAACGTTGTTTGATTTCTTTGGCCATAGCTTGTTTCTCTTCAGCAGTGTATTCCACCACCTGAGCTTGCTCTTTCTTGGCGGGTTGCGGCAGTTTGTACTTGTTGGTCAAGAAGATAACCAAAGAGATGACCATAGCTAATACAGAAGCGATGAAGGAGAAGTGTACACCTTGGTTGAACACGGTGATGTAGTCGGAGCAGAAAGCAGCGGTATCAGTAAAGTTGTAACCGCTTTGGAGCACAGCCTGCATGGTTTCCGTGAACTTTTGGGTCTCTTGGCCATTGGCGAGGAATTGGTGGCACAAGCCGGACATGTCGGCATTATACACCAGATGGTGAGCTTTCAGCCACCACTCGCGCAGGAACGGAGCGATGAACGGGGCGAAGAAACCGCCGATGTTGATGAACACGTAGAAAATCTGGAAACCGGAGTCGCGGCGATCTTTGGCCTCTGCCAACGCCTCGGGGCCCTTCTTGGCAGCCTCAGCCTCGAACTCGTCGTACAGTTTGCCGACGATAGCCTGCAAGTTGCCTTTGAACAAACCGTTACCAAACGCAATAAACAACAGAGCCATGCAGGTGATGATGAGAATCGTCCACCAGCCGGCACCACTGTCAAGGATAGCGCCCTCGGCGGTCTTGCTGAACAATGGAATAGCCATCACCACATAGCCGATGGCCATGATGATCAAACCCCATTGAATGGTCTTGTTGTAGTTCTGGGTCTTGTCGGCAATGATACCGCCCACCAAGCTCAGCACGTAGATGCCGAAGTAGAAGACGGAATAGATGACACCGGCTGTTCCGTCGGGAAGACCGAACTTGGAAACGAGGAAGAGCAGCAGCACGGCGTTCATGATGTAGTAACCGAAGCGCTCACCCATGTTGCTCAAAGCGGCGGCAATCAAACCTTTCGGATGGTGCAGTCTGGCTTCGCGAACATAGTAAATCAAAAACGGTATGATGACAATCGTACCGATGATGCAAATTAATAAAGCTGTATTCATATTTAGAAGATTAAAAAATTGATTTTACAGATACTTTTTGACCTTTTCCACGATGAGGTCCTTGGGGACGAGGCCCACGAGGCTATCCACCACCTCTTTGTTCTTCACGAAGACCAGCATGGGGATGTTCATCACGCCGAACTGCATGGCGAGGTCATTGTTTTCGTCGGTGTCGCACTTGCCGATGACGGCCTGGCCTTCAAATTCGGCGGCCACTTCTTCGACAACCGGTCCGAGGTGGCGACAAGGTCCGCACCAGGGGGCCCAGAAGTCGATTACCACCAGTTTATCACCGTTAATCAGTGATTCAAAGTTACTTGAGTCAATTGCTAATGCCATAATAATGTATTTTTAGGATTAATAAAATTTCAAAGTCGCAAAAATAATAAAATTTGGGAAATATAAACCCAATCAGTGAAGTCATCCGATAATCTTTACACATGGTTTTCTATGTGTCAATGTAATATAATTATCAAGTGGCATGTTTTCAAAGATGAAATCCTATGCGACTTTCTGATGATTCTTCATTTTCAAACGTCCTTCGCATATTTTCATAATTTTTAAGCGTAGCTTTGGAAAGTGATGGCTTACATTGCGAGATTAATGTCTCTAACATCTTCTGGCTTATCATTTCTTTATTTTCAAAGGCACGAATGGCAGCCTCATTGACAATATAGGCGATGTCGCTGGCAACATAACATTCGGTCATGGCAGCCAACTTTTCGTAATCAATAGACAATTCCGATGGCCTGTTTTTCAAGTGCAGTTGGAAGATGGCCTGACGCGAAACAGCATCTGGCGGAGGCAAATAAACCATGCTGTCAATGCGCCCCTTTCGTAGAACAGCTGTATCTATCATATCGGGTTGGTTGGTTGTAGCAATGACAAACACACCGTCTTTGCCACAATTGTTGAGTTGCGACAAGAACTCATTCACCTCCCCCGCCTGATAAGTATTATTAGAAATACTTCGTTTAGGAACCAGGGCATCGAACTCGTCAAAACACAAAATCGAAGGGGATTTCTTTCGTGCTTCATCAAACAGGTTCCCAATTTTTTCCTGGGAGCCGTGAATATAAACACTTGCTAAATCTGAAGCTTTGACATACTTGTAAAAACAACCCGTTTCCTCGGCAAATTTTTCGGCAAAAAAGCTTTTTCCGCATCCCGGCGGTCCATATAGCAACATGCCATTCGGAATGGATATTCCATATTCTTTCGCACGATCTCTGTTTTTAAGAATATTTATCACATTGGAATAGAGCATCTCTTTGAGATCTTGCATTCCTGCCACATCGTCAAACCCTTTGCCAGAAGATGCATTCTCGCTCTGTTTCACCGAATGAGCCTGCTTGTTAACGAATACATCCTGGGCAATATGACAATCGTCAAAGGCATCTAACAATTCTTGTGCAGACTGAAAACGCAAGGCAGGATCAAATTGGGTCGCCTTGACAATAATCTTAAGTAAATCATCGTTCAACTCAAACATATCAACATCGGGGAAAACCAATGGTCTCTTTTGCATTTCCAACAAGAGATAATCTCGCATCCCCGAATCAGATATGGCTTCATAATACGCCCAAGGCAAACATCCAAATAACATTTGAAACATAACAAGGCCCACGGAATATATGTCCGACTGGACGGTTTTGATTCCTTGTCGCAACTCGGGCGCGACAAGGAAAGGATTTCGCCGTGAAACATCTATATCACAAATATCCTGGCTTAGGTAACGGCTAAGACTGAAATCCGTAAGAATACATCGATCTCCGGCCCCGGACAAATCCATCATAATATTGTCCAACGTGATACCATTGTGAATAATAGGATCTTTCTGCGTATGCATATACTGTAAGGCCGACAAAATCGACTTGACAACTTTCTTGACTTCAAATACAGACAAATGCCCAGAGCGGTTGAGCTTGGCCATCAATGACTCGGCACTCACATAATCGGTCACAAGAATGCTATATTGCCGACTTTGCAAAATAGTTTGCACGCTGTTAACATAGCAATTGATATTAGGGTGACTGAGCTGCCTGCGGATTGCAATTTCATTGGGTTGACCCTCCTCGTTGAGACAAGAAGCAGGAAGTTTTTCATTGTCAATGAGTTTTAAGATACGCAAACACCCTTTCTCATCCCTAACGGAATAGATTTCACCATTGTTCTGCGACTGGAGCGGAAACACCACTGTATATTGGAATATCCTTTGATTCTTTCTGAATAACATAATTTTATGATTTAAGTGGGTGTAAAAATGTTGAATTATTATCGTCTATAAGTTCCTGAATTTGAATAGATAGGGCATGAAGTTGCTCTTCGTTTGGATTATTGATCATCATATTTTTGCCGCATTGTATCAAATATCGGGCTCTTTGGGAATCTCTCCATTTGATATTGCCGAAGTTATTATCGCAATACTCAATAAATCCCATACACATATACAACAAATTATGCTGAACATACAATGTTTGGATTTGCTCAATAAAATCCTTTGCCTGCTCTACGTTTTTGGAAAGCAGGACTTGATCGCGCCTGATACGCAGTTGCTGGAAAGCATCACTGGAAATCGGAAGTCCTTGGCGGTTATTAGCCATTTCCAACAACTCAAATCTCTCCCTGATTTCCTTCTCTTTGTAAACCCACTCAGCGTCTGCTTCTTTGTCTTCGATTTTTCTGAGCACCTCTTTCAAATGCTGCAAAACGGCCTTCTTCTCGGGATTATTTTTCCCTGATTCAAGCTGATAATTCAATTCTGATTCCAAATCATCAGTTTTAATGCCAATTTCATTTAAACGGTTGATACTTTTCTGCGCGTCATGCAACATACGGGGAATTTGCGTTTCAGCATCCTGAACACTCTGCTTCTTACTGGTATCCAACTGCTTGGAAACCGTAAAATCAATAACAGGGAAATAAATATCCATCGTCATTTGTTCGGAAGCGTTTACACTGAGCGTGATGTCAACCGGGCTGTTAACTGGGATCAACGCTCGAACGTCCTCCCCAGTTACAACGATATCGGCCACATACTCATATAGGGTTGCTGTCCGCTCTATGTTTGGACTGTCTTCGCACTGATAGACCGGAATAGTCAGTTTGTCTTCCGACATTCCTGGTCTTAATGGGGATGAGGTGTAAAGATTGTTGATCACCCCGACAGCTGGCAGAGGCTTGTTTTTTTCCAGGCCTATGGCCCCTTTGAAAACCAATTTGTCCTTTTCCATATCAAGCATGGCCACTCCTATGTTATATGGCATCAACGCAGAACCCACTTTCGTTCCCTGCAAGATGGTAAACTCGGCAGGAAAACACGGAATTTGCATGCCCTGGTCATTGTAACAGGTAATGATGAATGTGTTTGATTTCCCTTCTATCAGGTTGATCTCAATCACGTCACCAAGCCTATTGATGCTTACTTTCCCGCTTGACCATGCATAATCCGAACGGGAAATCTCTATTTGGACATGCTCGGGGGGTGTCATTCCTGGAGAATTGGACGAGATTTTCACACTTACCCACTCCTGCTGCTCCACAGTTGTCGCCTCATAATCGACATCTAACAGAATTTCATTATCTTCCGTCAGAATTGAAGCATCTTCTATTGCATTAATCGTGGAAGCATACAATGCAGCACCTGTGGCAACAGCCGTCATCGGATTGATACTGGTATCAAGATTGGGAGAGATCTGCTCTCTCAACATCTGCCGGATGAGAGGAGAATAGGTCGGCCCACCTATTAAAATCAGACGGTCAATGTCGCTGCCCCGCAAACTATTCCTGTCCAATAAACTTTTACAAATATCTATCGCCTTCTGGAACACCGGGCGCATAACATCAAAAAGCTGCGACTGTGACACTGTCATGTCAAGTTCAATCTCTTCTCCGTTATCATCTATTCCGAGATCACCAAGGTTGGATAGAATATCCTCGCTGGATTTGAATGAGAGCTGATTTTTCACCTCCTCTGCGTATGTCTTCATTGCTTCGCGGAATACTGTGTTTCTTTCCTTGTCGGCAAGAATATTTCCGATCGCATAGCAGTTTGTCAAATGAGGAATGATGATTTTATCCACTACGGCGGCGTCAAGATCCTTGCCTCCCAAATAATTGTCTCCGGCGGTATCATAAACCTGTAAAATGCCGTCTTTTGCCTTCAAAAGGGCAACATCAAAAGTTCCGCCACCGAAATCAAAGACCAGCCACGTCCCATTTTTATTTTCCGAAGACAACCCGTACGCATAAGCGGCAGCAATAGGCTCTTGCAATAGTTCACAATGGTCAAAACCTGCCATTTGGGCAGCTTGGATAGTGGCTGTTTTTTGGCCAACGGTAAACTTTGCGGGTACGGTGATGACTACAGACCGAACCGTCTCATCTGTGACAAAAGACTTAAGGGCCATGAGAACTTCCGATGATAATTGCTCCGAAGTGAGAACCAGTTCACTACTGGTGCATTTGTAAACCATGTCTGTCCCCATTGTACGTTTAAACTCCACAAAAGTGTTGGAAGAATTGTCCGCCCAGTTTTTTGTGGCTCGGCGTTTGTCACTCTTCATGGTATTATACGCAGCATCTCCAACTTTAACACTTCCTTTCTTGTTAATGGAAACACATGAGGGCAAAGTCTCTTTCAATGTGTCGGTTTTGATAACTACCGGTTCACCTTTTTCCATGCGGCAGATTGAAGAATTTGTTGTTCCCAAATCAATGCCATAATCAATTTTAATACGTTTCATAATATTTTTTTAAAGATTTTGATTTACTGTTATTTGCGCAGCTTGAATCATCTTGCCGCAATAGTTGATTTGTGGTTTGATTATTCCTGTAATGATTTGCACACCTTCTGCAAGAGTTTCGTCTGTGACAAAATTGGCAGTCACTTTCATTCCCTCGTTATATGGTTTGGCTAACATGTCCACTATTTCGTAGCCATTCGCCAAGAAATTGGCTTTGATGCGTTCCACCGCTTTAACCAACTGCTTGTATCCCTTGACCGAGGAATCCATCCGCAATAGGTTCGTCTCAATTCTAACGATTTCATCGGCTACCTTCAGCACCAACCCATGACTTTCTTGCAACGCTGCCGCATCAAGATTAGCCGTTTGGCTGTCCATCAACTGGAGCCACAGACAATCCAGTTTAGCAATATCTCTTTGTATGCCAGAACAGGTTGTTTGGAGATTTTCGTATTTCGATTGCATTTTCCGAACAGCTGCAGCCTCCTTTTTGGATTTTCTGAACAAAAACCAAGACACCATACCAACAAGGGTACAAACGATCAGAACAATTGCCAAGGTGCAGTTTGTAATTTTCTGAAATCGTAAAAACTGCATTTCAGTCTTGTAGGTTACCGTTTGTATGACGCTTCCCTGTTTTTCACTTGTTTCTTTAAGGGTGTCCATCCCCGTGACCAAAACTTCAACATAAGAAGCCAACTTGCAATTGCTGTCACGTAAAGTCTCTATTTTCTGCTCTTGCCTCGTAACCATAATCCGAAGCTGCTCCAAATCCTTTCGTTGCTGCTGAAGCGTCAATTCCAGGACTTGCACAGCGGTAGTGTCTTTGTACGGAAGCGTGTCATTCAAAGAATGAGTGTTGCTGCCAAAAACATTTACAGTAATAACAGATAAGATTATAAACACTAACTTTTTCATTGTCTTATTATTTTGTCTATTCGAACAATAACATAACACGATTTGTCAACACGCACAAAGGGACAGACATGGCCAATCCCATCCAAAAGCCCGAGAGTTCTTTTTCCATGAATGCGACGATGATACCGACAGTAATCATAATGCTAAGAATGACACCCCATCGGATCTTCTTCATATAAGGCCGTCGCATAGCACGCTTATAATCCTCCTTGGAAATACTCAAAAGAGGCTTGATCATATCATAATTCTGCTCAAAACGCCGTTTGGCTACCATCCCGACAATTGTGTTTTTGGCATATATAAGCAATTTATATATGCTGTGAACACTGTCGTAGATATCCGATTGAGCTAAATTGACATATTCAATACAGCAATTCAAAATCTCTTCTCCAACTTTGTCAGCCAACATTTGGTATTGTGTACTCTCCTTTGACAAAACTTTTTGCAGATTATTGAGAGGCTTCTTTGAACGTTCCATAAGATTTTCACCTGCTTTTTTCAGTGTAACCGGATCCGTGTGGTTGACATTACGGTACTGCTCAATTTCATAAGACAGTTCGCTGGTGGCAGACTGAACAACTATGGATGTGACGATTTCTTTCCATTCATCCGATTGACAGCAATCGTAAAGCGAAGCCAAATCCACTTCAGCACCCAATGTTTCAAGAAAAAGATGCGACAACTCTGAGGTGCTCATTTGAGACGAACCCGGCATGTCTATTTGCTGGATAAAAGCCTGCCCATATTTTTCATAAAGAGTCTCAGCTGTTGAAAATGCAGACGGCAAATCTTCCTGAAGAAAATAACAGATCATCCTGTTTTGCAGCGATGACATGGTTTCTTGCTCCGACCAAATGCGCAATGCAACATCCAAATCCCCCAAAGAGAGCTGATTCAGCGCCTCTGTATCCGTTGCATCCATCTGCATGAACCAAAACTGGGCATATCGCAGTCTGTTCTCCGACAACACTTGACAGCACGCATCATTGACATGTGCCAAAGAACGGGGCATAGGTGTCATTATACATGACAAATCTGCCGGAAATGCAATATCTTTCCCCACCTTGATGAATGCCAAGGCCTTGCTTTTATTGGACATTATCGCCTTGACGGATGAGTTTGCATATACGCCCATCATTCGATGTGGGTTTTCCGTGATTAATTTCAAATAATTTTCCATAACAGTCTATCGGTTTGTAATCCAATTCTTATTATAACATCTCAATAATATAGGTTCTCTGGTAGATCTACTGGCCTGACGCCCATTTCGCACAAAATATATGAACTCAACCATGATATTGTTCCAAAAACAAAGCCTAACAGAATGATGAAGAAAATGGCTTTAATAATTGTGATGATCGTTTTCTTGAAGGAGATCGGTTCCCCTTCGGAACAATCCTGAATGATACACATCACACCTACCATTATCCCTACAATGGAAAATGATATTATGAATATGACAACCATAAAAAGATAGAAATTGTTCTCTAATAATTGATCCATTTCAGTAATTGTTAAAGTGATAAATTTCATTGTTATTCGAAAGAAAAGGATATCCTTTTGCCGCACATTGATTCAGCTTCCTGAATCAGCTTTTCGATACTTCGGGTATCAGCCTTTGAAACAATGGTCTCATCGAAGTATGAGTGGTATCCCCATTCTGGTGATTTACCATGGAGGTAAAGAATGTATCCGCAAGCGATAAAGTACAATGTGGAAAAACGATAATCCCCATTGTCGGATTTGACCAAAATCTCATAGTCTCTTGCCGCCGGCAGTTCCAACCAAACCGTTTCACTCGGGCGAAGGACTGCCTGGGAGCCCTCTTCGCCGGCGACCGTTACCGTATAAGTTCGGTTTTCCTTGTCTGCATTGACAATTCCGATACGGGCATATAGCGGGCGGTTTTGCTCGTATGCAGCAACAGGTGAAATGTTATCAGGAACTGCATGATGTTCCGCCTGAAACAAATCTATGATATTCCCCGCCACCCGCGGAGCATAATATCCGTAGGGGTATTTATGGAGAAAGCCATCGAAGGCAGCCCTGGTGTTGGCCTGAACAGCTTGCTGGTAATCAGCCTCTTCAAACTGCTTCGCACGAATTAGCGCAGAGTCTGCCAACGCACTTCCCAAATACTGCTTGCGATAGGCAATGTAAGCCGAATATCGGTTGCTGTCGCATATCCCTTTCCACTCTGCTTCCTTCTCCTTTGATTGGGCATCGAATTCTCCCAATCGCTCCCTCGTCTTCTTTGCGATCTGGCAAAGGATGATATGATCAAATCCCTCATATCTGAAGTAGTGCAAGTGACAGTCCTCCTCATAGCCTTCCCCTAACAATTCCTCACAATACCATTTTGAAAAAAACTCGTATGCTTGCAAACAATTCTCATAATACTCCTTCCGATCAAGCAACTCTGCCATTTGCCACAATTGCGCAATTCGGGTGGCATACATCTTCTCTTTCACAATATCATAATAATCGGATTCGGGATAACGCGATATGTAGTTTCGGAAATCCATGGGATTACTGCTGTATTCAATTTTTCGATAATCCGACTCTTCTGATGTTGAATTGCTATGATGGATTATCATAGCCCGGGTTATTATTTCCCCAACCGTAGATACCCCCTTCAGTGCCCACGTGGGTACAGAAAAGGCCGATGCCACATCTTGAAAAAGCCCGGGATTATCAGAAAATTCACAGTCATCTACCACAGAATTCACTGTGAAACCATGTTCTTGATATAATTCCTGCAAGAATTGATAAGGGTTCGCGGAAGTGTCCCATTGGGGACCTTGATAATCTTGTGTCCCCCACGTCAAGTTTCCCTCCATTATATTATTGTACTTTTGTCCATAGAGTGTACTCGCAGAGAGCAACACCATGATCAGCATAATTATCTGGAAAAAACCTGTTCCTCTTTTTGAAAATATCTGCTTCATAACGGAAAATTCTTATTGTTATAGGTATTGATATGATTCATAATTATTTACTATTACATTGGTTAAGAATGGAATCGATGAATCTTTTCTTTGCCGCTTGGTCAACATTGGGGTTATTATCCATGGATTCTGACTCCTTAATGCCACTTTTGACAGCTTTCTTACTTTGAATAATTCTTGAGTACAAATCATTCAGCTTATGGCTCAGATTAGGTGTCTTTATTTCGTATTCGTCTTTCACAAACCATGCTGCAGCGTATAAGTGACCATGACAAGAATTGAAACACCACCATGGTTTAACATCGTCGGCCTCAACAAGTATCTTATAGTCGCCGTCCTCGATTTCCAACCATTTGTACTCCCCTGGAAGAAGAGTCAATCTGTACCCTGACTTTCCAGTAAATGTGACTGTATATGTTTTATTCTTATTATTGACATTGCCAATTCCGATGAGCGAGTACCCAGGACGTTCATACTCGCACAGCTCCGCTATGACTTGGTCAACTGATTTTGAAGAGGTTGTGTCAAGATGGGAACGCACTATTTTGTTATATGCTTCGGAACTGTAGAAACCCTGGGGAAACTCTTTGACAAACGCCTCATAACCCTCGCGACTATCACTTTCCTGAGCTTTCTCCCAGGAGGATTTTTCCAAAACTGTCACTTTACTAATGGCTGTATCTGCAAAACGGCCTTGGGGATATTGTAAATAATAGTTCCAATACGCATCGTGTGTATCTTCCCTTAACGCGTCCTTCCAGGCTTGTAACTCTTTTTCATACGACTGACGCTGTTCCTGAACCGCATCGACCATTTCTCTTACATTGATTAAAGAAAAACCTTCATAATCAAGGCATGGAATATCGCAATCATTGCAATCATACTTTCTAACTTTGACATTATACATGTGTGAATATAGGTTATTCATAGAAAGGAAAGTTTGAACAGATGTTTTTCGCAAAATATCTACCCTCAACCATGCAGCATACAGATAGGTTACTATTTGCTTTGAAAGAGCCTCTTCATAATGCTTCGTTTTCGGATAATCACACAGATACACCACATAGTCATAGAAATTTGAACTATATTGAATTTTTCTCCATTCCCATTCCGATCCTCTTTTCCCGTCATATTTACTTTGAAGGATGCTTGTAAGCAACTCACCAACCGTTTTGGAGTATTTAAATGTATATTCCTGCACTTTGAATTGTGAGGCAACGTCATAAGAAATGGCCCTGATCTCTGTTCTTGTTAACTCGTCCGTGACCGTTTCTTTGTTAATGTGATGTGTTTTCAGAATGCTTTGGAGCTGCGAGTATGGGGTTTGGGGCGTGCCACCGATGGCATTCAGGGTTAAAGCTACAAGAAGAAGAATTCCTGCGATTTTTGAAAATAAATGATTCTTTTTCATAACAATTAGGTTTTTTGTTGAACAATTGTGGATGTTTTGAACTGTAAAATTTAATTTTTTCATAATAATGTTATTTTTATTTAGGATAATTCCTCTTTAATTGATGAACTTTTGGGCTTTCTCAACGATCATTTGATAAAATCAACTTGACAGGACAAAAATAAAACACCCCCTTTCCAAAAAAAGAGGCATATCTGATTCTTCCTTCAAAACGTTTTTATTTCTCTGACTTGAAAATCAGATTTTAACAAAACTACTGGTAATCAATGTATTAACAACACCATTTATATAGTGTAAACACTATATAAATGGTGTGTATTCATTATTTTCGTATTATTGCAACATTGAAAATGATAGTATATGAAAGTCTATAAGCTTTGTTTATTTCTGGTTGTTATTGCTCTTGTATTTGGGTCCTGTTCCAAAAATGCAGCCCCAAAACCGTTTTCTGCTTTCTCCGAGCACAAATTCAACGACATCCTCACATCCCTTGACTATGGACGAGGGGACACCTTGATTCTTGGAACTTCTAACGGCAAAATCATTTTTTACAATACGATTGATGCCACATCAAGTCAAGATTCCGTGGGTAATGACCGGGTGTATTTCGTACGTCAGGACACGCTGACTAACTCCAAGACAGTCACTTTTGTCGGTGTGCGAAATGAGGGACTCAAGTGGTTTGATGGAAACCGTTTTGAAAAGCCACACATGCTGAAATTCGGGAAAAAAGGATACCATTACTCAGTGTATCGCGTAGAGCGAGATTCTGATTGGTTGATTTGCGCCACCTCAAACGGCATAGCCATACTCAATCTCAATAAGTTAGACTCATTACAACCGATCTGTCCGGATACGGTTGCCGATGACTACAAAATTTCCTCCTTCCAGCGGATTGGCAACATTTTGCATGCAAGTCACGACAAATACATTCACACCGTAGAACTTGGTAATGGACAACCCAGATACAACAAGAAAACTGACACATGCAAGAACATTATCAACAATCTGTATGCTGACTCGAAAGGTAAATTGATGATAGTACAAAAAGACTTCCTTATCTGCGATGGAGGTAAAAAATACAAAAACCGTCTAGACGTGCATTCATATTTGAGAAATACCGCATCAGAAAACAAGTATATGTTGATGTCAGATGACCGGTTTCTACTTGGCAACAGTCTCAACCAGGACTCCCTTCCCGTCTTCCAACTTACGCTTGCCAACGAACAGTACACGCCAACGGCCAACATTGCAGTAAAGACCGGCTACACCTATTTCATCTCTGGAACCTCGCTATGTCAAATCCCGAACCACTTGCCTCGTGAACAACATTTTACCGCCATTGCCAAAAACAAAATGCTTGCCATCAGTGACCAAAACGGGGTATATTCAAAAGAGAATGAGACGAGGTTTCAGAGACAATTCGTTGCCCGTCGTGACTCCATCAAGAACGAAATATCCCAGGCTTACCTCATCCAAGATAAACTTTGCGTGTTGTCTGGCGGCCACGTCTATTTTCATGTTGATGGCCGACACGATTGTTCTCTAACGGGACTTTGTGACACTTTCAACCGAAACAAAATCACACGCATTTATGTAAATTCCAAAGATTACATTTTCTTCGCCTTCCGCGAAGGCTATGCCTACGGCAAAACCCGGAATGGAGTTTTGGATTCTTCAAGCCTGGTTATTGTTACCAATCTGCTTTCAGTACAATGTTTTAACCAACCCAATGACAACGACAGTATCCTCTATGTGGGAACGCTAAATGATGGTTGCGTCAAAAGAAACATCTACACCGGCAAAAACTTAGATACACTTTTTCGCGAGCTGACGAATATTATTGACATTGTGTTAAGTGAAGATAAAATGTTCATCTTAACTCCTATGGTCTTGTACACGGCCAATAAAGGCGACACGTTAACCGAAAACTCTCTCAATATTAGAAATTTGAATATCTGCAGAATTTATCCGCTAACCTATAAACACAAAAATTGTCTTTTGGGCGTGTCAACAAAAGGGGGCCTGTACATGTTCACCCGAGAAAAACCGACTGTTATCGACACCCTCTATCCCGACATTCTATTCTATCCCGACGCCATTGACATACAAGGCAACATCATCACGGCAGGCACAAGCATCGGACTGATAAAAATTGATCTGAATGAAAACGGGGAGAACCAACTATGTGAAATTCAATTACATGAACCTTTGTTGGTACAGTTAAAATATTTTATTCAAAATCATTTGCAAAAGTTCATCCGCATAGGCCTCCCGTCGGCACTCGCTTTAGTGTTAATCATTATCATCCTTTCCATTTGGATCTTTTTCAAAACGAAAAAAATCAATGAACTAAACAAGAACAACAATGATTTGAAAAAAAACAACAAATCGTTAAATGGCCAATTCAAGAAACTATCCATTGAAAACAAAAAATTGGAGAAGGCTAATACTAAACTGAATGCGTTGAAAAATGACTATGAAAATGATCTTAAAAGGTTTGAGTCTTCTCGTGAAGTGATGCGTAAAGAAGTTTTGGCAAACAAGTTATTCTGGGAAGATCGGAACATTGGCACTTTTCGGATGACTTCAATTATCAACAAGAACAAGGAGTATCACGATTTTCTCAATGAAAAAGAGGATTTAATTAAAAAAATCAATGAAGTTGACAAGCATCGATCCGATTATTTCCGGGAGATGCAGCGATATGCCGACAACGTCCATAATAAATTATGGGAGCCCTCTCTCCGGCTGGATGCGCTTGCATTGCGGGAATGGTGCCTCCAACACCACCAGGAGCTGATGGACAAAGAAAAAACGTATGTCTCTATTTTCCGAAAGCAAATTGATTCCATATCCGACACAATCAGTGAGACCATCCGATTTAGTTCACGTCGGGATGAAGAAACATGCTCTATATATTTGAAAATGTGGGCTTCTGCATTGCTTTTGTTTGAGCCGACACCACTAGAACAAGAAGATCCCCAGAATTTGTCAAAAAGTTATTTGAAAAGTCAGAAAAACAAACGCAGTGACATCATCAAACTGCTGAAACCTCAAAATCTTTATCCACTACTTTTTGAAGAAAAGAACCTGTCACGAGACAATTTTTACAGAAAGAAAACTAACCTTTTCAATGATTTAAAGGAGATGGAATCCTATAAAGGCAAGGCATACGAAACGATGCCCGTTTTCGAATGTGATAATAAATTTGTAAAAAGTGCTCTGGAACGGTTGCGTGATATGACAAAAGACTCTGCTAAAGATGCAGGAGGAAAATAAGAACGATTTCTCCTTATTCCACCTGATTATTCAAGGATTACAAGACTGATACATAATAATTCTATCCGCACGCCATCGCTATGGGAATTTATGTTATCTTTGCGCCTGCAAACGCACGGTTTGTAGCATGTTTCTAAACGAGGAAATTTTAGCATTTTATGGAAAAACAGAAGATTGACATTTTACTCGGTTTGCAATGGGGCGACGAGGGCAAAGGCAAAATTGTGGATGTGGTGACCCCAAAATACGATGTGGTGGCCCGCTTCCAGGGCGGCCCCAACGCCGGCCACTCGCTGGAATTCAACGGCATCCGCCACGTGCTCCATATCATCCCCTCCGGCATCTTCCACAAGGAGAAAACCAATATCATCGGCAACGGCGTCGTCATCGACCCCATCACCTTTGAGGAGGAAATCAACGCGCTGGTGAACATGGGACTCACGCCGACCGACAATCTTTTCGTTTCCAAAAAGGCACACCTCATCCTGCCCACACACCGTCTGCTGGATGCCGCCTACGAGTCCCAGAAGGGCGACAAGAAAATAGGCTCCACCCTCAAGGGCATCGGACCCACCTACACCGACAAGACCGCCCGCACAGGCCTGCGCGTGTGCGACCTCATTTCGCCTAACTTCGCGGAGAAATACAGCCAAGCCATCACCCAACACCTGAAAATCCTGGATGGCCTCGGATTCGACTACAAGACCACCCTGCCCGAATTGGAACACAAGTGGAGAGCCTCGCTGACCACCCTCAAGTCTTTCACGTTCATCGACAGCGAATATGAGATGTACGACTACCTGCAATCGGGCAAGTCAGTGCTGGCAGAGGGCGCGCAGGGCACCATGCTGGACCTCGAGTTCGGGGCCTACCCGTTTGTGACCTCCTCCAACACCATCGCCGCCGGCGCCTTTACAGGCCTCGGCCTCGACCCGCACCTCGCCGGCAAGGTCATCGGCATTGTGAAAGCCTACTGCACCCGCGTGGGCAGCGGCCCCTTCCCCACTGAACTCTTCGACGCCACCGGTGAGCAACTGCGCAAGCAAGGCAACGAATACGGCGCCACCACCGGCCGTCCCCGCCGCTGCGGCTGGCTCGACCTCGTGGCCCTCAAATACGCCCTCATGATCAACGGCGTCACCGACATCGCCCTCACCAAAGCCGACGTGATGGACAACTTCGAGACCATCAACATCTGCACCGCCTACAAGGTCAACGGCGAACTCACCTCCCGGATGCCCACCGAAACAGATGCGGTTATCGAACCCGTCTATACCCCGCTGAAGGGCTGGATGCAGGACATCAGCACCTGCAAAACCTACGAAGAGCTGCCGCAGACTTTCAAAGACTACATCCGCTTCATCGAAGAGGAAACCCACGTAAAAGTCTCCATCGTCTCCGTCGGCCCCGACCGCGACGCCACCATCTTCAGAGATTAGCATATTATGCGCCGGACCCTTCTTCTCCCAATTCTGCTTTTGTGCTGTTTTATATTCCAAACAAACAGCCAAGCGCAGACATTGGCGGATGAAAAGAGGTTTATGGACACTCTGCAAGCACAACTGCAAGAGCAATTCCAGCTCTACCGCAACCGCGATGTGCCCATCTGCGATCTCCGTTTTTCAGTGGTGAACACCGAATCCTACCTGCTTGAATCCTCTATGGGCAGCCTGACGCGCAACGAGCACCGTACAGAATGCACGCTCGTAATTGACCTCATCGTCGGCGACCTGGAAAAAGGCGATATCACCACCGGCACCTCCGCGCCGAAAATAATCCATCTTCCCATGGACTACAGCACCCTGGCCCTGCGCCAAATCCTCACCCGCGAAGTGCAATGGGTGTATGCAGAAGCTGAAAAAAAACAGAAAGAACGGAAACTGGCCGAACAACTGGGCACAAAACCATCCCGACTGTATCTATCCCCATCATACGACCAAGAAAGTACTGAACCCTCCGCGACAGCGGTGGAAGATTTTTCAGCCAAAGAGTGCATCCCGAAACTCAACACATGCACTGAAATCTGGAACACTTACGAGACCGGTGCCTCCGGCCGTGCAACGCTCCTCTACACCCTTACACATCAACACACCCTCACTTCCGGCGGCCTGCCACAGACCCGCCACCACAACAGCGCCCTCTTGACGTTGGAGGCCAGCATCACCGACAAAGAAAACAACATTCTTACTTTTGAGAAAAACATACTGGCCAACCATCCGAACGAGCTGCCTGAAACTCCTTCCATCATCCAAATGGAAATCAGCCTGTACGAAGAACTCGTCAAAACGGTCGAAACACCTGTTGCTGAACCCGGTTTTCACCCCGTTCTCTTTTCCAACGAAGCGGCTGCACTCCTGCTCTATCAAGTTTACAAACAGACGTGTCCCGAACCTCATGCCCTGTTAAAAATACGCGACAATGACGCATATTTCACCATCTCCTCCACCTCATCCCACAGCGATGCCGAACTCGTCCAACAGCTGAGGCAGACTGCTCGTCAGCAACATAAAGAGTATGGCTATTGGGTGAAAACACTCTGCTTTTCAGAAAGAGAAGGTCTGGTGCCACAGGAAGTCTATCGCATCTTTGCCGATGGCAGAACGGATGAACAAGTGCACGGATTGGCTATCGGCGGCACACCCACTGCAATATGGAACAGCATCATTGCCTGCGGCAAGGACAACGACTGCAACATCGCGCCGCCCGCCTTGACACACAAGTACCCGGTCTCCTGCAGTGCACCGGCCGTGCTATGCTATCAAGTTGAAACGCGCAACGCGCTCACCGCTGCCAAACCCGTAATCCTCTCGCCAGCAGTCTCAAACAACTCGCACAATCAGGAACTCCAATTCTCATCTTTGGCCTCTCGCGTGATGCAAGATGAAATACAGCATTTCTTTGAAGACTCTCTGTTGGTTGCCGAACCCAAGCCATACAATTTGGAGATGCTAATGACTGATGCCACAACACATTCGGTGCGTAGCACCACGGGAAGCGTCATCTTCTCCGAAGAGAAACCCGTTCGCTCCGTATGCACACGCGTGCTGGTGGGCAACGACGGTTTCAACAACGAAAACCTGAACACCCCCACCTTGGCGAAAGACTATCCCCTGCCACTCGACAACAACTACAACAATGCCATCCGCAGTCTGCACAATGCGGTGAATGACAGCTACCGCCAAGCCCTTATGGATTATCGGAAAAAGGATGGGCTTCCGTATGACCCCAATATCGCGAACAAGAACCGGCTCAAGGATCGCTCCGACATCTATTGCCGTTCATCTTTCGAAGACACACCCAACTCTGACTGTAGCATCAATCAACTGCAGGACTGGGCTACTTCGCTTTCGGCGGCTTTTACCCAGAACAACGCCCCGATGCAGGAGCTTTGCAACTCAGGCGTGGATGTTTACTTGTATCAGGCGAAAGCCTATTTTGAATCTGCACAAAACGTGCAATATGCCAAACCCTTCCGACTCTGCTGTGTAGTGCTCTATGCCGAGGCGAAGGCCGAAGACGGGGAACTGCTGCGCGATGAGAAGCGCCTGCTATACCGTGATTTCAGCGAACTTCCCGACCCCAGCATACTGCAAGACGAGGCGCTCCACATGGCTGAGCGATTGGCGCTCCTGAAAAAGGCTCCCAAAGTGACAGAATATTATGACGGGCCCGTGATAATTTCCGGAGAGGCGGTAGCCACTATATTTGCCCAAACTTTGTTAGAGGGCACGCCGTCGCTCGTCGCAGACCGTATGCCCGCCGATAAGGACAAAGCATCTTTCAATTATTGGGAAACCCTCAAGAACAAATCCGTTATGCACCTCTCTTTGAGTGTGCGGGCAAGATATGACATTAATCGCTTTGAAAACATCCCACTGCTCGGTTATCTTGAAGTGGACGCGGAAGGAGTTCCGGTGGACAAGAGTACAGACTTGATTGTAAACGGGAAATTGGAGAACCTGCTCTCCAACCGTATTCCCACTAACACCAACCGTTTCTCCAACGGGCATCAGCAGTTGGCCTTGGAGAACTTGAGATTAGTGCCCACACGCGGTGCGGGCGTGCTGGAGCTCAGCTGCCGCCGCACCTTGGACGACAAGGCGCTGGAAAAAGAGCTGCTCAAGGAGGCGCGGGCGGCGGGAGAAAAGTATGTTTACCAGATTGTGAGCTGCCCGCGCCGGCACGACGACGAGGACAATGCCTCCATCATCGCCTATCGGATCAAAGTCTCCAATGGCGAAAAAACCTTGGTTCGCATCCAACAGACAGAACAGCTTTCAGCCGATATATGGCAACGGGTTTGCTCCTCTTCCTCCGACAAAACCGCACACAACATACTGGTAAACAGCCAGATAAAATCAACAAACAAAGACTGTTCTCCTTTAACAGGCATCCCCACCAGCCTAATTTTACCGGCTCAAATATTGATTAAGAGCTTGAAGATCATCCCATAGGAATAAAATTGTTGAAAAAAAAGGAAAAAAAATTTAGTGAGAAAAAACTATTTACACTATTTTTGCAAGGTTGTAAGAGCAGAGGGGAAATCACGCGACAATTATTTATTCATTAAAACATATAGGAGGATTTATTTTGTTAAAAAACAGATGCTTAATAGACCCGGCCGACTTCACTCGCGAAGAATTTCGCGAAATCTTCGATTTGGCACATCAGATTATTGCGGATCCGGAAAAATACAGTAAGAGTTGTGAGGGAAAAATCCTGGCAACTCTTTTTTATGAACCGAGTACACGTACGCGTTTCAGCTTTGAAGCTGCCATGTTGCGTTTGGGTGGCAAGGTGATTGGCTTCTCCGAGCCAAACTCCAGCTCTACCGCCAAGGGCGAGAGCATTGCCGACACACTGCGCACCATCGAATGCTATGCGGACATCGCGGCAATGCGCCATCCCAAGGAGGGCGCCCCGCGCATGGCCAGCCACTACATCAAGATGCCGCTCATCAATGCCGGTGACGGCGGCCACCAGCACCCCACCCAGACGCTGACCGACATCCTGACCATTGAGCGTCTCCGCGGCGGCGTGGAGAACAAGACCTACGGTTTCTGCGGTGACCTCAAGTTCGGCCGCACCGTGCACTCTTTGGTCAAGTTCCTCAGCAACTACGAGGGCGTGAAGTTCATCTTCATCTCCCCCGAAGAGCTCCGCGTGCCCGAGTACATCCGCGAGGAGGTGGTCAAGAAGAAGGGCATCCCGTTCCAGGAAGTGGATCAGATGGAGCCTTACATGGGCCAACTCGACTTCCTGTACATGACCCGTGTGCAGCGCGAGCGTTTCTTCAACGAAGAGGACTACATCCGCTTGAAAGACCGTTTCATTCTGGATGCCGAGAAGATGACCTACGCACGTCCCGACACCTACATCCTGCACCCGCTGCCGCGCGTGAACGAAATCAGCACTGAGGTGGATAACGACCCGCGCGCCCAGTACTTCAACCAGGCCCGCAACGGCATGTACGTGCGCATGGCCCTCATCTGCAAACTTTTAGGAATCTATTAAAAACCATCGACTATGTTAGAAATCAACAGTATAGAAAGAGGCATCGTCATCGACCATATCAAAGCCGGATATGGCATGACCGTTTTCAACTACCTGCACCTTGAAAACGCCGACTACAATGTGGCCCTCATCATGAACGCCTTCAGCCTCAAGATGGGCAAGAAGGACATCATCAAAATCAACGAGGTCATCGACATCAACTACGACTTCCTCGGCCTCATCGACCCGAACGCCACCGTCAACATCATTGAGAACGGCAAGACGGTCAAGAAGGTGAAGCTGGAAGTGCCCGAGACGGTCACCAACATCATCCAATGCAAGAACCCGCGCTGCGTCACTTCCGTGGAGCACTATTTCGACCATGTGTTCCATCTGGTCGATAAGGAGAAGCGCTCCTACCGCTGCGAGTATTGCGATGATATTGTGATTCCGTACCCGAACAAATAGCGTCTATCTAAATATTTTTATCTGGCAATCATTTTTTACGTTGCTCTCAACACAAATTAAGAGCATTGAAATATGAGTATTTGGGATATAATCATTGAAAATACAACAATTGCTATCTGCCTGTCATTATTATGGATAGTTTATCTTTTAGCCTACTTTTTTTTCAAAAGTAAAGTAAAACTTCCGCGATGGATTATTTGGTTTGGAGGAGCTACCCTTTTTGTTATTTGGTCATTGTGGGTTGGCAGTCGTTTTGTAAAGAAAGAGAAAGATCAGAAAAAACAGGAATTTAATAACATTGACGCTGGCTTAAAAGATTATCTTATTGAAAAGTTATGTGATTATTCGTTAATGTCAAACATCCCTCATGTCAACATTGACAAAGAATTAGATGGGAAAATAATAGCAATCACACGAGATGAAGAAACAACAAAGATTAAGGTACTATTAGATTCTAGACTCAATGATCAATTGAAGAAAGAAAACAAATACACCGCCAATCCTGATTCACTTGATTATGTGATTATTATATTACCCTACTGGAAAACTGATTCCTACGGAACGTTTGCTAAATCTTACAGCTCTACAGAAATGGCAAATGTAATTATTTTGGATTTTAAAGCCGATACAATCGCTGGAACAATGGATTTTAATGAAAATAAGAATCCAGCTTCTATGACGGTAAAAAAGAGTGATATCAGTGAACATCAATACATATATCTCAAATCTGATGAGCTATATGATGGCATTGTAAAAAACAAGCAACATAAAGGACAGAAACTCGAAGAATAAAAAACAAAAATAAAACAACACTATCGTTGCTTTTTGCAAGTAATTCTGAGGGTGTTTTTTTTTCGCAAGATGTAATCATATCAAAAAAAGTGTATTTTTGCAGCGTCTAACAAGGTCTCTTGGCCGAGTGGTTAGGTACCGGTCTGCAAAACCGTTGACTCCAGTTCGAATCTGGAAGAGACCTCAGAAAAAAAGGCTGCCAATCGGCAGCCTTTTTTTGTTTGCTTTTCACTTTCGGCAGTTTTACCAAACACTTCTTCTCTGCAAACACAGTCTAGTTGTTGTCGGTCTCCACGTTCCCACACAGGTCGAAATGCAAGGCGCGCATCTCTTGCTTACTCTTTCAATGCTTCTCGCATTTCGAGCGTATTTTGAGAAGTGTTTTCTTTAACTGAATAAGATATTTGTTTTGGTGCTTGTACCGCCATTTTTCTTGTTGTCGGGTTTCTCTATCTTCATAGCAATAACAATCATCCGTTGCCAAGCTATAATACTCATTGCCTATGCATAGTTCGACATAATAGGTGATTAGCAGCAGCGGCAAGCAGGGTTCTTTGGGGGTCTGCACGATTGTATTGGTCAAAGACCATATCTTTTTCTTCATTTTGCGAGGCAAAACTATCGAACAAACCGTGTAAGCGTAGTCTCTGTTTTCATTAATTTCATGTGGCTGATCTAATTGCTCTCCTTCTTTAATCAGCAGTGTATCAGACATGGCCCCTATAGAATATATGCTATATTTTAAACCTTCACCCTCATTTAACAGAATGACACGCATACAATCCCCAGCGTTGTTGAAACGCAGATTCTTTTCATCCATAGCCATATATGTAAGGGTTTGCATTTGGGCTATAAATCTGAGCGCTGTGTCCTTCTCCAATAATATTCGGTCGTAAAACAAAGGTGTGTCGGGATAGTCAAAAGTGTCATTCCCCGTAATGCATAATGTGTCGTGGAAATACAGTTTTTTCTCAACGACTTGACAATTGCATCGCTGCTGGGCAGAACAAAGACTTGCTGTCAATAGCATTACCCAAAACAAGATATTTGACTTCATAACTCTTCTATTTAAATCCAAAGACATATGTCTTAAAAACTGATACTGCGGAATTTGCATTTTAACTTGCCATTATAGCACCTTGCACCGTACCTATCGCAGCTCCTACAACAATAGGTATCCAAGCAAATTCTCCACTCGGATCCACGTATTGCAGTGGATTGTTTAAACAATATGAATATCTATTGTAACTCTGTGTAAAATCAGGTACCTGCACGAAGTTGTCAGGCGAGAAGAAACGGGCAATCACGGGATCGTAGAGTCTGCCGTTCATGATTGTAAATAACCACGTTAAAATATACCAAAGTGCCATTCAAAAGTATACCACTTTGGAGACTTCAAAAATACAAAAAGCGTGTTATAAATCATTTCTGTTCTAAAAATTTTTTCGTTTCTTTGATACGGTAGGAAGTCCCGGTCATGTTGACCAGGTAGGACTTGTGGCATAGCCTGTCCACGAGGGCGGAGCAGAGGACCTTGTCCTTGAGGACCTCCTCCCATCTTGTGAAGGGGAGGTTGGTGGTGATGACGGTGGCCTTCTTGCCGGTCCTGAGGGAGAGGTGGTTGAAGAGCATCTCGGCGCTCTCCTTGTCGAAGCCGACATACCCGAGCTCGTCGCAGATGACCAGATCGTAACGTTCAAACCTGATTTCCAGGCTTTTGAGCGACTTCTCGTTCTTGGCCTCGCGGATGAGGGTGAGCAGTCGCGGCACGGAGGTGAAGAACACAGAGTATCCCTCCATGCAGGCCCTGATGCCGAGCCCGATGGCGATGTGCGTCTTGCCAGTGCCGGGGTTTCCGTACATGACGATGCTGCGCCCCTGCTTGACGAAGTCGAGGGTCTCGATCTCAGGCAGCAGCGCGCGCCCCTCGGCGGGCAGCTCGTCCCTTTCCAGCTCCTCGAGGTACTTCATCTGCGGGAAGCCGGCCATGCGGATGCGCTTCACGGCGGCGAGGATGTCGTTGTAGTCGCGAACGTAGCGGGTGACGGTCTTCCTGTTCACTCCTGTCCTGCGGGCTATCTCCCTCAGGCTCAAACCATCCACTCGATGGTAATGTAAGATTTGTTCTTTCTGATCCATATTAATCATTTTAGGCTTCTTGTACGTTCCACAGTACTCTTACGGTACTCTTCGGAGAACGTGTCACGAAGGCCTCAAAATGGTATAATTTTCAGTTGCAATGGCGGTATACTTTTGGATGGTTATTTACAACATTTAACAACCGCTAAAAGTTATTATACTCCGGCTTGTTGGTAAAGAACAACCCTGTTAAGGTGAACTGGAGGGTGGCGGTGTCGCGCTCCACCAGCTGCGCTGGGATGTTGAGATACGCATTGTTGCCGCTCTCACCCGTGCTCAAAGACCGCGCCGGCATGTTGAAGAAATCGTCGCTCGTCAACCCGAACGTGTCCGTGGTCTTGGCAACATATCCATCACTCGTAAACATAATAACAACACTGGACGCGACCGAACACTGGTTACCATGACCTTGACAGTTGACATGAATAAAGGACCCATTGTATGGAACACAACCATTGCAACCAGCTGAAGAATGCCCGATTTTAAACGATATGATGCTGGTAGATGACTTTGTATCATTTGCCATACCATAAACATGAGCATCATCAGAATACTGAACAGGTTTGTTACATTGACACATAACAAGCACAATCGCAAAAACAATAATAGTGAATATTTTTTTCATTTCTAAAAGTATTTGTGAATATTAAAGGGTTTGTCGCTTGCTAAAATACCTGTTTTTATCACACAATCTACGTGTAACCCCCAAAATCCATGCCTTTTCATCCTCTTTTCGTCCCATCTTCGTCCCAGTTTCGTCCCAAACCACTAATCCTCAAACCAATAAACAACGATGTTTTATTTGTTTTTTTCTCATTTATTTCTTTATTTTTGCATTGGTAATCTCGTTTTTCAACTGAAATATGGACCATACGATGACTGATTCGGGACGAAAGATCCTCCTCTTTGGAAGAAAATGGCTTCCCCATATCCTTTTTTGTTGCATACTGATCTACATTTTCCCTCATACCTCGGGAATGCGCCCCGTGCTGCACTGGATTCCATACAAAGAAAGGCTTGCCGCTGCAACAGTTCTGATTCTGCTATACAGCCATTACCTCTTTTTCATTCCCCACTTCCTCATACAATCCCGCTACTTTGCATACGTAATCTATACCATAGTCTCCGTTTTAACAGGCGCTTTTTTAGAACTGGCTATTGTCGGGCCTGATATTGTCAGATATATCTACATTGACTTTCCCCAAGAAACAACAAGGTCTCTCCTGTTCTCCTGTTTCAGGTACGTTTTATACCGTGATGCCGCCCTTTTGGCCTTCATAATCCTGCTGGCTCTGTATCAGCATGCTACACACTCCTTTCATAAACTGCAAAAAAGTACCGCACGCCAAATAAAGGTGATTTGTGTTAAGGATAAAAACAACAACAATGTATTCCTGAGCATTCCAGAAATTATCTACTGCCAACAGAAACGAAACTACACGCATGTTTTTACCGCACAACAGGAGTACCGCATGCGCTCCTCCTTGAGACAAACCTGTGACACTCTGGGATATGACTGCGTTCAGGCAAACCGGTATCAGGCAGTCATGCGACCGCACATCGTGGAAAGAGACCGGAATTATTTTGTGGTTGGGGACAAAGACAACCCTGATGGCCAAATTAAAATAATGATCAGCCAAGGGTTCCAATCTGCCGATTTGTAACAAATGCTCCCATTCACCCCGTGTACCCCTTTCACCCCATGCACCCCACGAACCCCGTGCACCAAAAAGAGACGCACAGCCGTGCGCCTCTACAGAATTTTCGTACCTTTGCGGCCTAATTCTATGGCAATGAAAAAATATTTCTGGATTTTCGCCGTGCTGCTCCTGCTGGGCACCTCCTGCTCCCGGAAGATTATCGGGGCCAGACCGCACCGCAAGGAACGCAACTGCGGCTGCGAGTACCCCACTACACCCGCACCCGCTGATTCACTGCTCACCTACCATAGCCGCTAAATCATGAAAAAAGTCCTTTTCATCCTCCTGCCCCTCTGCCTGCTCCTCTCCTGCCAACATAAAAAATCACTCATCGTGATCGAGGGGGACATCGCCGGTGCATCCAACGACAAAATCACGCTGGCCCTGATCACCAACGATGGCCCGGAACCGCTGGACTCCATGAGGATGAAAAACGGACACTTTTGCTTTGAGCTGAAAGCCAACGACAAAAATGCTCGCGAACGCGCCGCCACGCCCATGATGTACCAAATCAGCCTCTCCCCTTTCAACACCCTCACTACCATAGCCAAGGGCGGCGACCATATTCTCATTCAAGCCAACGCGGAAAGCCTCGTCAACCATTATCAGGTTTCCGGTAGCGAGGAGGCCGTGCTCATGGGCCAACTCGACAGTGCACTCCACACCTTTGTGCAACCAGCTGATTCTCTCTATCGGCTCTACAGCGATGATATTTACAATGACTCGCTGGGTGAAGCCATTGAACAACAATATCTCCAAATGGTAAATCATCACAAACAATATCTGAAACAATTCATCCAACAACACCCCGACAAGATGGCCTCCTTCGTGGCCTTCTTTCAGAGTTATAACCGAAGACAATTCTTCAACACACAAGAAGACAGGAATTTATTACGCCAAATCACCCATAACTTAAAAAAGACATATCCTGAAAACCCTTACATCCAGAATATGCAATACAGGCTGGAAACAATGGATTTGATGGAAAAGGAAAGGAACTCACAAAATGATACTGATTAACATCGGCGACGAGCTGCTCATCGGGCAGGTCGTCAATACCAACGCCGCCTTCATCGGACAGCAAATGTCAGCGGCCGGATTCGAGTTAACGGATGTCATCACCATCGGCGACGATGGCCAAGCCATCCGTGACACCGTAACCTCAGCCCTCGCCAAAACGGATGTGGTGATCATGACCGGCGGTCTCGGTCCCACCAAAGACGACATCACCAAAAATATCATCTGCGACATCTTCCAGCGCGAGTTAGTCATGGACGAGCCTACATTGAAGCACGTCACGGAAATCTTCGCCTCCCGGGGCATGGCTTTAACAGACACCAACCGCCAGCAGGCCCTGGTACCGCAAGGTTGCACCGTGCTTTCCAACCCGTTAGGCACCGCCCCCGGCCTTTGGATAGAACAGGATGGCAAGGTGCTCATCGCGCTGCCCGGCGTGCCTTTTGAGATGGAAAAACTGATCAAAGACGAGGTCATGCCGCGCCTGGAAGCACACAAAAAAGACCAGCACGCCATCTTGCACCGCGTGCTCCAGTGCACCAACATTTCCGAAAGCGGCCTTTCCGACCTGCTGGAAAACTTTGAGCAGCAACTTCCTCCGGAGCTAAAACTCGCCTACCTGCCCAAGCCGGGCATTATTCGCCTGCGCCTTACCGCCCGCGGCGACAACAAAGAATCCCTGAAAACCCTGCTCGACCAGCATTTCAACGAACTGAAAAAACTTACCGCCGAGTATGCCTTCACCGATGAGGATATTGAGATTGAAGAGGTTGTGGGCCGATTGCTGACCAAATCCGGCAAGACATTAGCTACGGCGGAAAGCTGTACCGGCGGCTACGTCGCGCACCTCATCACTTCCGTGCCCGGCAGCTCGCGCTACTTCCAGGGCACACTCGTGTCATACAGCAACGACATCAAGCGCGACCTACTGAACGTGCGCGAGGACAACCTCAAGCGCCGGGGCGCTGTGAGCGAGCAGGTGGTCAGCGACATGGCCCTCAACGCCATGGGACTCTTCGATGTGGACTACACCATTGCCACTTCGGGCATCGCCGGTCCCGACGGCGGCACGAAAGAGAAGCCCGTGGGCACCGTCTGGATAGCCGTGGCCACTCCCGTGCGTCTCACCACCCGCGAATTCCGATTCGGCAGCCGTACCGGACGCAAACAGATCATCGAGCGCGCCGCCCGCGCCGCCCTGAATATGCTGCGCATTGAAATTGAAAAAGATATAAAATAAGTAGAGACGCGGCATGCCGCGTCTCTACCCTTACCCCTCCACCCCATGTCCCCCATCATCGCCCAATTCAAACAATACCTGCTGCTTGAGAAGAGCCTCTCTCCCAAGACGGTAGAGGCTTATCTGCACGATGTGGCCATGCTGGAGGATTATTTGGAAGGCGCGGATTTGAAGAAAGTTACGCTGGAAGATCTCCAACATTTCGTACAAAAGTTGGTGGAAGAGGGCATTGCCACGCGCTCGCAGGCACGCATCGTGTCAGGCATCAAGGCCTTCTACCATTTTCTGGTTTACGACGGCGCCTTGCAAGACGATCCCAGCGAATTGCTAAACGCCCCGAAGATTGGCATGCATCTCCCCGATGTGCTGTCGGTGCCCGAGATAGAGGCCATCATCGCCGTCATTGACCTCAGCACGCCCGAAGGCCATCGCAACCGCGCCTTAGTGGAGGTGATGTACGGCTGTGGACTGCGCGTGAGCGAAGCCGTGTCCCTGAAACTGTCTCACCTCTTTTTCGACGAAGGATTCATCAAAGTATTGGGCAAGGGCAGCAAAGAACGGTACGTGCCCATCGGCAACATGGCCCGCAAGATGATCACGTTGTACGTGGAGGGCGCGCGCAAGAAGGTGAAAGTGAAAAAAGGAGAAGAAGACTACCTGTTCCTGAACCGGAGAGGCCGCCATCTGAGTCGCGAGATGGTGTTCATGTTAGTGAAAAAATGGGCAGCAGAAGCGGGTATCAAAAAGTCCATCAGCCCGCACACCTTCCGACACTCTTTCGCCACGCACCTGGTGGAGGGCGGCGCCGACCTGCGTGCCGTGCAGCAGATGTTAGGACACGAAAGTATCACTACCACTGAAATTTACACACATCTTGACAAGGATTATATCCGGAGCAACATGGCACAGTTTCATCCCAGATTTTAAAATAGGGTATTCCCTTTTTTCGTATTTTTGCAACCCTTAAAATTTACGAGATGAACAAGAAACGCATTTATATCATTTTATCCGGGTTGTTGTTGCTGGTATGTCTGATTCTCATCCTGTTCAAGACCGGTGTGATCCGCACCAGCAACAGCGTTCCCAAATCCGATGTCTTTGCCGTCAAGGATACCTCAACCGTGACCAAGATATTCATCGCCGACATGAACGGCGAACACGTCCTGCTGAACCGCCGCGACGGTGCCTGGTACGTGGAAGACTCCATTCTGGCTCAGACGTACAAGATCAACGACCTTCTGAGAGTCATACGCAATGTGACGCTGCAGCAAACCGTGGCCAAAACAGCCCAGTCCAACATCAACAAAATGATGTCCGTGAACGCCATCAAAGTGGAAATTTACCAAAAGGCACCGAAGTTCACCCTATTCGGCATCAAGTTTTTTGAGAAGGAACGAAGAGTGAAAACCTACTACATGGGTCCCGCAACCATGGATAACCTAGCTAATTTTGCCATTTTAGAAGGCTACGACGAGCCTTGTATTGTCTTTATTCCCGGTTTCAGAGGTTTTCTCACCCCATATTACTCCTTTAAGCCCGTTGACTGGTACAACTGCGACCTCTTCAGCACCAAAATCACCCGTATCAAAACCCTGAAAGTACAGGATTTTGAACATCCCGAAGAATCCTTTATTGTGGAAAAATCGGGTGCACGCTTCTTCAACCTGTTTGATGGCCAGCACCAAGCCATACTAGACTACGACACAGTCAAACTTTTGGATATGCTTTCCGTGTTCCGCAACCTGAACTACGAGCTTTTCATCACCAACATGGAAGAAGCCAAGAAAGACTCCATTTTGCAGTTCAACAAGTTCAAAACCATCACTTTGGTAGATGTAAACGGTGAGGAAACTCGTTTGGACATGTATCGGAAATTGGATCCCGATGCCATGTATTTGGATGCCATTTTGGAAGGAGTGGAACCTGAAGAGGATTTGCCGTACAACCGGGATCATTTCTATGCTATCCTGAACGGCAAAACAAACAACCTTTTACAATGCCAATACTTCCACTTCGACCGTGCCAATCAACCTCTGTCTTACTTTTTGAGAAAACAATAGTCTTGTATGACCCGCGATGAGATGTACATGCGCCGGTGCTTGCAACTGGCAAGTCTTGGATTAGGCAAAGTGCAGCCCAACCCCATGGTGGGCGCGGTAATTGTGCATCAAAATCAGATTATCGGGGAAGGCTATCATCACCAATACGGTCAGCCACATGCGGAAGTCAATGCTTTTAACTCAGTATCTGACAAATCGTTACTGAAGGAATCCACGCTGTATGTCTCGTTGGAGCCTTGTTCTCACTACGGCAAGACGCCGCCCTGTGCCGAGGCTATCATCCGCTATGGCGTCCCGAAAGTGGTTGTCGGCATCTCCGACCCACACGACAAAGTGAACGGCAACGGCATCCGCATGTTGCAAGAGGCGGGCATTGAAGTCGTACAGCATGTGTGTGAATCCGAGTGCCGGGAGCTGAACCGCCGCTTCTTCACCTACCATCAGCATCAGCGGCCCTATATCATCCTCAAATGGGCGCAAACCGCTGACGGATTCATGGATATTGACCGTACTAACCCGTCTGACACTCAAGATTATTGGATTACCAACCAAGCACTTAAGGTAATCGTTCACAAATGGAGAAGCGAAGAAGATGCCATTCTGATTGGTTATAATACCATGGTGAACGATAAGCCGCAACTCACCAACAGACTCTATCCGGGCAAAAGTCCTCAGCGATATGTGCTATGCCGTGAACACAGCCAGCTTGACGAGACATATTACAACCCGTTGCCCACCGACTTATCCGCCGCCATGCACACACTCCACGAGCAGCGCATCCAATCGGTGATCGTGGAGGGCGGGCGGAAGACCTTGGACGCGTTCATTGCCGCCGCACTCTGGGACGAGGCGCGCATTCTGGTCGGGGCACAGCGTTGGGGCCAGGGCACGCTAGCCCCAGCACTACCCTACGCGCCGGAGCAAGTACAATACATTGACGATAATCAGATTCTCTATGTTCGAAGACACCTATAAAACGATTTCCGCACCCGCCACGGGCAGCTACAGCGAAAAGCGCAGCAAGTTTCTGGCATATGCCTTCCCGGTGCAGACGGAAGCGCAGGTGAAAGAACGTCTGACCGAAATCCAGAAGAAGCACAACGATGCCCGCCATCATTGCTATGCCTACATCCTGGGGCCCAACAAAGACGCCTACCGCATGAACGACAATGGCGAACCTTCAGGTACGGCAGGCCGCCCTATCCATGGGCAACTGATGTCCAAGGACCTCACCAACACACTGGTTATTGTGGTGCGCTATTTCGGAGGCATCAAATTAGGTGTCAGTGGCTTACAGAATGCATATAAAATCGCCGCCAAGGAGGCTTTGGATGCTGCCAACATCATCGAAAAGACCATAGATGAAACCTACGAAGTAACCTTCGAATATCTGCAGATGAACAATGTGATGCAGCTGATGAAAGATCCCTTCGTCACCATCATCAGCCAACAGAGCGACCTGAATTGCACGATACGCTTTTCCGTGCGCCGACGCGAGGCCGAGCGCATCGTGACTGCCCTGAAAAAGGTGGGCCAAGTACAATATTTCTGTTAGAAATCCAATCCCGCCATCTCACCATGCGGATGGAAAATGGTATATCGGGTGAATCGCTCGTCCGCCTCAAAACCATCCCCGTAGTTGACCGAACCGTCCGCTTTCTTCTGCTTGACCAGCACATTGGAATAAATAGTCCGCCGACGCTGGTCCCAGATAATCTCCTCCGTTTCCAAAGTATCATGTTTGATGAGATCAATAATCACCACATTCTTGGAAGCCTTGTACATAGTGTTGTTGATGTTACAAGCATAGTCGGCGGTAAGGATAGCCTGCTTTTGGCCGTATTCGGTATAAGAAATAGCCGTGATGCCTTCGGGATAATCTGTATAAAGCGAATCTGTGTGATAGGTATTGAAAATGGGGGCTTTCACGATAAAACTGACCACACCGGAATCGCTGACGGTCAGCTCAATGTTTTCCGCATACTCGTCCGGAAATTTCCCCTTATACTCCAACAACCCCGTCTCTTTGTCTCTATTATGACAGGAAACAAAAAACATCATAAGGCACAAGGCCGTTATGATGTTTTTTGCAATATATGTCTTGGAGTTAGACATGTAAGATGAAGGATTTTATCTTACCGTAGTGTTTTCCTGAATCCAGCAACCCACGTGGTAGGAAGCGCCGGAGCTCAAACCGCGTTTGAAGAGTTCTTCTTTGGAAGGGTATCTAAGTTTTGCACGCTGTTTGTTAGCGTTATCAGCGCAACTCGGATCCACAGCCACGGCTTTTGCATATTTGTCGGCGGCAGCCCATGCGCAAGCCAACGGGATGTCATCACCGGAACATCTGCCAACAGAGTTGGCGTAGAGGTCGCCAATCAGGATATAAGCTTTACCCATGTTCGGCTGGTATTTCAGGGCTGCGTAAGCTGCGGTACGAGCCTCGGAATAGGAACCTTTGATGTAGTAAGCATTGGCTAACATGAAATTGGCATCGGCCTTCTGCTCGTTGGTTTCACTCAAAGAAACAGCTTCGTTGAAGTAGCTGATTGCTCGGTCAATTTCAGCATTGTCTTTTGTGGAACCAAAACTCTTCAGAGAGAGATTGCCCATCCAGTATGCGGAGTTGCGGTTCGGATTGGCTCTATGCAGGATTTCCAAAGCGTCTTTGAAAACAGGACTGGTGACACAACCGCCCTTTGCCATGGTCATGACCATCTTGTTGATAGCAGACAAGTCCTCCTTGTTGTTAGCCAATTTCTCGGAATAGAGTTCCTCCAACACTTCGCAGGATGCGTACGGGGCCACTGCCTTCTCGATTTTGGCAAGTGTTTTGCGATAATTGACAATCAACTTCATCTGACGGGCAGTGTCGGCAGCAGGCTTTTTGCAAAGTTCAACGAAATAGTTGGTGTCAATTGTGCCTTGTTTGTACACCTCGTACAAGCTGTCCATCACAGCCACTTGCTTTTCATACTGAACCTGGGCATTGTTGATGGAGATATCCAAATAGTCAGTGGCACGACCATAAGCCTCAATCACGACACTGGTGTCCTTGCTGGCCTTGGTAATACCTTCTGACAGCTGAAAATACTTATCCCAAATAGCAGGTTGTGTTTTCTCTTTCTCTAATTCAACAGACTGGATGAATAAATTTTCCAATTCCTTGATCTGATCAAAGTCCATGGATTTCACTCGATACTGCATAATGTTGTACGCTTTGAAACCCAAGCAATAACCTTTGCTGAATTTTTCAGGGAAGTACAGGTTACGCACCTCATACGAGTAGATGAGCGTATCAATGAGGTGTTCTCTTCTCAAAGAATCTTTTTCAGCTTTGATCAAAGCGCCGAACAAGTTTTGGGCATTGGTATAGATGCCATCCCAGCAGCATGGGCTATTGGCCACAAGATAACGCCATGCCTCGTATGCATCGGCGTAGTTCTTGCTTTTGTAAAACATGTTGAAATTGGTGATTTGCTCCAAGCTTTTCAAAGAGTCTTCTTCGGTTGCGCCGTACTTGAACGGGCAGTTACTATTTTGGGCGAAAAGGAAAGAGCCCGATAACAGTAAAAGTGTTGCGATGAATAACTTTTTCATTTCCTTTATTGATTTAAAGAGTTAATTATCTTATTTTTATTCGAGTTTCATTCGTTGATACCATCTTTCCTGCAAGGTGAAATTGATGGTGAATCTGAAATAGTTTTGTCTGACCAAGTCGTAGAGAATCGTTCCTAATTTTCCGTATTCAAAGACCACATTGACAGAGGAGTGCGTGTTGAAAGAGCTCAGCGGAATGCCAACGCCGACAGAGACCCCAAATTCATCAACAGGTTTAGAGTGCAGGAAAAATTCTCCTGTGGAATAACGGGCACCTACACGGAAGTTCATTCTCTTCACAAATTTGTTGGATGTCGGATCGGGGATGAACTGAGCTCCAACAGAAGCCGTGATGGCATTCTGCAAGGAATCGCTCTGCCCGAAGGACCTGTATTTGGCCCAGTTGTTCCACGTGACATCGGCAGCCACTGTGAACTTGTCCTTAAATGTGTAGCTCACACCACCACCCACAGATTGCGGGATGTAGAGATTGCCGCGCGTATTGTCGTTGTAATATACGGTGTCGTAAGTAGTTACAAGACTATATGTACCTTGGTAATAGCTGATCAGCAATTTCTCCTTCGCCCAGATGTAAGCCGTATTGCTATACACCACACCCAATCCTATCTTGTGATTCTCCTTAACATTGAACATGTACTGCAAACCGCCGGTAAGGTGGATGCCATCCAGATGATAGGAATCGTTGATGTAGGAATTGTAGAAGTTGGAACCGTCGAAAGAGGTGTTGCGGACGTAGTACACGGTGCCGAACATGTAGGAAGCGTTCAATCCGATGGACAATCCTTTGCAGATTTTAAAAGCATTACCCCAATACAACTGATTAAGTCCACCCTTTGCCGAATAGGCATAGGTAACATTTCCTACGTTCTCGATATCTTTTGTGTTTGCAACATCATATCCCACAGAGCTATAGGGAACGATACCCACACTTGTGCGCCAATGGCGGGTAACGGGAAGTCCGATTGTGATATATCCGGGGCGGGCGTAGGAGTTTTTCTGGACCTGGTCGCCGGAAGCAAGTGTAGAGACATAGATAGACGCCGCTGCGTCGGCCACAAACGACAAGGAATCGAAAGCCGCGTAGGAAGCGGGGTTTCGGTAATTGATGTAGTAGGGATTTTGGAGCGCGTATGAAGTGCTGCCCATTCCGTCTAAAATGCCATTTGAGTACTTGTTGACTATTCCTATGCCGAATGCAGAGTATGGGTTGCTAATCTCATTCTGGGCCTGAGAACCGAATGTTCCCAGGAGAATCACGCATAACAACACTATCCAGTTGAGATTTCTATTCGACATTAGACCTTAAAATTTTATACAAACCCTCTAAAACCAAATTTTGGGCGGCAAATATACGATTTTTTATGTAATCTTTCAGGAAGTCGGCGTCTCCACCCGTTAAAATAATGGAAATATCCGGATAAAGGGTTTTATAATGGTTGATAATGCCGTCAATTTCACAAGCCATGCCATAAATCACACCAGACAAGATGGATTCTTGGGTTGATTTTCCCGTGTAAGAAGCCAGATGCTGCGGTTCCAGCAGGGGCAGGTGCGCCGTATGGTCGTGCAGTGCCTGGAAACGCATACGCAATCCCGGGGCGATGGAGCCGCCCTGATAGGTGCCCTGTTCATCCACGAAGTCGGTTACGAGGCACGTGCCTGCCTGTATCGCCAGCGTGGGGCGGGCGGGGAAGAGTGCATTTGCGCCGACAGCGCTGGCAATGCGGTCGGTACCCAACGTGCCGATGGTGTCGTAGTTAAGCTTAATGGGCAGGCGCAGCGCGGGGGAGAACTCCACCAACTGGGTGTGTTGCGCCAACCATATCGCCACCTCTGGACTCACCTTGCCCACGGAGGACAACAAGGCTGCCCGAATATCATACTGTCCAAAGATATCCTTTAACGCGCAAACATCCAACTCTGGCTGCCGGATCTGTGCAACCTGCCGGCCTGACTCGTCATAGACAGCCAGCTTTTGCGCCGTGTTTCCTATATCAATTACCAAATACATAATATTGTGAAACGAACAACCATCCGTTTTATTTTACAGTGCAATCATTGATTTTGCTATTTTTGCGACCTCAAAAAAACTAAGAATCATGGGGTTGTTCTCTCTTTTCCTGTTGGCCCTGAGTTTAGCCATGGACTGCTTTGCCGTGAGCTGTTCCGCCGGAGCCCTGCAACCGAACTTGAAGACACGCAATGTGCTGGTTTTCGCTTTCTGCTTTGGCTTTTTCCAAGCCCTTATGCCCTTTATAGGTTGGCTGGGCGGCGAGATGGTAGTCAGCTATTTGAGCCATTTCACCAACTGGATCGCTTTCGGCATCCTGGCCTTCATTGGCGGCAAGATGATTATTGAAGGCATACGGAACAATGACGAAGATTCCAAAACGGACATGACCCGCATCGGCACGGTGTTGTTGCTATCCATTGCCACCAGTATTGATGCGCTGGCTGTGGGTTTCGGTTTTTCCATGATGCAAGATGTGCGCATCGGGCTGGCCCTCTTCCTCATCGGCATCGTTTCCTTCATCGTTTCCCTGATAGGCTATTATCTAACCCGACGTCTGCAAAAGCTGGTCAAGGCCAATGTAGCCGAAATCATCGGCGGCCTTGTACTCATTACCCTTGGCGTGAAAATTCTGTTAGGATTCTGAAACTACCGGCGCATTCTTTTCTCCTCAGCGGCAGGATAATACTCGTATGCTCCGATATCCGGATTGCCGTTGCGCAGGCGACCCAAGATATCTGTCGTGATGCCCAAGCCTGTCATTCCCGCATCGATGGCCGGTGAAGTCTCCTTCAAATTGTAATTTTGACTGTAGTTAGAAACAAACTGCGGATCTTTGAGATGGATGCAATTCGTGAAATGATTATCCAAATTCTCCTTTTTAATCAGGCAGTTATTGAAGTGATAATTCAGATCCACACCGCTGAGTGTAGCCGCAACAAATTCATCTTCATCAAGATTGCCATAAATGATGGAATTGTTGCAAACCAAATTGGTATTGCCCACATAACGGATATCGCCTTTGTCGTAGTAACAGCTAACGGCCAATGCCGGTTCTTTGCGTGACGACTGGGAGAAAAAGTCGGCGATGGTCACATGGTTCAGAGTGAAGTCACCCACCTGTAGCACCACGCTATAGCTGCCGGTGTTGCTGATTTGGCAGTTGTTCAGTTCCACATCGGAACCCTGCGCCACCAAACCATAGTATTTGTTGTTATGGATGACCGTATTGTTGATAATGGTCTTGTTTCCAAGATATTCCATCAAGGATGACACCTCCACGCCCGTGGCCGAATTGGTGATGATGGCGTTGTTGATGATATTGTCATGCGTGCCTTCATTGATGAGAATCCGATTCCATTGCTCATAATCGGTGGCGTAAAACGACTCGCGGCGGTCGCCGGCAAACAACACAGGATCGTCATACGTGCCATTCACATGGATGTTGCCATAGCGATACACCCAGATGCCACCGCCATGGTGGATATAGACTTTCGTACCCGGGTCAATGGTGAGCTTGCCCAACGAGTCAACCACTGCCCAGCCGTAGATTACCCAAGGTTTGTCATTGGTCCAGTGCACATCTTCATGCTCGTGCGCCACGATATTGTAGGACATGGCGGGACTTATATGGTCAGGCACGATGAAGTGGGCATCCTGCCCGAACGCCACCAGCTGCACCGACTGCTTGCGTTGCGTGTTGTAAAACAGCACCGAATCGGTGACTAAATAGGGATTGTTCTGGTTGGTGGGGTTGATGGTGACTTTGACGAAAACGAAAATGCTGTCCTTGGCGGGAATCTCCACATCGTGGAACTCCTTGCCCGCTACGCCGTCCACATTGATGCTGTAGTAGGACTGGTCGCCGCCAGCCAGATAGATATCTAATTTAACAGGATCCGGGCTGGGGTTATAGACCGTGAAACTGCGCGTGACGGACGATACCGTGGTGAACAGGGTATCAAACATCAGGGTATCGGTAGAGAACACCAGTTTCACACTCTCGTCGTATTGTCCATGACGGCATCCTGAAAAAGTCAGTGTGCCCGCCAACAAGGGGACGATCAGCAACGTGAGAATCCAGTTATTTTTCAATTTCATCATCTTTTTTCAAAATTTCGTGTTCGTTATAACGAACATCTGTCAAAAATAGTGCATGGGCGGGAACGGAAGTGCCAGCTTCGCACCGGTCTTTTCGATCCAAGACCTTTTGAAAATCCTGCACAGACATTTTTCCCAACCCCACCTCCAGCAAAGTGCCCACGATGGCCCGCACCATATTGCGCAAAAAGCGGTTGGCCGTAATCGTGAAGACCAAATCATCTCCCTTTTTCTCCCAAACAGCCTCAGACACATGGCAAATAAAGTTGTTGACCTGAGTGTGCACTTTGGAAAAACTGGTAAAATCCTCGTTCTTTTTCAACAACTCCGCCGCCTGATTCATCAAATCCACATCCAAAGGACGATGGAAAAACAAACGTTGCGGATATGTAAATGGATTTTTTACGGTAGAGATAAAGTATTGATAGGTGCGACTTTCAGCGTCAAAACGGGCATGTGCATCTTCTTTCACAGCAAACAGACGGTAAATGACGATGTCTTTGGGCAGGAAATTGTTCAGCTGATCCTTGATTCGCTCACAAGCCTCCTGGTCAAAGTGCTGATCAATGTCAAAATGGGCATAGTAGCAGGACGCGTGCACACCCGTATCGGTGCGGCCGCAGCCCGTAATGGGAATCCGCTCCTGATGCAGCAGAAGGGAGAGACATTTCTCCAAAGTTTCCTGCACCGACGGGTGGTCGGGCTGGATTTGCCAACCGAAAAAAGGGGTGCCGTTGTATGCCAAATGGAGAAAATAGCGCATGATATCCGATAAGATTCCGTTGTCTCTGTTTTTACAGGCGCAAAAATACACATTTTTGAGATTTTTGCTATCTTTGCGGCTCATTTCAAACCCCGTTTGCTAAAACATTGAAGTATGAAAAACATAGCCCGTTACACGATAACTTCCGCTCTACCCTACGCCAACGGCCCGGTCCATATCGGCCACCTCGCCGGCGTCTATATTCCAGCTGACATCTACGCGCGCTACCTGCGCAACAACGGCAAGGAGGTGCTCTTCATTGGCGGTTCCGATGAGCACGGCGTGCCCATCACCATCAAAGCCCGCAAGGAGGGTGTGACCCCGCAAGATATCGTGGATCGCTATCACAACATCATCAAGAAGTCATTCGAAGACCTCGGCATCTCGTTCGACATCTACTCGCGGACTTCCAATCCCACGCACCACGAGACAGCTGCGGCCTATTTCAAAAAATTATACGACGAGGGCAAACTCATCGAGAAAACCTCCATGCAGTACTACGATGAGGAAGCCAAGCAATTCCTCGCCGACCGATACATCACCGGCACGTGCCCGCACTGCAAAAACGAGCACGCCTACGGCGACCAGTGCGAAGTTTGTGGCACGTCGCTCAACGCCACCGACCTCATCAATCCCCGGTCGGCGCTCAGCGGCAACACCCCTGTGCTCAAGGAGACCAAACATTGGTACTTGCCGCTGGATCTGTACGATCCGTGGCTGCGCGAGTGGATCTTGAAAGGCCACAAGGACGACTGGCGTCCCACCGTCTATGGCCAGTGCAAGTCATGGATCGACCAGGGCCTGCAGCCTCGCGCCGTCACCCGCGACCTCAACTGGGGCGTGAAAGTGCCGCTGGCTGATGCCGAAGGCAAAGTGCTCTACGTCTGGTTCGACGCGCCCATCGGCTATATCTCTGCTACCAAGGAGTGGGCCGCTGCACACAACGCTGAATGGGAAAAATGGTGGAAGAGCGAAGATTCCAAGCTGGTGCATTTCATCGGCAAGGACAACATCGTGTTCCACTGCATCATCTTCCCTTGCATGTTGAAAGCCGACGGCTCATACATCCTGCCCGACAACGTGCCCGCCAACGAGTTCCTGAACCTCGAAGGTGACAAGATCTCCACCTCCCGCAACTGGGCAGTGTGGGCACACGAGTACGTAGAGGACTTCCCCGGCAAGCAGGACGTGCTGCGTTACACACTCACAGCCATTGCACCGGAAACCAAGGACGCTGATTTCACGTGGGCCGACTTCCAGGCACGCAACAACAACGAGTTGCTGGCTATCTTCGGCAACTTCGTGAACAGAACCGTGGTTCTTACCCACAAATACTACGGCGGCATCGTGCCCGAGCACGGCGAATATTCCGATTACGAGAAGGAGATTGTGGCCAAGATGGCCGAATTTCCGAAAATCATTGGAGAATCTATCGAGCATTACCGCTTCCGCGAGGCTTTGCAGGAGTTCATGAACCTGGCCCGTATCGGTAACAAATACCTCACCGATACCGAGCCGTGGAAGAAACAAAAAGAAGACCCGGAGGCTGTGAAGACCATTTTGCACTTGTCATTGCAGATTTGCGCTTCACTTTCCGTGCTGTGCGAACCGTTCTTGCCCTTCACCGCCAAGAAATTGCAACAAATCTTGAATATCGACAATAAAAACTGGCAGGATGGCGGTCGCGCCGACCTGTTGCAAGTGGGTAGCCAGCTCAACCCCGCCGAGTACTTATTCGAGAAAATTGACGACGAGACTATCGCCAAACAAGTGCAGAAACTTCAAGACACTAAGAAAGCCAACGAGATAGCCACCGCCGAGGCCACCCCCGCCAAGGAGGATGTCTCCTTCGACGATTTCCAGAAAATGGATTTGCGCGTGGTTACCGTGTTGGAAGCTGAAAAGGTGGCCAAAACCAAGAAGTTGCTGAAGCTGAAAGTGAACACTGGTGTGGATGTGCGCGAAATAGTGTCCGGCATCGCCGAGTTCTACGAGCCACAAGACCTCATCGGCAAGCAAGTGCTGATGCTCATCAACCTCGCCCCGAAGAACATCAAGGGCGTGGATTCGCACGGCATGGTGCTCATGGCCGAGAACGCCGACGGCAGCCTCAGCCTCATGCAGCCGCAAAAGCCGCTGAAAGAAGGTAGCACGGTGAAGTAGATTAGAGTTTATAGTTTATAGATTAGAGATTTGGTTTGCGGTCTGATGAATACTCTTCTGGAGATTTCGGATTTATCTTTGGACCTCAAGCAGGATGGGGAATGGAAATCCATTCTGCATCAGGTGAGTTTTAGCCTTGGCAGGGGCGAGACCATGGGTATTGTGGGCGAGTCGGGCTCCGGCAAGTCGGTGACGGCCCTGTCTGTGATGCGGTTGTTGAACGAGCGAATCGCACGGTACCCTCAAGGCGAAATCCGTTTCACAGAGGACGACCATCCTGTCAACCTGCTCACTTGCTCGGAGACGACCATGCAGCACCTACGCGGCAATCGCATTGCCATGATCTTTCAGGAGCCGATGACCTCGCTGAATCCCGTCATCAAGTGCGGCGAGCAAATTACTGAACAGATACTTTTGCACAAGAAGCAAACCAAGGAAGAAGCCAAACAGCACGTGATTGAGCTATTCAAGGAGGTGATGTTGCCACGACCCGAGCAGATTTTCAACTCCTACCCGCATGAGCTGTCGGGCGGGCAAAAGCAACGCGTGATGATTGCCATGGCCATGAGCTGCCAACCCGACCTGCTGATTGCCGATGAGCCTACCACCGCGCTGGACGTGACCGTACAGAAAGGCATTCTGGAACTGATAAGAAGACTGCAGCAGAAACACGGCATGAGCGTGCTGTTTATCACCCATGACCTTGGCGTGGTGGCCGAAATTGCCGACAAGGTGCTGGTTTTGTACAAAGGCCAAGTGGTGGAGCACGACAATATCCGCGACATCTTCCTGCACCCGCAACATCCATACACCCAAGGCTTGTTAGCGTGCCGGCCATCCATGACTGTGCGCCTGCGCAAGTTGCCCACCGTGGACGACTTTATGCGCGACCATGAGCGGGGCGTGCAGACGGACGTGGAGGCGCTGTCGGTTACGCCGGAGGAGCGCGCCGCCTTCCATCAGCAGTTGTACGCCGGAGAACCGCTCATCGCCATCCGCAATCTGAACAAGCTATACCCGCTTCGCAAGCGCAAACTCTTTGAAAAACAGCAATATCTCCACGCCCTGCGCGACATCAACCTGGAAGTCTATGAGGGCGAAACCTTGGGACTGGTGGGCGAGTCGGGATGCGGCAAGACCACCCTGGGGCGCAGCATGATACGGCTCATTGAGCCCTCTTCCGGCCAAATATTCTATCGGGGCACGGACCTGACTACACTGTCCGCCCGCGCCATGCGGGAGATGCGCAAGGATCTGCAAATCATCTTACAAGACCCCTACTCTTCCTTGAACCAGCGGCTCACCATCGGCGATGCGCTGATGGAGCCCATGCGCGTGCACGGCATCGGGCACAACGACAGCGAGCGCAAGCAGAAAGCCTTGGCACTGTTGGAGCGCGTGAGTCTCAACGAATCTCATTTCTACCGTTATCCGCACGAGTTCTCCGGCGGCCAGCGCCAGCGTATCTCCATCGCACGCGCCCTGGCGGTGAACCCCAAGTTCATCATCTGCGATGAATCTGTGTCGGCCCTCGACGTGTCAGTGCAGGCGCAAGTGCTCAACCTGCTCAACGAGCTGAAGCAGGAGTATCATTTCACCTACATCTTCATCTCCCATGACTTGTCGGTGGTGCGTTTCATGTCGGACCGCATTGCGGTGATGCAGAACGGCGCCATCGTGGAGTTGGGCGATGCGGACACTATCTGCGACCACCCACAAACCGACTATACTCGCAAGCTGATTGCCGCCATACCGAAGGGGATTCAAGGGGAAGAATGAGGTGAAGGTGGTACAAGGGGTACAGGTGGTGAAAGAGGTGTATGGAGAGGGCGGTTAGAACAAATCGGCATGTGTACCTGTGTCCAACATCAGCAGGGTCAATTGGCGGTCATTTTGCTCCCAAACCAACAACCAATCCGCCTCTATGTGACACTCCCAAGTGTTGTGATTACGAAAGCCTTTTAGCTTGTGTGGGTGATACTGCTCCGGCAATTTCCCAGTTGCGCGTAATTGATTCACAATTTCAGCCACCTTGCTAACATCCAGTCCTCTTTTAGCGCACAATTTGATTGCTCGCTTAAACTGATGAGTATAAACAACACTATACATAGCCTTAATCCTCAAGACATTGGCGAATCAAATCATCTCCATCGGCAGCCACATATACTCTTCCAGCGGCGACATCCTCCAAAGCTTTTTCCAGTCCACTCTTCTTCCGGCGACGAGTCACCACCTCCACTCCGTCCATGGAGCGGAACAGTTTGCGCAACATGGGCAACAAGCTTTCGTCACTGACTCTCAAGGTGATTTCTTTCATATTTTCTGAAATCCAATTCTTTTCGGCCATACTGGCCATTTGTTGTAAAACTCTCATAATACTTTGTTTTTAGTTAATAAACACAGACTGAAAAAGAAGTCTGTTATCGTTTGCAAAAATAATCAAAAAAAGCAGAAAACAGTAAAATACGGAATGAAAAGATTTTTTGCGTATTATTGCAGCCTGTTTTTCAAAACTATCGTAGAAAAAAAATGAAAGAGCATCGTTTTTCAGCCGTTACTATCGTGAAATTCATTCTCCGAATACTCATCGGGGCGTTTTTCATCACTACAGCGATATTGAAACTGCTATCCTTAGATAGCTTCGAGATTTACATTTACAGCTTCAACCTGTTCAGCTTCGACCTGTGCGGCATCATTGCCCGGTTGGTGATTGCCGGCGAAATGTTGCTGGGGGCCCTGCTCATCGCCAAAATCCTATATAAACAGGCCTGGTGGCTCACCATGCTGATGCTGACGGGTTTCTCCCTGTTTCTCATCTACGTGGCTATCTTCCGCCACGATGCCAACTGCCATTGCATGGGCGATGTCGTCCAACTGAATCCGGCTTGGTCCATCGTCAAAAACATCATTACCATGGCCTTGCTGCTGCTGATTCGGAATGAAAAGGATTATCATTTCCGTGGCAAAGTGGCAGTGGGTGTCACCCTGCTCATAGCCTCACTGGGCGTGCCTTTCATCCTCTTCCCGACCGATGCCGCCTATAATCTCGTCCTCAAATCGGACAACCCCGTGGACGAAAAGCGCTTCGAGCAGTTTATGCAAGACTCGCTCGCACAGACGCTTCACATCGACCAGGGCAGCTACGTGCTCGGCTATCTCTCCTCCGGCTGCAAATACTGCAAACTCAGCGGCAAAAAAATCAACACCATGGTCGAAAACAACCACCTGGACACTAATAAGATCGTCATTCTTATCTGGGGATCCGACAAATCCATTGAAAAGTTCAAAAAAGAAACTGGAGCCACCCATTTCCGCTATGCCAAGATCAATCCTGTGGAGGCCATACAGATGGTGGATGGGCAGTTCCCCACGTATGTGCTCGTGAAGGACGGCAAACCCATAGATGCCGCCGATCTGCGTGGACTGAATGACAAGAAACTACGTGATTTCCTGACCCAATAAACCCGCCTGCTACCATGCCGATTTCCCAGAAGAAAATAGAGGAATTGTCTCAGTTTTATCTGAAAAACGGATTCGACCATTCTACAGATGAAATTGTGGAAGGACTGAACATCAGCCGCAAAACTTTTTTCAACCGCTACAAGAGCAAAGAGAACTCCGTGCAACTAGTGCTGGATGCGTGGTACGACAATATCTGGGAACGGTTTCAAGAGAAAGCCGTCCAATGTAACCACGCGGTGGAAGAATTAGTTCAGTATGGCTACGAATTGCACTATATCCGGCATAAGGAACGTGTTTTTTACCAATATGCAAAGACACACAATCTCCTTTATCATGAAGATTTACCCTTTGTGAAAATTTTGGCCGGCATTCTTCGCAATGGTATCAACCACTATCAATTCAAGGAGGAACTGAACGAGATATTATATGCCAAGTATGTGATGAACAACATCGCCAACTACAACTATACGGAATCGGAAAGCGAGGAGATCATATTATACCTGCTGTCGCCCATTCTGACCGAACGAACGACTATTTTGCTGAAGGAGTTGGATTTTGTCGGCTTTGTATAGCCGATAGACAATGATTAGTTAGCTGCAATGATATTCATAACCTCCGCCACAGCATCGGGCACGCCGGCGGGGTTCTTGCCTCCGGCAGTGGAAAGCGAAGGTTGTCCGCCGCCGCCACCCTGGATGAGCTTGCCTACCGCACGAACAATCTTAGGAGCCTCGAAACGATCCAAAAGATCGTCGGAAACAGCCACTACCAAGTTGGGCTTACCGTCGAACACGCTGGCCAACACCACAATGCGGTTGGTGGCATTGCGCAATTGGAATGCAGCGTTGCGCAGGATGTCCGGACTAAACTCCGTAATTTGCGAGATGACCTGCACACCGTTTATATTCTGCGCCTTTTGCTCTACTTCCTTGCAGAAATTCACCACTTGCTGCTTTTCAAACTCCTCAATTTTCTTACGGTAAGCAGCATTATCATCATTCAGTTTCTGGATGGCCTGCTCCATGTTGTTGGAACCCAACAATTCCTTTATCTTCTTGATCAACTCCTGCTGGCCATACACCAACTCTTCGGCGGCAGGTCCTGTGACAGCCTCAATACGACGCACGCCAGCAGCCACGGCGCCCTCGGAGACAATCTTGAACAAACCGATATTGCCTGTTGCTGAGGTGTGTGTACCACCGCAGAGTTCTATGGCATCGCCGAATTGGATGACGCGCACCAGATTGCCGTACTTCTCGCCGAACAACGCGATGGCACCCTTTTCACGGGCCTCCTCAATGGGCATATCCACAAACTCCTGCAACGGCAGGTTCTGGCGGATCATGTCGTTCACCATTTTTTCCGTCTTGACAATCTCCTCATCACTCATCTTGGCAAAATGCGAGAAGTCGAAACGCAGGCGGTCGGAGGCCACCATGGAGCCTTTTTGCTCCACGTGCGTGCCGAGCACAGCGCGCAGGGCGTGGTCCAGCAAGTGCGTGGCCGAGTGGTTGTTGGCCGTCATCTGGCGCTTGACCGTATCAATCTTGGCCGTGAACTCCGCATTGGGGTTCTCGGGCATCGTGGCCGCATGATGGATGGTCAGATTGTTCTCCTTGGTGGTGTTGTAGATGGCAATTTTCTCGTTGACACTCTCCAGCACACCCGTGTCGCCCACCTGACCGCCCGACTCTGCGTAGAACGGCGTGGTGTCCAACACAATCTGATAAAAAGTCTTGTTCTTGGCCGTGACCTTTCTGTATTTCACAATCTTGCAGGCGCATTCCGTCTCGTGGTAACCCACAAATTGTGTGGGTGTTTCCTGATGAATCAGCTCCACCCAGTCGTCGGTGGCCACTGCAGCGGCGGCACGCGAGCGCTCCTTCTGCTGCTGCAAGCCCTGATGGAAACCTTCCATGTCCACGGTGAGGTTCTTCTCGGAAGCCAAAAGCTGGGTCAAGTCTATCGGGAAACCATAGGTGTCGAAAAGTTCGAAAGCGAAATCGCCGTCCACCACGCTGTTGCCTGCGTTTTTGGCCACATACTCGTCAAAGCGGGCGATGCCCTTGGCCAGCGTTTTGAGGAAAGACTGCTCCTCTTCCAGGATGATACGCTCGATGAGGGTTTGCTGTTTCGGCAATTCGGGGAACTGGTGTCCCATCTGGGCCACGAGGTCAGCCACGAGCGCGTGCATGAACGGTTCTTTGAAGTTAAGGAAGGTGAAACCATAGCGGATAGCGCGGCGCAGGATGCGGCGGATGACATAGCCTGCTCCTGTATTGGAAGGCAACTGGCCATCAGCAATGGCGAATGAGATGGCGCGCAGGTGATCGGCTACCACGCGCAACGCAATGTCCACCTCATGATTCTGTCCGTATTGCACACCGGCGTTCTGGGCTATCTTTTGGATAATGGGTTGGAAGACATCCGTGTCATAGTTGGATTTCTTGTTCTGCACAGCCATACAGAGACGTTCGAAGCCCATACCGGTATCCACGTGCTTGTTGGCCAGCAACTTCAGCTCGCCGGATGCAATGCGGTTGTACTGCATGAACACGAGGTTCCAAATCTCAATTACCAGCGGGTTGTCCTTGTTCACGAGCTCACGGCCGGGCACTTGTGCGCGCTCGGCATCATCGCGCAGGTCGATGTGGATTTCGGAGCAGGGACCGCAAGGACCCGTCTCGCCCATTTCCCAGAAATTGTCTTTCTTGTTGCCTTTCAGGATGCGGTCTTCCGGAAGATAAGCCTTCCAGAAATCGTATGCCTCCTGGTCAAAGTCAGTGCCGTCCTTCTCATCGCCTTGAAAAACGGTGGCATAGAGACGGTTTTTGTCTAACATCATGACTTCAGTGAGAAACTCCCACGCATACGCGATGGCCTCTTTCTTGAAGTAGTCGCCGAAAGACCAGTTGCCGAGCGTCTCGAACATGGTGTGGTGGTACGTGTCGCGACCGACCTCTTCGAGGTCGTTGTGCTTGCCCGACACGCGCAAACATTTCTGCGAGTCGGCCACGCGCGGGAATTCTGCGGGGTTATTGCCCAGGAAGATGTCCTTGAACTGGTTCATGCCCGCGTTGGTGAACATGAGCGTTGGGTCGTTTTTGATGACCATCGGCGCGGATGGCACTATATGATGTCCTTTGGATTCAAAGAATTTTAAAAAAGCAGCACGAATTTCGTTTGAAGTCATATAATGATTGTTTTTTTGAGGGCGCAAAAGTACAAAAGAATTGGGAATTGGGAATGGGGGAATGGGAAATTAAATACGAAGACGGGAGACCGAAGACTGGAGACTGAAGATTTTGATGAGAGGTCTTAATTTCTTAGTTTCTTAATTGCTTAATTACTTTATGAACATTAATATTTAAAGATTTCTCTCAAATCCGGATATGCCTTGATATCGGAGCAGAAGATGAGCGGCGGGAAGAGGGGCAGGTTGTGGCGGCGGCCCTGCGTGAGATCTACATCCAAACTTTGCCGGTAGAGGAACCATACGAGTTCAGAGCAATAGAAAGTAGAGGTGTCATGGTCGTCAAAGGCTTTGTCGAAGAGCGGATGGCGACGATAGAGGTTTTCGGCCGTGAGGAGCAGTTTCAGGGTGTCTTCCGGTGCGAGAGGCATCCGGCACACGCATCCCTCCAGCGCGCGGTCGGAACGGAAGAACACGCTGACAGGCTCTAACTTGACGCTATCTTTCTCCTTTTTCGTGGCGCGCTCGTTGGGCACGGCGTGCAGCACACACCATTGGTTGTTGTGCCATATCACCAAGCCCACATGGGAATAGCTGCTGGCCGTATCCATAGTGGTGACGGTCCTGCTTTCCACACTTTCTCCTGTGCGGAAAACGATGTCGCCCGTTTGCAGGGCCAGCGTGTCAGGCACCTCGAACAGTGTGTAATCGGATGCGTGCCGGCACCCCGCCAGCATCCACAGCATACAAAAGAAAAAGGTAGAAACAAGAACCCTCCTGCCTCTACCTTTTCGGGAAAGCTGGAAAAAATCAGCCTTTAATTTTCCATTTTCCATCCTGTTTGATCAGTTTCACCTTGTTGGTGGATTCTTCCGGCTCGGAGTTGAACGAGGAGGTGAATTTATATTTCACTTCCACCACAGCCGTCTGGCCATCATCGGAAATCTCTTCGGAAATGATTTCATATTCTGGGATTTTAACATCCAAACCTTCCATTTTCTTGATTTCCTTCTGAATCTCATCCTTATCGTCCACCGCGGTTGTATAGCTCAACGCTTTTTCAAAATCTCCCTTTTGGAGTGCTTTATAATAGCTGTTGGTTACATCCTTGGGGCTGGAAGAACCGCAGGAAGCCAGCAACAGAGCGACTACGATAACGCTCATGATTGTGAAGAGTTTTTTCATAATATTGTTTTTTTGAATTAATAATGGCGCAAAGATAGCATAAAAAACAATCCGCTATCCTTGCGCCAAAAAAAATTCGTCTATAAAACGCTATTGGATTATGTAACGAGCACCGACGAACACACCCCAATCGAAATAGGATACATTATAATGGTTGTTGAAAAGCAAACCAAAACCAGGTCTGAAATCTGCTTGCAGTGTGAGCGGGAATTTGAATCTGTACTCCACACCGCCGATGGCATTCATACCGAATTTGCCATAGTAAGTTTTGTAAGTGCCCCAGACATCATGATACGTAGCCCAAGCATATCCCATACTGAGGCCAGCACCTGCCAGCCAATGCAAGCCATTGACATTGGTGGTACCTTCATACATTACGTTAGGATTCACTTCGATGGTCATCGGGGTTGTCATGCCATGCCATACATAGCTGGTACTTTTCTCATGGTACGTAGCAGGTGTCAACGTCCACTTGAAACCGGCATCCACACTGAACGCGATATTGTCAGTGAAGAATGTTTTGTAGGAGAAAGCCTCCATATTGCCTAAAGTCGCACCAATGCTGTGACGATAGGGGGCTTGGGCGTTGGCGCACCAAATGAGCCCTATAATTAGAATGATTAAATTGATCTTTTTCATAACTTGCTGATTTTTGTACTTAAAATTCATTTCGCAAAAGTATCAAAAACAAAATCGTCAAATCCGCGTTATTCAAAAACTAAAAAACACACTTCTGTTAATAAAAATACTATTTTTGCCCTCCTTTTATGAAAAGAATCCTCGGCTATATAATCTTCATCCTGATTTGTTTTTCTGGCTATAGTCAGAAAGACAAAAGCATGGGGTTCCGTATATGGGAGGATTCGCTCATCCAACTTCGCACACAGGTGATGGATGAACCGGATGAGACCACTCGCCTGGCCCTGAATGAGGATTTCATGACCCTACTGGAAGAGGTGCTGCAAATGCCCAACTCCTTCAAATTCGCCTGGGATTCCGTCAAAAATTTCTCTGTTTTAACCTCCCCTGACAATAATTTCAAGATTTTTACCTGGTATATAGTGAAAAAAGACTATTCTGTGGAGAATTTCGGATTCATCCAGGTGTATAATGAAGGCAGAAAAAAGTACGTGTTGTTTCCTTTGTACGACAAACGGAGCACGCTCGACTATCCCAAAACCGTCATCGGCAACCACAACCGATGGTACGGAGCGGTCTATTACACCATCATACCCATCAGATCCAAGGATTTCACCTACTATACATTGTTAGGATGGAACGGCAACGACATCTTCACCAACCAGAAAATCATTGAAGTGCTCCATTTCAACAAGGAAACCGTGCCCGTGTTCGGAGCGCGCATCTTCAAGAACTTTCCCGAACGGGTGAGTCGCGTGATTTTCGAATACTCCAAAAACGCCGTGCTGCACCTCAACTACGAGCACCAGCAGTACGCCGTGAGCACCGGCAAGATGAACCCCAAGACCCGCGAACCGGAATACCGCAACGTGAACTGCCCGATGATCATCTTCGACGAGTTGATCCCGATGGAAGAGAAAGTGCGGAACGTGCCCGCCTACATGGTGCCGGAATCCAGCCTGAACCAAGGCTTTATCGAGGACAACGGCAAATGGGTATTCATGAAAAGCGTGCGCGGATCCAATCCCGACAAAGTAAGACCCGATTATCAGCATAAAAACCGAAACTATTATAATCCAAACAAGAACAAATAATGGAAACTTCTTTATATCCCCTGAAATTCAAGCCCATATTGAAAGACAAAATCTGGGGTGGCTCCCGATTGAAAACCATGTTGTACAAGGAGATCAGTGACGCCAACTGCTGTGGCGAAAGTTGGGAAGTGTCGGGCCTCGTGGGCGACGAGTCCATGATCATCAACGGCTTTTTGGCAGAGAACAACCTCAACGAGTTGCTGGAAATCTACATGACCGAACTGGTAGGCGAGAAGAACTACGAAAAATACGGACTGGGCTTCCCGCTGCTGATCAAGTTCATTGATGCACAGGACAACCTGTCGGTGCAAGTGCACCCTGACGATGAGCTGGCACAGCGCAAATACGGACAGAGCGGCAAGACGGAGATGTGGCACGTGATTGCATCGGAGCCCGGAAGCGGCCTCTATGTGGGCTTCAACAAGACCGTCAGCAAAGCGCAGTTTGAAGAGGCTATCGCCAACGGCACTGTGGAGGATGTATTGCAGTTCTATCCCGTGCAACCTGGTGACACGTTCATGATTCCCGCCGGCACAGTGCACGCCATCGGCAAGGGCGTGCTACTGGCCGAAATTCAGCAACCCTCCGATATTACCTTCCGTGTGTTCGACTGGAACCGCGTGGACGACGAGGGCAACTCCCGCGAGTTGCACGTGCCGGAAGCCTTAGAGGCTATCGACTTCAACCATCAAACCGATAATTTCAAAGTGGAATACCAGCCGCAACTGAACAAAACAGTGCGCTTGGTGCGTTCCCAATATTTCAACACCAGCCTGCTGGAGTTCGACCAACCACTAAGCAAATCCTTTGTGGAGATTGACTCTTTTGTCATCTATATGTGCTTAGACGGACAAATTCTGTTGGCATACGGCGACGAGCGCGAGCGGTTGGAGACGGGCGAGGTGGTGCTCATCCCTGCCGAGATGGAGGAAATACAGCTGTTGCCGGCACGCAAGTCCAAAGTTCTGGAAGTCTATTGCTAATGGCCCCGTTTCATTTTAAGAAATTTTCACTTCAACATGACAACAGTACCTTGAAGATAGGTACCGATGCTGTATTGTTGGCCGCACTCACAGATGTGGAGGAGGCGCAATCGGTGCTGGACATCGGCTGTGGTTGTGGCGTGATCGCCTTTTGTCTGGCGCAGCAGCTGGCGCACAAGCAAACCCATCCGCTGGTGTGCGGCATCGACCCGGATGAGGCATCGGTTATGGAGGCACGGCAAAACGCTGCCGCCTATCCCCTGCTCCCCGCCGACGCATTCCGCTTCGTGCAGGGGCGTGTGCAGGACATGGCCGCCGCCGACCAGCCCGCACAATTCGACCTCATCGTCGCCAACCCGCCCTTTTACGGCCATGACTTGAAGCCAGCGCAGGAAAAGAGGCTCCGGAGCAAGCACCGCGACCATCAGCTCCCCTTCGAGGAGTTATTGCAGAGTGTGTTAAAACTATTGAAAGAAGACGGACGCTTTGCCCTGATCCTGCCGCCCGTGGAAGGCGCGCAGTTTCACGCCCTGACGGAAGGCCTCTTGCATTGCCGCAAGCGAGTGTTCGTCCAGCCCACCGCCAAGAAACCCGTGCATCGCGTCGTGCAGGAATATGGCCGAGCAGATGTTCCTTGCACAGAACAACACCTAATCATCCGCAACGAACAAAACGAATATACGGAGGAATACCGGGCCGTAACGAAACCGTATTTGTTGTAACCACCATTCCGCCGCAGAGCGGCGGAATCCCCAACGTTCACCGTTTCACGATTTTCTCGGTCCGCACGGCGCCATCACGCAACGTGACGCGCAGGATGTACATGCCCGGGGGCAATGCGGATGTGTTGACCGTGGTTTTCGGGGATGGTAGAGACGCACGGCCGTGCGTCTCTACGGACACGTTCCGTCCGTACGCATCGTACATTTCCACGCGAGCGATTTCGCTGTCCGTCACCGACACGTGCAAAACGTTGTCCGTGGGGTTGGGATATACCTGCATTGCCACCTTTGAATACTCGGCAACAGACGATACATATTGTTCACATCCCAATTTTGGATCTGTCATATAGTATAGACTGTCTCCATGATGAACACACAAAAATAGACCCAACCATGACTCAAGACCGGACTGATCCACTTTCCCAAAGGGACCATACGACGGTCCGACACCTTCAATAAAAAGTAAAGGATATTTTCTACCCTCATTGTATATATCCATGGAGAAGAAAAGACTCTCGGGATGAGGTTGAAACCTAATCACTTTGCGCCCGTTTACATATTTAACTGAATCCACTATTATATATGGTTGCTCATTATACTCCGCATAACAATAATCAGTGTTTTGTAATCTGCTGGCTATCGGGAGAATGAAGGTGTCCCCTTCCATGAGTGACATGTCGCTCACCACCACCTCCGTGTCCAATTCGGGATAGTACCGGAAAATCCGCCCTGTTTCCGTTTCCTCCCGCACACACATCCATCCTGGTTGTCCCTCATATTCACCAAACCGTCTGTAACGTTGGTTGTTGTACACCACCGTGTCTTCCTCATCCCCGATGTATCGGTAAGACATAGCTCCTAAAAACCATGGGTCATGGTCTTCCTTCATTGTTATCGAGAATGCTATGTTGAATGTCAGTGTGGAATCAGGAAACACTGGCAAATAGCTTGTCTTTTCGTTTTTGGAAGGATTGTTGGTGACAGCCTCCTGACCCCTCGCCACCCCGCTGCACAACAGCAGCAGGGCGAGAAGTGCTGTGGAAAAAATTTTCCTTTTCATAATGATTCTATTTTTAGGGTTATTATTATTTACATTCGATTTTCAGCCTCATCACGGCTGCCGGAGGCAGCTTCCCCTTTTTGCAACTTCACACGGGAGTGTGAAGTTTGCGGCACGTCAGCACCTGTAAGCTCTCGGAGAGAGCGCCCTTTGCCTGCCGCCAGACCGCAGGTGGCTCTCTTCGAGAGCCGATGGAGAGAGCCTCACCCTTCCAACACCACACTCCCGTGTGGTATTGCCCTATGAAAGGTGCTGCCTTCGGCAGCTGAACCTGAACATCGCCTCTGCATCCACCACCATTCCGCCGCAAAGCGGCGGAATCCCCCAACGTTACCCCTGTTTCACTAGCTGTCCGCACGCCGCCGCAATGTCCTGCCCGCGGCTCTGGCGCACATTCACTACCATATTGCAACTCTTGAGGTAATCAATAAACTCCTCGCGCTGGTTGGGATAGGAACGGTGATAGAGGCCATCCTTGGTCTCGTTATACTCTATGATATTGATTTTCACCGGGAAAGGCCGACAATAGCGGGCCAGTTTTTCGGCGGCCTGGCGCGTGTCGTTCACCTTGGACAACAACAGATACTCAAACGTGATGCGCTCGCCGGTTTTCTGGTGGTAATAGACCAAGGCAGCTTGCAGGTCGTGAAGGCTGTTGTGGTCCGTAACCGGCATGATGACCTGACGCACGGCGGGGTCGGCGCTGTGCAGGGAGACGGCCAACCCGCACGGGAAGTTGCGGTCGGCCAATGCTTTGATACCCTTCACGATACCGGCGGTGGAAAGCGTGATGCGCGTGGGCGACAGACCCCAGCCATCCTTGGCAGTGAGCTTGTCGATGGCGGTCATCACGTTGTTGAAGTTCAGCAACGGCTCGCCCATGCCCATGAACACGATGTTGGAGATACCGTTGCCGTACAGCTCGCGCGCGCGGCGGTCCATGAGCACGTACTCATCGACAATCTCGCTGTAGTGCATATTGCGGATGAAACCCATCGTGCCCGTGGCGCAGAAGGTGCAACCCAACGGACAGCCCACCTGCGAGGAGATGCACGCCGTGACGCGCTCACCGGAAGGAATGAGCACGCCCTCCACCAACTTGCCGTCGTGCAAACGGAAAGCAAACTTGGCGGTTTTGTCCTTGCTGTTCGCTTCCTGGGCAATGATCGTCCGATGGAAGGTGAAACTGGCAGCCAATTGCTGTCGCAAAGCCGCGGAGATATTGGTCATCTCGTAAAAACTGCCAACACCTTTTTGCCATAGCCACGACCAGATCTGCTTGGCACGAAACTTCTTTTCCCCGATAGACACGAGAAAATCCTCTAACTGTTCGATGGAAATGTTGCGAATATCTTCCATAATGAGAAAAAAAGGCTGCCGCATGGCAGCCTTTAAAGGGTTGTGTTAAAAAAACTTATTTCACTAACTTATAGGTGTCCATAGCCATCACCAATTCCTCGTTGGTGGTCACGGAGACCAACTTCACCTTGGAGTCGGGTGTGGAGATGATGCCGTCTTCGCCGGCATATTTCTGGTTGGCCTCTTTATCGAGCTTGGTGCCGAGGAATTCGAGACCTTCGCAGATGGCTTCGCGCTGGAACCAAGCATTCTCGCCAATACCGCCCGTGAAAAGAATCACATCCACACCACCCATAGCGGCAGCGTATGCACCGATGTATTTCTTCACGCGGTAAGCAAACATGTTGAACGCGTAGGTAGAACGCTCGTCACCGGCATCGCGGCCCGCGCGGATGTCGCGCATATCCACGCTCTTGCCGGAGATACCGAGCAAACCGCACTTCTTGTTGATGAAAGTGTTGAGTTGCTTGGTGTCCATCTTCTCGGAATCCATGATGTAGAGCAGCGCGCCGGCGTCAATGTCGCCGCAGCGGGTACCCATCATCAGACCCTCTACCGGGGTGAAGCCCATGGAGTTGTCGATGGATTTGCCATTTTTGATGGCGGTGATGGAAGCACCGTTGCCGAGGTGGCAGCTCACGATCTTGCAGTTATTGTAGTCGAGACCCACCATTTCAGCGGCTTTCGGTCCCACGTATTTGTGGCTGGTGCCGTGGAAGCCGTAGCGGCGGATTTTCTTCTCGGTGTAATATTCGTAAGGCAATGCGTACAAGAAAGCCTCTGGCGGCATGGTCTGATGGAAAGAGGTATCAAAGATGCCCACGTGTTTCACATTGGGGAGCAGTTTCTTCATCACATCGATGCCGAGCAAGGAAGCAGGGTTGTGCAGCGGGGCCAATTCGCACAGTTTGGCAATCTCCTCGCGCTCTTTGTCGCCGATCACCATGCTCTGTTTGAAATATTCGCCGCCGTGCGCCACACGATGACCCACCGCATTGATCTCATCCAAGGAGTTGATCACGCCGTGTTGCGGGTCCATCAAGGCTTCGAGCACTAACTTCACGCCCACCTCGTGGTTGGCGATAGGGGTTTGCACATAGTATTTCTCTTTGCCGACCGGTTTGTGGGTAAACTCGCCCATCTCCAAACCTACACGCTCCACAAGACCTTTGGCCAATAATTCGGGTTGCGGTTCCATTTCCAGCAATTGGTATTTGATGGAGGAACTGCCACAGTTTAAAACTAAAACTTTCATATTTAATGGATTAATGGATTGTATTTTTAAGCGTGGCAAATATACAAAAAATGCCTCAAATTCTTCCGCTCTGTTAAAAATCGGTATATACCCATTTGAAGATCTGGTCGCCGCGGCGCACCAGGCTTTTCACGGGGATGGAACAGGCCACGCCCTTTTCCACTTTGTCCACGGGCTTGAGGTCCAGGCGGATTTCTGACACCTTGTCCTCGTAAACGCCAGTAGTGGCCCCGATGATGAGAATCTCGTCGCCCACGGAAAGGGAGTTTTCCTCCATCCAGATTTCGGCCACCGACAGCTTGGAGAAGTAGTTGGTGATCTTGCCGACTCTCTGTTTTGTCCTTGTGGCCATGGAGCCGTAGCGTCCCGACCATTCGCCGATTTTGCGTCCCAAATAGTAGCCGCCCCAAAAATCGCGGTTATAGACGCTGCGCAAGCGCGTCATCCATTGTTCGGTTTTCTCTTCATTGAAAGTGCCCTCGTCAATGGCACGCAAAGCCTCGTGATAGCATTCCGTCACCACCTTCACATACTCGGGCGAGCGCCCGCGACCTTCAATCTTGAGAATGGATACCCCGGATTTGATGATTTTATCCAGAAAACTGATTGTACACAAATCTTTGGGAGACAAGATGTAGGGATTATCGACCTCCAATTCTATCTCATTCTCCTCGTCGATGATCCGGTAAGAGCGGCGGCAAGGTTGGTTGCACGCGCCCCGGTTGGAGGAGAAGTTGTAGTTGTCGAGGCTGAGGTAGCATCTTCCCGAAACGGCCATGCACAAGGCACCGTGCACGAAAATTTCGATTTTCATCAACTCGCCTTTCGGACCCGTGATATTTTGGTCCTTAACAGCCTGGCATATATCGGCAATCTGTCTCAAAGTACACTCGCGGCCTAATACCACCACATCGGCAAACTGCGCGTAGTAGCGCACCGCCTCCACATTGGTGACGTTGCATTGGGTGGAAAGATGGATTTCCAGACCGATTTGGCGGGCATACTGTATCACGGCCATGTCGGAGGCGATAATGGCGGTCACGCCGCATCGTTTGGCGGCGTCCAACAGCTCATGCGCTTTCTCAATCTCGTCGTTATAGACAATCGTGTTGACAGTCAGGTATGTTTTCACCTGGTGCTCGTGGCAGATGTCCGTGATTTGCTGCAGGTCATCCAGCGTGAAATTGGCCGCGGAGCGGGAACGCATGTTCAGCACGCCCACGCCAAAATATACGGACCCCGCACCAGCCTGTATTGCCGCTGCAAGAGACTCGTACGAGCCAGCCGGAGACATTATTTCAACCATAATTGATAATTTGAAATTTGGAATGGGAAATGGGGAATTGAGCCTGGAAACCAGTGCTTAACGCTCAAGATCCTTAGTTTCATAATTTCTTAGTTTCTTAACTGAATACTGTTCCCTTTTCACCACCTTCACCTCTTTCACCCCATGTACCTTTTTCACCTATTCCTCCTGTTTTTCTTTCTTGGAGATCATCTTGAGGAAGGCCACCTCTTTTTTGGTGAGGAAGCGCCACATGCCGCGGGGCAGGTCTTTTTTGGTGAGGCCGGCGAAGATGACGCGGTCGAGTTTCACCACATCGTAGCCGAGGAAATCGAACATACGGCGGATGATACGGTTTTTGCCGGAGTGGATGGTGATGCCGATCTCTTTCTTGGATTCGGAGCCTTCCACATACTGCACGTCGTCAGGGATGATGACGCCGTCGGAGAGTTCGAGGCCGTTGCGGATGGCAGCCATGTCGATAGCGGCGAAGGGTTTGTCCACCTCCACCAGATATGTCTTCTCAATCTGAGTGCTGGGGTGAGTCAGTTTCTTGGTAAGGTCACCGTCGTTGGTGAAGAGCAGCAGGCCGGTGGTGTCGCGGTCGAGGCGGCCCACAGGATAGATGCGTTCCTTGCACGCGTCGCGCACGAGTTCCATCACGTTGGCACGGTCGTGCTCATCGTCGGTGGTGGTGATGTAGTCTTTGGGCTTGTTGAGGAGCACATAGACGGGTTTCTCGCGTTGGAGCACGCGGTCGCCGAAGCGCACCTCATCGGTGGGCAGCACTTTGTGGCCCATCTCGGTCACCACTTCGCCGTTCACGGTGATGGCTCCGGAGGCAATCAACACGTCCGCATCGCGGCGCGAGCAGATACCGGCGTTGGCGATGTACTTGTTCAAGCGGATCGGGCCGTGCTGTTCCTCAAATTCGAGGGAGAGGATTTTCTGCGAGCGTGGCGTCTGCCGTCCCTCGCGTTTGCGCCGGGCCACGATCTCGGTCAGAATCTCCGACTCGGCCGTAACATTACGTTTGCGCGGACGGTCGTCCTCCTTGCGATCGCGGAAAGAGCGTCTCGGACGCTCGTCGTTATCGTCAAAACGGCGCTTTGGACGGTCATTGTCGTAGCCGGTTTTCTTGAAACTGCGTTTGCCACGGGAAAAGTTCTCCTCGCCATTGTCAAAATGACGTTTGGATTTATAAGGCTTGTCCTTGAACGAACGTTTGGGTTTGGAACTGCCCGCTTCGTCGTTGTTGAAGCGGCGCTTTGGGCGACTCTCTGTGCGCGGCTTTCTCTCGAAAGTCTGGTCGTCCGAAAAATCTTCGCTGTTGAATTTGCGTGCCATTAAAGGTTTTTTCTAAAAATCGCTGCAAAAGTACAAAAAAACTGCCAATGCACTAATACAGCAGTCCCAACTCCAACTTGGCTGCTTCCGTCATCATGTCCATCTCCCAGGGCGGGTCGAAGGTAACCTCTACCTCCACTTTGTTCACACCCGGAATCATGGCCACCTTGGTCTGCACTTCCATGGGCAGGCTTTCGGCCACCGGACAGTTGGGCGCGGTGAGCGTCATCAGGATATATACATCGTTGTTTTTGTTGACTTCTAGCTTGTAAATGAACCCCAACTCCCAGATGTTTACCGGAATTTCAGGGTCATAGATGGAATTGAGTACTTCAATGACTTTTTCTTTCATCAGAATAATGATTTATGAATTATTGGAGTGCTTTCTCTTTGAGTGAAGTGAAACCGTCGCCTAACGTTTCGGAAGCGTCCACGATGGTGACGAATGCCTTCGGGTCGATTTCGTGTACAAAATGGATGAGCACGGGCAACTCTTTGCGCGAGATGGTCGTGAAAATGAGTTTTTTCTCATTGTAGTTGTACATTCCCTCGCCGTGCAGATAGGTGCCGCCGCGCTCCAACTCGTCCAAGATGCGCAGACGAATCTCCTCATGCTTGTCGGAGATGATGAGCACCGCCTTGCTGGAGTGGAAACCGGCAATCACCTTGTCCATCACCACACCCGTCACGTAGATGATGAGCCACGAGTACAATGGGATGGTCCAGTCCTTGAAGGCGACCAAAGCACCCAGCACGATGGTGGAGTCCACGATGATGAGCAGCGTACCCAACGGGATGTGTTTCACATACTTGCCGATAATCATGGCAATGATATCCGAGCCGCCTGAAGTGGCACGAGTCTTGAAAATCAACCCCAGTCCGATGCCGATGATGACACCGCCGCACAAGGCAATGATGAAGTTGGCCGAAGGGTCAGGAGTCGTGGGATGGCCTGGCAGACTGATGAGCGGCGCGTAACCGTAGATTTTTTCCCACAGTGAGATGAATGCCGGCAGTGAGATGACGCCTACCAGCGTTTTGGCTCCGAATTTGGGTCCTAACCACAAAGTTCCAATCAGCAGCAAAGGCAAATCCAGACAGATACCTGACAAACCGATGGGAAAGTTGAACACGTGGTGCAGGATAATAGCGATACCGTAAACACCACCCGGAGCCAATTTCAGCGGGGAGACGAAAATCACATATCCCACAGACATGATAAAAGTGCCCAAGATGATGAGTCCGTAAGTCTTGACAACTTCTTTCCAGTTGATATTTTTCCAATCAATTTTGCTAAACAATTTCATATCCAAACAAAATTATCTACTAATGGTCATGTTAAGACGCTTGGCCAGCTCTTTTCTGACTCTGTCCACGTCCACGATTTTCTGAAGGATGCCATTTGCTTCTTCTTCCGTATAGGAATGATCATTAAGTTCCTTTTCCAAAAAAGCCTTGGCCTGTTCCGCGATGCGCAGCTTGAAGGTGAGCATGTTCTTTTCCACTTCCTGCTGCAAAGTCATCCGGCTGTTCATCACCGTATTGGTGTACATGTCGAATCGTTTTTCCCACATCGGACTGTATTCAGGATCTTCGGTGGCAATATATTGCATGGCGAAGGCACTCTCTTCTTTGTCCTCACTGAGGAGAAATGTGCGCTTGATGTCGTCCTGGTTGCGCAATATCTCTGCAACTTCAGCATAATGCTCGTAGATTCTAATCAGGAGCGGGTCTTTCAGACGAATACCGTCGTGGAAAAGTTCGTCAAAGATGTATTGATCGACACGCATAGGCATGGGGTCGCCAGTTTCAGGATCCTCCACATTGATTTCAAAGAGGCCGTACTTGATGAGCAGGATGACAAGGTTTTTTTCCGATTCGTACAGAAGATCATGACTATCTACCTCTCTTTCAGGATGCTCGTGTTTGGTGGGTGGCGCAATTTCAGGCATTTGCTCGCTACCAGAGGGTTTGTTACCGCCCTTCACCTTGTCCTGCCAGGTCAAATAACGCAGTTCATCGCCCAAGGTTTTCTCCGACAGGTCGAAGAGCGAAGCACATTTCTTGATGTAGAACGACTGCGCGATGCGGTCTTGCACTTTGGCAATGGTTTTCACAATTTCCTTCACCATCTCGCTGCGCTTGCGCGGGTCGTCGCCAGCTTCCTCGGAAAGAATATTGGCCTTAAACAGGAGAAAATCGGTGGAATTCTGCTCCAAATATTCGGCCAGTTCACTGTCCCTGTGTTTCTTGGCAAAAGAGTCAGGATCTTCGCCGTCGGGCAGGAGGCAAACCTTTACGTTGAGGTTCTTTTCCAGCAGCATGTCAATGCCGCGCAAAGAGGCCTTGATGCCCGCACGGTCGCCGTCGTACAGCACTGTGATGTTGCGGGTTTGCGTGCCCAAAATCTTCACTTGCTCGTTGGTCAGCGACGTGCCTGAGGAGGCCACCACATTTTCAATGCCCGCCTCAAACATGGAAATCACATCTGTATAGCCTTCTACTAAATAGACATTGTCCTTCTGACGGATAGTCTTTTTGGCCAAATAGATGTCATATAATGTATCGCTCTTGTGGTAAATATCATTCTCCGGCGAGTTGATGTATTTGGCTGTTTTTTCGTCTTTCTTCAGTACCCGTCCGCCGAAGCCGATGGTCTTGCCCGTGGTGTTGTGGATGGGGAAGATGACGCGCCCGCGGTAGGCATCGTACAATTTGCCGCTGTCCGACTTCTTAATCAGGCCCAATTTCAGCAGAAATTCCTCTTTATAGCCTTTCTTCAATGCCTCCTTGGTGAAGGTGTCCCAGCCACCAGGGCAATAGCCGAGATGGAATTTGTCGATGGTGGAGTCCAGAAAACCACGCTCTTTGAAATAGGACATGCCCAAAAGTTTACCCTCTTCGCCGTTGCGCAGCTGGTCCATGAACCATTTCTCCGCAAATTCGTTGACGAGATAAAGGCTCTCTTTCTCACTTCTGATTTCCTTCTCCTCCGGCGTTTCGGCACGGTCATACTCGACAGTGATGCTGTATTTGCTGGCCAGATATTCCAGCGCCTCGGGGTAGGTCATCTTGGCGTGTTCCATCAGGAACGTAACCGCACCGCCCTTGGCATCGCACACGAAGCACTTGTAGATGCCCAGACGAGGATTTACGTGCAAAGAAGGATTGCGGTCGTCGTGGAACGGGCATACGCCCACGTAACCTTGCCCCTGCCGTTTCAGCGGGACAAAGTCACCCACGACCTCCTCAATCTTGGCCGCGAAGTTGATTTCGTCTATGGTCTTCTTGGAAATCATTAATCTTCGTCGTTGTCTTTATTTTTTCCCTTTCCGCTTTTGCCTGCATCCACCTTGAATTTCTTAAAGATCTTCTTGTTATGCATTACCTCCAATGCCTTTTGGTAGGTGTCGTCGCTTTCGAGGAAGATGCGGTAGGCATCGCCAAAACCATACAGACTGCGGGCGATTTCGTATTTCAGATATTCGCGGATGTATTCGCCCACATGCTCTTCATTGCGCAGGCGCATGGACTCGGCGTAGGTCTTGGCCACATAGCTGGTGAACATTGTGTCCAGCATCTGCATGTCCATGTCTTTTGTGGAAGAGAACAAGGAATCCAGCTTTGCAGAATTCTCTTTGATGAAAGCATTGGCGTAGTTGGAGAATTTGAATGTTGCACTGTCGCTCACGCCCTCTTTTTTGGCATATTGCATAAACTCCTTGTAGAAATCATCAGTGATGACATAGTTGTCTTTGAAATTTTCAAAAGAAGGATATTTTTCTTTCAGCGGCTCACGATTCTGGTCCATATAGTTGGCCACAAAGCTGCCGAACACGCCTTTGCGCACGATTTCATTGTAAAGGGTGGAGTATTTGGTGGTGTCTAATGGCACAAAGATGTCGGGCATGATGCCACCGCCGCCATAGACAGTACGTCCGTGTGGGGTTTTGTATTTCAGGGAATCCGGAAACTTGATGCTGTCGGCGGTATAGAGCTCGCCACGGTTGGCACGGGTTTGAAGGTCTTTGAAGTAGTTGTCCAAGCCGTCGTTGTAGGGTTTCTGAATGCAACGGCCCGTAGGCGTGTAGTAGTGAGAAATGGTGAGGCGCACTTGCGATTGATCTACAAAGGTTAACGGTTTTTGTACCAATCCTTTACCGAAAGTGCGGCGGCCAATCACAAGACCACGGTCCCAATCTTGCACGCAACCAGAGGTAATTTCGGAAGCAGAGGCGGAGTTTTCGTCCACCAACACAATGAGTTTACCTTCTTCAAAAAGCCCGTTCTTTTCCGAGTAGAACTTCTCACCCGTATTGCGGAAGTTGTCGGTATAGACGATTATGCGTTTGCCAGAGATAAATTGATCGCAAATCTCGAAAGCCACGTTCAAATATCCACCGCCATTGCCGCGCAAGTCGAGGATGAGGTCTTGCATGCCCTGTGATTTGAGCTTCTTGATGGCTGTGGTGAGTTCGTTGGTAGAAGTGGCGGCGAAGCGCTCCAGCTTGATGTAGCCGGTGGTCTCGTCAGCCATGAAGGAAACATTGATGCTGTGCATGGGGATGGCGCCGCGCGTGATAACAAAGTCCAGCAACTCAGGATTGCGCCCGCGCTTGATGGAGACTTTCACCTTGGAGCCTTTGGCTCCGCGCAAATGCTTGCGCACCCAGTCGTTGGTAATCTTGTCGCCGCAGGCAATCGTGTCATCTACTTTGACAATCTTGTCGCCAGCCAGCAAACCCACTTTCTCGGACGGGCCGTTGATGATGACTTCCATCACGTTGATGGTGTCCTTGATGAGCTGGAAGGTGACACCGATTCCGTCAAATGAACCGACCAAAGGTTCGTTCATGGCCTGCACATCCTTCTTGGGAATGTAGGCTGTATGCGGATCCAACTCCTTGAGCATAGCCACAATGGCTTTGTCCGTCATAGGATCAAAATCCACCGAATCCACGTACATCATGTTGATGGAGTTGATAAGCTGGTCCATCTTGGTTTTGTTGGGTTGGTAGTTTTTGTTCGGATTTTGCGCAAAAATCACCGTCAAGCAACCAATACAGAGCAAAAAAGTGCAAAGAATATTCTTTTTCATCACAGGGTATGTTTTTAAGGGCGGCAAAGGTACAAAAATTAGTGAATAGTGAACAGGGATCAGGGTACAGAAATAATCAAACTGTGCCGGGGATGTTTCGTGCAACAGAATAAGGAAGCGTAAATGTATCCTAAATTCGCATTTTGACAACAGTGATGCCGCTGCCGCCCATCTCCAGGGTTTCGTCCTGAAAGGCTTCCACATCCTTGCGCTTGGCCAATTCCTGGCGGGTGATCTGACGCAGGATACCGTTGCCTTTGCCGTGCAGGATGCGCACGAAACGGATGCTCAGCAAAGCTGCTTCGTCCAGATACTCCTCCAAATTGGCAATCAACTCTTCCGCGCGCTGCCCGCGCACGTCCAACGTGGCGTCAAATTCCGACAACTTCTTGTTCATGGCATCGCCCAAAGTTCCTTCGTTGTAGTGTACCACCCCGCCCCGACGCACCTCACGCGCCTCTTTTTTGCTGATCTTCGCCAACTTGCGGATGTCCGTCTTGAAGGAAATGGAATTGAACGCGATGGTGGCATCGTTGCCGTTGATGGCCGTCACCTCGCCCGTCACCTGCATGTCGGCCATGAAAACGCTGTCGCCCACACGGATGATATTGTCCTCCGGCTTCTCCTCTACTTTCTTCGGTTTCGGCGCCGTGCGCTTAACAGGAATGATGGGCTTGATACTCTCTTCTTTCTCAATGGATTCTATCTCCTCTTTGAGCTCCTCTTTCAGCTTGGTGACATTCTCCCGCGCCTTCTTGGTCTTCACCGCATCGGCCTTGGCCTCCTTGATGTCGCGGATTGTCTTTTCTATCACCTTGTTGGCACTCTCTACAATAATATTGGCCTGGTTTTTAGCCTTTTGGATGATTTCTTTGCGCTGTTTGTCCAGTTCCGAAAACTTGGCAGAATACTCATCAATCATCTCAGCCAACTGGTCGTCGGCGGCCCTAACCTGCTTCAAGGTTTTTTCCGTTTCCTGTTGTGCCAATTCAATCTCTTCCAGTTTCCGCTCATAGTCAATTTGTGCGGTGCCGGACTTGGAAATGGCGCTCTCAATGATATTGGGATTCAGGCCAATGTGATGCGCAATTTCGTAAGTAAACGAGCTGCCCGGCTTTCCGATTTTGAGTTTGTATAACGGCTGTAACGCTTTGGTATCGTATAACATAGCCCCATTCACCGCTTCCTCGTGCGTGTCGGGGAACATCTTCAAGTTGCCGTAGTGCGTGGTGATGATACCGAAAGATTTTTTCTCGTAGAAGCTCTCCAAAATAGCTTCCGCCAACGCACCGCCTAACGTGGGTTCCGTGCCCGATCCGAACTCGTCGATGAGGAAAAGTGACTTTGCATTGAGGTTTTCGTCCATCACCTTGAGATTGGAAAGATGTGAGCTGTAGGTACTTAAGTCGTTTTCAATGGACTGCTCGTCGCCGATGTCAATGAAAATGCTCTGGAACACGCCCATGTCGGAAGTACTTTGCATGGAGACCAGCAGACCGCACTGCATCATGTACTGGAGCAGACCCACGCACTTGAGGCACACGGACTTGCCGCCGGCATTTGGACCGGAAATCAACATAATACGCTGGTTTTCGGTGAGTTGTACATCCAATGGAATCACTTTTTTGCCAGTTTTTTGCAAAGCAAGGTACAACAACGGATGCTGTGCCTGCTGCCAGTTGACGAGCGGCTGGTTGTGCAGGTGCGGCAGGGCAGCGTTGAGGTCGATGGCGAATAGGGCCTTGGCGCGCAGGAAGTCGTAGCGGCCCATAATCCGCTGTGCTTCCAACAAATCCGGAATCAGCGGGCGAATGTTATTCGACAATTCAGAGAGAATGCGTACCACTTCGCGACTGGCGGCGTTTTGCAGGTCTTTGAGCTCGTTGTTGGCATCGAACACCTCCGTGGGCTCGATGAAAACCGTCTGGCCGGTGGCCGACTCGTCGTGGATGAAGCCCTTGAGGCGGCGTTTGTACTGCGCCGCGATGGGAATGCAGAGGCGGCCGTTGCGGATAGTCATCTCGGCATCCTCTTTCACCAAACCGTCTTGCTTGGCGGCATTGAGAATTTTGCGAATCTGGCGGTCGGCACTGTTGGAAATGCGGTTAATCTCGCCCTTGATGCGGCTCAACTCGTCGGAAGCATTGTCGCGAAGCTGCCCTTTGTCGTCCAAAATGCGGTTGATGCCGTTCAACAGGTCGCGCTGAATGGGCATCGCTTCGCAGATGTCCCACAGATAGGGATACTTTTTGTCTTGGTGGCGCGAGCGCAGATAGACAAAGATGTTCGTCATGGTGACGATGAAGGCACGCAGCTGGGCCAACTCCTCCAATTCGATGTAGGTACCATCCACCTGCAGGCGTTTTAGCTCTGCGCGAAGGTCGTAAAAGTCTTGTGCTGGAAACGGCTCGTCGAAAAGCAGCACTTGCCGCATCTCTTCCACGCTTTCCAGTTCGGGTTGTATCTTGTCCAGGTCCGACATCATCGCCACAGCATCCACCAATCCCTGCCCGAGTGCACTCAGGCACCGCCTGCGCAATAGCTGACGTATGGTGTCGAAACCGATTTTTTCTTCAAAATTATTGGGGTAAAGCATTATGGTCAGTTCTTTGTTCTTTCTAAAACAACAGTTTTATTAATTAAATAGTGAAGCCATCTCCAAATTTTTGTTGAATCCAAAGTTTCAACAACGGGTCGGAAAGGAAATACACTTTTCTTTGCTTTTCTTCAATTGTAAATGTAATCAATTCATCCTGGAGCAATTGTTTAATAGATGATTGCACGGAGCTGGCCGACTGCAACCGATAACGATGAAGAAATGAAGCAGATGTCGGTTTGTCCACTTTCCCGCTCATCGCCATGGCAAACAGCACCTCTTTGGGACGCGTGGTTACATTGGCAAGTAGGTTCTGAAAATCACGTTCTCGGTCTGAAAGAATCTCATCAACAGCTTTCTGCAAAATTTCCAAGGTGCACTCACCCGCTTTTTCAGTCATTTCAAATGCCACATTAAATGTCTTTTGCATACAAAATGTATTACCTTCATACAGGTCATAAATCCGTGCAACATTATCTGCTTGGATGGATTTTCCAAAGTTTTGGAAGTTCGAAATGACAAATTCTACATACCGTTCTTTTAAAATGGGATTCAAGTTTAGCACAGAAGTGCTGTTATAGAACGGTCGTCCGTAGGCGTTGAACATTTCCGACAGCAGATGACGCTCAGAACCGGCAAAAATGAAATCGCAATTGGATAGATGCTGGATATGGCTGCGAAGAATGGCCTCGACATTTTTTTCAGGATATTTTGCTATTTGCTGAAATTCATCTATAGCTACAATGCAGCGTTTATCCGCTTTTTCCATCAAGGCAAAAACTTCCCCGAGTGTAATCTCCGGCTCACTAATCACCCCCATAGAGAGTGTGAATTTTGGCATTCCGGAAAAAGGGTCATATCCCCATCCCGCTTGCAACGACTTTAATGTTTGGACAAAATTATCCACGAATTTTTGGCCCAAAGTTTTGAGTGTATCAAAAACCGCTTTGCTGAACATATAAGTAAAATCCCGCAATGAGCTGGTTTCCAGTATATCAACAAAAAACACATAGTAGTTGTCTGCAATAACAGATTGATCATAACAGTGTTGGATTAGGCCTGTTTTCCCGAGACGACGTGAGGACATGATGACCACATTGTTGCCTGATCTCAGCTCGCGGGTTAATTTCTCTGTTTCGGCAACACGATCGCAAAAATATGCGGAAGGGATACGTCCTTTAACAATAAATGGATTTGTTATATCTCTCATTATCAGTGCGTAAAACTATTGACGCGACAAAAATACAAAAAATTATGCTATTAGCATAATTCTATTAGCATAAAATGTAAAAAGCATATCCTACGCAAACAACGTCGCAGCAGTGCAATCCTTGACGGTCACATCGATATACTCGCCGATTTTGTGATTCTCTTTCGGGAAGATGATGACCTTGTTCTGACTATTACGGCCGTAAAGCTGGTCGGCGGAGCGTTTGGAGGCACCCTCAATCAATACTTGGAATGTCTTGCCGATGTCGCGTTTGTTGCTGATGAGCGAGAGTTCGCCTTGCAGCGCGATGATTTCCTCCAATCGGCGGGTTTTGACCTCTTCGGGCACATCATCGGTGAAGCGTTTGGCCGACATGGTGCCGCCGCGCTCGGAGTATTTGAACATGTAGGCATACTCGTAGCCCACCTCGCGCATGATGGAAAGCGTCTGCTGGTGGTCTTCCTCCGTCTCTCCGCAGAACCCTGCGATAATGTCGGTGGAGATGGCGCAGTCGGGCATCAGCTCCTTGATTTTGCGCACTCTTTCCAGGTAGTACTCGCGAGTATAGACACGGTTCATGCGCTTGAGCACCGCGTCGCTGCCCGACTGCACGGGCAGGTGTATGTACTTGCAAATGTTGTCGTAACGCGCGATGGTTTCCAGCAATTCGTCGGAGATGTCCTTCGGGTGCGAGGTGGCGAAGCGCACGCGCAGGTCAGGCGACATTTCAGCCACGGCCGCCATCAATTTGGCGAAGGTCATGTTCTCCCACTGGTAGGAGTTCACATTCTGGCCGAGCAAGGTCACCTCCTTGTAGCCGTCATGCAGCAGTTGCTCCACCTCGTGCAGGATGGTTTGAGGGCTACGGCTGCGTTCGCGCCCGCGGGTGTAGGGCACCACGCAATAGGTACAGAAATTGTTGCAGCCGCGCATGATGGAAACGAACGCCGACACGCCGTTGAGGTCGTAGCGCACGGGCATGATGTTGTCGTAAGTTTCTTCCTCCGACAAAAGCACGTTGTACTGGGATTCGCCTTGCGCCGACTCTTTGATGAGTTCAGGAAGGTTGCGATACGCATCTGGGCCGGCGATAAAGTTCAGAATAGGTTCTGTTTCAAACAGTTCTTCTTTCATACGCTCGGCCATACAGCCTAACAGGCCCACTTGCAGGGTGCGGTGTTTTTTCTTCAAGGCCTCCAGCTCGCGCAGGCGTTTGTGAATGCGCTGCTCCGCCTTGTCGCGGATGGAGCAAGTGTTGATCAATATCAGGTCGGCCTCCTGCACATCTTGTGTCAGGGTATATAAATCTTTGAGGATGGCAGCCACCACTTCGCTGTCTGCAAAGTTCATCTGGCAGCCGTAAGTTTCAATATAAAGCTTTTTCATGAAATTTGATCTTTATTGGTGTTTTCGACCCGTGACACGGATGATGTTTGTACCGAGGGCTCTTGATATTAGGGTGATTGTTGAGCAGGTAAAATTATGACCACCGCCAAGCCATCTGGTGACTTCCGATGGCCGTTTCCCTGTTCTACGTGCAAGTTCTGTTCTTGAAACCCCTGCTTTTTTCATCAGTTCGTCAATTCTTGAAGCAATGGCATCCTTGAGCTCCGATTCTGCTATTTCTTCGGAAGACAATTTTCCAAGTTCTTCTTGTAATAAATCATCGTAAACACGTTTCATAATTCAAATGAGGCCTCCTCTATGCCTGTAATTATGTTTTGTTCAATTTTTATATTCCCTTGTTTTTGGGCCATTTTCAACAATTCATCAAATCTTTGCAAATCCATGACATAACCGTTCAACTCCTCACTTTCTTCATAAGTTCGAGAGCCTTTTTCGCCACCATTTCCAAGGATTAGCACCTGATCCGAAATTCTGAGACAATAAAGCCGGAGGCGCCTTGAATCAATAGAAAGAGCAGCAACCCTATCGTTCATTTTCCCTTCAACTCTAAAATACCTTTCCAGTGCACCATTTGTAATAATAAGGTTAATTGCCGTAATAATTGCCCTATAATCTTTATTTAATCTTGAATTATCCTTGTATTTAAGTAGGAATTCACGAAATTCGCTCTCTTTGTTGTTTTCAAAGATGATAGAATAAAGTCCAACCTTATCTGATAAGGCAATGGATTGAATTTTTGTATTTTTTGTCATCGTTTTTGTTTTTTTTGATTGGCCGCAAAAATACAAAAAAACAAAAAGCGAAGGTATTTTTATTAACTTATAAGTAAAAAAAAGGCGCCTCGGAACGAAGCGCCTTTCTGTTCGATAGTGTTTAAAAATTATTTCTTGATGAATTTCTTGGAAACACCGTTCATGTTGATGAAATACACACCGCTTTCGAGGTTGCTGACATTGATTTCAGCCACACCATTAACAGTAGCGGAAGTAATGGTTTGACCAAGAATGTTGGAAATAACAGCTTCGCCTTCGCCCGTAACCTTGATGGAAGTAGTAGCAGGGTTCGGATAAACAGTGAAAGTAGTGTTCTCAACTTCCTCAATACCGACGATACCATCAGTTACCGTGATAGTAATACAGTCATTTTGTCCGTTGGGGCCCATAGCTGCCAAAAAATGATAAGTTTTATTGGCTTCAAAGGTATAGTCAGCTGTATTAGCGGGATCTACCTGGTTAGATGCAATATAGTTTGTACCAAAAGAACTACAACCAGGGTTCAAAATAAGATAAGAATAAGTGCCAGCAGGGATGGTGATTGCTTCAGCACCATCTACTACAGCATAAGCATCATTAGCGGAAGCATTTGCAGGAATCGTGTATTCCCAATCAGTATAAGCGGAACCACAGTTAGGACCATAGCTGCTAGTCCATGCCACATTGTCAGCATCAATAAGAATCTGATATCCAGTGCCATCATTCCATACATTATGGGCTTCAAGGATGATTTTTGCATTCTGAGCATTCAAAGCGAACACTGCGAAAACTGTCAAAACAAGGGTAAAAAGTTTTTTCATAATAATAGGATTTTGGTTAATAAATTTTTTCCGGGGCAAATATAGTTTTTTTTTCAATTGACAAAATAAAAAATAGCGCACCGTCTTTTGTTCAATTTTTTGATAGCTAATATGAATAAAATGAGGACTTTACTCTAATACCAGCGCATCTGCCACCACTTCGGCCAACGATTTGATTTCTACATTCAAGTTGTAAGTATGATTGATTTGAGTAAGTTGATCGACGCAGTTGTGACATGGAGTAATGACTACATTGGCTCCTGTTTGTTTAATCTGGTTGGCCTTGATTTCGCCAACTTTTAATCTGCGTTCATTATATTCACTCATGGCTAGCATGCCGCCACCGCCGCCACAGCAAAAATTATCGCTGCCGGTGGGCGTCATCTCAATCAACTCGGGCACCACCTGTTTCACCACATAGCGCAACGAATTGTACAAACCGCCGTTGCGGGTGATGTTGCATGGGTCGTGGATAGTGTATTTTTTGGTATTGAGGTTCTTATCAACTTTAATTTTTCCGCTCTTGATGTATTCTTCCAACAGCTCAATCAACGTAATCATCTTGAAATCAGGATGGGTTTTGAGGTAGTTGGGGGCCTCCCAGCGCAGGGCGCGTGAGCCATGACCGCATTCGCCGAGCACCAGCGTGTTGCAATGCAGCTTGTGCACCTCATCGAACATGTGCTTGGCAATGGCCGTGGCCTCCGCATCGTTGCCGGAGAAGTAGCCGTAGTTGGTCACGTCGTACATTTCGGTAGATAAAGTCCAATTGGCACCGGCCATGTGGAAAATCTTGGCGGCGGCAGCAATGGAGAGCGGGAAGAACTTAGGCTCGCGCGGGTTCAGCGTGTAGAGGATGTCGGAATTGTCCTTGTTCAATGGAATCTTGGCTTCTTCGCCCAACTCGTCCTGTAAATCCTCTTCCATCCATTCGATAGTATCTACAAAATCTTCCGTCGGGATTGCCATGTTGTTGCCGGTGTTGATGGCGGCATCCACCGTGGCTTGCAAAGTTTCGGGCACCAAGCCCATGGTGGCGAGCATTCTTCGACCCGTGCGCACCACAAACGGGATATCTACACCGATAGAGCAGTGCTTCACGCAACGCCCACACATAGTGCAGGCACCGAACAGCGAATCCACCATTTCGGTGAGCGTGTTCTCGTCCAATTCGCGCGCGTGCGTCAACTTCGGAGCAGTTTTGCCCAAGAAAGTGCAGTAGCGGCGATAGATGGAGGAGACCATATCCACTTTTTTACCCGGAATGTATTTAGGTTCCTTAAAAGTTCTCCAAAACAGGCAACTGGTCTCGCACAATCCGCAGTGCACGCAAGAATTCAAATGTGTGATGAGCTTGCTGTCGCTATGTTTGGTTAGGATGTCAATGGCTTTCTGTTTGCTCTCGGCGGAAACTTCTTTCATATCGTTGTCTTAAAAAAAATCGCGCAAAAATACAAAAATGGAGGGAACCTCACGCATCTACATTGATGACTACCCGGACCGACTTGAAAGGTTTATTCAGCTTAAAGTCTTCCGTTATCTGCCAAAGTGTCTTCTTGTGCTGTTCCAATTTATTGTCTTTCGGAAACTTAACCCAAAAATCTTCCAAATAGTAGTTCTGGATTCGGGAAACCAACGGTGCTTCAGGGCCGAGCACCATTCCAGGGAACGCCTCGCGCAGTGGTATGGCCAATGCCTGCGCCGCGGCAGTCACCACCTTCTCGTCGGGGTGCTTGAGCGTGATTTTCACTAAGCGCGTGACTGGCGGATAGTGATACTCCTTCCGCTCGGCAATCTGGCTTCGGTACATGGCCATGAAATCGTTGGTTTCCACGTACTTCAGCGCCGGATGCTCCGGTTGGTACGACTGGATGACTACTTTGCCGGGCACTTCTTTGCGGCCCGCACGCCCGCTCACCTGCGCAAGCAACTGGAATGCGCGCTCGAACGAACGAAAATCGGGGAACGAAATCAGCGCATCGGCGTTCAGGATGCCCACTACGCTCACGCGGTCAAAGTCCAACCCCTTGGTCACCATCTGCGTGCCGACCAAAATGTCAGTTTTGTGTTGCTCAAAGTCGCTGATGATTTGCTGGTAGCCATTCTTGGAGCGCGTCGTGTCCAGGTCCATGCGAGCGATGGAGGCCTGCGGGAAGATTTCTGCCAGCGTATCTTCCACCTTCTCGGTGCCAAAGCCTTTCATCTCAATGTCGGTGCTGTGGCAAGTGGGGCACACTTGAGGCACATCAATGGCATAACCACAGTAGTGGCATTTCAGCAAACGCGATTTTTTATGATAGGTCAGCGTCACATCGCAATATTTGCAGGTGGGCATGGTCTGGCAGGTGTTGCAGATCATCCGCACGGCGTATCCGCGTCGGTTCTGGAAAAGGATAACCTGCTCTTTTTTGTCTAAAGCCTCGCCGATGCGCTCAATGAGGAAGTCGGAGAACACACCTTGCACCTGACGCTGTTTGCGCGCCTCTATCATGTTCACCACCCAAATGTCGGGCAGTTTGCTTTGGGCGAAGCGCCGCATCAGCTCCACCAAGCCGTATTTGTTCTGCTTCACATTGTAATAACTTTCCAAGGAAGGCGTTGCCGTGCCCAGCAAAGTTTTGGCCTTGTGCATGTTGCCCAACACGATGGCGCAGTCGCGGGCGTGGTAGCGCGGTGCGGGGTCCTGCTGCTTGTAAGAGGCATCATGCTCCTCATCCACAATGATGAGTCCCAGATTCTGGTACGGCAATAGCAAAGCTGAGCGCGCACCCAAAATCAGCTGGTATTTGGAGGTGTTGGCTATATCCGAGTCTTGTTCCAGCACGCGGTTCCAAATCTCTACGCGCTCGTACTCGTTGAAACGGGAGTGATATACGCCGACCTTCTCGCCGAAGTATTTCCGCAATCGGTTGACAATCTGCGAAGTAAGTGCAATTTCAGGAAGCAGGTAAAGCACTTGTTTGCCCTGTTTCAGCACCTCATCGATGAGTTTGATATAGATTTCCGTCTTGCCGCTGCCGGTCACGCCGTGCAGGAGCACCACGGGAAATTGGCCAAATTGCTCGTGTATTTGCTGGAAAGCTTTCTGTTGCGGCTCGGACAGTTGGATGTTATCTGCTGTTTCGCGGGAGGAGAAGTCAGTCAAGCGGGACATAATCACCTCTTCCGTTTTCAAGAAGCCCTTTTTGAGGAGCGTTTGCAGGCGGGCGGGGGTTAGTGCGCTGGAACAAACCACTTGCGATTTGGGCACACGAGCCGAAAAGTCATAGCCCTTGGCTCCTTTAGTTAGCATGATGAAGGCCAGCAGGCCATCGGCCTGACCAGCGGTCCTCGTGCTGAGGTTGAGTTGGTCCAACAACGCCATGAACGAGGCTTCGGAGGCATATTCATCGCCCAAACGAACGTATGTCTCTTTCTTGGCCTTGTACGGGTTGCGCACCTCTTCATCGGTCACTACTACCCTTTTGTCAACCAAGGATTTGATGATGGGAATCACTTTCTGTATGTTGACGGCTTTACTGATCTCGTCCACCGTCATGATCTCCTTGTAGGTCAGTGCCTCGGCAATGTGCAACTCGTTGGGGTTGAGTGTGGAAACGTCACCGCTGAAGTTGGGATGGAGGTGGATTTTGGTTTCAGAGGCCAGTTTGAGGGCGGAGGGCAGTGCGGCGGCCATCACCTCGCCCAGTGTGCAGAGGTAGTAATCGGCCATCCATTGCCAGAGCTGGAACTGCCGCTCGGAAATTACGGGGCGGTCGTCCACCACATCCAGGATGTATTTGGCGGTCACTTGCGGGGCGTTCTCGTGCACGCGCACCACCAAGGCCGAGTAGAGCTTGCTGCGCCCAAACGGGACAATCACGCGCTTGCCGAAAGCCACAGCATCATCCAGCTCGTACGGCACGCGGTAGGTAAACAGCGCGGGCAGCGGCAGCGGCAGGAGAACATCGGCGAAGTGGGTGACACGCATGAGATTGGGTGAATGGGGTAAAAGGGGTGAAGGAGGTAAAATGATGATGATTAACTATAAACTCTAAACTTTAAACTTTAAACTCTAAACTCTAAACTAAAACAAAGTTGGTTCCCAGTTGGCGGCGTTTTTGATTTTATGGGATTTGCGGGCCTCTTTGTTGAGCACTTTGATTTTCCGTTCCACGCCCCAGCGATAGCCGCCGAGCTTGCCATTGGAGCAGATAACGCGATGGCAGGGCACTACGTACATCACGGGGTTACTGCCCACGGCCTTGCCCACCGCACGAGCCGCTCTCGGTCTGCCGACTCTTTCGGCAATGTTGAGATAGGTGGTCACCTTGCCAGCGGGCACTGTGAGCAAATCTTCCCACACGGCAATCTGAAAAGGCGTGCCTAAAAGATGCAACACAATCTCCTTTTCTTTATCCCATTTTCCACGCAATAACAAGGAAATGTTTTTATGCGCCGCCACCTTTTGGCAACGGAAACTGGCTTTAGGGAAGTGTTTTTTCAAAGTCTCCACCGGATTCCATTTCATCTCGCCGGGCATTAGCAAACAGACACCCTTTTGTGTGGACGCCACAAGAGCCTTGCCGCCGAAAATGGAGATGAAACTGTAGTGAATCATCAGCTTTTTATCTTTGCTTTTGAACTCCGCCCTGGTCATGGGAACGATTTTAACCGGATTGGAAGAGGTGCTCATAACACGAGATTTTATAGGTTACTTATTCACTTCTTTGTACTTGATGTGCAACAAATCCTGCTCCATGGCGGTTTTGTCGATGATTTTCTTCAGCATCACATCCAGTTCGCCGCCCTCGGTGTAGTTGGTGGGCGCAATGTAGTCGGCACGATTCTGGCGAATGAGGTCAAGGCAGATATCTTTGGAAGATTTTGGGCGGTGCGGGGTGGCCACAGAAGCCGGGTTATAAACGGCAATGGTGGTGCCGCCGTAGAGATTCACCATCTTCATGGCGGGCACGTCCGTCTCTCCGTCACCAATATAGATAAAGTTGGAGAAGGGCACCGCGCGCTCATCCTCGGGCATCGACTTATTAATCAGTGTATTATCATACGAGTTGTAGATACCTTTGTTGATGCGGAACAAGTATTGGGTTTTGTTGGTGTAGTTCACCACAAGGGCGGGCCAGCAGGCCACACCATTCTCGTCATACTCAAATCCAGAAGCGTAAATGGTTTTGAAATGTTTGGCGATGGCGGTACCTTTCACGAATTCGCGCAGACCGGAGGAGATAATGAAGTGTTCCAAATGCATATTTTTGGAAGCGGCATACGCGTTGATGCGCTCAAAGTAGGTTTCCACTCCCTCAAAAAAAGTGATTTTCTCGCCGTATTTCATGAAAGCCTCCTCGCGGATGGGGATGTTTTTCTCCTTGGCCTTAATGAGCATCAGGTGCATGTATGCGAGAACCTCATCCATGTCGTGCTTCTTGGCCAGCTCATTGGCCTCTTGCCAGAACTCGCCCTTGTCCATGTTGAGGTCGGGTATGAAGTTGTACTCCTGCATGTTGCCCGGCGCCAGCGTACCGTCAAAGTCGTACGCGATAGCCATATTGCGGTTTTCTTTAATCATCTTATTGTCAATAGGTTATAACAATACTTTTCATTAACTCCGTGATTGCAAAGATATTAAAAAATCCGGTTTTCTAATTGTCTCACTCCTAATAGGCTACATTATAGTAAAATTGTTATTTTTGCAACAGCATTTAAAAACAAAATACTATGCCTACTTTATCTGAATTCTTTGGAATAACAATACGTATGAAATACCTTGATCACAATCCACCTCATTTTCATGCACAATATCAAGAAGACAAAATATCTGTAGAGATCCGCAACGGAAAAATCAAAGGCGAAATGTCTGAAAGGGCCTTAAAATTGGTGTTGGAATGGCTTGATTTGCATCGAAAAGACTTGCTTGAGGCTTGGAATCAATCTTCTAATGGACAAAAAACCAAATAAAATAGAACCTTTAAAATAATGAGTGATATGTTTTTAGAAATAACAGACGCGAAATATATTGATTCTTACAAAATATGGGTACGCTTTAACAACGGGGATTGTCGGATTTTTGACTTTGCAACAATTGTTGACAAATATCCCGTTTTTGAGCCTTTGAAAGATATAGAACTTTTGAAAAGTTTTTATATCACGGATACGCTCGAGTGGCAGGATGGTGAAATTGATATTGCACCAGAATATCTATATGAACATGGTGTTGTCTCCTATCCCAACAAGGAAACGGAATTTGGCAGTGTAGCAGAGGATGATATTCATTATGAAACTGGCAAAGACTAGTCGTTCATCAACCACCCCTCCAGTTCCTTCACCCGCGTACGGTACTTGGCGATTTGGCCCTCGATGAAGTCTTCGCTGAACTTGCGGTCGCAGAAGCCGTTGCCCCGCGCCACATACTCATCGTCCTCCAAGGAGCCGTACAAGTCCAGATAGTTGTCCAAATATTGGCGGTTTTCCTCCAACAGGCGTTTCAAATCTGTTGCATCGGCCTCAATGGTCTCGCCGGAGGAATAGCGGTATTGTTTCTTATTAGGCATTACTGATTGTTTTTTTGATTTTTCAATTATATCAAGCAAACGCGTTGCAACTCTTCGGAAAAACGTATAATTCCCTCCTGGATGCGTTGCACTGTTTTGGCTGACGGTCGGCTTTTTCCCGTGGCATAATGGCTGAGTTGATGGCGATTTACACCTGTAATAGTTTGTAAATCAGCAAGATTCAATTTTCCATTGATGTATTGAAGAAAACTTGCCGTGTCAAACTTATAGGCAAACTCCATTTTGGGTAATGCCGAAAGCATCTCTTTTGCCTCCGCATACGAATTTTCCAGATCCTCCATGGCTTCTTCTACAGTCTTCCCCATGCCAATAAAACCAATTTTATGCCTGTGCTGCGGTACTGCTGTATAGCTGCCGTCGTTGTTTCGTTCTATTATGACCGTGATGTTTTCCATTATCATGCAATTATATTATTTCACATTAATACCCGATTGTTCGCTGATGTACTTCATCAACACCTTGCCCACATCCGCCGTTGAATGTCTTGGAAGCTGAAACCTTTGCTCTGTAATAGGACTCCACCACCATTCATGGTTTTTACCATCGCATACAAAATAACACCCTTTAGCTTGCAGCTTCTTTTTCAGTTCTGATATTTTCATAGTTGATTGTTTTCAATTGCAAAAATACACAATTGTTTATTGTTTACAATATACAAACGAATATTATTATTAACATGGTTATGAACATCTTTACAAAATGATCATCAAATGCTATTCATAAAAAAAGGCGAGCTTTGACGGCTCGCCCTTGTGTTTCGGATAAGGTCAACTGCTATTTCACCAAATTCTTGAAAGTCTCGGTTCTCTTGTATTTCTTGAATTCGGCGTCTTTCTTGGCGGTTTTCTTATAGGAAGGATCCAGCTGGATGGCGGTGCCGAGATTGCTATAGACACCGTTTTCATCCTTCATGCGGGCGGCGAGCACAGCCTTCAGATAGGCCGTCTTGGCATCCACATTCTCAATGCAGTCCAAAGTTGTCTTGGCGGCATTGTAATCCTTTTGGAGCAATTGGATCAGTGCAGTGTTGTAGTCGCAACTTCTGGTGCTCAACTGTTGTGCGGCCTGTGCGTAGTTGCCGTCCATGATGGAGTACATGCCCAACGTGTAATCTTGGTTGACGGGGCTTACGGCTGCTTTTTGTGATGCCTCGAAATTGGACTTAGCAGCATCATGGTTGCCTTGCAGGAACTCGGCAACAGCCAAATTGTTCAGCACAATGCCGTTGTCAGGAGAGATGGCGGCTGCTTTGTTGAAATTGCTGACCGCATTGTCCAAATCGCTCTCACTGCCGTTATTGTAATATTTGTTGAGGTAGAGCACGCCCAAGTCGTTATAGGCGCGCCAGTCACCCTGTGTCTTCGGATCATTGATCAGCGCATTGTAAATGGCTTCTTGGTCTTCCACCGTGGTGGCCACGGAAGCGGCATACAAACGCTCGTTAACGGAAAACTCGTCTGGCTCGGATTTCACTCTGCTCACCAATTCAGCATCGGTGTAAGATTCATGTTTCTTGCAGATGAGCTGCATCTCGGCGCGGCGCAACGGAGGCAGGATGGCATCGGCGATTTCCGGATAGATATCCGTCATTTCGCGGATTTTCTGCTCGCGCATGTCGTTGTTGGCCTGTGAACGCACCACATTTAAGATCTGGTTCTTCTGGGCAATGTTGGATTTCTCGATAGCGGCCTCAAAACCGTCCCAATCTTCGCCTTTGGCGTTGTTTACATATTGGAATTCAGGTCTTTGCAGATCTTTCAGTTTGATTTTGTTCTTCTTGGCATAATCTTTCAGATACTTTTCAAACTGTTCTTGGAACCACTTCTTGCCTTGTTCGAAACGTCTTTCGGAAAGACCCTGGTTGTTGCTTTCCTCGCCTTCGGGGGAAGCCCAGCCGGAAATCACCACGCGGTCGATGAGATTGTCGTTATACAAGAAATCAATGAAAGACTTGATGGAATCTTTGGCTTCCTGTTTTTTGTTGTTAGGATTGCTCCAGTTCATGTTGGAACTGTTGAGGTCGAAATAGATCGTAGCTGTTTTGCCGATGTATTCGGGTGTGAAATTGTGCGGAGAATGGATGAAATTGCCGCTCGTGACTTCGTAAGTGCTTTTGGGCTGCAAACCAACTCTGGAAGAGGTATTGGCAATGCCTTCACCGAGGTTCTTTTCAGGATTCAGTTCAGTAGATTTTTTCTTTATTTGGGCGATGGCCGGGGCCACAATCTCAGCCTCTTCATAACTCGGGTCAAACTTGAACGTACCCGTCTGAGTGAAGCTGCCGCCTTTTTTCCAACTGATGACCGTACCTTCGCCTTTAGCCTTTTCACCTTTCAATTTAATTGTGGCAAAAGGGGGATTGACATTGTTGCCATCCACTTTCAATGTCGGAGAAAGCGTTACTGTGGCATTTTTCTTCATATATTTGGGTGGAACTGTACCCTTGATGGTATAGGCTACCTCACCGCCTTTGTTTTCCAAATCAGGATTATCCAAAGTAACCGACACCTCAGGATACTTGGTGACCATTTTGCCGAATCCACATCCTGTCATCAACAAAGTCACCGCAATGGCGAAACTAAAGAGGCATATTTTTTTCATATTTTTTTTGTATTTATTTGATTAATTGATTATTGTTTAATACGATAAAGGTGTGCAAATATACAAAAATTTCCACTGATTCAACAAAAATCACCCAACCATCATATAAAGATCAGGGTAAGTATGCTGCGATTCTTTCTTATGTTTAGTAAGCGCAAACGCCAGCGTCAGCGTGCCGATACGGCCTATATACATATTGATGACCAAGATAATCTTGGCGGCATCGCACCATCCTGCAGGAGAACCGGTGGAGAGTCCACAAGTAGTAAAAGCGGAAGTGGTTTCAAAAATTGCATGATTCAATGACACATCAGGTTGTACCAATGTAATGAGGAAGCAGGAAACCAAGATGAAAGTGAGCGACATCAAGATGATGGAATAGGCACGGTCAACCAGCGAATAATGGATTGTACGATGTTGATATTCAATATTCTTCTTGCCTTTAATAGTGGCAAAGACGGATTTGATCAGCACAAATATCGTGGTGGTTTTCACACCACCCGCCGTGGAGCCCGGTGAGCCACCAATGAAGATGATCAGTGTGATCATAATCATGGTGGGCAATGCCATATTGTTCACATCCAGCACCATAAAGCCCGATGTACGACAGGTTATAATTTGGAAGAAGGATGTAAAGATTTTGTCGAAAAGGGTATTTTGTCCGCTCAGGGCATTATCTTTTTCTATAAAGAAGAAAATTGCAGTGCATATAAAAATGATGGCAAATGTGGTAGTAAGGATGATTTTAGTCTGCGGCATCAAGCTTTTCCATTGATGTTTCTTGCGCTCACGAATCCGTTTTGCACTGAAAAAATCGCGGATGGTCAGGAATCCGATACCGCCCAAAAAGACCAAAATGGTAATAATAGCCTGTGGAAAATAGCTGTTGGAGACGCCAAGCTCCAGGAGACTCTTGTCCATCAGCACAAAACCGCCGTTGTTGAAAGCGGAAATAGTGTAAAAAAGAGAATAGAAAAGGTTCTCGGAGTTGGAAGTAAAAAATCCGGTGGTGTTCCAATACGTGTAGAGCAGAGCCACGCCGCCCAATTCGATGATAGCGGTGGTCATCACAATGCTCCGGAGCAAAGAAAAGGATTCTGACACCTGATTAGTGGAAAGCATGTCGCGCACCATATACTGATAGCGCAATCCCACGAACGATTTGGACAGGAATGTCGTGAAGAATGTAGCAAAGGACAAAATACTGATACCTCCCAACTGGATGAGAATCATGATGACCACCTGTCCTTTTATCGTGAAACAGGTGCCGGTGCTGACCACGGTCAATCCTGTGATACAACTCGCACTGGTGGCTGTGAACAGCGCATCCACAAATGAGATGCCGTTGACAGTCATACGCGGCATGCAAAGCAGAAGGGTTCCGAAGGAGATGAGCAGCAGGAACGACGCCACCATGAGCAAGGGCGGACTGATGTTGAACTTGCCCATCCATCCATTCACCTTCGTAAACTCAAGCAGTACAATGATTAGAAAATAGAATTGTATGAAGAGCAGATAATAATTTTCAAAGTTCTCTGACTGAAAGAATTCCACGTTATAATGGAAAATGTTCACTGAGATGAATTGGGCTATCAACAGAAAGATAATCAGCCCTTCGAACCAGGATTTTTTCAAAAATTCCCTTCGATGCAGGGAGTAGAAAAGAAAGACGAAATATTTTATGACATAGAAGCCAAGGCTTCCGTAGATGACAAGACGGATAAAGTTTTTGGCTTCCAGGGAGATGTAGAGGCCGTGGTAACAAACGATGCAGACAATCGTCGCCAAGGAGATGACAGCACTGCATATCTGCATAATGCGACGCACTTGGTCCTTGTACGTCGCAATATGCAGTTTACGTTTACTGTACGCATACTCCTTACGCGATTTCCAACTGAACATTACAGGTTGATTTTGATGAAGTTATCAATGTCGTGTTCTTTACCAAAGAGCACAAACACGTCACCGTCCTGGATGATGGTCTTGTTGTCTGGCACACCGAGAATATGCTGTTTGGTGTCAAGTTTATCTGCCACAAGTTCCTCGAAGTTGCGACGGATGGTAATCAAACTCAGTCTGTGGTTTTCGCGGAAATCGATATCGCCGACGGAGAGACCTATCAAGCGGTTTGGTGTGATAATTTCTGCAATCTTGTATCCATCAGGAAGTTGCAGATAGGAAATCATATTGGGGTTGGTGAGTCGTTCGGCCAGCAGGGTGCCTACCTCATCCTCGGGAGAGAGGAACTCCGTGATGCCCATTTTTTCCAAAATGGTGCGTTGGCTTTTACCCATGACACGGCAGATGATACGTTTCACGCCCAAATCGATGAGATTTGCAGTGCAAAGCAAGCGGCCCACAAAGTCATTACCGATGGAAACGATGACCGCGTCGAAATTCAGGATATTCTCATTAAGCAATGCCCGTTTGTTGGTGGCATCCACGCACACGGCATACGCCACATCTTCGGAAATCTCCTGTATCACATTGATATCATTGTCAATAACAAGTACCTCGTGTCCTTTTTCGGAGAGGGCTAAACTGATGGCCTGGCCGAAATGCCCGGCACCGATGACTGCAAATTTCTCTTGTGCCATAGTAAAAAAATTATCGCGGGCAAAAATAAAAAAATATCAATGATATTGGCATTTTTCTACAATGCTACCGCATCCCAACCGAAGTCTTGATAGTAGCGAACGTTGAGTTCGTGCTGTTTGACATATTCTTTCAGCTGCTCTTTGCGAACGGCCTCGCGGACATCTTGATTCGAATGCATATTTTGGTAAACATCGAAATGTTTGCCGAAGATGCGCTTGGCGCTGGCTTCGTTGCCAGCACCGTCTTCGGTCTGTTCGAAGGAGGTTACCGTGAGTTTGTCTCCCTGTTTCTGCACGGTCATGCTGCCGGAATGGTTGCCGCCGGAAACGGTTTTGAGCGTGTCACCGACAAGGTTGTAGTTGAACATCCAGAAGTCGCCCCAGACGAGGGCCTTTTGGGCGTTCTGTTCCTCCGTAGAAACCAGCATCAGTACCGGAATGCAGAGTTCACCGGGGGAGTACTGCAAGCCGATCTCCTTCACCAAATAGTCACTGATGGCGTTACGAAGGGCTTGTTCCTTGCGGCTGTTGGCGATATTTTCGATACAATCCTGTTTGTGTCCGTCGAAATCCGACATGAGCCACTGGCCGTTCACCTTTTCCATGTAGAGTTTATGTTCTTCTACATCAGTTGTTTCGTCGAACGAGCCATCTTCCCATTTTTGACGCACTTTGATAGTGGCGACTGCGTGAGTTTTGTCGGTCTTCTCCACGCCGACCACCTCATAGTCAGCGATGGTGCCGCCGTTGCCGGTCACGAAATAGTAAAGCCATTCGTGGTCCATGGCCTCGAATTCGGGCAGCTGGTTGAACATGGTGTCCAGCACGGCATAGAAATCTGCTGTCATGTAGTCTTTCGACTGCTCCAGCAGCTCGTGGTCGGGGATATATTTGCACAATTCGGCAGCGCGTTTCTGCAGCTGTTTTTCGGAATCGGTACACGCCGCAAGCAACAGGGCGGCAAGGGTGATGGTGAGGATTTTTTTCATTGTATTATGGGTTTAAAAATTGTAACAGAATGATGTTTCGAACGTGAAAGTTCATTTTTTTCTTTACTACCACCCTTCGGGCAGCACGATATTCTCCATGCCATGTGCTCCTGTGAACAGAGGGGCAATTTCATCGTCGGTAAATCCCGCGATGCCGCATCCAATGCGCGTCACGAGGAAGGTCAGCTCCGGGTGTTCTTTGGCAAATGTGATGAACTCGTCCACGTATGGGCGGATGGTTTCCACGCCGCCCTGCATGGTCGGGATGCCATAGCTCTGGCCTTGCAGTCCCACGCCCTGTCCCATGATGGCACCGAACTTTTGGTAGGCGATGCGGGCCGCCCCGCCGCCATGCATTCCTTGCAGGTTGCTTCCGAACACGAAAATTTCATTCGGCTTCAATTCCGTGATAAACTCTGGTGTTGTGCGTTTCTTTTCCATAATTATTGTTGTTTTATTCGTTCATTTTCGATTTCTGTTCCCAGGGGTTGCGGCGTTCGTTCCTCACGCCTTACCCCTGGCTACCAAGCTCTTGCCCCTAACGGGGCTGTTCAAGGAAAAAAATCAATATTTCCTGTTGTCTTCTTTGATTATCTGCAACACCTCCACATCCGCCGGCAGCCATGGCACGCTGTCTAATTCATCGGGGTTCAGCCAGCGGGCGGCCTCGTGTTCCTTCAAAACCAGTTCACCGCTCTCCACGTGGCACCAGTAGCAGTGCATCGTGAGGTGAAACTTAGGGTAATCCCATTCCACGGTTGTCACCAGATGTTCAATGGCGATGTGCGTTTCCAGTTCTTCCCAAATTTCGCGTTTCAGCGCCTCTTCGGGTGTTTCTCCTGGCTCGATTTTCCCGCCGGGAAACTCCCACCAGTCTTTCCAGTCGCCGCTCCCTCGTTGAGTGGCGAAAATGCGGTTTTCGGAATCGTGAATGATAGCAGCTACGACGTGTTTGTGGTTCATAGTATTCGTTATAAGAGATTTTCCATGTTCCATGTCAAAAATTCCTCAACCGGGATACCGTCTGTTCCGACGACGAAAGACTGTTGAGGATGGAATTTGTCGGAGAACACTTTTAGACCGTTGTTTGTGCTGCGCCTTCCACTTTTCACCTCGATGGCTATCTGTTGTTCTCCGGATTCCACGATAAAATCCACCTCATCATTATTTTCACGCCAGTAGTACAGTTTGTAGTCGTATTCGTCGGCCTGATTGAGAAGATGGGCTCCAACAGCACTTTCCACCCATCTGCCCCATAGATTCGGAGTGGTGAACGTCTTATGGAAGGTTGTATTGGTTTGGGCTGTGAGCAGGGCTGTGTTATAGACCATCAGTTTGGGCACGGAATTGTATTTGCGCGCTTCATCGCGGGCATATTTCTGAAGACCGCAAAGCAGACGTGCTTCACCCAGTGTGTTCAGATAATTCGCCAGTGTTGTCACATTCCCGACATCCTGCAATTGTCCCAGCATCTTGTTTAAAGACAGCTCTTTGCTAGAATAAGCACATCCCAAATCAAAGAGTTGTCGCATCAGTGCGGGTTTGTATATAGTCTTGGTGATCAAAATATCGCGCTCAATAGCTGGTGCAACAATGCTATCCTTGATGTATTTTCGCCAACGGCGTTCGTCATGAACATACTTGGCCCCGCCGGGATAGCCGCCAAAGTAGATGAATTGTTCCAAGTCCAATCCAAATGCTTCGAGCATCTCGTTGTAGCTCCAGTGTGGCATTCGTATCAGTTCAAAGCGTCCGGCAAGCGATTCCGTCAACCCGTCCTTGAGTAATAATCGGGAAGACCCCAGAATGACAACTTTCATGTTTATGTTGTTCCTCGTGTCTTCATCCCATTCCTTTTTGATTGCTTCGCTCCAGTTGTTGAGCTTATGAACCTCGTCAATAACCAACAGAAACTCAGATGCTTTGGTGGCTTTCATTCTTGCCCGAGCGGAAGACCACATCTCGCTTATCCAAAAAGTGTCCGTTTTGGGCACGTTGTCTGCTGTAACCGACAGATAAGGGATGTCCGTCTCTTGCAGTACCTGTTTGATCATGGTTGACTTACCCACCTGACGAGGACCAGAAATTGTCTGAATCTTGTCACGTGCTTCCGACAACCTTGATTTTAATTCATTGAATTGCGGTCTTTTATACATAACCATTTGATTTCACGGTGCAAAAATATTAAAAATTCTCAATTTCACAAATAAAATTTCTCAAAAGTAATGAGAAAAATTCTCAATTTATTCCCCGTTGGGTGGCGAAGATGCGGTTCTCGGAATCGTGAATGATAGCGGCTACGACGTGTTTGTGGTTCATAGTATTGAGGGTTGTCTAATTGTACTCAATGGTGTCTTCTGCGGCCATGGGCAGGTTCTCCTCGTCCACCAGAATGTAGGTTTTGGCTTTGTGGCTGAAAGTGCGGAGATAATTGTCCTGGAGTGCAACCTCCACTTGACGCATGGTGTCTTCGAGCAGATTGGCTTTCAGCTGGCACTCCCAGAGCACGATCACCTGCCAGCCATTATTTTGGAGAATCTGATAATTCTGTTGATCCCGTTCCTGATTGCGTAGAATCTTGTTGATCCAAAATTCTCTATTCGTCTTTGGAATCTTGCAGCATGCTGAATTTTCAACTGAACCCTGTTCCCTATTCCCTGTAACCTGAATATCGTGTCCGTGCCAGAAGCACCCGTTCACGAAGATGGCGGTGCGGTATTTGCGCATCACGATGTCGGGTTTGCCGGGCACGCCTTTCACGCAGAGGCGGTAGCGGTAGCCGTGTTGCCACAGCCATTGCCTCACCTTCAGTTCGGGCTTGGTGTTGCGGCTGCGGATGTGCGACATGCAGCGGTGGCGTTGCGCAGGGGTCATGATGTCGGGCATAGGTTGATAGGTTTTCTATTCGATTTTTTTGTACAAAAGTACATTTTTATCGACTGCAAAAACATAACTATTATTTATAACTGGACTGAAAAAAGAGAAAGACTAATCAAATATCATTACCAGATATACGGCAAAACTTTGTATTTCACCCGTTGTTTGTATTCGCTATAGCCCTCCAGGCCTTGTTCCAGAACGGCTTCTTCGTTGCGGATGCGTTTGGCGATAAGGGGAATGTAGAGCAGCATGATGAGGAAGGAGATGGGCGAGGCCAGCACCAACGGCATGGCGAGGAAGAGGATGATGGTGGCCGTGTACATCGGGTGGCGGACGATGCCGTAGAGTCCCGTGTCAATGACCTTTTGGTCTTCCTGCACTTCGATAGTGCGGGAGAGGTAGGTGTTTTCGCGGAGCACCACCCCATACAGGATATAGCCGAACATGAACAGCGCGGCGGCAACCCACACGGCCCAATCGGGCAGTACCAGCCATTGGAAACGCCAGTTGAGTCCCGCCACCACAAAGGCAGCGACAAACATCACGCCACTTAGCGCCACGACGGACTTCTGTTCCTTCTCTTCCTCCTTGGCGTTCAGCCGTTTGCGCAGCAGTTCCGGGTTCTTTGCCATCAATATGAGTCCGGCCACGAACATCGGCACAAACAGGATGCCCATCAGCAGCCACCCCTGCCAATAGTGGGACGAGCCCGCGGGCAGGAAGATGAGCAGTCCGAAGATGACGGCTCCGAGGAGGAATTTGGTGAAAGCTTGGAAGAAGAGTTTGGCATCCATAGTTTACGATATGGTTGGATGATTGTTTATCAGTTTTTGTTGAGGATGACGAGTGCGGCGATGACGCCGGGCACCCGGTCGCGATCGTACACAGCCAGCGGCGGGAAGATGATGGACAAGATGACGCGGAGGAGGGACATAGGGGGTGATAGTTTAGAGAAGAATAATTATTCGTTGGTGATTAGTGCTTCAAGGTGTTCAACATCTGTATCAATAAAAGTGTAGTTTATCATTTTAGAAGTATCAATTTTTATGTATCGGTCGGACAATCTGTGGTGAAATTTAATATGAAAAGCCAATCGGATATCATCGGGATGTTGTTCATCTGGACTAAATTGTTTCGCTTCGCTACCTTTGATGGTACGAATCTTTGTGATTTCATATACGTCACGGATACCTCTATCCTTGAAATAGGGAATAAAATAGTGCAAATCGTGAAGGAGAATAGTTGATGGAAAACTGGGACCTGTATAGTACAAGTCCGCATTTCCATCCTCAAAACTTTTGTTATAACCTTTTCTAGGACTTGGAGTGACCAGGCCTATTAACACACGATTAGGGACAAATACAGTTGTTCCCTTTTGTGAAATCACCTTTGAGATGGTTTCAGAAGATTTGGTTTCAATCAACCTTTTTATGAAATCATCCAACAGTTTTCGAGTATCCTCATTCTTTGGTCGCAAAGGGAAAGCTCCAATATTCACTTCTTGAATGCTCTTGTAAAACTTTGACATTTGTACTTCGGTGGAATCGCCATTCCCTGGGAACAAGATATATCCTCCGATAACTTCTTTTTTGAGTTGTTTGGAATCATAATCCCTGTAATAAATAGCATCACGGTAACGGTGCATTTGGTTGATGGCATCATCGGGCGGAGTATCAACCCCGTTTTCTTTTCCGCTAATCCGGTACTTTGCATCAAAAAGATAGGTCATTTTCATCCCTTTTTCTACATCGTCTTTAGTCAGTTGCAATACAATATCGGGCTTTTGCGGCACTGTTGGCACGACCAAATTACTTATACTGATGGAGTCGTTTTCCTTATCGGTTTGTTTGGGGTTGTACACTAGTTCAGCCAGCTCCACTCCATTTTTCTTGAATAAAATGCGAGATTGTTCGCCTCTGCCAAGCTCCCATGTGAACAAACTGTTCATCTCCATTCGGTTGCGATGGTCGACATCCGTTTCGTCAATACCCAATTGTTCTCGTACTATATGGCTCATCTCGATGAAACACCATATTTCATATAAGGTTGCAATGTCTTTTGTCTCCATACGGAACATTCCATCGTTCAGGCTGAATGATTTGCGCAAAATGAAATAGGTGCGATAAATGGTTGAATAATTGGTGTCGCGTTGTAGCACAAGCGATTCTTGTTTCAAGCCCTCAAAACTGCCTACTGTGCGGAAAAAAGGGTTGTTCAACAGGTGTTTCAGCTCTTCCTCAGAATGCTGTATTTGTCCACGAACACTATCCGATAATGGTATCTTGAAATACAAAACACGATCGGCCAATTCGGAATATCGCTTTTGAATGATAGTAAGGGCATGTTTGAGAAAACGGTTTTCAACCGTATTGTGCGTGTGTTGTTGTTCATCAACTAAATATAGTCTGGCCTCCTCTGTGCGATGTTCAGCAAACTGTTGTTCCAAAAGCGGGTTGAAATGCCTGATTTGATCGGCTCGTTTGTAAGAAGATATGGTTTTGAGACGATGCCTGGGACGATCAATGATATTACGTATGGCACGCACGAATTTCTCTTGTAGATTGTGGAAAATGTTCCACCAAATGATGTCGTAAGATTCCCCTTCGCCTTCGGATATTCCATGATAGGTGCGCTTCAAGTAATCCAGCGAAAGCATCCGATACTCTTTTTCGATGTCTTCCAAGATAGGTTTCCAGTCGTGATGATAATCCAATTTAGCGGAAATCACTTCGTAAGAGAAAACAAATCTTTTCTGTTCATCATTAACAACATATCGCAAAGGCAGATCAGCGCGACCAATGTCGTTTCCGTAATTGAGGAAACCCATCAAAACATGTTGTTTCTTTTTCCACGAGAAATGTTCGTTTATGTCGGCACGCGGACTATCAAAATACGCTTCCGTGACGTTATTGTTAAACTCCACCCAAACGCTGTAATCAGTTTGCTCAAAAAAGAACGCCTTTTTATTGGGATTATTAGCGATGATTTCCGCTGTCTGACTTTCTTCCTCATCGGTTCGTTCCACTTTTACGACACCATCTGTCCAAGAATAAGTGGAAGTCAGTTGAGTATCACCTATATTGCGCACGCCTTTCTTCCATTCTTGCCAGAAATGGGAACACTCGATGGTGAGTGTGAAGTCGGTATGGGTGATACGAAGAAGTTCCATAAATCATTTATTTGTGTACCCGAAAAAGTCATTTTGGGTACATACTTGATTATTTGTGTACCCGAAAAAGCCATTTTGGGTACATACTCTATTGTTTGTGTACCCGAAAAAACCTTTTGGGGTACACAAGTTTCTGTTATCGGATTTTATGTATTGATTCAATAACATCAAATTCTTTCGTGGTGTTAAGTTGGTGATTCATAAACAAATCCATCAGTTGAATATTGATATAATAGTTGGTGTGTCCTATTTTAACTTTTTCCAAAAGACCGTTTTCAACAATGATATCCAAGTATTTGGCAGCTGTTTTGCGTTGCACCATCATGTCCTTTTGGATAAATTCAATCTTGGTATATGGATGGAAGAACAAATTGTTCAAAAGTTCATGTTTATATTGTCGTCCAAACAAAGGTCTGAGTTTTGTTTTGTAGTCAGCCATCAATTGTGAAATGCCCTTAACGAGCCGGATGGTCTCTTCAGCAGTTTCCTCAACGCCTTTAAGTATGAACATAATCCATTGTTCCCATTCGTGGGAATTGTCAGTCACGTTATCTCTCACCGATTGTATCAGTCTGTAATAATCCCCTTTGTTATGGGTGATATAACGGCTAAGATATAGAATGGGCAAATCCAATAATCCATTTATAACCAAATACAAGATGTTTATGATACGTCCCGTTCGTCCATTGCCGTCATAAAAAGGATGTATGCTTTCAAACTGATGGTGAATAATCGCCATTTTGATGAGTGGATCTACATCGTGCATCTGAGGGTCATTGATGTATTGCTCCAAGTTCTGCATGGCTTTTTCTATTTCCAGCTTGCTTTGAGGAGGAGTATAAACAATCTCCTTGTTTTGGTTTTGTAAGGTAGTGCCGGGAGCCGAACGAAATCCTGCATTGTTGGATTCCAATTCTTGCTGTATTTTCTTTATGTCGTTCAGTGTAAGCAGTTTTGTTTTGCGTGCCAATTCAAAACCTCGTTGCATGGCTTGGCGATAATTCAACACCTCCTTGGTGGAAGCATTGATGGCTGCTTCTGTCAAATTCAAATCAGCTTTATAGAGGTCGTCCTGGGTGGTCACAATGTTTTCTACAGCCGAACTATCCTTTGCCTCTTGCAAAGTCAAGGTGTTGATTAGTATCTGTTCGTTGGGAATGGTTTGGGCTACACCTTTCAATTCGGCAAGTTTGCGGTTGGCTCGGTTTACTTGCTTAAGGATTTCCTTTGTTTCCAAATCATACGGCAAAGGAAGCTTCGGTATTTGATAGTGTTTGTCCATAGCTCAAACGTTTTTATGCCCAATAACTTGTATATCCTGATACTTTCAGTTTGCCCAGCATCTCCTCAATTTTCGTGTCAGTAATACTTTTGAGTTTCTCCTTGCCTTCTTCGGCTTCGGGAATGGCCTTGTTAATTTCATTCTCAACCAATGCTTTCAATCCTTCCAAGACTGTTTTGGTACGTTCGCTGTCGCCTTCGATGCGCGAGAGGATTTTCATAGAGGTCATCTCGTCAAGGGTATGCCATAGTTGCGAGTCTTTGTCAAGCAGCTGGCGATTGACGGCGTAGAGCAGGAATTCGTTGCGGGTGCGGTAGGCGATTTTGAAGGGTGTGCCTTCCAATTTCGCATTCACTTTTTCCAAATAGGCCAGCACTTGGTCGCACAATTTCTTGTTGTCGGCATATACATCCTTTCCTTCGGCGGTATCGCCGATGATACAGTTGCCGATATAGCCAATTTCGGAGCCCTCATCGGTGAGGCCACCGTACAGGTTCACTTCGTTCATTTCGATGGTCATAGCGCGGTCGAGCACTTTGCGGCTGAAACTGAAGGTGGTTTCGTCCATGTTCACAGTGCCGACTACGAAAAGGTTTTGCGGAATGGTAAGGCGCTTGCCATCTTTGGATTTATAGGCAATACGATCTGCCTCGTTATCAAACAGTTGATCAATGAGCGTGCCGTAAGCTTCTGTATCCTCAAAGGGGATAATGGGGTCGGTGGTGATGCTGCCGTCCGCATTCAGTTTGCGACTTTCAATCACACTCAGATACTCAGCAAAGTATTGTTCCACAGGAGCCAAGTTCATCTCATCCAAGCAGAGGAAATAAGGCGTATTCTCATCTTTAATAGCTTTGGCCAAGAAACGCAGGAACGGTCCCACTACATATTTCTCGCCATTGATACGACTCACATAGCCAATGAGTTCGCTACTATCATGCCAGTTGGGCTTTACCTGCACCATGCAGAAATTTTTCGGACAGTTTTTGCCATATTCTTCGTCACCTTCTTGCCAACAAGCCTTAGCCAATTCTCTCACGATGCGGCTCTTGCCTGTGCCGCTGATGCCTGCCAAAAGCATAAAAGGCTTGGTGCGGAGGGCGGTGAGGTAGGGGAGGAATTTTGGGACAATGTTAGATTCCTTTTTTATAGAAATTGTTTTTTCTTTGGTACTTTTCAGAAACATCATCAACTCTTTATATTTTTGATATGTATCCAAGTACAAAGACAACACTTTTTCACAAAAAGTATCATCGTCAACATTCCATAAAGTGTAGTATATAGCACCTGTTTTATATCTCACATCAGCGATATCTGCATTACTATCAGCCTTCAATATAGGATTGTTGATTTTAAGCAAATCTCTGACTATCTTTGTGTTATTGGCAATTTCTTTTTTCCCTAATCTTGGTCCAAATTGTCCTGGAACAGTTGTACCTTGACTTAATGCCAAATAAACATGTTTATAATCTGATGAGAAAAGGAAAACTATATAAACCCCTTCTCGTGTAGAGGTTGTAATATTTTTATCAAGAATAGCTATCCAGGGTGATCTTGTAGCCAATCCTTTTCCAACAGAGCCGTTGACGATGTAATCGTTGTTGTTCAAATAGGAAGCAAGTTCCCGAGGAATTGTCTTCGTAATAAGATCACTTGCCTCTTTGTCAATATCGGATGTTGTTGTTGCATATTTAAAAGATATTGCCTTATCAAAACATCGTTTGAAACTATTATTGATTTTTTGAAGACTGTTCATGATCAAAAGATAAGTTATTATATGATTGCTATTTCCTTTTTCCAACTAACCTGATCCATTCTGAATTGTCAACGCCAACTCTTGATAGTTTAGAGGCGTATGCAGAGACAATATGTTGAGCAAACATTTTCTTCAGTTCTGCAACCCAAATAAATTGTTCCTTTTTTGTGTCTGTAAACACGTATTGGCTGTTTTGTGAAACGGCTAAAATTTGTGCATCTGATTTTTCTCTAGGAGAAAACTCGTGCAATTCAATAGAGTAAGATTTGTCAGCTACGAACAAGTGTTTGTTTTCTTCTACAACCACAACTTCTCCCTTCCCCTTTATTAGTAAAGGAAGAAATAAGAAAATCCTCTTTTTTTCTTTTCCATCTATCCCTATTCTAACAGAGTCACAACTTTGTTGAATACACAGTAAAAATTTCCAACAATTCGCTCTTTTATATTTAACAATGGTACCTGTTGTTAATTTAGGTGCTTTGGCGGGTAAAAATAAGTTGCTGTGCTGAATCAATCTTGCCAATTTATAATTTGGTTTCTTGCCCCGTATTCTAAATAGTCTTGTGGCATCTTTCTTTAAATCATCCTCGTTGCCCTTTATATTACAATATTCTTTTTTCAACTTGGTTCTAAAATCAGACTCCGAAGAGTTTACAATATTCTTCAGATTCTTTCCTGATACTTTTATAGTGTTGTTACCTATCGTCGTTTCAAATGTTTTTTTGAATTTCTGAATTAACCATGTATCTATCCATGTTTTGATATCAAAGTTGCTTGAATCTATTAAATCTGTTATAGCGGATCCGAAAATTTCAGATAACATAATAATCGCATCATCACAATCAGAAATAGAAACATAATGACCTAAAAATGCAGGGTCAATATCCTTTGAAAAAACACCTAAAATATTTGATGTGTTATTTCTGATAGCAGTTATTGCCGACAAAGCATAATTAGGAAGTATACCATTTGTTATAGTGGTGAACTCTTCTGTTATTAATTCAGGAAGTTTGTTGTATCTAATGATTTTGTCTTTGTGACGTTCAACAACTTTAGTGCCTTCTTTTGCTCGAACAATTATTTTAAGATTAGTGTTTTGAACACAGAGAGCACTATTGTTTAAAACATATTCTTTATTTTGAATGTATTCATGAATATCTTCCGCTATTTTTTCAACATCTGTTTCTCCTGTATAAATAATGATAAGTTTAACTTTCTCTTTCCCAGAATCATCAACCAACCTCTTGATGAGTGGTTTGGTATATTGACCCCGTTTTTCAGATTCATCGTCTGCCATCGGGTCATAATTAGATGTGCCTTTTAATTTTAAATCCCAGTCTAATACTACTACATCTGCTTTTAAAAGGGAAACGACACTTTCATCAACATCTTTTTCTGTTTGTGGCGCATAAATGGCACAAATTTTACCTTTTTTTAAAAAAGCATCTGAAACGGCCTTTGTATCGAACTCATTGTTGTGGACATTTGCTTCTACTGTGTTATTTGATTTTTCTGGGTATGCTTGTTCATCAATAAAAACAATATCACGAATAAACTTATCCGCAATCTCACGAGATAAGTCAACAAAACTTTTCTCTTTGGTGCTATTATTCATGTTTTTGGATTTTAAATGTGACATTGGCTTCTGGCATAGGATTGATAAGCAACAGGTCATATCCTTCTCCTTTTAATATTTCTCTACTGATATTCAAACCCAAGCCTCTCCCATTGGGTTTACGGGAAAACCGCAATTCGAATATTCGTTCTTTATCTTGTGGTTGTACGGCTGGGCCATTATTAGATATATAAATTCCTGTATCATCAGCATGCAAACGAATTACTTTTTGGGGTTGTTCACTTTGAGTAAGCCAATAAATGGCATTGTCTATAATGTTTACAAAAACCGGATAGAATGTTGAGCGAAATCCATAAATATGGCCGTGTGAAAAACCGTTGGTTTGTCTGAAATCAATTTGATGACGTTCCAGTCGATTTTTAAATAAGTCATTTAAAAAAGATTTGATGTCCGAATTGGGAATATCTTCTCTGTCTCGATATAATCTTCTATTTAAAGGCATCATCAAAGCAAGATACCTGTCTAAATGTTCAAAGTTAACTTTTATGTTTTTGTAAATGCCTTCAAGATTTTCATCCGCATCAGACCAAGCTTTTAAATCTTTTAAACTGTGGCGTATGGATGTAACTGTACTGTTGAATTCATGATGAATAATACCAACGGCCAAACCTAATTGACTCAATTCCACGTCAGCCTGAACCTGTTCGCGTAAAGAATCCAATTCCTCAGATACACTTTCTGCTATTTGATCATTTGTTATTATATTGCCTTCATCGTCTTTCTCAATATAGAAACTTTCAAATTGCCGGATTATTCTATCCATCAAAGATGTGTTTCGTTGACTGATAGTTTCAATCTCGTCTTCCATCCTTTTGCGCTCTTGAACCAAATCAAAAGTATCTGAATCCTTTGTTTTTAAAGCAATGAATTGATTTCTAACGTTTTGTATTTGTTTATCAAGATCCATTACAAGTTCAGAAGTCAACTCTTTTACTTTTTTTGAAACCGATGAAACAACATCGTTGGTTTCTGAACGTTTCTTTTGATTTACAGACTTTGCTTCTGAAGAAATTAATTCAACTGCTTGTTCCAATCGTTTGCGTTTGCTTATTTCAAAATCACGAGCCTTAGTATATGTTTCAATAAGATTATCTATTTTTTCCTCTGCATCTTTAAATGTTGTTCTTTGTAAATTTTCATATTCAACACAATATGCCTCAAAATCTTGCCGTGAGCCTTTAGATATAGTATAACCACGAGGAGCAGAAATTGAAATTTGTTTTTTATAATCCGATAATTTTTTTCTCACATCGAATTCGGCTCTTATAATCATTTCACTCGCAACATCCTCATCTTCTTCATAACCAATATTTAGTAATTGTTGAGAAAAACCGTCAATGACTATTTGAACATTGTCTTCAAAAACATGATTGCTGAGATTCTCGAAAAACAAAGATAAATCCTTCAAAAACTTGTTCTTTTTACCGCGATTCAATTTTTCTCGCTTTTCAAGAGCTTTATAATGAATGTTGTATTCATCCTTCTTTTCTTTATAAAACTCTGAATATGGAGAGGTACTGCCATCCCAGAAAAATTCAGTCGCTAACTGCCAAAGAAAGTTTTTTAATATAGATTGAAGTTCTTTATATGCCTTATTTTCGATGAATCCTTCTCTTCCTGCTTTTTCAACCAAGAGGCTTTTCTTTTCATTTTCATCTATAGAAATTGCTCCAAACATTCTTCTGTAGGAAAAAAAAGCTGTTGAGGCCCGTTTTGATCGATTTTTTTCAATGTCTAAAAAATCATAGTCAGAATCACCGTAAGGAAGAACCCTAATGTTGTTTCTATAAATATACAAACCACCAAATTTGTCCCCTTTTGCTTTTATTCGGGAATAATCCTCAACTGACAACCTGGAACTTTTCTGCTCTCCCTGAATATAGGCAAAATTGATTGTAAAAGGACCGCACAACGTCTCTCTATAATGATTGTCTTTCCAATTAACAACATAGTCTGAATATGTTTTTTCACCATAGATTCGTATGTCACCCTTAAACTGTCCGTATTTATCAAAAACACCACTAAATTGATGGTCCGACAATTCAAATTCTTCAGGAGTAAAGAAATGTTCTTTATCTATTATACTTTCGAAGGATTCTTTGTCTTCCCTATATTCTCTAAACGCAATATCTATTTGTGGTTCCGGATGATTGGGTGTCATGGTATTATGGAACCCCAATAACATTTTTTCCATTTTTGTGGCTTCATCCGAACCGGATTCGCCATCAATATCCGCATTTAATACGTCGTCAACAGGAGAGATATAAAAATGAGTCCCACCTGGAGTGTTGGAAAAATTCGTTACACCTTGTAAAACACCAAGTAATTCGGAAGGATTGATATTAAAAGACGCAACTGTTTTTCTTAGTTTATTGTATTCAGCCTCGTCAACAACCTTTTTTTCAAGTAATTCTTCAACATTATTCAACACGGTCGTTTTCAATGCAAGAATATCTTGATCTGTTGGGATATGATCCAGCTCTACGATTGGAATAGTAATATCTTCTAAGTTTATACCCGGTAACTCAAAAAATTCCCAATTAATAAAAACAGTCACAAAATTAGCTGGTCGGTCAGAAGATAATTTAGATCTTGTAAGAATTAGGACTTGCTTTCCGATAGATGCAATAGCAAGTCTACCAATGCCTTTTTCTCCCGTAATAGCTCTTTTTTCTTTGTTTGGATCAACTGGAGGAAGACTTGATTTCTTGTTTTGAAATTTACTTTCCGTACCCAAAGTGAGCCATCTTGACTCAAACTCATCCTTGGTCATTCCTATACCATCATCTCGTAACACAATTAGTCGATCTTTTCTGAAATAATCTATATCAAAATGATCTGCGTAGGCATCGTATGCATTCTTAATCAATTCATTGATGGCAGTAGGGATTCCTGCAATTTGTTGTCTCCCTAACAAGTCTAACGTTCTTGCACGTGTTTTAAATTGAGCCATATTTAAAGTGATTGGATTAATTGACCTAATTTCTTTGCATACTCGCATGGGACAGCATTCCCAATAATACGTGCCGCATTTGCTATGCTATTGGTTTTGAACACATAATTTTTCGGAAATGTTTGAAGCGTTGCCCCTTCTCGAATGGATATTGCTCTATCTTCTTCTGGATGTGCAAAACGTCCGTTAGAGATATTGAAAAATTTGGTAGTGATTGTAGGAGATGGCCGGTCCCACCACATACGGCCATAATTGTCCTTGAAAATATCGTCTTTCCCAATGTAGCATTCCAGTTGTAATTCGGGTTGATTGGCCCAGCTTAATCGATTGCCTCCGTTATGGGGAGTAAGTGACATACGGCGCAAGCTAATCTCATTCAACCCTGCTACTGTATGCTGAAAAGCAGAAGTGTCTTTATGTCCTGCTTTTATTCTAGGAAAACCGTTTTTTTCTCCTAAGACATCGGCCACATTCAACACAGCTTTTGATTTTTCTGGCAGGGAAATTTTTACCCCATCCAAACGCGTAGCAATTAATGAAAACCGACGCCGACTTTGAGGAACGTCATATTGGCTCATATCAACAATATCCTTTACAATATTCTTGTATCCAAGAGAATCCAACTTGTCCAAAAAACGATATAGAACTGTTTCTTTGTTTGTAGCTATACCCGGCACATTTTCCACTAGGACATACCCTGGTCTGTAATATTCAATAAAGCGAGCAAAATTAATAAGCAACCCTCTTGACATTTCTGCTTTGGAATGATCAGTATGAATGATGCTATAATACTGGCAAGGGCTACAGCCCACCATAATCAGGTTGTCATCGTACTTTGTAACACCAAAGTTTCTTTCAAAATAATTGCTCCAGAGGTTTTTGATGTCCTTATCAATAAATTTACTCCCAGGATTATTGAACTCGTATGTTTCTTTTGCGTTCTTGTCAAAATCCACCCCGGCAATCACATCTATCCCCGCCTGTCGCAAACCACAAGTCATCCCGCCTCCTCCGCAGAAGAAGTCAATAGCTTTGAATTTATTATCGTTACCTGCTCTAGTTGCCATTGCGGTCTTTACCAATTAAGAACGCAAAAATACAAAAAAAACGGCAAGGTCGCGAGGAAAGTCCCAGAGAATTCTTAATCTTTTTTTAATTGTACAAAATTGTAAAACAGTGGATTAACGGATAAGAAAAGTGGTATTACCGCGAATGATAAGCGCGATAATACCACTTGTTGTGTATCGATATGGATAGACTCTCACTGAGAGCTCTTTACTCCACAATCCTTATCTCCTGCATCAAGTTCTGGGCGTTCGCCATCTTGTCGATGATGAAGAGGAGGTAGCGCATGTCCATGCAGATGGTGCGCTGCACCTCGTTCTCGAAGGCGATGTCGCCGCTCATGGCTTCCCAGTTGCCGTCGAAGGCCAAACCGATGAGGTTGCCCTCGGCATCGATGACCGGACTGCCGGAGTTGCCGCCCGTGATGTCGTTGGTGGTGATGAAGTTCACAACCAAGTCGCCGTTCTCGTTGGCATAACGACCGTAATCGTGGTTCTCCCACAACTTGATCAGATCTTTCGGCACGTCAAACTCCCAGTTGCCGGGTTTGTACTTGGCCATCACACCATCCAACGTGGTGATGTAGTTGTACGTGATGGCATCCGATGGCTTGCAGTCCTGCACGCTGCCGTACGTGAGACGCATCGTGAAGTTGGCATCCGGATAGAAGTTGCGGTCTTTCTGCATCTCCATCAAACCCTGCATGTACAAACGGTCAGCGCGCTTGCAGTTCACCTCATCCGCCTTTTCACCCAAATCCCAATAGGATTCCAAAATGCTATACATCAACGCGTAAATCGGATCCTTGGAAAGCGATTTCGGGTTCTCCAACCAAGCGTTCAATTTGTCGGAATCCACCAGCACAGACTTGGCAAAGGCATTATCCACAAACGCCGTGAAGTCGCCATGGTTCTTGTCGCCCACTTTCTTGATAATCGCAGGCAATTGCTCAGGATTCACATCCTTGTAGAACAAGTTCAACAGGGCAATGGTTACATCGCGGTCCAAAGCCTTGTCATAATCCTTGAAGAAATCCTGGATGTCACCTTTCATTCTCTGCGCGTATGCCTTGATGTTGTCCTTCGGGGCAGCCTTCTGCTCAATGGCATTGTTCAACGCCCTGAATCTCAGCGCAAACGTCACGGCCTCGCCGCCGCGCCAGCCCGCCTCACGATGGTAAATCAACGCCTTGGTGTACTGGTTCTGATGGTTCCAGTATTTGTCCATCTCATCAAAGATGCCTTTGTACTTGGCATTTCTGTCCTTGTCTTGCGCCGCCCACTGGCGGAATTCCTTCTCCTGCTCCATGCGCTTCTCCACCACCTTGTTGCGCTGCAACTGCTTTACCTGGCCGATGTAATACTTCCAGTAGTTGCTCACGCTGGCCTGCTTGGAAGCATATTGGATGAACACGGCCTGATCAGCGTCCATGTGTTTGCGATACTGTTCCAGCTTGGTGGTGCGGCAATCGACCACGGCAGGACCCTCCAACTCAATGATGTTCTTCACCGCGCCGGAATAGGAGTAGCGGTCGGTGCTTCCGGGATAACCCAAAATCATAGTGTAATCACCTGGTTGAACGCCTTTTAAGGAAATCGGCAGATAGTGCTTCGACTTCATCGGCACATTGTTTTTGCTGTACTCCGCAGGCGAGCCGTCAGGGGCCGTATAGACGCGGAAGATGCAGAAATCGCCCTTGTGGCGCGGCCAAGTCCAGTTGTCGGTGTCGGCGCCGAACTTGCCGATGCCCCAAGGCGGACAAGCCACCAGGCGCACGTCTTTATAGACATCATACACAAACAGGATGTATTGGTTGCCGTGATAGAAGGGCACAATCTCCACCTCCACCGCGCGGTTGCCCTTGCGCTCTTTCTCCAGCGCTTTGCGATTTTCCTCAATCTTCTTGGCACGGGTTTCTTCGGTCATGTTGTCGGTGACACCCTTCAACACGGCTTGCGTAACATCCTCAATATAAGTCAAAAACGATACAGACAGTCCTTCGTTGGGCAGTTCCTCGGCTTTGCTGCGGGCCCAGAAGCCGTCTTGCAGGTAGTCGTGCTCCACGGAGGAGTGAGCCTGCACCTGGCCGAGGCCGCAGTGGTGGTTGGTGAGCAGCAGGCCCTCGGGTGAGATCAGTTCTCCGGTGCACCCGCCCCCGAACTGCACGATGGCATCCTTGAGGCTGGGCTGGTTGAAGCTGAAAATCTGCTCGGCAGTGAGCTTGCAGCCCAACCGCTGCATGTCGGCGAGGTTCTGACCGTTGATAGAATAGGGCAGCCACATGCCCTCATCGGCACGCGCGCCGAAGACGAAAAGCATCATGATGATGCATAAAAGGTTGATTTTCTTTATCATTGTTCGTGATTTTTTGATTTTCTGTTTATTATCATCTGCTGAGGCACACTGCAGTGCGTCTTTGCAATTATTTTCCGATGATGGCAGCCAGTTCGTCCACGCCCTTGGGCAAATGCGGACCTAACACGCGATGGCCGGTCTCCGTGATCAACAGGTCATCCTCAATGCGGATGCCGCCGAAATCGCGGTACTTCTCCACCACATCATAGTTGATGAAGTCGGCGAACTTGTGCTCTTTCTTCCAAATGTCGATCAAGTGCGGGATGAAGTAGATGCCCGGCTCGATGGAGACCACAAAGCCCGGCTTCAACTCGCGGGCCATGCGCAAGGAGGCCCAACCGAAAATCTTGCTCGGCTGCACGGTCTCGTCGTAGCCCACGTGAATCTGGCCCAAACCTTCCATGTCGTGCACATCCAAGCCGATCTGATGGCCCAGACCATGCACCATGAACAGAGCGTGCGCGCCCAATTCCACGGCCTCTTTCACATCGCCTTTCATCAGTCCCAAGTCCTTGAGACCCTGTGCGATAACTTCGCAGGAAAGACGGTGCAATTCTTTGTTGTACATGCCAGGATGTGCCGCATCGATGGCATCCAAATTGGCTTTCAGCACGATTTCATAGATTTCCTGCTGCTTGGTGGTGAACTTGCCACCCACGGGCATAGTGCGCGTGTAGTCGGAGCAATAGTTCATCAGTCCTTCGGCGCCCGCGTCCATCAAAAGCATGTTGCCCTCTTGGAGAATGCCGTTGTGCAGGTGATTGTGTAATGTCTCGCCATGCTGTGACAAGATAACGGGGAAGGAGATGCCATTGCCGTACGACAGGGCGATTCCCTCTGCCAAACCGGCCAGTTCGCGCTCCGAAGCACCGGCCACGCAGCGACGCATCACGGCGGTATGCATCTTCACGCCAATCTCGCAAGCTTTGTCCATCTCGTCAATTTCGCACTGCTCCTTGGTGGAACGCAAGGCCACAATGCCCTTGATAAGCTCCAGGGAAGCCGCTTCGCGGATGTGGTTCACGTTAATACCAGTCAGGTTGGACATCCAAATCTGGTTGTCGCCACGGTACATGGGTGTGAAGTGCACTTTGCGACCATCTTGCTGCGCTTTCTGGATATATTCAGCCAGCTTGTCCAGCGGCATGGTCTCCGTCACGCCGACTTTCTCGGCCAATGACGCGATGGTAGGCTGATCGCCCATCCAGATGATGTCGTCAATGGTGAAGTCGTTGCCGAAGATGATGGATTTGTGCGCGTCAAAGTCAATGACAGCCGCAATGTCAGCGATGGAAAGGCCGAAGAAATAGAGGAAGTCGCTGTCCTGACGGAAGTTGTAGGTATTGTCGGGATAGTTCATCGGGGCCTCATGATTGCCGAGGAACACTGCAATGCCGCTATGCACCGATTGGGTGAGTTTTTCGCGGCGGTTTTGATAAACGGATTTTTCGAATAAAGGGTTCATTATTGTTGGGTTTTTAATTAAAAATTCATGTTTTTCATTGTTTTTTGTTGTAGAGACGGTGCATGCACCGTCTCTACGATGGTTATTGGACAATTATTTTTTTATTCAAAATGAAATCATCGCCCGTGACACGCAACACGTACACGCCTGCGGTCAAATCGGGCAGGTTGATAGAATGTTCGTTCTGGAAGTGGGCCTGTTCAGACCACACCATTTGGCCGGTGAGGTTGTATATCTGGAACATCGCTTCGGTTTCTACCTCCACAGGCGCGGAAATGATGATATGATCTGTGGCGGGATTAGGGTAAACCATCCATCTTGAGGACATGGAAAGCTCTGCTATGCCGTTGGGGTTGAAGGCATTCACAGAATCGGCACCCCAGATCTTGCCCACCAATTCGGGAAAGTCGATAAAAGGATTGCGGTTGTTTTGGAGGGCATAGACGGCGTTGTTGCGGTCGATCTCCTTCTGGCTTACGGGGTCGTCGTTGTGCCAGCGGATGAGCATGTTCAGCGCCCACGGCTTGAGCGAACCGCCGGAGAACATGGACTGGGTTTCCTGTCCCAAGTTCTTATCCATGTAGCAAACAGCCATGTAAAAATAAGATCTTGCCAAATCGCCTTTGTAGGCATCATTAGGTTCGAAAACTGTGCCTGTGTAGCCGGAGGCCACACAAGTTCCCAATTTGGAGCCGTTGGTGCTGGTCCAGGTAGCATTATTCACTTCTCCCAGAGCCAAGTTGCCGCGCTTGCCGTTCACAAAGCCGTCGGTGGGATAGACATGGAAAAGGTCGGTTTTCATTGGGGCCGCCTCACCGAACCAGCTTTGCGGCACGCTATGCTCGCGATTGTAGCAGTCGCCCTCGGAGTTGTAGCTTCCGCATTGGTCGGAAACAAAAGTATAGAAGTACGCTGTCGTGCCGTTGGGATTGTCGGAATAGATGTCCCAAACCTTGCCGTTGTCGGTGCGCTTGTCGGTGGTTTTATAAGCATCCCATAACGCACTGTAGGAGAGTGCCGTGTGATTCTTTATGATACCGTACAAGGCTGTTCGCAAAGCCTGCCCTTTCTTCTGGTAGGCATTTTGGTAATAATTCGCCGGCGGCTGGGCGCAAAGGGCCGAAGTAAGCAAAGAGAAAACAAGCACAAATCTGAAACGCATTGTCTAATATTTAGAGTTTAAAAACTGGATACTATTAGCTTTATAATCCTAATACAACTGTTGGAGTAATATTGAGTTTTTGACACATAGTTCTGGCAAGCGAATAGGTCGGTTCCGCTTTCCCATTGATGATTTCACTCATTCTGGGACCGCTTATGCCTAATAATTCTGCCATGGATTTTTGATTTAATCCCATTTCATACATGCGCAATTGAAGCATACCCGTTAAAGTGGGCTTTTCCATTGGATAATGAATATCCTCATATTCCTCCACTAAATCAGATAACAAATCCAACTCCATTACATTGGGATCTTCCTGATTATAATGCTCGTCATCTACCAGAGGGAGCAATTCATCTATCCTATGCAATGCGGCGCGATAGGCTTTTTCCGTTTTTATTTGTGCCATAATGCTATATGTTACGAAGCAAAAATAGAAAAATTTCAAAATACAAAACTTTCTTTTGAAAAATATATTTTTTAAGATACGGTATTCCCTTTCGATTTTCTGAAAATTTCAACAATTTTCCTTACCTCCACCGCCTCTTTCACATCATGCACGCGCAGGATGTGGGCCCCTTTCATGAGCGCCAGCGTGTTCACTACGGTGGTGCCATTCAGGGCATTGTCAGGTGTGGTGCCCAGCAGTTTGTAAATCATGGACTTGCGGGAGATGCCGACCAGAATGGGCAAGTCGAATACCTGGAAGGCATCCATGTTTTTCAAGACGAAGTAGTTCTGTTCCAGCGTTTTGCCAAAGCCAAAGCCAGGGTCCAGGATGATGTCGTGCACGTGCGCCTCATGCAGTTTTTCAATTTGCTGACCGAAGAACTGGATCATCTCGGCCAAAATATCCTCATAGTCGGTGTGCTGTTGCATGGTGTCTGGCTTCTCGGGCGTGTGCATGAGGATGTAGGGCACCTGCAATTGGCCGATGGTGGGGATCATGTCAGGATCGAACGTGCCGCCGGACACGTCGTTGATGATATGGGCTCCGCACTGAACGGCGGCACGGGCTACGGAGGCACGCCACGTGTCCACGGAAATGACAGCGTCGGGGAACCGCCCGTGCACGAGTGTCACCGCGCGACGTATGCGGTCAATCTCCTCTTGCTCGGGCAAGTCCTGCGCTCCGGGGCGCGTGGAGACCGCCCCAATGTCGATGATGTCCGCTCCGGAGGCCAGCATCCCTCCTACCCTGTCCACTACCGCCTCTTCGGTCAAATACCGCCCTCCGTCGAAAAAGGAGTCCTCAGTAACGTTCAAGATGCCCATGATCAAAGGAGGGTCCAAGGGCAAAAACTTACCGTTGATATTGATACTTTTCTGCATAGCTTCAATTTTTTATTAAAAAGGGACGCTTGCGCGTCCCTTGTGTACAAATGCTCGCTCCGGCGGATTACTTCGCCAAGAAAGGATAGCCGTAGTCCGTTGCAGGAACATACGTCTCCTTGATGCAGCGTGCGCTGATCCAGCGGACCAAGTTGAGCATACTGCCGGCCTTGTCGTTGGTACCGGAAGCACGTGCGCCACCAAACGGCTGACAACCCACCACGGCGCCCGTCGGCTTGTCGTTGATGTAGAAGTTGCCGGCAGAATGACGGAGCATTCTCTCAGCCGTCTCGATAGCATAACGATCCTGGGCGAAGATGGAACCCGTGAGGGCGTACGGAGAGGTCTCGTCGCAAACACGCAACATCTCTTCGTATTTTTCATCTTCATAGACGTAGATGGTGATGACCGGTCCGAAGATTTCCTCGCGAATAGACTCATAATCCGGCGTCTTAGCCACGATAATGGTCGGCTCCACGAAATAACCCACAGACTTGTCATAATGGCCACCTAACACGATTTCTGCGTCTTTCGACTCCTTGGCGCGGTCAATGTAGCCGGCGATGTTGTCGAAGGACTTCTCATCGATGACAGCGTTCACGAAGTTGGAGAAGTCGCGGACATCGCCCATCTTCACGGTGGTCATCATGTCCTTGATGTGGTTCAACGTGGGCTCCCAGAGGGATTTCGGCACGTATGCGCGGGAAGCGGCGGAGCACTTCTGGCCCTGATACTCGAATGCGCCACGGAGGATAGCCACGGCCAACTCGCGTGCAGGGGCAGTCTTGTGTGCAAAAATGAAGTCCTTGCCACCCGTCTCACCCACAATCTTCGGGTATGTGTTGTAAATGTCGATATTCTCACCGATCAGCTTCCAGAAGCTCTTGAACGTAGCTGTACTGCCAGTGAAGTGGATACCGGCCAAGTGCGGTGATTTGAAGGCCACCTTGCTGATGACAGAGCCGCTGCCGGGCAGGAAGTTGATGACGCCATCGGGCAGACCAGCCTCTTGCAACAGTTTCATCAGGTAGTAGTTGGACAAGATAGCGGTGGTAGAAGGTTTCCAGATGGTGACGTTACCCATCAATGCCGGAGCCACATTCAGGTTCAGTGCGATGGAGGTGAAATTGAACGGGGTGATGGCATACACAAAGCCTTCCATGCCGCGATACTCGTTGCGGTTGAGCGTGGCGTGGTCGGAGATGGGCTGCTGACCGTACAGCTGGGATGCGAAATAGGTGTTGAAACGCAAAAAGTCGATAGCCTCGCACGGGCAGTCGATTTCGGCTTGCATCGGGCTCTTGCCCTGACCTAACATACAGGATGCGTTGAGGATGTATCTGTATTTGGTAGCCAGAAGCTCGCCAGCCTTCATCATGATGGAAGCTCTTTGAATCCAGGGCATCTCTTCCCAGTCTTTCTTGGCTGCCATAGCTGCGTCGATAGCCATTTGAACCTCTTTCTCCCCTACCTTGTGGTAGTTGGCCAGCACATGGCTATGCTCGGTCGGCATGACCACTTGGCCCATATTGCCGGTCTTCACTTCCTTGCCGCCAATAATCAACGGGATCTCAATCACTTGATTATATTGTCTGTCCAGCTCAGCTTGCAGGAGTTTTCTTTCGGGAGTTCCCGGTGCATAAGAATAGACAGGTTCGTTTTGCGGTTCTCTGAATACGAAATTTGCGTTGTTCATAGAATTTAGTTTAAGTTTTAAAAAAATATTGGGTTTTATTTGGGTTCGCTTTTCAAAAAGCGGGCAAATATACAAAAAAAGGTATTCAAAATGATGCTAGAACATTTTCTGAATGTCGGCTTTCAGTGTTGCCAAGGCTTTATCCACCACCGGCTTCTGCGCGGCGGCAATCAACAGGGCCTCGGCAAACTGTTGGCTGTCGGCATTGGGCTCCATCTGTTCCGCCACGGTGTTGACAATCTCCGTAATGTCATCCTTGGCATCACAAATCTGTTTCCAAACCGGATTGGAGATGTAGATTTGCTGCGACAGGTTGTGCTCATATTCCGAACGGATGGCGGTGAGCAACAGGTTCTGTTCCTGCGCCACCGTCAAACCCGGCGCGTGAATGCGCATCACCAACTGGTTGGGCTCAATGCGTTCCAAATACAGCGCCATGCGTTCGTATGCCTGCAGACGCAGGGGCAGCACAATGCTCTTGGCTGCTTTGCCATTGTCCATTGCCTGCAATTTCAATGTGCGTTCGGTCAACATTTTGGCCAACAACACCACAGCCACCAGGGCCAGACAGGCCACAATAATTACGGTGTAATTCATCGTTGATTATTTTTTGTAGAGACGCAATGCATTGCGTCTCTACCGTTGTTAACCGCAATAAAAATATTCGTTCACCATTTGGGCCATCAAATCCGGGTTCTTTTCGATTTCCTTGCGGATTTTCTGGTCCTTGAATGATTTCAATTGTTTCACGATGTCGTCAATCATCTCGGCATTGAAAACGCCGTGTTTTTGGAAAATGTCGCGGTGGCGGCTCAATTCCTCGGCAGACTCCCAGCAAGAGGTCGGCAGTTGGGCCAAGCTATCCACGAGGGCCTTGTTCTCCGGGCGGTGGATATCCACATCCACGTAGGTCTTGTCGGCGAACTCCAGTGCACCCTCCATCTCGAAACCGTGGCGTGCAGCGCACACGAGACCGGCCAGCAAAAGATAGATGTCAGCGGAACCGTCCGGACAGCGGAATTCTACCGTCTGCTTTTGCGTGCGGTCCTTCTTCACCGGTTTCTCCAGCGGGTTGAGGTCAGCGAGGATGTCGTTCTTGTAGTTCCAGCCTAGCGGCACGCGCACGAGCACAGAGCGGTTGCGGTCGCCCCAGCAAATGGACGTAGGAGCCTCCTGGTGCGGCACCAAGCGGAAATAAGAAGTCGGGTTGGTGTTACCAAAAGCGGTCAAAGAGCCGGCACAGGTCATGTAGCCTGCGATGGCAGTCTTGGCAATGGAGTTGAGTTTGCCCTTGGTTACGTATTGGTTCTTGCCATTGGCATCCACGATGCGGGTGTGGATATGCAGACCGCTACCGGCCTTGCCCGTCGTGATCTTCGGCGAGAAGGTCACATCCAAGCCATATTCGTAGGCCAGGTTGCGGATAATCCACTTGGCAATGATCAGCTGGTTGGCTGCCTCTTGCACGTCCGTCACGAGGAACTCGATTTCGTTCTGCTCGTAAATCTTGCCATCCAAGGTGAAGTTACCCACCTCAGAGTGACCGTATTTGATCATGCCGCCGGCCTGGGCAATGTTGTACATGCACTCGGCGCGGAAACGCTCGAATTTGGTAAACGGAGCAGACTCGTGATAGCCGCGCTGGTCTGGAATAGTGTACAATTCCTCGGCATCGCCAATAACATAGTACTCCAATTCGCCCATGGCCTGGAAATACATGCCCGTCACATCAGTGAACGACTTGGCTGCCTTGCGCAGGATGAATTCCGGAGAGTTCTCCAGCGGCTGGCCATCCTTGTTGTAATAAGAACAGAGGAACGACAAAGTCGGCATATCGGTGAACGGATTCATGAAAGCCGTGGAAAAGCGCGGAATGACGTACAGGTCGGAGGAGCCGGCGTGGATGAAAGCGGGGAAGATGTTGGAGCCATCCACACGCTCGCCGTTGGAGAGAATCTGATCCAGATACTCGCGGCTGTGCAAAACGAATCCTAATGTCTTCAAACGGCCATCACCTGCCACATAGTGGAAGTTGATCATTCGGATTTCATTCTCCTCCACGAACTTAATCATGTCGGCTTTCGTAAATTCCTTCGGGTTTTTCTTCAGAAAATTAACCAAAGGATTCATGCTCATTGTGGTGCTGTCTTTCATATTGTATGTTTTTTTAATTTTTGAATCTATCGGAAAGGGGCGCAAATATACAAAAAAAAGATACACCTGCGTGTCTCCGACACGCCATTTCAATAACCCCGCACAAGCGCGTCAGCGCGCAGTGTGGGGGTTGTCCGTGACCCTCGTGACATCTGCGTGTCGAAGACACGCCATTTCAATAACCCCGCACAAGTGCGTTGCACCATTCAGCGAAATGCGCCAGCATTGAGCGGAACCCCCAACAGCTACCTCGACACACTGTTGGGGGTTCCGCGCGACAAAGTCGCGCGGAATGGTGCGGCGCGACGCGCGCAAACAAAAAAAAGAGACGCGGAAATTCCGCGTCTCTTTTAGTGATTGGATTAACTACCGATTACCGGTTGATGTGCACCTTGTAAACGGCAGGACCCTGTTGCGTGTTCAGACGTACCACGTATGTACCTACTGCCACGTTCAACTCGATCACCTCGGGATTGTTGATCGCGTTGCCGCTGTAGATCAACTTGCCGTACATGTCGTAGATGGACACGTTGTCGATGTCAACATTGTAGTCGTTGATGATATGTACGCGGTTGTGCTCAGCGTAAACGTTCACATGGCTCTTCACGTAA
>JAFZIP010000002.1 GCA_017554325.1 Bacteroidales bacterium
GAAATTCCGAATACATGAGGAAGTCTCCTTCCGAAAGACGAAAAGAACGGAAGAAAAACATAATAATACTCATCATCGCAATTCTGATAGGATTATTGTTAGGCGTTATATACCCCGTCCGTTCAGGCAAATAAATCATCAAACTACAAATTGTACTGCAAATTTTAGAAATCCTATCTTCACGCCAGGATTTCTACATATTTTCATAATGAGTTGTCTAGATAATATAAAAATTATTGTCCAGCGTCAAATACGAGTTATAAACCAACAACACTTACAACAACACTTAACACCTTTTCCCTGTATCATCCTCGTCATACCCCTCAACTATCACGAGCCCCCTTTTTTCGCGGCGGTTCGTGCCGTGCTCCGGCGCACATCACACTCGCGTCGCGACCACACACACGTGCCCGCCATCCCGGGGATGTCAATCCCCGGCTACCAACCCAGGCACACCTACGGCGTGCCATCTGCGCACCATTCCGCCAGCGGAGCTGGCGGAACCCCCAACGTTAACCGCGTCGCTTCGCTTGCGGCGGAACCCCCAACGTTAACCGCGTCGCTTCGCTTGCGGCGGAACCTCCAACGTTAACCATGTAACTCTGCACGTGGCGAACCACCCAATACAATACCGTATGTAGTACCCATTGTACCCCATCATCTGTTTTGTGCATAACCTGTTGAAAAAAATATTTTTAAACAATTGATTGTATAAATTTTTTTTCTATTTTTGCCGCCCGATTGATGGGAAAAGGCGAAATGGGGTGATGTGTTGTTGTAACGCCTTGATAATTAAGAGATTCAAATTAAAAAATAGATTAAATAATAAAATGAGTGCAAGCAAAAAATTAGCAGCAGATGCGCGAAAAGAAGCCAACAAGACTATCTATATGGCCCGATTAGTGGATAATCCGACCTCCCCGCGCAAAACCAGAATTATGGCAAACGTGATCCGTGGAAAAAATGTGGATTACGCCATGAATGTATTGAAATACAGCCATAAAGAATCAGCAGAGAAATTATTGAAACTTTTGAAGTCCGCAGTGGCCAACTGGCAAGTCAAGAACGAAGGCGCCAGACTGGAGAATGCGGATCTGTACGTGAAGACCATCATGGTGGACGGCGGCAGAATGCTGAAACGTATCCGCACGGCTCCCCAAGGCCGCGCCAACCGTATCAGAAAACGCTCCAACCACGTCACCCTGATCATCGCCGACAGAAATGCGGAAAAAACAAATACGGAAAATATAACAACAGAAGAATAAAAAAATTAATTAATTAAGTATGGGTCAGAAAGTAAATCCGGTAGGCTTACGCCTTGGTATTGTAAGAGGCTGGGATTCTAATTGGTACGGCGGCAAAAATTTCGCCGGTAAGATCGTCGAAGATGACAAAATTAGAAAGTATTTGAATGCAAAGTTCTTCAAAGCCGGTATCTCTAAAATTTACATTGAAAGAACATTGAAGCTGGTCACGGTGACCATCAGCACGGCTCGTCCGGGCCTCATCATCGGCAAGGGCGGTCAGGAAGTTGACAAAGTGAAGGAAGAGTTGAAGGTCATCACCAACAAGGAAATCCAAATCAACATCGTGGAAGTGAAACGCCCCGACTTGGATGCCCAGTTGGTTGCCCAGAACATCGCCAAACAGATAGAGGGTCGTGTGGCATACAAGAAAGCCATCAAGACCGCCATCGCATCCACCATGCGCGCCAACGCAGAGGGCATCAAGATCACCGCTGCCGGCCGTCTGGGTGGTGCCGAAATGGCTCGTAACGAGCATTTCAAAGAGGGTCGTATCCCGTTGCACACGCTGAGAGCTGACATCGACTATGCTCCGGTTGAGGCACACACGACCTATGGTTGCATCGGTATCAAGGTATGGATCTGCCGCGGTATCGTTTACGGCAAACGCGACCTGTTCGCCCAGAACGTGGAGAGCAAGGATTCCAAGGGACAGGCCAAACGCATGTTCCGCGGTCCCCGCAAGGGTGGCGCTGCGCCGAGAGGCAACAGAAACAGCAAGTAAATAATAAATAGTACCGACGCCAAGATGCCGGTCATCAATAATAATTAAATACACTAAAAACAATGTTACAACCGAAAAAAACTAGATACAGAAGGCCGCAGAAGGGCAGAATGAAATCCATCACCAAGCGTGGTGCGAACATTTCTTTCGGCTCGTTCGCCCTCAAGACGCTCGACCAGTGCTGGATCAGCGCCCGCCAAATTGAAGCTGCCCGTCAGGCTATCACCCGTGAGATGAAGCGTCAGGGTCAGTTGTGGATTCGCATTTTCCCCGATCGCCCCGTGACCGCCAAGGGTTTGGGTGTCCGTATGGGTAAAGGTAAAGGTACCCCCGAATTCTGGGCCGCACGCGTCAGCCCGGGCCGTATTCTCTTTGAAGCCGACGGCATCCCCATGGAAGTCGCCAAGGAAGCCATGAGACTCGGAGCCCAGAAGTTGCCCGTGCACACTAAGTTCATCGTAAGAAGAGATTATTCACCAGAAATTTAACGAGGAGATATGAAACAGAAAGTCATTAACGAGCTTACCACCGCAGAGGTGAAGGAGAGACTGGATGTCGAAAAAGACCAGCTGGTCAAGATGAGACTCAACCACGCCATCTCCCCGTTGGAGAACCCCCAACTGATTAAGGAGCAACGCCGCACAATCGCCAGATTGCACACGGAATTGCGCAAACGCGAATTAAACGATAACAAATAATCCACCAGATAGTTATGGAAAGAAACAATAGAAAAGTGAGAGAAGGCGTCGTCGTCAGCGACAAAATGGAGAAATCCATCGTGGTTCTGGTTGAGCGCAAAATGAAACACCCCATCTACGGAAAGTTCCTGAAACGCTCCACGAAATTCATGGCCCACGACGAGAAGAACGATTGCCATATCGGTGACAGAGTAAGAATTATGGAAACCAGACCCTTGAGCAAGAACAAGTGCTGGCGATTAGTAGAAATCATTGAAAGAGCTAAATAGTTATGATACAACAAGAATCAAGATTAGCAGTAGCAGACAACAGCGGTGCTAAGGAAGTCCTCTGCATCCGCGTTCTGGGCGGCACCAAGAAACGCTATGCCGGCGTGGGCGACAAGATTGTGGTCGCCATCAAGAGTGCCATCCCTTCCGGTCAGGTCAAGGCCGGCACCGTATCCAAGGCAGTGGTCGTGCGCACCAAGAGACACGTGCGCCGCAACGACGGCTCGTACATCAAGTTCGATGACAACGCTGTGGTTCTCCTCACCCCCGGTGACGAGCTTCGCGGTACCCGTATCTTCGGACCCGTTGCACGTGAGCTCCGTGAGAAGCAGTTTATGAAGATCGTGTCTTTGGCTCCGGAAGTATTGTAGCAGATAATTCATTTAAGATACAATTGACAAAGACCAATTGGTAAACATTAAAAATCCAAAAAGAACAATGAAACTTAAAATCAAGAAAGGCGACATCGTAAAAGTCATCACCGGCGAGTATAAGGGTACTCAAGGCAAGGTCCTTGAAGTCCTGCCGAGTGCAAACAAGGCTTTGGTGGAAGGCTGCAACATGGTGTCCAAGAGCACTAAGCCCAACGCCAAGACCCCGAACGGTGGCATTATCAAGAAAGAGGCCCCTATCCACATCTCCAACCTTATGTTGGTTGACGCTAAAGGAAACGCTACCCGTGTTGGTAGAAGATTGAATGACAAAGGTAAATTGGTTAGATATTCTAAAAAGTCTGGAGAGGAGATCAAATAATGTACACACCGAGATTCAAAGAAAAATATCAGAATGAAGTGCTTCCCGCACTGAAGGAACAGTTCGGTTTCAAATCCGTAATGCGTGTTCCCCGCATCACCAAGATCTGCCTCAACCAAGGGTTGGGCAAGTTCGGCATCGCTGACAAGAAGCTCATCGATGCAGGTGTGCAGGAAATGACCATGATTGCCGGTCAGAAGGCCGTGGCAACCAAATCCAAGAAGGACATTTCCAACTTCAAATTGAGAAAAGGTATGCCGATCGGCGTCCGCGTGACCCTTCACGGCGACCGTATGTATGAATTCTTAGACAGATTGGTTTCTGTTTCCATTCCTCGTATCCGCGACTTCAGAGGCATCAGCGACAAGGGTTTCGACGGCAGAGGAAACTACACGTTGGGTGTTCCGGAGCAGATTATCTTCCCGGAGATTGACATTGACAAGGTGGCCAAAATCAACGGTATGGACATCACATTCGTGACCACCGCCCAGAACGACAAGGAATGCCTTGCCTTATTGAAAGAATTTGGCTTACCATTTAAAAATCAGAAATAATTATGGCTAAAGAATCCTTAAAAGCAAGAGAAATAAAAAGAGCAAAATTAGTTGCTAAATATAGTGCGAAACGCGCAGAACTCAAGAAGATCATGAAGGGTGACGACTATGACGCAAAACGCGCCGCTGACATCGCTCTCCAGAAATTACCCCCCAACTCCAATCCTATCCGTATGCACAACCGCTGCAAACTGACCGGCCGTCCGAAAGGATACATCCGTCAGTTCGGTCTCTCCCGTATCAATTTCCGGGAAATGGCTATGGCTGGTTTGTTGCCAGGTGTTAAAAAAGCTAGTTGGTAAAATTAAATTAGAAGTTTACGATTATGAATACCGATCCAATATCAGATTATTTGACTCGTTTGAGAAACGCGATCCGCGCTAATCACAAGGTGGTGGAGATCCCCGCCTCCAACGAGAAAAGAGCTATCACCAAGATTCTCTTTGAAAAAGGCTATATTCTTAATTACAAGTTTGTCGATGATGTACACCCGAAGATGATCAAGATCGCTTTGAAGTACCACCCGACAACCAAACAATCCGCCATCACGACGCTGCAGCGCGTGAGCCGTCCGGGTCTCCGTAAGTACTCCGGAGTGGAAGAACTCCCCTCCGTGCTCAACGGCCTCGGCATCGCCATCATCTCCACCTCCCGTGGCATGATGACCGACAAGGAAGCCAAAGCGCAGAACGTCGGCGGTGAAGTCATTTGTTACATTAGTTAATAGGAGGAATTGATATGTCAAGAATAGGTAAATTACAAATAGCTATCCCTAGCGGAGTAGAAATCAAGAGAGACGAGAAGTCCAACATCGTGACCGTGAAAGGTCCTAAGGGCGAACTCCAACAATATGTCGATCCTCGTATTGAAATGAACATTGAAGACGGTCACCTTCATCTGACCCGTCCTACCGACAACAAACGCGACAAATCCATGCACGGCCTCTACAGAGCGCTGATCAATAACATGGTGATTGGCGTTTCCGAAGGTTTCCAAATCAAGATGGAAGTGATTGGCGTCGGCTACAAGGCTGAAGCCAAAGGCGCTCACCAACTTGACATGGGCCTCGGTTACTCCCACAACATCTTGTTCGACTTCCCGGAGGAGATTTCTGTGGAGACCATCAACGAGAAAGGTAAGAGCCCCGTCATCATCCTGAAGTGCATTGACAAACAGCTGCTCGGTCAGGTCGCCAACAAGATCCGCTCCTACAGAAAACCTGAACCTTACAAAGGAAAAGGTATCCGCTTCGAGGGCGAGTATGTTAGAAAGAAAGCTGGTAAATCAGCAGAAAAATAATCGTGTAAATTTGTTATTATGGCTTACAATAGAAAAGAATATAGAAGAAAAAGGATTAAAAACCGCATTCGCAAGATTGTCAGCGGTACTCCTGCCCGCCCCAGACTGTCCGTGTTCAGAAGCAACCGTGACATCTATGTGCAGTTGATCGACGATGTGGCTGGCGTGACGCTGGCTTCCGCATCCTCCAAACTGCCTGCTATTGCCGAGCAGAAGGTGACCAAGTGCGAGAAATCCGCCCTCGTGGGCAAGGAGATTGCGCAACGCGCTCTCGCCGCCGGTATCAATGAGGTTGTTTTCGACCGTAATGGTTATTTGTATCATGGTAGAATCAAATCTTTGGCCGAAGCAGCCAGAGAAGGTGGTCTCAAATTTTAAACATCAAGACTTATGGCTAACGTGAATATTAAGAAAGTGAAAGCTACTGACATCGAACTCAAAGAGAGAATGGTGGCAGTGAACAGAGTTACGAAAGTTACCAAGGGTGGTCGAATCTTCAGCTTCGCAGCCATCATGGTAGTTGGTAATGAAAACGGTATCGTGGGCTATGGCCTTGGTAAAGCAAGGGAAGTCTCGACCGCCATCTCCAAAGGTACGGAAGATGCAAAGAAGAACCTCATCCAGGTGCCCATCCTCAAAGGTACGATTCCTCACGCACAGGAAGGCAAGTACAGTGGTGCAACCGTGTTCATGAAACCCGCTGCCCCTGGTACCGGTGTTATCGCCGGTGGTGCTATGCGTGCCGTGCTGGAGAGCGTTGGTGTGAAGAACGTGTTGGCTAAGTCCAAAGGTTCCTCCAACCCGCACAGCGTGGTGAAGGCTACCATCGATGCCCTCTCCAAAATGCGCGACGCTTACACCGTGGCACAAGTGCGCGGTGTGGACCTTGACAAGGTTTTCAGAGGCTAATCGCAATTTTTAAAAATGCTATTGATAGCGGAATGCCGAGAGGCGTTCCGCTATTTTTTTTTCATTTTTGTTGTGATTTAAAAAAATATTACTTAGCTTTGTGGCCTCTTTTGTTCTTTATCGGAAGCATTTCACTCAATATTAATAAATATTATCGTTATGAAAAGAATTTTACTTTTTCTTTTGTCCGTCATGCTGACTATTTCGCTGACGTTGCAAGCGCAGAATACCTGTACTGCGCCGACAAATCTTACAGCAGGGTTGCATTATCCCGATTGGCATAATGTGAATCTCAACTGGAATTCGGTGGTGGATAGCAGTGAAGCTACTATCAAATGGTCCACTACCACTTTGTCCACCCGCATTGGCTTGAATGCCGCCGGAGATTTTTCCGGTGTGGTGCGCTTCGAACCATCCGACCTGACAGCATACGCAGGTCGTTACCTCACTGCTGTGTCTTTTATTCCCGGTGAGGCGCAGACCGTCTGCACATATTCGATCCGGGTGTGGCAAGGCGGCAGCTTTATCAACAATGTCTTTGATCCCGGCACTTTGCTGATTGATCAAGTCATCACTTCTGCCTTGACTGTTGAAAGCCTCAACACGATTATGCTTGATACCGCCCTTCTGATTGATGTGACGCAAGAGCTCTGGATCGGTATCCGCTGTAACACTACCGCCGGTTACCCGTTGGGCGCCAGTAGCAATGGTGTGGTCTCAAACAAGGGTGAACTGCTGAATATGGATACGTTGTGGGAAACTCTCACGGCAAGCTCTCTGACTGATTACAACTGGGTGATTATTGGAACTTTGACCGACCCCAGTGTAGATAGAATCTCCGGATACAATGTGTATCGCGACAATACGCTCTTGAGCTCGGTTACGACCACTTTCTATCTGGACAGTGTCCCAGCAGGCACTTACACATACGATGTTACAGCCAATTATATCAGCGGTTGCGAATCTTCGCCTATTTCCTTAAGCGTTACTATGAACGAGGATCCGTGCGCCAACTGTCTTGACACAGTCGATGTGGGCACGGGAACTACGACGACATACCTGTTGCCGATGAACACATTTTACAATTATTCATATTCGCAACAGATTTATACCGCTGTGGAAGTCGGCAATATAGTGGGTAGAATCCCATGTATCGGTTTCCAGTACATCTATGGTACACCGCAGACCAAGAACTTCAAGATTTATATGGGCAACACGAATAAGAGTTCCTTCTCCAGTGGTACCGACTGGGTTCCGTTGAACGACATGTTCTTGGTGTATGACGGGGACTACACTTTCACCAATACTGGTGTTGACAACTGGGTGAACATTCCGCTGAACACCCCGTTTGAATGGGATGGCACCAGCAATATCGTGGTGGCCGTGTTGAACAATACAGGTTCGTATGTAAGCAGCAGCAACCCCACCTTTAATGTGCATGATGCCAGCTCATTGTCGGTTTATGTGCAGAATGACGGTTCCCCGTATTCCCCGGGCTCTTCCAATCCGTCTGGTACGGTTGGCTCTGTGCGTAATAACATCCGCTTCTTTGAAGGCACACCTATTGAGTGTCCGCTGCCTTCTCATTATGCTGTCTCCCAGGTTACCCATGAGAGTGCATTCCTCAGCTGGAATTCCCGTGGCAGCGAAAGCGGTTACGAAGTGGTGGTGGTGCCTGAGGGTAGCAGTTTAGGCAACGAGACTGCCATCACGGTTTCCGATACCACGTACAATGTCACCAACTTGCAGCCCAATACGGAATACACCGTTTATATGCGTGCTATCTGCACCTTGGAGAATAGCTCTTGGCAACAAGTCACTTTCACTACATTGTGCGTGCCCACAGATGTGCTGCCGTATGTGGTTACCTGTGACAGCATCGGTACTGGCACGGCTGTGATTCCCGATTGCTGGACCCGTGGCATCGGTGGAAGTTCTGAAACCTATCCATACGTTTCCAGTACATATCATCACTCTGGCAATGCATCCCTCTATTTCTATTCCTATACTACCAACTTTGTGATGGCTTGTGGACAGGGACTGGATCTGACTCAGAATTCCGATGTCTTGACCATGAGCTTCTATGCAATGAAGACCAGTTCCAGCTACGGCAGACTGGAAGCAGGCTATATGACCGATCCCGCTGACCAAAGCACTTTTGTGTCTTTGAAAAGCCTCTATCCGGCAGATTATCCTGCAACCACCACATGGTATGAATTCACGATGGTTCTTCCGGATGCTGTGAATGGTACTGTCATCTATCCTGCGTTCTATTGCCCGGGCAGCTCCAGCAGCAACTATGTATATGTGGACGACATTGTGGTGAAAACGGGTTGCCCGAATCCGACAAACCTGACAGTCAGTGAGGTTTCCCATAATTTTGCTAGACTATCCTGGCTCCCGGCTGCGGGCAGCGCGTTGGATTATATCATCGAATATGGTCCTGAAAACAGTTCTGTAATGAATACTATGACCGTTTCTAACACCGGTACATGCTTGCTGACAGGCTTGGATACCAACACGGTGTATGAGGTGTATTTGATGGCAGATTGTGCTTCGGAAGCAGACACGTTGCAGATTACCTTCCAGACCTTGCTGCCAAATGACAGCTATTGTGTGTTGGAAGACACCACCCGTCCTGCTATCGTGGGAACCTCTTCTTCCACCAACTACACTATCCCCGTCAACAATTTCTACAACTATACTTATTCCCAGCAGATTTTCACACCGACGGAGGTGGGTGCTGCCGGTCTCCTCTCCGGAATCGAATTCCAATATTCCTATTCCTCAGCCTCTACTCAAAAAACAGATTGCGCGATTTATCTGGCCCACAGAACCAGCAGCACATTTGCTTCCACTACGGATTGGACTCCTATCGCATCAGCTGTGAAAGTGTATGAAGGACCCATGAATTGTCGTAATGGTTGGAACCGTTTTGACTTCACTACGGATTTCTATTATAATGGAACAGATAACTTGGTTGTGATTGTGGATGACAACTCGGGACATTACAATGGCAGTTCATACGTGTTTGCTACTCATGCCGCAACGGATATGGCTATGGCATACTATAACGATTCCAACAATCCGGATCCGACTGCTCCTCCAACAGGTACAAAATATGCTTATCGTAACAATGTGAAGTTCATAGGATGTGCTCAGAGCGAACAGATTACCTGTATTGCCCCCACTGTTTTCGTGGACGAGGCCGGTAACGACTATGTGACCATATCCTGGGTACCTGGCGACTCTGAAAGTGAGTGGGTGCTGGAATATATGGCTGAAAATGACAGTGTGTGGACTTACGAGAACAACATTGTGACGAATCCTCCTTATACGATCGAAAACTTGAATCCCTCCACCGAGTATTCCTTCAGACTGAGAGGCGTTTGCGCCCCCACAGACAGCAGCCTTTGGACCATAGTTACTGCTGCCACTGTTTGCGATTACGTGAATATACCCTACAGCCAAGACTTCGAATCAGCAGCAGGTTCCGGCAGTGCCTATTTCATCGATTGCTGGTATCGCCAGACGAGCTCTTCAACCAATTATCCTTACGCATCATCCTCTTATCATCAGTCCGGTCAGTATTCTCTCTATTTCTATGGAACAAGTTCTATCTATTCGTACGCCACATTGCCGCGTTTTGCCAATGATGTGGTAATGGACAGCTTGATGGTGCGTTTCAGTATTTTGGGTACTTCATCGAATTATTTCATAGAGTTTGGCGTGATGCAGAATCCGACCGACTATTCCACTTTTGTTCCGATGGGTACGGCCAGTGTGGGTAGCACCACCTATAACTGGCTTGAATTCGAGCTTAATACAACGGGATATACAGGCAATGGACATTATCTGGCCTTCAGAATCCCGGCATGGTGCTCATCCTATATCTATCTTGATGATATCTATGTGGGATATCAGTCATCTTGTGCGCACTTGACAGCTCTGGCCGCTCAAGATATTACCAGCAATGGCGCAACGTTGACCTGGACTGCTGGTGGTGAGGAAACCGAATGGGAGTATGTTTATGGCCCTGCTGGCTCCGTGGATCCGAACAATGATATGCCGGAGTCGGCTTATACCAATTCTGCAATGTTGACGGGCTTGACAGCCAACACCTCTTACGAGGCGTATGTGCGCTCAGTCTGTTCTTCCGCCGAAACGAGCGACTGGATGCACATCGTGTTTTTAACCGATTGCGATGCATTAACTGCGCTTCCGCTGGTCGAGACTTTTGATTCCGTATGCACGCACACCAGCAATATTACCTCTGGTCCAAACAACCTGATGAACTGCTGGAATGCTATCAACACAGGTAGTTCCTATAATGCATATCCTTATATTTACTATTCTTCATCGTATGCTGTGAGCGGAAACTACAGCTTGCGTTTCTATACCTATGCATCCACTGCATACTCTGATCAGTATGTGGTACTGCCGGCTATTGAAACCACAGTCAATCCGCTCAACTCTTTGCAACTCTCCTTCGACATGAATCCGGGTACCACATCCTATCCGTTCTGCCTGGTTGTGGGTGTGATGACCGGTGTGGATGCCCAGACTTTTGAGCCTACCGATACCATAACACTGCCGATGGGCGCAAGTATGGAGCACCAGACATTCTATTTTGAGAACTACAATGGCAATGGCGACCGTTTTGCTATCATGGCCCCGCGTACCATCCCCAATTCATCATACAATTATGGTACAATCGACAATATTGTGCTGGATCTGGCTCCGGCTTGTAGAATACCGCTCCACTTGACGGTGGATTCCGTGTCCTCTACTTCGGTTGGCATATCCTGGACCGGTCCGGAAGGAGCATCTTCTTGGAATGTGGAGTTCGGTCCTCACGGCTTTACTCCTGGAACAGGAATCTCTGCCGTTGTTTCTACCAATAGTATCGTGATAGATACCCTGACGTCAGGTGTCAAGTACGACTTCTATGTCCAGACGGATTGCGGTAGCGGTAGCGAAAGCGAATGGGTAGGCCCCATCTCTGCTGTGCCGGGTGCATATTCAATGCCTGTTACGGGCAATGTCAGCATTACTACATGCTCTATGGTTGTGTATGACGCCGGTGGCGAAACCGGAAATTATCCGAACAGTTGCAATGCTACGCTCACCATCTATCCTGAACCCGGTAATTCGATCAGCATTGAAGGTACGGTAAACATAGAATCTTCCTACGATTATCTCTATATTTACGACGGCCCTGATGTTAATGGTACTGTGTTGGGTTACTATTCTGGTCAAAACCTGACCGTGCCGCAGTTGATATCCAGTACAGGTCCTGTCACCTTGTATTTCTATTCAGATCCTTCTGTGTCCTACAGCGGATTTGAGTTGTTTGTGTCATGTGTTTCCAACGCTTGCCCGGCACCCACGGGCTTGACGGTCTCCAATGTGGACAACAGTTCTGCTACAGTGTCCTGGACACCTTCTGGTACAGAATCTTCCTGGGATGTGGATTACAAGACTGCGAACTCCAGCACATGGAATACGACGGTTGCCACCACGAACAGCTACACGCTTACAGGCTTGTCTCCTCTTACAACATACGATGTCCGCGTGAGGGCTCGTTGTACGGAGGAGGACTCCAGATATGTCGAGACATCCTTTACTACGACCAACTGTATCGCTTCGCAGCAGTGTGAATATACATTCGTGATGACAGATGATTTTGGCGATGGTTGGAATGGTGGATATATGACTGTGACCCAAGGAGCCTTTTCACAACAATTAATGGCGGTAGATTATGACTATTCTTCTGTTTCAACGACAGATACAGTCCGCATGATGCTTTGCACAGGTGATCCTGTGACGGTTACTTGGACCTCCGGAATGTATGACGATGAGGTGTCCATCTCCATTATCGGACCCGATGGTACGGTGTTATTCAGCCAGGTTGACATGGATAGTTACACCGGTGGTCCTACGCTGGTGACGTTTACGCCTAACTGTGGCGGCGGTGGCGTTGAGGATTGCGAAACCCCGACCAATGTCCACACCGAGAGTATTGACCATAATAGCGCTGTGATCAGCTGGACGCAGCCGGGCAGCAATGCAGTGAGCTGGAAGTTGGATTACAAGAAAGCCGCTGCCGCTACTTGGACTAGCGTGGACAATATCTCTACTCCGAGTTATACCCTCTCCAACCTTGAACCTGCTACGGAGTATGTCGTCCGCGTGGCCGCCAACTGCTCCGGCAATAACAGTAGTGAATTCAGTTCAGATTATTCCTTCACCACAACCACAGGTTTGAATGACTATGTGATGAATACGACTATCTGGCCGAACCCGACCACAGGACAATTCAGAATTGAAAATTCAGAATTGAGAATTGAGACCGTGGAAGTGTATGATGTGTATGGCAAGTTGATCAAGACGGTCAAGGTAGAGGACCACCAGGTGGTCATCGATTTGTCAGACAACGCTTCGGGAGTGTACTTCACTCGCATCATGACAGGCCAAGGTATGGTGACCAAGCGTGTCGTGAAGAAATAAGCAATCATCGATGATTGATTAGCGATTGTCGATAAAACCAACTCAAGGGATTTTCCGAAAGGAGAATCCCTTTTTTGATGTAGCCTGTTGAAGACGAATCGTTGTGATGTGGGTGAAAGAAGATTTATTGGGCTGAGGAGGCAAATGATTATTTGCCTCTACTAGAATCCTCTGGTGGTTCGGGTTGAGGTGGACACCACGCTGCTCCGGGGCCGCACGTTGCCGTTGCTGGGCACGCTTCGCGCGGGGGCAGGCGCGGTGCTCCGGCTACCAGTGCTGGACGACGGCTTTGCCGTTGTGGCCGGTTTGCTGCCTCCGGAGGTCGGCTTGGCCGGCCCCGTAGCATGGGGCGTGCCTGCAGGCTTGGCGGCGGTGGGTTGCGCGGGCGCTGGCTTCGGCGCAGGCGCCGGGTAGTAGCCGCCCCCACCTCCGGAACCACCGCTGGCCTTGTAGTTCGTGGTGCTGCCCACACGGCTGATCCTGGAGGAGATGTTGTGCCCGCCCGTGGTCACCATGTCGTTGTAGGTGATGATGACCGACGGCGTCTTCAGATACCGGCCGCCGCTCTTGCTCAGGTTGCCTACAAAATAGTCCTTCACCTGCGCTAGATCCATCCCGATGAGCTTGAGGTTGTTCTTGCCGATGGCACGCAACAGGTCGTTGACCTTGCGCGCCTGCAACATGCGGTTGTAACTCTCCTGGCTGTTGATGGTGGTGCCGCGCGGGTACGCCAGATAGCGCACCAATTCTCCGTAGCTCTCTTCCGACATGCCTTTCAACATACTTCTCACACCCTGCATCTCCTGCATCAGCATCTGCTTCTGACGCTGGTTTACATCCTGGTAGATGTCGCGGCGGTTGTCCTCTGTGTAGGTGAAGTTATAGCGGTTTTCATTGTCGGCCATCTGCTTGTTGACCTGCTTCTGCCCGTATGCATCAAAATGGATGCGGGCCAGCGTGTCGGCAAACTGCTCAATTTGAGCATTGTCCATGTTTTTGAAGATGTCCAGCAGGTTGCGGCAGGGTTTTGATAACAGGTAGGGCTTGTTGCCGGGGAATGCGCTGTGCAGCAGCTTGCCCTTGTAGTGGATGCCGTTGTCCATGAACAGTTGGTACAGCGCAGTGTATTGCACGACCCGTGCGATGTCGGTATTGCCGCAGTTGGCGAAATAATTGCCCGCCTGCCACTCATAACGGTTGCCGATGCTCTGGTGCGACTCCTGCGAGTTGAAGTAGGAGACCGGCAGCGCACCGGTGCGGTTCAGCGTGTAGATGGTGTGCTCCGGCAGGTCGATGGCGTACATGGTGTTGGCGGTGTTCCAGTTATAGACTAACTGGTTGATGCCGAGTTTCTGGAACAGCGGACGGTCGAACGGGAAATAGCCTGGGGAAGGGTAGTGGTAGGATGCCTCCTGGATGGTGCCGCTCTCCGACCAGTCTTTGAGCAACACGTCGGTGATGGTGAGCAGGTGGCCCAGCTCGGTGTTTTCCAGCTCGCGGCTGAGGTAGGTAGGACACCAGTCGCGCCCGTCGCCCATCTTGCCGGCCATGCAGTCGTTGATGTCGAGGCTCTGCGACAGCTCCTTGGCGCTGATGCTGGCGATGAGCAGTACGGTCTCCACGCGCAACGGAGGCAGCACCTCCAGCGGAGCCTCGCGCTCGCGGCCGATGATGACCAGTGTGGTGCTGTCGCGCAATGCGCCCAGAATGAGGTCTGCGTCCAGCGCAAATTGCCGGATGTCGCGCACCTGGTTGATTAGGTCGCTGTTGCGGCGGATGCTCCAGGCTACAAGGCCAGGCGCCTTGCTGAAGAAGACACCCTTGCGTTTCTGCTCGAACATCTTTTGGACGGTCAGTGTCTTGGCCGTGTCTTTTTCGTCAATGAATTCTTCCGCTGCTTGGAAAAACCATTCGTCGAATTCAGCCAGGGAGATCTGGTAGTCGAGGTTCTCGCGGGTGAAATAGTTTCGTTTCTTGTCGTCTGTCAAGTCCAGCGTGTTGGGTTTGTAGTTGGAGAGATAGAGTTGCTCCGATAGCTTGTCGGTCAGGTTGTTGAGGTTCTCGGTGGTGGCGTTGCCCAGAAGGATGAGCATGTCGGTGATGCGCCCGTCGTAGCCTATCTTGAAGTGCTTGCTCACGGTCTGGTGCGTGAACTTTGCGCAGATTTTCTCCAAGCTATCGGGCTCGAAGAACGGGGCCGGCTCCGCGATGAGGATGATTCGGCTGCTGTCTGGGAATGTGGCCGTCCCGATGGTCTGGTAATGCATTCGGAAATGTTTGCGGAACGTGTCGTAGAGGGAGTCCGCTTTCTGGTAGGCCATCGTGTTTTCCATCTCCACATGCTGGTCGGGGATGAACTCTTTTTTCATCAGCGTGGCGGTCTGCTTCTTGATGCCCTCCACTACCTTGGTGTGTTTGCCGAACGTGAACAGGCAAACCGCCAGCGCTATAAACGAACCGGCCACTGCCAATGTGATATTTCTTCCCCGTGATGTCATGATTTGAAAAACGATTGCAAAAATACGTTTTTTCGTTTATTATCGCGGCGTGCTGGTTTTGAGCTTCGGCTCTGGTGTATTTCACGCCGCGACACACGGACCATCCCACATCCCAGGGATTTACGTCCCTGGCTACAGATATGTAACGCCTGATGGCGTTAGTTTCATTCCCATTCACCCCCTTTCACCTCCTTCACCCCATGCACCCCATGTTCCTCTTTCACCTCTTTCACCTATTTTTTTGTATCTTTGCACCCAATATATAAATTTCAAAACGATGAATCTGGAACAAAGAATAAACGACGACATCAAGGCCGCGATGCTGGCCAAGGAAAAAGATAAACTCAACGCGTTGAGAGCCATTAAATCCGCTATTTTGCTGGCCAAAACCCAAAAGGGTGCCGCCGAAGAGATTAGCGAAGAAGGTGAAATCAAGATTTTGAAACAGCTGGTCAAGCAGCGTCAGGACTCTGCGGAGATGTACAAACAGCAGAACCGCGACGACCTGTATCAGGAGGAAAAATTCCAACTGGATATCATTTCCACCTACCTGCCGCAGATGATGTCCGCCGAAGAGGTAGAGGCTGCCCTCAAGCAGATCATTGCTGACAACGGCTTCAGTGGCATGAAGGACATGGGCAAGGTGATGGGTCAGGCTACGAAGGCTTTTGCCGGAAAAGCTGACAACAAGATGGTCTCCGATATTGTAAAACGCTTGCTCTCATAGTCATGAAATACTACATCATTGCCGGCGAGGCGTCGGGCGACTTGCACGCGTCCAACCTGATGAAGGCCTTGAAGGAACGCGACCCGCAGGCGGATTTCCGCTGCTGGGGTGGCGACCTTATGGCGCAAGCCGGCGGTGATATCGTAAAACACTACAAGGATCTCGCCTTTATGGGCTTCTGGGAGGTTTTCACCCATCTGAATACAATCTTCCGCAATATGAGCATCTGCCAAGTGGATATGCTGCTCTATGAACCGGATGCGGTGATACTGGTGGACTATCCCGGCTTCAACCTGCGCATGGCGAAGTTTGCCAAAGAGCATGGCCTCAAGGTTATCTATTACATCTCTCCCCAGATTTGGGCTTGGAAGAAGGGTAGAATCAAGATAATCAAGAAATATGTGGATGAGATGATGGTGATTCTGCCTTTCGAAGAAGATTTCTATGCCAAAAACGACATGAAGGTGCACTATGTGGGGCATCCGCTACTTGACGCGGTGAGCAAGAATCTGCATGACAGTCCGGAGGTGGTCGGGTTCCGCAAGCAGCACAATTTGGATGACCGCGAGATTGTAGCCCTGTTGCCCGGCAGTCGCAAGCAGGAAATCACCGCCATTCTGCCGCAGATGCTCAAGATGGTCTCCTTGTTTCCACAGTATCAGTTCGTGGTTTCTGTGGTGGAGTGGCAATCGAGAAGCTTGTATGACAAGTATTTGAAAAAAGCGGATGTCAAGACGGTGAGCGGCAGTGCGTATCCGTTGCTGGCCAATGCCAAGGCCGCCATCGTGGCTTCCGGCACGGCAACGTTGGAGGCGGCCATGATCGGCACCCCGCAGGTAGTATGTTACGCGGGCAGCGAGCTCTCCTACATCATTGCCAAACAGCTCATTTCAGGTATCCATTTCATCTCTCTGCCCAACCTGATCATGGACAAACAGGTGGTGACGGAACTCATACAGCACGATTTCAACACGTTCCATCTCAGAAAGGAATTGGAGAAGATAACAGGGAATGAAGCGTTTTTGGCTACATTGAAAGAGGATTACAGGCAGTTGTACGCTCTGCTTGGAGATGGATCAGCTTCAGTAAAAGCTGCCGATGTGGTGATGGAGGCGATGAAGAGATGAAAAAAACATTATTTTTGCAACATATAAAAAACACATTCGTTATATAGGTTACTTAATTTATAAAGATGAAAAAGATTATCTTCTTATACGCTTTTGTACTGGCCGGCTGTATGGCTTTTGCCGCATCAGATAATGATTTCACCTCGTCCTCCCCGAGCAAGGTGTGTGTGGCGGCAGGCGATACCGTGCCCTTTTATGTGCCGAATGCCTTCTCTCCGAATTATGACGGTATCAACGAGCATTTCATGCTGAAATATGAATTGACACCTGAGGAGACATTCTCCACCTTCTTCATGATGATCAGTGATCGTTATGGGAATGTGCTTTTCAAAACATACAATCCTACCGCATATTGGGACGGTAAGGATAAAAACGGAACTCTGTGCCCAGCCGGAGTATATACTTACGTGATCAAGTACAAACTCAGAAACCGAAACAAGGCGGAAGAGGTGAGCAAAGATGCCTTGGAAGTGAGAACCGGTAATGTGGTGCTGATCCGATAAATCCAATTTCTCGAAGATGAAAAGACTTTATTTTATTCTGACGATGTTATTGGCTGGAACCGCGATAGCTGTCGGACAGCCGATTATTATGTCCAATACACACGTTGTGCAGGGTATAACGGAAGATATTCGTGCTTTCTATGATCCGGGTGGCCAATATGGTGATTTCGGTCTGGGCATCAGAGATACGCTCACCATGCGTAATACCGTTTCGGGTGCTGGCCGTTTGGTGGTGTCTTTTGATGATTTTGCGTTGGGTTATGGCGATACACTTTTTATATACGAAGGCCAAACTTGCGACAGTAACGCGCTTGTGGGCGCCTATAACTCCGTGACGTCACCTGAAGAAATCTCCACTACCAATATCTATCTTACGTTCGTGTTCCACTCTGACAGTATCAACGACTATGGCATTCTGAAGTCAGGATGGATTGCAAGCGTATATGTGGTGCCCAACGCCCCGGAGTCTCTGTGGCTTTCGGAGGACTGGACTGGCACTACGGTGTTGTCATGCAATGCCAAATTTTATGATTCTGGTGGACCTAATGGAAATATGACCTCCAATAGCGGAACCAATTGGTGCGAATTTTCTTCACCAGTATCCCATGTGAAGATGGAATTCCAGACCTTTTCCGTGAGCGGAGTGATGAAAATCTATGATGGACAATACAATGATCCGAACAAGCGCCTGATTGGGCAGTTCCATTCCAGCACGCTGGATGCAACCACTGGCAACAAGCCGCCGGTGCTCTTTTCATCCGGATCGACCTTGACAGTCGTATATGTTGGCGCTTCCGGTGATATGAGCAAGGCCGGTTGGGAAGCTACGATAAGTTGTGTTTCGGATTTGTTCGAGAGTCCGGACGGGTCAGCTTGCCCTGAGGTGGTTATCCAGGATGAAAACGGAGAAGATTTGCCTTCTTTGCCGGATTCGATAATCCATACTTGCGGGGTGCCCATCATCATGTCTGCAAAGATAACCGCCACAGGTCGCTATACCAATGACTATACGGTGAAGTCCATACCCTATAATGAAGCAAACATGTTGTTTGCTTACAATGCAGGTACCAGTATGAATGCATCTTCCGACGATAGCTGGCTTTCAGGTGTGCAACTTCCATTTACATTCACTTTCTTTGGGAAACCTTACAACACCGTATATCCGGGTACCAATGGCTTGATTTCCATGAATGCGCAGTCTGGTTACTGTACTTACAGTTATTCTGCTCCTGCCACTACACCGCCATATTCCTCTATTCCGTATGTATATAAAAATTGTATCTATGGGGTTTATGAGGATATTGATCCCAGATATTATATCAATAAAAACGATGGATTGGGAATGGGTGATGTGCGCGTGGATGTGTTAGGTAGCTATCCTTGCCGTGCATTTGTGTTCAACTACTTGAATGTAGGCCTTTATGGACATTCGCCTTCAAGCGACCAGAATAATTATAATACGTATCAGATGGTGTTGTATGAAGGGACCAATATCATTGATGTTTATGTGAAACATAGACGTTGCTGTGCAACTACAAACAGTAGTGGAGAAGGTATTATTGGGTTGCATAACAATACATCTTCGCAGATATTGTTGGCTCCAGGACGTGGGGTGAGCAGTTGGAGTGCGGACAATGAAGCTTGGCGTTTCACTCCCATCACTCCGATGGATGAGAATGCCACCATTGAATGGTTCGAGAACACTGTCTCTGATTCTACGTCAATAGGTCACTCTAAGAAATTGGCAGTGGATCCGCAGGAAACCACCGATTACATTATCAAATACCACTTCACCAATGCGGGTAATAACTCGTTCGACTTGTATGATACCGTCCATGTGAGTGTGGAGGTTCCGGATTTGGCATTGGATACATTCACCGTGTGCCCGGGCAAGACCGTGGACCTTGTGCCGATTTTCAGTGACACAACGGAAATTCATCCTCTGAATTACTATTGGAGTACGTCGGATACTACCGACACACTGAGTTTGGTCGCAAGAGCAACACAAGAATATGAGTTGAAAGTCCTTTTCGACAACAACTGTCAGCGTACTGCCAAAACGGTGGTCAATGTGGACACCATGGCGGTGCCCGTCATTACCGGCGACACGGTGATCTGTTACGGTGATATGCTCCGGTTGGTGGCGGCGGTGGATTCACCCTCCTATATTCTGCGCTGGTATAACGGTTTGGAAAACGATGTCCTCGTGTTGCGCCCCACAGCCACTGCAGAGTATGTGGTCAAGGCCGTGCATCCTGACGACGAGGAGTGCTTTACCACGGATACGATCGAAGTGGTGGTGAATCCGCTTCCAGAGCTCTCCTTTACCTATTCGCCCGAAGAGGTTGTCATTGAGCATGGAAAGGGAACCCTTACCTGCTATACCGACTGCGACCCAGACTATGATATTGTATGGAATTTCAACGACAGGTATAATCCGGAGAACAACATCGTGGAGGGCCTGCGCGCCGTATCGCACGATTTTGTGCATGTGGGCTCGTATGATATCACCCTTTCAGGTACAAATGAGTATGAATGCCGGGATTCTGTGACCGAACATGTGCGTGTGTATGTGCCCGTCTCTTTCGTGATGCCCAATGCCTTTACACCCAACGATGATGGTCTCAACGATGTTTTCAAACCAGTATATGAGGGTGTTGAGCTTGCCAAATATTTGATGCTGGTTTACGACCGTGCCGGCAGACTCGTGTTCAAGTCCTCCAACCCTGAAGAAGGTTGGGATGGCCGTGATCCCAACGGCTTGATGATGCCTACCGGGGTGTATGTTTACTACATTCACCATTGGACACAGATGGATGATTTGCGCGGCAGCGGCCAGCCGGCTGTCACGGGTACCTTCACGCTTGTCCGATAATGTCAGCAGTATATAAATATATTGTATGCTTCTTCTATATAGGCATCTTTTGCGGGGTGCCTATATTTGCATTTTCGCAGGAACCTGTTGACACACTTCCGGCGCAGCCGGATACTACTCTTACGGTTTGGGATTCTTTGCCGCCGATGGCAGCCGGTTACCAGTGGATTTCCTATCGTGGTAAGGCCGACATTGTGGATACGGGCGGCACACGTACCTGCAATTTTTTCATGGTGAATCGTGTGGACAGTATCATCTATCTGAATGTCAGTGCATACGGCATCGAAGTGATGCGCGCGGTGCTCACGCCAGACAGCATCAAGTATGTGAACAAGCTCACGTACCAGTACTACTGTGGCACCTACGCGCCGCTGAAGTTGCTGCTGAAAATGCCAATGGATTTTGCTTTTGTGCAGGATGTACTCAACGGGCGTGGCGACGAACGGCTGGAGCATTCGCGCTATGCCTGCGAGTATTACGACTTTGCCCCCGTGGATTCCACGCAGTCGTTTTTCACTGAACTGGTGCTGAAGGATTTGCATCAGCTGATGGAGGTCCGGGCTCATCTCAAGGTTATCCGCTTCAATGTGCCGGGTCCTACGGGCATCCGTATTCCCGAGAAATTCAAAGAGTTGAAACTGTAGGCTATGATGCAGGCGCAGCAGGTAAAGACATGGTGTGGAGAGGCGGGCTTCTCTCATGCGGGTGTGGCCCGTGCGCACGTGCTGCGCGACGCCGAAGAGCAGTTCAAGGCTGCCATAGGGGAGGGGAGACACGCCGACATGCACTTCTTGGAAAGGGATGTCGATAAGCGCTTTAACCCAGAAGATCTGCTTCCGGGTTGCCGCAGTGTCATTGTGGGCGCCCTCGACTACCGCATTGCCGAACAACCCGCCAGCGACAAATACCGGATGGCGCGCTACACATGGATTGAGGATTACCACCAGTTGGTGAAACGCATGTTGCAGACAGTGGTTGAAAAAATGACAGCAGTTGACCCTTCGGTGCATTGCCGTATTACGGTGGACAGTTCCTGCATATCGGAGAAAAACTGGGCCGTGGAGGCCGGTGTGGGCTGCTATGGCAAAAACGGGCTGATCCACAACGACGAAGGTTCCTATTTCGTGTTCGGCACCATACTGACGACTTGCGAGTTTGATGTGTACGATTCTCCGAAAAAGTCCGACTGCGGTGACTGCATGTTGTGTGTGAACAGCTGTCCGGCGCACGCGCTTTCACCCTACAAAGTGGATGCCAACAAATGCTTTGCCTATCAGACGGTGGAGAATAAAACACCTGATAATTCGGTACTTGCGGATGCTCCATTGGTGTTTGGCTGCGATCGCTGCCAGGAGGTTTGCCCTAAAAATAAAAAAAATATCGGTCTGCGTCCGAATGTATTGAAAAGTTCATTATTTTTGCAGCTCCAAAATGAGGAGATGGAAAACCTCTCTCGGGAGGACTTCAAGACCTATTTTGGAGACACTGCGATGGCACGAAGGAAGTATGAGAGATTTAGCCGTGCCATATCTGCTAAAAAGTCTAAAAATTCAGAATAAGGAATCGTGGATTTGAAAGACAACAACAGCATAATCAACTACGCCGCAAAGGTGTTGCAGGAGGAGGCCGATGCCGTGCAGAAACTCCAACAGTATCTTTCGGATGATTTTGCGAAAAGTGTGGGAACGATTCTGCATTCAAAAGGCCGGGTCATCGTAACCGGAATCGGGAAGAGCGCGATTATAGGACAGAAGATTGTCGCCACGCTCAACTCCACGGGAACACCGGCGGTCTTCATGCACGCGGCGGATGCCATTCATGGGGATCTGGGCATGATTCAGCCCGACGATGTGGTTCTTTGCATATCCAAGAGCGGCAACACACCTGAAATTTCATTGTTGACGCCCTTTCTGAAGAAAAATGGCAACATCCTGATTGCAATGGTCGGCAATACGGAGTCGCATCTGGCCCGCGAAGCGCATTACGTGCTCAACTGCACGGTGGCGCGCGAGGCGAGCCCCAACAACCTGGCCCCCACCTGCAGCTCCACGGCGCAGCTGGCCCTGGGCGACGCCCTTGCCTCCACCCTGATCAAGCTGCGCGGCTTCACTTCCGAAGACTTCGCACAGCTCCACCCGGGTGGTATTCTGGGAAAACGCCTCTATATGAAGGTCAAGGACTTGTACAAGTTCAATGACGTTCCCATGGTGGCCCCCACAGACCCGATGCACACGGTGATTCTGGAAATCTCTGGCAAGTGCCTCGGAGTCACAGCCGTGGTTGAGAATGATAAGGTGGTGGGTGCCATCACCGACGGCGATCTCCGGCGAATGCTGGAACGCAATCCCGACTACAGCCAGCTTACCGCACAGGATGTGATGACCAAACAACCGAAATCGGTCCACGAAGACACCCTCGTCGTGGACGCGCTGGAACTGATGAAGAGCAAGAACATCACGAACCTCTTCGTTTTGGACAGCGGCGACCGGTATCTTGGAGTGATTCATCTCCACGATATCATCAAGGAGGGTATTTACTAATTGCCCGGATGGCGGAAGTGGTAGACGCGCACGTTTCAGGTGCGTGTGCCGAAAGGCGTGCAGGTTCAAGTCCTGTTCCGGGCACTGAAGGATTTTGCGAGTATCTGTAACACAGAGAATTGCAAAATCCTTTTTCTTTTATATTCCAATTTTGGTCACCTTTTGGACACCTTTTTGAACTTTATACAAAAATGGGGCGTATTTTTACACCCCATGATAAGATATCCATTTGCAATTTTAGAACAGCCCATCTACGGCTGCACTTGCCACACTTTCTGCATATTCGTCCAACGATAGTTTTACATATTTGAAGAACATAGCTTCTGTCTTGTGGCCGCTTACACTCATCATCTGTGGAATCGTAAACTTTTTGGATAGATACATATTGGTAATGCATGACCGTCTTGCCGTATGGCTTGCAACCAATTCCCATCTTGGTTTTAATGGATAACCTTGTTCATCGTATTCATATAACACTTTCCCTTTCTTTTGGGCATTTGACTCGGCTCTTTTCTCTTTTAATGTCAATATGGTTCTTTCCTTCTTTTGAAGACTTGGAACAGATTCCGACAGATTCTTACAGATTTCTTTGATAGTCCGATTGAGGTTCTGATCCCATATCTTGGGAACATTGTAATCATATTTCTTCAATAATACTTCCAACCTGTCGTCCATAATGGGAACGACCACGACTTTGGCGGTTTTCTCTTGTTTAAGTCTGATTACTTTTGTACCATTATGTGTAAAACCAATATTTGCCTTTTTAATTCTACTATAATCTGAAAATCTCATTCCGGTAAAGCAACCAATGAGAAAAACATCTCTAACTTGTTCTTGAAAACCGTTCAATGGCATTTCATACAATGCCGACAATTCTTCCTTTGTTAGATATATCTTCTTCGCTTTGTCATCCTCTGTGATTTTTGGGCTCCTCAATAGACTGCAAGCGATATGGTTGGTGTGAAGACCTTGCCTCTCTGCAGCACCAATCAGTGTTTTGAAGAGACTGATATGTTTATCAAGGGTGTATTTCATATAACCTAAACTTTCCAAATAGGAAATATACCTATCCGCTAATGCTTCGTTTATGTTGTCCCATTCAAAAGGCATGATTTTGTAAAAATCCAAAAATACTCGTCTGAACTGTTGCCAATTTTTAATGGATTCCTTGGCATATTTCCCCTTTGTCGAAGTCCTGATGGTACCGTTTTCTATCCCATGGACATGCTCAATGACAAAGTTTTTAATGTTCGTTTTCTTATTATACTCAATGTCTTTTTTCAGAGCTTCGGCGCGTTTCAGCCCCTCTCTCTTATCTGCGAGTACGACATTTTCAATAACTTCATCAAGGTTGTCCTTGGTCAGTCTATGATGTCTTCTCATATCTGTGATGGCATCTTCGATCAAGGCAATTTTCTTGCTAATACCTTTCTTGTTGAGATAATTTTTCTGTTTTCTCTCGGACTTTGATACTTCATTCCACTCTGCGGCGTCAACCGTCATTAGCAGATTGCACCAATAGGCAGATCCCCCAATTTTCAATCGGACATAAAGAGGGTGTTCGCCGTCAGTCTTCTCGGTTCTTAATACTAATTTCATTAACATACAATTTTAACGAGACCGTTAGATTCTGCATTCAACACATCCTTCATGGAGTATATTTTCCGTCTACCACCGAGAGGTAAAGGTTCAATAATCCCTTCCTTTTCCCAATTGTAAAGTGTACTTTTGGAAATGTCCCATCTTTCACAAAGTTCATCTGCGTTCAATCTTTTGTCTTCAATGTTCATAGTGAACATTTTGTCGGTGACGACTTCTTCAACAACCTCTCTGACCCATTCTTTGAAGGTGTATTTCAAACCCTCAATCACGTTTAACCAACACTTGGGGTCAATATGTACCAATTCATTATTGTTCATGTGTGATTCTTTTAATTAATTAATTCGTCTTGTTTTCTAAAAAGATAACAAAAGCGAATGCCTTTGAAGCACTTTTTTGCACTTTTCTCTAAAAATAATTCTATCTATCTGACAATCAATGCAAAAAAAGATGCACAATGTAGTCATCTCACAAACATTGCGCGCAACTTTCGTAAGGTTCCAATGGCGCGACCCGTCCGGCTCCGAACTCGCCGGAGCGAGAGGCCATCCCTCAACATTATAATCTCGTAATTGTACTCGATCCAATAATCAAATCTCAATTTCTTTCGTCCCATAGCAATTCTCCTTTTAGGCGATATCCACGAACTTTCTCTTAATTCTCTGAACGGTACTGATGCCCACACCTTCGTTTTTGGCAATCATCCTGATTGGGTATCCCTTTCGTAATTGCTTGATTACTCCGGCATATTCTTCTTGCAGTTTCTCGTCTGGTTTCTTATAGCCGACCTTACGACCGACCTTGCCGCCTTCGGCTACATACTTTTCCTTGCCGCTATTCAATCTGAACTTTATATTTTCCCTCTCCATCTGAGCACAGGTACCAAGCACGGCGATGAAGATGGTCAGAAACGGGTGTTCCTTGCCATCGGCGTTGAAGATTGACAACTGCTCTTTCTGGAAATAGACATTGAGATGGTGTTCCTTACAGCGCTGAACGTTCGCCAGCACATCATCAACATTACGACCGAGGCGGGAAAGTTCAGAGATGAGAAGCGTGTTAATGTCGTTGCTGAAACAGTAGTCAAGGCATTCCGTCAGGACGGGACGATCCTTGGTCTTCTTTGCACCGCTGATATGCTCTTCAAATGTCTTTTCTACGATAAGAGAATTGTCGATGGCATACTTCTCCAAATCTCTAATTTGTCTTGTGGTGTCCTGACGATCTCCAATTGAAGACACCCTTGCATAAATGGCTGCTTTCATATTCATATAATTCTTTGAGTTATCTGAATGCTAATATGTGTATTCAAAGTGGTTTATAACCTATTATTTGAACACAAAATGGATTGAACACATTTTCATTGTCCTGCAGTAGCTTCTTTCTCTTCTTCTTTGAGTCTCTTTACCAAAGTGTCCGCCAGACTTATTGCGTCGGAAACGATGGAATTATCACCCCACTCACTTAAATGAAAGTTAGCAGTTTTCCCAGCGATGACGGCACAGATGGCGTTCTCGTGCAAGCGACGCCATTCTTCTTCTGTTCTTTGTTTCTGTTTTTCCATATCTTTTCAGTTTTAAATTCCAGGCAAATATACGAAAAATTTTAATACTAACACCTTGAGACTAAGATGATTAGCATTTTCGAAATAACTACAAAAATAAAACGCCCGCCAAAAGGCGAGCGTTCAAGATATGGTTAAGGAATTTGAAAATATTGCGCTGCGATATTGCAATGGTATTATTATAATAGAATACCATCGTCCTCTGACGCGTCGATGCTGCACCAGCAGATGTCGTTGGGGTTGGCTTCTATTATGGAATAGTAGAATGCCTGATTTATAATGTAGTCTTCGAGATTGGTGTGGGCCATCTTGAGAGGTACCCATCCACTCAATAGGGCGACACTACTGGAGGGTAGTCTACAACCCTGAACGAATTGGTCAGGGACAGGGTCATATCCAAGATTGAAGGTGTACCTATCTTTGTCGTAAGACCACCAAGCCTTCGATCCGTCCGTGCTGTGTATCAAGGTCCACCCCTCCTGCAGCCTGAATTTCTCTCCAAGTTCATCCTCCCATTGCTCCCTTATCAGCAAAGTTTTGAAATCGGCACGGGCGGCAATCAAAATGTCTTTTTCGGTGTCGCCGCCGTATAATCTGCCGTATAGTTCTTCTCCATTACTAACGACTGGATTCAAAAAAATTACAACCCTGTGCATAATTACTCTTTTTCCTTTTTCTCTGATTCCTTCATTCTCTTAACTTCCAGTTCAACTAACAGCCACGAAACCAACCCTGCCAGCATCCCGTCATAGTCAAAACCATTTTGAAACAACTCCGGCCGTTCTACTTGATCCAAATAGGGCTGTAAATTCCGGACTATGTATTGTTGGATATGGTCTACGCCACGTTTCTTGGCTGTTTCCAAAAACGCTTCGTTAGTGTCTCCAAATTCTCTTTTCAGTTTTTTTACGACCGATTCTATCGTTTCACTTCTGTGGGATCTCTCTTCAAGAATGTAGTTCTCGAATTTCAATAACTTTTCCAGCTTTTTCATCATTTCTTTTTTCTTTATATAGTATTTATGGCGGTTACGGCAAAAATTATTCCCTGAAAAAATGGCTCATTTGTAATAATATAAAATAAAGGAAAGAAAGTGGATGTCGAAAATCGGCATTTTCTGTATCAACTATAGACCACGATATAACATAATAAAAAGACAAAATCCTGAATTTCAACAAATTGAATTTAATCGACAGGAGAGGTGTATCCATTTTGCAGTATGTAGCACGGAAGTGGGGTGATGTCCTCAAACACACTTTTTTTTCACTTTTGTTATATTTACTATAGTCGGGGATGATACCGATCACAATCATTTGACTTCATTTACCGGCAGGACCCATCTGCCGAACAAGATTATGAAACTTAACCCTTGCATAGGTGGGAATGGGTCTCCCCCTGTGTGGGGGTTTCTTTTTTAAAGGAATGAAATATACCATTGACAAGAAATTCAGAGGCCGTATGTTGGTGGGCGACACCACCTACGACTCAAAGCCGCCAAAATGGATGGGCGGGAAGATCAAGAACGAGGTTTGCAGGGAAGTCTTCGTTACCAACAGCACGCTGGCCGAAATGATAGGTGACGGTCTGCCCTACTGCCCTGCCGAAAAGAATCTTGAGGATGTCTCAACCAGCGACTATATCTGCATTGACATAGACTTCTCGACAGAACCGATGGACAAGTTCGTCTCCGCTCTCGCTTTTCAACCGACAATCTACTACGAGACCGAGTCTAACAACACCAACTATTCAGTGGGGAAATCTCTAAAGCACTTTAATGACAGAGACCACAAGTACCGTTTCAGGCTGATTTACGCTTTGAAAACGCCAACCACTTCCGTCGGTGAGTACATTGCCGCCTTCGACTATATCGTCAAAGAGAATAATATTGACGAGGAGTTAGTGGATGGTAGAACCGCTAACCAGTTATACTTCGGAAGCTATAATTGCAAATGCAGAGTAACCGACTTTGTCTATGAGTTGCCAGAGGAATATAAAGAAAACATAGAAAAGGAAGAGAAAACAAAAAAGTGTCAAAAGCAAACTAATAGTCTACCAACCAATACATATACATTTACTTCTGACACTTTTTTTGAGAAGGAAGTCCTGTCTTCTTTCTTCAAGCTGGAATACTTGGAGTTCCTTGAATGGTATGACAGGCGGCACGGAAGACCTTTCCTGCTTGTTGAGACCGAATATGTTCAGTCAGAAGAGGACGAGAGGAAAAAAGTGCTGAAGGATAAGTACTACACCGTACCGGTAAAAAAGTACTGGGACAAAGAAATGAAACGCTTTGTCACCGAGAAATGGAATGACGGAGAGCAAAGACACAAAAGAATCTTTCTTTCCGGTCTCATTCTAAGAAAGCTGAACAAAGACATTGACCACAATGTTATGCTATATGCTATCGTCAACACACTTCTGTGCCACTATGATCTTGTTGATCCTGACGGGAGCATCAAATTCACACACAAGTATATCATAGACTTAGTGGACAGGATAATGAAAGCCGGGATAAGGGAAATGAAGGAAGTCAAACATTCTTCGTTCAAGGTGAGCGACAAATATTGCAGAGAACATAGCGTGAGCAAAAAACAGGTGCTGGGTAGCCTTCTCGGCGAGAAGAACAGAGAAAGGAAAGAAGAGCGATATAGAGAAATAGACTGCTTCTTTGACCCTTCCCTAACGTTGGGTGACGGGAAGAAAATCACTCATAAACAATGGATAGGAATACTTGAAGAGAATGGTGTTAAAGTGAGCATTGAAACATTCAAGAGATACTTGAAAGAAAGAGGGTTTTCTAAAACAAACAAAGAAAGGAAAAAAAGTGTCAGAAGCAAACTAATAGTCTAACAACTAATACATATACATTTACTTCTGACACTTTTCCCGAGAACGAAGAAGACGAATGTTCTGCCGGTCAGGACAGACAGCTCAGAGAGATTGTTGGGAGAATCCACGGCACCGATGAGTTCAAAAAGAAATGAGCGTGATTATTTTTGTTATGTTTATAATAAAGAACCTCAGATGAAGAAACCGAGACATCGGTGGTATGGACGACCCGAAATTTATGACAGTCGGTTTTGTGTAGTTAATACTTATAACAAGAAATATAAAGTGTATTATCAATTATTTTTTAACCAATTTTTTAGACCAATGAAAAATTTAATTTCAAATGAAGCGCCAAGCGCCAACAATGCTTTCAGGGTTATGTTGAATGCTAACACACAGACAACAATGAAAGAAAAAATTGAAAGACTCAACGACAATGCCGCCCACTTGCCTTTTGCTGAACTTGAGAATCATATTGAACAGAGCGGTTTAGTGGCAGGTGATGTGTTCTATGTCCTGAAAAGAGACGAACATTTACTTTGTGCCTACAGTAATGAATGTTTGGCAGAGAGTAGTTACGATTGTGAATGGGTTCACTCTACGGACAAAAAGCAATCAAGAAAAACGACCGACTGGGGTAAAGTCACAATTGTTGAAGCCAAAGGACTTCTTGACAACACCTATCTAACCACATCTTTTGTTTCGCTCAAGAAGGAGAAAGTAAAAATGACTCAAGAGGAACTCGACGAACTCAATATGAATGAGGATATGGAGTTCAACGATTACGATTTTTCCGGACTTGATTTCTCAAGTAGAGAAATCTGTGGCGAGTTCAATGGCTGTAGCTTTGAAAATGCAAAGTTCAAATTTGCCAGGTTTGGAACCAGTTGTATGTATTGTGATTTTGAGAACGCTGATTTTGAAGCGGCGACTATAAGTGGAGATTTTTCGGAGTGTTGCTTCAGAAATGTGAACAGTAAGAATGCATTTTTGGATCATCTCAATATAGAAGACTGTTGGTAATAACGCGCCCAGTTTGTGGCACTGTCATAAGTGGGTTTATATTGACACAGATGAACAATATAAAAAGGGGAAAAATAGATACTAACATTTTGAATATTCATTATTTACAATTTAGGACCTTATGGTGTATTTAGGTTAACCAACTAAAATTATGGCAAATTGGTGCTTTAACGAATACGCAGTGAAGGCTGCAACAAAAAATGTCCTCAACTTTGTGAATAGAGGACTTGAGAACCTTGGCTTGGAACCCAAGGACAATATCAAAGACGCCATCGAAAGTCTTTGGAATGACGACAACAAAGTGTTGATGTCCTCTTTCATTGTTTCTGAGACATTTAAGAAGTTGGGAAGTGATGTTGGGAACGAAGAAGGAAGACCTGCTTTAGAGTCAAATGAAAAAGTCGGATTGAGTTCTTACCTCATTGACGATGCCACTGGAAACACTACCATCTATATGTGGGGACATACCCCTTGGCGTTTCCCTTATCATTGGCTGGCATATGTCAAGAACACATATGACTTAAAAGTCTATTTATGTTCACACGAAGAAGCAGATGCCTTTAACGTCTATGGGGAAATCGACAGTTTGGATTTTGAATTTGCCGAAAAGTACTTTCTCGAAAATGGCCCCGACTGGGATGACTATGGTGATGAGCGTGTGGTAGAGTATTATGAGGCCTATTTCAAATGCAGCAGTGACCTGAAGGAAGAATTATTAGCACGGTTCAAAGACTGTGTGGAAGGAAGGATGTAGAAGAACCACCACTGTTGTATCAATTGTTTTAGTTCAATACCAATAGTTATCATCTCGAGGGTGCGCCAAAAGTCACGCACCCTCATTTTTTGTACGGATCATCGTCATCAATGATTTCCCAATGCCGCCTTCGCTGGTCCGATTTTTGAACTTGCTATTTAAAAACTAATTATGTATTTTTGCCCTGTCGTTCTAGCCAAATCCCCAAAAGGGCTGCGGGTGGGCGACAGACATATAAAAAGGCGTTGAGTCAACGTCTTATCTGCGGCGTACAGAATCTGGTACATTCTACTTCTTCCGCACGGTAAGGCAATGGCCAATGCCCATGGTTGTGTATATTATCGTATATACATACAGCGTGGGCTTCGGCATTGCTTATCCTCGGAAGATGGGCAGTACCAGAGCCTTGTACGCGGGATGAGCGATGATTTCAGATTCCCGCGCTTTTTTTATGTACTTGATTTGAAACTGTATTGTCTGGAATTGGTGAATCGCCAGATATGAAATGCTGACGGCAAGCCTCTTGCCTGTTAACGATGACATTTTATCATGGGAACCTACTCTGGCCATGCAATCTACAACGGACTTCTCCAAAATGACGAGCAGGTAATCCAATATGTTTTCTACAACCACTTTAACGCCTTGTTGCACCACAACGCCTACAAAACTTGCGGAAACAAAAACATAGATTTTGAGGACTTAATCCAGGAGCTTTATCTCTATATTAGCAAAAACAACTGGGAAAAACTGCGCAAATACAATCCTGAAATGCCGTTTGAGAACTGGTTTTCCGTAGTGTCTTATCGCTTTTTCAAAGATTTCACCGCTTCAATGATAGATTCTTCTCGTAATCTCCCTATTGAAAATATGGAAGAGCGATCTCTTTTGTTTCAACAGAATCAGATTGAAAAGATGATGGCGGAGGACATCAAGAAAGCCATCGGAAAGGTTACACCTCCGAGAAATGCACAGATATTGAAAGCGTTGATTGTTGATGAGGAAGACCCTGCCACAGTGGCTGAACGGTTTGATGTGACCGTGGACAACCTCTACAATATCAAACGGAGAGCTCTTGCAAAACTGATTAAAGAACAGCTTCAGGAATATGTGACTAAATAGAAAGCTATGGCGGATAAACAACAAATATCAGACGAAATGCTTGCCAAATATATGAGCGGCATGGCCACTCCCGAAGAGGAAGAGGCTGTTCTCGCTTATTTGAGCGAAAACGAGGAGAATCTGGAAGATTTCAAAAATATGGGCGAGGCGGTGATGTTGAATGATTTCGCCTCAAAGAAAGAAACAAAAAGCCGGCAACGATTCACCCGCTACCTCTATGCGGCAGCAGCTATCGCTCTTTTAGTCATTGTTTGTCTGGTTGCCATAAACCGCAATCCCAATCAGAACGATCAGTTTGCACAACAATCCCCAAATAAAGAAACTACAGACACAACAGTTGTTCAATCCACAAACAACATTAAGGAACCTACAAACTCGGAGGCACAATCTCAAATCAGCACTTCAGAGCGGATGCCCAGCACGATGGAACCGAAACATTATGCCGACAGTTCACACAAGTCCAACTATGCCAACATGGTATATCCGACAAAGAAACGCACCATGATTTCAAAAGAAAAGAAGAATGTAAACTTCCGTTGGAATACAGATGCTGTGGGTGTTCATTTGAGCGTGAGATCCGATGATGGGAAATGGGTAAAAGATATGCAACTTGCTAAAGAGAAATACTTTACAGTTTCTTTGCCGGAAAATGTGGATACGCTGATGTGGCATGTGGTGTTTACATACGACGATGGTACCTCGTCAGAAGAAAGCGGAATGATTATGCGTTGGGATATGGGACTAAAGCTTAATGAAAAATAAAAATTCAACAATGATGATAGATTGACCCTGCATATCTCCTATTTCAGGTTAAAAAGCAAAAGATGATGAAAAAATATATTGGCATATTAGTGATAGTTCTCCTTCCTTTGTTGGCATGGTCGCAACAGGATGACGACTGGAACAACTTTCTCCAACGCCGCAATTTCAATGAGTGGAAGCAGCAGAGAAATGCCAGCTTCAAAGCCTATAAGGATTCTGTCAACCGTGAGTTTGCCAAAGCGATGGAAAAACGATGGGAAGAATTTCAGGTGTTTACGGGACAAAGACGGCCCATAAAACCCGAACCCGAACAACTGCCTGTTGCTATCCATGATACTGTGGCCAAAGAACCCGTTAGTTTGCCAGTGGATCAGATCATTCCCACTCCCGAAGCTCGTCCCGTTCCACCCACTGAAAATGAATATGATAACTATGCCGACAGTGCAACCCAAACTACATATCGTGATGTGGATGTAAACTTCTATATGCACACCATCAAATTTGAGGTTCCTGTTTCTGGTGAAACTATGGTATTGGGTGGAATTTCCGAACGGGCCGTTGCTAAATTGTGGTCCGATTTGTCAGAAAACGGTTTTGAGAAATGTGTAATCCAACTGAAAGAAAAGTCAAGAGAATACCATTTGAACGATTGGGCAATATATGATATGATAACCGCCGTGGCCGCTGAAACATTCCCCAAACGGTATGCTGAACAAACCGTGTTTGTGGTATGGCTGGCCAATCAACTCGGCATGGACGCCAAAGTGGGCAGAACTGGCAACCAATTGTTGGTCCTGCTGTCGGCCAAAACAACCCTGTATGCTGTATCGTATGTGCGTTGCAATAACGAGACCTACTATATTTTCAGTTGCTATCCGACTGAATCTCAAGAACAATCTTCAATCAGTACCTATCCGGTGACTTTTCCTACCCCGACATACCCGCTGGATATGAATATTGATGAACCAATTCATTTTCTCCGTCAGCCCTCATCCGTTACCTATCGCTCTGATTTCTGGGGTGATGTGCTGCCCTTTCAGGTCAACCAAAACGCTATTGACTTCTACAGCCGATACCCTCAAGTGGATATAGGGATTTATGCCAATGCCGAAATGTCGGAAGAACTGAAAATATGGGCCGAACGGCAAATGAAACCGTTCCTTGATGAATTGGATGAATATGAGGCCGTCAATGTATTGCTGTTTTATGTGCAAACTGAATTTGACTATGCAACAGATATTCAGCAGTTTGGTTATGAAAAACCTTTCTTTTGCGAAGAAAACTTCTACTATGCCAAAAACGATTGTGAGGATCGCGCCATTCTGTTTGCATATCTGATTCGCAATCTGGTGGGTGCGCGCATCGTGCTGTTGGATTATCCTGACCACATCGCCACGGCAGTGGCCTTTGAGGATGACAGCGAGATAAAAGGCGACTACTATCTGATAGACGGAAGAAAATATTTCGTGTGCGACCCCACATACATAGGCGCGAACATCGGCGAAACCATGCCTCAATATCGCACCCAACGGGCAAATGTGATTTTGCTCAAACATCAGAATAACAAACAATAGTAATAACAATAAAAACAACCGATTATGAAAAAAGTTTCTTTAGTAATGATGATTATCGCAGCGGCTTTGGCCTTTGCATCTTGTAAATCCAGCAAACAAGTAGTCCAGACACCTCCTCCGGGAAGGACCGAAATAGAACTCCCCTGTGTGGACGAGTCAATGGACAACGATGAGTATTTCCGTGCTATGGGTACTGCCACCAACATGAATATGCAGAATGCCCGTTCTGCCGCTTTTGATGCAGCCAAGAGTATGCTGAACAAACGCCTGGGTGGCTTTATCACAGGATTGTCCACTGACTATTCCCGTACCGTGGCCGGAGATGCCCAGATGGAAAAAGTGCAGCGTATGATGGAGGGCGAATTCTATCAGGTTGTGGAAAGAATGCTGAACGATGCCGCCAAGACTTGTGAGAAAATGTACCAAAATCAAACGGGCAATTACGAATCCTTCATTGCCATTCAAGTTTCCAAGAAGGAATTGGTGAACAAAATGGCCGATCGCCTTTCCGACAACCAAGAATTGGAAATTGAATTCAACCGCGACCAATTCCGCAAGTTTGCTGAAAAGAAAATGAAGGAACTCCAAGATATGCAGAACCGCTAATATGATGAAAAGAACTGCCATTCTTACGCTTGTGCTTTGTTTGTTCAGCGTGATGCAGGCACAGGATTTGCCGGCATGGGTAACAAAACTGCCCAAAGCCGGCAATGGCACCTATATGTATGTGAAAGAATCCGCTGTGGGAAACACCGAAAACGAAGCCCGTAACCAGGCCATCTCTCTGGTGTTCCAAACCACTGCCAACCGATTGGGACAGGCGGTATCATCTGCAGCCATTTATGAAGCCGTGCAACGGGGAACCGATCTGCAAGTGGTTGCACAGGAGTTTAAAATCCCCATTAACAAGGTTTGTGAACACAAGGAGTTACTCAAAGACGGAAAAGTCCGAGTATATGTGCTTTGCCAAGTGGCACAAGCCGGAAATATAACTCCCGTATGGGACGATTTTCGGGGCTGCGAAGAGCGTAAACAGTACAAAGACGGTGTGGCTCTTGTGGAATCCATTTTCATTCCGGGATTGGGACAGATGAGCAAACGGCATTATGGCGAAGGTGCTGTTACTTTGGTGGGTGAAGTGTTGTTGGTAAGTGCCGGTTTTGGAACCTATTTTGTGGCCAGAGAAGAACTCAACATCATGCGGACACCCAATATTTCCTACGAACAGTTTTCGCAAGCATACAAAACATACAACACGATGCGCACCACAGGTTATGTGGTCTGGGGCGCTGCCGCAGCTTTTTACATTTACAATCTTTGCAGGGCATATACATTGCAACCCAAATACAAGAACTCCCTTTCGGTGCATCCCGCCATTGTGCCGGTTAACCACAACACCGCCTACGGCATCGGTATTACCTATCATATCCAATAATCCACACACAATAATATGAAAAAAAATCTGCCATTGCTACTCTGCATACTTTCCGTCTTGCTGACAGGATGTATCAAGAATTTGGAAAAAGAAGGCATATTTATGACAACCAAATGCCACGGGATGCTGATAGAGCAGCGTACTAACCAGCCTGTATGCGGTATGCGGATCATGCTCACCAACGGGGATAAAATTCCTGTGTATGCAGTCTCTTCTATGGATGGTTCCTTTGAGATTGAGGTGACCGCCGAGCAAGTGAGCCAGAAGTACTATTTGCAGATTACAGCAGACTCTCTATATGAAGAAAAGCAGGTCTCATTGCAGGAAGTGGGCTATGGCAAACAGAACTTTGATTTAGGCACAATATATATTGTTGGACCGGATGTGCCGGTGGTAACCACGGCGGCAGTGACAGACATTGATGCGGTTTCGGCACATGGAGGTGGAGAAGTGCTTGATGGCGGTAAATCTTCTGTTGGTTCCAGAGGATTGTGTTGGAGCACCCATCAGTATCCCACAATCTCGGATGCCCATACTGTAAATGGAGATGGATTAGGACTGTTTCAGGGTGAAATGACGGGATTGCAAGTGGGTACAGTGTATTATGTGCGGGCATACGCCACCAACGGGGTGGGGACAGGATACGGAGAACAGAGAAGTTTTACCACCTTGAGCGGTTTGCCAACCGTAAATACCTGTGTTTTGAGCGGCATACAGCCCACCTCTGCGGTATGTAGTGGTACTGTTGTGGCGGATGGCGGTTTTGCCGTAACGGCCCGGGGTGTTTGCTGGAGCACAGTTCCGCAACCCACCGTAGCCAATGCTCACACCACTAACGGTGCAGGATTGGGCGATTTTATTGGCAACTTGACAGGATTACAACCCAGCACTACTTATTATGTACGGGCGTATGCCACCAATGCAAACGGGACAGCGTATGGTGAACAGCGGTTGCTGATCACGGCTACGGGATTGCCGGTGGTGACAACTGCACAGGTAACGAATATTGCAGGAGGCACGGCCACTTGCGGAGGTGTGGTACAAAGCGATGGGGGTTTTACGGTGACGGCGCGTGGCGTTTGCTACAGTTCCACACCCAATCCCACATTATCTGGCCCACACACCTCCGACGGTGCAGGGTTGGGCTCTTTTGTAAGCCAGCTAACGGGCTTGACTCACGGTGTGACTTATTATGTGCGTGCCTACGCCACCAATGGGGTTGGATCAGTGTATGGGGAGGAAAAGGTGTTTGTGGGAGAATAAAGAAACATTTCAAGTAATATAACATTATGATAGAATTAATTAAAAATCTAGAATCAATCAATCTTGCTGAACAGGAAGCTGCTGATAAAGTAATGCAGGAATTGAAAAAATGTAAATCTTATGTCTTGCCGATAGCAGAAATAAATGAAGGATATCGTATATATCGTGCAACCATTCTTGGGAAAAATGAAACTATAATAACAAAAAAGCGCTTGTCATATAGAAGCGCAAAGGATAATCACAATTACCAGAGAGCTAGCAAGCCGCAAAGCACTGCTTTTTATGGAACAGTTCACTCCGAAGACAATCTGATTGGTACAAATAAGAAAAGTGTTAATTTAGCGCTTTGTGAAGTGAGTTCTTTATTAAGGAAACCGTTTGATCCAAATCAAATTGAAAATGCCATAATTGGCGAATGGACCGTGACAAAGAAACTGTCTCTGTTCGCATTGGCGAAAACGGACGAGACAAATAAATCCTCATATTTTAATGTGCTCGGAGCAGATTTTGTTCCTTTTCTGAATAGAAAAGGTTGTTTTAATGATGAAATAGCTAAATATAATGATTTTCAAGAATTTATAACAGGAGAGTTTAATAAATTGGTTGCAGAAAACCAAAACCACGAATATATAATTAGTGCATTGTTTGCTGAAAAATTAAAACAAGATTGTCAGATTCCCAAAAAAATAGATGGGTTAATTTGGCAAAGTACAATCAATAAAGATCCTATGTTTAATGACACTCTGTGCGTGGCTCTATTTCCGGAATCAGTGGCTAAATTGAATCTTAATAGATGTTATCAAACGACAATCCGACCCGACAACAAGTGCGTTAAAATAGGTGCTCTTCAAGATATTACAACAACTATTTTTGATATTTAACATTTATTTCTTGGAGATTGGACACTTTGAGGTTTTAGCATACAGAAAAGTATAATCAAACATTTTGCGCTATGCGGCAGAAATTCTTTAACTGGACATATATTTACGAAAACGGTAGATATGATATTATTCCTGATAGGAATATTGATAGGCCGAAAACCTTTTACAAGTATTATGCGTTAAAAGATACTTCAGTGGACGCGTTAACCCACACCTACATCTACGCCACGCATCCACGACAACTTAATGACCTGTTTGATTGTAATCCCAATATCTTGGATTTTGATAATGTAAAGGCTGTTCGTGATGCATTAAATTGTTCTCGTTTTGCTCAAATGAGTGACGAAGAGATTTTTACAGATGACTATAGGACATTAGCCCAAATGACCTTTACGACTCTTATCTACAAGAATTTAGGAATCTTTTCTATGGCGAAAAAGCCAGACAATCCTCTGATGTGGGCATATTACACCAACAATTGTGGCTTTTGTGTGGAATACGACCTTTCACAATTTGGATTTAAACATCATGGTCCATTCCCAATTAATTATTGTGATGTGTCTGAACCAATTCGGATGAGTCAGATTCGTGATGCTCATTTAGCGATGTTAGCGCAAACTAATATTAAACAGCCATATTGGAAACATGAAGATGAGTGGCGTTTGTTAGTGGAGTCACCAGACGATGTAAACCTGACATGTTACGGGATAAAAGACTATGAACTGTTTGGCGGATATGATCGCAAGTTTTCCATACCTGTTGGATCAATAAAACGAGTTGTGTTAGGAATGTCCTTTTTTGACTTTACTGAACGGAAATCTTCTTTAAATGATCTTGCCAAAACAAATAAATGTATGTTTCAGTTAAAAGAAACAAGCAATAAGAAACTGAAAAAACAAATTTTGGATTTTTTGAGTATGCATAAAATCAGAGTTGATTATACTTTTGTGATGAATACCAATACGATATCATCAATATCAATGATAATTAATAGAAAAAACGAAAATCAATATGAAGGAACTTATTGTGACAAATAACAATTGGACAAGAAATTTTATATTGTTGTTTACTTTGGTCTTTGTTATTGTAAATGATATTTTTTCATTTAATATTACAATAGACGGAAAAATCTGGTATTTTAGGATAATTAATTCAACAGAAGTGTCAGTAGTTTACCAGAATTATGGTCAGTCAGGTTCTTCTTCGAGTTATAATCCCTCCAACAATCGTCTTTCTGGGGTTCATACAATTCCAGAGAGTGTTACATATGGGGGAGTTGTATATTCTGTGGTTGAAATTCAAGATCACGCTTTTTACGGTCTTTACTTATCTGGGACATTTATTATTCCGAACTCAATTAGAAAAATTGGGGGGCAGGCGTTTGGGAGTACCGGTATAGACACACTTATCATAGGAGATAATGTGATACTACTTGGGGAAAAACTGTTTTTGCGTGATAATTATGTTGATCCTTTCAGCGGTAACTCTAGTGTTCCTGAAAATACATCTCTAAAATATTGTTATATTGGTTGTGAAAACACAGCACAATGGGGAGGCAATCCCTTTGCAAAGTGTACTGGTTTAAACACAGTTTTTTTTAATGCAAAAAAATACAATGGCAGCTTCAGTTCCTTAAATGTGCAACATCTTATTATTGGCGATAGCGTCAATATCATACCAGCTTCTGCTTTTAAAGATTGTGGTTTAATAGGCAAACTAAGTATACCTAATAATGTTGATAGTATTTTAGAAAATGCATTTTCCAATTGTCCTATTGATACTTTAGTGTTAGGAGATTCTATATGTTTTATTGGAGCAAATGCTTTTAAAAATTGCACTCATATAAAAGGTGCATTAGTGTTACCAAACAAGTTAGAATCCATACAAAGCAATGCTTTTTTTGGTTGTTCTTCCATTGAATCTATTGTATCCAATGAAACACTTCCTTTTATCGGAGAGTCAGCCTTCCAAAACTGCACCGCTGTGACATCTTTAATATTAGGAGATTCAATAGAAGACATTGGGGATTTTGCTTTTAAAAATTGTAGTCAAATTATGGGATATTTGAATTTTCCAGGCTCCATAGAAACTATAGGAACACAAGCATTTTCAAATTGCGATAATATTATTGGAATCCGTATCAATGATGCGGTTGTTGTGGTTGGTGAAAGTGCCTTTCAAGATTGTGATCGGTTAGTAATGGTGGATTTAGGAGATAGTGCAACATCAATCGGAGAAAGTGCATTCCAGAATTGTTTCCGATTGAACAGTATGCAAATGGGCAATGCCGTTACTTCTATTGGCGATAATGCATTCAACGGTTGCGTAAGATTACCCTTCCCCACTTTGTCATCATCGCTGGTGTCCATTGGGACTTCGGCCTTTCAAGGGTGTAGTGTGGTCCAAGGAAATCTTACATTTCCATCAAATATCTCCACAATTGGTAATAATGCCTTTGCCCAATGTGGAAATATCACTTCCCTAACTATGAAATCAGCCACACCTCCTACAATATTTGCAAACACTTTTTCAGGCATTAGTACAAGTATACCTGTGTATGTTCCTTGTGGCTGTGTTTTAAACTACTATGTCACCAATTATTGGGAGAACTTTTCAAATATATTGGAAGCTCAACCTTACGAAATCACAACATCTGTTAATGAAAATCTTATGGGTGTGGCACAAGTTACCACCGGTCCAACCTGTGCTAATCATTCGGCTGTAATAACAGCCTCGGCCAATTCGGGGTTCCATTTTGTTCGATGGAGCGATGGGAATAGCATTAACCCACGCTTGGTATATCTCACACAAGACACCTCTTTTACGGCCATATTTGCTGTCAATAACATCTATATTACCGTGCATAGTTCGGATTCGGTAAAAGGAACGGTAGAGGGTAGCGGCGTTTACTCTTATAACGGACTCGCCGTGTTGTCGGCCACCGCTAATGCCACCTACCATTTTTTGCGTTGGAACGATGGCAACACGGACAACCCTCGTTATGTATTTGCCACGCAAGATTCCTCTTTCACCGCCATCTTCGTTTCCAACGCCTCGTATATTACCGTAGGCAACTACAACCCCGAGATGGGAACCGTGAGCGGCGGCGGTTTGTACTACTATATGCAGCAGATTTCCATCATGGCCATTCCGAATTACGGATACCATTTCTTCCAATGGAACGATGGCAATATGCAAAACCCGAGACCTATCATCGTGAATTGCGATACATCTTTCATGGCCTATTTCGCTCCCAATATTTACTCCATCGCCGTCAATAGCAACAATACCACCATGGGTACGGTTACGGGAAGCGGAAACTACAATTACAATATGTTCATCTCCATTACGGCAACAGCCAATTACGGTTATCATTTCACTCAATGGAATGATGGAAACACCAACAATCCCAGGTCATTGACCGTTACCTGCGATTCGGCCTTTACCGCCCAATTTGCCGCCAATACCTATCAAATCACAGTCACGCCCAACGATCCGTTAATGGGTGGTGCGTATGGTTCGGGCACATACACCTATAATTCGCAGACCACTATTTCCGCATCCCCAACATACGGTTATCATTTCGTGCAGTGGAACGATGGTAGCACCGAGAATCCCCGAACGATTTCTGTAACCCATAATGCACAATATGAGGCACAGTTTGCCGTGAACTTTTATACTATCAATGTCGCGAGCAACAATCCGGCCATCGGTACAGCGTCCGGAGGTGGCAACTATAGTTACAACTCCATTATCAATCTGGTGGCCACGCCCAACTATGGTTATCACTTCACTCAATGGAGCGATGGAAATACAGACAATCCGAGAACGGTCACCGTAATGCAAAACGCCACTTATACAGCTCAATTCGCCATCAACACCTATACGGTTTCTGTAGGTCAGAACAATGCTTCCATGGGAGTGGTATCTGGTAGCGGCAACTACATCTACAACACCCTTGCCACTATTTCAGCCACACCATATTACGGTTACCATTTCACTCAATGGAACGACGGCAACACAGAGAATCCTCGTACAGTGTTGGTCTCCCAGAATATGACCTTTACCGCTCAATTTGATGTTAACACCTACAATTTATCTGTTATCAGCAACAATATCACGGCCGGCTATACCACTGGAAGCGGCACATACAATTACAATGACATTGTAGCCATAACGGCAATCCCCGCTCCGCATTATCATTTTGTGGCATGGAGCGATAGTGTGATGGAGAATCCTCGCAATGTGATTATTACAAAAGACACGCTTTATACAGCCCTTTTCACCATTGATGCCCACACTGTCTCGGCCACTCCGAACAATTCCGTCATGGGATCGGTTCAGGGTGCCGGTTCATACGATTACGGAACCAATGTGGCTTTGCGCGCTATTCCGAATTATGGATATCATTTCGTGCAGTGGAATGATGGTGTCACCCAGAATCCACGGCATTTTACGCTTTTCACAGACACCTCGTTCGTGGCCCAATTTGGGGTGAATACCTATACTGCCACCATATTGAGCGGAGATACTTTGATGGGTAGTGTGTCAAACTCGGGTACTTACAATTATTTGACGCAGTTGACTTTGACGGCAACGCCTGTCTTTGGTTATCATTTTGATCATTGGAGCGACGGCAGCACCGATAATCCTCGCACTCTGACACTGACACGGGATACGGTAATCATGGCCTATTTCGCCATCAATATGTATCAAGTTGATTTGGCCGTGAATGATTCTACTCTGGGGAATGTATCAGGAGCGGGAACATACCCATATTTGACTCAAGTGATTGTTTCAGCATCTGCCAACGAACATTGTCATTTCGTTCAGTGGAGTGACGGTAGCACTTCCAATCCGCGTCAATTCTCCATCATCGGAGATGTTTCCTTGACTGCTGAATTTGCAGAAGATGACAAATTCACCATACAGGTGTTCAGTTCCGATGAGAATATGGGCTATGTGTCCGTTGGTGGCGAATATTATGTGGGTACTCAAATCAGCATATCTGCATTTCCGTTTGAACACTATCAATTCCTGCATTGGTCGGATGGTGTGACGGATAATCCCCGGACGGTTACAGTACTTGAGAACGCTGTATTTACAGCGGTTTTTGCTCCTGTGATGTATGATATTACGGTGCTTTCATCCAATGAAACAATGGGCAATGTGTACGGTGGTGGTAGTTTTGCATACGGCACCACCATTGAAATCTCCGCCACGCCCAATGAGGGTTATCATTTTGAATGTTGGAGCGACGGGGACAGCACACCAGTGCGATCGGTAATCGTTGACGGCAACCAGACATACATTGCTAATTTTGCCGAAGGTGTTTCCATAGATGAATGGAACGCGGAAACAGTCAAAGTGTTTCCCAATCCCACAACTGACAATGTTTTCATCACACACCCGGAAGTAGAGAGAGTTGAAGTTTTGGGCATTTCAGGTCAAATTGTGAAATACAACCAAGGCATGAACCAAATTTCAATAGGTGATTTACCTCCTGGAATCTATGTTTTACGAGTGTATATCGGAAACCAAGAATTTCATAGGCGGATTATAAAACAATAATTGCCTGCACCATACTCCATTAACAACTCTAACATATTCGTTTGAGAATCATCCCCGCACACCTACGGCGTGCGATTCCCCACGCACATACCCAATCCACCGAGCCATGCAGTCCTACGGACTGCGAAAGGAGGGTGGGAAAACAATGCCAAATATTGAAATAAAACTGATTAATAATCTTTGTAAAACCTCAATAAAAAACACAATGAAAAAGATAATAATTGCGATTGCCGTGGCCCTGCTGGCCATTGCTCACACGGGATGTGCCACCAAACAAGTCCACAGCCAAGTTTCAACCGAGCCCAACTATGAATTTGACGAGGCACGAATGAACGCCATATTCAATTTGTGTGATTCAACCCAAAATATGCTTTACGACGAAACAACTCCTGCAACGACGCTGAACGCACAGATGAACCGGGTCATTGACACCTTGAAATATGCCTTGCGCCATTGCGAAAACTTGAAATTCAATATCTGGATGAGAGGGTATGCACGACATATTCTGGAACCCGTCATATTGGACGGCAGACTGAAGGATGACGTGAAAAACAAAGTCATGTCTCTTCCCTTTGAATGGACCGTTATGGAAGATGACACCTCGGTTTACGCCATTACCATCATGTACATGAGACCGGAGGAAATGTTCGACCGCTACGCCACCATTGACTTGTATTCAGACAACCAGTTCCAGAAATGCACATTCGTGATAGAAGATTATATTGACCCGATTTTCAATGATGTTAGGATAGACTTTCTTGATGAAAACAATGGCAAAACAACCTTGCATGCAGCCGACGCTGAAAAAACCGATTATGATTCTTCCGGCGTCTCCCGACTGATATTCCCGTTGGAACAGATCATGCCACTTTTGGAAAAATCCGAAGGAGTGAATATTTCATATAAAACCAAAAATGAAGAGATTCTGTTCATGCATGCCTTTCCTTTAGTGGAAAAACGCCATATCAAGAGGCTGTTTGATGGCAAGCGGAAGTAGTTCGCTACTTGGTTATCATCTGGTCACACTCAATTCTTGTCTTGACTACCGTCATCAACGATTTCCCAATGGCCTCCTTTGTCACCTCCTACTCGCCGGATGATGTTATTCTTTCTCAACTTCTTGGTGTTCCAATACACTCCATCCTCGGTAATACCGCAAGCATCTGCCAATTCTTTATTGGTGATTTCAGGGTTCTCCTTTATCAACCTTAATATTTTCTCCGTAGTTTTCTCCGTAGTTTTCTCCGTAGTTTTCTCTGAATCATTCTTGGCAACAATCGTATCACCGAATCCAGTATGTGATGGAATGTGGATAAGGAAAGTCAGCCGGTCTTCAGTGGTTTCAAAAGAAGCACGAGGGGACCCATTCCCCGCAAGTTTTTCTTGAATGGTGGGAATGCCTGTTGAACGCCCTTCGGTCAAATCCAATTCCTTTAAAAAATCACCAAGGCGACGGTTCCGGTAGCGGCGGCTTCTCAAGTTGTCGCCTTTGTCAATGGCGGACTGGGGAATGCTACGATCCGGACCGGGACAATTAAGAATTGATAAACCATCAGGTTCAATGGTGATTTCTACTGGCTCGTGCTGGCTATAATCCCTATGATAAAGCGAATTGACTACCGCTTCTTCCAAAGCATCGTAGGGGTAATTCCAAAAACGATTGGCTTCCGCTTGACCTGTGACTTTCTGCACATTCTCATAAAGGATATTTGTCCGAAGATAATCCATTGTTTGTTTCACCAATTGAGGAACGCTTCCCCTGAAAGTCTTTTCTGTGAAATTACGAGGATTCTTTATCTTTCCTTCAGGGAACACAACAATCTCGACTTGAGTGTACGGGAAAAACTTTTCAGGATGTTCGCAGAACATCATTGCCGCCACATTCCTGATCATGCGTTTTTCCGTAGGGCCAACAAACAAAACCATTTGATCCAGAATGTCTTCCAATGGCTTGGTGTAGAGTTCATTGGCCAATTTGCTGCCAACAGCCACCAAATATTCCCGAAGCAATAGGATGGAAATGTCCTCAATCCTGATGTCGGGGTTGCCTCGTTCGTCAAAAGGCACACGACTTGCCAGCTCCCGTAGTTCGTCAAGTACTTCGCCCTTGGCGATGATACTGCTTGTACCGCACCTTACATAGAAGTACTCTTTTGATTTTTTGGATGTCACATCCTCCGGAACGGAATAGGGTCTGTTGATTCCGGCAGGACACCAAATCACAAGCACTTGCTTGCCGTCCACATCCTCGACACTCGTTCTGGGCATATAGAAGGGTGAAAGCTTGTTGTTATAGCCAATCATATCTTGCAGAATGCCGTCGATTTTCTCAATGGGAACACCCTCCACAGGCCGAATAGCCAAGCCCGTATTGTCATCGGAATCCACGCCGACTATGATATAACCACCGCCAAGATCGTCGATATCGTTGGCGAAAGCACACACGCTGTGGTAGATGCTCGCCGGATTCCACCCCTTCTTAAACTCCACTCTATTGGACTCAATTTTCTGCTTGTTCAGTAGGTCTTCTATATTGATTGGTAATGCCATATCTTGTCTCTTTTCAATCGGCAAAGATACTCCTTTTTCGGATAAGTCTGTCGGTACTTCATTTTGAGCTTCCAAAAAATGGTATTTTTGGATAAAACGACAAATTAAATTTCGGTATTTTCGGATGATTGTTTTTTTTCTTGGTCACCTTTTGGTCACCATTTTGGCGATTCCTTGGTTTATGATGGTATTATTGATGTGTTGGAATGTCCGTAACATCACGAATTACAAGTATATACATCCAAGGAGCCGTAAAGCCAGCGGTCCTGTTCCGGGCACTGAAGGATTTTGCGAGTATCTGTAACACAGAGAATTGCAAAATCCTTTTTCTTTTATATTCTGTTTTTTAAGGTGAAAAATGCACCTTATGGAAACCCGCATTAAGTTGTCGTCGATATTGAACACGGCATACCCGCTGGCGTTTTTAGGGTCCATTACCAAAGCAATCTTCAAATCTGTGATGAATCCTTTAGGATTATAGACATGTATATACCCTTCTGCTAATTTTTTCAAATTTTCTTTTGTCTCCTCAATATTTTTTTTAAATTTTGCCCCGTCATTTTCTTGAGAAGCTCTAGTGACTAAAGGTCTGCTTATCAGTTCAGGAGAATGACTTTTTTGTTTCATGTTATCTTGCATTTTAATTTCATGAGTTCATCTGCAAAGATAATATATATTGCAATGTGTGTGAAGAACCACATATAATTTTCACTGCCCTGAACCTCAATTAACTATAATTTTTATTTAACAATTAATATTATTAATTGTTAAAATTTTATATGCGATTTAGCAGAAATGAATTGATTTTTGGCGAAGAAGAAACAGCGAAAATAATGGTTGGTGATTTATAATCGACTTCCATGGTAGCATCTTCCTGCTTTTGCATACTCCATTAACAACTCTAACATATTCGTTTGAGAATCATCCCCGCACACCTACGGCGTGCGATTCCCCACGCACATACCCAATCCACCGAGCCATGCAGCCCTACGGACTGCAGAAGGAGGGCAGGGAAAATAGTCACTACTTGCTCACTTTTTGTATGTGTTGCTGTTTCGTTCGGGTTGGTTCCATACAAGTCAGAACATCTCTAATGCCGGTAAAATAACTGCATCATCCGGAGCGTTGTTATGAAGAAACATACAATAATAAACAGGCATATAAGTAACGCCATTCTTCCTATACACTTGTCGCTCGTTAGAGAAGACGATTGCCCTCGTGATGCCATATTCCGGAGTGTTCAAGAATTTTGTAAGTGCGCTGTGTTCCGTATAGTCTTTTCCCGATTTGATTTCCAAAGGCAAAACCTGGAGGCTGCTGTAGTCATCGATAAGGAAATCCACCTCACCCTTTTGCTTATTATCGTAATAATGCAGTTTGAATTGATGGGCGGCGAGTTCCTGTGCAACTGCCGACTCGTAAACCGTTCCGAGATTGATGCTGCGAATGTCCTGTAACACAGCATTCACATTAATACCATAAAGCAAATAGGTCAGCAATCCAACATCGTTAAGATAGAGCTTTATCAGTTTCTTCTGCTGTGACTCGGCCAAAGGGAAGCGAGGATTACTGATGGCCAACACATCCAAAGCAACACCGGAATTGGTCAAATATTCAAACTCGTCAGCATAATCGGAAAAATGCTTTCCTGTTTTATTTTCTATTTTATTGTAAACAATGCGTTTTTTTCTGTTTTCAAGATTGCTAGGAATAAGGTCGTAGATAAGTCGAATCTTCAGTTTGTGGTTCTCATCATATTGAGACGCATCAATGCGGTAAAGTTCGTGGATGTCCTTGTGAACATTCCTTACACGAACCATATTTCTGTCTTCCAAATACTTGTTAACGGCTTCTGGCAATCCACCCACCAATAAATAGTATTGGAAACGCTTCAACAGCATCTCGTGTGTACTTTCATCCAAACTCTCCTCACGTTCAAATGAATTGCGAATGTGTTTTATCCAATCCTTGCTGACACCTGTGGCCCATAAGAACTCCTCGAAATCGAGAGGATACATCTGCTCAACCGTGATGCTGCCAATCGGAACGGATGGCGTTTCCGACAAGGCAACGCCCAGTTGTGAGCCGCTGGCAATAAAGCGGTATTTCCCCTCTAGATTTAGAAACTTCAGCATAGTCATCAGATGGGGATAGCTTTGTATTTCATCGAGAAACACAAGTGTATTGGTCTTGTCACCCAAGGGCGTTGAATAATAATTTCCAAGACGCATATACAAGTCGTTTGTGGTCTTTACACCTGCAAAAACCTGATCGCCCTCCTTGTCCTCCTTAAGGTTGATTTCCACGAAATGTTTGAATAGACGATTCCCCACATAGCGGACAAGATAAGACTTTCCAATCTGCCTGGCACCATTTACCAACAGAATTTTGCCGGGTTCATTGGTCAGGAAATGTTCAATATACTGTGTGAATTTGCGCTCTAACATATCCTTTTCTGATTACTGAATTGCGGTGCAAAGATATAATCTTTTTACAAAAATAACCACTTATTCCATTTTTTTATATCCAAAAAATACCACTTATTCCATTTTTAGACATCAGAAATAAACCACTTATTCTTGGTCACCTTTTGGTCACCATTTTGACGATTCCTTGGTTTATGATGGTAATATTGATGTGTTGGAATATCCGTAATATCACGAATTACAAGTAAATAAAAACAAGGAGCCGTAAAGCCAGCAGTCCTGTTCCGGGCACTGAAGGATTTTGCAAGTATTTGTAATACAGAGAAATGCAAAATTCTTTTTCTTTTGGCTTCTTTGGCCCGTTCAGATGAACGAACAGGCTGTGGCGGCCTTAGTGGACCGAACGCCATACGATGAAGTTCACTTCCGAAATCCTATTCCACCTTTTCAAATCCCCGCCCCATGTCTGAAGGCCGTTTTTAGTGTCGTGCCGGAATCCGAAGGCGTCTCCACCCGTGAGCGCGATCGCGTTCAGTACCCCCAAATCTACAAGCGCTTGCGCAAAATCATGGAACGACTCGCGAGAGGTGCTGCTGACCACAACAATCTGACCGTCCAGTTCGCATAGAGCATGACGTATTGCCTTGTTTTTTGGATTGTTTTCCACCAGAATGCCTTGGTTTACAAGCGGATATTGACGGAAAAAATAGCCGTTTTGGGCGGTTGTCTCCTCAAAAAGAGGGGTGCTTTCGGCCATTCCGAGTTGAATCTTTCCGTCAAGGATGGCACAAAATCCCTTCTTGGCCACACCGCGCGCGAGCAGTTCACCCTTGAGGACAAAAGCACCCACTATCTTGTTGTTGTCGGCACGGATGTCGGCGGCTTGGAGTGCAAGGATGAGTGAAGGGTCAGCGGTGTCGGGAATGCCGAGGGAGAGTTCCGGTATGGCGTTCACGGGCGTGAGCAGGCTCAGCGGTACATCATTGATGACCGTGTCTCGCACAAGCACTTCAGCGGGCCCTAATTTCATGAGGGTAGGAGCCACGGCCACAGGACTATCGGAGTAGGTCACGGTGTCAGAGCCGCTTTCAGGATGCCTGAGACAAAGCACGAGCACAACGGCTAGCATCAGCAATACAGCAGCAAGCGCCACCCAGAACCACCAGCGGTGGTAAATCGGCCTGCGCATCGTCTCCTGACGGTTGATGATGCGGATTTCATCGTCTTTTATATCGTCAAAATGCTTCATTGTTCGCTGTGTTTTTCAAAATAATCCTTCAACTGTCGTAACGCCTCTTTGGAAGCCTCCAGACTGAACTTGAAAGTGTGATTGTCAGACAGGATGATTTGTTTTTTTGTCGGGTTGATCAAATGCACGAAGCGCAGGTTCACGATCAGGCTCTTGCCAATGCGCACGCATTCGTTCTCGTTGGATTTGAACTGCCGGTGAATGAGCTCTTCTATTATGCCCAATTGCACAGTCACTGTGCGTTTTTCACCATCGCGGGTACGAATGTCCGAATAGTTCCCCTCGGAAGCTACATAGACCAAGCTGTCCGCTGCAATGCGGACCAGCTCGTTGGCATTGGAAAGGGTCAGAAAGTCGGACATGCGCTTCGGTATTTCAGGCGACAAAAATAGGAAAAAATGTTATTTCGAGACCTTCGAGAGCACATTCCCCTTCTGGTCAATGATCACCATGGATGTCCAGTCTTGCAGTTGCGCCTTGAACAAGGTGGGCGTTATGCCGGATATGTCGGTGTAGATGGGAGGAGTGATGATATTTCCCTCGCTGTCAACAAGACCTGAGTAGCCCCCGACACGGTATTCGTAATAATCATTTATTTTGGCCTCTCCGACTTTTTGCTCCCCTGTCTGCAAATCCGTGTAATTCACCTCATAATAAAGATTGTTGATATAGTCGATAATCCCGTCTTGCAGGACATTTCCCTTGAAATCAATCTGCTTTTTGAATTCCCCGTCCTTGTACACGATGGCATAATCTTTGGCCAATTCAATGTTGTCATAAAGCGGTTTGATGACCCAACGGCCTTTATGGTCAATGACCCCGATCTTGTTGGAGGAATCGGCCACAACGCAGTGCCCGTTATGGAAAACGAATTCAAAAAGAGGGTTGCCACGGTAGGAATACTTGAATTTGATGGCAACATCGCCTTTGGCATTCACAAAACCGATATAACCATTCTTTTCCACAGCGGCCAAACCTTCTGAGAATACCCAGGCCTTGGTGTAGGTTGTGGGCTGCACAATGACTTCGTTGGTGACAATGTTGCAAAATCCCCTTTTCCCGTTCTTGGCAAACAGCACAATGGGATCTTCGTCGTTGTTGCTGGAGTAGTGGCACCAGTCGATGTCCTTGACAATGACTTCCTTGGTGACTGGATTGATGATGTTGCTTTTGCCGTTGTTGTATGATACAGGGCCGTCCATTGGTTCATCCCCGTACTCGTAGCCATACTCGGACTTTTGATGACATGCTCGGATGATCAGCGTTGCCGACACACCTGCAACTGCAGCGATTATCAAAATGATGACCAATCGTTTGATACGGCGTTTCTTTTTCGGTTGAGCTTCTGTGTCCTTGACCGCCGACTCCTCTGTTTTTGGGTTTTGTTGAGTCAGTTCTTGCGCATTTGCCGCGGTGAATTTTTCTTCTTTTTCCATGATGAGATGATTTTTTATGTTTGTGAAATGAAATATCGGCGGCAAAAATAGCACTTCAAAACACCTGAAAATACCGCAAAACCGGCCATTGTATGAAATGGCGGTTGTGGTGTATGAAATGTTGCGGATAGCTCGATGCCGTCTCAAAATATGCCCGAAAGAACTCGCAGGCCAATATGAAAGTGTTGTTTTTGTCATGCATTAAGGAGAGAATGTGTATCTTTGCACTCTAAATGCGATCACAATGAAACTCTTTATCGTTCCTACTCCCATCGGCAATCTGGAGGATATCACCCTTCGGGCGCTCAATGTGTTGCGCTCCGTGGACCTGATCCTCTGCGAGGATACCCGCACAACTGCCAAACTGCTGAAACACTATGAGATAGAAAAACGCTGCATGGCGTACCACATTTTCAATGAGCATGGCCAGATGGCGCGGTTTATTGCCGAAATCAAAACCCATGAGCAGGTGGCCCTTGTGAGCGACGCCGGCACCCCCGGCATCTCCGATCCCGGATTCCTCCTCGTGCGCGAGTGCGTGGCCAACGACATCGAGGTGGAGTGCCTGCCCGGCGCCACCGCCTTCGTGCCGGCGCTCGTGCAGTCGGGACTCCCGTGCAGCAGCTTCTATTTCTATGGCTTCCTTCCGCACAAGAAGGGCAAGGAAACCCTCCTCAAACGAGTGGCCGGAATGGAAGAGACTGTCGTCTTCTATGAATCACCCCACCGCTTGCTCAAATCTCTGCAGAAGATGATGGAGATAATGGGCCCGGACAGAAAAGTTTCTGTTTCCAAGGAAATCTCCAAAATCTACGCGCATACCTTCCGCGGCACACTTTCCGAAGCTGTCGCATACTTCTCCCAATCCGAAGTGAAAGGGGAGTTCGTGATTATAATTGAGGGAATTGAGAATTGAGAATTCAAGGTTCAAAGTTCAAAAACTTAATCTCCTATTCACCACCTTATCTCCTAATCTCCTAATCTCCTAATCTTCTCCTTTAATCTCTTTCACCTCTTTTCCCCATGCACCTCATTCACCAAAAAAATATTATCTTTGCACGTTTTAAATTAAAAATTCTATGAGTCAGATTATTAAAGTTTTAGGAAGAGAAATTTTGGATTCCCGTGGAAATCCCACGGTGGAAGTTGATGTATATACCGCTGCTGGCGCGATGGGTCGTGCCGCAGTTCCCTCCGGCGCATCTACCGGTGTACATGAGGCTGTGGAACTGAGAGACGAGCAGGAAGACCGTTTCATGGGCAAGGGCGTGATGAAGGCCGTGCAGAACGTAAACAATGTGCTGGCTGAGCAAGTTGAGGGGATGGAAGTCAGCGACCAGGCTGAACTCGATGCCCGCATGATTGAGATTGACGGTACCGAAAACAAGGGCAAGATGGGCGCCAACGCCATTTTGGGCGTGTCCCTCGCCGCCGCCAAAGCTGCCGCACAGGAAACCGGCCAAGACCTTTACCGCTATGTGGGCGGCTGCAACGCCAATGTGCTTCCCGTGCCGATGATGAACATCCTCAATGGCGGCTCCCATGCCGACAACTGTGTCGATTTCCAGGAGTTTATGATCATGCCTATCGGTGCCCCCACTTTCCGTGAGGCCGTGCGCATGGGCTCTGAAATTTTCCATAACCTCAAGAAAGTGCTCAAAGGCAAGGGCTACTCCACTAACGTGGGCGACGAGGGCGGCTTTGCTCCCGACCTCAAGTCCAACGAGGAGGCTGTGGAGGTTATTCTGAAAGCCATTGAGAATGCCGGTTACAAGCCGTACGATGAGGTTTGCATCGCCCTGGATCCCGCCGCATCTGAGTTTTATGATGCCGAGAAGAATGTCTATAAGCTGAAATGGTCCACCAACGAGGAGTTTACGCCCGAACAAATGGTGGATTACTGGAAAAACTGGACCAACAAATACCCCATCATCTCCATTGAAGACGGTATGGCCGAGGATGACTGGGATGGTTGGAAACTGCTTACCGACACCATCGGCAATAAAATCCAGTTGGTGGGTGACGACCTATTCGTGACCAACGCCAACCGTTTGGCTATGGGCCTTGAGAAGGGTGTGGCTAATTCCATCTTGGTGAAAGTGAATCAGATAGGAACGCTTACCGAGACCATTGAAGCTGTCTCCTTGGCGCAGCGCAACCGCTACACGGCTGTGATGTCGCACCGCTCTGGTGAAACGGAGGATACCACCATCGCCGACTTGGCTGTGGCATTGGGCACGGGCCAAATCAAGACGGGATCCGCCAGCCGAACAGATCGTATTTGCAAGTACAACCAGCTGATGCGCATTGAGGAAATGCTGGGCAGCCAGGCTATCTTCCCCGGCAAGGACTTCCCGTTCAGAGGATAATATTAATGAACGATTAGCGTTTATCGATTATTGAAACGATATATTTCCCTAATCTATAATCGCAAATCTATAATCTATAATCGTATATCATGGAACCTGTTAAAATTCTTTTCGCAGAAGACGATGTCAATCTGGGCAAGGTGCTCACCACGTACTTGACGGGCAAGGGCTACCAGATTCAACATGCCACCAATGGAGAAATCGCATACGAGATGTTCTGTAAAGGCGATTTCGATATCTGCATCATTGACGTGATGATGCCGTTGATGGATGGTTTTACACTGGCTCAGGAAATCCGGAAGTTGGATAAGAAGATTCCAATCATATTCCTGACGGCCAAGAATTTGCAGGAGGATATGATAAAAGGTCTTTCCATCGGTGGTGACGACTATATCACAAAACCCTTCTCTATCGATGTGCTGGTGGCCCGCATACAGGCATTGTTGCGCCGTACCACCAGCCAGGAACCGGAGGAGGAAATCATCCAACTGGGCAGTATTCAGTTCGATAAGAAACGTCAGCTGCTGGTTATCAACGGTGAAGAACGGAAAATCACGACCCGTGAGGCTGAACTGTTGCAAATGCTGCTGGATAAGAAAAACGATGTACTGGAGCGCGGCTATGCCCTTAAGAAGATTTGGGGTGACGACAGTTACTACAACGCCCGGAACATGGACGTGTATATCACGAAGTTACGCAAATACTTCAAGAGTGAACCGAGCATCCAGATTATCAACGTTCACGGAATCGGCTTCAAATTCGTGATGTAGTCCTATTTGGCGGTTTTCAAAGGCAGATAGACCACAAACGTACTGCCTTTGCCCTCTTCACTTTGAACTTCAATATGGCCGTGGTGCAGGGATACGATTTTCTTGACGTACCCTAATCCAAGGCCATATCCTTTTACGTTGTGTACATTGCCCTTGGGCACGCGGTAGAAGTTGTCGAAGATGCTGCCCAACGCTTTCTTGGGAATGCCGATGCCTTTATCGGTGACGGAGAGCATGAATTCCTTTTTCCCGGATTGGGTGTTAATCAAAATTTCCGGCTTGTCGGAAGAGTATTTGATGCCGTTCTCCACCAGGTTGATGATGACATTCTCCAGATGGTGACGGTCGCCGAATATCTTGCAGGTGTCTGCGTTGAGCGCTAAATTCAGTGTCCCGTTCACGGAACTGATTTGCAGTGCAACACTGTCGGTGACCTTGCGGATGAGCTCGTGCATGTCCAGAAGTTCCACATTCATCTTCACCTGCCCTTTTTTCAACTGTGCTATTTGCAGAATGTTGTTGACCATGTCTTTCAGTCGGTTGTTCTCATCGCGGATAATGGTGATGTATGCTTCACGCATGGCAGCGTCACTGTGCAGCGTCGGGTCTGACAGGGCTTCACAGGCCAGCGAGATGGTGGAAATCGGGGTCTTGAACTCATGCGTCATGTTGTTGACAAACTCGTTGGTGACTTCCGACAATTTTTTCTGGCGGTAAAGAGAATAGAGCGCGACGAAAGAAATGGTGAAGCAAACGATTAACAAACAGATGATTAACGTGACAATAGTGCTCATTCGCTGGAGGAAGATTCCGCGCTCGGAAGGGAAGTACAGGATGATGTAGTTGGGAGATGTGACTTTCTCGTTGTACTTCAACCTGAACACATATTCGCTTTGCAACATGGTCTCCTCGTCTGTGAACTGTGGTTGGATGGCGAAGTCGGTGGTAAAGGCGTTGTACAGGGCAAAGTCGAAGCGCGCGTCAATGTTTTCCTCTGCCAGACATGCCTTGATGAGGCGTGACAGGTTCTCTACACTGAGCAGCTGCAAGGTGGTGCTGTCCATTTCCACAAGATTGGCATCCATGTTGGCGACCATGGAGGAGACGTTGCCCTTGGCGTTTTTCGGCGACCATGGGTCGTTGTTCAAGGGGAACATCTTGCGGTATGCATCGCTGAAATAGGTGGTGTCGTCTTCTACTACCCGAGAGTTGTTCTCTTTGACAAAGATGACTGTCTGGATGATGCCGATAGGGTCGAAGGAGGCGGTGTCCAGAAGGAAACGGCGTGCTCGTTGCACGGATACCACCGCCGTGGTGTCGGGCAACTGATTGTTCACGCTGTCAGTTTGGCTCTCGGGCAGCGTGTCGTTCTTGATGAGCGCGTCAATGCGCTCCACCAATTCATCTCCGGCGGTCAGCACCTCGTTGACAAAGATGCTGCGCTGCACCTTTTCCGCCTCTGTGTAGAGCTTGAAGATGGCGAGAATCAGCAGGATGGAGGTGATGCCTACGATGAAGAACAGCGATACGATGATTCTTTTTTTCATAATTCACTGCATACCTGACGTACGATGTTTCGGATTTCCTCTTCCGGAAACTCAGGGATAACGCCGTTGGATTCGAATTGTTGCACGATGGCGTGGGTTTCGTCAATGTCATGTTTGGCGATGTCATAGACCTCCTGCCAGGTGCGCTGTTTGCGCGCCACGCCGTCAGCCATGGCCTGCATGGCCACATCGGCGGCCACGGTGGGGAAGAGGTCGCTGTCCATCATGGTGGGCATGATGTGCTCGGCAGTGATGCCCTGGTTTTCCGCATACTTGGCGATGGAGTGCGCCGCACATATTGCCATGCTGTCGGTGATCTTGCTGGCGGACACCAGTAGCGTGCCTTTCAAAATGGCCGGGAAGCAGACGGAGTTGTTGACTTGGTTGGGGAAGTCGCCACGCCCGGTGGCCACGATGTACGCACCTGCCTCCTTGGCCTTGTAGGGATAGATTTCCGGCACGGGGTTGGCGCAGACGAAGACGATAGCCTTGTCTGCCATCAGCTGGATCCACTCCGGCTTGATGGTGTCTGGCCCCGGCTTGGAGAGCGCAATGAGCACGTCGGCATCCTTGAAGGCCTCTTCGTGGGTTTCGATGCAGTTAGGATTGGTGGTTTCGCACAATTCCCACTTGCGGTAGAAGCGTTTGTCATCGCGGTACTGTGTGCGGTTTTTGTGCAGCGTGCCTTTGGTGTCGAAGATGATGAAGTTCTCCGGCTTCACGCCGTCGGTGATCATCAGTCTGGCGATGGTGGTGTTGGCAGCGCCGGCACCGTAGAGCACCACTTTGATGTCTTCCATTTTCTTGCCCACGATTTTAAGCGCGTTGATGAGTCCGGCCAGTGTCACGCAGGCGGTGCCTTGCGCGTCATCGTGCCACACGGGGATGACACATTCCTCGCGCAGCGTGTCCAGCACGCGGTAGCAGTTGGGCTGAGAGATGTCCTCCAGATTGATGGCGCCGAAGCTGTGCTGTACCATCTTCACGAAATCAATCAGCTTGTCGGCTTGGTGCTCGCCGTTTTCGTCGCGGCTATCGATACAGAGGGGCACGGAATCCACGCCGCCCAAGTACTTCATCAGCATGGCTTTGCCTTCCATCACACCCAGTCCGCCGGGAGGGGTGCAGTCGCCGTCGCCCAACACGCGCGTGCTGTCACTCACCACCGCCACCAGATTGGAGCGGTTGCTGAGATAGAACGACTGGTCGTTGTCGTCGCGGATGGTGGTGGACACGGCGGATACGCCAGGTGTGTACCACACGTTGAACCAGTTGAACCCATAGATGGGCGCTTTGGGTAAGGTTTGCATTTTGCCGCTGTAGAATTTATGCGCGGCTATGGACATTTTCTTGTAGAAAAGGGTTTTGGCTTTGGCTTTTTGTTCTTCCGTGAAATCGGCGGGGAACAGATCTTCGATGTTGTCGAGTGTGGGATGGGTATTCATCGTGAGTGTTTTTTTATGAAAAAATGATTTAATATCGTTCGTCTGCAGTGCAACGGTCATAGTGCATGCTTACTTTATGGACGAGTTTGCCACTCTTGTCGTACTTCTTGAAGTCGCCGTGGGCAAGTCCGTAATAATAGTTGCCTTCGTAGGCTTTTTGGCCGTTTTCGTAATAGTATTCCATAGCCCCGTGCAACTCCCCGAGACTGAAATTGCGTATCGCGGAGGTTTTGCCATTGGGGAAGAAGAAGGATTCCTGTCCGTCTTTGTGGCCTTCCGCATATTGGTCGATGAATGCGGCTTGACCATTAGCATAATAGATGATGAAACTTCCGTGAAGGATGCCGTTTTCAAAATCTACCACCATGCCGGTCTTGCCATTAGGATAGCAGGCGTTGATCTGGATATGCTCTTTGGGGAGCACCTTAACTTCGGAAAGGTTGCCGTCATTCTGTCTGAATCTGTATTGGTAGGGACTGCCGTGATCATAGATGATTTCCATTAGCAGCGTCTTTCCATCAGGGGCAAAATACGATACAGGACCATGTGCTTCGCTGTTGATGTGGTTGCCTTCACACATTTTCTTTCCATCCGGATAGAAATAGAGGTAAGGACCTTGGGCCTGTTCATCTCCGCTGTAAAAAACGGAAGAAATAGGCTGTCCAAGCGGGTTGAAACAGATATAATCTCCGTCAATGACATCAAGAGAGGCCGAACAGGAGTCCTTCAATTCGCCGGTGGGGAAAAATGTTTTATGAACGCCAACTGCCATACCGGACATTTGTTGTTGTGTGTTGATGATTTTGCCGTCAAGGGAATATTCAATGATGGTTCCGTCCGGTTGGCCGCCCTTGATTTCCCGACTGATCCACAGGTTGCCATTGGGATAGTAATAATCGCTATGTCCGTTGCCGAAAAGTATTGTGTCGCGATGTGCCAGTTGTCCATCCAAGTCAAAGGTGCTGATCAGAATAGGCAGACCGTTGAAATAGCGAATTTCACGAGTCATCTTCCCGTCGGGTGTGTAATAGGCACAATATATCTGTTTGCCATCTTGGTCAAGCAATTCTTTGCAGCTAAGAGAGCCATCGTTAAGGTATGTGTATTTGGCCCCCACCATAGTGTCGTTGCGGAATTGGCACTCCTGGGCAACTGTGTGTGCCTTGTCATCAAAATATCGCACCAACAATCCGTTTTTGGCATTGTTCTTGAATTCAGTATAGGAGCTTACCCGACCTGAGGGGTAAAACTCTCTGGATGTGCCATTCTTTTCGCCTTTTTTGTAGTTGTCCTCTATGAATCTCATGCCGTTGGCATAATAGCCAATTCGTTTTCCGTCTAATTTGAAATTGGCGTTTCGAGTGGCCGTTATAAGGAGGCTTCCAAGTGAGGAATAGATGTCAGTGGTTATGTGGTTGTCTTTCAGAGAATGTGTGGCGCGGACGGTGCCATCGGGCATGTAGGTCTCGGCAGCGGTGTATTGTCCGTCTATGATATGATAAGTTACATAGGGTTTCCCGTCATAGTCATATTCGATGTAGTCTCCGGCGAATTCACCATCTTTGTATGTTGTCTTAGTCTCAAGATTTCCATTGGGATAATAATAAATATTCTCGCCGTCTAATTCCTCGTTGTTGTTATAATGGTATGATTCCTTGATGGTTCCGCTTGGATATAGTTCTATAAATTGTCCTGTGCGTTTGGAATTGGTGACGAATCCCTGTGTTTTCACTTTCCCATTGGGATAGTAGGTGATGAAAGGATGTTGTGTGGTGGTGTCGGTTACGTAGGTGCCCTCCAACTGGCCGTTGGGATAATATTGGTTTTGGAGGCCAAATGGTAATCCATCAACATAATTTTCCACAGTGATTAGATGTCCCTGCTCGTCGTATGAACGCAGCTCGCCGTCTTGTTCTCCGTTGGAGTTGAACAATCCTTCGGCTTTGAGTATTCCTGATTCGTAGTAGTATTTGAAGGGGCCTTGAGGATTATTGTTTACGGCATTCATTTCAATGGTTAACACCGTCTCGACACCTAGAGGATGATAAGTGAAAGTGCGGATAAAACCGTTTACCTTGTCTTCCGACATTAGGACTTCTGTAGTTTTCCGATTGTTGGTATAGCCGATGCCGATGCCGTTAGCTTCGCCATCCTTGTAGGAAGCTATCTCATCAAGCTGGCCGTTCTGGTCAATAGTGGTCCATTGCCCTTGCTTCAACAATTTTCCTTTCTCATTTTGTGAAACTTTTCCCCACATCTTCAGGAGATAATTATCGTACACGTAGTATAAGTTGTCTGGGTTGTCTTGGTTCAGACCTTGTTCGATGACTTCGTCAAGATGATCGATGATGATTTGAACGAAGGCGCTCAACTCTTTTTCCATCTTTTTTGCTTTTTTTGCCACCTTGTCGTTTTGGATATCAGTACCGGAAAGTTGATAGTAGCAAAATGTATTGAAAAGTTGCTTGTCCATAACCTGCTTGAAGAAGGGGATGTAGAGCTGGTCCTCCGCAGCATGGGAGTTGGGACGCACCTGGACATTTTGAAAAACTACCTGGTTGCCTCGGGTGATGGGGTGGTCAATCTTGGACAGACACCGCTCCTTCTTGTGGGAGAATATGGAGTTGTTTAGGGTCTTGACCACATCAGCATAGAATTCATTCAGTTCCACGTAGTCCTCATGCAGAGTGAGGTTGTTGTTGGCGTTAAAAGAGCCCACTCCCGATTCGTAGATTTCGTTCAAGGTCCTCAGGGCCATAATAGTGTAATTAGAGGAAGGGTTGATGAGGGTGCAGTAGTTGAGGGCCATGATGCCCGGTACGGTGTATCCGAGACGCAGACATGCCATCCCGTATTGAAAGTGGCTGCCTTGATGGGTAGGGCTCAAAAACATGGAGGTCTTGAAACATTCTATTGCCTCAGTGTACTTTTCCTGACGCATCAGGGACACACCCTTGTTGAAGTGAAGGTGATAATAATAGGGGTTGGTTTCCAGTCCTTTTTCGTAGTATAAAACTGCCTTGTCGAAATCCTCCAGCTCGTCGTAGCAATTGCCCAATTCAGTGTAGATGTTGGCCAGTGGCTGGCTGCAGGATGGATTTTCCAACAGCTCGTTGAAAATCTGTATGGCTTCCTTATAGCGTTCAGCAATCTCCAGGGCGTAGGCTTTCTCATACTGGGCATACTCGTAGTTGGAATCGCCGTAGGGAACTTGGTTGTACAGCGCGATGGCATCGTCAATTTTACCGTTGTCAGTAAGATTGAGGGCCTTTCGGATGATTTGTTCGGAATTCTTGATGATTTTCAGGCTCTTGGTCTCCTGTCCATGCAGACAGAAAGTGAGCATGACAAGACAAAGAACAAAAATGGTCCGTTTCATAATATGGGGAATTATATATGATAAATTGAATTTGTGAGAAATATGGTGTTGCGAATGACGATATTGGTTTTTACTGCGGCAATGATTATTTCCCAACTAGGTGGTTCACCCGTCTGATGGCCAGTTTCGCGAGGAAACTGAAGAAGATGAAGAATCCGAAGTTGAGTAAAGCGGCAATGACAGTATCCGTGTTCTGGATGAGGTTGGAATACATCAATATGAAATCGTAAGTGCCGTGCAAGAAGACAGGACAGAGGAAGGCGAGAAGCAGATACCATGTTTTCTTTTCAGGCCTGAACTTGGCGAATGCGAAGAAATAGCCCATGATGATGGCGAAGAAGAAGTGTGCCGGCACCGCGAACATCGCCCGGCTTACGGCCACACCTAAGCCGCCTTGCCATACGTACATGATGTTTTCTAATCCGGCAAAGCCCAACCCCACGAAGGCGGCGTACTCAATGCCGTCGTAATACTCGTCAAAATACCGGCTTTTCCAGATGAAAAGGTAGAGAAACAGTAGCTTGAATAGCTCCTCCGGAATTCCCGCCAAAAAGAAAGCCTGATAGAATGCTTGCCCGTGTGCACCCGGGAAAGGATGGAGATCGCTGCCCCCCAGTACACTCAGTATTAGCACATCCACGAGACCCGCCAGAATACCGCCCAGGAACGCTTTCATCAGCTGCCCGAACGGCTCTCTCTGGTATCTGTCTTTCAGATAAATGTATAGCAACAGTAAAAAAACCGGCGTAAGCGAAGCAGTCAGTATAATAATCATAACCTTTAACTATTGTCTTTAATCTCTAATCTCTCATCTCTCATCTAATCTCCATCCACTCATCAAAATCCTTCTCACTCACCAGTCCCAATTCCAGCGCGGCTTCTTTCAGGGTGATGCCTTTGGCGTGGGCGTGCTGCGCAATCTTGGCGGCGTTGTAGTAGCCAATGTGCGGGTTGAGCTTGGTGACCAGCATCAGCGAGTTGTTCAGGTGCATGGCGATGCGCTCCCGGTTGGCCACAACCCCTTGCAGGCAATGGTCGTTGAAGGAGTTGATGACATCGGCCAGGAGTCGGGAAGATTGAAGGAGATTTCGTCCGATGAGCGGCATGAACACGTTGAGTTGCAAGTGGCCCTGCATGGCTCCGGTGGTAATGGCCACGTCGTTGCCGATGACTTGGCAGCATACTTGCGACAGGGCCTCGCACTGCGTGGGATTCACCTTGCCGGGCATGATGGAAGAACCGGGTTCGTTGGCGGGCAATATCACCTCGCCCAAACCGCAGCGTGGACCGGAGTTCAACAGCCGGAAGTCGTTGGCGATCTTCATCAGCGACACGGCCAGGCGCTTCAAGCTTCCCGACATCTCCGCCAGAGAGTCGTGCGTGGCCATGGCCTCGAATTTGTTCGGTGTGTTGGAGAAGTTCAATCCCGTGTACTTATTAATATATTGTAACGCCAGTCTGTCGTAGCCCTCCGGTGTGTTGATGCCGTTGCCCACGGCTGTGCCACCGATAGGCAGCTCCATGAGATGGACCATGCTGCCGCGGATGGCTTCCAGTCCGTGCTCCAGTTGCGAGAGATGTCCCGATAGCTCTTGCCCCAGCGTCAAGGGCGTGGCATCCATCAGGTGCGTGCGACCAATCTTCTTGATGTCGGCAAACTCGTTTATCTTGGTGCGGTAGGTCGCCATCAGCCGCTCGATAGCAGGGATGGTGTGCTCCAAGAGCATCTTGGCGGCAGCAATCCTCATGCCCGTCGGGAAGATGTCGTTGGTGGACTGCGACTTGTTGACATCGTCGTTGGGCGAGAGGTAGAGTGGGGTATCGTCCAGTTTGCCGCCGTTCATCAGCTGCCCGAGGTGGGCGATGACTTCGTTGACGTTCATGTTGGTTTGCGTGCCCGAGCCGGTCTGCCAAATACGCAAGGGGAACTGCTCGTCCCATTTGCCCGCTAAAATCTCGTCGCAGGCCTGCACAATGAGGTTTCGCTTGTCTTCCGGCAGTACACCGAGGTCGCAGTTGGCACACGCCGCCGCCTTTTTGGCCGTGGCAATGCCGTAGATGATCTCAATGGGCATCCGCTTTTTGCCGATGACGAAATTCTCCATGGCGCGTTGCGTCTGCGCCCCCCAAAGCTTGTCACTCTCCACCCTCATCTCTCCCAGGGTGTCTTTTTCTATTCTATATGACATATCTAAAATGTTATTGTCGTTATTCGCCTAATCGTAGAACTTCCACGTAATCCCCAACTCCAAATTCCGTCCTTGCATGGGATAGAACGGTGTGGTCATGTAATTGAATCCAAATACGCCGGCCAGCAGGTTGCCTCCTCTGACGTAAAAAGCGATGCGTTCCACGCGCAAGGTGAGGTTCAAGTCGAAATACAGATAATTGCCCACCTGCTCGTTGTCCTCGTGATAGAATTGGTGCATCAGCGGATTGTAGGCGTCGCCGTAGTACAACGTGTTGTACATCAGGTCGCCGCCCAGTTGGATGTGAAGCCTGTTCCTGAAAATCTTGAATTGGTAAGCCACGTATAGTTTGCCGGCAAAGAGCGGCACTGCAACGCAGGACTGGGTGGAATGTTGCAAAGCTACGTTGAGGTCCATGTAGAAATGCTTGACCCGAAGCGGGGCGAACAGGTTGAGTTGGATGAGATTGACGGCCTTGTCGCAGACCTGAGGCTCACAGCTGCTGTTCAAATACACATAGTTCTTCAACATGAAATAGTTGAAACTGATCTTGTAGTCGAAAATGGTGTAGAAGGCATCCAGCTTGAGAATGTTCTGCTTTTTCCAAGTGTGTGTCCATGAGTTGTTGTTGCCCACGTAGTGTGACAGGATGAAGTCGGGTGACCGGCGGTAGAAGTCTGCTTCAAAGCCAATATAATGTCTGCGTTTCCTGTTCAGGGCAAAAGTGGCGGTCCCGCCTGCGTGGGCATCGTTCTTGGTGTACCTAAGGAAAGAATAAGAGATGTTGCCGTAAATGTCCCAAACCTTGAAAAGCCTGATGGAGGTTCGGGCGAACAGCGAGAAACTGTTGGCCGTGTATCGGGGCATGCGGGCGTGGACGAACTCATGCTGGATGCCGCCGGCAAAACGGAACGAGTAGTCGTTTTCGCTCTGCCGCATCGTAGGGTCGTAGTTGGACCACTGCAGGGTGTTGGCTATCCCATAATAAAAGATGGAATCCCTTGTCGTGTCGGTGCTGACATAGTACCGGTTTTGATAGAAATCGTTGTTGAGGTCGTAGTCGGAGAAGTTGCTGTTCATCTTCTTGAACTGGAAAGAGTGCGTGAAGGTGCCGTAATAGCGGTCTTTCTTGTCCCGCAAGTTGATGTGCTGCTGGAAGAGCACATCGTGCGTGTTGATGAGCGAGGAGGCATTGCTGAACATGACGTTGAAGTTGCTCAACGCGGTTGTCAGGTTTTCGTCGTGACGGTCACGGTCGATGAAGGAGTGCAGATCGCTCAACCCGCCGTATTCTTCCATTTTCACATGGTTCAGAATGTAGGAGATAGAAAAACCGTACAAACTGTCTTTGGTATGGTAATGCAATTGCAGGTCAGTGTTCAGCATGTTGATTTTCTGATGCAGGAAATAGCCTTTGTTGGCAAGTCCCGTCAGGTCGAACGCGAACTCGAAATTCTTGACCTTCTGCGCGTGTGTGGCAAAGATGGCATGTTCTGAAGAGAGCCCGTAATTGTAAGAGATTTTGGTGAAAGAAGGATTGACGTTGTATCGTTTGAGGTCTTTCTGTTGTTTGAAGAAGAGGTCGAACGGCAGGGTGATCATGGTGAATCCCATGTCCCGCTCGTAGTCGAACACGATGGACTTGTGCGCTTGCCCGTTGATGCCGAGCGTCTGATACAGGTTCTGCGGTTCCAGGAACGGAGAGAAGTCGGAAGTGTGGAAAATGGATGTGTCCAGCAGATGATATTTCAGGGGCCTGTAGGTTACGGTGGGGAAGTCGGCGGTATATACCGGCATGTAGGCGGGCGACAGGGCCATGACAGAATCGACTGTCCTGCTTTTGGGCTCGCTTTCTTGCGCGTAAATATATCCGAAACTGCTCAGAATAAACAGTATGGCACATAGTGGGAACATAAGTTCCCGTCCTAAAAAGGTTATGTGCATGCCTGGATTTTTCATAGCGCAAAAATACAAAAAAAACACCATCTCCTTTTCCCATTCACCCCATTCCCCCCCCATTTACCCTCTTCACCCCCTTCACCCCCTTTACCCCTTTCCCCTTTCACCCTCCTACTGCCATTCTGTCAGTTTTCGGTTTTGGCAATATTATTGTACATGTACCTTGTCTTAAAGAAAGGATAAAACACTATGAACCCGAATAATTTAACGATTAAAACCCAGGAAGTGATTTCCAATGCCCAGATGATTGCCATGCGCAACCAGAACCAGCAGATAGAAACGCTTCATTTGTTGAAGTCCATGTTAGACGTGGACGATAATGTAATTCCCTTCCTGCTCAAGAAGCAGGATTGTAACCCTAAAACTATTGCCACGATAGTGGATCGCGAGATTGCCCGCCTGCCCAAAGTCACCGGCGGTGACTTTTACTTGGCCGGCAGCGCGCAGACTGCCATGCAGAAGGCCATCATCTTCTGTCAGGACTCTGGCGACGAGTTCGTGTCGCTGGAGCATCTGCTGTATGGCATCTTCATGGCCAATGACAAGTGCTCCCAGATTTTGAAAGATGCTGGCATGACGGAGAAGGGACTGAAAAGTGCCATCACGGAACTGCATCAGGGCAGCAAGGTGACGAGTGCCTCCAACGAGGAGACGTACAATGCACTGAACAAGTATGCAAAGAACTTGAACGACATGGCGCGCCAAGGCAAGCTCGATCCCGTGATCGGCCGTGACGAGGAAATCCGCCGTGTGCTGCAGATTTTGTCCCGCCGTACAAAGAACAACCCGATTCTGATTGGTGAAGCCGGTGTGGGCAAGACCGCCATTGCGGAAGGCTTGGCCCAGCGGTTGGTGAGTGGCGACATTCCCGAGAATCTGAAGACCAAGAAACTCTATTCGCTCGACATGGGTGCGCTGATTGCCGGTGCCAAGTACAAAGGAGAGTTTGAGGAACGTCTGAAGGGCGTTGTCAACGAGGTAATCCAGTCCAACGGCGAGATCATCCTTTTCATCGATGAAATCCACACGCTGGTGGGTGCGGGCGCGTCGGGCGACGGTGCCATGGACGCCGCCAACATCTTGAAACCGGCACTGGCCCGTGGCGAGCTCCGTTCCATCGGCGCTACCACATTGGATGAATATCAGAAATATTTCGAGAAAGACAAGGCTCTGGAGCGTCGTTTCCAGCCTGTGAAGATTGAGGAACCCGACAAATATTCCGCCATCTCCATCTTGCGTGGCCTGAAAGAGCGTTATGAGAACCACCACAAAGTGAAGATTCTGGACGAAGCCATCATTGCTGCCGTGGAGCTGTCGCAGCGCTATATCGGCGACCGTTTCCTGCCCGACAAGGCTATCGACCTGATTGACGAGGCAGCGGCCAAGTTGAAACTGGAGATCAACTCCGTACCGGAGGAACTGGATGAGGTGGAACACAAAATCAGCCAGTTGGAAATCGAGCGCGAGGCCATCAAACGCGAGAATGCCACTGAGAAGGTTGAGGAGTTGAGCAAGAAGATTGCCGAATTGCAGGAGAAACGCAATGAGATTTCAACCAAATGGCGCAGCGAGAAGGAGATTATGGACAAAATCCAGCATTGCAAGGATGAAATTGAGACATACAAGCTGGAGGCGGCCAACGAGGAGCGCCAGGGCAATTATGGCCGTGTGGCCGAATTGCGCTACGGTCTGATCAAAAATGACGAAGACCAGATTGTGAAGTTGCAGAAAGAGTTGGAGACTTTGCAGGGCGATGATGCCATGATTGACGAGAAGGTGGGTGCTGATGACATTGCCGAGGTGGTGGCCCGCTGGACTGGCATCCCGGTGACCAAGATGATGCAGAGCGAGAAATCCAAATTGCTCCATCTGGAGGAGGAACTCCACAAACGTGTGATTGGTCAGGATGAGGCCATCGGTGCGGTGGCGGATGCAATCCGCCGGAGCCGTGCTGGCCTGCAGGACGCCCGACGTCCTATCGGCTCGTTCATCTTCATGGGCACCACGGGTGTGGGCAAAACGGAATTGGCCAAAGCGTTGGCAGAGTATCTGTTCAATACGGAAGATGCCATGATTAGGTTCGATATGAGCGAGTTTCAGGAGTCCTATTCCGTTTCCCGTCTCATCGGTTCGCCCCCGGGCTATGTGGGCTACGATGAAGGTGGCCAATTGACCGAAAAAGTGCGCCGCAAACCCTATTCCGTAATCTTGTTCGATGAGATTGAGAAAGCGCATCCCGATGTGTTCAATGTACTGCTGCAAGTACTCGATGACGGGCGACTCACGGACAACAAGGGCCGTGTGGCCGACTTCAAGAACACCATCATCATCATGACCTCCAACTTGGGCTCCAACATCATCCAGGACAACTACGCCGACAGGACCAATTTCTCCGATTTGGAGGTCTTCGAGCGCACCAAGGCTGAGGTGACGGACCTGCTCAAGAAGACACTGAAACCCGAGTTTTTGAACCGTATTGACGAGATTGTGATGTTCCAACCGCTGTCCAAACGTGAAATCAGGTCGATTATCGATTTGCAGATCAGCCAGCTCGGCAAGTTGTTGGAGCCGAGGAACATCAAGTTGGAGTTCAGCCGCTATGCGTTGGATCTGTTGTTGCAGCTCGGCTACGATCCCGTGTATGGTGCGCGTCCGCTCAAGCGAGTCATCCAGAAGCGGATTCTGAACGAACTTTCCAAGATCATCCTCGCGGAGGACATCGACCGCGACTGCACCATCATGGTGGATTCGGTGGAGGACGGCAAGTTTGTATTCTATAAGAAATAATTACCTATATATTGTTGATATTATTGGCGGCAGGCGCAAGCACCTGCCGCCATTTTTGTTATCTTTGCGGACTAAAAACATTTGAATGTTAACCCTTTCTCAATTAGAACAATACCTGTCAAAGGCCGCTTGGATTCTCAAAGGCCCAGTAGATGCAGCCGATTTCAAGGTATACATATTTCCGCTATTGTTTTTCAAAAGGATTTCGGATGTATATGACGAGGAATACAAAGACATTCCCGGCTTTGCCAAAGTGGTGAGCAACGAGAAAATTTTGGAGAACGGTGCCACGCTCAACATTTCGCAATATGTGTCGCGGTTGGAAGTGAAAGATGAAACGCCGAAACAATCGTTGGAAGAATTGCTAAATGTGTGGGAAAGTAATAGAAAGAAACTATACACTGAAATCATGAATCTTATCTGATAAAAAACCACATGGACAATAAAATAGAAAACACCGGCGACCTCATCATCTATCAGACCGAAGACGGTTTGACAAAGATCAATGTGAAATTGGACAACGATACCGTTTGGCTGAACCAGCAACAGTTAGTTCTTCTGTATCAATCCAGTAAATCCAATATCAGCGAACATATCAAGCATATTTTTGCCGAAGGTGAATTGGATGAAAATTCAGTTGTTCGGAAATTCCGAACAACTGCCGATGATGGCAAAAACTATGAAGTTACATACTATAACCTCGACATGATCATATCGCTTGGCTACCGTATCAAATCGGCCATTGCCACGCGTTTCCGCATTTGGGCCACGCAACGGTTGAAGGAATACATGGTCAAGGGCTTCACCATGGACGACGAGCGGCTGAAAGGCAACGGCGGCGGCAATTACTGGAAAGAATTGCTTGACCGCATCCGCGACATCCGTTCTTCTGAAAAGGTGCTGTATCGTCAGGTGCTTGACCTCTATGCCACTAGTGTGGACTACAACCCAAAAAGCAATGAATCCATGCTGTTTTTCAAGATGGTGCAGAACAAGCTACACTATGCCGCCCATGGTCATACTGCCGCCGAAGTTATCTATGAGCGTGCCGATGCCGACAAGCCTTTTATGGGACTGACCACATTTTCGGGAGAACTGCCTGCTTTGAAAGACATTGGCATTGCCAAAAACTATTTGAACGAAAACGAGTTGAAGATTTTGAACAATCTCGTTTCGGGTTACTTCGACATAGCAGAAATCAATGCGCTTGAACACAAGCCCATGTACATGAGCGACTATATCCACCAATTGGATTCGGTGCTCACCTCTGGCAACAGACCGTTGCTCGAGGGACCTGGCTCTGTAAGTCATGCACAAGCCTTGGAGAAAGCTGCCACCGAATACCGCAAATACCAAAGCAACACCCTCTCGCCCGTCGAGGAAGCCTATTTGGAAACCGTGAAAGCCACTGCCAAATTGGTGAAGAAAAACGCAAAAGGAAAGAAATGATGAACGAACTACACATAGATAAAACCCAAAACGCGATTCATGATGACCGACAATTATCTTTTATTAGGAGCTAAGAAAAAACTGATCGAGGAACTTCGCCAAAAAGGCATTACGGACGAGCGGGTGCTGGCCGCTTTCGACAAGGTGGAACGGCACCGTTTTGTGGAGTCGTTTCTTTGGGACAAGGCCTACGAGAACAAGGCTCTGAAGCTGATGAACGGGCAGACCATCTCGCATCCCTACACCGTTGCGTTCCAGTCGCAGCTGCTGCAAGTGCAGCCGGGCGACAAAGTCTTGGAGATCGGCACGGGCTCTGGGTTCCAGGCGGCTATCCTCAGCGCCATGGGCGCACGCGTGTTCTCCGTCGAACGCCAACAGCAACTGCACCTGAGTGCCAAGCGCCTGCTTGAGAAACTGGATGACCGCATCGTGCTCTACTACGGCGATGGATTCCAAGGCTATCCCAGATTCGCCCCTTACTCGAAAATCATCGTCACGTGCGGTGCTCCGGAGGTCCCCGCTGCCCTTTTGCAACAATTGGCCGTGGGCGGCATCATGGTCATCCCCGTGGGCGACGAGTCGCATACGATGAGGCGCATCGTCAAAGTTGATGACAACCAATATGACGAGGAAACCTTCGGAGACTTTCTCTTCGTCCCCATGCTGAAAGAACGGGTTAACGTAAAGTGAACAGGGACAGGGGGCAGTTATCAGTCTTCAGTTTAAAAACTAAGAAATTAAGAAGTTAAGATGTTAATGGATTATTCTCAATTCCCAATACTCTCTAAACTATAAACTATAAACTCTAAACTATCATCATGACATCCGCATTAATATTCGCCGCCGGCTTGGGCACACGCCTCTATCCGCTCACCGCCAACCGCCCCAAAGCGCTGGTTGAGTATGAGGGCAAAACCTTGTTGGAGCATGTTCTTGACAAGATAGTCGCAGCTGGAATTCACGATATTGTGGTCAATGTGCACCACTTCCCAGACCAGATCATAGACTTTCTGAAGGCACATCCCAAGGACGCCCGTGTGCGAGTGTCGGACGAGCGCGCGTATCTGCGCGACACTGCGGGAGGCCTCAAGTTCGCCTCACCGCTTTTCGCGAATAGCGATCACGTGTTGTTGCACAATGTGGATATCCTCTCTTCCATTGACCTGAAGAAACTTGTGGAACATCATATAACCTCCGGCGCCGACGCCACGCTCGCGGTACGCGACCGCAGCACCGCACGTTACCTGCTCTTCGATCCCGACGACCTGTCGCTTTGCGGCTGGAGGAACGTGCAAACAGGTGAGGAAATTCTGTCCCGGAATCTTCCGAATGCTGTATCTCTGGCGTTCAGCGGTATCCATGTAGTGAATCGGAAAGTTATTAACAATCTGCCCACTGTGGAAAAGAGTTCCATTGTACCATTTTATGTTCAAGAGGCCGGAAAATTAAGCATCCAAGGCTATTGGCACCAAGAAGGTAGCTGGTTGGATGTCGGGAAGTATAAAGATTTTTGTAATATTTTGAAATAAAAGTGTTTATATTTAATTCTGATTCGTTTTCAGAGTTTTTTGATTACACTTTTTTTTTGAAAAATCAAGGGTGTTAGGGCTGTTTTTTTAACTTTTTTTTGTTCATTTTTGCAGTCAGGAAAAACGAATAAGAGGAAATTGTTAATAACCTCTTTTATAGTGAAATATGAAATAGATTGATTGCGTATGGATAAAATTACCCGGGATTATGTTCAGATTTGGCAGAATTGCCTGCACACGATAGCCGATATTGTTGGAGACGATGCATACGAAACCTGGTTTGCACCTATAGTGCCGGTTTCGTTGGAAGACAACACTTTGGTTTTGCAGTTGCCAAGTCACCTCTACTATGAATTTTTAGAGGAACACTATGTGAAAGTGTTGAAGAGCGTGATCCGGAAGGAGCTGGGGCAGTCAGGCAAACTCAAGTATCGCATCTTGATGGAGAAACAGGAGGATCCGCAGAAGGCAAAGACCATCACGCTGCCTTCCCACCACCGTCCTGCCGTGAGCAACCCGCCCACGTTGGCTCCTATCGATGTCTATAATACCTCGAACAAGGAAATTCCCGACCCATTCGTCCTGCCCGGCATCCAGAAGCATAAGATTCCATCCAACCTGATTGACACGCTGACCTTTGACAACTATGTGGAAGGCGATTGCAACCGACTGGCGCGTTCTGCCGGCTGGGCCATCGCGCAGGCACCCGGACAAACCTCCTTCAACCCCCTGTTCATCTATTCGGATGTGGGTTTGGGCAAGACGCACCTGGTGAACGCCATCGGCATTCAGACCAAAATCAATTTCCCTGACAAAACCGTGGTGTACGTCAGTTCGGACACCTTCTACCAGCAATATATCGAGGCTATCAAGAACAAGAACGTGCCAGACTTCATCTGGTTCTACCAGTCGGTGGACATGTTGATTATCGACGATATCCAGTTTATTTCCGGCGGCAAGGCCAAAACGCAGGAGGCTTTCTTCCACATCTTCAACTCCTTGCATCAGAAGGGCAAGCAGATTATCATCACCTCCGACAAGTCCCCGGTGGAGATCTCGGGCTTCGAGCCCCGTCTGCTGAACCGCTTCAAATGGGGCTTGACGGCTGATTTGCAGGTGCCGGATCTGGAGACGCGTATCGCCATCATCAACAAGAAACTGGAAAACAACGGCATCAGCTTCCCGAAGGAGGTGGTGGACTATTTGGCGTTGTGCATCACGTCCAACACCCGTGAGCTGGAAGGAGCCATGATTGCCATTTTGGCCCAAGCTTCCCTGAATCACAAGGCCATTACCGTGGAACTGGCCAAGGAGATGGTGGACAAGTATGTGAAAACCAATGCCAAGGAAATCTCCATTGAATACATCCAGAAGATCATCTGCGATTATTTCAAGATTTCCACTGATGCCATCAATGCCAAGACCCGCAAGCGCGAAATTGTGCAGGCCCGCCAATTGAGCATGTATTTTGCCCGTAAATACACCAAACTCCCGCTCTCCATTATCGGGGCGTATTGCGGGAACAAGGACCATGCCACCGTTCTGCACGCATGCCGAACTGTCAATAACTTGTATGAGACGGACAAAAAAATGAAGCTTTATGTGGATGATATCGACATGAAGATGAAGCTGTGATTTTTTTCGATTTTAGGTGTTGCGTATCTGAATAATATTATTTATCTTTGCCGCTGGCAAAAAAAGTTCTATTATGACAAAACGGTGGATATGCAACGAACTCCCTGATAATGCCGCTGTGGAAAGGTTGGCAACGCGCTTGTCCATAGAGAAACCACTGGCGGCGTTGCTGATTCAAAGAGGCATCAACACGCCCGAGGCGGCTGAGGATTTCTTCAACCCCGACATCAGCAAACTGCACAACCCTTTCCTGATGAAGGACATGGACAAGGCGGTCAAACGTCTGTCCGACGCCATCATCGACAACCAGAAAATCCTCGTTTACGGCGACTATGACGTGGACGGGACCTCCGCCGTTGCCCTGCTGTACTCCTTCCTTTGCGAAATCATAGGGTCCGACTCCAAAAACCTTGTCGAGTATTACGTGCCCGACCGCTATTCCGAAGGCTACGGCATCTCCGAACAGGGCGTGGAATACTGCCGAGACAATAATGTGAACTTGCTGATTTCCCTTGACTGCGGCATCAAAGCCAATGACAAAGTGGAACTTGCCAACAAATACGGTATTGATGTCATTGTATGCGATCACCATCTGGAGGGCGATGAACTTCCTCCGGCGGTCGCCATTCTCGACCCCAAACGCAAAGACTGCCCCTATCCCTATAAAGAACTTTCGGGCTGTGGCGTGGGCTTCAAGCTGATTCAGGGCTATTGTCAGAAATTCAAATTGCCTGACCAGCTGTGGCTTTCCCGTATGGACCTGGTGGCTATCAGTATCGCGTCCGACATCGTGGCCATCACTGGAGAAAACAGAATCCTGGCCCATTTCGGCCTCGAAATCATCAATAAATTCCCCCGGGTGGGTATCAAATCCATCTTGGATCAGGCAGGCATCAAATTGCATTATCCATTCAAGGAGGAAACCATTTTCTCCCGTGTCATATCCATCTCCGACCTTGTTTTCTACGTTGGGCCGCGTATCAATGCCGCCGGCAGAATGAAGAGCGGCCGCGAGTCGGTCAGACTCTTTATCAGCGAGGACGAGTACAAATCTGTTGACATCGGCAAACGGATCAATACCCTCAACGAGGAACGCAAGGAGCAGGACCGCAATGCCACGGAAGAGGCAATCCACACGATTCGCACGTCGCATGAATATATCAACCGGAAGAGCATTGTCATCTACAACCCCAACTGGTTCAAGGGCATCATCGGGATTGTGGCTTCCCGTCTCGTGGAGGTCTTCTATAAGCCGACTATTGTCCTGACCAAGTCTTCCGACGGCCTCATTACCGGTTCTGCCCGCTCGGTGAAGGAGTTCAATATCTACGATGGCATTGATTATTGCTCCGATTTGTTGGAGCACTTCGGTGGGCATAAGTTCGCTGCAGGTCTCTCCATGAAGGAGGAAAATCTGGAGGAATTCATTGAGAAATTCGAACAGTATGTGAGCGATAATCTGGAAGAATCCTCGTTTGTGCCGGAGATCTCCGTGGATATGCCGTTGGATTTGTCAGAAATTACACATGGTTTCCTCAATAATCTGAAACGTTTTGCACCGTTCGGTCCGGGCAACATGGAACCGATTTTCCAATCCAACAACGTGGTTGACGAGGGTGTGGCCCGTATTGTCGGCGACAAGCACCTCAAAGCGCGTGTGCAGTATCCCGACAGAGTGGTCAAGCCAATCGACGTGATTGCCTTTAACCAGAAGGATAAGCTGGAGATGATCAAAGATAACAAGACATTCGATGTCCTGTATCATGTGGAGGAAAATGTGTGGAACAATGTGGTGAATATCCAGCTGAATGTGAAGGATATCCGTCCGAGCAATGCCAACGAGCAGTAAGGCTACGGCAGTATCAAATCTTCGATTTTCACTTTAGGAACATAATGGGTGCCGTCTTGGCGATAGTACCTGTGGTCTTCGTTTTCGCTGATTTCTGTGGTGCGGATGCTCTCACAACCTTTCCCGATGGCCAAGATAAGCAGCGGTTCGCAAGTGAGGCGGAACTCTTCCGTGATGCGTTCTTTGTTGAATGCGCCGATGATGATGCCGTTGAACCCCAGTTCCACAGCTTTCAGCAACATGCTTTGCACCGCGATGCCGGCGTCGATGTCCACCAGCTTGTTTTCGGCCACAGTGCTGCACACGATGATGAAGGCTTCTGGTTCTGTGCCCTGGAGCGGCAGGTGTAGCTCCGGCAGCGCGCCGCCCAACTTGATGTTGGCTAAAACCACGTCTGCACCGCTGTCGCGTGTCACTAACTTGAATCGCAGTACTTGCTGGTTGCGTGCCGAGGGGATCTTGTTGTTGACCCCGACAATGCTCTTCAGTGTCTCCAGGCTCACCACCCTTTGCTTGTCGTAGCCCCGGTGACTGCGGTTTTTCAGCAATAACGTGTCCAAAGACTGCCCAACAGTTTTGATGACGGTCTTTTTCTTGCCGTTGTGAAATTCATCCAATCTCTTTTCCAAAAAATTATCCGCCATCTTGAAATCCAGTGATTATTATCGATAATCTATTATTTCTACCAAGCTCTTGCCCCTAACGGGGCTGCTCAAGGAAAACTAAATCCCTAATCTCTCGTCTCTAATCTTTAATAGCACGTGTACGACAACTCCAATCTCAGCCGTTTGTCGTCGGTCAACTGGGTGCCGCCGAACATGAGCCGGTTGGCGCGCACGCCCGAACCCTTGACTACCAGATTGATGGAGTTGGACAGGTCGGTGTTTTGCAGGATGAGGTTCTGCACGTATTTGGTGATGCGGAACCGGTATTCGTGCTTTTGCGCATCGTAATTCCCGCCGAAATAAGAGGTGCTTGTATAATATTCATCGTCAGGGAGGTACATGATCTTCCCCGTGTTGGCGTTGATGCCTTGGATGGTGATGGAAGTGGGTTGTAACAGATATTGTTCATCGGGGGAGACGTTCGTGATGACCAGCTCGGCCTTGTTGATGACCACGCGGTTGTTCAGTTCTTTGAAGGCTTGTTGGAGGTGCGGGAACGTGAGACGTGTTTTGACACCGCCCGTGGCTTGCACGAAGAGGATCTCTTCGCCGATGGCTTGTTGACCGTTCAGGACTTGTTGGACAAAGTCTGGATAGCTGGAGTTCTGGTAGTTGTGTGAGAAGTGGGTGAACCGTGCGCAATCGCTGTTGCAGGCGAAATCGTACTTCAAATGCGAGCCTGATTCGTTATGGTAGTACAAGGATATGCAGGACAGAGCGCTGGTCATATTGGTGATGAGCATATAGCCGGTGGAGCCGGTATGGGATAAGGCTTCGATGCAGAGTCCTTTGAAGAATTGCTGGAAGCTGCTGTTGCTGTGCATCTGCGACTGGTTGTTGAGCAGATATTGGCCAAAGGCCTGCGACAACCGGATGCGGAGGTGCGGATTGTAGGAGTTGGTGTCCACCACGACGTTCGTGTTGGGCTGGATGGAATATCCGGTCAAGCTGTAGTTAAGCGGGGTGGCGTCGTAGTTGAGCGTGTTGAAGTGGTAATATTTTTCATCGGGGGACAAGCTTTCAGTCAGCCTGTACACGCGGATGCCGACGCGCGAGTTGGTGTCGCCGTAGTAGGATGACAATTGGAGCGTCAGCACCACGGAGTCCACCACGGGGTGGGTGCCGAAGTTGACGGAGGAGCCGCTCAGGGCAAATTGTGTATATATGGTGGCCTTGCTATCCCCGAAAACAGGGTCGTGGAGACTGCCGACGATGTTCGCGGAGAGCTTGTTCGTCAGGATGGAGTCTTCCAGGAAGGAATAGGCTACGATGGTTGTTGTGTCGTTGAATTCCGTGCCCACCTCGTCGATGAGCCCTAGTCCGATAGATGATGTCTCGTTCTGGCATGAGGCAAAACAGCCGATGATGGCAGCGAGCAGCGTGACGAAAAAATACTTTTTCATTGCAGTTTATTCAGTTTCGGAGGAGTCAAGCAGGATTTGGTCGTAGAACTCGTCGTACATGTCCACATAGTTGTCATCGTCCGGGTGTTGCAGGATGGGTTTGCCGGATTGCTCCACGTAGGTGAGGAGTTTTTTCTTGGTGTCAATTGTGAGGGCTATGGCATCTGCATAATCCACTGCGAGTTGGATGATCTGGTCGTATCCGGGCGATCTGAAATGGGTCAGGCACTTGCTCGGGATGCCGGTCAGGCGCAGCTTTTTGGCAAAGTTGGCGGAGAATTTCTCCTTGAAGGCGTCGGGCATGATGGAATAGACGATCTTGGTGTCCTGGAACAGCGGGTTGTCCTTGTAAAGTGTCTTGATGAACAGAGGTACCAGCGCAGAAATCCATCCGCTACAATGGATGATGTCAGGCTCCCAGCCCAACTTGCGGACGGTTTCCACCACGCCTTTGGCATAGAAGATAGCCCGTGAGTCGTTGTCGGGGTAGAAGTTGCCCTCTTCATCGTAGTAGGGAGTTTTTCTCTTGAAAAAGTCCTCGCTGTCAATGAAATAAATCTGCATGCGGACGTTCTGCAGGGAGGCCACCTTGATGATTAGCGGGTGGTCGGTGTCCTCGATGATGATATTCTGTCCCGACAGCCGTATCACCTCGTGGAGCATGTGCCGGTGCTCGTTAACGCATCCGAACTTGGGCATGAATGTGCGGATCTCGTTCTCGCGCTCCTGGATGCCTTGGGGAAGGTAACGACAAATGTTGGAAATGTACCCTTCCGGAAAATAGGGGAATATCTCGGGGGTGATGAATAGGACTTTCTTCTGCGCCATTTTATGTATAAATTTTTTAAGTCTGCAAATATACGATTATTTTTTGAAAAAAAATATTTTTTTTGAAAAATTGATTTGCCATATCAAAAAAAGTGTATTTTTGCCGCCGCAAAAGAGCCCAGGTGGTGGAATTGGTAGACACGCTACTTTGAGGGGGTAGTGGGAGTACTCCCGTGCAAGTTCGACTCTTGTCCTGGGCACCGAAAAAGAACCTGATTATTCAGGTTCTTTTTTTTTATAACGGATTCTGGCAGAGAGTCTCTCATTTTGTATCTTTGCCGGACGGAAAATGGTGATGAGATGGAACCGAATGTTAATAAATCAGAACAATTAGAACCTTTGTGGAATGCCAATTATGTCAAGGTTTGGATTGCCAACTTCATGATTTTCTTTTCCTTTATGCTGTTGACCCCGTTGCTTCCTCTTTACTTGAAGGATACATTTGCCGCCGACAAGCAGATGATTGGCATCGTGCTGTCGGGATATACGCTTCTGGCCCTCTTGGTTCGTCCGTTCAGCGGATTCTTTGTTGACAGTTTTCCGCGAAAGACGGTTCTGCTGGTGTGCTATGGCTTGTTCAGCATTCTGTTTGGAGGTTATCTGCTCGCGGGTTCTCTCTTGTTGTTTGCCATTGTGCGTACGCTGCACGGAGCCCCGTTCGGGGCATCCACTGTGTCCAATAGTACAGTGGCTATCGATGTGCTGCATCCCTCAAGAAGGACGGAAGGGATTGGCTATTACGGACTCAGTAATAATATTGCCTCTGCTATCGCCCCGGCTTTGGCCATTTATATCCTGCAAATCACTCGCAATTACGATTTCTTGTTCTGGCTGGCTTTTGTGACATCGGCTATCGGATTTGCTGTCAATGCTTCGCTGAAACTGGAGCCACGTGATCTTGTCAAGGGGAAACCGAAGATCTCGTTGGATCGTTTTTTCTTGTTGAAAGGTTGGAGCGAGGCGTTGACGATGGTCTGTTTTGCCTTTTCATACGGGGTTTTGGCCACGTATGTGGCCATATACGGTAAGGAGGAACTCGGCATCAATGGCGGATCGGCTCTCTTTTTCATGCTCTTGTCGGGAGGTCTTATCCTCTCTCGGTTGGTAGGTGGCCGTTCGTTGCGTCAGGGTAAGATCACTCAAAACGCTGCCGTTGGCGTGTCCGTTTCCCTGTTGGGTTATCTGTTGTTTGCGTCGGTGCACAATCCTCTTGGGTATTACGGCGCGGCATTGGTCATCGGTTTGGGAAACGGGCACATGTGGCCCGCCTATCAGAACATGTTCATCAACCTGGCACCGCACACCCAACGCGGCACGGCCAACTCTTCTGTGCTTATCAGTTGGGATGTGGGTATGGGATTGGGAATATTGGCAGGTGGTGTCCTGTCAGAACATTTCGGCTATCACAGCGCCTTCTGGGCCGCGTGGATAGTGAATGTGCTCGGAGTGGCCGGCTTTTTCGGGTATGTCCGGAACAGTTTTGCGCGCAATAAACTGAGATGATTATGACGGAAGGGAAATATATGCATTGACAATTTAATTTTTTTTTTATTTTTGCAAAAATTCCTTCCCTAATTAAAACAACATGATATGAGAAAACATCTATTCCTTTTAATTATGATTGCGGCAGTCGGTTTGACCGGTTGCCTGCGCGAGGGCATTGACACCATCGCCCTTCCTTTCGGAAAAGTCCCCGATGCGGTGATTCCGCAGGAAATCCGAGAACAGTTTGAACAGTATATGCCTATTTATGATGGAATTACACCTCCGAATATAGAAGGTGAGTATTTATGCCAACCCGACAGGCTGGTCTTTACCTCTGACTATGGTTTTGAAGTGGGACATGTGTTCTCTCCCGTATATTTCAAATTCGCGAATCAAACGGCCAGTGGAATGGCAATCTATCGTGAGCGGCAGGGCTCATCAGTATCTGATGCTTCTGAAGTGTATGTGGTAGGTCAAGGCAATAATTTCACCGCTTATTTTATCTCCAATGTTGAGCATCGGGATGATTATGGCAATATCACAGCTACAGCCAAATTGTCTGAAATTGTTTCTGGCACGGTTACTTCGGATGGTATCGTGAATTATCGCAACGCATTCATTATGCTGGATAAATACGATCCGGATCATGAATTGATGGATGTGAACGAATACCGTGTGTTTGAGGATGGAGACGGACTTGCCGTCCGCTATAACTGGACCAAGGCGTCAGCAGGTGAGGATGCCGGCCTTCCCGACAAGTTACAACGTGGAAAATCTATAAATAAATAAGCCATGAGAAGAGTAATATTGACCATCAGCATTATTTGTTGCACCATTATGGGTGCATGGGTTTCTGCGCAAGAGTCTGAAACCGGTTCCGAAAAGGGACACATTGAGGTCGGCGCCCGCGCCGGCATTGACATATTCAATATGCGCTACTCGTCTTCCGACATGGATATCTACCGTCATCATTACGGTGTGCGCGAGCAGCTCGGCGTGTTTGCCGGTTACGACTATTTCTGGAAAGGCCTTTCTGCCAGAGTTGACCTGCTGTACTCGCCGCGCGGCGTACGGCTCACCTGGGGCGATATCAACTACAAGCTCCGTGCCTATTATTTCGATATCCGCATCCCCATCACCTATACTTTTTTGAGAGATAAGATGATACAGCCATACGTGATGTTTGCCCCGAATGTGAACTTTGTTATGGGCGGCAATGTCGTTTACAATTCCATATACAACTTTTCTTATACAAAATTTTCCAAGGCCAATTTCCGCCCGGTGGATTTCAGCCTTTACTTCGGTGCCGGTGTCAAGGTCCCCGTTCAGATGGGCAACCAGACCTTTTGCTTTGGTGGAGAGTTTGGCTATAATTTGGGACTTTGCAACACTTTCAGCAATATGGAACTGAACAACATTGCCATTGCGCTGAATCTTCCCATATATGAAGTGAACGGCACAAGAAAGAACGGCGGCTTTGAGATTGCGCTTACCGCAGCTTGGGTTATCCCGAACAAGGACCGTACCCCGAAACCGGAACCTGTAGTGCAGGAAGTTGTTCCCGAACCAGAACCGGAACCCGTCAAAGAGGAGCCGAAACCTGAGAATTTGATAGAATATCAGCCCAAAGACTGCTATTCTGTGGAGGAGATGCAGGCCTTTATCACGTTGAGGATGCCCGTTGACGACAAACGCGTCTGCATGTTCGATATGAAATTCGAGTTCGCATCCGCCGTTTTGAAGAAAGAATCGGAGAAACAGTTGGACAAATTCGTGGATCTGTATCGTCAGTTCCCGGATCTGAAACTGCAGATCAACGGCCATACCGACAATGTCGGTTCCGAAGAATATAATCAGAAATTGTCCGAGGACAGAGCACAATCAGTATATAATTATTTCCTTAAGAAGGGTATTCCAGCCGACCGTATGACCATCAAGGGCTTCGGCCTCAGGTATCCGATTGACACGAATGAGACTGAAGAAGGCAGAGCCAAGAACCGTCGTGTCGAAGTGGATATACAATATACAAACAATTAATCCCAACATCTGTTTCCATGACAATCAAAGAAGTCTCAACTCCGCAGGAAATCAGGGAATTTGTGCGATTTCCCAAACGTTTGTACAAGGATTGCCCCTACTTTGTGCCGGCTTTGGAAAAAGGGGAGATGAAAATCATGACCCAGCATCCCGCACTGGCGTTTTGTGACGCCAAATACTGGCTCGCATTCCGCGATGGCCAGGTGGTAGGACGCATCGGCGGCGTGATCAATCGGAAGTGCAACGAACTGAAAGGGCAGAGGCGCGTCCGTTTTGGATGGTTCGATGTGATCGATGACCTTGAGGTGGCCCGCGCACTGCTCAACAAGGTGGAAGAGTGGGGCAAGGCCCAAGGCATGGACACGATTTCCGGACCGTCGCGTTTTTCCAACATGGAGAAACAGGCTATGCTGGTGGATGGTTTTGAAGCCATGCCCTCCATCTGCGCCGACTACAATTTCCCGTACTATCCGAAACTGGTGGAGCAGTTGGGCTTTGAAAAAGAGGTGGACTATATTCAATATAAGGTGCCGGTGAATGAGGTTCCGGAGCGTATCAAGAAACTCTCGGCCATGATGGCTGAGAAGTATCACGTCCATTTGCGCTATTTCAAGAATAAGAAGGAACTGAAGGATTCCGGAATGGAGTTTTTCCAGGCTCTTAATCAGAGTTATGCGAACATCTACAATTTCATCCCTCTTACGGATGAAGAGATTAAATGGGCGGTGGATGAGAATTTCCAAGTGGCCAATGTGCAGTTGTCTTCCATGCTGGAGGATGAGCATGGCAAGCTGGTCGGCTTTGCTTTCTGTCTGCCCTCGTTGAGTGAGGCATACCGCAAAGCCAACGGCAGCCTCTTCCCGTTCGGATGGATACACATCCTGCGGGCGTTGAAGCACAACCGATATGTGGACATGTTTCTCACGGGTGTGTTGCCGGAGTATCACAACAGCGGCATCCATGCCATCTACCATCAGCAGCTGCATGAGGCTTTTCTGAACAACGGCTATAAGTTCGCTTTTTCTTCGCAGCAGTTGGAGTACAACACGGCAGCCCGCATCTGGCCGAAATATGGAGCAGAGCTGATGGCCAGAAGAAGATGCTACAAGAAAGACCTGGGTGATGGACAATAATTCTCGGCGGTATGCCTTGGTGACGGGTGCGAGCCGCGGGTTGGGCAAGGATATTGCCAGGGAGCTTGCGCGGCGCGGCATACCCACAATTCTGGTGGGGACCAATGAGCGCGTGCGTGCGGTGTGCGACGAGATTGTGACCACCTGGCACGTGCGCTCCGAATGCTATATCACCGACTTGACCAAACGTGAGAATGTGTTGAAGATGGCGGAGGCCATCAATTGCCAGTTTGAGGTTTTTATGCTGATCAATAATGCGGGTGTGGGTGGTACGCATGGCTTTGAGGATGCCAGTGTGGAGTATATAGAGAACATCATCGATCTGAATGTCCGCTGTACGGCTTTGCTCACGCACCAGATGTTGCCGAATCTCAAAAGGCAGCCAAAGAGTTATATCCTGAATGTGGGCAGCATGGCGGCGCACACGCCCACAGGGTTCAAGACGGTCTATCCTGCCAGCAAGAGTTTCGTGCTCTTTTTCTCATTAGGTTTGCGTGAGGAGCTCAAAGGCACGCCAGTGTCGGTGAGTGTGGCTTCTCCGGGAGCTATGGCCACCAATGCGGAAGTCACGGAACGGATATTGAAGCAGGGCTTTCTCGGGAAGTTCACACTCAAGTCCACCGAAGCCATCGCGCGCAAATGCGTGCGGCAGACCCTGCGGAGGAAACGTCACATTATCATCAATCCGTTGAGCTGTTTTCTATCCTCGGTTGTTCCCAATGCGTGGAAAACACCGATATTGTCCAGAATTGTGAGAAGAGAGATTGGAGAATAGATTATTGATTAGAGATTATCGTCGCTATTCGCTCCAGCCATATACGATCCGTTTCGTCGAAGGTGTTGTAGTGCTCGCTGTCGATGTCGAGCACGGCGATGATTTTGCCGTCGCGGAACACGGGCACCACGATTTCACTGTTGGAGGCACTGCTGCACGCAATGTGTCCCTTGAATTGATGCACATCGGGAACCACCAAAGTGCGCTCCTCCTGCCAGGCGGTGCCGCACACGCCGCGCCCGTATGCGATGCGCGTGCACGCGAGCGGCCCTTGGAACGGTCCCAATACCAATTCGTTATCAATTACACGATAGAATCCTGTCCACCAAAAGTGGAAAGTGTCGTGGATGGCGGCGGCCATGTTGGCCATCAGCGCGATGTCGTCGGTCTCGCCTTCGGCCAAAGATTGGATTTGACGAAACAACAGGTCGTATTTCTGTTCTTTATCGTTCATATTCTAATGGTAAAAAATGCATCCGAAATAAAAACGGGGCCCCATGGGCATCAGGAGTTTTCCGTGTGAAAGACTGTGCAGGCAGTCGGCCTTCAAGGTCAGATGAACGGATTTGGAAACGATGAAGTCACATCCGATGAACGGGTCAATGGCCATGAATGTTTGTTTGTGGAATACGGCGTCGGGCTCCGGCAGCCAGTTTGTGCGGTCGCCCTCAAACATCAGCAGATAGGTGCCGGCTCCGCCCCCAACCGTGACACCTATGTATGGCATCACGTGTTTGAACGCCCAGTAGAATTCACCTAACAGTCCGCCCCAGCCGTATTTGATGTAGCTGCCGTTCTTTAGTTGGCTTAAGGTTGACACGTATCCTTCACCGCCTATCATCCAATGTTTGCCGAGGTGCGCGCGCGCCACACCGCCAAGTCCGAAAGTGGCCCCTTTAGCTTGGTACTGCAGAGCTGCAATGCTGCCTTGGAGATACCCTGCATGGACCATCATGCCACCGTCAAAACCTTGGAACATTTTGTTTCCCTCTTGCGCATGGGTTTGGCATGTACAGAGGAAAAACAGGATGGCGGAGAAAACGATACAAACCCTATTCATCTGTCTTTTTTGAAGCAGCAAAAATACAGATTTTTCGGAATGGGCCGAGAAAGAGATGTCCCTATCGTTTGATGATTTTGACACATTGAGTTCCGGACTTGACAATATACATGCCATCGGGGAAGGCTTGCATGTTGACTTGAGTCCGGCTGTCGGATGAGATCTCACTCCATACCAACTGGCCGAATACGTTGTAAATTTCGATGGCGCAATTGGGCTGGTCATTATGGATATACAGCGTGCTTGTGCACGGGTTGGGGTAGGCGAACAGGGCGTTTGTGAGCTGTTCTTCCTCGATGCCATTGGGCAGCCAGCCGTTCATGATGGCCACGCCCGAGAGGTCAAAGCCGCTGCTGCCCCAAGGGGTGGAGTAGGGGTCGTTGATGATGTGCCCGTTCTTGTCGATGGTGGCATATTGCGGGTCGATGCAGCCCACCACATCCACGAGGCGCACGTGCGTGATGTTGTCGATGTCCAGGTCGCTGTAGCCAGCCAACTCGGCCAGGTCAAAAGGCGTGCCCCAGCCCACGATGTATTTGCCGGCCAGGTTGTGTACTTTGCGCGGATCGACAGCTCCGCCGTTGGTGATCTGGGTGGCAATTTGCGTGTTGGAGACGGACGGGAAACGGTAATAGTGCTCGCCGTCGGAACTCACTTCCACGAAGGCCATCTCCAGAAAAGTGTGGTTCAGCGAATTCTCGAACACGGCGAAGTCGTAGCCCTCGCCGTTGGTGATAGGTTGGTCGAAGGTGAGCACGGCAATGCCGCCGTCTCCGAGGCTTACCACGCCGTCGGTGGTGGACTCGCTGCTGGGTCCGATGCCGTCGCTGTCAGTGCCGTAGTCGGCGTAGGAAGTGGGGTTGGCGATATCCCGGTAACCGCGTGTAATGGTGCAGCCCGTAGCCCAACCCAAAATGGCGGGATTGTTATAGTAGATGGCTTGGCAGCCAGATGTGCCCACATGGTCGCAAAACAGTAGCTCTGTCTGGTCGGGTAACCATACAGGATTTACCGTTGTGGTCCAGGCATATTGGTAGTTTTCGTCGGATATGCCGCAGCTTTCATCGCCGAACTTGATGAAGTCGCCGTGTTGCACGGTCTGCTCCTGGTAGCCCAGCTGGGCGCCGGAACCGTTGATGTTGAACATCCACCAGTTGCCGGTAAGACTCAGGTACAGTGGGGGATCGTTGAATACGATGTCGTTGATCATGCTGCCATCGCCCGAATAGGAGAAGCGGTCGTCGAAGATGGCGATGGTGCGCAGGAGGTCTGCCACCAGGGCCTCAGTGCCGTCGAAGCGCACGCCCCAGGCGAGGCAGGTGTCCGGTGTGGCCCAGTTGACGGCCAGCACCACTTGGCTGTTGCCGTTGCCCACCCAGTAGATGACCTGGTCGGCGGCGAGGGTGGCGTCGTCAGGCAGTTGGTCGTTTTGAGCCGAAAGGCTCAAGGTTGTCAATGCAAGCAATACACACAATAACTTTTTCATACTTTTTTGGTTTTTTAAGTTAAACATTTGTGGTGCCATTGCTTTGGGAAAAGATACGGCGACTTGCAAAGCCGTGTTCCGTGTTAGCCTACATCCCGAAGCTGTCACTGTGATGATTTTCCGGCAGGTTTTCTGACTTGTCTTCCTTCGGGCGAGCCTTCCCATTGGCGGTCCAACAGTGGCTTTTGCGGTGTCCGAAGTGGATGAAGAGTTACAGCAGCGGGTACTGTACAGGATTTGCACCTGTTTCCCTCTCGCGGTTCATGTGCGAACCGTTCACCGTGAAATCGGTGGCAAAGATACAAAAAACGGTGACAAGTTGCCCATTTCGGTTCTGTGCCGCAAAAGTTGGGGGATTTCTTCAAATCCATCTATTCATCATATCGGAAACATGTATTGTCAGAGGCGCTCCGCATGTGCGACGAGATTGATATTAACAATATTTTGTTGATAAAAAATATTGAAAGGGGTTGCGGATTGAAAAAATAATTATATGTTTGCCACGATGTCACTAGTTCCCACTAAATAATCTGACGGCTAAAAATCGAATATTTAATAATTAAATAAAGACTGTTCACTATTGTCAATTTGTTCTTAGACATTGTGGTAAACAGTATTTAAGAGATTTTTGAGCGGAGTCCTATCGATTAGCGAGATGCCCAGTATCTGATGAGCATAAGCCGTTTGGGGTAGTATCCAGTCTTTGTTCGTCTGTCGTGTATTTTCAGCAAAGGTAAATTCAAATCCGTTTCACTTCCAAATCTCTGGAATCAACTGATTTTACCACTATTTCAAAAATGATATCGATTTTTTGTGGACAGCAATAAGTTAATATATTGTTAAATTTAAAAATTTATTGTCATGGCATTATTAAATCAAGAGTCTTTGGACTTTATTGGAAAAGCGACAGAACAAACAAGAGAGGTTAGAACCTTGACTGTTATGTTTGATGACCCAGAGGGGTTTGCGAGAGAACACGAATTGGAGATATCTCCAATTGTGGCAGGCGAACTCAGTTCTATTGGTAACCTTCGCAAGAAGAATGACTATTCCCCTGACGACAAAATCAACCAAGAGTTACTTTCATTCTTCAACAATGTTGTGGTTGATGGTCGTTATATCAAAGAGTGGTTCGACGATCCGAGAACAATCGCCGCAAACCTGAATTTATCTGTTAGCGAGGATGTATATGCGCGAATTAACGAGATTGATTTTCATAGCATTGTTGACACCGACGAATGTTTCGCTACAGTTGTTCCTATCGTAATACATATTGTAGTGGAAATTGTTTTCATTGTCATCAGTGTACTTTCCGCGCCCCCCGCTTATTTGTCTTATGCAATTCAACCAATTGTTGTAGATCGAACTAATTTGAAAAAAGTTTAATCTATAAATGATATGAGGAGATACAGCTATTTGAGCATCCTCCATGCATTTGGATTACTTGCACTATTTATTGTAATATGCATATTGTTCTCGCCTATTGTTTGGTTATTAAAAGACCAAATAAGTGGTGAGAAATTGCAAGTGTTATATTATGTGCTAACTGGTGCTCCTGCTGTCGTGTTGTTTGCTCGTACAAAAAAAAATATTTATAAGACAAGAGAAATATCGCAAAAGTTATTTTCTTTCAAACCAGTAGGTGTTAAAATATTTTTTTGTACCATCATCTCAGGAGTAGGAATACTATTCGGTTTGGTTTTTCCGATTACCGACTTAATTCCTATTCCTGATTTTATGAATAATCTTGACATTGATGCTGGATGGCTGTCGTTTTTATTGATGGTTGTTATAGCACCTGTTGTAGAAGAAATATTGTACAGAAGCGTTGTTTTGGATTGCTTGTTGTTTCATTACTCCCCTGTTGTATCCATAATTATTTCTAGTGTCATATTTGGATTGGCTCATTTGAATCCTTGGCAATTTATAGCCGCTTTTATCCTTGGATTACTATCAGGATATTTATATTACAAATATAAAAATCTTACCATAAATGTCGTTTTGCATGCTTCAGTTAATTTGGTGGGCTATCTGATAATGCTATTCTTTAGCGAATATTCTCGCTATACCGATATTTACGAACATTATTCTACAACATCAATAGTGATTCTTATTAGTTTATTGTTGTTTTTTGCAGGAATTTTTACAATAATAAAAGACGATAATGAAGCGAAAAACCCCCAAAGTGCTGTTAATTAGTATGCCGTGGACATCACTTACAGAACCGTCACTAGGTTTAAGCATACTGAAATCCAAACTCAAATCTGAAGGAATAAAGTGTACAATAAAACATTTTAACATATTCTTGTTAAAATATCTAAAAGTAAGTACTTATCATACTATTGCGAATATTTTTGCTGTTAATGAATTTTTGTTTACCTATGTATTTGAAAATGGAATATCGAAAAATCAAAATGAAAGTCTCAAGTTGATTTCAGAGCAAATACTATTGAACAATCATTTCTATAATAACGAAGAATATAATACTCCTGAAAAAGTATATAATCTGTTACTATATCTCCGAAATTCAATTATACCTGCCTTTCTTGAGGATTGCTTGTCATATGTTAAGAAATACAAGCCAACAATGATTGGCTTTACTTGTATGTATGATCAAACGGTGGCTTCACTTGCTTTAGCGAATTCTGTTCACAAATGGGATCCGAATATATTATTAACATTTGGAGGTTATTCCATATACGGTTCTATCGGGAAGCAACTTATAAAGAGTTTTGATTTTATTGATTGCATTGTCAGTGGGCCAGGTGAATGTTGTGTTGTTGAATTAGCTAAAGTCTCCATAGGGAAACAGACATTTCATAATATTCCCAATATTTCATATCGGGATAGGAACGACAAGTCAATTCATTTAACTGACTCTTTTGAAAATGGTGATATAAATGACACTCCGCTTCCTGATTTTTCAGATTTCATAAACGACACAGCAGAATTGTCAACAAATCATATGGTAGATGTCACTTGGAATGCTGTTCCAATTATTACATCATCGGGTTGCTGGTGGGGAGAAAAAAGTCATTGTGTTTTTTGCGGAATAAATGAGTCATACATTAAGTATAGATATAAGCGAGAGGAGGTTGTTTTTGCTGAAATATTAGAATTATATAGACATTACAACAAGAGGATTTTCAGAATATATGACTACATATTATGCCATAAATATTATGAAACACTCTTGCCGCGATTGTCTGAATACAATAAGAAAAGTTCAACACCTTTTTTCTTCACATGTGAAATTAAATCAAATGTCACAGAAAAACAAATTAAGCGTTTAAAAGAAGCAGGATTCCTCATGGTTCAACCTGGTATAGAGTCTTTTTCAACGAATGTGTTGAAAAAAATGCATAAAGGTGTTCGTGCTATTCAAAATATTCAATGTTTAGTGTTAGGATTTAAATATAATATTTACATAGGATATAATATTTTATTCGGATTTCCAAATGATGAAACTGGCGATTACCAAGATTTAGCCAAAACAATTCCAATGTTATATCACTTACATGCACCAAATTCCTGTGATCGAATAGCTATTACGAAAGATTCCCCACTTCATATACATGGCGAGCACTTTGGCATAAACCAGTATTATCATCACAACTTTTACGATTGTATGTTCTCTGAAGACTTTTTACAAAACCATTGTTTTGATTTAGATGAGTATTGTTATTATTACCATTATCCATTTACAACACCCGATTCCCTCAAATTTCAATATCTAGTGTTACAAAAACAAGTGTCTTATTGGAAAAAAACACAAAACAGCAGACGTGCACAATTGTTTTACAAAATCACTCGAGATAGCATAGTTTTTTTTGACAGCAGATATACCACACAACTTGAACAATATATTTTTGACAAGTGTGTAGCAGACGTATATCAGAAATGTGACTGTACCATTGCTCATATTGATAACATTTATTCAGAACTGTCAAATTATTATTCCCGAAATCAGATACACAATGCTGTTGAGATGCTTAGGGAACAACGACTAGTGTTTGTCGAAAACAATGAAATTATTGGATTAGCTTTTCCTGAAAAAGTATATGATAACATAGAGAACGAGAATAAGTTGTTCAAGGAAATATTTTTAAAAAATGATCATTCCTAAAATTATCCATCAAATCTGGTCGTCAAAACAAAAGCCATTGCCGCCTTTGTTTAAAAAATGGGGGATGAGCTGGGAGTTGTTAAATCCTAATTATCAGTATATATGTTGGGACGACAACAAGATTAGCTTTTTTTTATCAGAATATTATAGTGATAAAAAAGAACTGTTGAGTAAATTTCCTTATGACATTCAACAATGGGATATTTTGAAATACTTGATACTTTTCGTTTATGGTGGTATATATGTTGATTTTGATTCTGAATGTGTGCGGAATCTTACGCCTTTGATGGATGATGATAAACCGTTGTATTTCACTTCTGATCCTCATTATTCGGAAAAAAGTATAAACAATTCCTTCATTGCTTCAGTCCCTAAAAATGATTTTATTTCGTATGTTATTGACTACTGTTTTGAACAAGCATTATATTTGAAATTTGACAATAGAGTGAATACTGTTTTGAATACGACAGGGCCAAAAATGTTGAATTATTTGTATGAAGAATACCCCTTCAAAGACCAAATTAAAATAATACATTATAAATACACATCCCCTATTACGCAGGTGGATTCATGTAGGATTCTTAAGGGATCTGAGAGCCCTATTTTACACGGAAAGCTCCGAGAAGCTTTTGTGGTTCATTATTTTTCAGGAACGTGGGTTTCAGATGAACTAATTATAGATTGCCGTTCATAACATTGTAAAGATAGACCCGATGGATGCTATAATTGCCAATATTACATGGGACTTCATTCTTATCAGTCGTCGAATAAGAAATTTTGGAATACACCCTATAGTAGGGTTCCTGCTATTATTAATACTTGTAGTTGTACTTCCCGCCATCTTGCTTGAAAGACAAAAATACTTTGCACCGACATACTTTTGCGCGGGAGTGCTTTCTCTGATTCCTTTGAACAAAAAGGAACGTTGTGATTTTTTGCGTAATTGTCATACAAAAAGAAATTATTATCTAACTCGATGCGTTGAAAATCTGATTGTCACTCTTCCGTATATGATTATCTTTATAATATATCACAAGTTCATATATGCTCTTGCAGTGCTTGTTTTCGCTGTTCTCACTCTTTTCCTGTCTTTAAAAAAAATATCGATTGTAATACCGACTCCTCTTTTAAAATCATCTTTTGAGTTTGTTTTGGGTTTCAGGTATTCTTTCATATTGATTTTCGGATTATATTTTATGTGCTTTGAAGCTGCTGTTTACCAAAATCTTGCCTTGGGAGTGGCTTCATTATTGTTGCTCTTTGTCATATTCATAGGGTATTTCTTCTACGCGGAACCCGATTACTATGTTTGGATATACAATTCGTCCCCAAATGATTTCTTAAGTAAAAAGATGATTAATGTGGCACGAAACACCTTGATTTTGACCATGTTGCCTATTCTGTTGCTGTCGTTTTCCTTTCACCAGGATATTTTGGTCGTGTTATACTTTTTCCTGCACGGGTTTTGCTGTTTAATGTGTTCCATTGTGTTGAAATATTATGTGTATCCTGCACCTATGAATATCGGGGAAGAAATATTGTTGGTTTTTACGATAATTTGTCCCCTGTTACCTTTGGTTTTATGCTTTGCATTATGGAAGAAAACTGTTAAAAAATTATCTGAATATTTATGATTCAACTGATTGATTTGACCAAATCGTTTGGCAGTAATACTGTCCTTGACAAAGTGTCATTCACTTTCAAAAACGGTGCTGTTTATGGAATTGTCGGCAAGAATGGTGCGGGCAAAACTACTTTGTTCAGATGCATTGCTGGCTTGGAAAGATATAGAGGGACGATAGTGTCCGAAGAAATGCCACTGAAAAATCATCTCATATTCTTGCCCACAGAACCTTTTTTTTATAAAATGATGACAGGGGAGGAATATGTTCAATTCATTTGCAATGCACGACAGAATAGGGTGAACAACCTTTTTTCAAAAAACATTTTCAACATACCTCTCAAGCAATATATTTCAACGTATTCTTCCGGAATGAAGAAAAAATTGGCCTTGTTTGCGGCACTCTTACAAAACGTTGATTATTATATTTTGGATGAGCCGTTTAATGGAATAGATTTTCAAAGCAGCCTTATTCTATTTGATATAATTGAATTTCTAAAAACGAATAAGAGTAAAACAATCATAATATCATCACATATATTTTCCACCTTGAAACAAAGTTGTGATGAAATTATACTGTTAGAAAATTCCACTTTTAAGCATCATGTTGATAAAGATAATTTTGACAGGCTTGAAAAAGACATCCACTCTGAGGTCGTTGAATTAGATTTGAACTTGTGGGAATCTGCCAAAAACTCATAGATTCTTTGCTTCGCAAGGCCTCTTTTTCGTCCGTCTTCATCCTTGTGAACGCAAGCGCAAGGGCGAGATTGCATATCTCTCCGCTGCCGCGGGCATCCTTGCAAACAAAAAAAGGCCTTGCTGCGCAAGTCCTCTTTTTCGCCCATCTTCATCCTTGTGAACGCAAGCGCAAGAGCGAGATTGCATATCTCTCCGCTGCCGCGGGCGTCCTTGCAAACAAAAAGGCCTTTGCTTCGCAAGGCCTCCTAATTGTTCGCCGTCAGCCTTACGTCCGCGAGCGGACGACGGCTTCCTGCAAACAATTAAGGCGACACGAAAAGTGTCGCCTTTTTGTTTGCGGAGAGGGCGAGATTCGAACTCGCGGATAGGTTTCCCCATCGACAGTTTAGCAAACTGTTGGTTTCAGCCACTCACCCACCTCTCCGGGTTTCGTTTTTGAAATCGGCGGCAAAAATACACTTTTTTATTATTCCATCATTTATTTTCAAAAAATATTTTTCACCCATGTTCCTCTTTTACCCCATTCACCCCATTCACCCTCTTTATATTACTACCCCGGCCTCCGGCCACCCCTTCTATTTTATAAGGGGATTATATAACTCCTCCTATCCTCCTTTCCTCCTATCCTCTTTTACCCCATTCACCTCTTTCACCCCATGTTCCCCTTTTTTTGTATCTTTGCGGCCCTAAATCAGCGATATGAAATACACGGTTTCTCAAATTGCGGAATTACTTGCAGCTGAGGTGGTTGGAGATCCTCAAGGCGTTATTACCACCGTCTGCAAAATTGAGGAAGGTTTGCCCGGCGGGCTCACTTTTCTTGCCAATCCGAAATACACGCATTATATATATGACACCAAAGCCACTGCGGCTATCGTGAACAAGGATTTTGCGCCCGAACATGACGTGCCCTGCACGCTCATCAAGGTGGAGAACTCCTATCTCGCATTCGCCAAATTGCTGAATTTTTATCAGGAAACGGTCATGATGCACGCCAAAGTCTGCATTTCCGACAAAGCCTGTATTGCCGAATCTGCCAAGATTGGCGAGAATGTCTATATTGGCGAGTTTGTCAGCATCGGCGAGAATGTGGTCATCGGCAACGGCGCGCGCATCTATCCGCAAGTGTGCCTGGGCGACAATGTGAAGGTGGGCGACCGCACCACCTTGAACTCCGGCGTGAAGGTGTATGCCGACTGTGTGATTGGCAACGACTGCATCCTGCACGCGGGTGCCGTCATCGGTGCCGATGGTTTCGGCTTCGCCGCACAGGACGGGCAATATCTCAAGATTCCGCAAATCGGCAACGTGGTCATCGGTAATAACGTGGAGATTGGTGCAAACACCTGCATCGATCGCGCCACTATGGGCTCCACGAAGATCGAGGATGACGTGAAGATCGACAATCTGGTGCAAATCGCGCACAACGTCACGGTGGGCGAGGGCACGGGCATGGCTGCGCAGGTGGGTATCGCTGGTTCTGCCAGAATTGGCAAGCACTGCATCCTGGCCGGGCAGGCCGGTGTGGCAGGGCACATCACGGTGGAAGACGGCACCATCGTGGGCGCGCAGGCAGGCGTGTCGCACTCGCTCAAGAGAGGCATGTACCTCGGCAACCCCGCCATCCCGCTCAGCGAGGAAAAACGGCTCATCGTCTATCGGCGCAAGTTGCCGGATCTGTTCCAACAAGTAAAAGACCTGCAAAAGTAAGGGTGTCCCATTTAGAATCATTGTAAACTATATCTGATATAATGAATTTCCAAACCACAATTATGTCCCCGATATCCATATCGGGAAAAGGATTACACACGGGCCAGCAAGTCACAGTGACGCTGGAACCCGCGCCGGCGGATTCCGGCATCCAGTTCATGCGTGTTGACCTGCCGGGCTGCCCGGAGGTCAAGGCCTGCCCCGAGAATGTGTTCGACACCTCGCGCGGAACCGCCATCAAGGACGGCCCGGCCGAAGTGTACACGATTGAACACCTTATGGCCGCACTGGCCGGATTGAGCCTCGACAATTTGCTTGTGAAGATGATGGGCCCTGAAACACCCATCCTGGACGGCAGCTCCAGAGTCTATGTGGAACTCATCAAGGAGGTGGGTGTCAAGGAACTGGACCAGCCTCGCCATTATGCCACCGTGAAGGAGGAGATTTCCTTCTCCATCCCGGAACAGCAGATTAAACTCACCATCAAGCCTGCCGACCATTTCAAGATGACGGTCAACGTGGACTACGGCACCAAGGTGCTTTCCGCGCAGCAGGCTGTGCTGAACAATCTGGAGGATTTTTACCCGGAGGTCTATAATTGCCGCACTTTCGTGTTCCTGAATGAACTGCAGTTCCTCATCCAGAACAACCTGATCCGCGGCGGCGACGTGGATAACGCCATCGTCTTTGTCGATAAGATTCCGGAGAAGGCGGTCTTGAAGCAGTTGGCTCTCTTTTTCAACAAGCAGGATATTACCGTCACGCCCGACCATGTACTGAACAACATCACCTTGAGACATCCCAATGAGCCCGCCCGCCACAAATTGCTGGATCTCATCGGAGACCTCTATTTATTGGGCTATCCGTTGCGTGCCGAGATTCTTGCCAGCCGTCCCGGACATCTTGCCAATACCTCCTTCGCAAAAAAAATCAAAGAAAATATCATTTTGTTGTAACAAAATAGAAACCCTTACGTAAAGCCTAATACGATTTTGAAAAACTATCATGAATAGTTTTCGATTATCTTACATAGGTTAATGGTTTGATAGCGGCAGTGTACTGCCGCTATTTTTTTGTATATTTGCAGTCTTAAAATAATTTGTCAGAGTCCTATGTTTTCCAAGATAAAAAACTATTTTCTTCAAAGGCATCTTGCTGAGAATAAGAAAAATAGGCAAAGAAATCTGCTTGCGTTGTCGCGTGCAAAATCCATCGGAATTGTGTGTGAAATCACCGATGAGAATTCCTATAAAGACATCTTCCGTCTGTTCAACAATCTGCAAAACGACGGGCATGTCGTCAAGATGATTGGTTACATTGACGAAAAGGAGGTTCCTTTTTTCTGTTTGCAACAGCTGTCGGCGGACTATTTCTGCAATAAGCATCTCAACTGGTACGGCAACCCCACCATGGTGCAGGTGCAGGACTTCATTAACAAGGATTTTGATGTGTTGATTGACTTCAATTACCGCTTTCACGGGCCTGTCAAAGCCATACTGGCCCAGTCGAATGCGAAGTTCATCATCGGTCGCGAGCGCACCAACAGTACGTTGTATGACTTGTTCATTGACAAGTCGCCGAAAGACAACCAGACTTATTTGAAAGAGATTTTCACTTACACCCAAATGTTGACGGGCAATGAAAAATAGCATTGACAAATTCAGAGGTTTGGGCGTTGCTGTCGTCACCCCGTTCACGGCGGAGGGGAAGGTGGATTTCCAGAGTCTGGAAAATCTCGTGGAGAATCTCATCCGTAACAAAGTGGATTATCTGCTGGCCTTGGGCACTACGAGCGAGTACCCGACCATGTCCGAGGCAGAGCGGCAGGATGTCGTGCGCTGCATCACTTCTGTGAATGCTGGGCGCGTGCCTGTGCTGATGGGCCTTGGCGGCCCCGACACGCAGAGCATCCTGGACCGTATCAAGGATGCGGACAAACTGCCCATTGACGCCATCCTTTCCGTTACGCCGTATTATAACAAACCCAACCAGTTGGGACTGATAGAGCATTACAAGGCGGTGGCCAAGAGTTCGCCGCTGCCCATCATCTTGTACAATGTGCCGAGTCGCACCTCCTGCAATATGTTGGCAGAGACCACTATCCGTATCGCAGAGAGCCATCCTAACGTCATCGGCATCAAGGAGGCATCCGGCAATCTGAAACAGATTCTGTATCTGCTGAACCATAAACCCAAAGATTTTCTGGTGATTTCGGGCGATGATCTGATTACGTTGCCTCTCATGGCTGCCGGTATGGATGGCTTGATTTCTGTTTTGGCCAATGCATACCCCGCGGAAACTGCCAATATGGTCCATTTGGCTATGCAAGACCAGTTTATCAAGGCCCGCTTGTATCACGATAAGCTCTTTGACATCTCGCAGGCTTGCTTCCAGGAGGGTAACCCGTGCGGTATCAAGGCCATTTTGGCGGCACAGGGAAAAATCAAGAATGTCCTGAGACTGCCCCTGGTGCCTGTGTCCGACCATCTTTCCAATGAAATCCACAAGTTAGTACAACTATAATCCTTATATGACAAGAATTCTATCCCTTATCTCTTTCGTCCTTCTCATAACCGTCAGCTACGCCCAAATCGACTCTCTGCGCCCGTTCAACAGCGAATGGCCGGAGACGTATATAGAGACGAATCTGTCCGGAAAGATGCTGAAAGAGGTGAGCCGCGGGTTTTCTGTAGATAAGGTTGAGCCGGAAGGTGACGACTGCTATCGTGTCAGGTTGTGCATCGGGCGCAACGACTATGCCCGTTTTCTGTCGCAGGGCATCCCGTTCTCCATTGTTTCTGGCTCAAAGTTAACCGTACGCATGGCGCATAGTTACGAGCAGCTCACCGATGCCTGGAACCGTTACCCCACCTGGGGCGCATACGTGGCCACCATGGATACATTCCAGAGCCAATTTCCAGCAATCTGTGAGGTGGTGACCATTCTGGATCATACGTCTGCCAATCACAAGATTCTGGCAGCCCATATCAGCAATAATCTTCAGAGTCGTGGCAACAAGCCGGCCTTTTTCTACACCTCTACCATGCATGGCGATGAGCCGGTGGGGTACTATCTGCTGTTGCGTCTCATTGAATATCTCTTGAATAATTACGATTCTGATCCGCAGGTCCAGAATATCATCAACAATGTCGATCTTTGGATTTGTCCGATAGAGAATCCTGACGGCACGTATCGCCATCACAATGATTCTTTGGGTGAGTCGCCCTACAGCACGCGGAGCAACTTTTCGTTCATTGACCTGAACCGATCATATCCCAATGTGGAACAGCAATATACATGGAACGAGACCTTCCCCGATGAAGTGCAGGCGATGCTGGATTTTGGCAGGGCGCACAACTTTACCATGTCTGCCAATTTCCATGGTGGCGCTGAGGTCTTCAATTACCCTTGGGATACTTGGGAATCATATCAGAAGGTTCATGCCGATAATCTATGGTGGCAGTATGTAGGGCATAATTTTGCAAACACTTGCCATGCTCAGAACAACAACTATATGCAGGATTTGGACAATGGCGTGACGCTTGGCGGTGATTGGTATTCCATCACAGGGTCGCGGCAAGATTGCTATAACTATTTCCTCGGATGCCGTGAAGTTACGATCGAGGTGAGTGAAAACAAGGTGGTTTCCGCCCATAATCTCTACAAATATTGGAATTATACCCGTCAGGCGATGTTGGACTATATTGAAGAATCCTTGAACGGCATACGAGGCATCGTTACGGATTCTGTAACCGGCTTGCCTGTTGAGGCTGAGGTTTATGTGGAAAATCACGATAAGGACCATTCACAGGTTTACTCCATGCTTCCCGAGGGTAACTACCATCGCCCTATCAAAGGGGGAACTTATTCTGTGACTTATTCTGCGGAGAATTATTATCCCAAAACTATCACGGTTTCTGTGGCGGATGGACAGAGCATTGTTCAGGATGTGCAGCTGGTGCCCAAGTTTTTGGGTATTGGGGATCAGGATTCGCCGGCATTTGTCATTTATCCCAATCCGACTCATGGCTATTTGTATGTCACCTCCATGGTGGACCCGCCCAAACAGTTTGATTTTATGATGTTTGACGACCAGGGCCGGTTGATTTACCAAACTCGTGTCGAGGCAGGAACCTCCACGCTGAACATCATGTCACTGCCTGCCGGATCGTATGTGATTCACATTTTGGACAACGGTCGCAGTATCTATCAGACTAAAATCATAAAGAGTTAATTTTTACGGCAAAATGATGCGGGTTCTGCCGCGGCAGAGATTAAGGTAGATATTCATACTCAATCAGTTGGATAAGACCATCTCCTATATATTGTTTATTCACGGGAAAGTTTCCATCGTAAGTATAGGTGTAGATTTCTTTATATTGGTTCCCTGTAATTTGAGTAATATTATGCTTGGAATAGGAAGTCATCTCAGGATTGCCCCATAGGGTGTTGAAAGCTCCGTAAAAAGGATTTCGATGTTTGTCATAAGTTGCGGATACTGTATAACCAGAGTTGAGACCTGAGTGTGCAATAAGTAAGGTTGTGGAAATTTTGATGAGGTCTCCATTTTTCCATGATAATGAGAATTCCTCTTCAAGAATTCTCCCTTTGCTTTTTCCATTTTGTTTTTCAAATAGTTGGTTTAGTGTATGAGCCACATCGTAGGATAATATAAAATCCAATGGGTTACAAAGTTGAATGGATTCTGATTTGTCATCATAGTGGTACTTTGCACAGACAGTGTTCATGTGACCATTTTTATAAGTGAATTGATAATCTGCCATCAATTTGTTATCTTTGTGAGTTTGAGCGGAAACAAGGTGGCCTTTTTCATACCGATAATCGATTCGCATGTTTTTTTGATTGCAGGTGAGGCTGACGAGTCTGTTGTTTTGGTATGAAAAGTTGTAAGAATAGGTTACTACACCTCTAATATAGTAGTCGATTCTTTCCAAATTATTGTTTTCCCAAATCCATTCTTCGCTTAATTCACGATTGCCGTATATGTCTGTGGTGTATATTTTGCTGATTTTTCTTTCAGGAGAGAATTCCCCTTCTTTTTGACAAGAGACCAAACAGCATGCTAAGATACAGAAAATAAAGAATACTTTTTTCATAATAAGTTTGTTCATGTTTTTCTTGAATCACTTGATTGTCATATCTATTTGCTAATTCCGAAGACAACGTACCGAAAATCCATAGCGCATGGGACAGTCGTGTATGCTGATTTCTGGACTATAATGGTTTATTTGATAACTAAATGCTACTGGCTCACCACTTTCTCGTACAGAGTCTGTTGTGCTCCAGAATGCTGCGTGATTCCCAAATTCAAAGTAACCCACGCCATTTGATGTATAAATAGATCCAAGGTGATAAACATTCCCCGCAGGATAAGCGTTGAAACCGGTGGTGTTGTTAAGATACTCTTGACAGGATGGCAAACAATATGAATTGTTTGGATAAACGTCCCATCCGGTGTTTGAAGCAAGGGATTTTGCAATATATGAAGGATTGTTATGACAGATATAGGCACTTTGACTGCCCACATATTCTAATAATTGATCCCATTCCGCATTGCTTGGCACATGCCATCCTACAGGACAAATGCCTTGCACACCACTCGGAATACTATTGCTTGGAGATGCGTTTTTCATGGCTGCTGGCCAATTGTAAAGGTAACCGTATAAGGGAATCTCTGAGATGCTTTCTTGGGTCGGATAGTATCTATAAGGTGTAGTATAACTGTCGTTTGTGTTGCTATAAGGGATACTTGTCCCATCTGAGAAATGGGTGGTACGAATGTTCTCCTTTGTCCAGCACTGGCAACCGATTTGAATGGTGTTGTAAATATTGCCATCATAATCTGTTACGGTTGGTGTCCCGATGCAGGGCTGACCGTCAACACCTGCACATGGGGTGTTTATGGTTATGTCATTGCCGTATGCGGTACCGGCGCAATTAGTGGCATAAGCTCTTACGTGATATAATGTGCCTTCTTGTAGCCCAGTGATGAGACTTGTAAAACTCCCTGTCCCGCTGCCATCAGTCGTGTGATTATTGTTGACGGAGGGATTAGGAGAAGTGCTCCAGCATACGCCTCTTGCCGTGATTGCAGCACCTCCGTTGTTAGTGATGGTCCCTCCCGTCTCTGCAGAATTTGCGTTGATGTTACTGGCTGGAGTCGTGGTGATTTCGGGCAAGGAAAATGTGGAGAAACTAAGTTCATTGCCGTATGCAATGCCAAGATCGTTAGTGGCGTATGCCCTGACGTAGTAGGTGGTTTCTGACTCAAGTCCAAGCATCGCACTTGTGAAACTACCGATCTCACCTCCTTCAGAAGTGTGGGAATCCGAAATGGTGGGTTGTGGCGTAGTGCTCCAGCAAATGCCTCTCATACTGATTAATAGATTGCCATCAGCTAATACGTCACCGCCACATAGTGCGGAATTGGAGGTGATGTCGGAAACAGGATTTGTGCTTACCGTGGGTAAGGATGTGACTTCATCGCCTTTTTTTATACATCTGACAGAATAACCGAATCTTTTATCATGGGGAGAATAAAGTATTTGATTGTTGTCGTATGAAAGATAATGACACCATGCGGATTCTGAGTCATATTCGGTTGAACACCAGAAAAAAGACTTGGAGTTGAAGAAACCGCAACTGTTATAGAAAGATCCTGCAGGTAAAGCACTAAATTCAGTAATGTTGTTTTGAGACGGAACATTGCCTATGGCACAGTAATTCGTACTTGTTTGCCATTCTGCCTGGGAAGCGAGGGCTTTAGCCGTGTTTTCACCAATACCATCGCATTGATAATCGGCATGGGTGCGCAAATAGTTATTCAATTGATGCCAATCCGCAAATGTAGGAATTTTCCATCCGGTGGGACATAAATTCAATACATTGACTTTGTTTTCATTCATAGAGAGCAATATAGTAGCCCAGTTGTAGAGGTAACCGTATGTGGAGATGTTGTTTTCGTTATTGTCGGGTATATAACGGTAGGCGGAATCTCTGTGAATAACATTCCCTATCGGGATGGGCTTCCCGTTGGAAAAATGTGTGGTACGAAGGTTTTCTTTCATCCAACATTGGTCACCAATTTGTACGGTGTTATAAGTGTTTTGGCTGATGTCAACGACTGTTGGTGTCTCAGGACAGGGCAAACCCGTGAGGTTGTCATGTGATAAAAACTCTAAAATGTGAGTTTGGGATGTCTCAAGGACTTGAAGGATGTGTTTGCTTTCTTGTAAGGTTCCATTGATGTACGCATATCCGATATACTCCATTTTGTCACCTATGTCAAATGGCTGAAAAATCTGACTTTTAAGCATATTGCATGATCGATTCGCTGTCTCCCATGTTGTACCTGTATAAGTAATGGAGTTCTTTCCTCTGCTGGCATGGTTGATCATTTTGATGAAGGATGTTTTGCCGTTTTGTTCGGCAATTAGGAAATAGACCCCCGGATTGGCTAATGTAATGTGAAATTGATGCTCTCCAGGTGTGGATGGCAGTCTTTTTGAGATAATGGTTCGTCCTGTGATGTCGGTAATGTTTATTGCAACTTTTCCGTGTTCAGCTGTAAATAGGCTCACCTGCGTGGTGCCATAGAATGGATTAGGTATGTTTTGCGACAATTGCATGAACGATGGGTTATTTGTCGACCAATCTCCGATGCCGGTACTTAACTGTAAGCTTAAAACAGTGTCAGGCCAGTATAGATTTTCTTGCCATGCTTTGGTAAGGTTGTTTATTACCACACGATTGATTTGCACCCGATGATTGTTATTATCGCGTCCGGAAAAAATAAGATCTATCGTTTGTGCGGAAATTGCCAAGAACGATGCCGTGCATAAAAGAGCCAATATAATTTTTTTCATTACAAAAAAATAATGGTTTTTGTGGCAAAAATACAAAAATAACAATAATGCCGAGTATAATGTTTTCTGTCTAAAACAAAAAAAAGCGATGAGTCGGGATTTTAACTTTGGCGATCTAAATTCACAGGTTTTTATTATGTTTAAAAAAATCGGTATATTGGCAATTTTTTGTTTTGGGTGAATCGCTCCACCATTTCCGTACTTTTGCAGCATGTTTGTACGTAAAAGAAGGAACAGGTTTGGTAGTACCAGCGTTGTGGAGGTAGACATGAATTCGACTGTCAAAGTCAGGAACTTCCGCACCTGTAATGAATACTCAAGGTACAATTCGTTTTTGTTTTTGTTCATTTGCCGAGAGCTTACAGCAAAGATAATTTCAAATCCGTTTCATTAATAAAAAAGGCCGTCCGATATCGGACGGCCTTTTATGATACGTACCGTACGATAGAGACGGGGCGGACCCCGTCTCTACGACGGGAAGGATTACTTCTTCACAATGCGTTTGGTTACCATGCCCTTTTCGGTCATGATGCGGGTGAAGTAAACACCGGAAGCGTTACCTGAAAGGTCAAGCTCAGCATAGTTGTCGCCAACCTTGACGTTGAGGATCAGTTTGCCATACACATCGTAAACCTCCACATTCTCGATTCTCAATTCTGAATTCTCGATTCTGAATTTACCTGTGGTCGGGTTCGGGTAGAGGGTGGTGCTTTCCATCACATAGTCGTTCACGCCTGTCGGAGTGAAGGTGATGTGGTTGGACTCTCCGCTCTCTTGTGAACCGCAGTTAGCCACCACAAAGGCTTCATACTCGGTATTCGTTCCGAGGTTGGTGAGCGTGTAAGGATGTGTGGTGGTGTTCACAGTCGTCCAAGTTTCAGCAGAGGATTGTTTGTAGCTGACGGTCCAGCTGTCAGGTGTGCCAACCTGAGCCCAATCCAGCGTGACGCTGTTGCTGGTGATGTTGGAGACGGTCAGGTCGGTAGGAGCGTTACATGCAGAACCTTGGGCGGTTGTAAATTGCAGCTCGCTGCCGGAAATCGTTGTGCCATTGTAAACGATGAATGCCTTGAAGGTATAGGTCGTGTTGGGGGCCAAGTTGGGCAGGGTAGCGGAGAAGTTGTCGCCAGTGCCAGTACCCGTGACGGTTGCATACTGGCCGCCATTGACCTTCCATTCGAAGCCCTTGGACGAGATGGTCACACTGCTGGGGTTCGTGATGGTGGCGTTCAGCGTGGCTGAAGTCTGCGTGATGCCGGAAGCCGGGTTGGTGGCTACGGTCGGATCAGTCACAACAGGGCCGGAACCGCTCGAGGTGACGGTGATGTCATCGATACAGCAGGAATAGAAGGTGCTGGCTTGGTGCCAGTTGAAGCAGATGTTACCGTTAGCCGGAATAGTTGCATCAGTGAAGTCAACGCTGATGGTGTCGCCGGCAGAGGAACTCACGGACGGAATTGTAGCCACAGCCACGAACGTGTTGGGCATGTCGTTGAGGTTGGTGACATAACCTACCGTAAGTGTACCTTGTGAGGTGCTTTCCATTGCACGCCAGAAGTTGAGCTTCAGGGTGTTCAAGTTAGCACTGAAGGTCGGAAGTGCTGCGTATGCGTCAGCACCGGCGCTGCTGCAGGTGAAGACCATACAGTTGGGGGCGCTGTTTGCATAATGGTAAGAACCGGAAGAGGTGATGTGCGGTGCACCGTATGTGGCGTTGTTGCTTTGGGTTGTCCAGCAAGCCGGAGCAATACCGTTGTTGTCCGAGTAGGTTGTACCCACGTATGAGTCGAAGTTCTCGGTGTAAGGAAGTGCAACCGTGCCGGCACATTCGGTGGTTCCGGATGCGGACTGCATTGACCACGAGCTTTGGTCTGTAGCAGAGCAGAGTGCGCGCACATAGAATTCATACGAAGTGGCTGAATTCAGGTTCGACACCGTGAACGGATTGGTGGTTGCAGTCACAATGGTAGATTCTGTAGGATCTTCAGGATCGAAGCCGACAGCACCGTATGCAATCTCCCAACTTGTTTCACCGCCACCGGCAGTCCATGACAAGGTCATTGAACTGGAAGTAGTGTTCGTTATAGTAAGGTGGGTAGGTCTCGGACAAGTGGAAGCCAGGTCGATAACCAAAGTGTCGATGTATGCGTAACAAGCCGCAGAGGGATTTCCGTTGTAGAAAGCGATGTATTGGCCCGTGCCAGTGTAATTGGTGAAGTTGACCTCTACAGGAATCCACGTGGAAACAGGGCTGCCCGGATAGACAGTATCCACAGCTTGGAACGTGGTGGCGTCATTGGGATTGGTCATCACACCTACAATCAGGCGGTCGGTGCTGTTCGTTGCACGATACATGAAGCTGGCTTGCAATGTGTTGACAGGAATGCTAGCATCAAACTGCGGAGCAATAGCTATGTTGTATGTGGTAGATGATGCGTAGAAGTAGAGGGAACCCACGCCTGAATAATGAGTTGAGTTGACGTATGGTCTGTCGGCGTAGGTGCTGTTTTTGCCCCAGCAGAGAGGATAGACAGTAGTACCTGTGCCATATGAGTCGAAACCATCGTGGAAAGGAAGCGTTGTAATGGCATCGCATTCGGTGGCGGTGGTCAATACGTTGGAAAGATAGCTTGTCTCGCCGCCACAATCTGCAATGACGTAAAAATCATAGTGGGTAGCAGCAGTCAGGTTGCTGATAGTGGACGGGTTGGTGTAAACGGTCTCTGTGTTGGCGTTAGGACCTTCAGGATTGAAGCCGGTAGGACCATACACAATCTGCCAGGAAGTGGCGGTACCGTTCTCAGTCCATCCTAACTCAATGCTTGAGTTGGTGCTGCTCACAACATGTAAATTCGAAGGTCTCGGACATGTGGGGATTACGCCAATGAACAGATCGTCAATGTATGAGTAGCAATAACTTGCGGATGGGTTGCCGTTGTAGAAAGCAATGTATTGGCCGGTGCCAGTGTAATTGTTGAAGTTGACCTCTACCGGAATCCACCCGGTAACAGGACTGCCCGGATAGACGGTATCCACCGGTTGGAACGTGGAGGCGACAGTGGGATTGGTCATCACACCTACGATCAGGCGGTCGGTGCTGTTCGTTGCACGATACATGAAGCTTGCCTGCAATGTGTTGACAGGAATACTGGAGTCAAACTCAGGAACAACTGCTATGTTGTATGTGGTAGATGATGCATAGAAGTAGAGAGAACCGACGCCGGAATAATGAGTGGAGTTGACGTATGGTCTGTCAGAGGAGTAGGTGTTGATTTTGCCCCAACAGGTAGGATAAACAGTAGTACCTGTGCCGTATGTGTCAAAGCCATTTCTGTATGGCAGTGAACTGATGGCGCCGCAAGCGGTGGCTGTGGAGAACAGGGTTGCTTGGCTATACTCGCTACCGCAGTCTGCCGTAATGTAAAAGTCATAAACAGAGGAAGCGCTCAGGTTCGTGATGGTGAACGGATTGGAAGAAGCATACTCGATGTCGCCTGTACCCTGGGTGAAGCCGGCGGGACCGTATTCAATCGTCCATGAAGTGGCAGTGCCGTTCTCGGTCCAACCCAACTCAATGCTGTTGGCAGTGGTGCTCACAGCATGAATCTGCGTGGGCTTGGGACAAGTGGGGATTAAATCGATAACCAGATGGTCGATATAAGCGTATGCGCCAGTGGTGGTA
>JAFZIP010000021.1 GCA_017554325.1 Bacteroidales bacterium
GTCGGCGAAGTCGAGCTTGCCGTTCTCGTCGACGGTGACGTTCTCAAGAAGGGCGTTCCTCCTGATCGCGTTGTAGATGTCGGGCTCGGATTCTTTGTCGAGGTTTATGACCTTGGCATAGCAGCCGCCCTCGAAGTTGAACACACCGTTGTCGTCCCAGCCGTGCTCGTCGTCACCGATGAGCGCGCGGTTCGGGTCGGTGGAAAGCGTCGTCTTGCCAGTGCCGGAGAGTCCGAAGAAGATGGCAGTGTCGCCGTCTTTGCCCTGGTTGGCGGAGCAGTGCATGGCGGCCATGCCTTGCAGCGGCAGGAAGTAGTTCATCACGGAGAAGATACCCTTCTTCATCTCGCCACCGTACCAGGTGCCGCCGATGAGGGCCATGCGCTCGGTGAGGTTGAAAGCCACGTACACTTCGCTGTGCAAGCCCATCTCCTTCCAGTCGGGATTGGTGGTCTTGCCTGCGTTCAACACCACGAAGTCAGGCTCAAAGGTCTTGAGTTCCTCGTCGGTGGGGCGGATGAACATGTTCTTCACGAAATGTGCCTGCCAGGCCACTTCAGACACGAAGCGCACTTTCATGCGGGAATTCTCATTAGCGCCGCAGAAGCCGTCCATCACATACACCTTCTTGCCGGTGAGCTGTTTCTGGGTGATGGTCTTCAGGTGCTCCCAAGTCTTGTGGTCGATGGGTTTGTTATCGGAACCCTTCTTATTGGGGTCGGCCCACCACACATTGTCCTTGGTGTTCTCGTCCATGACGATGTATTTGTCTTTGGGCGAGCGTCCGGTGAAGATGCCGGTATCCACGGAGAGAGCGCCCGATTTGGTCAGGTAAGCCTTCTCGTAACCCGTGAGAGCGGGGTTGGTTTCGTGTTGGTACAGTTCGTCGTACGACAGGTTGTAATAGATTTCCACGGGGTCAAGCACGCCGAGGTCTTTCAGTTGGTCTTTGAGGTCTTTCATGCTATTGTGTTTTTATTGATAATTATTGAATGCTTGGTGAGGATGTTTTGGTGCGCATTCACGACATGCGCGCGGAAACAAGTTTGCAAAAGTACGATATTTTCGCAAAATGGGCTAAATAGTTATTGTGTTTATGATTGAAGGGCTTTGATTTCCTCGCTGCTCAGGCCGGAAATGCGTGCTATGGTCTCTGTTGCGATACCTTCCATAATCATGTTCAGTGCTAATTGGCGCTTTTCTGCCATTTTCCCTTCGTTCAATCCTTCGATCCGCCCCTTTTTAACACCTTGCTCTAATCCTTGTTCCAATCCCTTTTCAAACCCCTCCTCGACGCCGTCTTCTCTGGCGCAGATGATGGCACCTTGCACATCTTTGTATTCCAATACGCTCTTCTTGTATTCTTTTCGTTCCATGTTGGTTAGTTTTGTTATCCTGCATTCCTCTATGAACTTTCGGAAAACGCCCTCTTCCTCTGCACCGTAATCCCGATTGGTGCTGCCGCCGATGGAGGTGAGCAGCTCGAGCCATCTGCGCATGTGGGCATTATCCAAAATCTTGTCTTTAACGGCTGCAAATTTACACAATTCGACGAAAAAATAGGTGGTTTTGTTGCTGAAAATTTTATTGGTCTCGTCCTTGAGCATAACCTTGTGGAAATAATGGTCATTGCCTCTGAACTCCGGGGCGTTGTAGTCCAGCAGATTGAAGGAATAGACGGAGGGGATGGCGTAGCCGGTCTCGCCTTTTTCCATTTCTCTGCTAATCACTCTGCTCACGTACGAAATGATTCTGTCGGCGAAGAAGGGCTGGCGGGCCCGTTGCATTTCAATGATGAATCTGTCTCCGTTTTGGTTTTCGCAATAGATGTCGAAAATCACCCTCTTGTCTTCAGGCCTCTCGCCGAACTGCTCTGTTTGCAGGAAGGTGATGTCGGTGATGATGCCGACTTCGTCGGAAATGCTGGAATTGAGGAAGTCGATGAGGAGGTCTTTGTTGTTTTCTGAGGCGAAGATCCGCTTGAAGCCGAAATCGGACAGCGGATCGAAAAATATCATGTCTTTTATCATAGTAAAATGTTTTAGGTTGTTGCAAAGATACAACCCCAAAACACTTTTGTCAAGAGTTTTGCAAGAAATATTTTTAATGCAATAATCAGTGTGTTAGAAATTTACAAGGTGTAAAATTAAGATTTGATTGTTAACGAGTGGTGGTAGATTTGGGAGAAATGGTGGATGTTCCGAACGATGCGCGCATCGTTCGGAATGGTGCTGGCATCAATCACCCATTAGCCCCAACCCACCACCATTCCGCGCTTTGCGCGGAACCTCCACCGATGAATAGTATCCAGTGATTAGTAAAAAAATCGGGGCGAAACCTTACGGCCGCACCCTTGGTTAGTATGTTGTCATTGTGTTGAGGTCCGCAGGGACTTGGTAAACATGCTTCCTACGCCAATAGGAACCTTCCCGCCTCGATGCCGGCGATGGCTCCGGTGCCTGCGGCGATGATGGCTTGGCGGTAGTTCGGGTCCTGCACGTCTCCGGCGGCGAACACGCCCTCCACACTGGTGCGGCACGTGCCCGGCTGCGTGATGATGTAACCCTGTTCGTCCATGTCGAGCTGCCCCTTGAAGAGGTCCGATACCGGCGTTACACCGATGGCCTCGAACACACCGTCCACAGCCAAAGTTTTCTCCTCGCCACTTTTCACATTCTTGACCTGCAATCCCGTCACCTTCTTGATGAAGCCCTGCTGCTCGCCCACGATATCGACCGGCACGGTATCCCACACCACCTCGATGTTCACGGTAGCCAGTACCTGCTTTTGCAACGCCATGGTGCCACGGAACTGGTCGCGGCGATGCACGATATAGACCTTGGTGCAGAGTTTCGAGAGATAGAGTGCGTCCTCCAGGGCGGTGTCGCCGCCGCCGATGACCACGGTGGTGCGGTTGCGGAAGAAGTTGCCGTCGCAGGTGGCACAGGTGGATACGCCGAATCCTCTGAACTTCTGTTCACTCGGCAGCCCTAACCAGCGGGCGTTGGCTCCGGTGGCCACGATGACCGTGTCGGCCACAATCTCGTCCTCGTTGTCCACGATGCAGTGGAACGGGCGCGATGAGAAGTCCACACTGGTGACCATGCCCGTGCGCATCTCCGTGCCCACGCGCAAGGCCTGTTGCCGGATGTCCTCCATGATGACGGGACCGGAAGAACCGCCCGGATAGCCGGGGAAGTTCTCCACCTCGTTGGTGATGGTGAGTTGTCCGCCGGGCTGCATGCCCTCGATCAAGAGCGGATTCATCTCGGCACGTGACAAATAGATGCCGGCGGTGTAACCGGCTGGACCTGAACCTATGATAAGGCATTTGACATGTTCTGACATATTCTTTTTCTTTTAGTTTTTCAAAAAAATAGGTGATTTGGCGTGATGGAACAGGGCTTTTACGAAGACCTTGAGTTCATGTGGAGCTCCCAATGATTGCCCTGCTCATCGTCATACTTGTAAATCAGCTCCTTCCGCGACAGCTTCTGAATGGCTGCCACATAGTTGTACCGCTTGCCCAGAATGCTGAATTGCAAGACCAGATCCTTGAAGTCGTTCTGGAAATACCAGCTTCCTGCTGAGGAATAGCGAATTTCCCCATTGTACGTGGCCATCACTTGCATCACGTAGTCGGCATATATATAATAGTATGTGCCCGGAATGTTGGCTCTGTAGCCGGTCTCATAGACGAGATCACGGTTGGTGGAGTCGATCTCGGTGCCGTTGAGGTAGGTGTGGGTCACTTGCCACGCACCGACGATGCGATACTCGGGTTTGTGCAGGCTGAAGACGGGTTGCGGGTATCTGCAAGAGACGCCGGTGATGACCAGCAGGCCTAAGATGGCGGCGAATATTATTCTATGCTTTTTCATTGTGATTTATGCTTGTTTGGATAATTGATCGTATAGTAACTTCATGCCCACGGTTGCTTTTTCCTTGATGAAATGCACTTTGCGGGAGATGGGTTGCACATCTTTCGGGTCGATGACGTAGATGTCGGCATGATTAGGAGCATAGTAGAGTAGGCCAGCTGCCGGATACACATTCAGCGAAGTTCCCACGATGATGAGGATGTCGGCTTTCTCAACCACCTTGACGGCCTCGTCCATCATGGGCACGGCCTCTCCGAACCATACGATGAAGGGCCTCATGCGCGCGCCGTCGGGAGTCTTCTCGTCATGGCGGATGGGCCTGTAGCCGATGTCCTGCACAAAGCGCTTGCCGTTCTCACTGCACGCCTTGGTGGCCTCGCCGTGCAGGTGGATGATGTTGGTGGAACCGCCCCGCTCGTGCAGGTCATCGATGTTCTGCGTCACGACGGTGACATCGTAGAATTTCTCCAGCGCGGCCACTAACTTGTGCGCGTCGTTGGGGCCGGTCTTGGCCAATTCGGCGCGGCGGGCGTTGTAGAAGTCGGTTACTAGGTCAGGGTCGCGGTACCATCCTTCCAGGGTGGCCACCTCCTCCACGTTGTAGTTTTCCCAGAGACCGTCACTGTCCCGGAAAGTCTTGATGCCGCTCTCAGCACTGATGCCGGCACCGGATAAAACGACAAGGTTCTTTTTCATAATTCTCAATTCCTCCATCTCTACTCTCTAATCTCTCAACTCTAAACTCTAAACGTTCATTCGTCTCCGAAGCAAATCCCGATGCTCTTGGCGGTGTGCACGAGGAAGCTCTTGTCGGGCTGCACGAGGTGCGGCTTTTTGAGGGCCTCTTCGAGGGGCACGTAGGAGATGTTGGGGTGGCGATAGACCACGAGGTTGCCGTATTTCTTTTCTTTCACCAATTCGAAAGCTTTCACGCCGAACTCGGTGGCGAGGATGCGGTCGTAGGCCACGGGTGTGCCGCCGCGCTGCAGGTGCCCGAGCACGGTGACGCGCACGTCATGCTCGATGCCGAGGTCGATGAGCTCGCGCCGGAGCACGTCGCCCACGCCGCCCAGCTTGATGTGGCGGTCGCCGACAGCCTCCGGAGCACTGCCCGTGACCTTGCCGTCAGCCTTCTTGGCGCCTTCGGCGATCACGATGTTACAGAACCCCATGCCATTCTTGTAGCGGGTCTCGATCTTCTTGACGATGTTTTTGGCATCGTAGGGGATTTCCGGGATGATGCAGACTTCCGCGCCGCCGGCCAGGGCCGTATGCAGCGCAATCCAGCCCGCGTCGCGCCCCATCACTTCCATGATGAAGACGCGGTTGTGGCTCTCCGCTGTGGTCACCAGCTTGTCGAAGGCCTCCGTGGCAATCTGCACGGCCGTTTGGAAACCGAAGGTGAAGTCGGTGCTCGACAGGTCGTTGTCGATGGTCTTGGGCACGCCCACCACGGGGATGCCGATCTTCAGCAGCTCCATGGAGATGCCCTGTGAGCCGTCGCCGCCAATGTTGATGACGGCCTCGATGCCCAGCTCTTCCAGTCGCTGCTTCATCAGCTGCGAGCGGTCTTCCATCACCCAGCTGCCGTCGGGCTGCTTGACGGGGAAGTGGAACGGGCCGCCGCGGTTGGTGGTCTTGATGATGGTGCCGCCCTTGACGTGCAGGCCGGAGACCATCTCATCCGTGAGTTCCACAATCTCTATCTTGTCCTTCAGAATGCCGTTGAAGGATTCAATGCAGCCGTAAATCTTCCATTCGTCCTGCTCAAGGCGCGAGCGTTTGACGATGCCGCGGATGACCGCGTTGAGCCCGGGACAGTCGCCGCCGCCGGTGGCGACAAGTATTTTATGAGTCATAGTCTGTGTTAAAATTGGCTGCAAACTTACACATTTTTTCCGAACCCGCCGCGCCAAAATTAAAAAGCCCGACACACGTCGGGCTCTTCTTTTATTATGAAGGTATAAGTTGTTATGCCTCAGCGGCTTCGTTTTCCTCAGCACCCTCTTCGCCAGCCTCTTCCGTAGCCACCACGTTACGTGTCTGGTTGACGGAGATGATGACCTTGTTGGGGTTGTCAATGATTGAGAGGTTGTCAATGTTGATGTCGCAAATGCGAATCACATCCTCAATGTCCATATGGGAGATGTCAGCGGTGATGTCTTCCGGAATGTTCTCCAGCAGACCGCGGACTTTGAGTTTTCTGACTCTTTTGTGAAGGAAACCGCCCTTCAACACACCGGGAGAGGTACCCTTGATCTTGAAGGGAATCTCGATGGTGATAGGTTTGCCGTCAACGACTTCAAGGAAGTCAACGTGCAACAGACGGTCGGTGATGGGATGGAACTGGGTCTCTTGGACGATGGCGTTGTAGGTCTTGCCATCAACGGTGAGTTCCACATACTTCACTTCGGGGGTGTAGAGGAGATCTCTGAACTGAGCCTCTTCCACGACGAACATTTTCTGTTCCTTTCCGCCGTACAGGACGCACGGAATCAAGCCCTGAACGCGTTGGGCCTTTGCATCTTTTTTCCCTACGTTCTCACGGAGAGAACCGCTAATAGATACTGATTTCATAATTTAAACTGTTTTTAAATGAATAATAAAGGTTGCTTTTTTGCGGCGGCAAAAGTACAAAATATTATTTAATTCTCCCATAATCCGTTGCATTATTTTCTGAAAATCATGCCTCTCTGCGGAACATGCTCATTATGAGTGATAAAAATAAATGGCCCAAAGAATAAAGTTATTGAAAAAAACACTATTTTTGCACGCTTTTTTTGAAAATAATAAATGTATAACTAAAATAATAATTCGACATGGCAGCAATTAGCTCAATTCGTAAACACGGCGTGGCCCTGATGCTCATCATCGGCTTCGCATTACTCGCGTTTATTTTAGGCGACCTCTCGCAGGTCACCCGTACGTTCTCCAACAAGAATATCATGACCAAGATTGACGGCAAGAAAATGGACAGAGCGTACTCCGAACAATATGAACAGAATACCGCGCTCATGTGTCTTCTGCAAAACAAGTCCTCCTTCGATGAGAACGAGACCTACCAGATTCATGAGATGACTTGGAGACAGATGTTGCAGGATGCTGTTATCGACAAGCAGCTCAAAGCCCTCGGCCTTCAGTATAACGACCAGATGATTGAAGATTTCAAGGCCGACATGCTGGCCAGCCTCAGCACCAACCGCCCCAACCAGTATATGGGACAGTTCGCCAACGCACTTGCCAACCTATATGGTGTGGAAAACACTATGGCTATCCTCTCCAACATTGAGGACTACGCCAACAACGACCAAGTGAAGGACCTCTACAACGCCTATCAGGCTATCGTCCGCTTCGCCCTCTCCGCAGAGAAGGCTTCCCACTATTCCGCATTGGTGCAGAACACCGTGTATTTCTCTGATCCGATGGCCAAACAACTGGCCAAGGACAACCAGATGGCCCTCGTGTCCCTCCTGCCGGTGAGCCCGCAAGCACAGGCCTTCAACGGCATCACTGCTTCTGTGAGCGAGAAAGAGATGAAAGATTTCTACAAACAGCACAAGGACATCTTCAAGGTGTATGAGAAGAACCGCGACATCGACGTGGCTATCTTCCCCATCAATCCTACCGCCAACGACTTGAAGGCTATCGAGGACAGCGTGCGCGCCGATTTCCAGAAATTCATGACCAGCCCTTCCTTGGCTGATTTCAGTGCAGAAAAGGGCAACGGCTCTGTCGATAGCACCTACTACAAATCCGAAGACATCAACCTCGATGTTTTGGACAGCCTCATCTTCAAGTCTTCTGTCGGTTCCTACATCGAGCCTTTCAACTATGAGAACCAGAAATGGTACTTCGGTAAGGTCTATGGTGGTGCAGCCCGTCCTGACTCTGTCAATGTGGCCACCATCGAACTGCCTTTCAAGACTGCAGACAACAAGGCAGCCAAATACTCCAAGTCTGAGGCCAAACAACTGGCCGACAGCCTCAAGAATGTGATTTCCAGCCGTCAGGCTTCCATTTTCGAGCTCCAACCCAACTATCTGAATGGTCGCGAGCAAACCGACACCACGTTCTGGTTGCCCGAGAGAGGCACCATCGCCGAGATTTACAATGGCCTTTTGGCTACTCCTATCGGTGGCGTGTATGTGTATAAGGCTCCCGGCGGCTACGTCGTGTTCCAAGTGTTAGAGCGCACCACTCCGATTGAGAAGAGACAGTTTGTGTTGTATGACTATGACATCACGGCTTCCGAGGCTACGGTCAATGCCATCAAATCCCAGGCCAACCAGTTCGCCGCTTCCATCAACAATGATGATGAGCTGAACGCCACGGCTGCCAAGAAAGGTATCCAGACCGTGAGAGGCACGAACGTACTCTCCATGGCTGCCAACATCGGCCAACTCCCCAATTGCCGCGACATCGTCAGCTGGGCATTCTCCGATGATGTGGAAAAAGATGATATTTCCGATGTGTTCAATGTGGAGAGAATGTTCTTCGCCGTGGCAGCCGTCAAGACTGTCCGCAACGAGGGCGTGCAGAAATTCAAAGATGTGAGAGAAGACATCGAAGCCCAGCTGATGGCCGAGAAGAAAGTTGACATGGTGGCCGAGCAGGTTAAGAAGTCTCTCGCTTCTTCCAGCATGGAAGCCCTGGCTCAGCAATACGGCACCCAGATGATGGACAGCGTAGTGCTTGCTTTCGCTGGCGACCTTTACCAAAACAGAGGCGTGGACGGCCGTGCAATCGCAGGTGTCTTCAGCGCATCCAAGAACCAACCTACTGCCGTGGCCGGTAAGAACATGGTGTATGTGGTCAATGTGATGGATTTCAACAAAAACGAAGCTACTCCTGCCTTGATGGCTGAGAAGAATGCTCTCCGCAACATGGTGATGGGTCGTGAGCGTAATGAGAATGTTTTGATGGATTATCTGGTGAACAACACCAAGGTTGTCGATAACCGCTGCAAATTCTATCAGAAGTAATTTATATAAACAATAATTTAATAACGGCACAGATTAAACTTTCGGACTGAAAGCGAATCTGCGCCGTTTTTTTATTCTTATGAGAATGTTCAAACAATTGTTGACCGCACTGATATGGGCCGTGTTACCGGCTGCTTTTTTGTGCGCACAGCCAGAAATACAGCGCCCGCAAACGGTAACCCATACCAGCGGCGTGGTTACAGGCTCCATTGTAGATGAGAACAACACGCCTCTGCAATACGCGACCGTCAATGTGAAAAAAGTCTCCGATTCCACTACGGTTCAGTTCGGCGTGACGGACACGGAAGGAAAATTCACTTTGGAGGGCATCCCTTTTGGAAAGTATTTCGTTGAGATCCAGTTCATCGGTTATCAGAAATCTACATCCGCCCCATTTGTCATCAGCAAGGAGAGTGCCGTCTATAAGATTCCCAAGTACAAGATGTCGAACAAGAACAAGGAGATCGGGGAGGTGGTGATCAAGGCCCAGAAGGACATGCTGCAGACCAACTTGGACAAGACGGTGTTCAACATCGAGTCGAGCATCAACGCCACGGGCCAGACCGCTGTGGAAGTGCTGGAGGAGATTCCATCAGTTTCTGTGGATGTGGAGGGCAACGTGAGCCTGCGCGGTAGCGAGAATGTGACCATTCTGGTGGACGGTCGCGCCACCAACCTCTCGCTGGACCAGATACCTGCCGACATGATCGAGAGCATCGAGGTTATCACGAACCCGTCAGCCCGTTTGGAGCCCGATGGCATGGCCGGTATCTTGAATGTGATTCTCAAGAAAAAACGCGAATCCGGCTTCAACGGCATGGTAACGTTAGGTGCATCCACTGCATGCATCTATCAAAACAACAAGCATAACATTTTTTTGAACGGCTATAACGGAAACCTGAATTTCAACTATCATTATGGCAAGATAAACCTCTTTGTGAGCTATGGATACAGGAGTTTTGCGCACCGCAATGCGGGCACCATGTGGCGCGACTCCTGGATAGGGGAGGAGATGAACAAGTTGTCGCAAACCAGCAGCGGCCGCAACCAAGACGGTTTTCATAATGCGGCTCTCTCCTTCGATTATTTCATCAACAAATACAACACACTTACGTTCAATCTGAACGGCCATTTCGGCAAGATGAACCGTCAGAGCCTCCTGCACTCGTCCACTATCCATTACGCGCCAACGGATACCTCTTTGTTGATGGATTATGAGCAGACTGGTAGTAATATTCGCAATTTCAAAAGCGTGGATGCATCGGTGAGTTATAAGAAAACGTTCCTTACACCGGGAATGGAGTTGACATCGGACCTGTTTTACACCCAGCGCAACGGCTTGGCGGTGGATTGGCAGAATCAGGAGCATTTCGAGGGCCGAGACGATTATTATCAGACCACCAATACCAGAAACCAACATCGGGATGCTTCGGCGCAACTTGATTTTGTAACACCAGTGGGCAATGGCGGGCGCATCGAGACGGGATACAAATTCTCCTATCGCAGCATTCTGCAGAATTATCGTTTCTATTCCGGTATTACCGAGGCTGATACGGCGGAGGATGTGTCGCAGCGCAACGATTTCGATTTCTCGGAGTACATCAACGCGCTGTATTTCATCTATTCCAACACGTTTTGGAACAGGTTGCAGGTGCAGGTGGGCTTGCGGGGAGAGATTTCGTACACCGTTTCGGACCTGAAGTCCATTGACACGGTTTACCGCTATCTGAACTACGGCCATTTTGCGCGCAACTTCTTCTTCCCGACGGTGCATTTGAAATATCAGATCAATCCTGAGAACGCCTTGCAATTCAGCTTCTCGCGCCGCGTACAACGCCCGCGTTTCCATCAGCTGAATCCCTTCGTCGATTATTCCGACAGGGAGAACCTCACATGTGGCAATCCTGCGCTGGAACCTGAGTTTGCCAATTCCTTCGAACTGGGCTATATGCTTACCAAAAACCAGACCGCTTTCAGTGTGACGGCCTTCTACCGCCGGCGTACCAACCTCATCACGCGCAACACGGAGCTGGACACCATGTATGTGGACGGCGAATATCTGCCTTATACGATGACCACCTACATGAACTATAACAAGAGCCAGAACTACGGTATCGAGATGTCCTTCAGCCAAAGGGTGAAAAAGATTTGGAAAATCAACGTGACGGGCAGTTTCTATCGCAATGTGATTGACAGCGACAATCTGTTGGACGAGAACCTGTCGCGCGATTGGTCGTGGAATCTTGGAGTGAACCAGACCTTCACGGTGGGCAAGAACTTCGACATACAGCTCAATTTCCGTTATCGTTCGCCGTCGCTCACGGCTGGTAGCATGGGCTGGTGGATGAACGGAGTGGGGCAGGGGCGCCGCTCCGCCAACTACCGTCTGAACTTGGGTGTAAAGAAGGGATTCCTGGACAACTCTTTGGTGGTGAGCCTGAATATCCGCAACATGCTCTATTTCATCCCGGCGGTGCGCCAGATGCAGATCCGCTCGTGGCAGAACTGTGCGGTGTATGACGAGTATTACGAGCCCACTGCAGACAATGCCTACTACTCCTACAGCGTGCGCGAGAACCAAGGCTTCAACATCTCGCTGAATGTGACGTACAAGTTGAACAACTATAAGAATAGACAACCCCGTCAGTCGGATGACGACGAATATTCCGGCGATGAAATGTAAAAAATGCAGGGGCGGCCAACCGCCTCTGTTTTTTTTTTATCTTTGCACTTTGTTTGAAAAAAAGTATGATGAAGAGAATAATTGCCATAGCCCTTGTTTGCATTTTAGCCCTGCAAACTGTTCAGTCGCAGACCATAGACACGCTGAATGCGGGTAATGTGAATGCCCAGAAAGAGCAGAAACCGATGGTGTTTCGCGACCGTCTGATCATGGATATTTACCACACCTTTTGGATGAACATGCCGACGGAGGTGACCCATCTGAAATTCGATCCGGGCTTTACAATCTCTGCTATATGGGATTTCAAGATCAAGGAAAAACCGATCGCCATCGGTTTGGGTGTTGGTGTCTCCTACTACACACAGTACAGCAATGCCTTGCTCCAATATGACCAGGAGGATGACATCATGCGCTATTATGTGCTGTCGGAAAACGTGAAATACAAGCTCTTGAAGATGAACTACCTGAATGTCAACATTCCCTTGGAGTTCAGATACCGCAATTCTAACGGATTCAAATTTTCGGTGGGCGCGCGCGTGGGGCTCATCTGCGAAGTCTCGCAGAAATACAAAGGCCAGGACCCGCTGACGGTCAGCGACACGGCCATGTACAAGAACCTGCATATCGAGAATAAGATGAAGTACAATGTGGATGTCTATGCCCGTATCGGATGGAAGTTCATCAATGCGTATTACAGCTTCCAGCCCACGCCGCTGTTTACGGTGGGCAAGGGCCCCAAGATCTGTCCCATGTCGGTGGGTATTTCTTTGAGCATTTTCTAATGTGTGCTTGATTATTAACTTAACAACAACTAAAATACAGTTTCTATGGCAGTTTTCTACATCATGATTGCGCTTTTTGTGATCGGATACCTATGTATCGCATTGGAACATCCGCTCAAAGTGAACAAGGCCGCTTTTGCATTGTTTTTGGGAGTGACTATGTGGGTGTTGTATATCCTGGGTGGCGAGAGTATCTTCGACGTTACCCAGTTCGGGGCCGGTTTTGAGGCTTTCAAGGCGGAACATCCCACCTCGGCACACCCGTTTATTGACTTCCTAACTACCCATGAACTGATTGAGCATCTGGGCGACATTGCCGAGATTCTCTTCTATCTGATGGGCGCCATGACTGTGGTGGAACTGATTGACACTTACGAAGGATTCAGCATCATCACGGACCATATCAAGACTACCAACAAGGTGAAACTGCTGTGGACGCTGGCATTCATCACCTTCTTTTTCTCTGCCATTTTGGACAACCTCACTACGGCTATCGTGATGGTGGCGTTGCTTCGCAAACTGATTCCGGATAAGCACGACCGTTGGTTCTTCGGCGGTGTGGTCATCCTGGCCGCAAATGCGGGTGGCGCGTGGAGTCCCATCGGCGATGTCACCACAATCATGCTGTGGGTGGCCGGCAAGGTCTCCACAGGTGCGGTGATGGTTCATGCCTTCCTGCCCAGCCTCATCTCCATGATCATCCCGTTGATTGTGATTTCCTTCTTCGAGAAGGGCGAGATAGATGTGTCCAAACGTCAGGTGGAAACTAAGGAAAGCGGCATCCCGGCATGGCAGCGTAATCTGATTTTTACAATGGGTATCCTGGCTTTGGTGTTCGTACCCGTATTCAAGATTCTCACACACTTGAAACCCTATATGGGTATCATGCTGGGGCTCTCTATTTTGTGGATTGTGACAGAGATTCTGCACAAGACCAACCAGAAACAGATGCAGCATTTCACCATCTCGGGTGTCCTTACGCGCATCGACCTGCCTACCATCCTGTTCTTCCTCGGCATTTTGCTGGCCGTGGCTGGATTGCAGAGCGCGGGCCATCTCTCCATGTTGGCCGGAGGCATGGATACTGTATTCCATGGCAACTATTACGTCATTGACACCATCATCGGTGCACTTTCCTCAATCGTGGACAACGTGCCGCTGGTGGCTGGCGTGATGGGTATGTACGATTTCCCGATCGACCATACGTTGTGGGTCTATCTTTCCTACTGTGCCGGAACGGGCGGTAGCCTTCTGATTATAGGTTCTGCTGCCGGTGTGGCCGTCATGGGCATGGAGAAGATTGACTTTATGTGGTATCTCAAACACATCACCCCGTATGCGCTGCTGGGTTATCTGGCAGGTGCCGGATTCTACCTCTTGGAGGACAAGATTCTGGACTCTCTGGGTTTGGGTATGTCGCACGTCATGACCGCCGCTGCCAACATTCCGCTGCCGATGTAGGCGAATGTGCGCAAAATTATGTATATTTGCAGCGGAAATCGCCATCAACTCCATTTCCTCATGAACCTTTGTTCCCCTTGAACCTCATGCACCTCTTTTACCTCTTGAACCTCATGTACCCTTTTTACCCCTTTCACCTTTTGCAAACTTTATAAACCTTATAAACCAATTTTACTATGGGAAGAGCTTTTGAATACCGTAAGGCAAGAATTTTCAAACGTAACGCATATTTGGCCAAAACATTTACCCGCTTGGGCAAGGAAATCACCATGGCAGCCAAGGCTGGTGGCCCAGATCCCGACCAGAACTCAAAACTCCGTCTGCTCATCCAGACAGCCAGAAATGAGAACATGCCGAAGGACAACATCGATCGCGCCATCAAGCGTGCCTTCGAGAAAGACCAGTCCGATTACAAGGAGATGATCTATGAAGGCCGCGGACCTCATGGCATCGGCATTCTGATCGAGGCGGCCACGGACAACAACCAGCGCACGGTGGCCAACATCCGTAGCTATTTCAACAAGCTGGGCGGCTCTCTCGGTACTTCCGGCATGTTGGACTTCCTGTTCGACCATAAGAGCATCTTCACAGTGGCCCGCACACCCGAAATCGATATCGAGGAATTTGAGTTGGCTATGATGGACTTTGACGCTGAAATCGATGCCGATGACGAGGAAATCATCATCATGGCCGAGTTCCAGGCTTTCGGCCCGATCCAGAAATATTTGGAAGATAACAAGTACGAGATTAAGAGCTTCCGCTTCGACCGTATTCCGAAAGAACTGAAGTCCCTCAACGACGAACAACGCGCCGAAGTGAACGTCCTCCTGGACAAGATCAACGAGGACGAGGATGTGACCAACGTCTATCACAATATGGAGGAACCGGTTGAAACCGAAGAATAACACCCAATATCATGTACTACTACAAATTCAAAGTCTATTACGATGAGGTGGAGGATTTCGTGCGTGACATTGAAATCCTGTCCAATGACAACTTCGAGTCGCTGCACAAGCTGCTGTACGATTGCATCGGTTTGAAGGGCAATGAGTTCGCCTCATTTTCCATCTGCGACCCCAAGTGGAACAAACAGAAGGAAATCACACTGATGGACACCTCGGACGACGAGGAAATGGAAGAGCCCGAGTATGACGAGGGCGACACTTTCAGTACCAAGAGCCGACTGCCCAAGTTCGTGATGCGTGACTCGCTGTTGAATAAGTTTATCACTGATCCTCATCAGCATATTCTGTACGAATATGATTTCATGAACCCCAAGATCTTCTATCTGGAGTTGCAGAAGACGCTGAAGACCGACAGTGCGGAAGGATTCCCTCGCTGTACGTTCAAGTCCATGGAACTGCCTCCGGAAATCAAGGTCAACATGGCCAATCTGGAAGACCCGGAATTGGAAGATGAGGATTATGATGACGAGGAAGACGACAATCTCTTCGGCGAAGAGGGTTTCAACGAGGAGGATTTCGGCGATTTGAACGAGTACAGTGACTTCTGATCGCACTCTGCTCATCGTCACCGGCCCGACCGCAGTAGGCAAGACCGCCTACACCATTGAGTTGGCGGAACGGTTAGGCACGCCCATCCTGTCGGCAGACTCGCGGCAGATGTTTCGCGAGATGCGGATTGGCACTGCCGCCCCCACGGCGGAAGAACTGGCCCGAGTGAAACACTATTTTGTAGGAAATCTATCTATTCACGATTATTATAACGTCTCCATGTTTGAGCAACAAGTGCTCGAATTATTGGAGACGCTTTTTTTGAAGCACCCCGTAGTGATAATGACCGGCGGCAGCCCGCAATATATCGATGCGGTGTGCAACGGTATTGACGAGTTGCCCGACCCGGATCCGGATATCCGCCAGTATGTCAACCAACTATATCAGACCAACGGATTGGAAGCCCTTTGCGCGCAACTTGCCACGCTGGATCCTGATTACTATGCGCAAGTGAACCACCATGACCACAAACGCATGATAAGGGCTGTGGAAGTGAGCCTGCAGATGAAGAAACCCTATTCGCAATGCCTGCATCAGCCCAAAAAACAAAGGAATTTCAAGATAGAGAAATACTATCTTAACCGTCCGCGTGAGGTGCTTTTTGACCGTATCGGCAAGCGGGTGGACCAAATGATGGAGCAAGGCTTGCTGGACGAGGTGCGAGGCCTGCTGCCATATCGGCATCTTAACGCCTTGAACACCGTGGGGTATAAGGAACTTTTTGATTATCTGGACGGCAAATGTTCGCTGGAACAGGCCGTGACGGACATCAAGACGCACACACGCCGCTATGCCAAACGACAGCTTACTTGGTTCAAGCGGGATTATACGGAGAAATTACTGTAACGGCATCCCGCACAATTCGCGGATGACCACGGATGCTACGATACATCCGAAAATGGCGGGCATGTAGGAGATGGTGCCCACGGTTGACAATTTATTGATACTTTCGTCTTTGTCGATGACAATGGCCTCGTCGGGCACATTTTCGGTGGAATAGACCACGGAAAAACCACCGCGCACGCCTAAGCGGTACAAGCGTTTACGCACGGTCTTGGCCAAGTGGCAGTGGGTTGACTTGGCAATATCCGCCACCTGCACTTTGCAGGGGTCCATCTTGCCTCCGGCGCCCATGGCCGATACGATTCTCAGATTGTGTTGCAAGGCTTGGTATATGAGATAGACTTTCGGAGACAGAGAGTCGATGGCATCCACCACGTAGTCGAAGTCGGCGGATTCCAGCAATTCGGCGGTCTTCTCATCGCGGACAAACATCTCCACGCAGTGCAGCTTAAGATTTGGGTTAATATCCAAGAGCCGCTCTTTCATGACCTCCACTTTGCTTTTACCGATGGTGGAATGTAGCGCCGGCAGTTGGCGGTTCAGGTTGGTGACGGACACGGCGTCTGCATCCACGATGGTCATCTTTCCGACGCCGGCGCGGCAGAGCATTTCGGCGGAGTATGCGCCTACGCCGCCCAGGCCCACTTGCAGCACATGCTTGTGCGCTAGCGCTGCCACTTGATCAGGGCCTAGCAGCAGTTCCGTTCTCGCTAACCAGTTGTTCTCTTCCATGCGGTTTATTTATTCAGTTGGTGTACATATATGTTATAGTAAGCTGTCCGGTAGTTGCGGCTCAGCAGATGGTTGTGCCATAGGATGATGAAATCGCCCTCCACGGCCTCGCAGCGTGCCCGCAGGCGGTTGATGATGCCGTTGCTCTCCTCCATGCTTGCGTGCAAGTATTCCAGCAGGCTACCGTCCATCACGATGAGCGGGTGCTCGGTGATGTTGGTGACGCAGTCGTTGGCCAGGTCATAGAGCGGGTAGGGGTGGCACGTGCCGCAACGGAAGCCGGGTTGCTCGGCATAGCAGAGCGTGTAATCGTCGGTGATACCGCACGCCTGCCAGACGGGGAGCGTGCCGGGGCCGAAGCGCAGGTAGTGCTGGCGGCTGTGTGTGATGGGTGTGCCGGCAATCTTTTCCAGTCGCGCTTTTTCCACGCCAAACAGTTCGGTATTGACATAACTGCGGTAGCTGCCGTGCAGTCCGACCTTCATGTCTGCTTCTAAAATGGTATCTATGCAGTAGCGCACATTGGGATTCTCAATGTCGTAGGTGCTGTCCGGCTCGCCGCTATGCTGCGCCTTGAAGAAAAAGACGGAGGACAGATGTCGTTCTTCAGATTGGCGAACCAACTCCAGGATGGCTGTGATATAGGGATCTTGGCGGCTGTCGGCGCGCCATCGACGGTATTCTCGGATGGATTGAGCGGTCGCTTTCCAGCTGTATTCCAGCAGCAGGTCGCGCCCCGCGATGGACTTGAACGCCTGCCACGGCGATTGAAAGCGGTTTAGCAAGTCAATGTCGTGCGAGGGGATGAATTGGTGCTGCCGGGGGATAATGTCGAGCTCGGGTTTCAAGAGTTCCGTGATCCACTTGCGTAGCAGCATGGCGTATTCATCCACCAAAGGAAGATGTATGAAGTCATAGTGTTTGGCCAGGCTGTCCTGGTAGCAGAACCGCCCGTGTGTGTCGCGCGGGTGACCTTCTTCTTCCATTCGGGAAAGGAGCAGAAACGATGGCGTGACGAGGTCGTAGGGGATTTCCAGCTCGCCGTTGCCGTTTACGATTGGTTGTGCATGCTCGCTCAAGGATGATTGGAACACGGGGATGTCCGCTTTGCCGTCTGTGCTGGGCACGTGCGTGAGGGTGGCATTGCCCCGCAGGAGTTGGGCGGCCTCCTGATCGGACAGCAGGGCGAAGGATACCGTCAGTTGCTCACGGATGCACACTGTCACGGAATGTTCGTTCCGTGCCACAGCGAAAGGGATGGCCTCGTGCGAGGGCATCGCGACCTTCAGCAGATGCGACAGGGTGTAGTGGATGGCGTTGTCGGTGAGCATGCTCGTGTTTTTTTACAAAATGCAAAGATAATAATTATTCAATTGCGAACACACTGCGTTCGCAATTGGGAGTGTCTGGTAAAACTGCAGATTGACGGTGTAGGGGCGAAAATTTTTGCGTCTTTACGGTTGTAAATAGAAAAAGAGTATTTTTGCACAGAAAAAAAGAAATGGCAATGACCAGAAAAGAAATAGTGGCAAAGGCCAAGGAGGCCATCCGGTCCATAGAGCCTGACGCTGAGATTATCCTGTTCGGCAGCGAAGCTCGAGGTGATGCACGACCCGACAGCGATATAGATTTGCTTGTCATGCTTTCGGGCGATAAAAAATCGATTGATCGTGAAATGGAAATCTGTGGTCAAATGATGTTGCTTGAAATACAAACGGGCATCAGCGTTAGCCCTAAGATATATTTGAAGAAAGATTGGTATAACCGTCCTTTCGTCACACCTTTTTATCTTAATGTCATGCGGGAGGGCATAGCATTATGACGCAACAATGGGATAACGAGAGTAGAGATGCATTAATCGCTTATCGCATGAATCGTGCAGATGAAACGTTGCGAGAGGCGGACTTAATGATTAATGAACATCTTTATCATGGAGCAATTAACAGATTGTATTATGCCTGTTACTATGCTTCCATTGCCATTCTGCTGAAGAAGGGTGTTCAAGCACAAACCCATTCCGGTGTGAAAACAATGATTGGGCTACACTTTGTTTCCAAAGGCCTGATCCCCATCGAAACGGGAAGAACTTTCACAACCCTTTTTGAAAGAAGACAAAGTGGAGATTACGATGATTTTGTCTTATGCGATCAAGACGAAGCTAATGAATTGAGGACGAAAGCTATATCCTATATTGATTGTATAAAATCCTTGTTGTCTGAACAAGACAAATAATTAATTTTTAACCCCAATTTTTCACCAAACCCCTATAGCGTATAGAGACAGAACAGACTTTTTAACATATTGACATAAAGCGTTTTCGCTTTTCTTTGGTATCTGAAATCTGCAAAATTTCTTTATTTATCATCCAAGAGAAAGACGAGAATGCTCGCGATTAAATCGTGGGCTTTCTTTATTTGGATGATAAGGTATTGCAGAACCTCAGATACGAATAACGAAGTTCACGATTCTTTTTATGTTTGTGACGAAAGGCGGAGATGGTTTATAACCGACTGAAAAATCAATTAGTATAAACATAAAAAGAACAAGAAATGAAAAAAACGACATTGTGGCTTATAGCCGTTTGCCTCATAGCGGTCTCACAAACTTTGACCGCACAATCTTCCGAGGCTGTTGCGGGTGCCAAGAAACCAACCCTCACTGTCCTGCCAAGCGATAACTGGTGCGCAGCCCGATATTTTATGACCACCTACGACGACCAAGGAACGGAAGTAAAAATTCCCGATTACATGACCGCGTTTCAACAGGATTCGGAGTTACCGATGGTGATAGCCAATGTGGGAGCTCTGCTTACCGACTATGGCTATAGCATCAAGGATGCCGAGCAAGAGTTGAAAGCCATCATCGCCCGTGCACAAGAAGACAACGTGACCACCAGCTCCACCAGTCGCTCCTATTTAGCGGAATCGCCATTGGATGTGCTCAAGCGGCGGGTTAAAGCCGACATCCTGTTGCAAATCTGGTGGAAAGTGAACAAAGAAGCGATCGGGCACTCCGTCTCATTTACCATTGAGGCATTTGACACTTACACAAGCAAACGCATCGCCACCTACAGCGGTACCAGCACAGCTTCCGAAGAAATCATCCCTCGACTGTTGGCCAACACTATCCGTGAAAACATCGCTACATTTGACCGACAGTTGACTTCTTGGTACAACCAAATGGAAACCAACGGCAGGGAGATTGTATTGACTGTGCGGTGTTGGGATAAATGGGATAAAAATCTCGAAACTGAATTTGGTGACAAAGAACTCACCGATTGGATAGACGAATGGATGGCAGCCAATACAGTGAATGGCCAATACAATCTCACCGATGGCACGGAAACATTTGCACAATTCGAGCAGGTGATGATTCCCTTATGCGATGCCAATGGAAAAGCCTTGGATGCACGAGCCTTTGCCGTACAACTGCAACGACACCTCAAGAAAGAACCATTCCTCATCACTTCCAAAGTGATGATACGTGGGCTTGGTGAAGCCATCCTTGTTTTGGGTGAAAAATAATAATTAAAAAATTAATACTTCGCTTATGAAAAAAATAATTGTATTATTTAGTGTTTTTTTAGGACTGTCACTTCCCGTTTTTTCTCAAAGTAAAGCCGAGCTCATCTCTCTATGTGTTTATCTTCCCACAAATATGGACATACCGGAGGCAGCATTGCAATATTTGGAAAACAAATTGGAGACATTCGCCACATCCAATGGGAACACGAACTTTTTATTATGTGACCGTTTCATTCTTACAGCCAAAATTGATGTTCTAAACAAAGACATCATAGCAGGTCCTCCGCAAAAAATCTCTCAAACTCTTTCAATCACCCTACAAATCGGTGATGTCCAAGAGCATAAATTGTTTGCTTCCACAAACTTAACAGCCATAGGAACAGGTACTAATCTCACGAAATCCTATATGGAAGCATTTAAAACACTTAACAAAAACGACAAGCAAATTGTGGAATTTTTGGAAAAAGGAAAAGGAAAGGTGATAACCTACTATCAACAACAATGTGAACCAATTTGTCAGACTGCCACCCTGCTGGCTAACAGTCACCAATACGATGAAGCATTGTACAAATTGGCTGTTCTTCCCGACTTGGGAAACGAATGCTCAGAAAAAGTTCAGGACTTAATGGCGAATATTGCTATGCAAAAAATCAACACCGATGGACTCAATCTTCTGAATCAGGCGAAGCTATCTTGGACTAAAGAACAAAATGAAAACGGAGCTGTTTCTGCTGTATCTTTCTTATGTCAAATCCATCCATTAGCAGATTGTTATCCCGAAGTGGAAAAGCTGACTCATGAGATATCATCAAAGTTGGAGGCAGACGAAGGACAAAGATGGCAGTTCCAGTTAAAGCAATATAACGATCGTGTGCGCACAGAACGTCTAAAGATGCAAAACGAGAAAGAGGTGAGCAAAATGCAAATTGCGGCAGCACGGGACACAGCTGTGGCATTTGCCGAAAACCAGCCACAGCAGCAAATCATCCTTTGGTAATATTTTAACAATCAATATAATAATTAAAAAAATCAATATGAAAAAGCTATTCTTTTGGGTTGTGTTCTGTATGACAACCTGTGCTCTTTGGGCACAAACCGATGTGACAATGGTAGTCTCTGGAGAGGGTAAAGATAAAGACGAAGCCACATTCAACGCCCTTCGAAGTGCCATTGAACAAACTTACGGCATGTTCGTGTCGACTAACACCACAGTACTGAACGACCAGTTAGTGGCTGATGAAATAGTGTCTTTATCCTCTGGTAATATCAAGCATTTTGAATATGTAATGGAAACCACGCAACCAAACGGAAATGTTTACGTGACCCTAAAGACCACGGTGAGCGTAGACAAGCTCACCTCTTTTTGCGAAAGCAAAGGGATGACAGCAGAACTGAAAGGCGACCTCTTCGCCATGAACATCAAGAAAATGGAGTTCGACAAATTGGCAGAAGAAAAGGCTGTGGAAAACCTTTGCAAACAGCTTGATCCAATGCTGTCGAACTTGTTTGATTATAAAATTGTACCTCGTGATCCGAAAATGAGTGATAATGACAATGTGGATGTTGAGTACTTCATTTCTGCTTCAGCAAACGAAAATTTAATCACTTTTTGCAAAAGTATGGTTGACCAATTATATGCTATTTCATTATCAGAACAAGAGATAAACAACTACTTAAAAGTAAATAATAAAGTTAAGTATTTAGGGTTACACTACCCCTGCGCGATGGCTTCACTACCATTTCTTAACATGCTTTGTAAAAAGTATGACTTACAATTGAAAAAGACTACTGGTTATGGCATGGGTGTGTTAGCCAATATTTATTTAATTAACCCTACCCTTGTTCGTAAGTTGTCTGTACAATCCTCCTATGAGAAAATTGGGGGTGAAAGAAAATATAAATCCGAAAATGAGAAAATAAAAAAAGAAATATCTACAATTCCAATTTCAGAGATGCCAACCGGGATAAACATCAGCTTTTCAGGAGACTTGGATTTAGAAGTGAATATTGAGTTGCCGCATTTTTACTTGAGATCTGAAAAATCTATGAAAATCATAGAAATATTATTTCAGCAATTTCTAAAACAATTGTATGCCGTTGAGATTTCAGATGGCCTACATACGATATATCCTGATGCTGATTCTATGGTCTCTTCTTTCACTATTCGTGGTGAACATAGTGAGGAATTTGGTAATGCAGGTGTTTATGGAAATGGTTACTGGAGGTGGGACGGCGGAAGCCCTCTTTCCATATCAAGCATATTGATTTATAAAGGAACATTGCATTATAAGAAAGAAGATTTATCTAAAGTATCACAAATTTCGGTTAAGCATAAAGATTAAATCATAGAAAAGCAACAATTTTGAAAATAGATTGTCATAAAACTTTGCACAAAAATAGTGGAACTGTAAAAAAAACATCAATAAAATCAAATATAATGAAAATAATAATGCTTTCTGGCCCGGCCAGCAGTGGTAAAACGACTACCATTAATATGGTATATGAAGAACTTGTTCAATTAGGAGCATCACCAATTATTCCAAGACCAGCCTCTGTAAACATTCGAGATTTTGAAGCTTTGGTAGATTTCACATCCACTAAAGGGGTTTGTAATAAGATCGCTTTGGCCAGCTTTGGTGATTATTCTCTCGAAGTATTGCATCACATGTCATACTATGAAGGAATGGGGTGTGATGTGTTAATATGTACGTGTAGGGATTATTTCAGTCATCCTTTCAATAGATTGAAAAACAGATATGGCGGTTCTCACAGTGTAATAACAAAAGTTGCGCCAAACGATGTTGACAATCTTCGTGCGAGGAACGCAATCATTTCTCTTATTTAAAAACCTCTACGTATGAAACGGCTTTTATTTAGTTTGTTGATCATCCTCTCGGCGCTGTATGCCAATGCCCAAGGTTTCAACAACGACAAGACCGAACTATCGATGTTTGTGGAACGGATGTACCGTAACGCACCGTTTGAAGGAGTGAAAGTGATGCAAGACTACGACAACGAATACATTCTCTCTGTGGTGGTCCTGCCTGTAGCCAACTATAGCTCCGAATCGGATATGAATCGCGTGGCTATGGTCAAGGCGCAACGGCAGGTCAGCACCTTCTTCAACGGCTCCACTATCACCTCCGACCTCGTCATCACCACCTCCGAAAATCCTATTGACAGTACCGTCACCACCTCTCTAACCGAAATCATCCGAGAGCGCAGCATCGGATACGTTCGACAATTGGAGTTGCTTACCACTTTCGCAGAGGAACAAGGTGCGATGAACGTGTTCGTATATTATAAGAAATTGTGAGACGGGGCCAATTTCAAGGTTTATCCAACCCCACCTCCAATATTGTCAATGTGGATTTGGGAATGGATAATGGGGAATTGGGCGACGTGGAAATCCAATTGTACAACGTGTACGGGAAATTGTTGGACGTAACGAACGTTGTAGGGGCGAATAATCATTCGCCCCTACGGACCGAAATCGATATGTCGCGTTACGCCAACGGTGTGTATGTCCTGAAGGCCGTGGCCAACGGCAAAACCATAGGCGTGCGGAAGGTCGTGCGGCAATAGGTTATTTTCCGTTTTATTACAGGGCAATTACATTTGCCCAATGCCATAAGGGACGAATCTAGATTCGTCCCTTATTACTATTTAGTGTTTTTGCCGCCCTGAATTTTAGGAATGTAAATGTGTTAAATTTTTTTATGAAAAAGAAAGAGTTTGTTGGCTATCAGGGAGAATACAATATCTATGTGTCTATCGTCGAATGAGATAGATGTAGGTAGAGTGCTGATAAATTCTTTTTTCTACTTTCATTAGATTTTTGTATCTTTGCAACGCTAAAAATATACTCTGAAATGCGCAAAGAAGTTGATTTTCTTGTGATTGGCTCCGGCGTAGCTGGACTGACGTTTGCTCTCAAGGCTGCCAATTTCGGCAAGGTGCTCATGGTGACGAAAGCCAAGATGGACGATGGCTCCACCCGCTACGCGCAGGGCGGCATCGCTTCTGTGGTCTATCAGCCCGACACCTACGAGAAGCATATCCAGGACACCATGGTGGCCGGCGACGAGCTCTCCGACCGGAAAATTGTGGAACTCACCATCCGTGAATCCACCGAACGCGTGATGGAACTGGTTGAGTGGGGCGTCGATTTTGACAAGAACAAGGACGGCAGCTTCGCCCTCGCCAAGGAGGGCGGTCACTCCGAGTACCGTGTGCTGCACCACAAGGACATCACCGGCTACGAGATAGAAGAAAAACTCATCCTGGCAGCTAAGAAACACAAGAACATCGAGATTATAGAGAATCGCATTGCGCTGGAAATCATCACCCAGCACCACTTGGGTGTAGAGGTGACGCGTCGCTCGCCGGACATCACCTGCTACGGTGCGTACATCTACAACCCCGACTCGAAAGAGGTGGACACGGTGCTGGCCAAGATCACGATGATGGCCACCGGAGGCTTAGGCATGGTGTATGAGCACACCACCAACCCGCTGGTCGCCACGGGCGACGGCGTGGCTATGGTCTATCGCGCCAAAGGCACCGTGCGCGGCATGGAATTCGTACAATTCCATCCCACATCCCTCTACAACCCCAAAGAGTCGCCGTCGTTCCTCATCACCGAGGCCATGCGCGGTGCTGGCGCCATCTTGAAGGATGCCAACGGAGCCACCTTTGTGGACAAATACGACGAGCGCGGCTCGCTGGCACCACGTGACATCGTGGCGCGTGCCATCGACTCCGAAATGAAGCGCCAGGGCGTCGATCATGTCTATCTGGACGCTACGCTTATTCCCCAAGAAGAGATTTTCGCCCATTTCCCGAATATTTACGCCAAATGCCTCAGCATCGGCATAGACATCACCAAGGAGATGATTCCCGTGGTGCCGGTGGCTCACTACTCCTGTGGCGGCATCCAGACCGATGAGTGGGGCGCGACCTCCATCATCAACCTCTATGCCTCCGGTGAGTGCGCCTCTACAGGTTTACATGGTGCCAACCGTCTGGCTTCCAATTCTTTGCTGGAAGCGTTGGTCTTTTCGCACCGCGCCTGCATCAAGGCCATGCAGACGTTGCCCGGCATCCAGTTCTGCCACGATGTGCCCGACTGGAACAGCGATGGAACGGTACTGAACGAGGAGATGGTGCTGATTACGCAGTCGAGAAAGGAGTTGCAGACCATTATGAGCAGTTATGTGGGCATTGTGCGCTCCAACCTGCGTCTGCAGCGTGCCTTCGACCGTTTGGAAATCCTCTACCGCGAGACCGAAGATCTCTATAAGAAATCCATCCTTTTCCCTGAAATCTGCGAGTTGAGAAACATGATCAATGTTGGCTATCTGATCATCAGAAACGCCATGGATCGGAAAGAGAGCAGGGGATTGCATTACTCGTTGGATTATCCTCCTTACCATAGTCAGAAAAAATAACACTACACAATATGAGAAATTTCGAAATCCACACATTAGGATGCAAGTTGAACTTCAGCGAGTCCGCCGCCATCGCCGCCAAACTGGTGGAGAACGGATGGAATCAGGGAGGCATACCTGAGGTTATCATCATCAACAGTTGCGCTGTGACCAGTTCAGCGGAGAAGAAGACCCGCAATCTGGCTTCCAAGCTGCACCGTGACAATCCGCTGGCCTCCCTCGTGGTGGTGGGTTGCTACAGCGCCCTGAAACCCGACTTGCTGGAACGCTGGTCCGGCGTGATCAAGGTGTTCGGCAGCCAGAACAAGATGGCGGTGGTGGACTATCTGATGCAGCGCGACATCCAGCCCGCGCCCAACTATTTTGATGCGTACTCTGTGCACGACCGCACCCGCTCGTTCCTGAAGATCCAGGACGGCTGCAACAACCACTGCACCTACTGCACCGTGTGGATTGCGCGCGGCAAGAGCCGCAGCGACACCATCGAGAATGTGCTGAACAACATCAAGAAAATTCACGAGGCCGGCGTGCACGAGGTGAACCTCACTGGCGTGAATGTGGGCGATTTCGGACGTGGCACGGACGAGAACCTGCTCAAGTTGCTGAAAGCCATCGTGAAACAGAATCTCATGGAGCGCGTGCGCATCTCCTCGGTGGAACCGGATCTCTTGTCGGACGACATCATCAAGCTGGTGGCCAAGAGTCCTATGCTGATGCCGCATTTCCATATTCCGTTGCAATCCGGCTGCGACCGTATTCTTGGACTGATGCGCCGTCGTTACAAAGCCGAAGACTACGCTGCCAAGGTGAAACTCATCAAGAAACTGATGCCCGACGCATGCATTGCTTGCGATGTGATTACCGGTTTTCCAGGCGAGACGGATGAGGATTTCGAGGAGACCTACAAGTTCCTGGAGTCGCTGCCGATCAGCTATATGCACGTGTTTACCTACTCGCGCCGCCCGCGCACCTCGGCCAACATGATGGAAGACCAGGTGTCAGAGGATGTGAAGAGCGAACGCACGGATCGTCTGCTGGAACTCTCCCACGCGAAGAAAACCGAATTCTACCAGCAGTGTGAAGGCCAGACGCGTCCCGTGCTGGTGGAGGCTGAATTGGTGGAAGACCATCTTTGCGGCTTCACAGACAATTATATTCGAGTTTCCATCCCGTATGACGAAAAACTGATCAATACGATTCAAAAGGTTACGATTGAACAATGCCGCACGATATTGTAAGACTGCGCAACGGTCTTCGTCTCATACACAAAGAAACTAATTCCCCCATATCCCATTTCGGTGTGCTTGTGAATGCAGGCACGCGTGATGAGTCGTCTGCCCAGATGGGCTTGGCTCATTTTGTGGAACATACGATTTTCAAAGGCACGGAGAGGCGCAACGCGTACCGTGTCATCAGCCGTATGGAGGCGGTGGGAGGAGACCTGAATGCCAGCACCTCCAAGGAGGAGACCTATTTTCACACCTCTTTTTTGTCGAAAGAATATCCCAGAGCTGTAGAATTGCTTTCTGATATCTTTTTCCATGCCACTTTTCCGGAAAAAGAGTTGGAAAAAGAGAAGACCGTGGTGCTGGAGGAGATTAATTACTATCAGGATTCTCCAGCCGAGTTGATTTTCGATGATTTTGAGGATATGGTTTTCAGCGGTCACCCGTTGGGAAAGAATATCTTAGGCACCAAGAAGAGCGTGATGAAGATGACCAGGCAAGGCATTTTGGACTTCATCAGGCAGAATTACACGTTGGACAACATTGTGCTGGCTTCGGAGGGCAGTATCTCCCTCAAGCGGCTCGTAAGCCTCTGCGAGAAGCACTTCGGAGGCTATGATATTGCTGACACTCCGCGCCCCAGGGCCAAGTTTGAGGGTTATAAGCCCACAACCCGCCTTGTGCACAAGAAGAACGCCCAGACCAACGTGATGCTGGGCAACATCGCCTATTCCATCAAAGAGGACAAGCGCGCTCCGTTTCTCCTGATGACCAACATGCTGGGCGGGCAGGGGCAGAACACGCGCCTCAACATGAGTGTGCGTGAGAAGAAAGGACTGGCATACGCCATCGAGGCCAACTACACCCCATTCTCCGACATCGGCCTGTTTACCGTCTATTTCGGCTGCGACCCGCACAACCGCGAGCACTGTGTTGACCTGATTTTCCAAGAATTGAAGAAGATGCGGGAACAGAAGTTGGGCACCATGCAGCTTTATTATGCCAAACAGCAGTTCATTGGCCAGCTGAACCTCTCGTATGAGCCCAAACTGACCGAGATGCTCTCCATTGGTCACACCGCCCTCTTCTTTGATGAAGTAGATACGATAGAAGAGAGCCTTGACGAGATCCGCGACATCACCGCAGAAGAGATTCTTGAAGTGGCAAATGAGGTGTTAAGGCCGGATGCGTTCTCGATGCTGACGTTTGAATGAATTGAGAATTAAAAATTAAAAAATAATCTTCTAATCTTCTAATCTTCTAATCTCTAAACTCTAAACTCTAATCTCTAAACCGTATGCTATACTCCAAGAATCTTGAAAACGCTGTTAATGAAATCGCCAAGCTTCCGGGCATTGGGCGTCGCACGGCCTTGCGGCTGGCACTGCACCTGATGAAGACGGAAACCGAGGATGTGACGCTGTTGACTGATCGCATCAACCGGCTGAAAACGGATGTGTTCTATTGCAAGAAGTGCTACAACATCTCCGACAGCGAGATATGTGACATCTGTGCCAATCCGAAGCGCGACACGACCACTATCTGCGTGGTGCAGGACATTCGCGATGTGATTGCTATCGAGAACACGAACCAGTTTACGGGCGTGTATCATGTGCTGGGCGGCGTGATTTCGCCCATGGATGGCATCGGTATCAACCAGCTGAAGATTCAGGAACTGTTCGATAGGGTAGAGCATGAGCAAGTGAAAGAGTTGATTTTGGCGTTGCCCGCCACGGTAGAGGGCGACACCACGAATTTCTACATCTACAAGAATGTGAAGGACAAGGTGAAACAGGTGACCACCATTGCGCGTGGCATTGGCGTGGGCGAGGAACTGGAGTATGCCGACGAAGTCACGCTCGGCCGTTCGCTGTTAGCACGCACCGATTTCGACAAAGCCTATCAGAAAAAATGATGCTGGGATTTTGTGGGGCGGATTTTTATTAGAAACATGACAATGATGAAAAAACTGTTCCTATTTTGGATTTGCTCCATAATGTTGGGATTGACAATGGCCCAACAGCGTCCCATTGACGGTCTGGCGCACCGCATCTTGGATAATCAGGATACGAATTTTGTATTTGAATACCAGTTGGATACGGTTGACTATTTTCAGATAGGGTCAATAGGAAACAAAATACATATTGTCGGCAATAACGACAATTCGCTGGCGATGGGGTTGAACCACTATTTGCAGCAATACTCCCATGTGTATGTTTCGTGGAATGCACGCGAACCCATACAGCTTACCTGCGCGTACCCACCCGTAACGGAGCCGGTGCGCAAGGAGGCGCTGGTGAAGGAGCGCTTTATGCTCAATTACTGCACGTTCGGCTATACGATGCCATGGTGGCAATGGGAGCAGTGGGAGCGTTTTATCGATTGGATGGCCCTGCATGGCATCAACATGCCGCTGGCGATTACGGGACAGGAGGCCGTTTGGTATGAGGTCTGGAAGGAGTTCGGGATGAGTGATGAGGAGATTCGGGGCTATTTTTCCGGTCCGGCGCACCTGCCCTGGCACCGGATGGCCAATCTGGACGGCTTCGGCGGCCCGCTGCCGATGTCGTGGATAGAGAGCCAGAAAGAGCTGCAGAAGCGCATTCTCGCACGCGAGCGGGAACTGGATATGACCCCGGTGTTGCCTGCCTTCGCCGGGCATGTGCCGCGCCAGATTGCAGAGAATATCCCGAAGGCCAAGATTACGCAGCTGAGCTCTTGGTGCGGATTCGAGCCCACCTATTTCCTCAATTCCTTTGATCCGCTGTTTGCGGTGATTCAGCGCCGTTTCATGGAGAAGGAAATCGAAATGTTCGGCACGGATCACATCTATGGCGTGGATCCCTTCAATGAGATGGACCCGCCGCGCTGGGAACCTGAATACCTGTCGGAGGTGTCGGAGAACATTTACTACTCCATGAGCGACGTGGACCCGCAGGCCCGCTGGCTGCAGATGTCGTGGGTGTTCTACTACAAACGCAAGTCGTGGACCCCCGAGCGCCTGCGCGCGTACCTGACCGCCGTGCCCACGGGCAAGATGACGCTATTGGACTACTTCTGCGAGAAGACGGAGGTGTGGCGCACCACGGAGGGCTTCTATGAGCAACCTTACATTTGGTGCTATCTCGGCAATTTCGGCGGTAACACCATGTTGGTGGGCAATATCAACGAGTTGGAGAAGAAACTGTCGGCGGCTTTGCACGACGCTGGACCCAACATGACTGGCATCGGCTCCACCTTGGAGGCCTTTGATGTGAGCCCGCAAATTTACGAGTATCTTTTCCAAAGGGCTTGGGAAACAGATGCGGATGTGACTGCGTGGATAGAAAATTGGGCTGAATTGCGTTGTGGTCATGAATATTGCAATAAGGCATGGAAACTGTTGAATGACAGTGTCTATAAGGATTGGTCATTTTACGGCTTGGGCACCCAGCTGGTGGCGCGCCCCTCGCTGGAAGGGCATGGCACCTATTACACAAAGCCCTATTATTCCTACTCCAATGATACATTGAAGCAGGTATGTATCAAGCTGTTCCCGAAAGTGTTGATTGATTATGTTTGCCTTCCAGGCGGAAAAGATGCCGCCAATTATGACATAGTGAACTTTTTCTCCCAGTGGCTGGGCAATCATTTCTTGGATGTGCGTAACGATTTCACAGTGGCATACAAAAACAAGGATATGAAGGAGATGAAGCGGCAGGTCAAGATTGCCAATCAGCTGTTTGAGGATGCGGACAGGCTGTTATCTACGCATCCGTCGTTTATGCTGGGCCCGTGGATCGCGGATGCGCGTGCGATGGGAACCACGCCGGCGGAAAAGGACTATTATGAGCGGCAGGCGCGCACAATCCTGACAATATGGGGCGGCCCGGTGCTCAACGACTACGCCAACCGCATGTGGGGTGGGTTGGTGAAGGATTATTACGCCAGACGTTGGAATCTCTTTTTCGATGCAGTGATGAAATCCGTGAAAAAAGGCCGCGAGTTCGACGCTGAGGCTTTCAGCAAGGAACTGTCAAAGTTTGAGTATCAGTGGACACTCAGGCACACCCAATATCCGACCGTCCCGGTGGAGAGTACCCGCGCGGTGGGCAACGAGATTATGCAGCGGTATATGAGATAGGGGAGGACTATCAAGCATTGGGATGCGTGGAATGTTGGGGGTCCGCCAGCCAAGCTGCACGGTTAACGTTGGAGGTTCCGAACGATGCTATGCATCGTTCGGAATGGAGTTTGTTAAATTTGTTGCATCCTGATGATTTCCTCGTGGGTGAGACCGGAGATTTCCGCTATCAATGCAGGGTCAAGGCCTTTGGCAAGCATGTTTCGCACGAGTTGGCGTTTGCCTTCGTTCAATCCTTTCTCCATACCTTTCCCAAATCCCTCTTCAACGCCGTCTTCTCGGGCGCAGATGATGGCCCCTTGCACATCTTTGTACTCCAAAACGCTTTTCTTGTATTCTTTTCGTTCCATGTTGGTTAGTTTTGTGATTCTGCATTCCTCTATGAACTTTCGGAAAACGCCCTGTTCCTCTGCGCCGTAGTCGCGATTGGTGCTGTCGCCGATGGATGTGAGCAGTTCGAGCCACCTTCGCATGGGGGCATTGTCCAAAGTCTTGTCCTTGACGGCTGCAAATTTACACAATTCGACGAAAAAATAGGTGGTCCTGTCACTGAAAATCTCGTTGGTTTCATCCTTGAGCATTACTTTGTGGAAGAAACGGTCGTTGCCTTTGAACTCCGGGGCGTTGTAATCCAACAGGTTGAAAGAATAGACATCAGGGATGGCGTAGTCGCTTTCTCCTTTTTCCATTTCCCTGCTGATGACCCTGCTTACGTAAGAGATAATCCTGTCGGCGAAGAAGGGCTGGCGGCTCCGTTGCATCTCGATGATGAAGCGGTCGCCGTTTTGGTTCTCGCAGAAGATGTCGAAGATGACCAGTTTGTCTTCCGGCCGCTCGCCGAGCTGTTCGGAGGGCAGGAAAGTGATGTCGGTGATGGTGCCGACATCGTCGGCGATGCAAGCGTTGAGGAAGTCGATGAGGAGATCCTTGTTGTTCTCGGAGGCGAAAATCCGCTTGAAGCCGAAATCGGACAGCGGGTCGAAAAATATCATGTCTTTCTTCATAGTAAAATGTTTTAGGTTGCCGCAAAGATACAACCCCAAAACATTCTTGTTACGAGTTTTGTGAAAAATATTTTCAATGTAATAATCAGTATGTTAGAAATTTACGAGGTGTAAAATTAAGATTTGATTGTTAACGAGTGGTGGTGGATTTGGGAGAAATGGTGGATGTTCCGAACGATGCACGCATCGTTCGGAATGGTGCTGGCTTCGGCGCTGTGTTTGTGGCGTTTCGCGGCGGGTTGGTCCCGAGCCCTGTCGTGCATGTGTCGCGCGCCGCGACCCTGCGCACGGGTCGCCCCACACCAGGGGTTGACCCCCCTGGTTACAGATTTGTAACGCCTACGGCGTTAGTGATGACGGTCATCGCTCACACCCTGCACTCCCGTACAGAGTTGCTCATCGGGCGACCTCTCCGAGGCCCACGTCATCATAGCCATGCGTTTGCCGCGAGCGCATAGTCCCGAAGGAATGTCCTATTGTTAGCCTCACACGGTAGTGTGAGGTACGGGCGATGCAGCGTATGGCCAATCGCGGCGCGGGTGTCGCGTGCACCGGAGCGTGATATCGCCCCGCCGAGAAATATCCATCATTATCCACCAACCCCCACCATTCCGCCGCGTAAGCGGCGGAACCTCCAATAATTACCGTGTCGCTCTGCTACGGCGGACCCTCCAACGTTAACCACGTCGCTTAGAACTTCTTCATATCCTTGGGCTTGATGGTACCCCAAGGGTGCTTTGTCAGTGTGGGGTCGTTGTACCATTCATCTATCTGCAACCTTTTCTTCCCCAAAACCATCTCATCCAAGAACCAGTCGATGAGTTCGAACTCCTTTTTGTAATAGGTGGCCACCTCGTGTCCCATGCCTTCGTATCGGCGGATGTAGAAGGGATAACCCTCTTTCTTGAACCGCTTTGCGATGGTGTTGCTGCCGTAAAATCCCATGTTGAAGAATCGAATCTGCTTGTAGGGCACGAGATTGTCTTCAGTGCCGTGGCAGAACAGGGTGGGAGCGGGCGGTTGCACGCGGTATTTGAGCTTGCCTTTGTTGGTATAGACTGCGCCGGAGAAGGGCATGACGCCGGCATAGCGGAACGTGTCGGGCAACACCTCCGCGCCGTGTATGCGGTTGCCTAAGAAATAGTCGGCCTGCAGCACGGTGATGGCCCCGGCGCTGCTGCCGATGGTCACAATGTGAGCTGGGTCTATGGTGAAATATGGCGTGCTTAGCAAATTCTTCAGAATGTAATCCGTCGCGCTGATAAGGTCCTCGCCGGCCATCTCGAAGGCGTTGATGAACTTCTTGAGCCCGGTGGCCATGCTGTAGTTGCTGTAGCTTTTCAGCCCTAAGCGGTAGTCAATGGCAACGACCACCCAGCCTTTGGCGGTGTAGTACTTCTGCAGATCCGGGATCTGCTTGTCGTTGCGCGCGCCGCCGATAAAGCCGCCGCCGAAGACGAAGATCATGCAGCTGTGCTCGGTATTCTGCTGCGCAGGTACATACACGTCCATCTTCAAGTGGTTGGTGTCCTTCACGGCATATTCGTATGTGAACATCTGTTGCGCCGTGGCTGTTAACAGCGAAACGATGGAAAGGAAGCAGATAAAAAGTGTTTTTCTCATTGCGGGTTGGGTTATGCTAAGTGATTATTGGATGGCCTCGACGATGGCTTCGGCGACAATATTCCGACCATGCTGGTTGTAGTGCTCCGTCGGGAATTCCCGTTCGAAGAAGTCATGGTCGCGCACCATGTACTGGTTGTTGACTATGGTGACGCCCTGCGGCTGATAGCGGTTGGCGATGTACTGCGCGTTCTTCTTCATCAGGAACTCCAGGTCTGGGCCAGCCAGAGTCTTGATTTGGTCCATGTTGTCGGCCAAAATGTGGAACACCAGTTTCCAACCACGCCGCTTGCAGAGCTCGACAATCTTGTCCAGATCCTTGATTCTCGGATTGTTGTCGTCCAACTGGTAGGCAAAATCCTTGATGTAGTGGCAGGTGAGCACGATGGTGTCCATAGAAACCTTCTGTCCGTTGTAAAGATGATCCTGCTGACCGATGGCTTTGTCCCATTCGGCGGCATTGTGATAGGGGAAGTAGTAGGGCAGTTTCAGCGTCTGATCTTCAAAACCTTGTCGTACCAGTATCTGCCTTTCATCCTCGGACCAGTGTGCGTAGGCCTTGAAAGCCAGCAACATCCTTTTGTAAAGTGCTGGGGCTTTTTTCATGAAAATCTGCTCTTTTTGCAGGGGCTTCTCCAAGTCCGAATAGATCCACTCGCTACTGAAGGAGCGCATGTTCACTGTCACTATGACAGTTTTGACGGGACTCTTGCGGGGAATGTTGCGCAGCATGTCGTAGTAAACACCGGCATGGCATGCGTCTTTGGACAGCTTGCCCACCTTGTGCCCGGGCATCATGTCGTCAATCATCTCACTGATGGCCCGCTGGTCTTGGTCGTCGGGGCTGCAAGAATGGTTGGAGGATTCTCCCAAATAGATGATATCATCATCTTCCTCCACAGGAATGCGGGAATAGGTGATCAGTGTGCAGTTCTGATCGCGGTCCTTAGGATAGAGTGTGAAGCGATACACCAGGTCCAGTACCAACAAAACTGCTGCCAGCAGAAGGAATTTCCGCCCAAGTTGAAGGATTATATGTTTGGTTTCGTCGGTCATCAGAACTGGAAATAGATGAATGGATAATGTTGCACGGAGGACAGGGCAATGATGGAGAATATCATGACGGCATAGATGCTCCAGCGCACGTATATGTTGCGTTGGCTGCACCAGCGGTCAAAACGCTGCTGTCGAAGGATGAGGTCGATGCAGACAAATAGCGCTAAGGCCAACCAAGTGGTCACGTTGACGTGCAGCTGATTGGCGTGTGCGCCGTTGCGCACCCATGCGGAGAGCACGTCGCGCAGGTTGCCGAAGGAGGTGGCCCTGAACACACACCATAGCAGGGTTACGATTGCAAACGTCTTGAAAATGTTGATCCCTTGGATGATGTGTTTGCCGGTTTTGTTCTGGATTTTGTCGAAGAAATGGATGTTGCGCAGCCCACGTTCCAGGATGAGCAACACGCCGTAGGCGAAGCCCCAGATCATGAAGGTCCAGTTGGCGCCGTGCCAGATGCCGCACACGGTGAACACGATCAGGGTGTTGAGCATCCAGCGGGGAATGGCCACGCGGTTGCCGCCTAATGGGATGTAGAGGTAGTCGCGGAACCATGAAGACAATGAAATGTGCCACCGGCGCCAGAACTCCTGAATGCTGTTGGCTTGATATGGCGCCTTGAAGTTGTCGATCAGCGTGAAACCCATGCAAAGGGCGCACCCCAAGGCAATGGTGGAGTATCCGAAGAAGTCACCGTAGATTTGGAAAGAGTAAAAAATCATCCCAAGGGTGATGTCCAGAGAACTGAAATCTTGCGGGTTTGCATAGATTTTGTCCACATATACTCCCAAGTTGTCGGCTACCACCATCTTTAAAAACAAGCCGAACAGTATGAGCCGAAGGCCGTTGGCGATATGGTCGTATTGCAGCGTCTTCTCCTCGTGCAGTTGGCGAAGCAGGTTCTGTGGCCGCTCAATGGGACCGGTGACCAGCTGGGGATAGAACATTACATATAATGAATAGTAGCCGAAGTGCCGTTCCGCCTTCTGGTTACCGCGATAGACTTCTATCACATAGCTCAAGCTTTGGAACGTATGGAACGAAAGACCTATTGGCAGGGCAATGCTCAGCACCTTGTCAGGCTTTGCCCATCCGAAATGTTGGGCCAATGCCACGAAATTGGCGCTGCAGAAATTCAGATATTTGAAAATAAAGAGCACCAGACAGGTGGATATGATGCTGATGATAAGGCATTTCTTTTTTCTGGAAGGATCGTCTTGCCACTCTTCGATGAGTATGCCGGCCGTGTAGTCGATGGCGATGGTGACCAAGAGAATGAGGATGTACTTGGGAATGAACCACATGTAGAAAAAGCAGCTCGCACCCAGCAAAAGCAGCCATCGGAATCTGTTCGGTATCAGATAGAACAGAATGGTTACTATCGGGAAGAAAATCAGAAATTCAATGGAATTAAATAACATTATTTAAAGAAGAACCTTCTGAAATCAAGACCTAATGCGTAAACCATCAAGGCGATCAACAGGGCAAAGCCGATGGTGTTGGCGATACCGAGGAACTTGTCGCTCGGCTTCTTGCCTGTGATCATCTCGAAGAAGATGAACAAGAGGTAGCCGCCATCCAAGCCAGGGATGGGGATGATGTTCATGAAGGCGAGGATGATGCCTAACAGGGCGGTCATGTTCCAGAAACGGTACCAATCCCATACTTTCGGGAAGATGCTACCGATGGTGAGGAAACTGCCCAACTGCGTGGCACCCTCTTTGGTGAAGATGATCTTGAACTGCTTCACGTAGTCGCCCAGCGTGCTGAAGCCCATGACAATGCCTTTGGGGATGGATTGGAAGAAGTTGTATTCTTCCTGCACAGTGCCAAAGAACTGGTAAGGCTGTTTGGGCGCCACACCGATTGCACCGAGGGAGTCAAGGCGTACGGAGGTGTGGTAGAGGCTGTCGCCGCGGTAGTAGGCGATGTCGAGTTCCTGGCTTTTGTTGTTGAGGAATGTCTTCTTGAAATCGAAGAAGCAGAACAGGGTGGAGTCGTTCACCCCGACGAGGCTGTCGCCTTTCTGCAAACCGGCCTTTGCGGCGGGTGTCTCTGCCAATACACTGTCGATGACGAATGGAAAACGGTAATTGCAGAAGGGTTCTCCCTGTTTGCTGGCGCCAACCACTTTGCGGGCGAGGGTCTTAGGGATGTTCAGCACCACTTGCTCTCCGTTGCGTTCCACGGTGACGGTCTTCACGTCTTCCAAGAGGATGTCGTTGGAGAAGTCGCCCAATGTCTGTGGCTTGACGGTGTCAATGCGCAGGATCTTGTCGCCGTTCTGGAAGCCGGCGTCTAACATCTCCTGTGAGAACTCCAGACCATAGCGGGCATTCTCAAGTGGAATGTACTCGCGGCCCCATGTGTAGCATACGGCAATGTAGATGATGAGGGCGGACAGGAAGTTGACGAGCACGCCGCCGGAGATGACTAACAGACGTTGCCATGCCGGTTTGGCGCGGAATTCCCAAGGATGGATCTCTTCGCTCAAATCGGAGGCTTTGGTCTTCTCATCCACCATGCCGTTGATGGCGCAATAGCCGCCTAACGGAAGCCAGCCCAGACCCCATTCGGTGCTCTCCGGATGGTCGGCCCACTCCTTGGGTGGCCTACCCGAGAAGAAACTGTAGTGCATCTTCCCGTCAAAACGTTTCATTCTTATGATGGAGAAACCGGGATTGAAGAACATGTAGAACTGATCTACCCGTATTTTGAACAGCTTGGCGAACGCGAAATGTCCCAACTCGTGTGTCATGATAAGGAAGGCCAAACTCGCGACCAATCCCAGTATTTGTGTAGCAATGCCCATAGTCTATTTTTTTTAAGGCGGCAAAGATACAAAAAATGGTGGAAGTGATAAACTCTTTTTGTATCTTTGCCGCCCTGAATTTTTAACCTATTTTATTATTCTAAAACATTTAAAATTTTATGGAACAACAAGATCTTCTTCCTCAAGAGAATGCCGAAATGCAGAATCAAGAGATGAACTCCGGCGCTTCTGTTGAAGCCCAAAACATTACGACACAAGAATCTCCCGCACCTGCAGAGGAAACTGAAACGGTGACCGCGGAACCGCAGACCCCGCAAGAGGAGACATCTGCCCAGACCGAACCCGCCGCGCAGGCCGAACCTGTCGAGACCGAGCCCAAATCCGCCGAAGAGATGATGGCCGAGATGGACCAGCAGCAGACCGCCGAAGAGCCCGTCACTGCCGCCGAAGCAGAAGCAGAAGCTACTGCCGAGGAACCTGCCGAGACACTGGAACAGGTGGAGGCTGAATACGCCGACTTTGACCTGGAAAAGAGCGTGAACGAATTGGAACGCCTGGTGGAAGAACCCAACTTCAACATAATTAAACAGAGAGTGGGTGTGCTCCGCAGCAAGATAATTGACTTCCTGCGTGAACGCAAACGTGCCGCCATCGCTGCTTACAATGCCGCCAAGGCCGCTGCCGAGGCTGCCGCCGCAGAAAATCCCGATGCTCCCGCCCAGGAGGTGGAAGCCCCGTCCAATGAACCCGATGAAATCGAAGTGCGCTTCAACAAGGCATTTCAGAAATATAAAGACTCCAAGGCCAAATTCATCGAGGCCCTGGAAGCCCAGAAACAAAAGAATCTCGAGTCCAAGAATCGTATCATTGAAGGACTCAGAAACCTGATCGAGACCGAATCCAACCTCAAGAACCTCAATGACAAGTTCAAAGAGCTTCAGGAGCAATGGAAGAACATCGGTCCCGTTCCGCAAAGCGAATCTACCAACCTCTGGCAGAACTACCACTTCTATGTGGAGAAGTTCTTCGACATCATCCGCCTCAACAAGGAGGCCCGTGAGATGGACTACAAGAAGAATCTGGAGAGCAAGCTCGAACTTTGCGAGAAGGCTGAATCCCTGTTGTTGGTGGATTCCATCAACCAGTCATTCAAGGATCTCCAGAGCCTGCACGAGCAGTGGAAGGAGATAGGACCTGTTCCCGAGGACAAGAAAGAGGAAGTCTGGGAACGCTTCAAAGCCGCTTCCGACCAGATCAACGCCCGCAGAAAAGAGTTCTACGACAAGCTGTTCGCCGAAGAACAGAACAATTACAACGCCAAGGTGGTGCTCTGCGAGCAAGCCGAGGAGATTGTCTCTCATTCTGCAGAGGCCGTGAAGGAATACAATGAGGTAAGCGAGAAACTGACCGAGTTACTGAACATCTGGAAGACCCTCGGACCGGCTCCCGCCAAGCTGAATGACGAGATTTGGAACCGTTTCAAATCTACGTTGGATAAATTCTTCACCCAGAAGAAAGAGTATTTCCAACAGATCAAGGATACGCAAATGCAGAACTACAATCAGAAGCTGAACTTGGCCATCCAGGCTGAGGGTATTGCTACCCGTACCGACTGGAAACAGGCCACCGCCGAAATGCTGAATCTGCAATCTGAGTGGAAGACTATCGGCGCCACCCCGCGCAAATATTCCGACCAGATTTGGAAACGCTTCCGCGCTGCTTGCGACAAGTTCTTTGAGGCTAAATCTCATTATTTCAACAATATCCAGGAAGTTGAAGCTGAAAATCTTCAGAAGAAGGAAGAACTCATCCAGAAGATTCTCACCCACGAGTTCAGCGACGACCGCAATGCCAACATGGAGGCTTTGAAGGAGTATCAGAACGAGTGGATCGCCATCGGTTATGTTCCTAAAAAAGACAAGGACAGAATCTATACCGAGTACCGTGAGGCTTTGAACAAGCGCTTCGCCGAGCTGAAAATCAGTGCCGAGGATATGCGCCACAACCGCTTCAGAAGCAAGATTGACAACATCCTCAGCAATCCGAATGCCGAGAAGATGATTGACAAAGAGAAAAACTTCCTGAAGAACAAGCTGACGCAATTGAAAGAAGACATCAGCTTGTGGGAGAACAATCTCGGTTTCTTCTCCAACTCCAAGAATGCCGAAATCATCACGGCTGAGTTCCGCAAGAAGATTGATGCCGCCAAGGAGGAAATCAAGGATCTGGAATACAAGATCAAGATGATGAACAACCCGAAGCCTTCCCAAGAGGCAGAGACACCTGCCAGTGAACCTGAGAGTGCAGGCGAGACTGCTCCTGAGGAGACGCAAGAGGCGTAATAAATATGAGAATTTTCAAGTGCTTTATAATTAGCATATTGTGTTTTTCTTCTTTGTCTGCGGTTGCACAAACAGCCGCAGACAAAATTTTAGGTGTCTATTACATTTCGGACGACCAGTCGGACGAGGATTGCAAGATCAAGATTACCAAAACTTCCTCTGGGTTGTATGAGGGGCAGGTGATTTGGGTGAAGAATCCGTATTTCAAGGACGGCTCCCGGAAGTGCGATATCAAGAATCCGGACCCGAAGAAGCGCAACACGCCATGCGACAAGATCAAGCTGCTGTTCCATTTCCGTTATGATGCCAAAGGCAACAAATGGGTGGACGGCGAGATCTACGACCCTGTGCACGGCAAGTACTACAAGAGCCGAATGTGGTTTGAAAAGGAGAATGTCTTGCGCGTGCGCGGCTACATCGGCGTGCCCGCCTTCGGCAGGACGATGACATGGAAAAAAATAGGATAACTATGGAAAAACTGGATGTACGAATCGACAAGTGGCTCTGGATGGTGCGCCTGTTCAAGACGCGCTCCATGGCTACGGAGGCCTGCAACGCGGGCAAAGTGAAGTTGGATGGCATCAATGTGAAGCCCTCCCGCGAGGTGCGCACGGAAGAGGTTTATGAGGTGCACATCGGCTCGCTGAACAAGACCGTGAAAGCCTTAGGCACGCCCAAGAGCAGGGTAGGAGCCCCATTGGTTCCGCAGTACATGGAAGACCTGACTCCGCAAGAGGAATATGACCGCATGAAAACATTGAAAACGGCAGAATACCGTCCGCATGGCCTGGGCCGCCCCACCAAACGCGACCGCCGTCAGCTGGAATACGTGAAGAGCCGCTACGCCGAGGAGTAGGGGACAGGGTTCAGTGAACAGTTATCAGTGATCAGTGATAACTGTTCCTTTATATCTTCATTTCTTAACTTCTTAATTCCTTAACCAAGATCGCAGCCCGTAGGGCTGCAAAGCTCGGTAGCGTTGGGTATGTGCGTGGATGTTCGCACGCCGTAGGTGTAATGTGAAATGGGGAATGATGGGAGTGTGTTGTGGTGTGGTTAGGGGAAACAAAGAAGGGTGTAAAAAAAACCTTATTAGTGTCGCTGTATGAAAAATTGTGTATTTTTGCAGCGGAGTCAAAGTCATGCTTTGGCTGACGATTCTACGGATTCGTCGATTCAGGAGCCGGTGACTGCGTCATTGGCTTTCTGCTTTATAACTGTAAAGGTTAGATCTGTCGGATGTCGTTCCGCCATAATAGTATTTTGTGATCAAAGTTAAACGGTGCGTTGTGGCCGTTGCGCTCAACGCGTTTTTTGATGTTCATGGTCGCCCGCCCTTCCGCCTGTTGCCAGACCTCGATTGGAACGACAGGGCATTGATAAGAAAAAATCAGAAAAAAAAAAGGACGTGCCTTGGCACGTCCCTTCTTTCTTACGACATCTCCAGCATCCGCTGTATCGGCACCAGCGCCTTCTGGCGCAGCTCCTCGTCCATCAACAATTCGGGTTCTTCGTTGAGGAGGGTGTTGTAAATCTTTTCCAGATTGTTTTTCTTCATGTTCACGCAGTCGCGCTCCGGCTGGCCGGGGTAAAGCGTGTACAAAACCTTGTCGGGGTTGCGCTTCTGCATCTCGTACAAGATGCCGCTTTCCGTTACCACGATGAACTCCTTGGCCTCGTTCTCGCCGATATAGTTGAGCATGGCGGCGGTGGAGCCGATGAAATCCACCTTCTCCAGCATCTCGCGGCGGCACTCTGGGTGCGCCACTACTAAAGCCTCAGGATGCTCGGCCTTCATCTTCTCTAACTGCTGCACTTCATAATGGTCGTGTACGCAACACGCGCCGTCCCACAACAGCATCTCGCGCCCCGTCATCCGGTTGATGTAGTCGCCCAAGTTGCCGTCGGGCACGAAGATAATCTTCTCGTCCTCGGGCAGCTGGTTGACCAGCTTCAAGGCATTGCCCGAAGTCACGATGAGGTCGGACAGCGCTTTCACGGCGGCGGAGCAGTTGACGTAGGACAAGACCTTGTAACCCGGATGTTTGGCCTTGTATTCTGCCAGTTTCTCGGCCTTGCAACTGTCGGCGAGGGAACAGCCGGCGCTCATGTCGGGCACCAGCACCTTCTTGGTCGGATTCAGAATTTTGGCAGTTTCGGCCATGAAGTGCACGCCAGCGAAGAGGATAATATCGGAATCCGTCTCGGCAGCCTTGCGCGCCAAGCCTAGGCTGTCGCCTACAAAGTCGGCTACCTCCTGCACCTCAGGCAATGTGTAATAATGCGCCAGAATGATGGCGTTCTTCTCTTTCTTTAAGGTCACGATTTGCTGTTTCAGATTGTTCATGATAATGGTTTTGTGGAAAAAGACCTGAATATGGTGTTGATTTTATATATTGGCTGTTGACCAAGGAAGGATAAACCTGAACAATGGTCAACAGCCAATGGTGGTGGGCAAAAGGCCCGTTTATTGTTTCACAATCTTGTGTGTGGTGACATTCTTGTCGGAGAGGATTCGGATGAAGTAGGTGCCGGATGAGAGTTGGCTCATGTCAATCTTCACCTCTTGGTCGTTGACTTTCATGCTGCGGACCATCTTGCCGCTGAGATCGAATACCGTCACTTCGTTCATGATGCTGCTATCGAGGCGGATGGTGCACTGGTCAACGGTCGGGTTCGGATAGATGGTAACATTGGCCTCATGCTCGCGGATGCCGACTGGGATGTAATGGTAAGTGGCGATTTCACTGCTGACCATACCTTCTTTCACAGCAATGGCCTTGACAGTGAACTCCATGTCCATCATGACAAAAGCATCGGGGTAAAATGTCGAATTTTCTGTAGGGGTCGTTCCGTCCATGGTATAATAGATGGAGGCACCTTCGGTGGCACAGGTGATGGTCACGCTTACCATGTCGTTGGTGAGCGGATTTACCGTGATGACAGGAGTCTCGACAGTGTCCATCTCAACAGTGATGAACTCGATGTCGTCATTGTTTCGCGGTGCAATCTGGTAGTTGGTGTTGTAACGCAACACAAAACCTGTTACGTTGGCATTTTGCTCTGCCGGGATGGTCATGTCCAGAGTCTTGAAGACGTTGCGCACCTGCATGGTTTCACCGTTTTGCTCAATAGTCATGTTGGTGGCGGAAGAGGTGGTAAAAGTGCCGCCTTGAGTGAAGGTCACGTCTGTCAACTTCACCAACTTGGATTCCAACTGATCGTAGTTAGTGCTGATATCTGCAATGGTTGCCATGACCGGAGACACGGTGCCGCTGTTGCTGGAGGCAGCAGCGAGATCGCGAGTGGGCACGAGCTCGACGAGACCATTGTACAGCGTGTATGTACCGCACACGCCGCCAGAGATGACATCACCTTCGGTGTAGGTGCGAGTAATAATGTCGTTGTTTTGGTTGTCGAAAATCAGCAGGCCGCCAGTGGCATCCTGGATGTAGAAGTTGGCGCCGTTCTCGAATACGAAGGTCACGTCACCTGTGATTTTGTAAACGGTGGTGTTGGTTGCGGAGTTGGCAGCCTTGAATTCGGCGATGGTGGCAACCTCTACGGGGAAGTTGTAAGTGGCAGTAGCTACGTTGCTGGCATCGTAGCCCGTCTTGAAAGCCTTGGCTTTCACGATGGTAGTGGAAGACACGGTAAACGAGGCGGTGTAGGGGGTGGAATTCATTGTCGGTTCATTGCCGTCGGTGGTGTAATAAATGGAAGCACCTTCGGTGGCGCAGGTGATGTGCACTTGTACCGGGTCATAGACAAAACCGCCGTTCGGGCTGATGACTGGAGTTTCTACGATGTCATGCACAACACCGGGAATACCGTAAACCACTACACTGTCGATGATGAACTGGGAGTTGCCACTGGTGGGCACCGTTTCCGGATTTGCCATGGTGAAGCGAAGTCTCACTGATGCGAATTCGCCAGTTTCGCTTACCACGAAGGTGTAGTTTTCAGGAGTGCTGGTCAGGGCGATGGTGTCGCCAGCAATGTAGTTGGCACCGCCATCAATGGAGTAAGAAACAGCCACTTTGTAGTTGTTGGTGCTCTTGGCCTGGAAGGTCACACGGGTGACATCGTTCAGATCGAAGTTGGTGAACGTGTAGCCAAGGTGTCCGAGGTGAGGAGATGTAGAACTGTGATAGGTGCGCATCTGGATGTCTTGAGCGCCCGAAATGACGGAGTTGGTTGAGACAATACCGTGATATACGCCCCATTGTTGAGCAGCGGGACCATAATAGACCACATCGTCATTTTGGTAGTTGCTTTGGTTGCTGGGGGCAATGAAATCTTCGGAAGCCTCGAATCCGGTTGTATAGATGATGCTATCATTGAATATCGGTGTCGGCGGAACAGGTGCTGTTACGGTGTAGGTGGCAGTGGCTAACTCGCTGTTGTCCCAGCCGTTCAGGATAGCGATGGCCTTGATGGTGTGGTCGCCGACTGTGTTCAGCAAAATAGGTGTGCTGTAAAGCGTGGCATTGGCATCTGGCGTAGCACCATCGGTAGTGTAGTAAATGGCGGCGTTGGCGTTGGCGCACGCGATGGCCACTTCAATCAAAGTGTCGGTGGCTCCGGAGGCCGGTGTGAAGGTCGGCGTAGGCAGGGTCAAGGTGGCGGAAAGGCTCACTTGAGCGCTCAGCGTGTCGCCCGTGATGGTGATGATGCCCGTGGCTGGCTCAGTGCCGTTGAAGGTCACGGTCACGGTGCTGTTGCCGTTGGTCAGTGTGTCGTTCGACAGGGCGAAGTGTGTGTCACTGCATGTCAGCACGATGGGGCCATTGATGTATGCGGCACTTACCGTGATGTTGTTAGTGAGCGTTGTGCTGTTGAAGGTCAGCGTAGTGGGGGTGACCGTCAGGATGGCGTCGTTCACGATGGTGTAAGTGGCCTCTACGGTTTGAGAAGCGTGCCAGTTGGCCTTGAATGCCTTGGCCTTGATGGTGGTCGTGGCTGTTAAGGTAATAGCGCTTTCGTAGAGTGTGGAGGCCTCTGTCGGCTCAGTGCCGTCGGTGGTGTAGCGGATGGCGGCAGCTGTGTCGGAGCAGGTAATGCTCACAGATACGTTATCAGTGAATACACCGCTGGCAGGTGCTAGAGTGGGTGCTGCCACGGTGGGTGTGTCAATCACGATGATGGCGCTGGCAACTTCGCTGTTGGCGTAGTTGGCCTTCATGGCGATGGCTTTCACCGTGCAGGAAGTGGTAACATCGAACGGAGCACTGTAAGTGGCAGAGCTCTCGTTAGGTGTGCTGCCATCGGTGGTGTAGTGAATGGTAGCGCCATTCTCTGCGGTAATAGTCACATTGGCGGTGAAATAATAGCTGTTGGCAGCCTCGGCTGCATCGCCGGTAACCGTGATGGTCGGGGTGGCCAGCGTGGGCGCAACGACTGTGAAAGTGGTGGTTGCTGTCACCGGTGTGGTCAGCGGCAGGGAGTCCAGTCCTACTAAAGAAACGGTTGCTGAGAATGTGCCGGCCGGCAGCGGGGAGAACACATAGCTCTGGAACATAGCCCATGTGGTTGCATTCAGATATGCCGGATTGCTCAAGCCTGCCAGGGTGAGGAGGTTGGATTCAATCTTCAGCAGACCATCCGTGCCTAAAGTGAAATTCTGAATGTTTAAGTTGATGCTCAATGTGTCCAAAGTCGAGTAGTTTGCACCGTTGGCAGGGGAGAGGATGCTGAGGGTGGGCTGTGGAATGCTAGTATGTAAATCAGCATTGGCTCTGGGTGCAATTTCGTAGGTGACTGTGCCAGAGGTGTTGTTTACATATTGCAAGGCTACACCTGTAATGTTGAATGTTTCACCGACAGTAATGGAGGTGTCAAGCGTGGCGAAAGCATTGTAGAGCGTTATCGTATCATTGCCTTGTGTGAATCGGATGTTGGTTCCGGAAGTGCCGGGAGTATAGGTGGCACCTTCCAGGAATGTGACATTTCCAATATTAACCAGGTTGCATGCATATTGCTCAAAATTGGATAAGAGTTGGCCCGCGGTGACGTTTACGGCGGTAACGGTGCCTCCGGGAACGACAGTGAGAGTTCCTTGCGGTATTAACTCAGGCAAGTTTTGGTAGGTGGCGTAGGTGCCCATAAGAGTTCCTTGGAAAACATCACCTGTTTGGAAGTTAAGACTGTTGCCAGACTCATACAAAACCAATCCGCCAGTGGCATCTTGAAGATAAAGATTGTTATGTCCCTTTTGCGCGATTACAGTTACATCACCTGTGATACGGTAAGTTGGTGTGTCGTCAGCGGCGCCTGCTGCCTTGAAGGCTGCAATGTTGGCAACGGGGGTGGGGAAAGTATAAGTGGCCGTTGATACAGCACTGGCTTCAAAACCGGTGGCGTATGCAATAGCCTTCACAGTGGTGGTCTGTGTCAGGGTGATGGCTGTGGTGTAAGGGGTTGAAGTGGAACTGGGAGTTGTGCCGTCAAGAGTGTAGTAAATGCTGGCATTGGGCGTGGAAGAAGAAAGGGTGATGCTCACGTTGTCGGTGGACACCAATCCGCCAGGAACACTGAAAACGGGTGCGGCGGCCTGGTTGGTGTTGGCGGCGGCTACGGCGTTAGCCCATGTGGTGGCCACGCGGATGCCGTCCACGGTGATGTCCTGGTTGTTGTTGTATTGGCGCAGACAGACAAATCCTGCCGTGTTGGTGGTTGAGGTTGCCGATGTGACAAAACCGGAGGTGGGTTGAGAAGTCGGGAATTGATCGAAAACGTATAACTTGCTATAGCCTGTGGCGTAATCGTGCTCAATAACACCGAGATAGGTGGTGCCAGGCGTTACAGCCAAAGTGTTGTTGGAAGGGAATGTGCCGTTTTGGGCTATGCCTACGGCTGTGCCATTGCCGTTGACAAAAACGCGGGCTGAAAATTTGCTGGTACTGCAGGCGCCGTTGGTGTCAGGTTCTGACAAGTGCAAGAAGTAACCTTGAGAGTTGGATGACCCTGTTTTGAACATGAAAGCCACATAGATTACTCCAGAAGTCACGGGTGCAAATCCTTTGTTCACATCCTGATAATTGTTGTTGACCAAGGCAGCTCCGCCAATGCCGCTACCGGCATAGCCGTTGAAAGCCAGGCCTTCACCAACTAGAATGGGGTTGTCTAAGCTGGTGCCGGTGATATTCCATCCGTTGGAAACTAAAGTGGTTCCGACTGTGTAGTCGAAGTCTTCAACAAGGAGTGCCTGCGCAAAAGCGCCCATGCTGAATACAGTGCAACACAATATCAGCATGATCCGAAAGAATAATGTCTTTTTCATATTGTTGTATTTTTTAATGTATAATTATGATCTATTGTAACTCTCAATTCTCAATTATTAATTCTATATTACTACCCCGGCCTCCGGCCACCCGTTGCAGGCAAGCCTGCTTTTCCTCTTCGCTCGGCATAGCAAAAGCAAGCTTTTCCTCTGCCCTCGCTCATTCGTCAAATCTAAAATAGAAGGGGATTTTTTATCTCTAAACTCTAAACTCTAAACTCTAAACTCTACTTGCTCGCCTCCCTATAACTCACCACCGCTCCTGTGTTGATAATCACCGCCATGACGGACAAGACGATAGTCTCGGTCATGACACTCTCAAACGCACTTCCCTTCAATATGATTTTCTTGATGACTTCTATGTAGAATGACATGGGATTCAGATAGTTGATCTTGTGCGCCCATCCCGGCATGCCTTCCGTGGGCGTGAACACGCCGCTCAACAGCACGAATACGATGAACAGAAACAACACGATGAACATGGACTGCAACTGGTTCTCAGAAACACTGGAGATGAAGAAACCCAATCCCAACATCACGAACAGATAAATGGCGGTAATGCCCAACAGCAACGGGAGACTGCCCTGTACGGAGATGCCGAAGATGAACTTCATGATGATGAGACCTGCGCCGAACTCGGCCATGCCTAATAGCCAGAAAGGAATCATCTTGCCTAGCAGGAATTGCCACTTCCGGATAGGCGTGACGTTCACCTGCTCGATGGTGCCGATTTCTTTCTCGCGCACAAGGTTCAGGGCTGTGACGTAACAGCCGATGAGGGTTACCAGGATGACGAGGATGCCCGGCACGATGAGGTTCTTGTAGTTCATCTGCTCGTTGTACCAGTAGATGTTGGAGATGTTGACCTTGGCTGCGTTGGTAGTGCGGATGGGAGCTGATGGAACGGCTGCCGCCTGACGTTGGCCTTGCTTCTGCTGCGCTGCCGTCTCGTTGGCGGAAGAGATGGCAGCCTGCATATTGGCAGGCGTGTGCATGGCGGCGAAATCCTGCATGTAGCCGCCGATAATCTCCTGAACGTACCCCGTGCCTATGCCCGCCTTCACGCTGTTGATGGCGTTGGCGGTGACCGCTATCTGGGTGTTCTCGTTGTTGTATAGATTGTTTTCGAAATTGATAGGAATCTCGATCAGCAAGTCTATTTGGTCATGTTTCATCATCTCATCAGCCTCCTCTTTATTGTCTAACAAGCCCTTGGATACGAATATCTCGGATGAATTGAAACTGTGGATGATGTCTTTGGATATCTGCGAACGGTCATTGTCGATGAAAGCGATGTTCAGCACCTTGATTTCATAGTCGGCGCAGAAGGGGAAAATCATGAATTCCACCAACGGGGCCACCACAAGGATGCTCAATAGCAGGGGATTCCGGAATACCTGCAGAAATTCTTTCTTTATCAATATCAATATCGTCCGCATGGCTAATTCCTTTTATCTAAACGTGAAAGACTGAAAATGATGAAAACCACGGCCATCACAAAGAGGATGAGCAGGTACAACCAGATGTCGAAGAATCCGGAACCTTTGATCATCACGTCTTTGATAGCCAGGATGAACCATTTGGCCGGGAATATGTTGGCCAGCACTTGGAATACCATCGGCATGCTGTTCAGCGGGAACAGGAATCCCGACAGCAGCACGGTGGGCAGGAACAAGCCCATCATCGTGATCATCATGGCATCCACCTGCGTGCGGCTGATAGAGGAGATGAGCATACCGAAGGAGGCTGCCGTGAGCATGAAGATGATGCACAGGAACAGCAACATCAACAGACTGCCGTTGATGGGCATCTTGAACACGGTGACGCTGATGACCAGAATGGCGATGGTGCTAATGAAGGAGATAATCATGTAGGGGATAACCTTCCCGACGATGATGTAGATCTTCTTCACCGGCGTGATAAGCAGCATACGCATGGTGCCCGTCTCTTTCTCGCGCGCCAGCGTGATGGAACTCAACAGGGCGGTTACCAGCACCATGATCAAGGTGATGATGCCTGGCACGAACATATAGACACTGTTGGACTCGGGGTTGTAGAGCATCTTGACGGTGATGTCAAACGCGCTGCCCCGAGAACTGTTGTCGTTGTAGTCGGCGGTGTATCTTTGCACCACGGCCCGCACGTAGTTGTTCAGGATGGAGGCTACATTCAGGTCGGAGACATCATTGATGACCTGCAGCGTGGCATTCCCTTCCTTGGAAAGGTTTTCCTCGAAGTTGGGCGGAATGATAATCGCCAGTTTGATACCCTTGTTCTTGAAGTCGTCGTCAATCTCCAATTCGTTGTGAGGGTAGGAGACCACCTGGAAATAGCCGGAAGCCGACAACTGGTTGACCAGAGTCTTGGATTGCGTGTCTTTCGACTGATCCAGAACGGAGATCTTTGCGTTGCGGATGTCGGTGCTGATGGTGAAGCCGAAGAGGAGCACTAAGGCAATGGGCATGGCGAGCACCAGGGCCAGGGTGATGGTGTCCCGGAAGATGTGGATGAACTCCTTTTTCAATATCATTCTCAGCTCTTTCATCTCCGTCTTCTATCTTTTTACAAATTTGACAAATACATCGTTGATGGTGTTCACCTCCATCTTCTTTTTCAGTTCGTCGGGTGTGCCGATAAGCTTGATCTGTCCCTCGGACATGATGGAAATGCGGTTGCAATACTCCGCTTCGTCCATGTAGTGGGTGGTGACCAATATGGTGACGCCCTTGGAGGCAGCCAAGTAGATAAGCTTCCAGAACTCACGGCGCACGATGGGATCCACGCCGGAAGTTGGCTCGTCCAGGAACACGATCTTGGGCCGGTGCAGGATGGCCGTGGCAAATGCTAACTTCTGCTTCCATCCCAGCGGGATAGAGTCCACCAATGTGTCGGCCTGTTTCTCCATGTCCAACTCGCGCAAACTGTTCATGATCCTATCTTTCAGCTCTTTGCGCGGTATCTTGTAGATGGTGCCGAACAGTTGCATGTTCTCGAAGACGGTCAAGTCCCCATACAGCGAGAACTTCTGGCTCATGTAGCCGATGTTGCGCTTGATGAGCTTCGACTGTGTCCGTATATCAAACCCCGCAATCATGGCCGTGCCCGACGTGGGCAGCAGCAGGCCGCTCATCATCTTGATGGCAGTGGTCTTGCCCGCACCGTTGGCCCCTAAAAAACCGAAAATCTCCCCTTCGTTCACCTGGAAACTGATGTGATCCACTGCGGTGAACGTGCCGAATTGCTTGGTCAGTTGGTTGGCTTCGATGCTGAACATGGGGTAAAAGGGGTGAAAGGGGTTAAAAGGGTGAATGAGGTTAATGAGGTGAATGGGGAATAGGGGTGTTAGGAGTTAGGAGTGAGATTATCAATTCTTAATTAGAATGCGTGACGATTTCAATGAAGCAGTCCTCCACCGACGGGTCAATGGGGGTGATAGTTTCGTATGTTTGATGATGTTCTTGGAGGAAAGCCTCGAATTTGGGCAAGGCTTCCTGCATGTCTTCGTAAAAGGCCACGTGGCAGTGTTCCCCGTAGGGATAGTAGTTGCAGTTGAGCGGACATTGCTCCATGACTTTCAGCAGGGAGAAGATGTTTTCGCTCTTGAAGGTATATAGTTTCCCTTTGAAGTTGTTGATGAAAGTTTGCGGCGGGTTTATGCCGATGATTCGTCCGTCCTGAATCAGAGCGATGCGGTCGCAGCGCGTGGCTTCGTCCATATATGGCGTTGACACGACCACGGTGATGTTTTGCTGGCGGATGGACTTTAGGATGTCCCAGAACTCTTTTCTGGATACCGGATCAACGCCCGTGGTGGGCTCGTCCAGGAAGAGAATGCTCGGACGATGAATGAGGGCACAGCACAAGGCCAGTTTCTGTTTCATGCCGCCCGAGAGTTTGCCTGCCTTTCGGTCCTTGAACGGGGAAATCTGTTTCCAGATGGGCTCGATCAGACTCATGTTCTCCTCAATGTCGCTCTTGTACATCACCGCGAAGAAGTCCAGGTTCTCCTGCACACTCAGGTCAGGGTAGAGCGAGAAAGTGCCCGGCAGGTAGCCGATAATCTGGCGAATCGACTTGTAGTCGCGCACTGCATCCATCAGGAACACTTTGATCTGTCCGGAGTCAGGCAGCAGCAGGGTGGTGAGAATGTTGAATAGGGTGGACTTGCCCGCACCGTCAGGACCCACCAAACCGAAAACCTCGCCCTCTTCCACATCCAGGTTGATGTCTTTCAGGGCTTCGATTTTACCTTCGTAGGTTTTGTTGACTCCTTTTATGCTGATGGCGCTCACGGACAAACAGAATTATTATTTGAATAGTACCTCTCCCGGCATGCCAATCTTGGCAGAACCGTCGTTCTTGAAGCTGACTTTCACGGCATAGACGAGGTTGGCGCGTTCGTTCTTGGTTTGGATCATCTTGGGCGTGAACTCGGCCTTAGGCGAAATCCAACTCACCGTGCCGTCTAACTTGATGGGTTTGCCGTCCTTGTTGTCCAAACGCACGATGGCTTTCTGACCCAACTTGATAGACGAGAGTGCATCTTCCGTGATGTAAACCTTGATGAACATGTTGGTGAGGTCGGCCATCTTGAACAGCGGCTTGCCCTGGTAGGCCAGCTCGTTTTCTTCGATATATTTGTTGATAATCGTGCCGGTGATGGGAGCCTTGATGTGGCAGCTCTCCAGCGCGTGTTGCAGTTGCTGCATCTGGAAACGCATGGCTTCCACCTCCTCTAACAGCGACTGGTCTTGTGTGGACAGCGTGGATTTTGTGGCAGCCAGCTGGCTCTTGGTGATGTTGATCTCGGCTTGGATATCGTCCATCTGCTTGGTGGAGGCGGCGTTGGCCTCAATCAGGTTGTGTACGCGCTTTTTCTCCTTCTCTAAAGTGGCCAGCTTGTCTTCCAATACCCGAATCTGGGAACCGGTGTTCGGACGGCGGGCCAGCACAGCGTTGATGGATGATTCCAATTGCTTGATTTGAAGGTAGGTGTGGAAAGTGTCAATACAGCCAAGATCGTCACCTTTCTGATAGGACTCGCCTTCCTGAATGTCAAAGGATAGCATTTTACCATTGCTTTCCGAGGATACGATGATTTCAGTGGCCTCGCACACACCATACGCATCCGCGTCACCTTTGTTCTTTCGGCAGCTTACCGAGAATATCATGCAGGTTGACAAGAGAAGACAGATACCCAATTTGGTCATGTTCATGCCGGAGTGGATTTTTTTCATATTAGATTTTTTAGATAAAATACTATTTATCTTATTGATTAGCCGTGTTTTAAATCACATGTGCGCGGCCTTTCCCAATAAGGCTGCAAATATAGTCTTTTTTTGATTAGTAAACAACCGATTGTTAAAAACGCGGATGGCGCTTCCCTGCATGAAAAATTTTCCGTTTCTTTGCAACCAAATTGAGATCAAGATGAAAAAATACACCATCCTTCTGCTTTTTACCCTGTTGCTATCCTGCTCGTATGCGCAGGAATATGCCAAATACTGGGTGCAGTTTTCCGACAAGAACAACACTCCGTTTTCTGTCAACCGGCCAGAGGAATTTCTCTCACAGCGGGCTTTGCAACTCCGCCATAAACACCGGATACCCATTGATGAAACGGACTTGCCTGTTAACGCTTCCTATGTTCAACAGGTGCTGGATATAGACAGCACTATGCGTCTGTGTACCAAATCGAAATGGCTGAATGGCATTACGGTCTATTGCGAACGGGAGGGCGTGTTGGATTCTATTCTGCAGTTGCCTTTTGTGCGCTTTGCCGAGCGCACCGTGACGATGTCCGAACCCGAAACCCGCCCGGACACACCGTATGTGTTTTCTCGCGACAGGCGTGAATTTGCGCGTACATATTATGCCCAAGATTGGGATTCGGGGGATTTTGACTATGGCCTGGCCGGACAGCAAATCCGGATCAACAATGGTCACTGGTTGCACCGGTTGGGCTATTGCGGGGAGTCAATGCGCATGATGATCATGGATGGCGGATTCAAGAATGCGGATACCTTGTCCGTGTTCCGGAACATGCAGCAAGACCAACGTCTGTTAGGTGCTTGTAACTTGGTTCAGCCGGAGGTGAGCCCGTTTGTCAAGCACACACATGGCACTTCGGTGCTTTCCTGCATTGCGGCATACGTGCCGGGCAAGATGGTGGGCACTGCGCCAAAGGTTGAGGTGTATCTTTTCAAAACCGAGGACGCGCGCAGCGAGAACAAGGTGGAGGAGGACAACTGGGTGGCCGGCCTTGAGTTGGCCGACAGCCTCGGCTGTCAGGTGCTGAACTCTTCGCTGGGCTACACGAAGTTCGACGACTCCACGCAGGTGCGCACGTACGAGGACCTGAACGGGCACGTGAGCCGCGCCTCGCAAGCGGCCACCATGGCTGCCGCCAAGGGCATGATCGTGTGCAATAGCGCCGGTAACGAAGGCTCACAGAAATGGCGCTATCTCGGAGCCCCCGCTGACGCTCGCGACATCCTCACGGTGGGCGCAGTGGACAGCAAGGGTAAAATTGCCTCTTTCAGCTCTCACGGTCCCGCCTCCGACGGGCGCGTGAAACCCGATGTGTGCGCCGTGGGCTCCGGCTGTTACGTCTCCTCACCCAGTGGATTTATCCACATGTCATTCGGCACCTCCTTCTCCTCACCCATCATGAGCGGCATGGTGACTTGCCTCTGGCAGGCATTCCCAGAAAAATCCAACTTTGAAATCATGGATGCTGTGCGCCGGAGCTGCGATCGCTATGAGACCCCGGACACTCTGTACGGCTATGGCCTGCCCGACATGCTCAAGGCATACAACCTGCTGCTCCAACCCGACAGGGATGATTTGCAAGCCCATTTCGACAGTTTCGTGGCGGAAAACAATGTGCTGAATCTGAAATTGGGTTTACCTGCATTCAATGGAACTCCCTGCCCGGTTGAAATCAGATTGGTCAGACGAGGTAAAAACAAGATTTGGTCTCAAAAAGTAGTGCTCCAGAGTGCACAACAATGGTGTACAATAAAAATCCCGTCCATATCCAAAAAAGACAAGTACGGGATTTATGATTTGGAAATACGTGTCGAAGGGCACGAGACCATGCATTATGTAGTGGCCCAGTAAATAAAGAGGCTGTTAGAACAGCGGCAGTCCTAAAATAGTGGCGAACAGCGATCCCAGGTAGGTGCCGATGGCATAGCCCACCAGGCCGATGGCGATACCGCTGATGAGCACCTTGCGATTGCCCAATGCCTCCACGATAGGTGGCACGAACGGTGGTGAGCAGAGGAGGCTGATGTGGCCCACTGTGAAGAGGTCGCCGCTGACCTTGGCCATCCGGCAAAATAGCAGGTGCAGCACAATGGAGGTGACCATCACGAAGAGGATGAACCACATGATGTTCAGCGAGGAGCTGTCGATCTTCGTCAGGTCGAACATGGAAGCCACGACCACACTGAATATGAGGATGAAGAACATGCCCAGTTCGAAAGTCTTGGGCAGCTCTCTGATTTTCTTGCTGAATGAAGCGATGATGGCCAGCGTGGTGATGGTGAGGATGACCACTAACTCGTTGATTTTTCCTACGATCAGGATGGATAATCCGACACCCACGCCCAGCATGGCGATGGAGAGCAATAGTCCGAGCATCATCTTGCCAAAAGATTTCAATTTCAGCATCCCGCGATAGTTTTCGAAGGTGCTTTCCACTACAGCCGTTTGATCGACATCTTCTTCCACGGAAGTTTCATCCTTGAAAGGCAGGAACTTGCGGAACAGCTTGTAGCCGCCGGCTAATATGAAGATGATGAATGGCAGGGTGACGATTTCCTCAAATGCAAGCGTGATGCTGATGGTGTTTGGGTCGGCGTGCACCATCTCGCCCAAAGCGGCGAAATTGAGCGTGCCACCAGTATAAATACCGGTCATCATCACCGCCACTTTCTTGAATTCCTCGGCGGTGCCGAAGTCCCTGCTGCGGAAAATGAAATAGCCTGCCACCAAGGCAATGGCAACAGACAGGACACCGCCCACCAGCACGGCCAGCGTCTTGGGCAGCGACTTGGTCCAGAGCTTGAAGTCGGAGTTGAACAGCATGAGCGGGATGGCCAGCGGCACGCACACGCTCATCAGGTTCCTCTGCACGGTGGTGAGCAGCTCCGCGCCAGCCTCGCCCTGCGCCGGCAGAAATCCGAACGCGGTGTTGAGCAACGCAACGATGATACCAACTGCATACGCCAGAATCACGGTGCCGATTTTCTGCGCCCAACGGTATTGGTTGAACAATAAGATGATGAGGATGGGGAAAATGAAATATCCCGCAATGAGTAAATATGTACTGATCATAAGCGTAAATGCTAGTTGTCTCACTAAAAAGTGCGCAAAAATAATAAAAAATGCCGAGGATGTCCCCAAAAAAAACTTCATTTTTTATCTCTCATCTCTCATCTCTAATCTCTCAACTTTTTTTGTATCTTTGCCCCTCGTTATAAGAAACTGAAACATGTCAACAGTACCTATTTTTTGCATTACATTGAATAAAAGCATTGAGGTCCCGTATGGCACCCCGTTGCAAAATTTGATAAAAGAATATGACATCCGCCTTGAAACTGATGTGTTGGGTGCCCTGGTGAACAACAAGGTGCGCGACCTGACGTATAAGATTCACAAACCGGCCATCATCGACTTTTTTGACTACATGTCCACATTCGGGCACGACATGTATGTGCGTTCACTCTATTTCCTGCTTTGCAAGGCGGTGGACGATGTGCTGCCGCGCAGCGCGAAGCTCCACATCAAGCACTCCATTTCCGGTGGCAAATACTGCACTATCACCAATATTGACCAGCCGCTGGATGAAGACCTGGTGTCCCGCTTGTATGCGCAGATGCGCAAGCTCGTGAAGCGCAACATACCGTTTGAGCGCAAGGGCATGCTTACCGCCGAGGCTATCCGCCTGTTTCAGGAACACGGTCTGGAGGACAAGTATGAGCTCTTCAAGAACCGCGACCGCATCTTCACATCCGTATATGCGCTGGGGGATACCGTTAACTACTACTATGGCTTTATGGTTCCGTCCACTGGCTATCTCCAGGTGTTCGGATTGGAGAAGTACGAAAACGGCATGCTGCTCAAGGTGCCTTCATCCAAGAATATCTACGTAATACCCAAAACGCGTCGCTTTCCGAAACTGTTTTCGGTTTATCAGCGGCAAAAAGAATGGGCCGAGCAGATGGGAGTTCCGTATGTATGCGATATGAACCGCTTGGTGGCTGAAAACAAGGCGTTGGACACCATTTTGATGGCGGAGGCATTTCAGGAGAAGCGCATCGCTTCGGTGGCCGATGCCATCCAAAACCGGCCGAATGTGAAGATGGTGTTGATTAGTGGCCCGTCAAGTTCCGGAAAGACAACCACTTGCAAGCGACTCTCCGTGCAACTCGGCGTGCTCGGCTACCATCCCGTGCAGATTTCTGTGGATGACTTTTTTGTGGAGCGTGAAGAAACCCCGAAAGACAAGAACGGCAAGTACGACTTTGAGGCACTCGAAGCGGTGGATTTGCCGCTGTTCAATAAAACCCTGTCAGACTTGATTGCCGGCAAGCGCGTGGAGTTGCCCACTTTCGATTTTGCCCGCGGAACCAAATTGTGGACTGGCAAGTCCATCCAGCTGGATGAGAAGTCCATCATGGTGATTGAAGGCATCCACTGCCTGAATCCCAAGCTCACCGAGCAGGTGCCGGATGAGGTGAAGTACAAGATTTTCGTTTCCGCGCTTACCTGTATTTCCATTGACCGTCAGAATCCGATTCCGACAACCGATAACAGATTGATTAGAAGAATTGTAAGGGATTATAACTACAGAGGTTATTCAGCTGTGGAAACGCTGCGTCGCTGGCGTAGCGTGCGCAATGGGGAAGAGAAAAATATTTTCCCGTTCCAGGAGAATGCAGACGAAATGATCAACACTTCTCTGATTTTCGAGTTGGGCGTGCTCAAGCCATACGCGACCGCCATCTTGAACGAGGTGCCGGAAAACTGCGTGGAGTATGCGGAAGCAACGCGTCTGCTCAAGTTTTTGTCGTTTTTCAAGTCCATCCCCGAAAGCGCGATTCCGGGAACCTCCATCTTGCGCGAGTTCGTCGGTGGCAGTAAATTCAACTACTGATGATTGCGCTGATTGGTTCTGGAAATGTGGCGTCCTGGGTGGCCGCCAGATTGGAGAAGTCGCGCGAGTTCCCCATCGGGCAGGTGTATAGCCGGAATTTGGCCCACGCGCGTGCGCTGGCGGACAGGGTAGGGGCGGAAGCCATTGATGACCTCCGGAAGTTGGATCCTGCGTGCGAAATCTTCCTATTCGCCTTGCGCGACGACGCCTATCCGGATGTTTTGAAAGAAGTTCCGTTCAGAATGCCGATTGCGCTGCACACGGCAGGCTCTGTGTCGCAGCAGATGTTTGAGCATCATGCAGATACATACGGTGTGGTTTATCCATTGCAGACGCTTTCCAAGACGATGGATCTCTCTACCGTCAAAGTGCCGTTGTGCGTGGAAGGCGACCATCTGGGCGATAGCCTTGGCAAGGTGATGCGGCTTGTTGCGGAATTGTCCGACACGCATTGCGAAATGAGCGAAAAGCAGCGTGCTGTGGCCCATCTGGCGGCCGTGTTCGCTTGCAACTTCAGCAACGCGCTGTGCGGCATCGCGGATGAGCTGTTGCAAAAGGAGGGTTTTTCATTGGAATTGCTCATGCCGTTGATGGAGCAGACCTTGGCAAAGCTGAAGACCATGTCGCCCGCGGAGGCGCAGACCGGTCCCGCTGTGCGCCGCGACACGGTGGTGATGGGACAGCAAATGATGGCGCTTGACGATGATCGTTTGCGTGCTATTTATACCGGCATTTCCGACTATATTATGTCAAAAAGTGATGAATAATCACAGTTTAAGCGGTTTTTCATATTAACATTTCGTGTGAATTACTTTTTTTTGAAACATGAATGGAAGATTATGAAAAAATACTACCTTTGCACCGCTTTCACCGCTAGATGGAAGTTTTACAGTACAAATCTAAAAATCAATACAATATGCAGAAAAAAGGTAATAAATACGGTACCCACCGTGTGATCGAACCCAAGGGCGTTCTCCCGCAACCGGCCAATAAGATTGATAACAACATGGACGAAATCTACGACAACGAGATATTGATTGATGTCCAGACCCTGAATATTGACTCCGCTTCTTTCACCGACATTCACAACTATGCCAAACAGCAAGCCGGTGAAGGCGCAAGCGAAGAGGCTATCATGGAAGAAGTTAAGAAAGAGATGTTCCTCAATGTTGAACTGCAGGGCAAGCACCGCAACCGTCGTACGGGCTCCGGTGGTATGCTCCTCGGCAAGGTTGAGAAGATCGGCGACGCATTGAAGGGCAAAATCGACCTCAAAGAGGGCGACCGTATCGCTACCCTCGTCAGCCTTTCCCTGACTCCGCTGCGCATCGACGAAATCCTTGAAATCCGTCCTGAGGTTGATCAAGTTGACATCAAGGGCAAGGCTATCCTCTTCGAGAGCGGTATCTATGCCAAGATCCCGACCGACATGCCGGAGAAACTCGCTTTGAGCGCATTGGACGTGGCCGGCGCACCTGCCCAAACCGCTAAATTGTGCCAATATGGCCAGACTGTCCTCATTCTCGGTGCTGGTGGCAAGAGCGGTATGCTCTGCTGCTATGAAGCTAAAAAACGCGTTGGTGTTACCGGTAAGGTTATCGGTATTGCCAACAGCCCGAAGAGCACCCAGCGTATCAAAGACCTCGGCTTCTGCGACGTCGTGGAGTCTGCCGCTGGCATGACCCCCGTTCAGGTCTATGAACTCGTTGAAAAACTCACCGACGGCAAGATGGCGGATGTCACCATCAACTGCGTCAACGTTCCTGATCAGGAAATGACCGCCGTGCTTTGCACCAAAGACGATGGTATCGTCTATTTCTTCTCCATGGCCACCAGCTTCACAAAGGCCAGTCTCGGTGCCGAGGGCATCGGCAGCGATGTGAACATGATCATGGGTAACGGCTATACGAAAGGTCATGCCGAGTTTACTTTGCAAGAGCTGCGCGAAAGCCCCGAGCTGCGCAAGATCTTCGAAGAGCTCTACGCATAACCGACCCCATATAGTAATAATTTTGACGATGAAAAGCGAGGCCGAACACCTCGCTTTTTTTATTATCTTTGCAACTCAAAATATTAAATATGTATAAGAGATTTTTATTCGCTCTTCCGATTCTTCTGTTTTGTGCCCTGGCGGCCGTTTCCGTGCAGGCGCAAGAGTTGGTCATCCTGCACACCAATGACACCCACAGCCAGATTGAACCCTATACTTACAAGGCCGACACCAACGTGGGCGGATTCCTGCGCCGCGAGGCCTATATCCGCGAGGTGCGCAGTCTGCACCCCAACGTGCTGCTATTCGATGCCGGAGATTTTTCGCAAGGAACTCCCTATTTCAATTTCTTCAAGGGCTATACTGAAATCTATTTGATGAATGCCATGCACTATGATGCTGTCACGCTCGGCAATCACGAGTTTGACAACGGCTGCAAAGCACTGGCCAAGCGCATCAAAAAAGCGGATTTTCCATTCCTGTGCGCGAATTACGTGTTTCACAACAAGGCGCTGGCCAAAGTGGTGAGACCTTGTATGATTATTGAAAAAGGCGGATACAAGGTCGGCGTGTTCGGACTTACCGTTGATCTAAAAGCCCTGATCGCTCCAAGCACATACAAAGAATTACAGTATCTTGACCCTGTGGAGTCTTCCAAGAAGATGGTCCAGTTCCTCCAGAGCCAGAATTGTGATCTGATAATATGCCTCTCCCATCTGGGCGTAGAGGAAGACCAGGTGAACGATTATCAGATAGCCAAAGAGGTCCCTGGCATTGATATTATTATCGGTGGCCACTCGCATTACGAGATGAAAGAACCCACTGTGATAGGAAATACTCGCATCTATCAGATGGCGAATAAGGGGAAATGCATTGGGGAAATAACGGTGAGGAGATAGATGAGAGATTAGAGATTAAAGATTAAAGATTAAACATTAAAGATTAAAGATTATAGATAATAGATAATAGATAATAGTTTTCCTTGAGCAGCCCCGTCAGGGGCAAGAACTTGGTAGAAATAATAATTTTTATGATGTTACCGAAAATAGTAGTTACAGGCGGTTGTGGTTATATTGGCTCCCACACCATTATTGAATTGATTGAAAGTGGCCGATATGATGTTATTTCTGTAGATAGTTGTGTTCGTAGCACGCCAGAGACTATGGACCGTGTGGAGAATATCACGGGTGTTCGGGTGAAGAACTATCGCTTGGATATCTGTGACAAGGAGGCATTTTTTAAGGTCTTTGAAGAGAACCCAGACATTGTGGGCATCATCCATTTCGCTGCCTACAAGGCTGTGGGTGAGTCTGTAGAGCAGCCGCTGATGTATTATCGCAACAACTTGGGCGCATTGGCCAATGTGCTGGAGGCTTGTCAGCGATTCAGCGTGCCCAACCTGCTGTTCTCCTCCTCCTGTTCGGTTTACGGGGACGTGGAGCACTTGCCCGTGAGCGAGGCCACCCCGATGGGGCAGGCTATGTGCCCGTATGCGCACACAAAACAGATAGGGGAGGGGATGATCCAGAGCATGGCGATTCCCAATCCAAGCACACATTCACTCATCCTGCGCTATTTCAATCCTGTGGGTGCGCACATTTCGGGTATGAACGGCGAACTGTCGCCGGACAAACCCAATAATCTCATTCCCATCATTATGCGTGTGGCCAGTGGCAAACAGCCGCAGATGACCGTCTTTGGCACTGACTACGAAACGCGCGACGGCTCCTGCATTCGCGACTATCTGCACGTGTCTGACATTGCCGATGCGCACGTGAAGGCCATGGACTATCTGGTGGAGGGCCGCAATCAGGAGGTCTGCGAGGTGTTCAACCTGGGCAGCGGCAACGGCGTCTCCGTGCTGGAGATGTTGGATGCCACGGAGAAGGTCATTGGACGGAAACTGAATTATGTGCTTGGCGAGCGTCGCCCGGGTGACATTCCTGCCATATACGGGGACAGTCGCCGTGCCAATGAACTGCTTGGATGGCATTGCAAGTTCAACGTGGAGGATATGATTGCTTCCGCATGGAAATGGGAAAATTATCAGGATAACAATAATATCTAATAAAACTATACTTTTTTTATGGCTGAAAACCTAAAACTCGTCTCCGATCTGGCCCTGATTCTGATTTCTGCAGGTGTCACTACCATTATCTTCAAACTTCTGCGACAACCCCTGGTTTTGGGTTACATTGTAGCTGGCTTTTTAGTTGGCCCGCATTTGAATATCTTTCCCACAGTTGCCGATATCGCCAATATCGAAGTCTGGTCTGAAATCGGTATCATTTTCCTGCTGTTTGGCCTGGGACTTGAGTTCAGCTTTAAAAAGCTCTTCTCCGTAGGTAGCAAGGCCTTTGTGACGGCACTGCTGGAGATTGTGGCCATGATTGCGGTCGGCGTGTTGCTGGGTTTTGTCATGAACTGGGATTTAATGGAGAGCATATTTCTGGGCGGAATGCTGGCTATGTCCTCCACTACCATTATTATCAAGGCTTTTGAGGATATGAAGCTCAAAAACGAGCCGTTTGTGGATTTGACGATGGTGGTGCTGATTATTCAGGATGTGGTGGCCGTCGTGATGATGGTGCTCCTGTCAACGGCCGCAGCCAGCAAACAATCGGCCGGCATGGAGATGTTGATGAGCATCGTGAAACTGGTTTTCTTCCTCATCCTTTGGTTTGTGGTGGGCATTTATCTGATACCCACTTTTTTCAAGAAAGCGAAAAAATATATTAATGATGAGACTTTGCTCATTATCTCGATAGGCTTGTGCTTTGGCATGGTGATTATTGCCAATAGTGTAGGCTTCTCATCCGCATTGGGTGCGTTTGTGATAGGTTCCATTCTTTCTGAAACAATTGAGAGCGAGCGTATTATCAAGCTTACGCACAGTATCAAGGATTTGTTTGGCGCGATTTTCTTTGTCTCTGTCGGTATGATGATTGATCCGCAGATTCTGGTACAATATTGGGAATTGATCCTTTCTCTAGTGATTATCACGCTGGTAATCAAGGCACTGGTCTCTTCTGGAGCCGCCTTGATAGCAGGCGCGACCCTGGAGGATTCCATCAAGACCGGTTTTACGCTTTCGCAGGTGGGCGAGTTCGCATTCATCATTGCGTCTGTTGGCGTTACATTGGGTGTTATGCCCAAGCATATCTATCCGGTGATTATCGCTGCTTCGGTTATCACCACGTTCACCACGCCATATTGGATAAAGGCCGCGACACCGCTCTATCTGTTCCTGGATCGGAAACTGCCGGCACGCGCCAAAGCCCAAATGGATGCCTATAGCTTGCTGGGTAAGAAGTCGGGAAACAAGAACTGGCGGAGTGTCATTGTCAGTACCTTGCCCAGAGTCTTGATCTTCTTTGTACTTAGTTTTGCTCTGTTGGTGGTCTTGTTCGATTATCTTTGGCCTTTTGTGAAACAACTTGGCATTGGACAATTTTTGCCCCAATGGTTGCATAACACCATTTTGGCAGCACTCTCTTTGATGATGATAGTGCCATTTCTGTATGGTATGGTGCGTAATAAGCCTAAAACCAGACAGATGTATGTGGAGTTGATTCAGGAGAACAAAGCCAATACCATTGCTGTTGTTGTTTGGACCCTGTTCCGTTTCATATTGGCTGGTTTTTTTGTGTTCTCCATACTGGTCAATTTCTTCAAATACACCAAATGGGTGGTAATTCTGATTACCATTGCCATTGTGCTGATTATGATGTTCTCCGGACGTACATTAAGGCGCCTCACCTTCCTGGAAAACAAGTTTATGGAAAACTTGAATGCGAAGGAAGAAGTGAAAAACTGAGTCATTTAACATATCTCTGTTAAATAGCAGTTTAACAACTGTTTCTTAACAAATTTTGCAGTGACTGTAATATGAAGCAGTTGCATATAATTGCTTGTCAATCATTTTGTTAATTATGCTTAAATCATGCAGTTGCCTCTTGACAACTGTAAAAATGGTTGTATCTTTGCCGCCGGAAACAAAACTGATATGCTATGAAGCGGCACAGTCATTATTATTTAATGTTTTGTTTAATATTTTGTTTTCATGCACCGAAGTTCAATTGTGGCTAAGGATATTTTGTTTTCATGGTTATTTTCCGACTGTATCGCTCATAGTGATGTTTTTGTTACCATAGTTGAAAAGAGGCTGCCCATGGGCAGCCTCTTTTTATTAAATAAGAATGTTATGCAATGAGTGTTGCGTACTATTAATACATGCCACCCATGCCAGGATTCATGCCAGCGCCCATGGGAGCGGCGGGAGTCTCTTCCTTGATTTCGGCGAGCACGCATTCTGTCGTCAGCAACATGCCGGCAATGGAAGCGGCATTTTCGAGAGCCACACGGGAAACCTTGGTCGGGTCGATGACACCAGCCTCGATCATGTTGACGAATTGGTCGGTGCGGGCGTTGTAGCCGTAGTCGCCTTTGCCTTTCATCACGGCATTGACGATGACGGAACCCTCCTTGCCAGCGTTGGCGGCAATCTGGCGAAGCGGTTCTTCCAGTGCTCTGCGCACGATGTCGATACCGATCTTCTGGTCCTCATTTTCGCCCTTGAGGTTCTTGAGGCTGCTGATGGAACGGATGTATGCCACACCGCCGCCAGGGATGATACCCTCTTCGATAGCGGCGCGGGTAGCGTGCAAAGCGTCATCGTAGCGGTCTTTCTTCTCCTTCATTTCCACTTCGGAAGCGGCACCCACGTAAATGACGGCTACACCACCGGCCAGCTTGGCCAGACGCTCTTGCAGCTTCTCGCGGTCATAATCGGAAGTGCTCTTCTCGATTTGGGCCTTGATCATGGCGATACGGCCTGCGATGGCATTCTTGTCGCCCTTGCCGCTCACGATGGTCGTGTTCTCTTTGTCCACCGTAATCTTCTCGGCAGTACCCAGCATTTCGATGCTGGCATCCTCCAGTTTGAAGCCTTTTTCTTCGGAAATGACAGTACCACCGGTCAGAATGGCGATGTCTTCCAACATCTCTTTTCTTCTGTCGCCGAAGCCTGGAGCCTTCACGGCCACGATCTTCAGGCCACCACGCAGTCTGTTGACCACCAAAGTGGCCAATGCTTCGCTGTCAACATCCTCGGAAATCACCAACATAGGACGGCCGCTTTGGACCACCTTCTCCAGAATCGGGAGGAATTCTTTCATGTTGCTGATTTTCTTGTCATAAATCAAGATATAAGGATTGTCATACACAGCTTCCATCTTTTCTGCATCCGTCACGAAATACGGGGAGATGTAGCCTCTGTCAAACTGCATACCTTCCACAATCTTCACCGTGGTGTCGGTGCCTTTGGCTTCCTCGATGGTGATGACACCCTCTTTTTTCACTTTCTGCATGGCCTCGGCAATCACCTTGCCCACAGCATTGTCGTTGTTGGCGGAGATGGTGGCCACTTGTTCGATTTTCTCGTGGCTGTCGTTGATTTCCACAGACTGGCCTTTCAGGTTCTCCACGATGGTGGCCACGGCTTTGTCGATACCGCGTTTCAGTTCCATCGGGTTGGCACCGGCGGTCACGTTCTTCAGACCCGTGTTGAAAATGGCTTGGGCCAAAACGGTGGCGGTAGTGGTACCATCACCGGCTTGGTCGTTGGTCTTGGAAGCGACTTCCTTCACCATCTGTGCGCCCATATTCTCGATGGCCTCTTTCAGTTCGATTTCTTTAGCCACGGTGACACCGTCCTTCGTGATTTGCGGTGCGCCGAATTTCTTGTCAATGATGACGTTACGGCCTTTCGGTCCGAGGGTTACTTTCACGGCGTTTGCCAAAGCGTCAACACCTTTTTTCAAGCCTTCGCGGGCTTCCCAGTTATATTTAATGTCTTTTGCCATTGTTGTTGTAGTTTAAGGTTAATTTTTCTTTTTGATTGGTGATTTGCAACCAGAATTGTCAGAACAACTGTTTACTGTCCCCTGACTACTGATCACTGTTTAGCAAATTGCGTAAATGTCGCTTTCCTTCATGATGAGGTAGGTCTCGCCGTCGAGTTGGAGTTCCGTGCCGGAGTATTTGCCATAGAGCACGGTGTCGTTCACCTTGACAGTCATGGGCTCGTCCTTTTTGCCGGGACCCACAGCGATGACGGTGCCTTTTTGCGGTTTTTCTTTGGCGGTGTCGGGGATGATGATGCCGCCGGCGGTTTTCTGTTCAGCTTCGGCAGGTTTTACTAAAACTCTGTCTGCTAAAGGTTTGATGTTACATTTCATAGTAGTGATGTTTTTTGTTAATTATTATTTGAATTGATATTTTTCAAAGCACGACCGTTGTTTTTGCAAAATCTGTGCCAAAAAAAAGACTGACATTGTGTCAGTCTTTTTTTGGGGGGGAGGAGAACGTTGGAGGTTCCGAATGGCAGAGCCATTCGGAATGGTGCGTGCTTCGGCGGTTTGTTTGTGGCGTTTCGCGGCGTGCGTGTTCCGTGCCTTGTCGCAAACGTGTCGCGCGCCGCGACCCATCGCACAGCCGTCCCGCACCCAGGGGTTGACACCCCTGGCTACCGCTCACACCCTGCACTCCCGTGCAGGGTTGCCGATGGACGGCCTCTCCGAGGCCAGAGGCATCAAAGCCAGGTGTCTGCCGCGAGAGCTGAGTCCCGAAGGGACGTTCCATTGGTAGCCTCACACGGCAGTGTGAGGCGCAGGCGATGCAGCGTATGGCCAATCGCGGCGCGGGTGTCGAGTGCATCGGAGCACGAAATAGGCCCGACGCGAAATGCCCATCATTTTCCGATAACCCACCACCATTCCGCCGCCATCGGCGGCGGAATCCCCAACGTTATCCGTGTTGTTTTACGTTTTTTTTCTTATCTTTGCCGAAGTTTTTCAAACGCATAAAACGATTATTTAATTTTAAACTGTTATCAATATGAACGAAGAAATGCTGAACCTCAAACCTTCAAAGGTTTTCTATTATTTCAATGAAATCACCAAGATTCCGCGCCCGTCCAAGAAAGAGGAGAAAATCTCCGCTTGGCTGGAGCAGACTGGCAAGGCCATGGGCCTGCCCACCAAACGCGACAAGGTGGGCAATGTGCTGATTTCCAAACCCGCCACACCAGGCAAGGAGAATGTCACCCCTGTGATCTTCCAGGCCCACATGGACATGGTGTGCGAGAAGAACAATGACACCAATTTCGACTTCGAGAAAGATGCCATCCAAACCTACGTGGACGGCGAGTGGCTCAAGGCCAAAGGCACCACTCTCGGTGCAGACGACGGCATCGGCGTGGCCATGGCATTGGCCATCCTTGATGACAAGGAACTGCAACATGGCCCAATTGAGTGCCTCTTTACCATTGACGAGGAGACTGGCCTCACTGGCGCCAAAGCCCTCGAAGCAGGCTTCATGACAGGCAAGATGCTCATCAACCTCGACTCTGAGGACGAAGGTCAGTTCTTCATCGGCTGCGCCGGCGGCAAGGACACCGTGGCTACCCTGGAATGCGAATACGAGGATGTCAAGGATTTGGAGGAAGACGAATATTGTTTCTTCAAGATTACAGTGAAGGGCCTTCAGGGCGGACACTCCGGTGACGATATCAACAAGGGCCGCGGCAATGCTGTGAAATTGCTCACTCGCGTGCTGTGGAATGCCTACTGCGACTACGGTGCTCGCGTAGCCGACATCCAAGCCGGTAACCTGCGCAACGCTATTGCGCGCGAAGGCTTCGCCGTGATTGCAGTGCCCGCTGTCAATGCAGAATCCATTGAGTCCTACATCAAGGAAATGGATGCTACCTACAAAGCCGAATTCCATACTACTGATGCAGGTGTGACCGTTACCATCGATGATGCTCCTGCTGCCGAGAAGGTGCTGGAAGAGACTTTCCAGATTGACGTGCTGAACGCCCTGCTCGTGTGCCCGCACGGCGTGCAGGCCATGTCGCAGGATATTCCGGGCTTCGTGGAGACCTCTACCAACCTGGCTTCCGTTAAGAAAGATGGCGACAAGATTGTCATCACGACCAGCCAGCGCAGTTCTGTGGAATCGCGCAAGCAGGCTATCGTGGACAAAGTGTCCACCACCTTCTGGATGATCGGTGCGGATGTGGTTTCCGGCGACGGCTACCCAGGATGGAACCCCAATCCGGATTCTGAAGTGCTTCGCGTGCTCGTGGATGCTTACAAGAACCTCTTCAAGAAGGATCCGCAAGTGCTGGCTATCCATGCCGGTCTGGAGTGCGGCCTCTTCTCCGAGAAGTATCCTGGCTTGGATATGGTCTCCATTGGACCGACCCTGCGCGGGGTACACTCTCCCGATGAAAAACTGGAGATTAAGACCGTGCAGATGTGCTGGGATCTCTTGATAGAATTCTTCAGACTTCTGAAATAAACAAAAAAAGCGAGGGCGTCGCCCTCGCTTTTTTATCTCTAATCTCTAATCCCTCATCTCTCATCATTCAACACATGTAATATATTCCCATCTTTGTAGTACATGTCCTCCCGGTATTGTATTATGCCATCGTCACCGACGAAGCAGGTGTTGTACTCAATGAACAAGGGCATTTTGTGTGATAGCATAACGGAGGAAGGGCGAAGTTTGCGGTAGAAGGGTTTCTCCTCGTCTGAGAGTTTTTCATAGTATTCGGTCTCTTTCTCTTCCATTTTTTCCAAATACTTCTCGCCTTTCTTGGTTTGAGGCTCTTGGCCTACGAGCATGCCCAGTCGTTCCAGCTCCCATTCGTCAAACTCGTTGAACTTATACAAGAGGTCAACAAGATCAAACGGGTTTTCAACGCGTACACAGCCGTGGCTGAAGGTGCGTACACGGCGCTTGAATGCACCTTTGTTGTTGGTGTCGTGCAGATACACGGACTCGGTATTGGCAAAGTCGAATTTGACCTTTCCCAGGGCATTGTGCAATCCTGAACTTTGAAACATGCGGTAGGGGATGTTGTTGCGGTTAACCTTGGTCCAGTCGATGGACTCCGGAGCCACGTATTTGCCTGTCCGGGTGTCCTTGATGTACAATTTCTCCCGGTTGACCACAGCCGTGTTGCTTTTGCAGAGTTTGGGGTAGTATTCGTTTTTCAGGATATCATACGGGATGTTCCATTCCGGGTTGAGCACAATTCTTCGTATCTCGCTGTACAACAGTGGGGTCTCCGCTTTGTACGCACGGGTGATGCCGTTGCGTACGCGTGACGGGTTGTTTGCAGGGTTCTGCGTTTTCCCGCAACAGATTTTAGTGAATACCTCCCGTTTGTTATGCAGGAATGCTTGAAGCGTAAAGTCCGGGAGGTTGACCACGATGCGGTTCTCTCCTTTCATGGCCTTGGTCTTCCAGCGTAATCTTTCCATGTTGGCACTCAGTTTATCCACATAGTAGGATACGGGGCGGTTGAGTTTCTCGATGGTCTCTTTCCCCAATGAGTCGCATACGGGGATGTTGTTGGCGGCGCGGAAGGTGTTGATGCCGGCCAATACTTCAGGGGTCAGGCGGTCAGTGTCGGGAAAGTCTTCACGCAGTTCCCCGGTGATACGCAATCGTTGGCAGATCAGTGGGATGATGTCGCTTTGCTGACCCGCTTTGAGGGAACGGACGGGAATGCTTTTCCAAACGGTGTCTTTCATGGGATAGAGGCGCAACAGCTCGTGTTGCAGTTGCACATAGTTGGTATCGGTGGGTTGAAGTGACTTTAAAGTGGCATCCACATCGTTCACACCATCGATTAGATTTTTGTTGAAAGAGGTGTCACGCGGGGCCATCTCGTATAGCCATTTGCCGCCGTTCACCACTTTGGGGTCGGTGGCTCCGTAGCACAACGCCTCAGCATATTTCACGTAGGCGTTGGTCAGCGAATGCTCCAACGTATATAAATAGTGGTAAAGGCTGTCGTTGTTCGGGATGTTGTGGCTTTTCAGCTTGTTGATCTGATTGAGGATTGAGTCATAACCGAAAAAGGACGTCGGTATGCCGTGCTCGTAGGAGTGTGAGACATAGTCCAGCAGTTCTTGGGTTTTGTGCTCTTGCAGGCCGTTGGCTGTCCAAACAGGAGCGGGATTGCTGCCGTAAAACCATTTGGCGTATGCGGTTTGCGCAAAAAGACTGTCATTCTCCATCCGGTTCGTGAAGTAGTTTAGGTAGTCCTGGTTGTTGAAAGCACTGTAGTACTTGAACCAATTGGGCTTGGGCTCCACTTTGCTGCGGAGCTTGGTGCATCCGAACAAGCATAGTATGCAGAAGCAGATGAGAATGGATTTTGAAAGGGTGCTATGGTGAAGCATGATGATGGAGGCGTCAGGCCTTGTTTGTTATGAATGTTTGATGTGAAGTTTTTTGTAGAATGAGACCCCGTTGTTGAGCATTCCGGATGCGGTTACGGAGTGCTTGGATTTGTCGTCGCGCCAACGTACCGAGATGGTTTGTTCGTGACGGTCGGTGATGAAGCCGCCCTCCACTTTCCAACTTAGGGATTTTACGTTGGGATTGTCGATGGAGAACACTGATGGGTTCTGCCTGTCGTAGGCGATGGTGGTGTTTTCGCCCAACTCCTGTAAGAAGAAAGACTGCATCTTGTTTTGGATGAAATAGTAAGTGGAATTGATGCTGCCGTCGGAGTCGGTGTAGGGTGAGTGCCCTTTGCCTTCTATGGGGTAGAAGTCGTTGTGGACGCGCAGCTTGTCCATGTACTCGTGAATGGCCTTGGAACCGTACATCTTGTCGAACAGCATCTCCCCGATATCGCTTTTCAAGGAGGAAAAAGGAAATCCTTCATCGTATGGGACGATATTGTCGGCAGTGCCATGGAAAGAGATGACGGGAATGCGTTTGTCTTTCAGGACAGACAGATCGTACAATGCACCCCACATGTTGGCCACAGCCTTGATTTTGAAAGTGTTGGTAAGGTTGTTGTCCGCGCGGTCAATAGTTCCCAACTTGCTGTCGAGGTGGTGCTTTTTCACGAAGGGTGGGCACGTGTTGTTGGTGAGATAGGCTACGTTGAGAGCCGTGATGGCTCCGGCGCTCGTGCCGGCCACGAATATGGCGGAAGTGTCAATGCCGTATTTGTCCGCATTCGCCACCAGATAGCGAATGGCCGCGTGCGCATCCTGAATAGCCATGTATCCGCACTTCTGGATGGAGGCCTTGGTGAACTGGAACCCCATCCGGTAGTTGATGGATGCTGTCACATAGCCCATCTTGGCAAAATGCCCGCACCACTGCGACATGGTCTGCGCGCCTTTGTCACCAAAATAGAAGGCCCCGCCATGGATGAACACGATGAGCGGATGCAATGCCAAGGTGTCTCCTTCCGGCAGATAGATGTCCATGTCCAAATCCAGATTCTTGTATGAGGCGGTTTTGCCGATGGTCTGGGTAAGCATCTTGAGGTACTTGGAGTCGTTCATAGGGTAAGAAGCCCAGTATCCTTTTCCTTGGCCATATACCACATTGTTCAGAACCTCATACTGAAACATATCTTCTTTGAATCGTTTCGAACTGTATTCGGTGAACGCGAGTTCGGTGTATGGTTCAAAAAAGAATGACTGAATGTTAAGACTGGCGAAGTTGATGGCAACCTTGCCGGATATGGAGGACGTGTCCAGAACAAGATTGAACCGGATCTCGTTATCAGTGCCTTTTGCCCGGAAGTGATACCCCTTGTTCTCGTAAACGATGGAGAAGGGCACTGCCTCCAGCCAAGCGGATTCCTCGACTGGATAGTAGTGCCCTGTAATGGAATTATCTTCTAATTTGTTGATTTTAAAGTAGTAGTAATTGTCTTCCACCATTCCAAAGTAGTAACAGGCGGTGTCAAACATCTGTAAGGGAACCTGGATAGGGTCCCTGTGAGTTACGGTCACTGCTTCGGAGGACGGCTTGTTCTCCTCGATTTTTTTGCTGGCACCATCCTTGTTCCTGTTGCAGGAGGCAAAAAGCAAGAGTACAAACCCCAGCAGGAGCGTGGCGATATGGCGGAAAGACAGTTGCTTCATAGTTCTATTCTGCGTCTTTTACACTCAACAATTCAATGTCAAACAAGAGCGGGGAGAACGGTGGGATGGCGTAGTTGCCTCTCTCTCCGTAAGCGAAGTCGGAAGGAATGAGTACGGTGGCTTTCTCGCCCACATGCATTTTGGAAACGGCTACTTCCCAGCCCGGGATGACTTGTCTAGCACCCAGCATGAAAGAGAAAGGTTCGCCACGCTTCACGGAGCTGTCGAACACGGTGCCATCCAAAAGTTTGCCTGTATAGTGTACGGTGACGATTTGCATGGGCTGCGGTTGCTCTCCGGTGCCCTTCTTGGTGGTTATGAAATAAATGCCTTCCGGAGTCGGCTCAACCTTGATTTTGTTGTCTGCCACATATTTTCGGATGCTTTCTGCCTCCTCGGCCTGCTTCTCCATCATCATGGTCTGATATTCAGCTACCATTTGCTGGTATTGTGCGGCAGGCATGTGGCCAAACAACTTGACGTCGAAATAGAGAGGATCCTTGCCGAACGGATACACAGTGTCCTGCATGAAATGTCTGAAAAACTCAGGACCGTCCAGGATGAAAGAGGCAGAGTCGCCCACGTGCATCATGCGGATGGCACTGAAGATGTCGCCATTGTACAAGGAGTCCACCAGAACCTGGGTGGGATTCATGGGGATGAGCACGGAGTCGCCGGCACGCAAAGAGAACAGGAAACCGACAAAGTCTCCCGTCTTGGGCATTACGGCAGTGTCGTGGATGTCACCGAAGAACTGGTAGTAGATGCCAGTGGTGCGGTCTTTCTTGTACCCTTTGTATTTGCTGCATCCGCCAGTCAAGCAGTAAACCAGTGCGGCCACTGCCAACAAGCCGATCAACGCGGCTACGATGATCCAGAGTCTCTTTTTCGAAATAGGAGCGGTGGGGTTCTCCACTTCATTGTCGTTGTCATCCGTGGGCGGAATCTCATCCGCGGGAGTGGTCTCTTCCGCATTCGTTTCTGTTACTTCTTCTTGAATTTCAGTCACTTCTTCTTTGATTTCTTCTTGAATATCATTCGTTGTGACATTCTCTTCTTGTTCAAATTTTTCTTCTTCCATGAAAATATTGGTTTATAAAGTTATTAATGTTCTAATCTTCTAATCTTTTAATCTTTTAATCTTTTAATCTCTCATCTCTCATCTCTCACAGCATTCCACCGTCATCGCAATCGGCATCCGCCCGTTGACTTTGTTGCCATCGCCGCTCACGCCGTAGGCGAGGTGGGAGGGGATGACAAGGCGGGCTTTTGCGCCGGGGCGCAGCAGCGTGGCGATTTCGTGCAACGCCACAATCTCTTCGGAACGCGCCACCTTGAAGGTCTTCATTCCGTTGCTTTCGGAGTCGTAGATCCGTTCCCCGGTCAGCAGGAAAGTGCGGTATTTCAACGTCACGGAATCCCCCTCGTGGAACAGCTCTCCGTGCCCTGGGGCAAGAATCTGATAATACAGCCCTGTGCCGCTATGTTGCATATTCCAACCGTATCGCTTGATGAACAACTCCATCTCCTCCTGTTCCAGTCGCATGATTTCCTTGTTCCCTTCAATATAGGGCTTCTCCTTGTCTTCCTCGGGCGTCTGGTTGGAAGTCACAACCTTTCCGGTCTCGCGGTCGTGGCATCCGGCAAGGGTTAGTGTGCCCAGTATCAGGCAAAAAAGGATCGTATGCTTGGGATTGAAAAACACTTATTTGCGATTGTTTCTTGTTTTGCGCGCAGGCTTCATTTCGGCCTTGACGGAGTTTACAAAATGTTGGATGGCCTCTTCCACCGTTCCGTCGAAAAACGCACCGGCGGCATTGTGGTGCCCGCCGCCGTTGAAATACTTGCGGGCAAAGAGGTTTACATCGACCTCGCCTTTTGAGCGGAATGAAAAACGGATGCGATTCTCGCGCTCCAGGAAGAAAGCGGTGAAATGCACAGTGTTGAGGGAAAGGCCGTAGTTGACAAAACCTTCTGTGTCGCCGATCTGGAAGTTGTTGTCTTTGAGGTCCTGTTTGGTCAGGTACATGTATGATGCCCCGTAGTCGGCCATTACGGTCAGACGTTGCGACAGGGCGAGGCCGAGCAGTTTCATGCGGCTTTCAGTGTAGTTGTCGTACACTTTCCGATGGATGGCCTCTCCGTTGATGCCGGAGGCGATGAGCTTGCGCAGCACGTCGTACGTGCTCGGGTGGTCGCACGCGTACGTCACGGAGCCGGTGTCTGTGATGATGCCCACGTAGAGCGCTTCGGCGATGGGGCGTGTGAACTTGCGTTTTGGGGTGAGATAACGGTACAGGAAATGATAGACCAGTTCGCTGGCGGAACTTGTCTGTGGGGTAGAGTACATCACATCACAATCCAACTCCGGCTGCACATGGTGGTCGATGAGCACGCGGAACCCCTTGAACTTGCTGATAGTGTTCTGGAGGTCCTGCCCAGCACGATGCGGGGCGTTCATGTCCACAACAAACAACATATCGGCCTCTTTGATGGCCTTGCGGGCTCTGGTGAGGTTTTCCTGTGCGATGATGACCTGGTCGCTGCCCTTCATCCAGTGCAGAAAACTTGGGAATAGGTTGGGGGAGACTACAGAAACCTCATATCCGTCATCTTTGAAATAATGATACAACGCTAATGCACTACCTACAGCGTCGCCGTCCGGGTTGAAATGGAACACGACGGCAATCCGCTTGGTATGCTGCAAGGCGTCTTTAACCTTTTGAATGTCTTGCTTCTTCAATTCATGTTAAAATTTAGCCTGCAAAGATACAAAAATGTCCCATTATCACAATAATAATCTTATTATTTGTAAAAATATATTATCTGCATAACATTTGTGAATTTTTATCAAAAAAATGTATCTTTGCAGGTTTCATAAAATACGAGTATTATTAGATTTTCTGTATGAAGAATTTTTTCCTGTTTACAATATCTATCTTATTGTGTTTTAATCTGTTTTCGCAAAATGTTGTCACCATAGACCAGTGCCAGCAGTGGGCGGTGGCGCAAACTTCAGCCAACGTGCAAAAAGAGCTGAATGAGCAGATTTTGCAGACAAATCTTCACAACGCATCCTCCCACCTTTATCCGCAACTCTCCATCAATGGGCGTTTTTCATATCAATCTGCCGATGCTCCTATGTTGAACGACTACCATTTTTTGCCGCCTTTTGAGGAAAGCCCCACCATGTCGAATATGCAGTACCATATAGGTCTGGATTTTGAGCAGGTGCTGTTCGACGGCGCAAAGCTCTTCTACGGGCGCCAATATGCACGCCTTCAAAACGATGCCGAAATATACAAGATCGATCTTTCCATCAATGAGATAAAATCCAACGTGATTTCCTTGTACCTGAATCTGCTGATTGTGGAGAAACAGATGGAAATCATTGAGAATGTGCAGAGCACGTTTGACGATCAGATTAACCAGCTCAAAGTGCTGTTGAAGGAGGGTGTGATTCCCCAGAATACGCTCTCCCAATTGGAACTGGAAGCGTTGAAAATGCAGCAGAATCATGACGAACTCGTCTCCAGAAGGGAGTCCATCATCTCTTCATTGTCCATCTTGACAGGCCATGATTTGAGCCATGCTGGTTTTGAGATTCCCAATGTACCCGCGACCAATGCTTCCGAACCCTCCCAACGGTTGGAGTTCGCCATCTTTGAGAACCAGTCCAAACAAATGGATTTCCAACGTAAACTGCACCTTTCCAACAGCCTTCCGAAAATATCCCTGTTCGCTACCGGCGGTTATGGCCGCCCGGATTACCAGTACTATTTCAACAAGCCTGACTGGTACTACATGGCCGGGGTGAACCTCAAGGTGCCGCTCATCGACTGGGCCAGAACCACAGGCGTGGGCAAAGTGATTGACATCCAGAAGAGCATCCTGAAGAGCCAGGAGGAGGACTTCAAGAAATCGAACCAGATTGCCATACAGGACAAACTCAATGAAATCAATCGTATCGAGAAACTGCTGGTGCTGGACAGGGAGATTGCCGAAAAATACAAAGCTGTGACCAAGACCTACTCCAGCCAGTTGGTGAATGGAACTATTACCGCTATCGATTATATCCGCCAACATAACGATGAGATGCAGTCGTTGATGAATCAGGAACTGCACAATATCCAGTTGCTGAAGGCCAAGTATGAGCTGTTGGCGTTGAAGGGACAGCTTTAGAGAGATTAGAGTTGAGAGTTTAGAGTTTAGAGTGAGAAGTGAGAAGTGGGAAGTGGGGGGATGTTTTAAGAGAGAAAATTATTAAAAACCAATTATAAATGAACAGATTATTAAATGTTTCCGGTTCGCCGCACGTCCACAGTGATGAGTCTGTACAGAAGATCATGTGGTCGGTGGTGATTGCGTTAATGCCGGCGTTTTTGGTGTCCATTTTCTATTTTGGACTGCCGGTGATTATTCTAACCTTGGTCTCAGTTGGATGCTGTGTGCTGTTTGAGTACCTCATCCAGCGTTTTATCATGAAGGTGAAGCCCACCATCAGCGACGGTTCTGCTGTGGTGACGGGTGTGCTTTTAGCCTTTAACGTGCCCGCCAACCTTCCGATTTGGATGATGGTGGTGGGTGCCATCGTGGCCATCGGCATTGCCAAGATGCCGTTCGGCGGGTTGGGACACAACCCCTTCAACCCCGCGCTCGTGGCCCGCGTGTTCCTGCTCATCGCCTTCCCGGTGGCCATGACCTCCTGGCCGGTGCCGACCCCGATCTGGGGCTTCACCGATGCCATCACAGGCCCCACGCCGCTCGGAATTCTGAAAGAGGGTGCCAACGTGGAGATGCCCACGTATATGAACATGCTGGTGGGCCAGATGGGCGGCAGCTTCGGTGAAGTGTCCGCCATTGCCCTGCTCATCGGCGCCATCTTCTTGCTGATCCGCAAAGTCATCACTTGGCATATTCCGGTATCGTTTATTTTGACAGTGTTCGTGTTTGCCGGTATTTTCTGGCTCATCGATCCCACGCAATACGCAAATCCGTTCTTCCATGTGCTCGCCGGCGGTCTCATCCTCGGTGCCTGCTTCATGGCCACGGATATGGTAACCTCCCCGATGACGCCTTGGGGCATGATTGTGTTCGGCTGCGGTTGCGGTCTGTTCACCATCATCATCCGTATGTTCGGTGCATACCCCGAAGGTGTCTCCTTCTCCATCTTGATTATGAATGCGCTTGTGCCGCTCATCAACCGAGCCTTCAAGCCCAAAACGTATGCTAAATAACCCTAAAACATTTTGAGTATGGCACAAAAGAAAGAATCATCATTGATAAAGCTGGTGGTCGTGCTGACCGCCATAGCCCTGGTGGCAGGGTTGGCCCTCACGGGCGTGTATGCCCTTGCCAAGGGACCGATTGAACTGTCACAGGCCCAGAAGAAAGAGAAAGCCCTGAATGATGTGCTGCCTGGCTTTGAGGGCAACATCAGCGATACCGTCATCAATTACGAAGGCGAAGACATTCTCGTGCACAGGGCAATCAACAAGGACGGCACCCTGTTCGGCATGGGTGTGGAAACCTTCACCAAAAAGGCTTTCGCCGGCCGTTTCGACCTTATGGTCGGTTTTGATGATGAAGGTGTGATCCTGAATACGGAAGTCATCAAGGCAGGTGAGACTCCTGGCTTGGGCGACAAGATCAATAAGAGCAAGAGCGATTTTGCCAAGCAGTTCAACAATCAGGATCCTGCGCAGTACAAGCTGCAGGTGACCAAAGACGGGGGCGATGTGGATGCTATCACCGCAGCCACCATCTCCTCTCGCGCATACTGCGATGCGGTGCAAAGAGCTTATAACGTTTTTAAGACAGTAAAGGAGGCTTGTTATGAGTAAGATTAAGATATTGACCAAAGGATTTTTCAAGGAGAACCCGAGCCTCATCTTGGTGCTCGGCATGTGTCCCACGTTGGCCGTGACCACCTCTGTGAACAACGCCCTCGGTATGGGCGCCGCCACCACGTTTGTGTTACTCATGTCCAACATCATCATCTCCCTGCTCAAGAATGTGATACCCGACAAGGTGCGCATTCCCTGCTACATTGTCATCATTGCCACATTTGTGAGTATGGTTGACCTGCTTATCCAAGGCTTTGTGCCCGCGTTGTCCGAGAGCTTGGGGGTGTTCATCCCGTTGATTGTGGTGAACTGCATCGTGTTGGGCCGTGCGGAGGCTTTCGCCAACAAGAACGGCGTGTTTGATTCCATTTTGGACGGACTTGGCATGGGTATCGGCTTCACCATTTCGTTGGTGCTCATCGCTACCGTGCGTGAGATTCTCGGTGCCGGCTCGTTCATGGGCTATCAGTTCATCCCGGCGGATTACAATATTTTGATTTTCGTATTGGCTCCTGGCGCGTTCCTCGTGCTCGGTTTCGTCATGGCCTTGATGCGCCATATCATCAACCGCGTGGAGGCCAAACGCAAAAATAAAATGTGCGCCGCAAAATAATTATTCATGGTAGAGACGCATGGCCGTGCGTCTCTACGAAAACAAACCCGAAAAAATTGAGATTATGGAATATATATTATTGTTAATCGGAGCTGTCCTCGTCAACAATATCATATTGGTGCAGTTCCTCGGTATTTGTCCGTTCTTGGGTGTCTCCAGCAAGGTGAACACCGCCCTGGGTATGGGCGTGGCCGTCATCTTTGTGATGGCGTTGGCCACGTTGGTGACCTCTGCCCTCCAGAAATACGTCCTGGTTCCCCTCGATATCACATTTTTGCAGACCATCGTCTTCATTCTCGTGATTGCCGCCCTCGTGCAGATGGTGGAGATCATGTTGAAGAAGCTGAGCCCGTCGTTGTACAGAGCATTGGGCGTGTATCTGCCGTTGATCACCACGAACTGCGCGGTGCTGGGTATCGCCATCAAGGTGACCGAGCAGCCGCTCATCGCCGCTCATGGCTTCTCTGTCATCGACAGCACAATCTATTCGGTGTTCATCGCCATTGGCTTCACGGTGGCCATCGTCATCTTTGCCGGTCTGCGTGAACAGCTGGAGCTGGTTGAGATCCCCAAGGGCATGAAAGGTGTGCCAATCGCCCTCATCACCGCTGGCATTCTCGCTATGGCTTTCATGGGTTTCTCCAATTTGGTTTAAACACAGCATTTCTCACCCCTAAACTCTCAACTCTAAACTCTAAACTTTTTGCCCATGCAAGGGGAACTTCACATCGGACATCTCATCAAAAGCGAGTTGCGTAAACAGGGGCGTAGTATTACATGGTTAGCCGCGCAACTGGGGTGCTCGCGTCAGAATATGTACAAGCTTTTTGAACGGCAGTGGATATACACTGACCTATTGCTTAAAATTTGTGATGTGATGGACTATGACTTCTTCAAAGCCTGTTCCGATTACTGGAAAGCAAGAAGAGTGTAAACGGTTGGTTTACATATCTGACAAAGAAAAAAGATTATATGTGTAAATGATTAGTGGACGTTTTTGTTAGGCATAACGTCTTGTTTTTAAATAATTTTGTAACGGTTTTTTTAGTGATAATTTAATTTATTCAATATCAGTGATATAGATGCTTTTCATGTGATTCTTGTTTGTTAAGTTCTTGTGGCTGTTGTAAAGTATTGCCTATGCATAAAAATATACCGATTTTTACCTTCTTGTTATTTGTGTTTTCGGTCCCGTTATTTGCCAGTCCGACGGATACAACAATTAGCAGTTCGGGTACTTATTGTGACAGTGTTGTTTTGTTTAACAACACTTATTTCGTTGATACTGTTGTAATACATGACACTGTTGACGAAGATGGACGCGCCATACATTATGTTGATACTATCCTCATCTCTCACAGTGTACATACAGATATCTTTGATACTATCTGTCTGAATGAGTTGCCATATCACTTCATCAGTGGACAGATTGACACCACATTCCAAACACTTGAGGCTCCGCTTTCCACAGTCAACTTTTATTTTTTTACTCAAAATGATTGCGATAGTGTTGTAACGCTGCATATTAAGGTGAATCCCATACCCGAGTTGCCGTCTGTTACGGCTGTTACGAGGTGTGGACCTGGCCCGGTTAGCCTGGTGCCGAATAACACTACATTATGCCATTGGTATGCAACACCCAGTGCCACTTCCTATACGGAAACCGACACGTTGGTTACGGAACCGATTTCAGAATCAACCTCTTTCTTCGTCTCTAATGTGGATATGACCACAGGTTGTGAAAGTGGGATGGTTGAATTTCCCGTGATCATTTATCCTGTTCCTGATACAGTAGTTATTTATGATTCTGTCTGCTTGGGAACCACTTATACAGAATATAACCTGAACGTCAGCTACAATACGGCTGGAGTTAAGATCATTACACTGTCGCCTATCCCGTCTTTCCACGGCTGTGACTCTGTGAGGGAATTGCATCTTAACGTCTTGCCACCTCCGGCAATGCCTTTGGTAAGTACGGAGGGACACTGTGGCGCGGGCATTGTTACGCTTCAGACTGTTGTCGGTCAAGATGGAACCACCTGCTATTGGTATGACTCCGAGAATTCTGCAGATACCATCCATTCTGGAACCAGTTTTCAGCCAGAATTGTCGCAGACCACAGTGTTTTATGTGGCATCCGTGAATGTTGAAACGGGTTGCGCCAGTGCGCGCGTGGCCGACACGGCCATAATCTACAGTGTGCCATCATCTCCTTCCGTAAATGATGCCGCCCGCTGCGGCGCAGGCCCGGTGACATTGAATGTGACTGTTGAGAACCCGACCTGGGCAGTCCACTGGTTTGCCAATGACACTACTACAGAGGCGTTATATACTGGGAACCAGTATGCTACGGATACTTTGGAGGTGTCCACCGTTCCTTACGTGTATTATGTGCAGTGCTTCGATGAACATTGCCAGAGCAGTAGAGTACCGATTATGGCGACAGTGAACGCCATCCCGGCAGATCCTGAAATCAGTGGTGCTGCGACAAATTCAAATTGTGGCGAGGGCATTGTTACGCTTCAGACTGTTGTCGGTCAAAACGGAACCACCTGCTATTGGTATGACTCCGAGAATTCCGCAGATACCATCCATACTGGAACCAGTTTTCAGCCTGAATTGTCGCAGACCACAGTGTTTTATGTGTCATCCGTGAAC
>JAFZIP010000016.1 GCA_017554325.1 Bacteroidales bacterium
GCGGCTGCTACGCCAAGTGCATCAACCTGAGCGAGGCCAAGGAACCCGACATCTTCCACGCCATCAAACGCGATGCTCTGCTCGAGAACCTCGTGGTGGATGCCGAGGGCAACATCGACTTCGACTCCGCCGCCAAGACCGAAAACACGCGCGTCTCCTACCCTATCTACCACATCAACAACATCGTGAAGCCCGTGTCACGCGGCACGCACCCCAGCAAGATCATCTTCCTGTCGGCTGACGCCTTCGGCGTGCTGCCTCCGGTGGCCGTCCTCAACCGCGAGCAGACGATGTACTACTATCTGAGCGGCTACACCGCCAAGTTGGCCGGCACCGAGCGCGGCATCGTGACCCCGCAGCCCACCTTCTCGTCCTGCTTCGGCGCAGCGTTCCTGCTGCTGCACCCCACCAAATACGCCGAGGAACTGGCCAAGAAACTCGACCAGCACAACGCCACGGCTTACCTGGTGAACACCGGCTGGACCGGTGGCGGCTACGGCGTGGGCGAGCGCATCAGCCTCAAGGCCACGCGCGCTATCATCACCGCCATCCTTAACGGCGACCTGCTGAACTGCGAGACGGAGATCGTGAAGCCCTTCAACCTCTACATTCCCAAACATGTGGAGGGCGTGGACGACAGCATCCTGAACCCCGAGAACAGCTGGGCCGACAAGGCAGCCTACGCCGAGAACGCCAAACAGCTGGCCGCCTCATTCATCAAGAATTTCGAGAATTTCAGCGACACCGAACAGGGCCGCGCCCTGATTCCGTTCGGACCGACGTTATAGGAAAGACGCACGGTCGTGCGTCTCAACAATCAACAATACAATAACCTGTAGAGACGTGCCATGGCGCGTCTCTACGATTTTATAAAAACCTCAACATAATGAAAATTTCCGCCGCCATCCATTCCATGCGCCTGCGCACCCTGCCCCTGTCATTGGCGGGCGTGGTACTGGGCATATTCCTGGCCTGCGCCAACCACAGCGTGGAGCCCTTGGTCATCATCTTTATCTTGCTCACCACCGTCTGCTTGCAGATTTTGTCGAACCTATCCAACGAGCTGGGCGACTATCTGAGCGGCACCGACGGCGGGCAGCGCGAGGGACCGCTCTACAGCTTGGCTGAGGGCAACATCAGCGTACAGCAATTCAAGACGCTCATTACCGTATTTGTGTTCCTATGCTTCTTTTTCGGCTCGGCCATGATCATCGACGCGTTCGGGTCCCTGTTTTGCGCTAAAGGACTGGTACTTGCCGCACTCGGCGCGTGCGCCGTGTGGGCGGCCATGCACTATACGCTAGGCAAGCGGCCCTACGGCTACCGCGGACTGGGCGACATCTCCGTGTTCATCTTTTTCGGGCTGGTATCGGTGATGGGCGGCTATTTCGTGGCCGCCGGCACCTTTGACACCTGGACCGTGCTGCTGCCGGCTGTGTGCATCGGCTGTTTCAGCGTGGGCGTGCTCAACACGAACAACATCCGCGACATGGAGTCGGATGCGGAGACGCGCGTTACCATCCCGTTGAAAATCGGGGAGCGCAACGCCAAGATTTACCAAACCGTGCTCATCGTAGGCGGGTGGGTGTGCATGGGGGCCTTCACGCTGCTCACCTACTCTTCGCCGTGGAATCTGCTCTATCTGCTCACCTTGCCGTTGTATATCGCGCATGTGATGGGCGTGTGGAGGCATCATGGCAGTGCATTGGACAAGTATTTGCCCCTGTTGGTAATCTCCTCCTTTGTTTTCTCCATTTTGGCAGGCGTCGGATATTTGTGGTGATTTTTTTGTATTTTTGCGGCCTCAAAAACTGAGACACGGAAAGTTGGCCGAGTGGCTTAAGGCAGCGGTTTCGAAAACCGCCGTAGTGTCACAGCTACCGGGGGTTCGAATCCCTCACTTTCCGCCAACAACTTCAACTCAGTTAGAATCAGTAATTTACCTTTGCAAATTACTGATTCTAATGTAAAAACTGAGACAGAAACGAGACAAACCATTTTTTTGGAACTTTGTGGTATTTATAGACTTAAACACTGCAAAACCAAAAAAAAAATGTCCAATCATCACAACAGGTTAGCAGTATCTTCAGAGTATTCAGCTGTCAATTATTTGCCAGCTACTCTAAAAACAAACAAGTCAGGATGGCTTATTGAGTATTATGTGGAGAACCCGCAAACTCAAACTTTGCAGCGTAAAAAAATACGATTAGAGCGGTTAATGTGTCGTTATTCCTCTAAATCAGAAGCAAAACGCCATATTAACAACATCATTATCGCTCTAAACATGAAACTATCCACCGGATGGAACCCATATTTCGAGGGCGAAGATTCCCGTATGTACACACCCATCAGCGAAGTGTGCCGAAAATACATTGAGGAAACTGAACGGACTCAACGAGAAGCAACCGTCCGTTCATACAAATCATTCATCAAGATATTTTCCGAATGGATTGAAAAGCAAAAGCCCGGCATATACTCCTCTATGATTTCTCATGCCATGATTGTTAAGTTCATGGATCATGTGTACTTCGAGCGAAAATCAAGTAATGGAAAGGACATTTCAACTTATACATATAATGGGTATATCAAGAATGGAAGTGCATTTTTCAGTTGGATGATTGAGAAATGCTACTGCAAAGAAAACCATTTCGCCAAGATTAAGAAAAAGAAAACAGAAGACAAGAGAAGAGTCTTAATTCCAGAGGATTACCGTGGAATTATCGAAGAGTATCTTAAAGTTAATAATCCAGGATTTTTAATTATGCTGAAACTCATTTATGCTGGACTTATCCGACCAAAGGAATTGAGAATGCTCCTTGTCAAAGACTTGTCCTTTGCAGAAAAACAGATACGAATCAGAAAGGAGGTGGCAAAAAATGGACGAGAAAGATTTGTACCTGTATCTGATGAAATTCTCAAAGCACTACTTGATTTAGGAGTGCAAAACGCCTCTAATAACGATTATATATTTGGTCGGGGCTATAAGCCCTATACAGAAAAACTTTCCGAAGCACGAATGACTAAAACCTGGATTGACTTACGAAAGAAACTGGACATACCTCAAAAAATGCAGATGTATTCATTCCGGGACACTGGTATCTCGGAAATGATAAAGAACGGCATCGACCCGTTATCCGTGAAACAGCTTGCAAATCATTCATCGCTTGACATAACGACAATCTATACAAATCATGCAGACCCGAATTTAAGGAATATAATATTGTCAAAAACACCGAATTTCTCACACACCGACAGCAACGACAATTAAAGCTCCACTTTCTCTTTTGCAGCCTCCACATCAGCGATGACAGTCTCGGCCCCCTCGGTGAACTGAAAGGTGATTTTGAAAGGCAGGCTTTTCACACTACCGACCAACAGCCAACGGATCTGCCGTTCTGCGGGTTCGCCCTGCGGTTTGAGCAACTGCCATAGTTTGAGAAACTCCCCAAGCGGAAGGAGAAAGCGGTATTTCACTTTCTCGTACCGTGAAAGGAATGAAAGCCACGGTTCCACCCATCGTTCTCCGACTGAATCCGTTCCGGCAACCGTCAGTGAAATGCCATCAAGGGCTTGGCCATCCTTTTGGTATCGGGTCGGCTGTGCAACCTCAAAGAATGGATTTCCCGCTTGGGGGCAGTTGAGGCGGCGGCTCCCGAAATAGGTTTCAAGTATCATGCCGAAACCGTTGCTGCCAGTATCGAAGATGGCGCTGCAGCCCGTCTGCTCGATACGCAGCACAAAGTCGGGATTGGAGGATTTCTCGTCCGTCACCTTCATCACAGGAATTTTCAAATTCGGTGTGATGTTCTCTGACTCTCCCTCACCGACTTCAAGCGTTTGGTTTGCCCCGCCCTGTGGATTCCATCGGAACACCCAGTTGGAGATGGCATTTCCCTCCCTCTCCGATTTTCTGTATTGGTTTTCATTCTCCACGAAACAACTCTGTCCGTAGTTGGCCAGAGCTTCGGCAAGGTCATCGGCGGTTCTGACGGAGGGCAACAGTTTCGTTTCGTCCAAGTCCTCCGCTGAAATGCCCTCCAGTTTGTAAACATACTTCCTTTCATCGTGTTTCTCCAAGGCGGTTTCTTTGTCCACGGCGTACGCTGTGAGATCAAGGAAGCCGGACTTGCCGAGTATGTCCTTGACAAAGGCGAACTCCGCCCTTTTGGTGGAGGAGTCAAGGAAAAGCGCAAGCCCGAATGTCTCACACAGGGTTCCGATGAACCCGGCGTTGGACAGGTCGGGGACATGCTCTCTATAGCGGAGCTTGTTGGAGAAGCAGTTGTAAACCTTGTAATATGCGGAAACATCATCGGTGATGGGGATGTTTTCAAAACCGTTGACGATAACCTGTCCGCCTGTTCCCTGCCCATAGGCATTGTGGCCACGGCACTTGGCGAATATGAACCTGTAGGAGCGTCCGGCTGTCATCCCGTTCAAGGTGAAGTCGAATGTCAATTCGTAGAAGCCCGCCCCGACATAGCCGAAAGATGAAAGCTGGTTCGGCTTATACATTTTGCAGTACACGGGCGGTGCCCAATAGGTTGTCATTGGGTTCATACTGCTCCAGTCACCGTTGAGATTGGTGGACAAACAGGTCGGCAGTCCGTTTGTGGTGTCGGAGACCATCAGGAACATTGCCTCCACATAGTTGGCGGTAAATGTCTGCCCATACTCCGTCACTTGCATTGTTCCTGTCTGTAGGATGTTGGACGGGAGGTAGGTCTTCAGCACTATATGGAAATGATGACTGCCGCCCACATTCGGGGAGAAAGTATATTGCTGGTTGCCGTCCGAATCAATGAAACGGGCGATTTTGGGGATATTGACAGGTTCATTTGAGTAAGAGACTGACGGGGAAATATCCACATACAAGCCTGCTTCACCCTCCGAATATTGTGTAAGCAATCCGTCAAGGGAACGGAGGCTCTGCGAATAGATTTTTTGGATGTCTCCGTCATCGAAAAAACCACCCATAGCCCTGTAGCCGCCGTTCTCCATCACCCTGTCCAGTAGCCACGGAAGTCTCAAAGCCGGGCAGAAAGTGAAGCTGTTGGGGTTGTTGGCAAGGCGGTTGTTGAACAGGCGAATCCCTCTGTTCCCGCTGACTTCTTCAATGACATTACCGTTGTCGTCAAAGAACAGGCGATTGACATAGCAACGGTCAAGACCAACACTGTTGTTGGTCCGAAGTGAGGCCTGTATGCCGCTGGCGTTGCTTGGTGCGCTGTCTGACGAAAGCAGGAACCAGCCGAAATCATTGTTTCCGCTTCCATAGAAAACGGTGTCAAGGAACAACGGGAACTTGATGACCGATTCCGGATTGAGCGTGGACTTAAGGAACTCAATCCACTTGGCGTTGTGTTCCGAGGCATTGCGGCTGATTACGATGTCCTCACCGTAATCGTTGTCGCACAGCATCCTGTCGGCATAGTCTGTCGGCCAAGGATTGATGACAAGCCCGCAGGAATAAACGGTGCTTGTCGCCTTTTGGATATAGAGGTCGCCACGGGCAATCTCTATTCCTCCGGCAAGCACCGAGCAGGTGTACTTTTTCATCCGCTGCACATAGACAAAGCGGGCGTGCTGGAATACTGTGTCATTGCTCTTTGCTGGCACGTCAAAGGTGAACATAATGTCGCCCTCAATCCCATCGGTTGAGAAGACGCTGCTGTTCACCTCCATCTGCAAGGATGTCCCTTTTGTGATGTGCAGCGCAGTGCCGTTTACTTCTATTGTCAACATCTGCTATCGGGTTTGTCATTCCTCATTTTTGCGCTTGAGGTAAATCATGTAGAGGAGGAGGTCTCCGAGAGTGGTCTTGAAGACCTCCCCTTTGCCAGTGTCAACGGCCACGAGCATTGATTCGTCAAGCTCATATTTTCGTTGCCGCAGAATGGTGAAATCTTTGTCAAGTTTCCCCTCCAATGCTTCTCTCACCGTTTTCATTGCAGCATCGGCGGCAGTTTTCATTATTTGGTTCTCAAATCCCTCAAAATCCTCCAAAGAGGATATAGGGATTCGGAAGTCCTCGAATGTGGTTTCTGATGTGAGTGTAACTCCGTCAATGGCCGGACGATTCTCCAAATCGTCATAGCTGTTGGAGATTTTCTGTAACTCGTTCACCCGCTCAATGACTTGGTTGAGGATTTTCCGCACCACGACGAGTTCCATTCCGTTTTCGATTAACTCTATCTTCTCTATTTTCATTTTATCTTGTAATTGGCTGTGATGTCGTTAGTTTGTGGGGCTACTTGCCGCAGATAGTCCAGCCATGTCAGTCTGTCCACCCAAACATCGGGAATGCCTGGCACTATCGGAATGTTTCCGATTGTGCCGCTTGTGGATGGCCTGTTGAAACGGTATTGGAACTCTGCGGAAATGAGGTCTTCGGCGGTATCATTGACCGTCAGTGTGTCGGGGATGATGGCAATAGGAACGATTCTGCTGCCTACAATGCGGTAGTTGAACCTGTTGCGCATGGCATCGGCAATCGCCTGTACCTCCCGTGCTGTCTTGTAACCTGTGCGTGCCGTGTGTATGGTCGCCGTGTCGGTGATGTCGGTGCCAGCAACGCCGTTTTGAACGGTGTCCCCGCCTTCCGTTTTCTCATCTATGGCTGATGTGTCAGTGAAAAATGTCTCCAAAAGCCCATAGCGGTTTTGGAGCAGGAACACTTGCGAGTTGTAGGGCTTTTGTCCGAGAACATAAGTGCGTGACCAAGCGGAACTCGAACCGTTCAAAACAAAAACATTGTAGGAGAGCGTGTCATCCGCCGACAGGCCGAGTGCTTGCACGGAGACGGGAATACGGACGATATTGCGGTTGGTCACCGTGAGAAGACCGGGATTGAAAACGTGTGTAGAGCCGTCTTTATGGCGCACGCTGACATTGACGGTGAGATTCCGTGAATAGGAGGAATCTCTCTGCGTGTTGAACAACAAAAAATACACGTATTGCGGAAGTTCTGCATACGAGCGGACAGTCAGACCGTTAGGGCATCCGAAGTCACGGATGTCCGTGTAGTCGGAAAGTCTGACGTTTGCTCCCATCGCCGTTCCCCAGTCGGCGAGGTTGAGAGAATGGTGTTCATCATCCAACTTCCCGGCAGAGAGGAGGAACTCCTGTGAGTGTTTCAAGACATTGACTTGTGGGACGATGCCGTATATGTCAGAATAGGTCAGCCTGCATTTTATGGTGGCGTAAAGCAGCGGATAGACATCGTAGGTCTCTGTCAAGGACGGAACATCGGCAGCGGTGAAGTATGAACGCAGGATTTCAAGAGGCAAAATCGCCATATTGCTGTCGTTTAAGTGCAGGAGGATTTCGGGGGTTTCAACCTCTTGCACGCTGCCGCTTGAATAGCGTGTAATCTCAAACTTGGCGAACACGCCGTAGTTGGGTCGTTCTGTCCGGGCAATGCCATAGTTCAGAACCAGCATTTCAATGTCGCCGCTGCCGTTCCCGTCAAGATATACGACATCGGCACCGTACTCTTTGGAGAGAAAGTTGACGGTGAGGTCATCCTCCACTGTCACCTCATAGTGGCGGCTGATGGTGTAATTCTCCGCTATCTTGGAGGTCAATTCCTCTTGCAACTGCGCAGGGTCGGTATAGGCGGCTATCCTGTCCGGGTAATAACGTGCCTGGCTAATGCTGGTGATTTGGAAATTGTAGACCGTTTCGCCGTATGAGAGTGTCAGCACGGCGGATGGAAGTGCGTTCACACGCCACGAACTCTTGCTTTTTTGTCCGGCGGTCACAATGGGTGTGCCTTTCAGCAGGTAACGTGTGGGATTGCCTGCGAAGTCAAACGGATGCGGTTGCTCTCTTATGGTTACTGGCATTGCTCTCTATTTTAACGATGCCGCCTTGCGGAGGAAGTTCTCCTGTCCCTCAAACTCCAGCTGCTTGTCTCTGCTGATGACCGCCTGCCTGTTCTTGGGGTCGCTCATATAGAGGCGCAGCGCGGTCATTTCCTCCAGCATCCTCTCCATTGTCTCTCCATCTGTTTGGCTGGTGTGGTAGTGGTTGTTTGTGACGGCTCTTTCGGTTCTTTCGGGGACAAATGTACGACTGATGGCGGTTGCGGCTTGGGACACTCTTTGCCCATCGGGCACGGCGAGTTGCAGATCCTGCAAAGGGGCTTTGTTCCCTTTGCGGTACTGTTCAAGGGCTTCAATGACGGGTGCTGTTTCGGGGTCGCTGACAAGTTCGTTGGAGGCAATCCATTCCCGGCCTCGTTCGCCAGCCACGATGTGTTTCTCTCGCTCGATGAAGCCGCCTTTGTAGTAGGGTTCCGGCTGTGATTCAATGGCGGCGACCTGTGCGCCTGTGGTGGCCAGTGAGAGTGCCATCGTGACAAGTCCCCAAGGATAGCCGCCGCCGTTTTCAAAACTCTTGATGGCGGACACGATGCCCGATATGACGGCTTCCGTTACCGCCGCCTGTTTCTCCCTGCGGAACTGTGCCAACGCCACCTCCTTTTCCTTTGCCTCCCGTTCTTTGTCCATCTGCTCCACTTGGGCGTTGTAGTATTCTTGAGAGATGATGCCCTGTTCCAGCTGCCAGTCCAGTTTGTCCTTCCGTTCATCGCAGTCCTTCTTGTATTGGTCGAGCAAGGCCTGTTCCTTGTTGCTCTGTATTTGGTTGACGGACTCAAATATTTGAAAGGCGGTGTTGGCAAAATCCTGTAAGACATCGGCGATTTCCGACAGGTTCTTCTCCCAATCCTTTTTGAAACTTTTCCAGTCTATCTGTAGAAGTCTGCCGATGCCTGCGCTGCCTTTCTTGCCGTCCGCCTTTTCGAGGTCGGAAACCTCTTTCTCCATCTTCTCCTTGAGGGCTTTGATTTGGGCTTCAAGCTGCTGGATGCGCTCCTTGTTGCCTTGCTCGTCCAATTCCTTGAGTTTAGCGATGGCGGACTGGGCTGCGGAGATGCGGGCTTCATACTCTTTTCTGACGGTGGCGATACGCTTTGCCGTCTCGGTCATTAGGGCTTCGGAAATGTCCGCCTCGGCGCGTTTCACCACGTCAAGTTCCTCCTGTGCCTCCAGCGCAATCGCCTGCTTTTTCTGCTCCAGCAGTTTTTCAAGCAGCTTCAGCTCATCCTCGTTGAGGCCTGTGCCCTTTACAGGGTCATAGGCCTCGTTCTGCTTGCTTTGATAGTAGGCGATGTTCTTGTCTATCTCGGCAATGGTGGAACGCCATTTCTGCTCAATTTGCAGCAGTTCTTTGGAGTAGCTGTCGGTGAGGTTTTGGTCAAGTTTTTCTTTGAGGGTTTGGAACTGCTCGCAGAGTTTTTCATACTGCTCCATCACTTTCTTCGCCTTTTCGGTGCGGGCGGCTCGGTCAACCTCTTCGATGGCGTTGGCCATATACTCCCGCACTTGGTCGGCGAGTGCTTTTGCCGCTTTGCCTTTGCTGCTGGAGAAAGCCTCTATCCTGTTCACAAGGTCGCCATACTCTTGCCGGATTTTCTCTTTGTCGGCGGCTACTTTGTCAAGCCCTATGAGTTCGTCCTTGTTGAACAGTTTCTTAACCTCCTTTTGGAGGTTCTCCCACTCCGTCTGTTTCTTCTTTGCGAGTTCGGCGGCTGTCTCCACGGCGTTGTTGCCGCTGCTTTCCTCCTCTGCCGCTGTTTCCTCCTCGACTTCGGCGACCACTGCGTCAATTTGGTTGCCGATCCAAGGTGCGAGGTTCTGTTTGATTTTCTCAATCTTGGCCTGCTGTTCTTGGACGATGGCCGTGATGTTTTGGATGAAAAACTCTTCCTTGCCCGTCAGTTTGCGGTCTTTGAGAAAATAGCGGTTGATGTTGCGGATAATCTTGTTCCAGTCCCAGCCGTCCTCGGCGAGTTCGACCACCTTGTTGCCGAGTTCCGGCGAGAGGTGCTTGAGGGAGTATGCGAGCCTGTCCATTTCCTCTTTCATCACCTCCGTAATCTGCTCTTGCTGGATGTCAAGGGCAATCTTGCGTTTCATGGCTGTAATGACTTTGTTGTAGGCCTGCTCGATGTCTATGATGTTGCCCTTTTCATCCAGCTGGTCTTTGAGCAGTTGGGGGTATGTCTCAATGATTTTCTTTTGCACTTTGTTGTACTCGTCAGAACCTTTGCGCAGGTCTCGCAGTGCGTTGAAGAGCTTGTCAATCTCCACTTTCTGCTCGGCGGTTCGGGTGCGGAAGTCTTTCATTGCTTTCTCTGCCGCCGTGGTTCGGGTGGCCAGCTTGTAGATGGCGGTGCCAGCGGCGATGATTGCAGTGGCGATGGCTATCCACGGGACGGCGTTTGCCGCTGCTCCCATTGCCCGGATTGCTGCAGCAGCTCTGGCTGTGTTGCCTGCCAGTGATGCTTGTGCAGCAGCCACGGCGTATGTGGCTGTCTTGTAAGCGGCTTTGAGGACGATGCCGGCTTTTTCGGCGGCGTTGAGTAGCAACAGCCTTGTTTTCAGCAGGGTGACTTTGGCAATGTACAAAGTCAGTGGCGCGAGAATGGCAATGACCGCACCTTTGTTTTTGGAAATCCAAGTGGCGGCTGATGAAATCGCCTTGATGCCCGCCGTGCTGGTCTTGGTCAGCTTTATCAGTATCGGGTAGAGTTTTTGCCCGAGTTCAAGGCGGGTGTCTTGGAATTTCTTCCGGGCTTTCTCCAAGTTGGCCTGCATGTTGTTGTTCTTGACAGAGAACTCCTCATAGCAGGACACGCCCTCCAGCATGGCTTTGTTGGCGATTTCCTGTGCGGCCTCCACTTTGTCAAGGCTGTTGGCCATTGAGGAGATGGCGGCAGCGGCACGCGCCCCGTCAAGTCCGAGGTCTTGGAAGATTGGCAGCAGCTTGTCGAAACCGCCTGCGCCGGAAAAGCCTTTGAGGACTTTCTTCAAGGCTTCGTTCATGTCGTTCTCAATCAAGTTCTTGAACTGCTCAACCTCCATTCCGGCAATTTTGGCGAACTCGGCGGGTTTGGATATGACCTTTTGGATGAGCTTTTGGAAGGCAGTGGCGGACATCTCCACTTTCTGCATGTCCTGGTCAAGTGCGGAGGCGAAGCCGAGGATTTGATCGGCAGCGAGTCCGGCTTGTACGGCGATGCCGCCCAAACGCCCTGTGAAGTTGACCATGTACTGCTCATTGGCGGTGCTGGTCTTGCCCAGTTCGTTGACGGCGGAGCCCAAGGACAGAAGCTGCTCTTTGAGGGTTTTGTCTTTGAGCATGTCGGTGGACTTTTTGTAAACGTCCACCATCTTGCCGATGGCAAGTGTGGCATCGTCACCGAGAACGTCTCCCATTGAGACGTTGATGATGTCCGCTGCCTCAACGAACTGCTGCACCATCTCTTTGGAGGAGATGCCCAGTTTTCCGGCGATGTAGGCAAGGTTGTTGAGCTGTTCGCGGCTGGTGCGGGTGTCTAAGTGCTTGAAGCTCTCGTTGAGTTCCTCCACCTGCTCGCGGGTCAGCCCCGTGGTCTTGATGACATCGGAATAGACATCGTCCATGGCGGCGAGGTCGGTGGCCACCTGCTTGAGAGTGGAGGTCACGTTGTCGATGGAGGAGAGAATCTGCGTCAGGCCTCCGATGCCCGTGCCGAACTGCAGCACCTTGTTGTACATTTCCGACCATGCGGAGGCGACGGAGCCGATTTCCTGCGCGTGCTCCTTGAGGTATTGGCGCAGCTCCTTGATTTTCTTGGCGTGGGCGATGTACTCGTCCGAGCCGATGACCATGCGGTTCTGCTCGTTGACGAGGCGGTTCATTTCCGCCCGTATCTGTTTGACGGAGGCTTCCACCTCCTTGCCGTTGATGTAGATGGTTACCCTGCGGGTGCTGCTCTTTGCCATAAACTGATGTTTTGGCAAAGATGGCCTGAACGCCCGTCACAGGATGGGACGGCATAAGAAAACCGCAGTCGTACTGATTGACTGCGGTTTTGTTTCCTTGATGTCCGCGACAACGATAGAAGTGGTTACGAGCAACTTGTTGCGAAGTTTGAACGGATAGCGTGCCCGGTCGCCCAAAGCATTTATTCAATTTTTTTCATTTTTCTTTTGGTTGAAGCTTGCAAGCAAATCGAACTTATAATCAGCACAACAACCGCAAGAATAACGAACACCAACAATACCCTATAAACTGTATTATCTTCGTATTTGAAGGATAATAGAAGCACAATAAGAGATGTCAATACCCCATAAGCAAGATTTAACAAGACATCAACAGGTTTAGAAAAGGATAAATCTTTAAGCAATTTCACTTTTTCTTCGTATTTTGAAGAATATTCGTTGATTATCTTTTGTTTTTCGTCATTCTCATATTTTTCTTTTATAGATTCCGTTCGTTCATTAACGATTTTACCCAAATCCTCGTTTAAAAACTTAACAGCTTGAAACACGTATTCATTATAATCTTTGGGCGTTAATTCTTGAATATATTTCATTCGTTTTTGAGGTGTGTCTAAATTCCTTTTCTCTATTTCATCCACTTTTTTATCCTTGTAGACAAAATATGTATAACACAATAATTCAGGATGTTTTTCTCCTTTTGAAAATACATTGCAGACTGAAAAAGGATGCTCCCTGTTTATCCCATCAGGAAAACTTGAAAGATATTCAACATCAGGATAGCGGGACTTAACGAAAGAATCCCAATGATTTTTAATATAATTACCATTTTGTGACATGCTTTAAATTTTTTCTAACTGTGGCTGAAATATCACTTGTCGGGATGACAACATCACCTATTACTGTATTAAAAATAAAAGAAGATTTAACAGGACATTTCCCTGCGACAGAATCTTGATTTTTTCTGAAGATTTCTACATTAGAAACTTGACTATGACCAGCGTCAATTATAACTTCAGTTATAGCCATACGTTTAGATAATTTGTTTTTACTAAATTTAAGACGTTTATTGATGTTTTTCATTATACTTTTTTTTCAAAGTGCAAAAATACAAAAATTAATTCTCTATTCTTTCTATGTATAGTTGTCACTATCTCATTCAGTCCATTACTACATTTCTCCCTAAATCATTTCTTTTGAAGCCAATGTGTAATCCTTGGTTTGATCCTTTTCTTTATTACAAGAGACAATTGGAACGCAGATTCCTCAAAAAAGGGACTAAGAATAAAAAGCATTCTTTTTCATTTTTCCTGAATATTTCATTATGAAAAAAATATTTATTCTTCTGCACAAAAAACAGCAAGAAAAAGTTATCTTTGCCGCCGCTTTGTTACGCACACCTTACGAGTACAGAAATATCGTAAGGTTGTGTTGTAAACAATGCCATACGGGTACTTGTCTTATAGCAGGGATTTCGTTGTCCTATGCGAAAAGAATGGCGATTTCCCTGCGCGGTACCTGCCTTTCTACCATCGGCGCGTGTTTCAATGGCAGAGAGCGAGGTGGGAAGAGCAAGCAGCAAACTTTGCCCAAGCAATGAATATTGGTTAGTGACATGCAGCGATTCATTTTACGAAAAATGTTCATAAATACTGTACATATTTCTCATGTAAGTTAATATACTCAATCGTAAAGATACACCTTAGGGTATCGTTTGATCTGATAGTTTGAGTGCGATTCCCCCAAGGTGTTTATTTTACGGTAAATTATTGGTCAACAATCTCTATTTTGAAATATCTCTTTCTTCTGATTAGTCCCCTTAATATTGCTAGAAAAGGTAAACCAAATATACCACATAACCATATATAGTTGGGGACAAGTTTCAAATGAAATAACATCGCAAAAACGGTTATTATATCCCAGACTCCTGTTGCAATAAGCAGTCTTGCATCTACAGGCTCGTATTCGACGATTGTATTGTCTTTAGAGATTTGACACTCCTTTGAACTTGAGAAAAAAGATCTATGTTTCAACGTTAAAACAAAAATGTCATTTTCCACAGGGATAGACAATGAAGAATAACGACTAATAGAACCAACGAAAACATTGTTAACATAAACATCATAAGGTCCACGAGGAATAATCCCGATTTTTTTTTGTCGAAGTATTATCTGTTTCATCGCAAATTTTATGCATTCGGTTGGTTACACTCCTCACACTCGTGCGCCGCAGCGTAAGAAAATAGTGTGCCTGTCACAACTGAGCCGAAGCCTCCAAAAATCAAACCAATCAATCCCCCCAAACCATCGCAAGCAATCGCCCATTCCTCACAAGTCATACCATTCGGCGGACATTTCCCCGCTGCTTTTGAGACAAAACTAAAGTCAGCCCATATTTCTGAAGACTCTTTGCCAATTGCGTCCAAACAAGATACAGCATAGTTGTCTAATTCGCCATAATTAGTGTTGAGAATCAGATTCCACTGTTCTTCCGCCATTTCAGAACTTTCTTTACCTTGCAGGAGATACCTATGCAATAAACTTATATCTTCAATTAACTGGGATGAATGATTACCCTTTTCAAGTTCTTTCTTGAAATCTTCTTCAGAAAAGACTATCATAAAATAACGAGATCTATCGTTCTCATTATCCCCATATTCGCTAAGCTTTTTAATAAGCCCTGCCTTAACATTTAAAATAGAATACTTTGATTCGGGGAGACGTTCCAACAAATAATCGGTAAACCAACCTACTTCTGCAATAAGATTTTCGGTGGTAATAATTTTGTCAAATTCTTCTGGGTGATTCTCGAGCATAAAGTTCACACATTCATTGTGTAAAGCCGCTATTTCTTCCGGCTTAAGATCGCGAATATTCTCCATTGCGGACCTTCCCATTCTGATTTTTTTACTAAAAATATTCATTCTTGATTATTTTAAAAGATTAATAACTAAATCAATTACATTTGTTTTGTAACAATCTATCTTCTTTCAATAGAGGGTAATACAGTCCTATCTGTTGCCATATGCGGTTATGAATATGGTTATTAAAGAAGCCATGGAACCGCATGGAACCCGACAGGAGAACAGTATTTATTAAGCGCCCTGTTCTGGCGCACAAAGTGTCATTTTTCTTACCAGAAATTGACACGAATGCTTGTGATGGAATGAGTTTGCAGTCATACTATGTAATTGGCTGTAGAGAATTTGTTTTCTAATAATTGCTATACGCTGCTGTCTCGCTGAAGAATAGTCCAGTGAAGGTGAACTGCAGAGAAGTAGTGTCCCGATAGACCATCTGCTCTGGGACATTCAGGAAAATGTGGTTCTCTTTTTCGTCCACGTACTCTAACGAGCGATCCGGCATAAGGAAAAAGTCCTCCGAGGTCAAATCAAATGTGTCTGTAGTGGTAGCGGTAACAGCCGTTCCAATTTGCTGAAGTTGAACGGCTGCAATGGTAGCACAGTAGTTACCATTGCCCATACAGTCAACATGAAAGATATGGCCGTCTATCATAATACACCCCTTGCAATCTCTACTGCTATGTCCTATTGTCATCGCTAAAAGAATTGATTGTGCTCCTGTCTTCTCTTCATCAGGTAGCAAAATCACACGGTTGAGTGTTTGTCCTTGTGTCGCTGTTTGGTTTTCATCTTTCTCGCATGCGCCAAGCAACAAGGCTGCGAGCAGTGTCAATGTCAATACTTTTTTCATTACGCTTTGATTTTGATGTTACATCGTTATTTTTTCAAAAGCAAAAATACAATTGGTTTCAACACAATTTATCCCGTCCGTCTGGAATATGTCGCCTCGGAATAAAAATATGTCGCCTCTCATAAATTATCCCTTAATGGGGGGGGGTATATTATTGATATTCAATATATTGCAAAATTTATTGGATTTATATTTTTCGAGGTGATAAATAAATTTCAAAGCGACGGGTCATTATTCCTGCCGAAACTTGTCAAAAAAATGTCTATTTTTGCCGCCGTAATCAAATTGAATCGCAATGAAACACCTTAGCACCGTCACCATTATTCTTTTGAATGTCATTTTCTGTATCCTCACATTGTGGCTTTTTACCCAGAACTCGATTCTGCGCCCATACGCTGGTAGTTCTTTTAAGGAGTTCATAGCTGGCTTTTTGTTGTTAGGAACAGTGTATCTCAATTATTTCTTGCTTTACCCATGTCTTTACCAGAAACACTCGCATATTATCTATTGGTTGACACTGATGTTGGCTGTTTTATTGACAGGGGGGCTGGATCTGATCATTGCGTATCCTAATATTGTATCGTGCTGTGCTCCAATTATCGAAGTGGTTGGCCCATTTAGTTACTTTTCAAAGATTCTCTTCTTTATTGTCGGGCGCAACATGGCGTTGAATTTTTTTCCTTTTCTCCTCCGAGACCGAAAGCATTTTCAACAATCTTTGGAAAAAGAGGTGCGAGTCGTTTACCAGGATGTTCGGAAAATTGATGTCGAGGATTCAGATAACAATATTCTTCTTGTACCCATTGACGACATCTTTTATTGTCTTCAAGACGGTAATTACGCATACGTTTATTTGGTGCAGAACAAACATTACACGAGGTACGGTTCCATGAAGCATCTTGCGCAGCTGCTCGGAGATGATTTCATCCGTATAACAGCCACCACGTTATTACCATTCCGACACATTAAAGCGTGTAAGGACAATGTGGTAATAATGAAAAAAATGCCTTGGCAAGAGGAGGCAATTACTTTCAAGTTGGAATCCCAAAATCAGGAACAAATTGAAGAAAAAGTTGCTGAAGGTATAATGCGTTATAGAATAAGAGCGGGCAAAAAAAAGGTTCCCAAGAAAACCACTCATCGGGACATGAAGCGGAAGCCAATCCTACCTCCAAAAGATGCAGTCGAAACAGTATTCAGCTGCATTCAGAAGCACCCAGATTGCAAATCAGCCGACATCGTTGCCAAGACATCCCACTCGTTGAGCACCGTGGAACGCTGCCTCTCGGAACTCCGCAAACAGGAACTCATTACGTATGTTGGTAGTAAGAAGACTGGCGGTTATCGAGTGGTAAACACCTCGCAGGAAAGAGAGGTGATTGAAAAAGTTCAACAAGAAGAGAAGGTTGTGAAGGGAAAGACAGCAGAGGAGAAGATAGCCGAAAAAAAACTTGTCGATTCGTCATCTAAGAAATAGGTCTCTTGCAATGTTACGGCCTTTCGGTGTGTATTAGATGGATCACGCTTTCTTCGTCCCGAAGAAGTTCACCAAACATTCGTCACCCCAGAACTCTGCGGCGAGGTCGAAGAGACATTCCGCGTTGCGGCCGATAGGCTCGTCTAACCAGTCCGCCATGGAGCGGCGGATGCGCGGGTGCGGGTTCACGTACTTGCCGGGAACCCGCGGCTGGCCGTAGCCTACCGCCCATTCCCGCCATATCCCGTGGATGGGGACTTTGAAGCTCACCGCCTCGGGGATTCCGCTGTCACGCTCCACGGTGAACTGTATGCTGTCGCGCAGCTTGCGCTCCACCTTGCCGCTCTTCTTGGTTATGGAGGTTTGCTTCTTGCCCTTGGCGAACCGCAGGGTGTTGCGCTTGGCGGCGTTACGCACCATCGCCGCCCACCGCCGCGCCTGTCTATGGAACTCCTCTGCAGTGATGGTTTTGCCGTCTGTCGTGTCTGTTATGGTGTGACTGGACATGGCTATTGCCCTGGATTAATCACTTCCCAGTGGCCATTCTTACGGCCACCAACTCTTTTAAGGAGGTGCATTTCCTGCAATCTTGCCATAGCGTATTTGATACCACTTGCGCTATACTCTTGCAGCACCTTGGTCAACGTGCTTCGTGTGGCAGTGGGATTGGAACCAAGAAAATCTAATATTTTTTGTTGCAAATCAGTTAATTGCGCCTTTTGGTCAGTCTTTTGGTCAGTCTTTTGGTCAGTCTTTTGGTCAGTTGTCGGGAGTGCCTCAGCTTTCATCCTTTCTGCTTCAATAAATGGCATCACACTGGGTGCTGCATCGAACCGAACCATCAGGTCGCAAGGGTGGATGATGTAAACAGGTTCAGGCGAACCGTAATTGCGGCACGCCTTGCACATTTTCTCAATCCCGCGACCCCAGGCTTCGATGAACCCGGCACGGAAAAACGTGTTGGCAATATTGGGATTTAGCAAAAGAGACTGATGGGAAGAAAGAAATGTTTCCGCTGTCCATCCTTCAGTCAGCAAGCAGCTGTTGGAAATGAACAACCTGTCATCTTCAACGCGGATTTGAATCGGATTGTTGGCCGACCAGTCTGAGTGTACAAGCGCATTGAATATAGCTTCCCGAACCGCCATTTTCGGGAACGGGTAGGTCTCAACTCTGGTGATGTTTTCATAGGTAATGAACGCCTTGAGGTACTTTTGGTAAAGCAAATCCTGCACGCGGTCGGCCTGCATCATCAGAGAGCCGTGAACCTCGTCCATATACAGAATGTCGGCCTCTTTGTTGAACATTCCGATTTTGGTGTAACACCCTGTAACCAACTCTTCCGGCTCGCGGTAAAACAAGAGTACCGCCGCTCTTTTCAGCTTGCCGTCAACGGTGAGTTTCAGCCTTTCGAGCAATTCTTCATTGGAACATGCGAGGTCGTCTTCGGTCATACGTTTGCTTCGCAGTGCCTCCCTGCGGAAAATATTGAAGCTCTCCACATCGAGGTCTTGGTACGTGAAATTGTCAACGGTGACGGCATCCCATTTCGCCCCTGTGCGTTTAAGCAGAAAATGTGTAAGGACGGACCCCTTCAGCGTCTGCAATGTCGCACCCGAACGCACAAAATATTCACCTTTGTAATTGAGTGGGAATCCGCAGGGCTCTGTTTCGATTCTGACGTACTGTTTGCCGTCTTCAGTCATCAAATCCACGCCAACGATGATGCCTAAAACGTTTTTAACCTTGTTCGGGATGTCCTCCAGCAGACGTTTGGCATTGTCCACGCCGACCACCTCGCCCCTGTCGTTCATGCCAATGTAAAGCGTGCCGCCCTGTGCGTTGGCGAAACCGCAGATCCACTTCAAGTATTCATCACGCCAAGATTCCTTGTATTCAATATTTTGCGTTTCCATATACCAATCAATTTCTGACTGCAAAATTAAAAAAAATCTCAAAACGGGAGGCCATCATTTTCTGCCACCCTCCCTTATCACTTTATCCAGCCTGCCAAGTATGACGTGGACGTTGGAGGCGTAGAACTTGGCCTCTTCATAGAAGCGGTCTCCCATGAGGTCTCGGTGGACGCTCACCCACGAGAAAGCGGATTCCGGCTGGCTCGGTGAGGTCTTGCGCCGCTTTGGTGATTGAGCGAACACGTTGGGGTACCGCTTCACCAAATTCCTCTCTCGGAGGGTCTTGTAGCACAGCACAAACGCCGCCAGCTGGTCATCGGACAGATGGGCAAGGTGTTTCATCCGGGTGTCCGCTCCGTAGATGGTGAACGGCACACGGCGGTCTGTCTCCCCTGTGTAGTCTTCCCGCTGCGGGCGGTAGAGCACCGCCGCCGCCTCGCGGAACCTGCCGGAGAGCATATAGCCATCGGCGTAGATGAACTCCTCCCAAGTGGTGTTGGAGAAGGTCGGCTGGTAGCCGATGAAGCGCACGCCGTCCGCTTCAATGAACGGCAGCAGTTGTTTTGAGAAAGCCGGCTCTTTCTCAAAAACGAAGTCAAGGAGGCGCATCAGGAAGTACCTTTTCGGGAAAGGTATCTCTTCCCACGTCTCCTTGCAAATGCCCGTCAGTGAAGCATAAAGGGCGGATTCGGTCAGAGTGCCGCCGAGGGAGGAGCAGACGGTGAGCAGCTGCTCACGGCTCAACTCATCGTAACTTTCGGGGACGTGATGGACGGACATAACGCCGTCAATGCTGACCTTTACCTCTTTCATAACCCCTCCCAGTTTCGTGTGTCAATCTCGTTCCAAAACGGGGCGCGGGTGGTGAAGGAGTAGCGCACCCCAACGTAGCGTTCCCGTATGTTCTGTATCTGCACGGCGGACACCTCGTCCAAGCGGAAGTCCTTGACCACCATACAGGAGACCTCGTACTTGTCGAGGTTCATCTTGCGGATGATTTCATCCCCGATACGCTCACAGAGGTCGAAGGCCTCATAGATGGCGTCATAGTCGCCGTCATCCCCGTAGGACTGCACGACCATGAAGGAGGATTCCCGCTCCTTGAAGGCGTTGTCGGCGTTGTCCGAGGTGAAGCGTATCTCGCCGCCCTCCTGTATGAGTGCCGGAAAGTTCACGCGGTCACGGAAGCCCGTGTAGAACTCCTCCAGCTCGCCCCGGAAGAAATGCGGTTCGTGCTGTGTGTGGTTCAACGACTTGTGCCGTGCGGCAAGGTCTTGGAGGTATCGGCTGAACGCCTGCGGGGAATTGTGCAGGTCGCCCCTGTAGTCTTGCTGGCAGTCGTTCATCGGTCTTGGGTTTGGTGTCTGTTGATTCTGTCCGGGCACTCCTTGCGGTGGCACTCGTAGGCCTGCGAGAGTGTCAGCTGCCGCTCCAGCTCAATTTTGTCCGCTTCAATGCGGGCGGAATTGCGCTTCAGCGTGGCGATGAGTTCCCGCTGCTTGTCGTCAAGCGCGTCCCGCGCTTGTTCGTTGGAGATGAACTCGGCGATGAGCTGCTTTTGGTACTCAATCTGCTGGGTGAGTGCCTCGAAACGTTGGGTTTCAAGGCTGGTCTCCTTGCTCTGCTCGTCAATCTTGCGGAGCTTTTTCTCGGAGAGCCACTGGATGATGCTCCACACTGTGGTGCCGCCCAGCAGGAAGTTGAGGACGGCGGAGCCGATGGTGATGTAGTCAAGCGTTTCCATTATGCGAAGAAGATTTTGCGGTTGGTGTTGTCGCGGTGAAAAACCTCGTTGCGGGGTGCGTTCTCCCCGGCGAAAGCCCTGTAAGCGGGATAGTCGGCGATGTGCGCCTGCAGCGTGGCTATGACGTATGACATATAGCGTTCCGCTTTGTGGCGGTACTCATCGGCCATACGCTCCAGTTCCGGCTGCGGCACGATGGCGGTCTGCGTGTCGGAACCCGAAGCGGCCTGCGAGGTCTCGAAGACCATCCCCTGCTCGGTGGGCAGTCGGTGGAGTTCCCCGATGCCGTCAGCCACAGACCAAAAGACGGTGAACTTCTTGACTTCCGGCAGGATCCTCGCGTAGCGTTCCACGCTGGGGTCTGCCGTGAGAAGTTCGTCGCAGAAGGCCTTGCCGAGTCTGTGGCGCAGCTCGGTCTCCTGTGTGGTGCGGACAAAGTGGCGCATCTTGAGGAAGACCAGGCGTGAACCGCCGATGTGGAAGATGTCGTTGAACTCCCTTGTGGTGCCGACAATGAGGGTCTTGGAGTCGGTGTATGCGGGACTTTGGAGGAACTCCGGCAGTTGCTCGATGTTGCGGTGGCAGAACTCCAGCACCGCATCCAGCTCGTTGAAGCCGCCCTCCTTGAGGGTGCGTTTCAGAGCGTCCGCTTGGTACTTGTAGAGCCTGCCATCCCCCGCATTGTCGGCGGCTCCCTTGTCGGAGAGCGAGACGGAGAGCAGGTCGTAGTCCTGCCAGTAGGCGAGCCGCACCACGGCGTACTGGCAGCGGTTCAAGAGTGTTTCAAGTGTCGCGTCATCGTGGGCGACTTCGGCATAGTACGCCGTCACCCTGCCGAAAAGGGCTTCGCCCAGCAGGGGCAGAAGGTACTTGTCCTCGCACTGGGCGATGGACGGCGCCAGCGAGCGGAACGAGCAGGTGACGTTCACGGGGAGGAACTGCTTGATTTCCTCCGCCTTTTCGTTAAACTCGGGTCGGAACAGTCTTGGTGTCATGGCTACGATAGTTTTTCTTCGGTGGATTTGCCCTTGTCAAGGGTGGTGAGAACGATATTGCGGTACACAAGTTCAACGTCACGGATGCCGTTGAACTCCAGCATGAGTTCGATGGGGTCAAGCACCTGCTGTTTTTCGATGTAGTTGAGGATGAGGGAGACCAGCAGCCCCTCGCGGATGTCGGAGCCGCTTCCAGCGTTGCCCGCGTAGGGGCCTCCGGGCATCCCTGCGCCCAAAACAGAGGGGTTGACCATGAGGGAGAAGAGGATCTCGGAGTTGGCGGCGGCTGACGTGGAGAGGCGGTCTTCCGCCTTGATTTCGTTCTCCAGCCGCTCAATCACCCACTTTTCCTCGGCTTTGCCGCTCTCGTTGAGGGTGAAACCCGTGGTGAGGGTCTTGGCCGGGTTCTCCTCGCTGGTGAGCTGTTCCTCAAAGCTGTCAAGGTAGGCGTTGATGGCCTTCTCCCTGTCGGTGGTGGACTCGTAGTTCTCTTCGGGGAACTTCTTGTCCCAGTAGGTGTCGGGGATTTGGATGTGCCACATGAGGTTCATGGCGTTGGAGTACGCCTTTTTGAGGAACGTGGGTATCTTGTGGGCTATGTCAATCCAGCCGCTTTTCCAAGCGGTGTCCCAGTCGGGAAGGGCATAATAGTCGTTGCCGGAGAAGTAGTTGCGGATTCGGGGGAATGCCACGCATTTCCCTTTCAGTCTACCCTGCTCCTTGAGAATCTGCAGGTGGGTGAAGGGGTCTGCCTCGTTGAGCATGTCGAAGACTTTGGCGGTGTCATCGGGGAAGCGTCTGTCAAACTCCCCGAACACCAGCAGCTTGGTCTTGTCAATGCTGATACGGCAATGGCGGGCGTTCACGGTCTCGGTGCGTATGATTCTGCTTCCGTCAGCGTTGAAGACGAAGACGGGGAAGCAGTTGCCCAGTTTGATGAGATCCCTGAACGCCGTGGTGTGGTACTGGCGGAAGGTGTAGCCGCGCAGATAGTTGAGCACTTCGGGGTTGTTGACGGGGGTGTACTGTTCCCTGTTCTGTGCGTCAAGCCCTTTGAGGGTGACAGGCATCACCCCCTGTCCGTAGCAGCAGCGGCATTTGTAGTTGAGGCCTGTTGAGAGGACGCCAGTCTTGCCGATGACATCGAGGGCTTCTTCCGGATAGCGGTTCGCACTGCCCCAGCAGGCGTACTCCGTTTCCTTGAATGTGAATCGCTCAAAAATCTCCTCGTTCACGGAAACGTCTTTCACGGTGCTTCCGTAGGTGGCCGTGCCCAGGAACATCAGCGGCGTGCCTTTCTTGTTGAATAACACTTCCATAGCTAAATCACGACTTGTTTTCCGTTGAACGTTCTCAAATTGTCAATGCAGACTGCGTGGATATGCCCGATAGGTTCCCCGTTGGAATCCACAGGCTGGATCCCGCGCAGTCGGTTCTGTTTCATGTCGGCTTTCAGCCCTTTCATAACAGCTCGTCCGAAGGACACCAACTCTCCGTTTTTCAGATAGAACTGCACGGAGAAATGGGAGGCCTTCCCTGTGGACTTTTCGCGGGTCTCCATTTCCCGCAGCGCGTCGGCTCGTCTTATCTTGTTGCCCATAAAGCGTTTTGTTTTGGGGCAAAGATAAGGTGACGGATGAAAAACGTATGGGACAGAGAATGACGAAACAAAGGTGATGCCTCCGTAAAAGATGGGAACCCTGTTCCCGGCAATCACCTTGCCATTGAGGAATACCGCGCCAATTTTCCCGCCGGATGGCGGGAAAATTTTTTTTGAAAAAATGGCACAAAAAAAGGCGCAAACCTCCGATTTCTCGGTGGCTTGCGCCTTGCTGGTGCTTTGCCCGCTCATTGGGCGGGCGGTGCTATAATGATATGGCGGGGCGGGTCAATCTTGACGGATTCGACAAAGTTTTGAAATACTCGGACGGTCTCGGCGGGTGCTTGCTGTTGCTGGAGCATTGCGGCCAGTTGTGCGCCCATGTAGGTTCCGACTTTGGGCAGGTGGTATTTTTCCGCCTTTAGTGCCTGCGTTATCCTGTAAATCATTGTTTCGCCTCCTCTCCTGTGGGGACTGCGAAAATATAACATTGGGCATCTTCGGCGGTCACATCGTTAAAGCCTGGGCAAAATTGCGTGGGTTGGTTCTCGGACGGGGTGAAAACCTTTTCAAAGGGCAACGGCAGGAACGCCGAAAATTTTTCTTTGAAAATGGTTGCTTCGTTGGCTTCTTCCTCGGTTATGCCGTCCCGCTCTCCGTGGAGCAGGAACGGCACGAGGTGAACGGGGACAGATACATTAAACATTGTGCGCCCCCTTTCTAAAAAATGTTGATGGGTTCGGGGACTGCGGTCATCACGGCGGCGGCGACCATTGCGGCGGGTTCGGGTTCTCCGTCATCGCTGGCGGCGGGTTCTCTGCGTGTAACTTGCAAGTTGCTGAACAAATAACACATATTAAACCGCTCCCGCTCGTGGCGTGTGCCGCCGTTTTCGCTGCCGTCTGCGTTCTCCATCAGTGCGGGAGTGGGTACGGGTGCGGTCTCGCCGTCTTCCTCTTTCTTCTCTCGCTTGGTCGGCTGGCTCCAAACGGGGAACGCCTTGGAGCCTTTTTTTATGGTGTAGCCCTCTTTTTTCCACTCGTTGAACTTCTTGAAATCGGTTGTGCCCTCCTCGGCGGGTGCGTAAACGTATTTTAATATAAAGTAGTTGAGCGGCTGCCCCTCGAAAAACATCGCTTGTTCAATGCTTTTGGCGGTGTTAATCATCATTTCACGGATGGCGCGCGCCTCTGCGCTTGCCTGCAAAAGTCTTTCAAATTGGGCGTTTCTGTTCTTTTCTTTTGCGGTGAGTTCCTTTTTTTCGGGGGCTTCTTTGATCTCGCCCGTTGTCATATCAATATTTTTCATAATTTTGCAAAGTTTAAGTTTGATTTCTATTGAAATTAAATTTAGATGGTGAAAAGCGGCGGCACGGTCTGAAAATCTTTGTGCCGCCGCTTGTTTTGTGCCGTTAGGCTTTCAAAAGTTCGGTTTCAAGTTCTGCGACCTTTGCGGCGATTTCTTCCTTTAAGACGTTGCAAAACTTCGTAACGATGGCGGTATTTGACACGGTCATAAAGTCCTTGAAATTCTCCCTGCCGTAACTGTCTTTTTCAAAGATTTCAAAGGAGAGGCGGCAAAGATTAGTTTCAAATTCTCCCTCCTCTTTCAGCAGTTTCAAATATTCATCCATTTTGCCGCTGCACGTCAAGAAAACATTTCTTTTGTCGGCAACCTCTTTTTTATGGTTGAGGCGCTGCAGTTCCTCGTTAATTTGGCGCTGCATTTCTGCAAGGGATTGTTTTCTTTTGAGTTCTGCGGCGAATGCTGCGACCTTTGCGGCGTTCTCGTCGTCTTGCGGTGCTGCTGCGGGTTTGGGTTCTGCCGCTGGGGCGGGTGCTGCGGGTTGTTCCGTCTTGGCGGGTTCTGCCTGCTTCGGGGTTTCCGTCTTGGTCGGGGCGGGTGCCGCTGCTGGTGCTGCGGGTTTCGCTTCGGCTTTGGGTGCTTCCGGCTTTTCGGCGGCGGGTTTCACTCCGGCGGCGGTGCTGGCGGTTGCGGTTTTTGCTGCGCTGGTGGCGGCGTTTGCGGTTTCTTTCTTTGTTGCTGCTGCAACGGTTTTGTTGTTTTTTTCCATTGTTTTGAAAATTTAGATGGTTAATAAATAAATGAATTAGGCGGGGCGGGGTCTGAAGTCCGCCCCTGATTTTTTCGGTTAAAAAATGCCCTCGGCGGCAAATGAAAAATAATTGCCTGTTGTTATTATTACGCTGTCGGTGAGTTCAACGCCGAAAAGGGCGGCGGCGTTGCGTATTCTTTCAGTTATTTTTTTGTCCTCGCTGCTGGGTGAGGTGCTGCCGCTGGGGTGGTTGTGGCAGACGATGACGGCGGCGGCGTTGGTCATTATTGCGCCCTGCATAATAAATTTAATATCCACAAGGGTTTGTTTTGTCGTTCCCTCGCTTATCTTGTGGACTGCTAACAATTCGCTGGCGGTGTTCAAATAGAGGGAATAAAACAATTCTTTGTACTCCATATTTCGGGACATTTCGCCAATTTCGGACATAATGCGGAAAACATCGCTTGCGCTCTTGATTTTGGGGCGTTCCGCCGCTCTAAGGGTTGTTTTGTAGTAGATTTCAATTTCGGGGGCGGTTACGCCCTGCGGCTGGGGGTAGTTTGTAGTTTGTTTCATATTCAATTATTTATAGATGGTGAAAAGGGGGGCTATTTGGTTATAAACGGCGGGCGGGTCTGAAACGCTGCGCCGTTTGGCTGTGTAGTTTTAATTTCGGTTGGTTGTTGTTAATCAGTTTTTTGCACGCCTTTTTTTTGAAAAAAGGGCGTTAAAGTGTAACGTGTCCCGCCTCTCGCCCTGCCTGCGTTGGTGATAACCATTTTTATTTTTTCACGAAATATGAAAAAAGCGTTGAGGGCTGGCGGGTGGGTTGCCTTTGCGGGGTGGTGCTTTTCAGTATGTCAAAGAACGGGAGCGGGGGCGGGGCGGCGGTTAGCGGTTGCGGATTGCCTTTTTAAGTTCGGCAATACGGGCGTTTGTCGCTGCCTCTTGTGCGGGCGTGCCAACGGGGGCGGCAAAAAGGGCGTTTAATTCGTTGTAGTTGTTGCGGGCGGCGGTGAGGTCGGCGGCGGCTTGCTTGACGATTTCGGAAAGTGTGTGCATAACGGCGGCGGTTTTAGTTATTAGTTGTGGGTGGTTTGTTTCTCCCTTTGTTTTATGTTGCTAATATACAGAAAATTATAACACGCTCCAAATTTTTCTGCACTTTTTTTGAAAATTATTTTGCTGATTATCAACGAGTTAGAAAATAATTTCGTTTCAATGTGTTGTTTTACAATAATTTAACGCTATTTTTCGGAGAAAATCGGCGTGTTTTACGCAAAGTTATTTCATTGATTTTCAATACTTTACGCTAATTTTTAACCTCAAAAACTGCACAAAAGCGGCACACGGGCGGCGACGGTCGGGTAGTTTGTTAATGAAAATTTAACGAATGGGGCGGCTACGCCGCCCGTCCACATTGTAAATATGAAGCCGTCCATATTCAATTATTATTTATTCCTTTTGGGCGTTTTCGCTTTGCCCGTGCAAATGCGTAACGCCTCCGTCCACCGACCGCAGGGAGGTGTTTCCAACTATATCATATACCATAGAAAAAAAAGGCTGTTTCAGCCCCGAAACAGCCCATACGGGTGGCTTTTGTGCCGTCTGTATATCGTAAGTCGTAAATGTGTCTGAAGCCTTGTATGCCCCTTATTCGTACCTTATAAACAAAAAGGACGGCTTTCGCCGTCCTGTGTCTTGCAACAATTATTTATTGTTGCCTCTTCCACCGCCACTTGGGTTGCCCGTTGTGGATGGCCAGCCCGCTCCTTTCGGGTCGCTGCTGGGTTTGCCATGACCTTTGCCCATGTTTTCAAGTTTTAATTTGCCTCCAACGATAGGGATGGAGGCATTCCCCTTTGAAATGAAAAGAGCAAGGACTGTGCCTTTTCTTGCGCTTCTGATGGCTCGCCTTTGATTTTCAAATCGGCGGCAAAAGTATAGACTTGCTTTATACTATGCAAGTGCTTGTAAATCAATTTGTACAATATAACGTAATAGTTGTATGAAATAGCTGTCATATTGTATGACAAAATGTCTTTGATGTCATACAAGCAAAAACGCTGTCGTGGTCTTTGACAGCTTTTTTGTGTTCCTTGATGTCCGCGACAACGATTGAAGCGGTTACAAGCCCCTTGGGGCGCAGTTTGAGCGGAAAGCGTGCCCGGTCGCCCCACAGAAAAGTCAATTAGAAACAGCTTTTTCAATTTTATCAAAGCATAGTTCCTGTATTTCACTATTCCATAATTTCCTGTTATAGGTAATTTCACCACTATCGCTTATTACAGCGTTTTTTATTATTGTATCTGCAAGGGAGTTCATATCATTAGGAGACACACATCCTAATACTTCTGCCATCCAAAAAATCAATTCTCCACAAACAATGCTACGGCCAAAGGTTTTATTATCGTCTTGAGAATTACAATATGTCATTAAGTGCCAATACTGTGAGGGAAGATTCTTTTTATAGTCAATCTCAAGTCCTTCTTGTTTAGCACGTTTAATATAGCCGCCCCCCTTTTGTTGATAGCCAGCTTTTACCAATTTTTCAGTTATAGGGCAGGCGGTATTTTCTTTGTCATAAAATGCCCTCTTTACTTCTTGAATTGTCATAGGTGTTAAATTTGGGGCAAAAATACATTTTTTCACTTTCCCACTCTTGCCGGGACAAAACTTCCGCCCTTGTCTTTGAGTTTCTCGCCGTACTTCGTCCACACAATCTTGTCGGCAGCGTCCGAGAAGTGTGTGGCTTCCTCCGGCAGCACTCCCGAGGTCTTGCGCTCGCTGCTCTTGTCTTTTTGCAGTTTGCCGTCCACGTCCTTTATTTTGGCGTTGTTCATGGAGATGAGGGTGAAGCGGCACTTGTCGCCGTTGAACCTTGCCAAGGGGAGGTTTTCGCGCTCCTCGCGCAGTATCAAGCCCCAAAGCAGGTATTTGTCCGATTGGGGCGGTTCCATGCCTTTGTGGGCGTGCTCGATGACCTCCCAGCCGGCTTTTTTGAAATAGGAGATGGCCAGCTGGTTGTAACTCATGGAGTTCAGCACGTTGGGGTTTCGGGAATCTCCGTATTTGTCGCGGTAGTAGTGGATTTTCTTGCAGCGGTGGGTGTGGTAGTAGTCGGTGAGTTGGCCGCAGAGTTCTTTGATCAAGATGTTGGAGCTTTCGTCCGGCTTGACATAGAACTCGTTGATGAAGTTTTGGCATTTTTTCTCGGTGGCGTGTCCGTTCACGAAATCGTAGTTCCGTTCCTGGCACACGCAGAAGAGGGAGATGGCGCTGCCCCAGTCCGCCACCACCTCCAGCGGCAAATCGGGGTTGCAGTCCCTGTCAAATGCGCTGCTCTTTATCGTCAGCCTGTCAAGGTCGAAGTCGCTCTCTTTGGCCAAGAGCATAAGCCGCTGGTCGTCAAGGCCGTTGTGATAGACGTGGCGGTCATCGTTGATGGCATAGAAACAGTCTTCCACTTTGTCAAAGAGGAAGTTCATTATCTCGACCAAGAACACGAGGGAGGGCAGCAGTTCCCGGTTCTTCTTGATGTAGGAAAGGCCGAGGAACTCCATATTGTCAAAGGCGTTGGAGACGGTGAAAAGCAGTCCGTCCTTTGAGACAAACGGGCGGATCTGCCGTTTCATCCGGATGGTTTCGTTCCAGCACTGGGCGAAACGCTTGGGGTCTTCAATGTCAAGGAGTTCCAGCTGTGTCTTCACGATGCGGTTCCACACCTCAAAGAGCCGCACTCCGGCTTCTTCCTCGTAATACTTGGCGAAGTCCAGCACCCATCTGCCGTCCCTTGTGGGCGGCATGGAGGTTGAGTACTTGTAGCCGTGGTGCAGATGGACGGGGTGCCCGGACTTCAAGCCGAAAAACTCAAGGTTGCCTCGGTTGGTGGGGGCGACTTCTTGGTCGTACTGTTCCTTGTTGAGGGTGAGGGTTTCGTCCGCAATCTCGTAGTCCACGTTGGCGCCTCGTCCGCTTCCGGGTTCGCTCTGCGAGATGAGGGCGAAGCGTGTGCCGTTGCTGATGGAGATTACGTTGTCGAACTTGTTGAGTTCCTCGTATGAGGTCTCAAAGTAGGCGGGTGGCCGCTTGCCGATGACATAGTTCGCCTCTTTCTCATAGCCCATTTGGTTGAGCATTTTGAGCGATGACGGCAAGGTTCGTGTGAGCAGCTGCCCGAAAGTCTTTCCTGTGAGTGCTATGACCGAGCGGGGCATCAGCCGGATGAGCCTGTCCATCCAAAAGCCGATGTCCGCGCTCTTTCCCGTTCCCCGTCCCTCCACGGAGACGTGGCACTTGGGCTGGAGTATGAACGAGGGCAGTTGTGCCCGGTTGCCGGAAAGGGTTATCTCCATGGTGCTATGAGTTGATGATTTCGCAGGCGGTCTCTTCGGTGATTTCGTCATCGAGGCTTCCCAGCAGCTGGCGGCGTATGTCATCGGGCAGCTTCATCAGCACGGCTTCGGGGATTTTCACCTGTTTGTTGTTGATGTTGAACTGCACGTAGATTTGGTTGGCCTCCATCAGTTTGGGGTCAATCTTCTGCGGCGGAAGTTGCGACAGGAACTTCTGCAGCGTGGCGAGGTTCTTTGCCCGGGCGTTGTCGGAAGTGGAAGGGTCTGAAATCTCCCTCATCAGCCAGTCAAGGAACCATCCTTCAAGGAAGTCCCTGTCCACAGGGTCGTACTTGTTCCACAGGCGGCAGGCGTTTCGGATGTCGCAGTATGCCTGCTCTTTGGAGATTTCGGGGAAGCGTGCCTGCAGCTTCAGCGCGGCCACGCTTTTGCGCGGGTACTTCCGCATGATGGCGTGTGCCGTCCGCAGGCGTTCAAGTATGCGCTGCTGGGTCTCGGTCAGTGCGGTGGTGTTGCCTGTGGTGAAGTATTCGGAAACGGCTTCAAAGTCAGTTTCCCGTATCTTCTCTATGCTGGTTCTCTGTCGCTGGTTCATAGTCGAAGGCTTCAAGGTTTGCTTGTTCGGTGAGGGCGTAGTATCGTAGCATTTGCAGGATGGCGGGCTGTGAGGAGTTGAGTGCAGCGTCCAAGACGGTCTGCCTTATCTCCGCCTGTGCGGAGAGGTAGCCCTTGAACCAGCACTCGTAAATCTCGCCTTTCTCCTGCTGGAACTGACGGGCGACTTCGGCCATGTCAAAGCCGAAGTTCAGAGCCACATCCCTGTAGGAGAAGCCAAGCCTGCCGAGGTTGTGCAGGTCATCTTTCTGCTGCTGTGTCAAACTGTTCATCCAATATCTTCTTGTCGCTGAAAAAGACGTGGTCTATGGCTTGGATCACGCCCCTTTCGGGCTGTGGGTTTGTGGTGAAGTTGAGGGAGCCGGACACGGAGATTCTCCATTGGTCGTTCCATATCACGGCGACTTTGGCGTGGACTGGTGCGATGCACACATCGAAGTTCGCCCTGCACATCTGCAGGGGGACAGGGTTGCGGACTTTCACGCGGGGGTCAATCCAAAGGCGGAAGTCCTTGATGAGTCCGTCCTTGCGGCGGTTGAGGAGTTGGGTGACGGCCTTCTCGGTTATCGCCCATGTGCAGGCGGTGATGTTGCAGGGGCCGATTTGGCGGCAGATATGGGATATGAGGTCGTGCATGGCATAGCGGCCGAATGTCCAGAAGTTGATGACCGCCCCCTGCTCGATGTGGCCGATGTGCTTGGCCAGTGTCGTCCACGGTTCGCCGATGAACGACACGGACTCCGGGAAGTAGGTGTCGTAGGGATATGCTTCCGCCTGTTGCGCTTTTGCCTCCTTTCGGCTGTTCAGGTTGGAGAAGTCTATGATGCTCATTTTCTTGATTCAAGTATTTGTGTGACAAGGGTGTATTGTTGCCGCTGGTTGGCGAGTTTGGCTTCAAGTTTGGAGCGCAGCGGGCTCTCCGGCATCGGGTTCGGGGTGTCCAGCTTTTTGAGTGCCTGGTACTCCAAGCGGTTGACGGTCTTGTTGATGTTCACCTTGAGCGAGTGCTGTTTCTTCATCAGTTCCACATCGGAGAGGGCTTCGAGTTCCTTCCGGCTGTCTGTGGTGGCGGGTTCCGGCTCTTCGGTGACTTTCTCCGCAATCATGCGGGAAAGTTCGGCGGGCACTTTGCCCGTGTCGAAGTACTGCTCTTTGAGCAGGTAGAGTTTCTCGTAACGCCGGATGAGCGGCAGGCGGTCTTGGAGGATCCGCCTGCGCTGCGCCACCACGTCCTCGGAGTTGCCCTCGCCCAGTTCGTAGAGTTTGCGGTGAGCGGTGGAGATGGCGGTGAACAGCTCGTAGAGTTCGTTCTTCGCCTGTGCGATGGTGTCCGGGACTGCCGTGGGCTGCTTTGACTTTGGTGTGGTGATAACCGTTTGTTCAGCGGTTCTGACGGGCTTGCTGGTGATGGCTCTGCCTTTCAAGAGCTTGCGCAACTCATACTCTAATTTTGCGGCGGCGAACTTAGCGGTGGTGCATTGGAAGTGGCGCACAAGGGCGGCGTTCTTGGCATACCTGCCGAGGATCGCCACGCCCTGTGCGTAGTCCTTACCGCCTGTCAGCCATTGGATGATGTCGTCCATATCTTTTTTTTCAAAAATAATAAGAAAGACAGTAACGACGTGGGACAAAAAAAACGGAAGCCTTTACAGACCTCCGTTATTACATCATTTATCAAATTTGACTTTTTTTCCTGTCATGAACTGATAACCGATATGCAGCCCTATACTCCCCATTTTGTAATGATAAGTTCCCGAAGAGGCATATCGTTCTGGAAAGGGTGAAGGGGGAAGCGGTCCATAATCTATGGTCAACCTGTCAACAAAGGAGAACGTCGAATTTATTCCAAATATGAAATTGTGGTTGGGATTCTTTCCATGGACAATGAAATTGACGGCAAAAGATAAATCAGGAATATAAAAGGATCTTTTATTGAGTTTTGGCGTATAACGCATGTACGCAACCCCCCTCTCATACTCATCATCCCAAATAGCTGAATAATACTCATCTTCGAAATCTCGGTCAAAGCCTCCCAGAAACGGTGCGAACTTCAATCCCAATTCTGGCTGTATCAATACATTTCGGTGTATTGGAGCAAGATATGAAGCTTTCAACGAAAGACCGGAATACACATCGGTGTATCCGAACCCATCCAGCGAATTATGGTCTCCGACTATACCGCTTGCCCATACCGTGTCAGGAGGAACAACACCAAACAAATCTGTTATAAAAGTTCTGTAATAATAACCAAAAGGTATCTCTACAGCCAGCCCGACCCCATTCTTTATGGCAATGCTGTATTTCAGCACCAGTTCTGGCTTGTATCTGTTTCCTCCTCTCGGTTTGATTGGACCACTTGCATTTGACAATTTGTCAAAAACACCAAATCCATTGTCAAATATTAAGGCAATGGAATGAACCGGGTTCTTGAAATCGAAAGTGGAATACTCCAATTCCTTGCGATATTGTTTTCTGTTGAATGTCTTTGGCAGACTGATGAACTGATACCCGAAATTGAAGCCAAAGTATGTGTCCCGGCATGTGATGTCGCAATCCTTGACTTCCTCCGTAAAAGGTTCCCTTAGCGAAAAGTATCCTGTATATCTCGGTACAAAACCGATATTGGCATTCACTCCGAGAACGAAATTGCTGCGAGGATTACTTTTGGTGTGGAAAAGAAAGTTCACCCCCAACGTAAGGTCGGGGATGAACATCCTATGGCAATCGGTATTATCAACACTTAAATACTTTGACAGAACCCACTCTCCCATGTCAGACAGGTAACTTTCATGTATGCAAAATCTTTCCTGAAAATAGAAAGGCATAGTAATTCCAATGTTAGGCTGAATGAAAATTTTTTGAGAGAGTTGTCTGAAGTAGGTGGCATTCAAACTGACGTTCAAATAATTATCGAACAAAGGAATGAAATAGCTTAGGGGCATATTAACCGCACTGCCAAAATTGGTTTCAGCATTACGATTTCTGAAGCCATACAAGCCAGAAGCCGCCCCAATTGAAAGACCGAAGCCTGAACGAAAATTAAGTCCATAGGTTAGGCGGTACTCTCTACCAACCGCTGGCAGTGAGACATACCCGTCCGCCGGATTACAAAAATACACGAACTTGTTTTTCGGATATAGGCCAATATTACATTGCAGACTTACAGAATGTGTAATCTTGTCCGAAAAACAGAGCTTCTTTTCCTGTATTCCCTGTGCGTCAAGAATGACAGGGAGTGCAAAAAGCAAAGCGAGCAGTGTTTTTTTTATAGTATTCTTCATCTAAATGTCTTTATAATGCCAGATTGACATATGCTCCATTGACTTTTGTCGCTGCATGAGAGCTTAACAAAGAGGCTGGATAGGGGATGATCACACATGAAAAAGAATTCGTAGAAATAATTACAGATGTATGACATAAGGCCATACGGTCTTTGATTTTTTCATCCAAATGAAGTATGTTATATGGAACATCTCCAGCATCACAAGTGTACCATTTTTTCCCTCCTGCAGCAACATAGATTCCGCTCGTCCATAATAGTTTGGTGCCATTATCCCTAATTGTGTATAATGTTGTGGACGCAGATAAGTAAGCACTTCTAGTTGAAATTTTACCGACAACCATTCTGTTTTTGTTTTTGTATGTAAATTGTTTTTCGCCATAACCATTGTCCTTTCTTTTACAATCGCCACTGTTGTTTATACATTTGTCTGGATTAAAAATTTCACCTGCAATCTTAACATCCCCGTTAACATTATGCAAAGCACTTTGATAACGTTCTAATTCAGTATTCATAAAAGGATTGTCTTCGACAGTCGAATTGGGGTCTTCCATCCATTCTTTTTCTAAATCTTCAAGAACTGCGTACATACTTGTAAAGCCCATAGAATTTGCAAAGTCGTGTAATGGCTGGAACGGATTGAATTCATTTTTTTGAATGGCATCGTTCAAGATCTCATCATCATCCGTTCCAAGTACCTTAATAAGGCTATCAACATAATTTTGAGTCCTTTCCTCACATGCCTCCCCTATAGCCTCAACTGCTGCAATATAACTTTCCCAGGAAGGAAATTCTAACATCCCGTTCGACATTGCAACATTTTTAAGATTCAAACTTTCAGTTGTTTGATTTGACCAATTTTTCACATCATCTTTCTCGCAACCAGTAAAGATTGCGCTTGTAAACACGGCTATTAAAGCCAAAAATATGATTTTTTTCATTTTTTCAGATTTTAATATTATAATCAATGTGTTAATTCTGTAGAAAACGGAGAAAAAAGTAATTGTTTCTATCGTTTTGTTACGCACGCCTTACGGGTACAGAATTGTCGTAAGATTGTGTGTTAATCAATGCCTAGGTATTCGTCTTAAAGTAGGGATTATGTTGTCCTATGCGAAAAGAATGACAAATTCCCCACGCGGTACCATGCTCTCTGCCATCGGCGCGTGCTAAAATGGCAGAGAGCATGGCGTCAAGCACCCAACTTTCCCTAACCAATAAATCTTGGTTGGGAACAAACTACATCTGATTATCCAAACAATAATAAACATCATATGCTCTATACTTGGATCGGCAAAAATACAAAAATTAAAATACATTACTAAAAAAGCCGTCACAAAATGCAACGGCTTTTCACAACTAATTCAAAATAATGCGAAAGGGTTTGTTATGTGGTTTCTTCCCCATCGTCAAGGTTGGTGGACTGGCCGATGAGGGAGTCCATTTCGCCTGTGTAGATTTGGGCGGTTGGGGTGTCATAGACAAAGGCGATGGTTGCGCCGTTGTTGTCTGTGACAGCCTTGCCGGAGGTGGCCTCCACGGAATCTCCGATTTCGGCTCCTCGGTCAGCGTCACCCAGCATGTGGACATCACCGTTGTTGAGGCGGGCGAGGATGATGGTTTCGGAGTTCATCACGGAGGCGATGAAGCCGAGGAGCTTCGGCTTGAATCCGGGATGGAAGATTTCAAGGTTGGCTTTCATGGACTTGCCGCCGAAAGTGCCTTGGGTGGTGTATTTCAGTTCGCCCATGTCGCGGGAGCAGTAGATATGGTAGAACCGTTCTCCGTTCACCATCACGATATTGCCCTCCAGCAGGGCGAAGTCCTCATAGGAGGTTCTGTTGGACGGCAGCTTGGGCAGTGATGCCACATTGTCCTTGAGGGAGATATAGACATTCTTCACGCCGGACATGTTGTTGCCGCAGTTCGCGCCTTTGTTAAGGTCTTCCAGTTCAAGTGCGCAGATTACTTCTTCGGGCATGGTTGTTGGTTTTTAGGTGGTTAAAAAATGAAATGTGCGTTGGTAGCGGAGACGCACCCCTCCGAAGTATGAAAAAATCAAATCGGGTTAATGTGCGTCTTCGGCGGTTGTGAAACGCTCGATGTCGCCCATGTACTCGGCGTTGTTGACGTGTACGACAGCACGGTAGAAATAATCGGTGGAGGCGGTGAGGATTCCATCCGCAACAGCACTCAATCGGTTGCCCTCCACGGTCGCTGGCAGGAAGACAACAGTGTCGGGATGGGCGGGTGGCACGCCATTGTTGTCCTCGTTCTCGTTGTTTTCGTTCTCGTTCTCGTCATCAATCTCATCATCAACAACGGGTGCCGGGGTTTCTTGTGTGTGGTAGCCGAGGTGCCGTCCCTGTACGGGAACTAGGTCGGCGGCATTGGGAGACAGGTAGAAGCCGACTTCTGCCTCTTCAAGGAATTGTGCGTCATCGCCGGAAACGAAGCCGAAGAGTTTGGCACCGTTGGCTGTGATGTCGGTGGCAGGGTCGGTTTGGATGTTCAATGCGATTTCGGGCGTGTTGGTCTGCCAAAGGATGCGGTACATGTTGCCTTCCCTGCGGATTTGTGCGCCTTGCTCAATGGCGGAAATGATGAGTTCGATTTCGTCCGTGAGGGTTTCGGGTTCGCCGTTCGGTCCGCAGGAGCAGCGGGCTGCTTCCTGACCGACAGTGCGCGCGGATGTCCACACCATAGCGTTGCAGCCGAAGCCAACGCCCTCCATCCAGTCGGCAAGAACCTTAATCATACGGTTCTCCTTTTGGATGTCGAAATCGAACTTGTTGCGGTTGGTGAGCCACAGCAGGTTCTCTTTCATCGTGGAGAAAATGTCGTCCGTGCCTTTCATAGAGGGAACGCCGCAGACAACGTGCTTGGTGAAGTCAATGTCCGCGTTGATTTGATCGGGTGAGTTGATGAAGTAGTAGCCGGCTGCGCGTTTGGCGGTCTTCATCGCACGAACCCATTTCGGGGCTACGAAGTGGATGATGTTCTCACCGTCATACAGCTCGTCAATCTTGCGGTCGTAGGCTTCAATCTCATCAAAGATGTTCTCTTCGGTGAAAGCGTCCACGCCGTGGATGACATTGATGGGGTTGTCAGCGTTGTTTGCTCCCTCAATCAGTTTGCGCTTGATGCCGTCCATGCAGCTTTCGGGGGTGGTGCCGTTGTCATCGCGCACGCCTTTGTAAACGGCTTTGAGTTCGCGGTTGTTGTCAATCTTGCGTTTGAGATAGACTTCCACGAAGTAGCGGGTGATTGGCCAGTTCTCAATCTTGTTTTGGTCTCCGGCAAGGAAAGCCATCCAAGAGTGGTAGATTCCCATCGGCGAGAACTCCGCATCAATCTTGATGTGATTGAGTTCGATTTTGTTGGGGATAAACTTCACTCCGGCTTTCGGCTCAAACTGGATGCGGAAGGGCTGGAGCACGTCTTCCCATTCCTCGGTGGCCATCTTGTATATGTCATCTTTGGTGTTGATTCTTGTGGCGTAGTTCTCAAGTGTGGTGGCGGGAACCATCAAGGCGCGTTTGAGCCTGTCCATTCCCTGCCCCGAGTTCTCGTAGAAACGCCCGTATTCCTCAAGTATGAGGTCAACGTTGATTTTGGTTTCGATTTCGGGCATGATTGGGTGTTTTAGGGTTAGATTTCGTGTTTGATGGACTGGTAAAGGGAAGAGCCGTTGACATACGCCTTGATGTCATCTTTCGGAGCAGGTGTCGGGTCTGCTCCGGCAACTGCGGGCGTTTGTGACGGAACAGCGTCCACGATGGCTTTGAGGCGGTCACGCTCTTTGGTCGCCTCGGCCAGCGAAGCGGTCAGCGTGGTCTTCTCATCGGAGAGGGCTTTGTTGTCTTTTTTCAGCGTGTCAAGCTCGCCGAGTTTGCCCTCGATGGTTTTCAGTTGCTCATCGGTGAGTGTCAGCCCCTTTTCGGGGTCATAAGAGGTGGAGTCCGCGAATGCGAGAGCCACCGCCAGCAGTGGGAAGAGTCTTTTCATCTCAATATGGGTTTTGGGTTGGTTGTCTGTGGGCAGGTGCTTTGCCAGCAGGTCAAGGAACGACTGCCACGGGGAGCGTGGCTCATCCTGTGCAAGCAGATCTGCGTATTCTGCGGGGATGGCTGGCAGTCCGCTGTCCGTGAAAACAGACTGTGTGAAGCAGGCTGTTTTGCGGGTCTCGTTGTAGATGTCGGTCACGAAGCCGAAATTCTTTGCCTCTTCTGCTGTCAGCCATCGGCCAATTCCGTTGTTGGCTTTGAGCAGTTCTGCGAGTTCCTGTTCCTTGCCCGGGCAGCATTCGCTGTAGATGGCGAGCATACGCTCGTTGACGGTCTTTTGTGCCTCAAGTTCCTGTGCCAGCTTTTCCTCATTGGCGCGACCGACATAGGCGGAGCATTGGTGGATGAGGAAGAGGGCGTTTTTGCTCATCTTGCGTTCCTTGCCCGCCATCGCCACGATGGTGGCAGCGGAGGCACACAGGCCGTTGATTTGGGTTGTCACTGCTGCGGGATGCTCCGCCAACAGGTCATGGATGGAAAGCGCATGGTTCACATCGCCGCCGAGGGAGTTGATTTTCACGGTGATATGCTTCGCCTGCAGGGATTTGATTCTGTCAAGCTCCCCGTTGAGCAGACGGACGGTGTTCTCGTCCTCGTCACGTGTCCATCCCTCATAGCCGATTTGGCCGTAGATTTCAATCACGGCTTCATCGGCGGTCTCGTTGAGGAATCGTATTGCGGATTGCCTTTTCATCTTGCTTGTTTTGGGGCAAAGGTAGCCCCAAAACTCCGTTTCTCTTTGGACACTCCTATATTATAATGTAGTAGCGCACAACGGTTCCGTCATCTCCCTGCTGAATGTCAGCGTATAGAGGTGTTCGCCGTCCGCCTTTGCCTGTCCTGTGTGCCGGAATGAAAACCGAAGCGGCTCTTCAAGAGAACCCGAAAGCCACACCGTGTCGGTGTTGTCAACAATCTTCACTATCCATCTGCGGCGGGTCATATCGTCCAGCAGGCGGTCGTACTTGTTTTTTGCTCCGGCAAGGCGGCACTCGGTCTCGTGGGAGTATGCACCGCCGTTCTCGTTCACTTCGGTTCGGATGGATTCGGCTTTGATTTCCGCAAAAGCGCAGCCGTTGCGCAGGGTGACGGTCTTTGTTGTAAAGTCCATCAGTTCAATCTTTTGCACATCGCTGACATCGGCAATGAGGATTCTCTTGTTGCCTGCCATCACATGGCAGGAACCGTTTTTCTCAAGGTTTTCCATAGTTTTGGGGATTATTTGTAAAATGGGACATTTTTGGTAGAAATTATTATGCTGCGAATGAGCTGTTTCCGTCCTGTTAGTTCGGCGTATTCCTCTGTCACACGCCGCTCTGCCTCCATCCAGTTGCGTTGGTAGTACTTCCGCAGGGCGGCATAGTTCAGTTCGTGCTCCTCGTAGAGGTTCTCCAGCAGGTACTCCTTTATGGCGGTGTCCCTTGGGATGCCTCCAGCGACATGGGCATAGAGAACCTCTTGGCACGCTGTCTGCTGGATGAACTTGTAGGCAAGTCGTGAGAAAGCCGCTTGGTGGCTCTCCGAGATGGAGAACCCGTTTTGGCGGCAGTCCCGTTGGGTGAACACGACATTGATTTCGTGGAATCCGTGGAATGCCTTTGAGGGTTTCTCCGTGTCCGGCTGTCGGGTCAGTCCTGCACGGAGGAAGTCGTGGAGGAAGTGCTTGCGGATGTCATAGGCTCCTCCCGTCTTCGGGAAGTTGCTGTCAAGGTAACGGAATACGGCGGGGTGTACTTTGATGGCGATGCTTTCTGTTTTGTTCTTGTCCATGCTAAAAAAAAATTTTTTTGTCGGGTGATGGTATATACTTTGGGGACTGTCAAACAAGACAAAGCCCTATTTTTATTTATCTTATTGTCTTATAATATATTAACTTATAAGACAAAAATAAAAATCCTGTCTTGATGGTTGAAATCGGGTGACATTTTCGGCTTTTGTCTTGAAGTCTCATCCTTTGTCTTGTTTTTGTCTTGTTTGTCAGATTTCGCAACTCGTTGTCTTGTTGTGCTGTCTTGTTTGTCTTGTTTGTCTTGCTGGGAATGTGTGTGTCAGGTCGTGAAAAAAGTTTTTTTTCAAAAAAAACAGGCCTTGCCTGCTTTTTTGTCTTGCTTCTAATAAGGGAACAGCTTGGGTGTTTCCTTTTCGGGCGGTTCCTCGGGTGGATTCTCTTCCGGCTCTTTCGGGTTGGTGTCCGCCACTTGCACTTCGTCTTTCTTCTCCCACATGTAGTCGGTCTCAAGGTTCAGTTCGGTGTTCTGCTGGAGTTTCTCGTAGTCAAAGCACCAAGCGTAGGGGCGTTCGTACTCCAGCGCAACCGTCCCGTCTCCGGGCATGTACTTTGCCGATTCACGCTCTTGGAGGTTTTTCATGTTGCGGCGGAAGCGTTTCTGCTGCTGGCCGAGATACTCGGTGGAGTTCTTGAGGTAGTATTTGAGGGAGTCCTTTGGCAGGCGTTTTTCGTTTGCGCTGCGTTTCTGCTGGGCGTAAAGCCCGAAAATGCGGTTGGGATTCATGAACAGGACTTTCAAGTTTTGCGAGATTGTGACAGTGGTGGTTTTCAGTTCCTCCACCTCCTTGATTTGGAAGTCGTAATCCTTTTCAATGAAGCCGCTGCTGAAAAGTTCCTGATAGACGCTCCAGAAGTCGCTCACTTCGTTGCCCGCCACAACATCACCGTTTTGGCGGGTGATCATCTTGGCGAATGTCCTCACCGCCTTCTCGTAGGAGAAAGGCAGTGTCTCTTCCTCCATCACTATTTTCAGTGCGGCGAGCACGATGCACCAGTTCTTGAGGATTCTGTCCTCAATCTGCCGATTGTTGATGTGAGGGGTCACATCCGCAATCGCCTCGTTGTAGGCGGAAACATGGTTTTCAAGAAAGGTTTTGCGTTTTGTGAGCAGGCTGTTGGTGATGTGGGTCAGCCCTTTGTTCTCAATCATCTTGAGTTCCTCAAATCGGATGCGTTCTTCCTCCGAGAACTCTGTCTTGGAGACGGAAAGGAAAATCACCCTCGAAAAGAGGGCGTTGTCGGCGGTGGCCATCTCCTGCCCGGTGAGCATGATGCCTGCGTCCACGGCTGTGGTCTCCTTTTTCTTGTCTTTCTCCATGTTCATGCGGCTTCTGCCCACTCCGTCCCACAAGCCTTTGAGGAACTCTATTTTTTCATACTCAAGCGAGTTCTTGTACTCGTCGATGTGGCAGAGGGTGTTCCGGGTGTGAGCCACATGGTCGGCCATGGCGGGAACCGTGCTGTTGGTCATGTTGACGCCTTTTTGCAGGTTGCCGAACAGCTTCAGCAGCGTGACCGCCATTTCGGTCTTCCCCGTGCCCTTGGGGCCGAATATGTTGAGAATGGGGAAAAAGCCGAAGGAGGCCACGAAGATGTCTCGGAAAAGCGTGGCAAAGTAAAAGCCGATTCCGGCGATGGCGTTTTCGCCATAGACTTCCAAAAGCCTGTCCACGAAGTCGAACAGGCTGATGCTGCCCTCCGCTTTGTGGATGAACTTGCGTTCAAACTGGAAGAGTGTGTCCTCGTCCTTGTAGAACGAGGACAGGGCGGGGATGTAATAGAAAAGTCCCTCGTGTTCCACTATGCCAAGTTCGCCGATGGGGGTGAACTTGCCGTTCACGGTTATGCCGTTTGACCAGGCGAAAAAGCCCGGCTTCTGCCATCCCAGCTGAGTGACTTCCTTGCATGACTTTGTGTTGTCGTACAGATACGCCTTCACCTTGTTAAGCCCGTGCTCGCCGCCCTCAAAAAGGAAGTTGCCCAAGGATTCGCAACGCAGTTTGAACGCCGCGATGGAAATGAGGTCTTTTTGGCTGAACTCCAGCACCTGCACGTTGTTGAACACGTTTTTCAAGCGGTAGAGCCTCTTGGCGTTGATGGTGCTGCTGATATGGAAAAGCGGTTCCATCACGAAGTTGGAACCCTTGAAGAAGTTGTCGCCTTTGAGGGAGTAAAAGTAGTAGCGGTTGTCCTCTGTGTAGAAGCCGTACTTCCGTATCAATTCCTCCTGTTCGGCGGTCTTGCCCAAAAGGGAGTGTCGGCTGTTCTTTTCGTCAAGTCCCTTTTGCAGTTCCTTTGCCTCGTCAGATTCCTTGAGAATCTGTTTCCAAGTGTTCTTGCCGGGAATGATTTTGGCAAGCCGCTCGATGATGGAGTTCCTGTCGCTGATGGAGCGTCCGGCGAACAGGGCTGAAATCTCCCTTATGGCGGCGTTCTTTTGCAGGGGGTCTTTTGCGGCATCAGGCTTTCTTCTCATGGCCAGCACCTCAAGGAAAAGGCGTTTTTGCTTCTGCTGGAACTCGTCAAACTGTTCCTTTGAGGTGAAAAAACTGTCGGGGTCTTGCTTGGAGCCGTCCTTTTTTGGCGGTATCTCCAGCACATAGACATTGAGCCCGGATTCCACAAGGCGTTTGCCGTTCCGCTCTGTTGCGTTCACGCCCGCTTCGTCCCCGTCCAGCATGAGGGCGACATTCTTGGAGGCTCTTCCCAGCAGCCGGATTTGCTCGTCAGTGAGGGCGGTGCCGCAGGAGGCGACCACATTGCTGACTCCGAGCTGGTGCATCTTGACGACATCGGCGTTTCCCTCTACAAGCACAGACATATCGGCGTTGCGGATATGTCTGTATGCGAAGTTCAACCCAAACAGCGTGCCGCCTTTTGTGTAAAGGATTGGGTTGCCGCTGCTGTTGATGTATTTCGGGATTTCGGGTGCTGGATGGAGGATGCGTCCCGAAAAGGCGATCACGTTGCCTGTTAGGTTGAAGATGGGGAACATGAGCCTGTCACGGAAGAAGTCGGCCATGAATGAGTCTTTCCGCTTGCGGAACAGGTCGCATTCTTCCAGCAGGTCAAACAGGAAGCCCTTTTGCCGAAGGTGCTGGTACAGCCTGTTTGCCTCGCTGGGGGCGTAACCGATGCGAAAATGCTCCAGCGTGTCACTGTCGAAGCGGAAGAGGGCGTACTTCATCGCTTCGGGGTTCTCTTGAAGGCATTGCTCGTAGAATTTCGTGGCCTCCTCATAGACCTCTGTGAGCTGGCGGCGGGTCTTCTCCCTCTGCTCCTCTTCCTTTGTCGGGGTGTGCTCTTCAATGACGATGTTGTATCTTTCGGCAAGGTGTTTGACCGCCTCGACAAAGGAATAGCCCTTGAGTTCCATCAGGAAGTCAAAGGCGTTGCCCTTGCGCCCGCAGCCGTAGCAGTTGTAGCGGTTGTATTTGGTGTTGACAAAGAAACTGCCGTCCTTTTCATTATGGAAAGGGCAGCAGGCTTTGTATAGCACCGCACCCGCTCTGCGCAACTGCACTCCGTTGCTCTCTGCCACGTCTTTCATGTCGGCGGCACAGAGAACATCGTTGATGATGTCTTTTGGTATCATATCGCATTACATATAGAATTAGTTTCTGAATATTTGGTATTGCCAACCTATCCGTGGGGTTTGGCTGATGAAGTCATAGCCGGCTTGGAACTGGCTGCGCCGGATGTTCACCCCGATTGTCACCTCAAAGCCCGGTTTCCTGTTCGGGATGTTGTAGGATAGCCCGCCGCCGAGGGTGAGGGCGAACTTCGGCTCTCGGTAAACGGTTTTGGTGGTCAATGTGTTCTTGCGCAGAACCTCATAGTCCATCTTTACGGCTTCCACCGAGTTCTCGCTGACGGTCACGTCAGTGACCGCTTTTATGGCGGTGTCCTCGTAGTGGATGGCGTAACTCTTTTGGGCGAAGTAATCAGCAAGAACCGCCTCCGTGTCAATGGGGGCGGGAATGGTGACGGGATATTGCACGGAGTAAGGTGCCGGGAACAATACCGTGTCTCTCACCCGCAGCGTGTCGGTGCGGGTGACAGTGGTGACATGCTCAACTCCGTCCCATCTGTTGCATTTGCGCAGGCAAAGGGCGATGATGGCCAGTGCCATCACGAATATGGCGAACCACTTCCAATCCACTTTCATATTACAGGGATTTGAGCAGGTTCACAAGTTCGACCTGCGGGTGAACATCAGATTTGTCCTGCCTGTAGGAGGCGTGGGCGAAGATTCCTTCCCAGCCCATAAGGGCGCGGGGCGTGGCGTTCCAAATGTCGCTCTTGTAGTTGGCAGCGATACGATGTTTTTCCATGAGGAAGTGGAGCAGCCTTTTGAGGGTGTCCAACTGCGCTGTGGTGTATCGATCAAAATATTGGAAGCCACGGTATTTTTGATTGGAGCAATACTCGTAGATGTTTTTCACAGGCTTGCATTTGAGGTTGGGCACTATCTTGCCGTTCTGCCTCGTGACGGGATAGAAAAGACCGTCCGTGTGCTGCAGCAGCGCACCCCAGCTGTCAAGCTCAATGCCGATGCTGGATGGGTCAAGCCTATGGTAGCTTATGCCGAAGCGGTTGAAGTGTTCGGCGGACAGACCAAGATGGTATGCCCAGTACTCATCATCAAAGCACTTGTGCAGGTGCCCTTCACGGCTGATGATGTATGAGGTGGCCACCCTTTCGGGTGTGTGCAGCCACCAGCTTGTGTCGCCGTCCACCTTGTCGCCGGAAACAGTGTGGTGCAGCACAATCTGTTTTTTCTCCGTCTTCTGACGGACATATTGTGTGTCCGGGAAATTCCAGTCCTTGTATATCTCAATCATAGTTGCTGCTTTTTGTGAGTTGGTTGTGCCTTGCCAGTTTCTTCTCTATGGCGGTATTCCTTTGGATGATGTCGAGCAGAGCCTCCAAAATGCGGTAGTCGGTCAGCTGTCCTGTCACAACGTGATAGATCTTGCTGACGCTGCATTGGAATTGGGTGGCCAGTTCCTGCCCGTAGCCGCGTGGCAGGTACCGCCTTAACTCTTTACTTATTGCCTGTTTCCCCATTGCGGTGCCTTTCTATTATATAATCAATGAATAGAATGGTTATGGCGACAAGTTTTGCCGCCATAACCGCCAGCAGTGGTGCAAGTGCGAAAAGCCATCCCTTTGTCAGCCATCCGAAGGCTTTGAGGATGACCAGGCAGCACGAAAGTGCCACGAGCTGGTTCATAATTTTTTTAATCCTCTTTTCCATCGCTGTTGTTTTGGGAGTTGGCATCGTTGGCGTGTCTGCGCTTCAGCCGCTGCTTGGTCTTGTTGATTGCGTCCATTTCTGCGTCTGTCATCCTGTGATACAGGTCTCGCTCCTTGAGGAGCGGGTCGTATTCAAGGATGAGATCCCGGACACAGATGTTCATGAGAGGGCCATTCGGGACATTGTCCTTTAGGTAGGATTCGATGGTTCTCGCATCATTTACCTCAAAAAACAGCATAAGCTGCAGTTTTACCTCGGGTGTTTTTAACACCTCTAATGCTTGGTTTGTCAGGCGAAAAAATTTTTTCATTTTTTGTTGATTTTTAGGATTATAAATCCAAAAAACTCGTATTTTTGCAGCAAATACTTGCAACATTTTTTTGTAGCATTGTACTGATACAAAATAACGATGTAAGTAGCTGGTTGCAAGATAGTTAAAATATAAATACAAACAGCAACCAGCAGAAAATAATTTTTTCAGCGTTCTTTGAAAATCACAAAAAAAAATCTTTTAAGGGACTTTTTGAGCACCTGTAACTGATTAACAATCAGTTATTTTTATTGTTTTGTATCGAGACGAAAATGAGACAAAACATAAAAAAATTTGAAGATTCAAAAAATTATAGAATATTAATAATCAGGTGTTTAAGTCAAAATAAATATCGCGAAAAGTACAGGTATTTAACCGGGGGTTCGAATCCCTCACTTTCCGCAATAAAAAGCAAGGCGACGGCCTTGCTTTTTTGTTTCCAGACCTTTGTCGGACGCTTGCGTACGTAAAAAGGGATGGGAACAAAACGACATTGCGCAGCAATGCTTTTTATTGCAAGGACGCCTGCGGCAGCGCAAGGGATCTGCAATCCCTCACTTTGAGTGACTTCGGCGGCAGCTTGCTGACGCAAGAAGGAACGAAAAGCAAAACACAGGCGCAACTGGTTGCGACTGGGAGTTCGAAGGTGCAAGGACGCCCGCGGCAGCGACAGGGATCTGCAATCCCTCACTTTGAGTGACTTCGGCGGCAGCTTGCTGACGCAAGAAGGAACGAAAAGCAAAATACAGGCGCAACTGGTTGCGACTGGGAGTTCGAAGGTGCAAGGACGCCCGCGGCAGCGACAGGGATCTGCAATCCCTCACTTTGAGTGACTTCGGCGGCAGCTTGCTGACGCAAGAAGGTGTTTGTCTTTACAGTCAATTATTGATCATCAACATTAATTTTGAAATACCTCTTTCTTCTGATTAGTCCCCATAGCATTGTGAGAATTGGCAAACCAAATATACCACATAGCCATACATAATTAGGAACAAACTTCAAATGAAATAACATCGCAAAAATGGCTATTACATCCCAGACTACTGTTGCAACAAGCAGTCTTGCATCTACAGGTTCGTATTCAACGATTGTACTGTCTTTAGAGATTTGACACTCCTTTGAACTTGAGAAAAATGATCTATGTTTCAATGTTAAAACAAAATTGTCATTTTCCACAGGGATGGATAATGAAGAATAACGCCCAATAGAACCAACGTAAACATTGTTAACATAAACATCATAAGGTCCGCGAGGAATAATCCCAATTTTTTTTTGTCGTAGAATTATCTGTTTCATTGTATTTTCTTTATGTATTCGATTGACCACTTAATTATTTTAACGATTATGGGGTGAATTTGTTGCATCCCAAAAAGCGAGAGGTGCGCCCGAATGTGTCCGTCACCGCAAGCGTCACAGTATTTTGTGACGACATAACATAGAAATCAATCGTCAACTTTGACAAACTTCTCAACAGTTCTTGCCCCTTTGCAAACTGTTTCCAAAAGATATAATCCCGCAGGCAATCGAGCGGCATTCACCACAAAGCTGTTGTCTCCAACTTTCTCCTTCATGATTATTCTGCCGTTCAAATCCATAATGGTGACGCAGTCTATGGGCGAACTGTCACTTTCCACATACAGAATGTTGTTTGTCGGATTTGGCCATACTTTAATGCTGGCAACATCTTCAACATAATGGTTAATCCCCACGTACGGTTCGGCAAAACTCGGGTCGTGATAGAGGGCAAACACCGCATGGCTTCCACCTGGATTGTCGCATTCGGCGACCACATCATCGCTGAATGTTACGGGAGAAAATGCGGCAAAATCAACCAAAAGCTTTCCATTTTGGTTGGCATTGACGGCACCCAATTGTGACTGCCCTGTCGAAAAAGGAATATGGCTGATGAAGTCCCCGTCGGTGCTCCATTGAATAATTGCTGGATCCCAAGAATACTGTTTATATAGGGACAAAGCAAAAACCCTGTCATTTATGACTGCCGGTACAGGTCCTGGGGTGGCAGATGAATTGCCTTCTATAACAGGAACAACTCCATGATTAACATAACTTCCCGTAGTTGCATCATATCTGACAAAAAAACCAACATTTGTCCGATCAATGTCTTGTGGACCATGAAGCCGGATCGTACATGTGCTATCAAAGAAAATACCGACATTCTCATCCAGGGCGCTACATCCGCGGCCTGTTACATACATTGAATTATTGTGATAACAATTACCATATAACTCTCCGTGTGAAAGCTGCTCAAAATTAGTTGGATGCCCTTTCGTATAAATTTGGTTGCACCATAGTATGTCACCATCTGTATTATACTTTAGAACAAAGTTCAACCTCCGTGTACCGCTTTGGTCATCTATGGTTGCATAATGCAAACTGTCAAAATAAATGTGAACGGGATACTGGTGTAATGATGCACCAGAAACAGACAGAAGAAGATTCACATAACCGGATACATACATGTTGTCTTCCTGATCGTATGACAACCATTCAGGATATATAAAATATTGAGGATTAATGCTATCCCCGGCAAGATCCCATGGGGTGGCAATGCCTTCCGTATTTTGCACCATCAGCTTGGCAAATTCCAACTCCCAATTCGGTGTGAATTTGTAAAACATGGCATTGTGTAAATAACTATTGCCACAGCCGCTCCCCGGCAGATACAGGTCATACGTTCTGGAGGAATCCCCGTCTATGACAATAGTGTATGGATCTTCCTCTTCTCCCTTATAATCAAATCGCGCAAACAGATAAACACAACCGACTTCGTCCACGTGCATTGGAGTTGGGGTATATCGCTCAGGACTGTATATAGGATCAACACTTCGTATGGAGTCATTACCATGTGGATAATATTGTCTTGAATATCCTTCCGCAAAATGGTCTTCTATTCGGTTCCCGTCCAGATCCAATTGGGAAAAGAATGTCCAACAACTACGTTTATAGGGTGGTTTCCTTTCCGATTCCGGCAGATTCAACACATCCTCTTTCGTTATCAAAGTGTCTATGTAATACAACCAGTAGTTACGGTCACCCCACATGCCAGTCATTCCGGTAATGTATATTCTACCGCTTTTTAAGGTCATCCATTTGGGGACTGACAAGTAGTCACTATTGCATTTTATCACCCTGTACCACTGCATTGTCCCCAATGTGTCAAATTTTGCCAATAGGATGGACTGTTCTGAAGTGGTAATCACGTCAGAATTGTTCGAGAACATGAGCATTTCCCCGTCCAACATGGCATTGCCGCCCATCGTGCCATAGACATAGATGTTCCCTTCTTCGTCGAAGGCGGTATTTGTAACATTATTAAATATATCGTTATAGTTGCCACCGCTGCCCGTCCAGTAATGCGCCCATTTCCACTCGCCTTGGGCGGAGGCGGTGGGAAAGGTGAAAAAGACAATCAATAATGCGATGAATTTTTTGGAAAGATTCAGCATGCCAAATCTTGAAATAAAGGGTAAAAAATGGTGTTTCATAATTATTGTTATTTAAAATATGCACTCCCAACATCCACAATATTTTATATATATTCGGCATTTTCCAATGGTTTCTTTCATTTTTTCCATTAAAAAAGAAGATTCAGTTCGAGCAACAGGGGCTTGAGCTTGCCGAGTTCCACACTGGCAACCTTGGCAAACTCCGCGAGCTTGGATAGTGCCTTTCTATAATACGAAGCCAACAACTTTACTAGGTTGTTCGCGCAATAAACATACGAGCTTAATGAGAGATATAAAGCCTGTTTCAACATCCTTCTCTTTTGCGGAGAAGGTGAAAATCTTTGCAAGCGAGTTGGACAGAAGAGGTTTACGACATGTAACAGGCTGATTCATACGAAACAACCAACCGTGGCAAAAATAAGATTTTTTTTACAAAAGCAAAAAAAACAAACTTTTTTTGTTTGCAATCCCTCACTTTCCGCCAAGCACAGCAATCTTATCGGGATCATCAAGACTCTGAGCGGATTGCCGATTCTGCATTGAAAACTGTATTTTTGCCGTCTGATATTATTCACACGCATTAAAGAATAATGGCACATCATTCCATTTTTTCAACAATCTGGCATTCTGCAATTTGCATAATCATTTGCCTGCTTCTGCATGAAACGGTTATGGGCCAGAACATCACGGTTAGCGGCCATCTCTATGAAAAAGGCAGCCTGGAATCGTTACCCGGCGGACTGGTCTATGACCCAGTATCGCAAAAGTCCACCACCACTAACGCATACGGCTTCTACACGCTCACACTCCCCTATCGCGATGGCTTGTTTCTGGTTTTCAACAGTTTCGGATTCATCAATGATACCTTGTGGGTAAAGACGGCCGAAAATATCGAATATGATGCCAGACTGTCAAAGATCACGATGCTGGAAACCGTGAACATTTCAGCAGAGAAGACGAACACAGAACAGGTGAAAATGAGCTCTATCACTCTATCAACCAAAGAGATAAAGAATATGCCGATGCTATTCGGCGAGAAGGATGTATTCAAGACGCTGCTGCTGTTGCCCGGTGTGCAGTCTGCTTCGGAAGGCACCTCCGGCATCTACGTTCGCGGGGGCGGTCCTGACCAGAATCTCATCATCATCGACGAGGCCACCATCTACAACGCCAGCCATCTGTTAGGCTTCTTCTCCATCTTCAATGGGGATGCCATCAAGTCCGTTGAACTTGTAAAAGGCGGATTTCCTGCCCGTTACGGCGGAAGACTCTCTTCTGTCATCGACATCAACATGAAAGACGGCAACAAGGAGAGCTACCATTGCGAGGGCGGCATCGGACTTATATCTTCTAACGTGATGGTGGAAGGCCCTATTATCAAAAACAAAGCTTCCTTCATGCTTTCCGGACGCTCCACTTACCTCGACCTGATCATGGTGCCCGTCATGAAACGTGTTACAGAAGGCACGGCAGCCGGCTACTATTTTTTTGACCTGAACGGAAAATTCAACTTCGACCTTGGCAAAAAGGACAAACTGTACTTCAGTGCCTATTTCGGACGCGACAAGTTCCATCTTTCCAACAAGGAAAAATACGAGAGTGGCAACGAATACGACAAATACAAAATGGGGCTTTTCTGGCAAAATGCCACCGCTACCATCCGATGGAACCATCTGTATTCCAACAAGGTGTTCTCAAACATGTCGTTCATCTTCAGCGACTATACCATGAATACCTACATGGGCTACAAATACTTCTACGGCACCAACAGCCCCTACAACGAATCTTTCAACTCGGATTTCAAATCCGGCATCCGCGACTACACGCTGAAATACGATGTCACATACCGGCCAAATGCCACGCACCATTTGCTTGCAGGGGCGGCGGTAACTTACCACGAAGCACGCCCAAACGCCATCATGATGAAGGCTGACACGCTCACCATGCGCAATGTGGAAAAGGCTCAAGGTTTGGAATACGCTCTCTATGTGGAGGATGAAATCAACATTCGGAACCGCTTCCGAATAAACCCTGGTGTGCGTCTGGTGGCTTTCTCAGTTCCGCACAAGACCTGGTTTTCACCGGAACCGCGCCTGTCGATAAGTTACAACATCCTGTCAAATTTGGCATTGAAAGCCTCCTACGCCATGATGAGCCAGAGCATGCTCCTGCTCTCCACCAGTACCATCGGGTTGCCAACCGACCTATGGGTGCCGGTCACAGATTCCATCCGTCCCCAGCGTTCCCAACAGGTGGCTCTCGGCATTCACTACGATTTGAAGAAACCTCGTTTATCCTTCTCCGTGGAAGGCTATTACAAGAAGATGGACCATATTTTAGCCTACAAGGAGGGCACTTCCTATTTCACCAACATGCTTCAGAACATCATGGATGAAGAGGTGCCGACCAATTTCCAGAACAAGTGGACCGACAACGTAACCACCGGCCGAGGCTGGTCGTATGGTGTGGAATTTCTCGTTCGCAAAGAGGCAGGAAATTTCACCGGCTGGATCGGCTACACACTGTCGTGGACCAAACAGCAGTTTGACGACCTAAACTTCGGCGAGCCGTTCTTTGCCCGATACGACCGCCGGCACGATGTTTCCATTGTTCTGATGTACAGTCCTGCCAAATGGGTCAACCTGTCATTGTCGTGGGTGTTCGCCACCGGCAACGCAATCACACTACCCACATCCCTCTACCTCTCCGAAGACCTCAACGCATACCTCGACAATTTGCTTCCGCCAGAGGAGGGCGAGTACTATTACTATGCCAGCTACATTGAGAACTATGGGAAGAAGAACGACTTCCGTATGAAACCTTTCCACCATCTTGACATCGGTGTACAGTTCATCAAACCGCACAAAAGGAACAACGGACAGAGCATCTTTGAAATCAGCATTTACAACATCTACAACCATCACAACCCGTTCTTCTACTTCACCACACAAGAATACCGTGAAACGGAATCAGGTGGGGAAATAATCAATAAGATACAACAAATCAGCATTTTTCCCATCATTCCCACACTATCTTATCATTTTAAATTCTAATATCGGCAACTATGAAGATCAAAAAAGCAGCATCAAGAATCATCCTTTTTTACTGTTATGTCCTTTCAGCCCTCTTTTTCGCTGGCTGCATTGATGACGTAAACCTTGAGGACCAATTTTATGATACCCGGAAGTTGGTGTTGTATGGTCGTCTTTGCCCGCAGATGGACACCACCTACATTCTACTGTCGAGCACAAAACTATTGTATGGCGGTGATTCGGGGGATTTTCCCAACATTTCAGACGGCATTGTGGAACTTTCCGCCGACGGCGTGCATTGGATTCAAGCCACTTACAACAAAACGCACAGCCGATACATCATTACCCGCCAGGATTTTCCGGTTTTGGAGGGTCATACCTACTACATCCGGGCCTCCTATCCCGGATTCAAGGATATCTCAGCCTCCTGCACCGTGCCCGTAACGCACGATGTCGGGTTCCGCTTCGACACTGTGGCGGTCGATCAGGACATGCACTGGGGTGAAGTTTACAACTGGCCGCACAAGGACGTATATGTGCAGTGGCAAGATGTGCCGAACGAGGAAAACGCCTATTCGCTGAAGATGTATTACCCGGAACCGATTGACATTATTTTCGATGATGATGACTACGAACTGGTATATGGGAACTGGCGATTTTCCAGCCTATGGCTACACGATGGTTCTTCCCAAGTCCAGTATATCTCCGACAAAGGCCACGACGGCACAGTAATGCGCTTCCTACTTGAGGAGGACATCTATGAAGATGAGGACTGGGAGTATGGAAATGATGAAATGCAGACCCAATATTATCTTTTCTTCCTGGACAGGGACAGTTACCTGTATGAGAGCACACTGAACGATGATGGCGGGCTCAATTTCCTGCTTTTGGAGCCCCTTCACACGTACACCAACATTGAAAACGGCTTCGGCCTATTCGGTGCATTCAGCATAATACGGGTGAAATAATCACTTTTTTTCATGCAGCTTTCGGAGATGACTCCTGATTCTGCGCTTTTTTACTCTTCCACAAGAAGATCACCAACACCAAAACGGTGATGGCCGCGCCGATGCCGTAGCCCACGGGACGCGGGAGCACAGAGCCAAGGCCCTCTTTCTCGGCCACAAACAGGAAACAACCTGTCACCATGGTCATGAACAACGCCGGCAACAGGGTCATGAGATACCAAAATCCCTGCTTGTTGCGGCGCAAATAGACCGTAATGGCCCAGAGCGTGAATGTGGCCAGAAACTGGTTGGCCCACGCGAAATAGCGCCAAATCACATCGAAACCCTTGGCATCGGCCAGGCTATAGACCAAGATGGCAGCCGTCACCAGGAAGATGGGGATGGCCACAATCAGACGGTTCTTGATAGGCTTCTGGTTATAGTTCATGAAGTCGGCTACGATAAGACGGGCGGAGCGCAAAGCGGTATCGCCGGAGGTGACGGCAGCGCTGATCACACCCAAGATAGTAATCACCGCGATAACGGGCGTGAACCATGTGTCGGCGATAACGCCCACCATGGCCGGACCTCCCTTGCCCGTAGTGTCCACCGGACTGTTGGGGCCGAAGAAATAGGCCGCGGCAGCAGCCCAAATCAGCGCGACCACGCCTTCGGTGATCATGGCGCCGTAGAAAATCGGCCGACCCTGTTTTTCGTTGGTCATACAGCGCGCCATGAGCGGAGATTGCGTGGCATGGAAGCCGGATATGGCGCCGCAGGCAATGGAGATGAACATCATCGGGAATATAGGGTTGTGCGCTGCGTCAGGGTGACGGTTCTCCAACCCATCCCACAATTCGGGTATCGCGGGCTGCTTGACAACGAACGCCACAACGATAGCCACTGCCATGCCCAACAACAGAAATCCGAACACAGGATAGATTCTTCCGATCAACTTGTCGATGGGCAACAATGTGGCAATAAGGTAATAACAGAGAATAATCACCACCCAGATATAGACATTCCAGTTCTGGGTAAAATGGGCATTCAGCAAGGTGGCCGGCGTGTTGACGAACACCACGCCCACCAGAATCATCAGCAGGACCATGAAGCCGCGCATAAACTGCTTGACGCCGTTACCCAGGTAATTACCATGGATTTCAGGAAGGCTGCACCCTTTTTCACGAAGGGAAATCATGCCCGCCATGTAGTCGTGCACTGCGCCGGCAAAGATGCTGCCGAACACGATCCACAGGAAGGATGCGGAGCCGAACTGGGCGCCCATGATGGCACCGCAGATGGGTCCCACACCCGCAATGTTCAGAAACTGGATGAGATAAATGCGCCATGGCTTCATCGGAACATAGTCCACGCCATCGGCCATATACTGCGCGGGGGTCTCGCGCTTGGGATCCGCGCCGAAGACACGCTCAGAGAGCTTGCCGTAAATCAGGTAACCTAATACTAAGAGTACTAATGCGATACAAAAGGTAATCATGGGGGTGAAAGATTAGAGATTAGAGATTAGAGATTTGAGATTTGAGATTTGAGATGAGAAGATTAAGAGATTAGAAGATTAGGGGGGATTTGAACTTTGAACTTTGAACTTTGAATTTCTATTTAGGGATGGCGTCGGAGACGGACATGCCGGATTTGGAGATTTTCTTCACTTCATCAATCAGGAAATCCCTGAAAATGAGCATGGAATATTCCGTGTTTTCGTACTTGATACCATCCAGAATATTATCGCCGCCCTCCGCGATGAAGTTGAGCGTGATCAGGCGATACAGGGCATCATCCTGCAATTCCTTGCCTTGAATCATGATTCTGTCAGGAACATTGTTCTTGTAAGACACCTCCATGCCTGCCGAGGCCGCCGCCAGCGCGTCCAAACGGAAACGGTTCACCGCCTTCCTCAGTTCACTGCCCTTGACAGTGATTACCACCAGATAGTTGTCGAATGGGGAAACCTTGAATATGTCGCCCACCGTCACATCACCGGCTTGGAGATTTGTACGAATGCCGCCGAAATTCAGGATGGAAAGATCGCAGGCCTCCTGCTTGATGGCCGAAGGGCCGTCTTTCAACAACAGTCCTGTCAGCAAGTCAGACAGCGGGCTTTTCGGGGATGCCACATTCATCGTGACATCACAATGGCCGATCACCTCGTTCATCTTTTTGTCAAGACGCGATTTGTGACGTTCGAGATACTTGACGAGACCAGGATCCAACTTGGCATCGTAGGTGGAGTCCAGCCGAACCATCCTATATTTGTACTTATAGGAATGATTTTGGGCATAACTGGCGAAGGTTATGCCCAAAACAATAGTCAGAAACAGACAAACTATTCTCTTCATAGCATTATTGAACAGGATATCCTATCGGTTGCGCGAGAACGGGTTTGCCATTCACTTTCATGAATTCCATGATTTTGTTGCGGTCAATGGCTCCCATAACCACCGTATTAAGTTTGTTGGCAGCGCAATAAAGATAGACATTCTGGCTCACGAAACCGGCATCTGTGGCACCATAGAACTCACGGCCAGCTTCATCAAAGCCTTTCATCTTATCATAATTGGCAAAGTAAAGCAACGTAACAGGTGCAGACATGATCATCTTGCCACCGTGGCCTGACATGCCTTCGCGCATATCCTCTGGAATGACCATTTGAAGCAAGTTCTTTTCCGGGATGTACAAGAAGACACCTTTCTGGTTGAAGACATAGATGTCTATCTCCTGGGCATTGCGAGCCGACGGAGCCGTGCGCTTGCCATCCTTGCGGTTTTCACCATTGGCGCACCACAGAAGGTCCGACAACTGCTGTTCAGTTAGTTCCTTGTCGGAAAATTCACGGTTGGTCTGGCGATTAGACAGAGCCTCGTACAAAGGCATTCCTCCCTTGGTATTCGGTTTGGGCAATTGGATATCTTGAGCCATACTGAACATACTTAACGTAACAATCAAGGTTAATAAAGATAATCTTTTCATATTCAATTATTTATTTTGCGGTTTTATTTGACCACCCTGGCCAACTTTGCTGATACCTTCACGCATCTGGGTGTCGGCCTTGATGTTTTCGAGTTTGTAATAATCCATCACACCGAGGTTACCGCTACGGAAGGCTTCGGCGAGAGCCAACGGCACTTCAGCCTCGGCGAGGATAACCTTGGCGCGGGCTTCCTGAGCCTTGGCTTTCATCTCCTGCTCCTGAGCCACAGCCATGGCACGACGCTCCTCAGCCTTGGCTTGGGCGATGTTCTTGTCGGCATTGGCCTGGTCCATCTGCAACATGGCACCGATGTTCTTACCCACATCCACATCGGCAATGTCAATGGAGAGAATCTCGAAAGCGGTACCGGAGTCAAGGCCCTTGGAAAGCACGAGCTTGGAGATGGAATCGGGGTTCTCGAGCACCATTTTGTGGGTCTCGGCGGAACCGATGGCGGAGACAATACCCTCGCCCACACGGGCGATGATGGTTTCCTCGCCAGCGCCACCCACCAACTGGCGGATGTTGGTACGCACGGTCACACGCGCCTTGGCAATCAACTGGATACCATCCTTGGCCACAGCAGCCACAGGCGGAGTATTGATAACCTTCGGGTTCACAGAGGTTTGAATAGCCTCTAACACATTACGACCAGCCAGGTCAATGGCGGTGGCAGCCTTGAAATCCAACGGGATGTTGGCCTTGTCGGCTGAAATCAGGGAGCTGACCACAGGTTTGATATGGCCGCCAGCCAGGAAGTGGGCTTCCAACTGGTCGCGATTGAGCGGAATACCGGCTTTCGTGGCCGTGATCATGGCGTTCACGATCACATCTGGCGGAACACGACGCCAACGCATGAGGATGAGCTGGACCAAAGATACGTGCACCCCGTTCAAGATGGCGATGAACCACAAGCGCAACGGCACCATCCAGAAGAAGAGGATGACCAACGCAAGTACGCCGATAATAATTAAAATTGATTGTGTCATAACTGTCGATTATTTGGGTTTAACATATACTTTTCCGCCTTCAATACGGGTGATTACGATCTCCGTATCCACCTCGATGAAATCCTGCGGGGAGGATACTTCCACCATCTCGCCATCAAACTCTCCAGTGCCCATCGGTGCCAAGCGGGAGATGGCTTTGCCGGTCATGCCGACCTTGATCTTGTCTGCATTCACCTCATTCATCTTGCTGTCAATACGGGTGTTAAGCTGCAATCGCTTCCAAGTCTTGGAGCGCATCATCAGCACGAAACAGCCGATAGTAAAGACTGCCGTGCAAAGCAGGGTAAGGAAACCCGCCAAAGGGCCATACTGCACGAACGAGGCCACTACGCCAGCCACCATGCACAACACGCCAATGATGGCCACTACCCCACCGGGTATGACCAAGAAGTCGAGAATCATCAGCAGAATGCCTATCAAGATGATGAATATGATGGAGAACCAGCCCATGGGAGATGATAGATTAGAAGATTAAGAGATTAGAAGATTAGAGATGAGGGTTTAGAGTTTAGAGTTTAGAGTTTAGAGTTTAGAGATGAGTGATTAGAGTTAGTTGATTTTTACGATGTAATAGTTTTTCTTGCCTTTTTGGACGAGGATATACCTTTGATTCAGAAGATTTTCCTTGGATACATTAAAGTCTTCCTTCACTTTGTTCTTGTTGATAGCAACACCGTTGTCTTTGAGCATTCTCCGGGCCTCGCCCTTGGAGGCGAACACCTGGGTGTGCTCAGCGAGGAAATCGACCACGCCGCAGCCGTTCTCAATGACGGAGGCGGGTACTTCGAATTGCGGCACGCCGTCGAACACGGCAAGGAACATCTTTTCCGACAGGGAGGCAAGGCTTTCGGCTGTACCCTTGCCAAACAGAATTTCGGAAGCGTTGACGGCAGCATCGTAATCCTCTTGGGAGTGCACACGGATAGTAAGTTCTTTAGCCAGAGCTTTTTGCAGTACGCGCAAGTGCGGGGCTGCATCATGCTCTGCCTCCATAGCTTCTATTTCCTCTTTCGTGAAATGGGTGAAGATGCGGATATAGCGTTTGCTGTCCTCGTCGGAACAATTGAGCCAAAACTGGTAGAAGGCGTACGGGGAGGTTCTCTCGGGATCGAGCCAGATGTTGCCCTTCTCCGTCTTGCCGAACTTGCCGCCATCCGCTTTCGTGATGAGCGGACAGGTCAGTGCGTAGGCCTCGCCGTTGAGCTTGCGGCGGATGAGTTCCGTGCCCGTGGTGATGTTACCCCATTGGTCGGAGCCACCCAGCTGCAAGCGGCAGTTCTGCATCTCGTACAAATGCAGAAAATCGTAGCCTTGCACCAGCTGGTAGGAGAACTCTGTGAACGACATGCCGTCGCCCTCGCCGTTGAAACGTTTCTTGACGGAATCCTTGGCCATCATATAGTTGACGGTGATGTGCTTGCCAATGTCACGGATAAACTCCAGAAAACTGAACTTGCTCATCCACTCGTAGTTATTGACGAGCAAAGCGCCATTGGGTTCGTCCGTGTCAAACTGAAGGAATTTGCTGAGTTGTTTCTTGATGCACTCCTGATTATGTTTCAGGGTCTCCTCATCCAGCAGGTTGCGTTCCTGCGACTTGCCGGAGGGGTCTCCGATCATGCCGGTGGCACCGCCAAGCAGTGCTATGGGGCGATGGCCGCAGCGTTGGAAGTGCGACAGCATCATGATGCCTACCAAGTGTCCTATATGGAGAGAGTCGGCGGTGGGGTCTATGCCCAAGTAGGCACTGCACACGCCTTTGTTCAACATTTCTTCCGTTCCGGGCATGATGTCGTGCAACATGCCGCGCCATTTGAGTTCTTCTACAAAATTCATCGATCTTTATTTATTGATAACAAGAAAATTACAATCAATCTATTGAAATATCCACCAGCCACTTTTCCTCATGCTTCTTCACTCTGAATTCCAAGGTCTGCTTCTTTTTGTCGCATGTGAGATTGCATTTGCACACGGCCAGGCTGTCGTTAATGTATTCGCATTGGGTATTCTCCACCGTCACCTCGTACGCATTCATCTTTTTCAATTGTTCGGGGTTGTTGCGCATGTATTTCTGCAAGTTGCGGATAAGAGGCACATCATGTACGACCGAATACTTGTACATGTTATCGAAATCCGCTGTGACAAACGCGACGGAGAATTTCTCCATCACCTTTTCGGGGCTGGAGAATTCATCGTTTTTATTCTTACAGGACGACACAAACAGCAAAACGGCGGCAAGCAATGCGATAATCCAATTTTTTCTCATAATGATACTAATATTGAAAAGTGCGCAAAAATACAAAAAAAATCCACTTCCATAATTAAATTTCACCTTCTTGAAACAAGTGAAAAAACGAGGTGTACGTATAGACATTTTTTCGTATCTTTGCAGCCAATTTAATAAAATGTGACTATTATGACACTTCAAGAATTTCAAGACGACCTCAGACGAGGTATTCCCGCCGTCATTCCGCCGGCAAAGCCATACGACACTACGGTAAACCACGCTCCGAAGCGTAAAGATATCCTGACCAAGAAAGAGAAACAGTTGGCCCTGCGCAACGCGCTCCGCTACTTTGACCCGTCATTGCATGCGCAACTTGCGCCGGAATTTGTGAAGGAACTGCACGACTACGGCCGCATCTACATGTATCGCTATCGTCCGGACTACGAGATGTACGCCCGTCCCATTGACGCCTACCCTGCCAAGTGCAAGCAGGCAGCCGCCATCATGCTGATGATCCAGAACAACCTGGACCCGGCGGTGGCACAACACCCCCACGAGCTGATCACCTACGGCGGCAACGGCGCCGTGTTCCAGAACTGGGCTCAGTACCGCCTCGTGATGAAATACCTGTCGGAGATGACCGACGAACAGACCCTCGTGATGTACTCCGGCCATCCGCTGGGACTGTTCCCGTCACACAAGGACGCCCCGCGCGTGGTGGTCACCAACGGCATGGTGATCCCCAACTACTCCAAACCTGACGACTGGGAGCGCATGAACGCCCTCGGTGTGAGCCAATACGGCCAGATGACCGCCGGGTCATACATGTACATCGGACCGCAAGGCATCGTGCACGGCACTACCATTACCGTGCTGAATGCCAGCCGCAAGATTGGCGGTGAGATTGGCGGAAAACTCTTTGTCACAGCAGGTTTGGGTGGCATGTCAGGTGCTCAGCCGAAAGCCGGCAACATCGCCGGTGTGGTTTCCATCACCGCTGAAATCAACCCTGCCGCCACGCAGAAACGCTTTGACCAAGGCTGGGTGGATGAGGTTCACGACAACCTCGACGAACTGTTCGTGAAGGTGAACGAGGCCCGCGCACAGAAGCTCGCCCGCTCCTTCGCCTACCAAGGCAACGTGGTGGATCTGTGGGAATATTGCGCCGAACATAACATCCAAGTCGATCTGGGCAGCGACCAGACCTCCCTGCACAACCCGTGGGCAGGCGGCTACTATCCTGTGGGCATCTCTTTCGAGGACGCCAAGGTGATGATGGCCGACGAGCCCGAGAAATTCAAAGCTGCTGTGGAAGAGAGTTTGCGCCGCCAGGTGGCTGCCATCAACAAGCTGACCGCCAAGGGCATGTACTTCTTCGACTACGGCAATGCTTTCCTGTTGCAATCCTCGCGCGCCGGAGCCGACATCATGAAGGAGGACGGCACGTTCCGCTATCCTTCCTACGTGCAGGACATCATGGGACCGATGTGCTTCGACTACGGATTCGGCCCGTTCCGCTGGGTGTGCACCTCGGGCAAGCCTGAGGACTTGGAGGTTACCGACCACCTGGCCATGGACGTGCTCCACAAGATCAGCGAAACCGCACCGCAGGAGATTTCCCAGCAGATGAAAGACAACATCACCTGGATCATGGGTGCCAAGGAGAACCACTTAGTGGTGGGTTCCCAGGCCCGCATCCTGTATGCGGACGCCGAAGGCAGAACCAAGATTGCCGCTGCGTTCAACGATGCTGTCAAGGACGGCAGGCTGACCGCTCCGGTGGTCATCGGCCGCGACCATCACGACGTCTCTGGCACGGACTCCCCGTTCCGTGAGACCTCCAACATCTATGACGGCTCCAGTTTCTGCGCTGACATGGCCGTGCACAACGTTATCGGCGACGGCTTCCGCGGTGCCACGTGGGTGAGCATCCACAACGGCGGCGGCGTCGGCTGGGGTGAGGTTATTAACGGCGGCTTCGGCATGGTGCTGGACGGCACCGAGGAGAGCGACCGCAGACTGCGCAGCATGTTGTTCTGGGACGTGAACAATGGCATCTCGCGCCGCGCGTGGGCACGCAACGACGGTGCCCTGTTCGCCATCAAGCGCGCCATGGAGACCAACCCGAACCTCACCGTCACCCTGCCGAACATGGCGGATGACGCATTGATTGACAACGCGTTTTAACATCATTATATCCGGTAGAGACGTGCCATGGCGCGTCTCTACGTTGTTTTACAAAAACACACCATAATATCGTGCGACACGTCAGATTGTTCATATTGATTTCCCTGTTGGTGGCGATTTGTGTCGGGTGCAAAAAGAAACCCGACCCCATCATCATCACCCCCGATGTGCGGAAAAACCACCTGCAACGCAACCACATATACGGTGGCGTGAAAATCATCAAGACGAGCACCTATTATCTCGCAGCTGACTCCATCATGGTGGAGGACACTGCAAACATCAGCAAACTGCTGAAAGGGCGGAAACCGGATATCATCACCACCCAGCAATACACATCGGACGGGTATCTCTTACAGTTTGTCAAGTTCAACCAGCAGAAAGACACGCTGCTGAAGAGAGATTACCACTACAACGATCTGGCCTTGACCACACGCTGGGAGGAGTACGACTCCACCGGCATCATGATTACCCGAGGCAAGTACCTTTACGACCGCAATCATTTCCTTTGTGGGGAGCAAGTCTTCAACGGCGACAGCATTGCCATCGCATTCGCGTACAACACCGATGGCATCGGCAACATCACCAGCGTCACGCAGTCGATGGGCGACTACACCATGCACACGGAGAACAAGTACAACAAGGACGGGCAAGTGGTCAAAATCGTGGAGTACGAGCCTAACGGACGGGTGTTCAAGACTGTAAAGCTCGAATACGACAATTACGGCGACGAGGTGAACCGCTGCGTCTATAAGGCCGGCGACAAGATGATTGAATACACCTACAACCAATACAGCCAGGAGGGCAAGCAACTGAAAACAATCTATGAAGACAAAATCCATCATCTGAAAGAAACGCACTATTTCTTTGACCACGACCGTTATTGCAACTGGCAGATTGAAGTGCTGGTGCGCGACAACCAGATCATATCTATTAGAAAACGTCAAATCACTTATTATCAAAACTAACATGGATTTAAGCAACATTTTATCAATTACAGGAAAAGGCGGACTCTTTAAACTCATCTCCAGAGCGCCAAACTGCTTTATTGTTGAATCTCTCGAAGACGGACATCGTTTCCCTGCATTTTCCCAGGACGGAGTAGCCACATTGGACAACATCGCCATATTCACCGAAGAGGACGAGGTGACACTCCAATCCGTATTCCAATCCATTTTCAAGAAAGAAAACGGCGCCGCCCTTGAAGTCCCCAAAGACAACAATGCCCTGAAAGCCTACTTCGCCGAAGTGCTCCCCAACTATGACCGCGAGCGCGTCTATGTCTCCAACATCAAGAAAGTGCTGGCATGGTACAATATTCTCGTCGGACATAAGCTTATTGATTTGGAGGAGGAGAAGAAAGATTAGGTGATTAGAGATTAGGTGATTATAATTGAGAAATGGGGAATTAATTAAATCCCCATCTATTTTAGAAGGGGTGGCCGAAGGCCGGGGTAGTAATATAAAGTTAGGAGTTGGGGAGTTCATTTTAGTATTTTCGTTAATAACATTTTATGAAAGAAGTTTATAACAATGAGAGGCGCCGCGGACTGATTACGGTATTGAGCATTATTGCCGTGCTGTTAATCGGGGTGGGCATTTTCTTTTACTACAATTTCTTCAGGCAGACCAAATCGGAGCTGATCGAGGCGGTGCCTACAGATGCGGTTTTCATGTTCGAAGTGAACGACAATGCAACCTTCGTCCAAGACATTTCGCCCCTGCTCCCCTATTTCAACGAGCTGTTTGCGATGGACGCACTCCCGGCATTTGAATCTGTGCACAACGCACTGCCAGCCAACCAGTACGACATCACCATCTCGGGGCATCCGATAGACAACAGCACAGCGCTCCTTTTCAACACGCACATCGACAAAGCCTCGTTCAAGCGCCTGCTCAAGGCACTCAGCATTGACCCAGCCAACTGCGAATCTTTTGAACAACAGAAAATATACACTTACGGCACGGATTTCAAAAAGCTCCATTTTGTGTTCGTCAACCATATTCTCTCCATCTCCACCAACATGGATCTGCTGAAGAAATCCATCATCCAGCACAGACATCCCAAGAACCTGTTTTCGATAGGTGATTTCAAAAAGCTTTATGACCTCGCGGAGAAAAACAAGAAGCATAATTGGCTGTTTATCAACGCTGCCTACACAGACGGCTTGTGCAACTACTTCACACAGAAGACAAGCGACAATATCCAAGCTTTCAAGTCCATGGCGACGTGGGCCGCATTTCAGATACGGTTCTCCAGCAATGAGGTTCTGCTTTCCGGGTATATCTCGTCCAGCGCAAAGATCCTGGAACGATTCACTGGTGTCAACGCAAACAATACCATCCCTGAAGAGTTCCTACCCTATCATGCCAACCAGTATTACAAACTTGAGTTGCCAGAATACGACCTCTGCTATTTCACCATGCCGCAGGACACGAACCAAGACGTCCCGTTCATGTCAGTCAGACGAGACTCGGTTGGCCACGCCTATTCTCCTTTCATGAATGAGCATCAGATGGAAGACCTGATGGCAGCCTACCCAAACGGCATATTCCCTGTTACCGACAGCACTGTACTACCCAAAGGCTCCATATTCGACACTGTCCACTACAAAGTGTTCGCCGTCAAGGGCGACCATTACCTGTTTGCCCCGACCACCGAGGACATCCTGATGTACAGTCAGGACATAGCCTCCAACGGGAGCATCTCCAACAACCGCTACTACAAATTCGCCAAGGGCAACATTGCATCCTCCAACATCATGGAGTTTACCTATTACAATCCGATGGAGAAGAAAAGCCTTCGGTCTAAACTGTCCGACAAGGGCAAAACATCCCACTTCGGCCAAGACCTGTTCATATTCTCCCTGAGCTGTAACAACATTACGGATGAATTCGCCTCCGTGAACATTTACCTTAACTTTGTAAAATGAGACAAGAAACACCTGTATTGCTGCTCACCGGCTACCTCGGGAGCGGCAAGACCACTTTGGTCAACCGAATACTTTCCAACGAGCGCGGCATCAAGTTTGCCGTCATCGTCAACGACTTAGGAGAAATCAATATCGATGCGGACCTCATCCAGAAAGGTGGTGTCGTCAACCAGCAGGACGACAGTCTGGTGGCCCTTCAGAACGGCTGCATTTGCTGCACGCTGAAGATGAACCTGGTGGAGCAGCTGCGCGACATCATCGACCAGCAGCGTTTCGACTACATCGTCATTGAAGCCAGCGGCATCTGCGAGCCGGAGCCCATCGCCCAAACCATCTTCTCCATGCCACGCATGGGTGAGCAGTTCATCCGCAATGGCATCCCCAAACTCGACTGCATCGTCACCGTGGTGGATGCCATGAGAATGCAAAGCGAATTCGGCTGCGGCGACCGTCTATTGCGGAAGCACATTGAAGAAGATGACATTGAAAATCTCGTTATTCAGCAGATTGAATTCTGCAACATCATACTCCTCAACAAAGCTTCTGAAGTGACACCCGACGAGCTGGGGCGCGTGCGTGGCATCATCCGCGCCATCCAGCCCAAAGCGCAAATCATTGACTGCGACTATGGCGATGTGGAGCTGGACAAGATTCTGAACACTAACCTGTTCGACTACGAGAAAGTGGCCACCTCGGCTGCATGGATTCGAGGAGTGGAGGGAATTCATGAGGAGGAACATGAGGTACAGGAGGAACACGAAGAACACGAAGAGCACCATCATCACCACCATCATCATGACGAGGGCGAAGCGGAGGAGTACGGTATCAGCACGTTTGTGTATTACCGCAGGCAGCCTCTTGTATTGAGCAAATTCGACGAGTTTGTCTCCACGCTGCCCAAGAGCGTGATCCGTGCCAAAGGCATCTGCTATTTCAAGACAGAATACGACGTATGTTACCTGTTTGAGCAGGCTGGACGGCAGCTGCAGCTGAAAGATGTGGGGCTTTGGTTCGCCACCATGACACCGGATGAGCTCGCTGACATGATGGAAAAAGAGCCCGGATTGCGCCGCGACTGGGACGAGCGCTACGGCGACCGCATGCAGAAAATCGTGTTCATCGGACAGAACATGGACCGCGAAGCAATAACCGCAGCTCTAGACGCATGCCTTACCGAATAATTGAGAATTATTGACTCATAATATTTCTACCAAGCTCTTGCCCCTAACGGGGCTGTTCAAGGAAAACTATTATCTAACTTCACTGATCCCTGCACCCTACTCACTGATTCCTCTTTCACCTCTTTCACCTCTTTCACCTCTTTCACCCCATTTACCCCATAACCCCCTTTATCATGGCCGACGACAAGAAAATCATCTTTTCCATGGTGAACGTCAGTAAGACGATTCCACCCCAAAGACAAATCCTCAAGAACATTTACCTCTCCTTTTTCTACGGAGCCAAGATCGGCGTGTTAGGCCTCAACGGCGCGGGCAAGTCCACGTTGTTGAAGATCATCGCCGGCATTGACAAGTCGTATCAGGGCGAGGTAGTTTTCGCACCTGGATACTCCATCGGGTATCTGCCACAGGAGCCGCAATTGGACGACAATCTCACTGTCAAGGAGGTTGTCATGCAGGGCGTGCAGAAGATTGTGGATGTGTTAAAAGAGTACGAGGAGGTGAACATGAAGTTTGCCGAGCCGATGAGCGACGACGAGATGAACAAACTCATTGAGCGCCAGGGCGAGCTGACCGAGTTGATCGACCAATACGATGCCTGGGAGTTGGACAGCAAGTTGGAGCGTGCTATGGATGCTTTGCGCTGTCCGGAGGGCGACACGCCGGTGAAGAACCTCTCCGGAGGCGAGCGCCGCCGCGTGGCCCTGTGCCGCCTGCTGCTCACCGAGCCTGACATTCTGCTGCTCGACGAGCCCACCAACCACCTGGATGCCGAGTCTGTGGAATGGCTGGAGGCACACTTGCAGCAATACAAGGGCACCGTCATTGCCGTCACACACGACCGTTATTTCCTCGATCATGTGGCCGGCTGGATTTTGGAACTTGACCGCGGCGAAGGCATTCCCTGGCAGGGCAACTACTCCTCTTGGTTGGAGCAGAAATCGAACCGCTTGGCCATGGAGCAGAAGCAGGAGAGCAAGCGCATGAAGACGCTGGAGCGCGAACTGGAATGGGTGCGCATGGCCCCGAAGGCGCGACACGCCAAGTCGAAGGCCCGTTTGAACGCATACGACAAGTTGCTCAATGAGGATGTGAAGGAGAAGGAAGAAACCTTGCAGATTTTCATTCCCAACGGTCCGCGCTTGGGCAACAATGTCATCGAGGCACGCAATGTGCGCAAGGCCTTCGGCGACAAACTCTTGTTTGACGACCTCAACTTCAATCTGCCGCCCAACGGCATCGTGGGTGTCATTGGACCTAACGGCGCCGGCAAGACTACCCTATTCCGCCTCATCATGGGACTGGACACGCCCGACAGCGGCGACTTCAAGGTGGGCGAGACCGTCAAGGTGGGTTACATCGACCAGCAGCACACGGTCATCGATCCAGAGAAGAGCGTCTGGGAAGTGGTCAGCGAAGGCAACGAGCAGATCATGATGGGCGGCCGGCTCATCAACTCGCGCGCCTACCTGTCGCGTTTCAACTTCAGCGGCACGGAGCAGAACAAGAAGGCAGGCGTACTCTCCGGCGGTGAGCGCAACCGTTTGCATCTGGCATTGACACTGAAATCAGAGGCCAATGTGCTGCTATTGGACGAGCCGACCAATGACATTGATGTCAACACGTTACGCGCGCTGGAAGAAGGTTTGGAAAACTTCGCAGGGTGCGCCGTCATCATCAGCCACGACCGCTGGTTCCTCGACCGTATCTGTACGCACATCCTCGCCTTCGAAGGTGACTCACAAGTCTATTTCTACGAAGGCAGCTACACCGAATATGAGGAAAACAAGAAGATGCGCCTCGGCAACGTGACACCGAAACGAATTCATTACAAAAAGATTACAGTAATCTAAATGAGAAAAGCATCACCTTGGCGGATAAGACTTCTCCTGCTCAATGCGCCCCACCCTATCCGAAGTTCTTAGCCGAACTTCTTACCACCTCATCTTCGATTCCAGCGTAATCCGCTTCTCCTGGCCATCGGCATCGATGATTTCCAAGACCTGGCTGGGCTGTTCATCTATATGGTACTCTTCTTCCCAAGTGTAATCCTTGACATTCCGCCCGTTGACGGTGATGATGGTGTCGCCCAAAGCCATGCCTGCATTGACCGCATCGCTCTCGCGCTCAAGTGATGACACAATCCAGCCCCGACCAATGTCTGTACGGTTACGGAAAGAATATCCATAAGTTGGACTCAAAGCATTTTGAGGTTTGAAACGGCGAAGGTAGAGGGTTTGGTTCCTGGCATCGATGATGATATTGTAATTCGACCAAATGATGTTGCCTATCACTCCCATATACGACGCAGTGCCGAACGCTCCCGTCCCTTCGGGAATGTATGAAATGGGATTCCTTTTGATGGTATCATTTCCAATAACAATCCAATCGGACAGCATATCGACAACAGCCTCCTGTTTTTTGTCGCCGAGGCCCATCTGCAAGACATCCGTGAAGTATCGCTTGCCCGGAATAGCATCGAGCTGATATTGCTCTGTCGTTTGTGCCGTAAAATCCACCGTGCCGCCACTACCGGTATCCATCAAATACCAGCCCTTGATAGTCTTGCCTCCAATACAGGTTTCAGCCTGAATGTAGATTCTGTTGTTTTCGTATTTGATAGGCAACTTCACATAACCGTTCGTGTTGGGCACCCCTGTCTTGTATTGTTTGAGATAGTTATGTTCAAAATTGATTTCAAATGGGTATTTGTCAATGTTTTTAATGCCCATAATGCCATCGATATGGCAGCTCACTACATCTCGCAGTTGAAAAATGGGTACAATAATATACTGTTCCTCTACACTGCCGACATGTACTTTCGTCTGGTCCATGACAATTCTAATCAGCGTACGACCTGCCCCACCACCCGCATTGGCGTAACCAAGGTGTTGAGGTTTCCATTGGGAGTGTGATAGCCAAACACTGTCCACGCCAAACAGATCGGCGGCTCCGGTATCATAGATGATGTCGCAGTCAACCGTATCATTGATAGTGGCGTGAAGAATCAAATGTCCTCTCAAGAGGAAAGGAATGCTGTCCATCTGTGCTTGTGTGGACAGGGCAGCACACAGCATTATGGATGCAAAAAGACCTGCAAGAAACCGTTTCATATCAAAGGATAATTAAAATTTGAACGGCAAAAAGCGCCCAACTTTCTTACAATATGTCTCGTAATCATCACCAAAATCGCGCAAAAGGCGTTTCTCCTCGCTGAGCACCTGCACGAGCATAATGATGACAAATGCGATAAAAACCACCACCGACTGCCAGGTCCATAACCAGACACAGCAACCGATCAGGTAAAGGAATATGCCTGTGAGCATCGGATTGCGGCTGAGGCGGTAGGGGCCGTCAGTCATCAGGCGCTTGGTACGCGGGGCCACCTCGTACCCGAAGGCATCCATCGGATTGCCATCGCCCACGCGGCGCATATAGACAATGGCCCAGATGCTTAAGGCCAAGCCCATAACAATCAGTACAGTTGCCATGATAATCTGCGCGGCATTTGCACCCACAAGTGAAGGTCGGCTGGAACAAAGCCACATAATCACAGGGATCAGCACTACGAAAAGCACAAAGCCGAGGATGTAACCCAACAATTCTCTAATCTGTTTCACCGCTGGTATCTTTAAAACATTCAACAATATGGATAAAGGTGAAGAACGCTTACTTCAGCAATCCCATAAGATAGCTTCCATAGCCGCTCTTGAGGAGAGGTTGGGCGATTTCCTCTAATTTGGCTGCGTCAATAAAGCCATGTCTATATGCAATTTCCTCTATACAACCCACCTTCAGGCCCTGACGCGCCTCGATGACCTGCACAAACTGCGTGGCTTCAATCAAAGAGTTGAACGTGCCCGTGTCGAGCCAGGCTGTGCCGCGATCCAGTTCACAGACTTTTAATTTTCCCGCTTGCAGATAGTATTTGTTAACATCCGTAATCTCGTACTCGCCACGTGCGCTGGGCTTGATATTTTTGGCCACCTCAACCACGCTGTTGTCGTAGAAATAGAGTCCCGGAACCGCATAATTGGATTTGGGATGCTTGGGTTTTTCCTCAATGGAAACTGCGTTCATATTCTCATCGAACTCCACAACGCCGTAGCGTTCGGGATCTGAGACATGATAGGCGAAAATCACACCACCCTCAGGATCCTTGTTCTCCATGAGATGGTGCTCAATGCCGCCGCCATAGAAGATGTTGTCACCCAACACGAGTGCGGCCTTGTCGTTGCCAATAAACTCCTCGCCGAGCACGAAAGCCTGCGCGAGACCATTGGGCACTTCTTGCACTTTATACTCGAAACGGCAGCCGATGCGCGAGCCGTCGCCCAACAGGTGCTCAAAATTGGGGAGATCCTGCGGAGTGGAGATAATGAGTATTTCCCGAATGTCAGCCTGCATCAGGGTGGAAATGGGATAATAGATCATCGGTTTATCGTAGATGGGCATCAGCTGCTTGCTCATGGCAAGTGTGATGGGGTGCAAACGTGTACCAGCGCCGCCAGCTAAAACTATTCCTTTCATTTTTATATTGACTTAATTATTATCAATTCAGAAATTGCATTTGCAAAGATATAAAAAAACAATCATTATAAAACAAGGATGGAGCCCTTCTTCCGATACAAAATACCATCTAAGTTGAACAACTTCATCTTATAACCAAAGACCTGATCCTTGCATATTTTTCCTTTATAATCGCCATACCAGCGGAAGTGCTTATCATTGGAATAAAACACAGTCTCTCCCCAACGGTTGAAAATAATGATTTCACACTCTCCTATCTGGTCAATATATTCTTCCGGAAGGCCGAAGAAATCATTATGTCCATCGCTGTTGCTGGGGGTAATGGCATTGGGCAACTGCATCACGGACAACAACAACTCCGGTTGTGCAGGTTCGGGTTGAAGTGGTTCAGGTTGGGGAGGTCCAGGGGGATCTGGCGGGCTTGGCGGGGCCGGAGGCACTATGATATCCAGCTCCAGCGTCACCACACTGTCGCAACCATTGACACTCACGAGCGTATTCTGCAGTGAAAGGTGATGCTCGGGGACGTTGACTGTCTCATCGGCAGGCACTACAAAACCATTACCGATATAGGTCTCCCCCTCATTCACCTCATCATTCACCACTGTATAGGCTGTCGGTATCACCATCACACGCATGATTACCACCGAATCGGCCCCGTGCTGCGTGTTCAGGGCGACCGTCATCTGCCCCGCCGACGTAAACGTGCTGTCAAACCACGCAAACGGCAATGCGCCCTCGCAAATGACAGTGTCTAATTCCGTCACAGGTGCGTTAGGCCACACATGGAGATGGAAGGTGATGATACTATCGCAGCCGGCCACATTTGGAATTGTATCCATCTTCGTTCCAGCCCCTGTAAAATGCATATTCAATGTGTCGTAGGGCAATTGATTCTCCACAATCGTATCGTACACATCCCGGTATGTGCTATGCTTGACTATCACGTTCATCAATATCACGCTGTCGCAACCTGCCACATTGAAAATCGTAACGTTGGCTCTTCCGGAGTCAGTGAATGTTTGTCCATTCCACACCAAAGGCAGGTCGCCGGAGCAGACGGTAGAATCCAGGGTACTGAACGTAGTTTTGCGAACGGTGAGCAGTAATTGTTCCGTTGAATCGCACCCATGAGTCGTTGTATCGTGCCAAAAGTATTGCCCTGACTGTCGATAGATTGTATCATGCCATTGATACAAATCGCACACATCCCTCGTAATCACCACCATCGTGTCATGATAGATGGCGAGATGAAGCAGTACGGTACTATCTACTCCCGCTGCATTGACAAAATGCTGCTCATAATCACCTGTTCTGGTATAGGTGCTATCATTCCATTGATAACTGCCACAAGCCGAAGCGGAAAATTCATAGAAAGGGGTTTCCCGTATGGTCAGGTGCAGCGTGTCCACCTGCACGCAGCCGTTGCCATCCTCGTGCGCGAAGGTGTAGTCGCCCGACTGAGTGTATGTCTGTCCGTGCCACGTGTAGCTGTCGTACGCGGTGACCGTCTCGCTCTGGTGCTGCGGATGGTTTACCGTCAGATGCAAGGTGTCAGTGCTGGGGCAATCGTCGGCATTGGTGTAGTCGTAGGTGTAGGTGCCGGAGGTTGTGTAGGTGTTGCCGTGCCACTCGTAGCTCTCGCATACAGTGGTGTCCAGTGCGTTGTGCGTACCGTGGTTGATTGTTAGATGCAATGTCATAACGCTGTCGGCTCCATAAATATCGTGGAAGCTCTGGGTGTAGTCACCGTTCACAGTATAGACGCTGTCATTCCAGACGTAAATCTCGCACGCCACTGCCGAGAATTCCGCAGACGACGAGTAGTGAATCGTCAGGTGCAGCGTGTCCACCTGCACGCAGCCGTTGCCATCCTCGTGCGCAAAGGTGTAGTCGCCCGACTGGGTGTATGTCTGTCCGTGCCACGTGTAGCTGTCGTACGCGGTGACCGTCTCGCTCTGGTGCTGCGGATGGTTCACCGTCAGGTGCAAGGTGTCAGTGCTGGGGCAGTCATCGGTGTTGGTGTAGTCGTAAGTGTAAGTGCCGGAGGTTGTGTAGGTGTTGCCATGCCACTCGTAGCTTTCGCAGACGGTGGTATCCAGCGCGTTGTGCGTGCCGTGGTTCACCGTCAGGTGCAGGGTCATAACGCTGTCGGCTCCGTGAATGTCATGGAAGCTCTGGGTGTAGTCCCCGCTCACCGTATAGACGCTGTCATTCCAGACGTAGGCCTCGCACGCC